>NZ_CP040297.1:3380000-4580000 GCF_013393945.1 Nostoc sp. TCL26-01
CTCGCGGTACTGGTTCACTATCGGTCACACAGTAGTATTTAGCCTTACGAGATGGTCCTCGCTGATTCACATGGGATTCCTCGTGCCCCATGCTACTCGGGATGCAGCTACTATCCTTTGATTTTCGACTACAAGACTTTCACTTTCTCTGGTGCAGTATTTCGCTGCTTCGTCTAACCTCTAGATTCGATATCGCTGTCCCACTACCCCAAAAGGTTTACCCTTTGGTTTAGGCTTTTCCCATTTCGCTCACCACTACTTTGGGAATCTCTGTTGATTTCTCTTCCTCTGGCTACTAAGATGTTTCAGTTCGCCAGGTTGGCTCTTTCCTGTCTATATATTCAACAGGTAGTATTTAGGGTTCCCCCATTCGGACATCTCCGGCTCATAGTTTGCTTCCAACTCCCCGGAGTATTTCGTCGGTAACCACGTCCTTCTTCGCCTCTGTGTGCCTAGGTATCCACCATTAGCCCTTATTCGCTTGACCACAACTTCTTTGGTCTTTTTTGCTTCCACTTTCATTCACACTAACTAATGTCGTGTCAATGTCTGTTTCTGCCTGCTTTTCGCGTTTTTATGCAGTTTTCAAGGTTCTGGCTAGGTCTTCACCCAGCAGTCTAACAACACTATTGTGTTTCCTAGTTGCTGAATTTTTCCCTCTTTTCTTTTTGCTCTTTTTTCCAGGTGGAGGTTAGCGGACTCGAACCGCTGACATCCTGCTTGCAAAGCAGGCGCTCTACCAACTGAGCTAAACCCCCCAACACAATTCAAAATTCCAAATGCAAAATTCAAAAACAATTTCTTAATTTTGAATTTTGAATTTTTAATTTTGCATTGATTCAGGTGGGCCATCCTGGACTCGAACCAGGAATCTCACCCTTATCAGGGGTGCGCTCTAACCACCTGAGCTAATAGCCCCAATTCAACCCAAACCCAATCATAGTTTGAAAGCTTTTCTCTACACAACTTTTTCTCTCTGCGCACGACCTTGAGTAGACCATCTTGATGCTTACTTGCTTTTGGCTTTGGCTTCTCAAGTTGGGTAGGTCTCCCTTAAAGGAGGTGATCCAGCCACACCTTCCGGTACGGCTACCTTGTTACGACTTCACCCCAGTCACCAGCACTGCCTTAGGCATCCCCCTCTCCGAAAAGTTGGGGTAATGACTTCGGGCGTTGCCAGCTTCCATGGTGTGACGGGCGGTGTGTACAAGGCCCCGGGAACGAATTCACTGCAGTATGCTGACCTGCAATTACTAGCGATTCCTCCTTCACGCAGGCGAGTTGCAGCCTGCGATCTGAACTGAGCTACGGTTTCTTGGATTTGCATCACATCGCTGTGTAGCTGCCCTTTGTCCGTAGCATTGTAGTACGTGTGTAGCCCAAGACGTAAGGGGCATGCTGACTTGACGTCATCCCCACCTTCCTCCGGTTTGTCACCGGCAGTCTCTCTAGAGTGCCCAACTTAATGCTGGCAACTAAAAACGAGGGTTGCGCTCGTTGCGGGACTTAACCCAACATCTCACGACACGAGCTGACGACAGCCATGCACCACCTGTGTTCGTGCTCCCGAAGGCACTTTCTCCTTTCAGAAAAATTCACGACATGTCAAGTCTTGGTAAGGTTCTTCGCGTTGCATCGAATTAAACCACATACTCCACCGCTTGTGCGGGCCCCCGTCAATTCCTTTGAGTTTCACACTTGCGTGCGTACTCCCCAGGCGGGATACTTAACGCTTAGCTCCGGCACGGCTCGGGTCGATACAAGCCACGCCTAGTATCCATCGTTTACGGCTAGGACTACTGGGGTATCTAATCCCATTCGCTCCCCTAGCTTTCGTCCCTCAGTGTCAGTGCAGGCCTAGCAGAACGCTTTCGCCACTAGGTGTTCTTCCTGATCTCTACGCATTTCACCGCTACACCAGGAATTCCTTCTGCCCCGAACGCACTCTAGCTTTGTAGTTTCCACTGCTTTTATCTAGTTAAGCTAGACTCTTTAACAGCAGACACACAATGCCACCTGCGGACCCTTTACGCCCAATCATTCCGGATAACGCTTGCATCCTCCGTATTACCGCGGCTGCTGGCACGGAGTTAGCCGATGCTTATTCCTCAAGTACCTTCACTTTCTTATTCCTTGAGAAAAGAGGTTTACGACCCAAGAGCCTTCCTCCCTCACGCGGTATTGCTCCGTCAGGCTTTCGCCCATTGCGGAAAATTCCCCACTGCTGCCTCCCGTAGGAGTCTGGGCCGTGTCTCAGTCCCAGTGTGGCTGGTCATCCTCTCAGACCAGCTACTGATCGTCGCCTTGGTGCGCTCTTACCACACCAACTAGCTAATCAGACGCGAGCTCATTTTCAGGCAGCAAGCCTTTCACCTTTCGGCACATCCGGTATTAGCCACCGTTTCCAGTGGTTGTCCCAGACCTGAATGCAGATTCTCACGCGTTACTCACCCGTCCGCCACTAAATCCTAAGATTCCGTTCGACTTGCATGTGTTAAGCATACCGCCAGCGTTCATCCTGAGCCAGGATCAAACTCTCCGTTTTGAAGCGTTTGTTGCTCTTCTTTGCTGATTCTCACCTCAGCTTGGTGTTTTTTATTTTCTTGACGCAGGGTATTTGTTGTATACTTGCTTTCAAACTATAATATTTTCAAGGTTCGGTCGCCTCCGGAGCGCCGCTTTTTCGCGTCCCTCTTTCAGGCACTTATCCAATATATCTAACCTCCCACCTCCTGTCAACTCTTTGCAGGGTTCTTGATTTCTTCTTTCCCTTCAGATAGAAGCTTTTCAGGAAATACTTAGTCAGTTTTAAAGTATCTTTGATGCGATGCCTTCAGAACAAGCTTAGGACTTTTTAGCTTTTTTCCGTGCTGCGTCACGTACTTGTTGATTCAACAGATATCCAAAACCTGAAGTTTCTAGCCGAGATACAAGTTCATCACGAGTTTGTCCAAAAGCTTTGGCTGTGGCATCAAGGTTCCAGTTATATGTGGCTAGTTGGCTGAGTAAGTAGACTCGGCGCGTTTGGGCGGCTGATAAACGATAGGTTTTGAGATATTCTAATTCGCCGTTGTCTCGAACGATCGCCTCTCCTAGATGATTCTCTTGTTTGGGATTGAGGTTAGTGATGAAGCGTTGCAGTTGAAATGGCCCTGCTGTGTAAACCCTTTGGGATTGGAGTTGGCTCTGTAGTAGTCCTTCTGCCATGAAGCCTTGGAATGATGCCCAATCTGTTCGCATTTTGGCGATCGCACTGCTTAAATCTGCCAGACTATGAATTTGGGATTCATCTATAGATACATCCATTGGCAAAGGTGTATCGTGAAGTAAGCTGTATTGGTAAATGAGTTCACCATAGAAGTCTTCTAAAAGGCTGTTGTGTAGAGCTAGATAGTCTTCTGGGGTGGGAACAACAAAGGCAGAAGCTAAGGTTTCGGCAACGAATACTAATACCCCAACTTGATTTTCGTGAATTTCAAACACTCGTAAGGCATCTGCTAATCCTGCGATGTAGCGTCCACTAAAAGATGTTTCGTAACGGCAGCCTAGTCCGTAAGATAAGGCATATTGAGAATACTCACTCCAGGCAATGTCGGGGCCGGAAAAAAATAGTGACAGAAAACCTTCCATTGCCAAGTGTAGTGGTAAGAATCTGAGTTGATTGCTGGATTCTCGTTTTGCCATGCGATGTATTAAACGGACACTAGCATAAGGGGAATGAAGATTTTTCCCATCAGGCTTGAGTATTTGTCCGCCAAAACTAGCTACTGGGCTACCGTCATCACTCCAAGACATGACTAAACCGTGGGGTATATAAGAAAGGTACTTCATCCCCGGTTCAGTGATTTTTCCTTCTAGGGATACGATGGCGATGTCTTCATCGTAGGCACGACGTAGTAAACGTAAGTCGCCACGTACTTGTTGCCGCAGTAATGGGACAATGCGAACTGAACCTTGGATTTGCGAAGGGGCTATTTGCAATCCTTGGAGGGATATGTCTGTTAGTAGGCTGTTTGTTTTTTTCATAGCCAATTACCAAGGCTTAAATCACAGGATGGGAAAGTAGCTGTTAGCATTTGCTGCACTCGTTCTGCTAAATAGCTTTCTAATTCCGACAAGGGTGCAGAACCTTCGGCAAACCGGGCAAAGTTAAGCATGGTTGGTAAATCTTCAGCATCTCTTAGTCCTACAGTGGGGATGACTGGGCTGAGAGTGCGTAAAGAAAAGTCTTCGGAATTAAATACAGGGTTGCAGTGAATGATGGAAGTACGACATTGGGGATCTAATTTGTGGCGGTATAATCGAAGGACTTCGGCTGCACCGTTGGGTGGATCATTTTCACAAGCATCAGAGATAATTACTACTAGTTCTGCTCCTGATGCTAGGGCTGTTAGTAAAGGTGTGGCTAAGTCAGTTTGTCCACGGGCGTAAAGTTGTAGTGGTTCATCTACTGAAACTGTCCAGAAAGCACGGTATTCTTTGGAGGCGGATTTTAAAAGATAATGAGCAGCTAAAGCTATACCTAGAGAACGACGGCGCTTTTCATGAGAACCAGAACTGGAGTAGCTGCAATCAAGAACGGCTGCAACTTTTCCTAGTTTTAGGGGGGCTTTTTTTAATGCTAATTGTGCCGATCGCTCTAAGGCTTGGTGTAAGATATCTTTTTGTTGTCGTCTTGTTTCCCCAGGTAAGGAAAGTATATACAGCGCTAGCTTGGTTAAGGGAAGGCGACCAAAATCTACGTTAATGTCAACCTTTGCTGTACGTTCTGCTGTACCTTGTAAACGCAGCTTTTCCCCCAGGGTCATTTGCTGTTGAATCTGGGATAAAAATATATGGCGGGGTACTTTGTGTTTAATGGCAAAGCCTTCGGCAATAGTGAAGGGTAACTCATAGATGGCTTTAGCACTATAGTGAGCTTGGCGAAATTTTTCAAATAATTCTGTTGAGTAACTGCTTTGTTTCCAGTTGCGAAACAGGAAAGTACCTAATTCACCATGAAGTTTGAGGTGGGCATGGGTGGCGATCGCTCTCACTTTGCTGCGATACTTGACACTATCAAAGCTAAGATCGCGCCGCATACTGAGATAATCACGAGCGATCGCTCTACTACGTCTATTATTAATTCTTTTTTGGCGTAGTTGTTGTAAAACTCCCCAAGCCCGTTGTGGTGGTAAGGCGTTAAGTGCATAAGCAATGAGTGCGCCTTCTTCTTGACGATGTTGTGGGGATGTATGTTTTCCGGTTGCTAGTAATTTGAGAATGATTTGTGCTTGGTTGAAGTGGTTGATACCTGCGGCTAATGTTCGGGCATAAAGTAAGCGATAATTGCCGAGAATATAATCATGTAAAAAATCAATTGATACTCGCTGACCATAGGCATCATCATAAAATTCTTTTTGTCCACTGCAAGCGAGACAGGCGTTAATAAACATGACTAAATCTTCTCGTGCTACCTGTTCAACACGACTGTTATAGTTAGTAGTCATCATAATTTTGAATTTTGAATATTTTGGGATGCTGTTTGGGGAAAGAACAGTACGACTAAGTTTAGACAACTTAACAAGTTGGAACGGAAGTCATACCAAAGTCCCGCAAACAGCAAAAAATTTAGGACTTACGCACTCAATCAATAAACCATAAATGAGGGTGGTCAATAGTCATTAGTCATTAGTCAATAGTCATTAGTCATTAGTCAGCACTCATTACTTAAATACTGTTCGGGGAAAGGCGGTACGACGAACTAGGACAGTTTCACAGACTGGGTTCGGAAGTCATACCAGAGTCCCGCGAACAGCAAGCTTAAGCATGACAGAATTGCTGGCTTTGAGATATTTGCTGAAGCAATGATTCTGTGGATTTATTCAATACAGTCACGAAAATCCCTGTATCACTATTAGCCTGAGATGTTAGCCATGTTCCTTGGAGAACGACTTCCATAAAGTCAGCATCACTGGGGGAAAGTTGAACAAGATGATCTTTGGCTAGTGTCTCTAAATCAACTATGTGAGCAGAGTGAGTGGAAATGAGGAAAGAAACTGTACTTGATTCAATATATATGTTTGTGCCTGCTCGCAAAGCCAAGGTGACTCTTGTATTTACCCACTTTTCTAGGGATGTATCGAGACATTGGAGGCTAAAGCTATTTTCTGTGTAAGTGAGTTTTAACATATGGATTAATTGAGCTGGCAGTTTTTAGTTATCAGGTGTGATGGAGTTGTTTTATTCATAAATTGAGAATATTCTGAGGAAGTTCCCCTAAGCCAATGGAGTGTTTGATCAGGGAAAGACTTGTAAAATCTAGCTGAGGCAGGTGGGGGAAGTTGCTAAACTTAGGGGAATCCCCGAACTTTGTTGATTTGTACAACTAAGGCGATGGCAAGAGCGAGTTATGGCCCTGAAGCAAAAAAGCGATCGCGGCATTTATTACAGGTGCTGTTAGATTATGCTAATGATGAGATAGATGGTGATGAGGCTGCTTTAGAGGGTTTGCGATCAGAGATTCAAACTCGTTGGCAAGATGAACATCGGCTAATTGTGCGAACAAAAGTAAGATTTTTACAGGCTTTGACAGGTTTCACCACAACTGAATTAACTGCTGAACAAATCAAAGAAGCCTTAAAGCGGTTTGCAGATTTCGTAGGAATTTTAGAAGATAATCGTCCATCTCGCAGTGGTTCGGAAATTTGGCACTTTACTTTAAATCTCTGGTACAAGCGCCAAGATACAGCAGCCAATTTGCAAAAATTTGATCGGGAATGGGAAATTCGCCGTCCCGAAAAATCGCGGGAAGTCATGGTGGCGCAAGAAAATGAGCAGGTGGACAATTCTATCTCCTCATCTTCTCATATTTCTCACTGGCAGGAAGTTTGTCGTGCTAATCTCAATCATCGCTTGACAACAAATCCCTTGACTAGTGCAGATGGGGTGACTTTTGACTTTACGCAGATTTATGTACCCTTAGGTTTGGTGCAACGAAAACAGCGTTTAAGTCATCGTGGTGATGTAACTCCTCAAGAAGGTTCAAGGTTATATGAACCAGAAGATTCAGAGGTTAATCAAACATTTGATCACGATGAATTTATTCAACAGGTGTTAGGAAAAAAGCAGAGTCAGCGTATTGCCATTATTGGGGAACCAGGAGCAGGGAAAACTACTTTACTACAAAAGATTGCTACATGGGTTTTAGAAAATACTTCAGATTTACCTGTCTGGGTTTCTTTAGCTGATTTACAAGGTAGAACTTTAGATAAATATCTCATTGAAGATTGGCTACCTACTGCTACTCGGAAGCTAAGAGTTGCATCAGAAATTGAGGAAGAATTTTGTGAGCAGTTCAACCAAGGACGAGTTTATTTATTGTTGGATGCCGTTGATGAAATGGCTATGGAATCCACTAGCGCTTTAGCTAAAATTGCTGGTTTTTTAAAAGGTTGGGTGGCGGATGCTACTATTATTCTGACCTGTCGATTAAATGTCTGGGATGCGGGTAAAAATGCTTTAGAAAATTTTGATACCTATTGTAATTTACATTTTACTTATGGTGAAGAACAGACACCAGACAGAGTAGGACAATTTATTAGTCGATGGTTTCAGCACAACCCAAATTTAGCTGAAAAACTCCAATGTGAGTTAAACCAACCAGAAAGGCGACGTATTAGAGATGTGGTAAAAAATCCTTTACGATTGGCGTTGCTATGTCGAATTTGGGGCATGAGTCAAGGAATTTTACCTCAGAATAAAGCTATGTTATATGAGCAGTTTGTGGACGCAATTTATGAGTGGAAACAAGACTGTTTTTCGACAACTTCGTCCCAGAGACAAGAGTTAAATCAAGCACTGGGAGAATTAGCGTTGTTGGCGATCGCTCAAGAAAAAACCAAATTTCGGTTAAGATATAGTTTTGTCTGTCAAGTTTTAGGGGCTGCTGATGATGGATTATTTCAATTAGCACTGCAACTCGGTTGGTTAAATCAGGTTGGTGTCTCAGAAGTGTCAGGTGAGAAGGTTTATGCTTTCTATCATCCAACTTTTCAGGAATATTTTGCAGCACGAGCTGTTAATGATTGGCGGTTTTTCTTAAATCATCAATTAGCTGATAACAGGCAGAATATCTACCGTATTGTTGAGCCACAATGGCGGGAAGTTATTTTATTGTGGCTGGGTAGACATGATGTACCACAAGTAGAAAAAGCAGCATTTATGCAAGAGTTAGTGCAATTTCGAGATGGCTGCGGGGGATTTTATGAATATCAAGCTTACTTTTTAGCAGCTCAGGGAATTGCTGAGTTTACAGATTGCCAACAAGCGCATACAATCGTTCAACAATTAATTAAGTGGCGTTTTGGCTACTTTCATGTGCAACAAAAAAAATGGTGGAGATATCCATCACCAATTATAGAAGGTGCACGCATAGCATTACTAAAAACCGATCGCCATCAAGCGATCGCTGCTTTAGAACAATTTATCACATCTAATCAAAATGAGTTTGAAAGTTGGAATGCAGCTTATAGTTTAGGGAGGGTTTTTGATCCTGGTAATAAAATTGCGATCGCTACTTTAGAAAATCTTGTGAAAATAGCTCGTCATGAAACTATCCGTTGGCAAGTAGCCTATAGTCTGTGCAGAGTCGATACCAAAAATCTCATAGCAATTACTGCACTCAGAGAAATTATTGAGACGACTAAAAACGAATCAACTAAACGCAAGGCTGCTTATAGTTTAGGCAAAATTGAGCCAAAAAATGCGATCGCTATGGCCACACTCATAAAAATCTCTGAATCAGCCACAGATATATCTCAACGCCGACAAGCAGAAGAAAATTTAGCCACCTTACGCAGTGAGAAAATTACAATTCAATACCAGGGAAAAAGACAACACAAAGAAAATTCTCGTTTGCGTTCTCTAGATGAAAAAATTACAACTTTAATCCGTGGTATTTCCTCCTCTCCAGATGAAGATACCCAAAGACGTAGAGCTTATAAATTAGCACAAATCGATTTAGGTAATACCATAGCTTTCAACACTTTACTGCATCTACTGAAATCTACTCAAAGTGCATCTTTACGTAAACGCACAGCAGATAATTTAAAAGAAACCTTGACTAATGAACAGTTACCGCAGGTAATTGTATCTCTAAAAGATTACTTTTCTGATAGGGTAGAAGCTAAAGAGCTAGAACTACACAGGGATTTTTACAAACTCATGTGGTACTGTGCAGCAAATTTGAATTATCAGAAATTTTATCAAATTTGGCACAGTAATTAAATAGATTGAACCTTAACCAAACCGTCCGCTAATATATTCTTGTGCTTCTCTGGTACGAGGAGCATTGAACATCTGTTCGGTAGGACTAAACTCAACTAATTTACCCCGACGTTTACCACCATTATCAATTTCTGTGTTAAAAAAGGCCGTCCAATCTGCCACCCTAGAGGCTTGTTGCATATTATGAGTTACCATAATAATGGTGTATTGCTCTTTGAGTTCTAAGCAAAGTTCCTCTACTTGACGTGTGGAAATTGGATCAAGGGCAGAGCATGGTTCATCCATTAATAATACATCAGGCTTCATAGCGATCGCACGAGCAATACAAAGCCTTTGTTGTTGTCCACCAGATAATGCTGTACCTTTAGCTTTGAGTTTATCTTTGACTTCATCCCAAATTGCTGCACGTCTGAGAGAATCTTCTACTAGTTCATCAATATTCCCTTTGTAACCGTTAGAACGAGGGCCAAAAGCAATATTTTCGTATATCGACTTAGGAAAAGGATTTGGTCTTTGAAATACCATACCTATTTGTCGGCGCAATTTTACTGAATTAATTCTCGTGTCGTAAATATTGCGATCGCGGTAATTTAATCTTCCTTCTACTTTCGCACCGGGAATTAAATCATTCATCCGGTTAAAGCAGCGTAAGAGTGTACTTTTACCACATCCTGAAGGGCCAATAAAAGCAATTATTTGTTTGTCTGGAATTTTTAGGTAAACATCAATCAATGCCAGAAAGCCAGCATAATAAACCTTAACACCTTCCACATCAAATACTGAACTATCTTCGTGGTTGAGAGTAGTATTTCCCAAACTGTTTCTACTGTAATCCCCAGTCATTTTCTTAGCTCCTACAATACTTAAAAAATCATTTTGCTTGGTCTTTTACCTAGTGATAGAAAAGCGTTGTCGCACATAAATTGCTATGCCATTAAGCAACATAATTAAGAGTATTAAAGCAATAATTGTGGCTGCGGCTGAATTGGCAAAACCCGGTTCTGGACGAGTAATATAACTATAAATTTGAATGGGTAGTGCCATGAATCTTTGGGATAAACCAGGATCGAAAGTCAGAAAACTAACAGCACCTACTACAATCAAACAAGCCGCATCTCCAATTGCTCTAGATACAGAAATAATTACGCCTGTCAGAATACCAGGAATAGCATAAGGTATGACATGATGACTAATAGTTTGCCATTTAGTTACACCCAAGCCATAAGAAGCATTTCTCAAAGAATCTGGAACTGAACGAATAGCTTCTCTAGACGTGACAATGATCACTGGCAATGACAATAAAGATAAAGTCAATGCACCAGAAATTAACGTCGGGCCGAAGCCAAGCAGATAGTTAAAAACTCCTAAACCCAGCAACCCATAAACAATTGATGGTACACCAGCAAGATTACTAATATTAATCTCAATAATAGCTGTCCACCAAGCTTTAGGAGCATATTCTTCTAGATATAAAGCTGCTCCCACACCTATAGGTACGGCAACTAAAATAACGATAATTCCCAGCAGCACGCTGCCAAAAATCGCCGGACGAATACCTCCTTCTTCTGGAAATCGAGAAGGGGTTTCTGTCAAAAACCCTGGAGTTAAAAAGCGCAGTAATCCATCCCTACCAATATCAAAAATTAACAGCGCTAAAATGAACAAGCCTACTAGTAAACCTAGTAAAAACAGTATTTCAAATACCTTACCTAAAGACTCCCTTTTTTCCACACTCTCATTAAATTCTGAGGCAGAATCTAGAGAATCATCCCTTTGATAACTTGTAGTCATGTTTGCTAATACTTATTAATCGTACTTTTCTTTAAAACGATGAGAAATCCAGTAACTCACAATATTTAAAATTAGAGTCAGCAGAAATAGCACAGCGCCTACAGCATATAAAGTTTTGAAATTCAAACTTCCGCGAGGACTATCACCCCCAGAAATTTGGGCCATATAAGCCGTCATAGTTTCTACTGATTCTGTGAGATTGACAGTCAATTTTGGCTGTGAACCAGCAGCGATAAGTACAGTCATCGTCTCACCAACTGCGCGAGAAACACCTAAAATAATTGAGGCTGTAATTCCTGACAGCGCGGCGGGAAGAACTACTCTAAAAATAGTTTCCAGCTTAGTTATTCCTAAAGCGTAAGCACCTTCTCTTAGAGAACGAGGTACTGCTTTAATCGCATCTAAACTAATCGAACCAACTGTAGGAGTTATCATTACTCCCATCATTAACCCAGCACTCAAAGCATTGAATATTTCTAAAGGAATGAAATTTCTGAGTAATGGTGTGACAAACAAGAGTGCAAAGTAACCATAAACAACTGTGGGTATACCTGCCAAAAGTTCAACGGCTGGACGCAATATGGCTGCTACTTTGGGTTGAGCATATTCGCTTAAATAGATAGCTGAAGATAAGCCTAAAGGTACAGAAACAAACATAGCGATCGCTGTTGTTAAAAAAGTACCACTAATTAGCGGCCAAATCCCAAAATGTCTCTCAGCAAATAAAGGTGTCCATTTAGTATCTAGGAAGAAGTCAGCCAGTGATACTTCCTGGAAAAATTCAAAGGCAACTTGAAAGATAATTACAACAATTCCAAAGGTAGTTAGTACCGATACTAAACCACACGCAAATAAAATTGTCGCAAAAAACTTTTCTTGAAAATCGTCTAGTAATTTTTTATCAAGTGAAACATGAGCAGTTGCCGCAAAATCGTCTTGATTATTTGTGAATTGCATAATTTTTTCAGATAAAATTGGTTATTGGTTGACCAGGTTTTGCTTTTTTAAATTTAGTTCCAGTCTCACCTTTGGCAAATTTTTGCTTGACTTTGACGTAAGCTTCATCAGGTAGGGCAACATAACCAACACTATCAACCCATTTCCAAGAGTTTTCTAGATAAAAATTCACAAACTCTGTAACTGATGGCTTACTGTCTAATGATTTCTTACTGACATAAATAAACAAGGGGCGAGATAATGGTGTGTAGATATTTTTTACTACATTATCCAATGGTACAGGTTTTTCACACTTGCCTTGAGGACTTTCTACAGCTACCAAATTTAGTTTATCTTGGTTTTGCAGATAATAGGAAATACCTACATAACCCAAAGAATATTTATCACCTGCTACCCCTTGGACTAAAGTATTTTGATTGTGACTGGGGTTATAGTCAGTACGGCTATTTTTAGCTTTACCTGTCACAGCTTGACTAAAATAATCAAATGTTCCTGTATCAGAAGCAGGCGCATATAGTTTAATCTTCTCTTTCGGAAACTTAGAATTTACCTGATCCCAAGTTAAGACTTTACCATCTGCTTTAGCATTCCATAGCTTGTTAAATTCCTTAATGGTTAAACATTTAATAAAATTATTTTCCCGATTAGTGATAACAGCAATCCCATCCAACGCTATGGGTAACTCGACAAATTCAATGCCTTTACTTTTACATTTCTTAATTTCTTCATCTCTAATAGTTCGAGAAGCGCCAACAATATCAATTTCCCCAGCACAAAACTTACTAATACCTCCGCCAGTGCCGCTAGATGCAACACTAACCACAGCTTTTGATTGCACTTTTTGATATTCTTCAGCAACAGCAAGAGAAATAGGAAAACCAACAGCCGCACCATCAACACTGACCTGTTGCTGTTGCTCTTTACTACTACAAGCTGTGAGACTATAACTAGTCAGTATTAGCGATGTCACTATGAGGCTACTTTTGAGCCTATCAATCAAGTTCATAAATCTACTAATTGAGTTGATGTATAGATGAGGACAAAATTTAGATAAATTTTAGCTCTTACTATTAGCTTGAACTTTGTCAAAAATTGCTCCAGTTGCCAAAAACTTTTTCTGAATGTAATCCCAACCACCTAAGTCTTGAGCTGTAAATAAAGTTTGAATAGGGGGAGACTGTGATATTACTTCTTGTGTGACTATAGGGTTCACAGGACGATATTGAAATTTAGCAAACTCTCTTTGCGCTTCTGCTGAATAGAGAAAATCAACAAACGCTTCGGCAACTTTTCTTGTCTGATGTTTATCAACATTTTTATCAATTACCACTACAGGATTATCAATGGAGATATTAACCTGTGGCACAACATAAGGAAGTTTCGCTCCATTTTTTTTCGCCAAAACTACCTCGTTTTCGTAGTTAATTAAAACATCTCCCTGATTTTGTTGAAAAAATAAATCACTAGCCTCACGAGCATCTTTTGTTAATACAGGGATATTTTTATAAACTTTAGTTACGTAATCTAAAGCTGTGGCTTCATCTCCCCCTGTTTGGGTTATTGAACCCCAAAATGCTAAGAATTCCCAAATAGCAATACCAGATGTTTTAGGATTAGCGGCGATGATTTTTATCCCCTCTTTTGTTAAATCATCCCAATTTTTAATGCCTTTGGGATTACCTGCACGAGTAACGATCGCAGCAACTGATCTGCTAACAATACCATTTCTCGGATATCTAATTTCCCAATCTTTCTTAATTAAACCCGCTTGTTGTATTTTGATGACATCTAAAGGCAGCGCTAAATGTACTATATCCGCTTCCTGTTTGCCGGAAATGACATCAGCAGTCTGAGCGCCGGAACCACCATAACTCTGTTCAAAAGTGACGTTTTGATGATGTTCTTGCTGCCACTTTGCCACAAATTTAGGGATGATCTGATCATGAGCAGCTTTAGTCACAGAAAAAGATACTAACCGCAGCTTAATATCTTGATTGCTAGCTAAATTACCACCAGAGCAAGCAGCGATCGCTATACTTAAAACAGCACTCAATATGCCTAAACAGATATATTTTTTATTAAAACTGATTTGCATTACTTTTTGATATGAAAACAGCACAACTTGCCAAGCATCGACAACGCAAGTATATATTTTCTTTGTCCAGCTAGTTCCTTGCTGCATCGAATGCTGCGGACTATTCATTTTCTTATTCACCCTATAATCACCGGTATTTTGGTACATATACCGTAATTTATGATTATTATAAACCATGAAAATCTTATGGCTGTCAAGTACCTATTTTCATTCAGCCATAAAATTTAAAATTGCATCCCCAACGTGGCTGAAGATTGCTAACATTATTAAGAATTTTTTCACTGACAGAGATCAACTGTCGTAGGGTTCAAGAATAATAGAGAATAGGGGAAAGTAAGCTGCCCATAATTCTGTGTGTGCGTACTTGGCGACAACACACCATATAACTAACCTCTAGCCTCTAGTCTCTGTACCAACAGTTCCCCAACTTGCACTAGAGAGTCAAAAACTTGGTAAGCTAAACATCTGATTTCCGGGGATGGTTGTTCGATATCAGGAACCATAATCGGATACATCCCGGCACTAAAAGCAGCTTCTACACCGACACACGAGTCTTCAAAAACTAGACACTGTACAGGTGCAACATTGATTCTGCGACTGACTTCTAAATATATATCTGGTGCGGGTTTACCCTGGGCGACATCTTCACTGGTGACAATTGTTGTAAAGTGGTGCAGAATCGCGGCATTATTGAGGCGGCGGATAGTGCGGCTGCGGGATGTCCCAGTGGCTAGAGCAATGACTATGCCTAAATTATTTAGCTGACCTAGTAAGTCTAACACACCGGCTTTGATTGACAAACCTTCTTGTAATTCTCGGCGATCGCCAATTTCAATGCGTTGTCTTTTTACTGCTTCAAAAGGAAAGTTATTGCCATATTTTTGTTTAAGAATTTTTTCGCGCCATGATAAATCCCGTCCAACAAATTCACTATAGAAATCATCACTCATCACATATCCATGACTGGCTAAAGCTTGTTGCCAAGCCCAACGGGCAATGCTTTCTGTGTCAAAAAGCAAACCATCCATGTCAAAAATTGCGGCTCGAATATTTGGTAACACACTCAGTCCTTATTAATACTGTATTGTAATTTGATAACTTCACTAAATCATGTCGCCAAAAACCAAATTACTCACTCCATCTAGCCAACTACCTTTATATACCAAAAGGATTCTAATCACAGCACCGAGAAACTACGCTTCTAGGTTATCTGCACAAATCATTGACAAAGGTGGACTACCAATTTTCATGCCCACCATCGAAACCTGTTATTTATCTAACTATTCTGAATTAGATGCGGCTTTGCGGTGCATAGATCAATTTGATTGGATTGCTTTTACTAGTAGAAACGGCATCATAGCATTTTTTGAGCGCTTACATGATTTAGGTCTTTCTCTGTCTCAATTGCAAAATTGTCAGTTATGTGCATTAGGTAAAGACATAGAGCATTTATTATCAGTGTGTGGCAGAGTTGATTTAATTCCTAATGAATCTAGTCCTGGGGGAATTATTGCCGAATTAGCGCTAATGGAAGGGATTTTTGGCAAGAAAATTTTATTACCAACACCAGAAGTTATTGGTATTCCTGAACCTAATGTAGTACCTAATTTTATTACAGATTTACAAAGTTTAGGAATGCAGGTGACTCGTGTACCTACATACATAACTCAGAGTGTAGACAAAAGTATTTATGCAGGAGAATTAAATTTAATTCAGCAAGGCATAATAGACATGATTGCTTTTAGTAGTACCGCAGAAGTCACCAGCTTGATGGCGATGTTTAACTCAATCAATGATTTTGAGCATTGCCTGATTGCTTGTTTTGGCCCCTACACAGCAGCTAATGCCAGAAAATTAGGTATCAATGTTTCTGTTGTCTCGCAAGATTTTAGTTCTTTTGCAGGGTTTGTCAATGCAATGGCGGAATTTTATAGCAGCTGTCAATAGTTGCAAATTCAGTCGCTTGACTGATTTTATTCATCATCATGAAAAATTTTACGGCGATGCCTGCCTAAAGGCATCGCGGATTTTAGATTTGTAATTCATCCCTAATTCAAAATCTAAAATCCTCAACCGATATTAACGATTCACCGCCGCAGCTTCTCTGGCCGCAGTTGCTTGATCTGGGTGTATCCCCAAACGTGTGAGATTAATCCGTCCTTTATTGTCAATTTCGCGCACTTTGACAATAACTTCATCGCCAACGGCTACCTCATCCTCGACTTTGCCAACACGATAGTCAGCTAATTGGGAGATGTGGATCATTCCTTCTTTACCGGGGAGGAATTCGACAAAAGCGCCGATGGGGATAATCCGAGTGACACGTCCAGCATAGACATCACCTTCATTCAATTTGCGAGTCATGCCTTGAATGATACTACGCGCTCTTTTGGCCTTACTTTCATCGACCGCAGAAATTGTGACTGTGCCGTCATCTTCAATGTCGATTTTTGCACCAGTTTCTTCGGTGATGCCCTTAATCGTTTTACCACCAGGCCCAATGACTAGACCAATCATTTCTGGATCAATCCGAATAGTCAATAGACGAGGAGCATAAGGTGAGGTTTCAGTGCGTGGTTGGTCGATAGTTTGGAGCATTTTCTCCAGAATATGCAACCTAGCGTCTTTTGCTTGGTGGATGGCTTGGGCAATTACTTCCAAAGACAAACCAGATATTTTCATATCCATTTGTAAGGCGGTAATCCCTGTATCTGTGCCGGCGACTTTGAAGTCCATGTCACCTAAGAAATCTTCAATACCTTGAATATCTGTCAGAACACGGACTTCTTCACCTTCCTTAATCAAACCCATTGCTGCACCACTGACAGGTTTGATTAGGGGGACACCAGCATCCATCAAAGCCAGGGTGGAACCGCAAACAGAACCCATCGAGGTAGAACCATTAGAAGATAGGACTTCCGAGACGACGCGAATCACGTAAGGGAATTCCTCTTTGGGTGGTAGTACAGGTAATATGGCTCTTTCGGCTAATGCACCATGACCAACTTCTCGTCTACCCGGCGCACGCATGGGCTTAGTTTCGCCAACGGAGAAGGGAGGGAAGTTATAATGATGTAAGTAGCGTTTGGATTGATCTGTTTGCAGGTCATCGTTGAGGTTTTGGGCATCTCCGGGAGTACCCAGGGTACAGGCGGATAATACCTGAGTTAGTCCTCTGTTAAATAAGCCGCTACCGTGGACACGCTTAGGTAAGACATCAACTTGACAAGATACAGGACGGACTTCATCAAGTTTACGACCATCAACACGCACGTTATCTTCGATGATTTGGCGGCGCATGAAGTATTTTGTAATGTCTTTAAAAGTGTTGCCCAGGGCCTTACTATTGGCGGTGGCTGCCGTCCGAATGGGATCTTCTTCTGGGAGTTCGGCGATCGCTGTGGCAATATTATCTTTAACGACATCCAACGCGGCATCGCGTTCGGGTTTAGTCAATGCAAATTGAGCCAGAATTTTCTTAATTTCATCGCTAGCGCGATCGCGGATATAATTTTCCAGAGTTTGGTCTACCTCTGGCGGTGCTTCTTGGACAATTTCCAGACCGAGTTCAGCAACTAAGTCTAGCTGTGCTTTGATTAAATCCCTAACTGCTTCGTAGCCAAAATCAATGGCTTCAATAATATCTCGTTCTGGTAACTGATTTGCTCCCGCTTCCACCATGATCACACCATGAGGTGAACCGGCTACCACCAAGTCCAAATCTCCGGCTTCGATTTCTGCATAGGTGGGGTTAATCACGAAATCATCACCCACTAAACCTACCCGCACTGCTGCCATTGGCCCATTAAAGGGAATTTTGGCAATTAGTGTAGCAATGGAAGCGCCTGTGACGGCTAGGACATCGGGTGGTACTTGCTCATCCATCGACATTGTTAAAGCGATAACTTGCAAGTCATCCCGCAACCATGAAGGGAACAAAGGACGCAAGGGACGGTCTATAAGACGGCTGGTGAGAATTGCTTTCTCTGGGGGACGACCTTCTCGGCGCATGATCCCACCGGGGATTCTCCCTGCCGCATATAGTCTTTCTTCATAATCTACTGTCAGGGGAAGAAAATCAATGCCCTCTCTGGCTTGCGATCGCGTAGCTGTGACCAATACAGCTGTATCCCCCGATTCTATCAAAACTGACCCACCCGCTTGGGGTGCTAGTAGGCCTACCTTCAGTCGAATATCCCTTCCATCGAAGGATATTGACTTATCAACTTCTGCCATTCAGCTTTTTTTCCTTCTATGCACGCTATTCTCTCTACTGTGGCAATCCTAACATTTATGCCTTGTAGCTGGCTTCTGTTGAACACAAACAGCAACAAGTACTTCAACGCATAGCGCACCACTGTTCCATCAGCCAGCTTTGCCGCTTTGGGAATGCTTCCCATGATATCAAAGTAAATCCGCTTTGAGGTTTGGGTGTAAGAAGGGAACAGGTGACAGGTGACAGGTAATAGGGAATGGGGAAGAGTGGAGGTGGAGTTTTACTAGGTTTTGCAAAAATCAGGTAGCAGTTCTATGTATGGTAATTGAAGGTATATTAGTTTCAAAGAGTGAATTTAAAGAGAGAGGCTAGGGACTAGGGGTCAGAGGGTAGAGGTTAGTGTTTTTTTATCAGCACGCATTACTTTTGCAAAACAGCTAATTATGGAAAAATCCTCAATCAAACATGAAAATATTTCTCTTCTAGCCTCTAGCCCCTAGATCCTCTTTCAAAGTTTGAGTAATTAACAAATGGCAATTTTACACGGTAGTTGGTTATTAAAAGAGCCGGATAGTTGTTTATTTATCTGGGGAGAAATTTGGCGATCGCCACGGGTAAATTTTGAGTTTGGGGAAATAGCCCTCAATCCCTTGGCGATGAATATATCTGAGTTGGGTGAGTGGGTGCATTCAGAGCATCAAATCATGGCTAATCTCATACCACAACAGGTGAAAAAATCCTCGGCTAAATCTTCAACTGCTACGGAAATTAATTTACCAATTCAATCACAAATAATTGCTCTCCCGACGGAAATTACAAAACTTAAAAAGGAAGAAACATTATTAATTTCTCCTGTTCATTCTGCAGCATTGGTATCTGAAGTAGACTCTCAACAATATCTACATCCTTGGCGAGTTGCAGGTTTTTGTCTTCACCCTAGTGCGGCAATTAAATTTCTGACTTCTCTACCTTTGAATGCCACAAATGGAGAGGATGCTTTTTTGGGTGGAGATTTACGTTTTTGGTCACAAATTGCCCGTTGGAGTTTAGATTTAATTTCTCGGTCTAAGTTTTTACCAGTTATTCAACGACAAGCCAATGGTTCTGTGAATGCGAAATGGCAAGTTCTTCTGGATAGTGCTGTCGATGGAACTCGGTTAGAAAAGTTTGCGGCCAAGATGCCTTTTGTTTGTCGGAGTTATCAAGGAATGGGGACTGGGGAGATTTGTGTAGAGTTTCCGAGTCAGCCGCAGGAATTATTATTGGGTTTTCTTAACAGGATCATCGATGCTCAGGTGCGTCAGATGGTGGGTAATCAACCTCTGGTAGAAAATCGGCTGATGACAGCTTTACCCCCGGCGGTGCAACAGTGGTTGCAAGGGTTGGCTGGTGCAGCGAATATTCATGCAGATGCAGTTGGATTAGAAAGATTAGAAGCGGCACTCAAGGCGTGGACGATGCCGCTAGAATATCAATTATCGGGTAAAAATCGATTTCGGACTTGTTTGGAATTGCGATCGCCCCAATCTGGAGAAAGCAATTGGACATTGTTATATTACTTACAAGCAGCCGATAATCCAGAATTTCTAGTTGATGCGGCGACGATTTGGCATAGTCCAGTTGCACAATTAGTTTATCAAAATCGTTCTATTGACCAGCCCCAAGAAACATTCTTGCGGGGTTTGGGTTTAGCTTCTCGATTGTATCCAGTCATTGCCCCTACGTTAGAGTCTGCATCTCCTCAATTTTGCCACATCACTCCTATCCAAGCTTATGAATTTATCAAGTCTGTAGTTTGGCGATTGGAAGATAGCGGTTTAGGTGTGATTTTACCCCCCAGTTTGGCAAACCGCGAAGGTTGGGCAAATCGCTTGGGGTTAAAAATTTCTGCCGAAACACCAAACAAAAAACAAGGCAGGTTGGGTTTACAAAGTCTGCTCAATTTTCAATGGCAATTAGCAATCGGTGGACAGACTATTTCTAAGGCGGAATTTGATCGATTGGTGGCTTTAAATAGTCCATTGGTAGAAATTAATGGCGAATGGGTAGAGTTGCGTCCTCAAGATATTAAGACAGCCCAAAACTTTTTTGCCTCGCGTAAAGAGCAAATGTCTTTATCTTTAGAAGATGCTTTACGTTTGAGTAGTGGAGATACTCAAGTAATTGAAAAATTACCAGTAGTGAGTTTTGCAGCCTCTGGTGCATTGGAAGAATTAATTGGCACGTTGACAAATAATCAAGCGATCGCACCTTTACCCACACCGAAAAACTTTAAAGGAGAGTTACGACCTTATCAAGAACGTGGTGCAGCTTGGCTAGCGTTTTTAGAACGTTGGGGTTTGGGTGCTTGTCTTGCCGACGATATGGGACTGGGCAAAACCATTCAGTTCATTGCCTTTCTATTACATCTCAAAGAACAAGATACACTAGAAAAACCAACGCTCTTAGTTTGTCCAACTTCGGTTTTAGGCAACTGGGAAAGAGAAGTTAAAAAATTTGCCCCTACACTCAAATTTCTGCAATATCACGGTGATAAACGTCCTAAAGGTAAGGCATTTCAGGAAGCAGTTAAAAATCATGATTTAGTCATTACTAGTTATTCACTGATTCATCGAGATATTAAATCATTGCAAGCTGTTAATTGGCAGACAATTGTTTTAGATGAAGCCCAGAATGTGAAAAATTCAGAAGCTAAACAATCCCAGGCAGTTAGACAATTAGAAACAACATTTCGGATTGCTTTAACAGGTACACCAGTAGAAAATAGACTACAAGAACTTTGGTCAATTTTAGATTTTCTCAACCCTGGATTTTTGGGCAATAAGCAGTTTTTCCAAAGACGATTTGCTATGCCAATTGAAAAGTATGGTGATACAGCATCGTTAAATCAATTACGTTCTTTAGTTCAGCCATTTATCTTACGTCGTTTGAAAACAGACCGCACCATTATTCAAGACTTACCAGATAAGCAAGAAATGACCGTCTTTTGTGGTTTAACGACAGAACAAGCTACCCTGTATCAACAAGTAGTAGAAGCATCCTTAGCCGAGATTGAATCTGCCGAAGGATTACAAAGGCGGGGGATGATTTTAGCTTTATTAATTAAACTTAAGCAAATTTGCAACCACCCATCACAATATTTAAAAGTAGCCACATTAGAACAACATAGTTCTGGTAAATTGCAACGGCTAGAAGAGATGTTAGAAGTGGCAATAGAAGAAGGCGATCGCGCTTTAATCTTCACACAATTTGCTGAGTGGGGCAAACTACTCAAACCCCATTTAGAAAAACAACTGGGACGAGAAATATTCTTTTTATATGGTAGTACCAGCAAAAAGCAACGTGAAGAAATGATTGACCGTTTTCAACACGACCCCCAAGGGCCACCAATTATGATTTTATCATTAAAAGCTGGTGGTGTAGGATTAAATTTAACCAGGGCTAATCATGTATTCCATTTTGATAGATGGTGGAATCCCGCAGTCGAAAACCAAGCTACAGATAGAGTATTTCGGATTGGTCAAACTCGCAATGTCCAAGTACATAAATTTGTCTGCAATGGCACTTTAGAAGAAAAAATTCACGATATGATTGAAAGCAAAAAACAACTAGCAGAACAAGTTGTTGGTACAGGTGAAGAATGGTTAACAGAATTAGATACAGACCAACTCCGCAATTTATTATTACTTGACCGCAGTGCAGTTATTGATGACGATGAAACTAACTAGAGAGTGCTGAGTGCTGAGTAATGAGTGAGGGAGTGAGGGAGTGAGGGACAAGGGGACAAGGGGACAAGGGGACAAGGGGAAAATAATTTTAACTGTTGACCAATGACTATTGACCAATGACTATTGACTATTGACTATTGACTATTGACTATTGACTAATAACCAATGACTACATACACTCTACAAGCAAGCCGAGAATGGTGGTCACAAAGGTGGCTCGATTTACTTGATGCTTATCGATTTAAAAAACGCTTGGAACGAGCCAGAATATATGCTCGTGAAGGCAATGTTTTGAGTATTGATTTTCAAGGTGCAAAAGTATTAGCAAGAGTCCAAGGAAGTGAAGTAGAACCTTATAAAGTTTCTCTATCTCTTGACGCATTTAGTGATGAACAGTGGGGATATGTAATTGAAACCATGTCCCAAAAGGCAATTTTTGCAGCTAAGTTATTAGCAGGAGAAATGCCCCAAAATATTGAGGAAGTATTTACAACTAATGGGTTGTCATTATTTCCGTTTACCTTATCTGACGTGCATAGTAAATGTTCGTGTCCTGATAAAGTTAATCCTTGTAAACACGTTGGTGCAGTATACTATCAATTAGGCGATCGCTTTAGTGAAGATCCTTTTGTACTCTTTCAACTACGTGGGCGTAATAAAGAACAAATTATTAGCGATTTGCGGCAATTACGTAATTCTAAAATTGAAGTTAGTACCACAGAAACATCTGATATTCAATCTTCAATAACTCAGAATCAAGACAAGGTTAAATTTGCGTCTTTCTGGCAATATGATGAACCGTTAGAATCTTCTTTAGTTGTAATTGCACCGTCAACTAGTGAGACAGTTTTAAATACATTAGGTGCAATTCCTCTGGCTAAGACAGAAGATAATGCTAGCGATATAGTGATGAAATATTTAGATACTTTGTATCAGCAAGTCAGTCAAAAAGCCATGCTAACCGCGATGAATGTAGGTGGTAATTAACTAATACTCAAGCATTGTAGCGACTGCCTTGAAAGTCAAGCTTTTTGAAGCTCCAATCAATAGTTAATAACCATCCTAATTCCATATTTTAGTGAAACGCGACTCCATTTATTACCAAATCTTTAAACGCTTTCCCGCGTTAATTTTTGAACTTGTTGATGACCGTCCTGAACAGGCGCAGAATTATCGATTTGAGTCAGTTGAGGTGAAAGAAACCTCTTTTCGCATTGATGGGGTCTTTTTACCTCCAGAGGGTGCAACAAAGAGAGTTATCTTTTTTGCAGAAGTTCAATTCCAGAGCGATGAAGGTTTGTATCATCGATTTTTTACCGAATCAATGATGTATTTGAACCGGAATCGGTCTTTCTACGATGACTGGTACTGTGTGGTAATTTTTCCATCACGCTCAAATGAACCAAGCGATACAAGAACTCATCGCATATTTTTAAACAGCGACCAAGTGCAGCGCATTTATTTAGATGAGTTAGGTAATCCTGATACTCTGCCAATAGGCATCAATTTAATGCAGTTGACAATCGCATCGGATGCAGTGATGGCAGAGCAAGCGAAGCAATTAATTCAACGGGTACAATTAGAGTCAACTACTGCACTGCTGAAAAACGAGATAATAGATATTATCACCACAATTGCCGTTTACAAGTTTTCTTCGTTAAGTAGAGAGGAAGTGGAAGCCATGTTGGGACTGACTTTAGAGCAAACAAGGGTTTATCAAGAAGCGAAAGCTGAGGGTAGGGAAGAACGGGAAGCTGAAATATTGAAAGTTACCGTTCCCCTGTTACTAAAAACGGGAATGAGTGTAGAACAGATTGCTCAACAGCTCAATGTTGATGTAGCAGCTGTCCATCTGGCTGTACAGCAGAGTGCATAGAAAAGCACGCACACCTTCACCCAAGCTACGCCTGACTACCCCTGACCGCATCGATAAAGTTGATAGGGAATGCCTATGCGGTAATGTTGTTTGGGATCTATTTGACAAATATTTTGCTCAGATAATGTTAGCTGTTGGAGATAATCGCGTCTCCTCAAACCTGGGGCGACTATCCATAAATTTAGTGGTGATGTTGCTGATGTAGATAGTCGGGAAAACTTTTTCCAAAAACTAGATATATCAGGAGCTTTCTGTAAAAAAGCTAAACTGTCAGCTTGAGAATTTTTACCTCTAGCTTGGTCTAATGCTAGGGCAAAACTGAGTCCTAATGCTACATCTTGATAATTATCATATGCTACTACTAATATGATTGGCAAGGATGGTGATAAATTCATTTTTTGAGCGACTTGTTCAGGTTGAAAAGGCTTTTGAAAGGCTAAATCAGTCACAACAAAAATACTACTCAATAAACTAACTAAGATAAAAATTAATATTAACTTTTGACCTTTAAAACTTGACTTTTCCCTGGTGCTAAGACTGGCTGCTAGCAAAGCACAAAAACCGGGATAGTAAACAAAACTATAGCGAGGAATAGCTGTAATATCCTTACCTGATAAATAAGCGATCGCTAATAATTCCAACAACACAAAACCTGTAAAACTCAAAAGTGTAAATGTTGCTAAACTGGCCGTATTATTTAACCATAATTTCTTTAATCCTCTGAAGATTTTACTCCCTGCCCAGATGGCAAATATTACCATCACAAGTCCACAAATGACTGTAATAATTAAAGGCTGGTTTTCTACAGGTAAAGTGATAACCATCAATACCCAATTAATTAGAGTTTGATATAAAGGAGCTAGAAAATTAGTGGGAGGCAACCAGCTAGTTTCTGAACGTCGGGCATGACTGATAGTAATGACTATCCAAGGCAGAAAACTCAACACCACTGCACTAGTAGATATGATTATGGCTAGCCAAATTTGATGTTTTTTGATTAATTGAGATTTGCCCCAGTAAATGAGGATAATTAAAGTAGCAACTTCCGCAATGAAAGCTAAAATACAAAAGTAGTGGACATAAAAACCCAAAGTATTGACAACTACCCACAAGAACCATACCCAAAATTTCCAGCGTCCTTGAGCAATATCCCGTTGAATCTGCACCAATCCCACTAAGGATAAATTTATCAGTAGCATGGGTAATGTGTAGTGTCTTGCTTCTTGAGAAAGGTACACCGCAAAAGGCGATACTGCCATCAACCAGGCCGCAATCATGCCTGATTGAGCCGAAAAAGCGATACGATTGAGGGTATACATAGCAGCGATCGCTCCTACACCAAACAAAGCCGGAAGCGATCGCAATTTCCTCACCCAATCATCCCCTAAAGGCATTAACCACCCCAACCAACGGTACATCCCACAAAAAAATAACGGTGGATGGGTAGATTGCTTTGCCAGATTATCAGCAATTTGTGGACAACTAACCCCAGAATGGAAAGTAAAAATTTCCTGCACATTTTGTAAGGGAAAAGCCACATCCAACGGTACATCCTGGTAATTTTTCCCTAAACTAAAGATGGCAGTAATTACCTCATCCATCCACAAAGGTTTTAAGTCTAGATGCCAAAACCGCAAAATAATACCAACGGGAATGATGCAAATTAGTGCCAAATAATGTAAATGCTTTTGATTATTTTTCATTCTGGAGATATTAGTCATCTATTCATAATTTAAAATAGAGAACCTATAGCTAAATACTTTAAATACAGGTAGCCAAAATAAATCATATCTGGTTGTTGGCAAATAGATTAAAAATCAAAAATTTAAATCTGTAATTCTGATATGTCTGACGTTAATTTTACTGCGACCGTACCACTAACTAGTCCCCAGACTCCACAAATGTCATCGGCGGCGATTTTGCAGGAGAAAATTGCGGCGATTTGCCAAAATCTGCGTCCCGGACAAAGACAAATGGCTGATTGGCAATCAGGGCCACTGGCGGTGTCGGCTGTACCTGGTGCAGGTAAGTCTACAGGTATGGCAGCAGCCGCAGCAATTGCGATCGCTAGGCAATATCAACTAGCATTAGCATCACGCCCATCTTCTCGTCGTCAATTGGTGGTAGTCACTTTCACTCGGTCTGCGGCTGCGAATATTAAGTTAAAAATCCGGGACTATCTCAAGCAATTATCTTTACCACAAATAGGTTTTGCTGTCTATACCTTACATGGTCTGGCGTTGAATATTGCCAGCCGTCATCCGCAGTTATCAGGTTTAGAGTTAGAAAATGTCACCTTAATCACTCCCAATCAAAGCCACCGCTTTATTCGCACAGCTGTAGAACAATGGATTACTAACCATCCCCGACTTTATTTGCAGTTATTAGAAGGACAGCAATTTGACGGTGAAGAAACAGAGAGATTACGCCGTCAGTCAGCATTGCGAACGGAAGTTTTACCAGACTTAGCCACTACCGTCATTCACGAAGCTAAAAGTTCGGGGATTTCCCCAGCCAAACTCCGAGAATGGAGCGAACAAACCACCGACGCTTATGAGATTTTAACTGTAGCGGCGGGATTATATGAACAGTATCAAAACTTAATGCGATCGCGTGATTTCATTGACTACGATGACATGATTTTAGCTGCCTTGCGCGTCCTAGAAAACGATAGCGCCCGCAGGATTGAGCAAAACCAAGTTTTCGCAGTCTTTGAAGACGAAGCCCAGGATTCTAGCCCTTTACAGACACAATTGTTAGAGATTTTGGCAAGTGATAAAGTTGAGGAACAAGGGGAAAATCCCTTCTCTCCATCCCTCACTCCCTCACTCCCTCACTCCCTCACTCCGTTATTCAACCTAGTCCGAGTCGGTGATCCCAACCAAGCCATTAACTCGACCTTTACCCCAGCTGATCCGATTTATTTTCGGGAATTTTGCCAAGAGTGCGATCGCTCTGGCAGACTAGCAACAATGGATCAAGCTGGGCGTAGTGCTGAGACAATTATTGCTGCTGCTAATTTTGTGCTGGAATGGGTGAATGGTTTTTATGGCGCGAAAAATCAAAAGTCACCTCATCAAATCGTTTCCACACCCTTTAGTCTGCAAAAAATTCGTCCCGTCCATCAAACCAGCGTTAACCCAGCCCAAGTCGGAAGAGGATTAGAGCTACATACTCCCCGTGATATTTATCACACAATTGAACTACTCGCTCAAAGGGTAGTTGAGTTATTCGGTGCAGATATGACAAAAAATGCGGCTGTGCTGGTGCGAGAGAATCGCCAGGGACGTTGGTTAGCAGAAGCCCTTGCACCTGTATGTAAAGAGCATGATATTATCCTGTTTGATGTAGGAGAAAGCGATCGCCGTTCTCATGTTCCTCAAGAGATATTAGCATTATTGCAGTTTTGCGATCGCCCCCATTCTCCCGATTATCTCAAAGCCGCCTTAGAAGTCTTAGTCAAGCGGCAATTAATTCCCACCCAAGACTTGAACGTCCTAGCTAGTCTACCAGAAGAATTTATCTATCCTGGGCCGCTAGCTCCACCCCCAGCAGAGCCAGTACAAAAAGCCTCTCATCTGTGTCGTAGTTTACTCCGCGCTCGTTTAGAACTACCTCTATATCAAATCATTTCCTTCCTAGCTTTAACACTAAATTACGACCAAGCCGAACTTGCCACAGCTGATAAACTCTCAGAACGGGTAAATCAACAAATCGCTGGGAATAACTCAATGGGGGAAATGCTCTCAGTTTTGAGTGAAATAGTCAATTCCGAAAGGTTTGAACCAGTGGAAACAGACGACGCAGAAGCTCGCTACACCCGCAATGGGCAATTGACGATTATTACTATGCACAAAGCCAAAGGGCTAGACTGGAATTATGTTTTTCTCCCCTTCCTCCATGAAAACTTAATTCCTGGACGGTTTTGGGTTCCTCCTCAAAGTCAGTTTTTAGGTGACTTTACCTTATCAGAAGTGGCTCGCGCCCAAATTCGCGCAGCCCTCCACGGCGAAACTGAAATCCCAGAAGTAACACCAGCGTGGGAACAAGCCAAGCACCTGAAAACGGCTGAGGAATATCGTTTACTTTATGTAGCCATGACACGAGCAAAACAGCTATTGTGGATGTCGGCAGCACAAAAAGCACCATTTACCTGGAGTAAACCAGAAAATTTACAAGAACAAGCTCCTTGTCCAGCCTTTTTTGCCTTAAAACGCCAATTCCCTGAAAATGTGGTGTCTTCGTCCTCATAGTCATTACTATTGGCAGTTCCACAAATGAACCACCAATATCTAACCGAGCATTTTGCCCAAAAATGATGCCACTAGGAGTAAAAATAAATTATGACCTTTTTCAATACCATTAAAAATTACCTATATCTAGTTTTAAGTTAGTATTGCCATTTGAGGTGTTATTAATCACATGATTAACTTTTAGTCACCCCCGCACAGGTTAATGATTGTTGTACAAAAGCCGGAGACTTAGAAGCAACTAACTCGATTTTGCCTTGACCATTACGATGCCAAGAAGTAGCTTGGATAATAGCTTTTGGAGAGTGAGGAATTTGTGCTGTGGCTGTGCGAGTTTGGCGGAATGCAGAGAGATCACGGATATCAGACCAAGAGCGTAGGTGTAGCCCGTCGTAGACATCGCTCGTCACTTGTTGAGTAGGATTTTGCGGTACACCACCCCGTCCCGTAGCGACAAAACTACTACCACTATTTGCAGAACAACCTGTAGCAATAAGCTTAGATGGATCGATGACATTCTCTGATAATTGCACTAAACCAGAGTTGGGGTCAACGCCAAAATTATTGATATTTACCGTACCGCTTACCCCAAATTGAGAACTGGCAGTGATATCATTTTCTGGAGTCGATTGAATCCGATATTTCAAACCAAAAATACCCTGAGTATTAATGTTAATATTACCGCCTTGACCTTGAAAAGCATTGGCAACAATGTCACTATTCTCTAAGCCGAGAACAATTGGTGAATTGATCGCAATGTTGCCGCCGTTACCTGTGCCACCTGCGGTTGCAGTCAAGTTGCTACCATGACGCATAATTAAAATATTATTTTGCAGATTAATGCTGCCACCCTCACCGGATTTAGTCGTGGCTATAATACTACCAGTGCGATCGAGGGAAATCTGATCTGCATTGATATCAAGGTTACCAGCATTGCCAATTCCTTGATGGTCAACTCCCACAATAGCACCATCCGTAATTTGCAAATCCGAGGTGTTGATGATCAGGTTACCTGAGTTGCCAGTGGGAAAAGCCGGTAAATTAAATATATTCTGAAAGGCGAGCGAAAGTATTTCTGCTCTAGCACCTATGCGGCTAGGGGTTCCAGAGATTGCTCCCCTGCCATGTACTGTAATATTAGGCACATTAACCACCAAAGAACCAGCATCACCCAGCCCTAATGTCGTATTTGAGACAGAACCACCATCCTGCACTACTAACTTAGGTGCATTGATGGTCAATTGACCAACATTTCCACGGTTTAACGTGGTCGCTAATAATGAACTAGGAACAAGGTAGCTTTCGCCTGTCACTTCAATCAGTTCCGAAGCATTGATCGTGCTATTACCTGCATTTCCAGTGCCGATACTAGCTGTGAGCAGCGTCGCACCCTCAAACACTTGCAATCGTCTGGTTTTGATTTGGACTTCCCCTCCTCTACCTCGGACAAAACTACCAGTTATGGCAGTGATCGAACTGTTAAGACCGGGATCGATAGATGATTTGCCTTGTAGTCGAATCAAATCGGTAACGTCTACAGAGACATTTCCCCCGACTGCAGCACCAAAATAGTAAGAGATAATTCTGGCTCCATCTTGCAACAATACCTGTGGTGCAGAAACTACCAAATCGCCTCCCATACCAGTGCCGATCGCAGTGGTCTGTAAATAAGTGTTAAAAAATCCATAAGTGCCAACTCCCTTTAGTTCCAATAACTCACTGGCTTTAACGATAATATCGCCTGAATCTTGATTCCCCTGACTGTTTAAGAGCGCCGCAGAACCATCATTGAGACTAATATTTCGCCCTTGGAACTGAATTGAACCAGCAGGTGTCCCACTACCATCAGCAAGGGCTTGATGCGAAAACCGGATATCCCCGAACTGCTGGACATTGGTATAGTCAAAGCTCCACATCGGTAAGTGAGTATTAAGATTAACCATACCGCTATTGACACTACTAAGTTCAATGTGGCCGGAGGGGGCAGTTAAGACACCGCCATCTAAACTGATCTCGCTCCCGATCAATGCTAGGGTATTGCCAAAGGAAACACTTAATCCAACGGGATTATTGCTCCGGACTGGGGGATTAAATCGACTAGGACCCAATCGGTGTCCAGTATTTTCGACAGTAATCTTTCCGGGGGTTTGCCCCATTTGCAATCCGATTGGCACACTCATTGTTAATAAAGGTGTTGCTCCAGGATTAGTTGCATTAAATTCTGTCCCATCGGCAAACTTAATCCTATTGGCAGTCGTTGCCACAAATGAACCACTAATATCTAACTTAGCATTTTGACCAAATACAATCCCGTTGGGATTCATTAAAAACAAACTGACGGGATTATTACTATTGAGAGTTTGAATTAAGCCATCAATATGAGAAATATTGCCACCCGTAACCCGACTAAATATAGTTGTAATATTCGGTGTGTTTTTTAAATCAAATCTCGCCGAGCTACCTGTCGGTACAGAAAAATTACTGAAGCTGTGAAATAAATTATTACCTTTTTCAATACCATTAATAATATTAAAATTGTTACCACTTTGGTTGACAGTGGTGTTGGTAGTACCATCGGATGTTACTTGAGCGATCGCCTCTCTCATCATCCCTAAATTTAATAACCCAGTTGCTAATATGAATAGAAAGGGTACGACTCTCATTACCAACAATTTCCTTTAGCTGATTTAAACTTAGAGTTCCCATTCAGAAGATGATTAACAACATGATTAACTGTTGGTAACAGCAGCACAGGTTAATGATGATTGCACCTGAGTTGGAGATTTTTCGGCAATTAACTCAATTTTTCCTTGGGCATTGCGATGCCAAGAAGTAGCTGAGATGAGAATCTGTGATTGTCCTAGTGTTTGTGCCGTCAGTTGATGAGTTTTTCTATATGCAGAGATGTTGCGGATATCTAACCAAGTGCTGCGGCGTAGCCCATCGTAGACATCGCTCCTCACATCTTGTGTGGGATTTTGTGGTATTCCACCTCGCCCTGTAGCGACAAAACTACTAGTATTATTATTAGAACAGCCTGTAGCAATTTGTTGTGATGAGTCTGTCAAATTTTCTGGCAATTCTATCAAGCCAGAATTAGGGTCAACACTGATATTATTGATTTGTACTGTACCACTGACACCAAACTGCGAACTAGCAGTAATATCGTTTTCAGCAGTCGGTTTTGGACGATATTGTAAGCCGATGGTTCCTTGTGTGGTGATTTGAATATTACCTCCACGTCCTTGGACTGCATTGGCAACAATGTCGCTGTTTTCTAGTCCCACAATGATGGGTGAATTGATGTTAAGGTTACCACCATTACCATTACCGCCTGCGGTGGCGGTGATTTGGCTGTTGTCGCGCAGATGCAATAACTTGCCAACTGCTAGGTTGATGTTACCCCCATTACCAGATGTAGTCTTTGCTTGGATGAAAGCTTGATTCTTTAATTCGATACTATCTGCGGCGAGGTTGATACTACCACCATTGCCACTACCATCGTTAGTAACGCTCACAGCTCCGCCATCTTTCACCGTCAGGTTTGATGTCGTGATGCTCACAGTACCTGCATTACCGATAGGTGTACCATAGAACACATTAAATCGTTTCTGTAATGTTGGGCTTAGGCTCACGACGGACGAGGTGATGCTGCTATTGCTGATGCCGCTATTATTTATTACTTGATTACTACCAATAATTTGGATGGATTCTGTGGCATTTATCTTGATATCTCCGCCATGACCGGCAGCAAACGAACTTGTCGTAATTGCTCCCCCATCTAGCAGATACAACCTAGCTGTATCCAGTGTGATGGTTTTGGCGTTTCCTAGACTGAAGGCAGTTGAGCTAATTCTAGTACCCATAGGTGCTGAGTTGCTTCCCTTGACGGTAGTGTCCATGTTGCGAATGACAACTTGACCACTGTCACCGCTACCACGAGATATGGAAGACAGCCCTGCACCATCGGATACTAGTAAACTATCGCCATTCACGAAGACATTACCTGCGTTTCCAGAACCGAAGGTACTAGTGTTAATTACGCTACCAGTTGAATTGATGGGCGAGAACCCAGATATCTCCAGCACTGAGGCATCCACCTGGACATTGCCACTGATAGCTGTTCCGTAAGTATTATTATTTAATGCTGCTCCCTGCTGAAGGCTGAATCGGGGAGTAATGACGCTGATGTTCCCACTTCTGCCAGGGCCTAAAGTTTCACTACGAATGCCGGTGAGTGTACCAGTCAGGTCGATTCCTACTGATGCCTGAAGATGTATGTTGCCACCAGGAAGATTACCGAAATTTTGTGCTAGTACTAGAGAGCTATCAGTAAGTTGAATGTGTTTACCCTGCACCTGAACGGAACCTGCATTTATTCCACTAACATTTAGTAGAGATTTCTGGGCAAGTTGAATGTCACCAAAAGTTTGTCCATTGTTATACTCCAGTGTATAACCTTGCGTGGTTGGCACGAGGCTAACTAACCCTGCCTCACCCAAACTACCCAATTCAATTCGTCCTTGTTCAGCAGTTAGATTTGCGCCATCTAAATTTAGAGTACCACCAAGCAAGGCCAGGGTTTTTCCAGGCTGTACCTGTAGTTGCGTGAGACTAGGAGTACGAGTGATAGGAGTCCGACTATTGCTAAGGGTTAAGGTATGCCCTGTACCTTGAACTTGTATTGGTGAGGGATGATTACCGATCTGCAAGCCAATGGGTACACTCATCGTTAACAACGGTAAAGTACCAGGATTGGTGGCACTAAACTCTGTGCGATCGCTAAACTTAATACTACTTGCTGTTGTCCCCACAAACGAACCGCTAATATTCAACGCAGCGTTTTGACCAAAGATAATCCCCGCCGGATTGATTAAAAATAAACTTACTGGGTTATTGCTATTTAGCGTCTGAATTAACCCATCAATATGAGAAAGATTGCCACCTGTTACCCGACTAAATATAGTTGTGATGTTTGATGTGTTGGTTAAATCAAAACTAGCAGAGCCACCTGTAGGCACTGAGAAATTACTGAAACTATGAAATAAATTATTACCTTTTTCAATACCGTTAAGTATATGAAAATTATTACCACTTTGATTGACAATAGTGTTAGTAGTACCATCAGATGCTACTTGAGCGTTGGCGCAGCCACTCGAAAGGAGTATCGCGTTCAGCATCAGTTCTGGAGTGAGTAACCCACTTATCACTATCAATATAAAGGGTACTACTTTCATCACCAACAATTTCCTTAACTAGATTTAAGGTTAGTGTTCCCTTTCAAGGGATGATTGAATACATATATATTGTTGAATCACCAGCTTTTTATTGTGTAAAAAAGCTGGTATTTTGATGTGGATAATTTATCGAACAGAATTCAGAAATCAAGAGTCAGAATGGGCTAAACGCCCCGCTACCGCTAACAGCATGAATTGGAGTCCCACACTTCGACCGACTCCGTACATCGCTGGGTGATAGCGTAGCGGTAGCGAGTCTGCGAGCGTCTGACTATTGGTTTAAAACCTTACTACGTCCCGCTACGCGCTTTCGTCCCTAGTCGGTGAAAAAAAATAAAATTTTCCGTAATATTTCTGATGACAATTGAATAATGATTTAGCATGAACGTTCGCTAAGTTTGAGATTCCCTATTAATGATGAGATTAAAAATGAACAGGTGTGTAGATTCTAACAGGCTGTTGTGGCGTTTTGTGCCTACTTTTAGCCGCTACAGCTTGACTATTTTGCTGAGTGTGGTGATTTTGGCTGAGTCTGTTGCTGCCCAATCAGGCATGATACATTTGCAGTTAGCACAACAGTCGAGAACAACGTCACAAAATGCCGAGGGACAAAGACTGTTACAGGAAGCGAGTAAACTATTAGAGCAAGGAACAGCAGAGTCGAGACAACAAGCGATCGCTAAATATGAGCAAGCCCTGAAAATCTGGAGAGAAACAGGCGATCGCAATTTTGAGGCTACCACACTTTTGAGCATTGGTACACTCTATTTAATTCAAGGTGGCAACCAAAAGGCTTTAGATTATTTTAATCAGGGACTCACCATTAGACGTGAACTCAAAGATCGTGTGGGCGAAGCGATTATGCTGTATTCTATTGCAGGTTCTCTAGCTAATTTGGGTGAGAGGACAAAAGCTGTCACATACTATAATCAAGCGCTAGCATTATTTCGGGACGAGAAAAAGCCGGATTTGGCAGCACAAACTCTCGTTAGTCTGGGTGGAGTTTACTTTAAGTTGGGTGATACTAAGCAATCTCTTGATGTTTTTAATCAAGCCCTAGCAATTCAACGAAATCAAAATAATCAGGATGGACAAGCTGATATTCTCCAAACCATCGGCTTAATTTACACTCAAGTCGGTGAATCAGCAAAAGCTTTAGATGCTCTCAATCAAGCATTACAAATTCAACAGCAAAGAAAAGATTTATTAGGACAAGCAAAAATACTGGATTCCCTGGGTATCCTTTACTTTTCCATTGGTGATTCAGAAAAAGCTTTTAACTCTTTAAATCAATCTTTAGCATTACAACGTCAAGTCCAAGGAACTCTTTCTGGCACAGCTTTAGTCTTTAATCTGACACAACAAGCCTCAACTTTCATGGTACTAGCTGGTGCTTATACTTCATCAGGTGAACCACAAAAAGCGGTAGATGCCTTTAAGCAAGCGATCGCACTTTTGCAAAAAGTCGGCAACCGCGATTTAGAAGCTGATGTTCTCAATCAAGTTAGTATTACTTATGATCAACTGGGAGAAAAACAGCAAGCACTTGATGCTTTAAATCAAGCTTTGAAACTGCAACGTACCACTAAGAATCGTGGTGGGGAAGCTTTCACGCTGGGTAACATTGCGGGTATTTATTCATCCTTGGCTGATTATCAGCAAGCGCTGAACTATTACAATCAAGCTCTAGATATTAGCCGTCAAATTAAAGACCTTCCTAGAGAAGGGGATATACTCAAAGATATTGCCTTGGTTTACAGTTTTTTAGGTGATTATCGGTTAAGTATTGAGACTTATCAACAGGCATTGAGTATATTTAAAAATACAGGCGATCGCGGTAAGGAAGCACAAGTCTTAGATAGTATCGGTACTGTCTACCGCATGAGCAAAGATTACTCAAAGGCATTATATCACTACAACGCCGCCTTAAAATTGTGGCGGGAACAAGGAAATTTATTGAGTGAATTTGCCACACTCACGGGCATATTTAGGACGCAAGAGTCACTAAAAGATTATCCCCAAGCACTGAATACAGCTAATCAGTTAGTCGCATTATCCCGTAAACAAAAAGGCAGTTTTACAGAAGCTACGGCACTTGTGTTTCTAGGTAGAGCATATCAAGCATCGGGTGATTATCAAAAAGCCCTTGAGGTTTCTCTCCAAGGTGCATCTGCACTAGAAAAATTAGGCAATATTAACGCCCAAGCTTCTGCTTTAAATAACATCGGCAAAACCTACAATTCATTAAAGCAACCCCAAAAAGCGATCGCCAGCTATAATCAAGAGTTAGAATTGCGGCGCATCTTGGGTGATAAAACTGGAGAAGCCGATACACTCTACAATCTTGCCATTACAGAACGCGATCGCCAAAACTTTAACGATGCGCGTAACTACATAGAAGCAACCATTAAAATCGTGGAAGATACACGTAGTAAAGTCACCAGCCCAGAACTACGCACTTCCTACTTTGCCACTGTCCAGAAATATTATCAGTTTTATATCGATCTCTTGATGCAGTTGCACAAACAAAATCCCTCCCAAGGATACGCCGCTACTGCACTGCACATTAGTGAACGTTCCCGCGCCAGGGGTTTAATTGAACTCTTAACCCAGGCGCAAGTCGATATTTACAAAGGGGTTGATCCTCAATTACTCTCACAAGAACGCCGTTTGCAATGGCAACTTGACGCGAGAGAAAAGAAACTGTCAGAGTTAGCCGATAAGAGTAATACTCGCCCGCAAGTAGCTGCTTTAAAAGAACAAATCAATAATCTTCTCCAGCAGCAAGAACAACTCAAGAACAAAATCCGCAATCAAAACCCTGAATATGCAGCGCTGAAATATCCTCAATCTCTCACCCTCAAAGAAATTCAGCAACAATTAGATCCAGATACTTTACTGCTAGAGTATTCCTTGGGTGAAGAACGTAGTTATCTTTGGGCTGTCACCAGCAATTCTCTCGATGCTTATGAACTTCCCCAACGAGAACAAATCGAGAAAGTTGCCAAGGATTTATACAACAATTACTTAAAAAATCCAGGGATGCAGGGAGTATCCCCAGCACAAACAGCTCAAGTTGCTAACTCTCTTAGCCAATTAATCCTTGCACCTGTCGCTGATAAATTGGCACAAAAACGCTTAGTCATTGTCGGTGATGGCACTTTGCAATACATTCCCTTTGCTGCCTTAACTTTACCCCAACCAGCCGCAGATCCCGCAAATTATCAACCATTGGTAGTCAACCACGAAATTATTAGTTTACCCTCCGCCTCGACTATCGCCATTCTGCGTCAGCAAACCCAAAAACGCGCCACACCACCAAAAACTCTAGCTATTCTAGCTGATCCTGTCTTCAGTGCCACAGATGAGCGTGTCGCCGGGAAAACCATCACCGTTGCATCTAACCCTAATTTACAATTACAAGAGTCTGTCCTCAAAAGGTCGTTAGATAATATTAATCGCAATCAAATCACCAGACTTAAAGGTACTCGCATCGAAGCCGAAGAAATTCTCAAATTAGTGCCATCGTCAGATAAATTGCCGGCTTTTGATTTTGATGCTAACTACGACTGGGTGACTAGCAAACAACTCAGTCAATACCGGATTTTGCATTTTGCCACCCACGGTTTTGTAGACAGCAATGATCCTGAATTATCAGGCATTGTCCTATCCTTATTTGACAAGCAAGGTAAACCCCAACGCGGATTTTTAAGACTGGGGGAAATCTTTAACCTCAACTTTCCGGCGGAATTAGTAGTTTTAAGTGCCTGTGAAACTGGATTAGGTGAAGAAGTCAAAGGAGAAGGCTTAGTAGGCTTGACAAGAGGGCTGATGTATGCAGGTGCAGAAAGAGTGGTAGTGTCTTTATGGAGCGTTGACGATGAGGCGACATCTTTATTAATGCGTCAATTCTACAGCGAAATGTTCCAACGTAAGTTATCTCCAGCCGCCGCCTTGAGAGCAGCACAACTCAAATTATGGCAACAAGAACAATGGCGTAATCCTTATTCTTGGTCTGGTTTTACCTTGTTGGGGGAATGGAGGTGATATGAGGGAACAGGGGATAGGTGACAGGTGACAGGTGACAGGTGACAAATCAATTCAAAATTAACAACTCTGGCTGTGTTTTAAAGGAGTAATGAGTGATGGAAAATGTGTGGAAATACCAAAGACTTATTTTTTCCTGGGTAACAATCATGAGTGTGGGTATTTTGACATCAGTATCGGCTCAAACCCAACCACAAAAAGACTTACCAAGCTTGACTACAGTCAAAAATCCGGCAGAATTCTCTCTAGAGAGCGATCGCCAACCTTTTTTACCTGCTAAACTAACCACATCAGACAAACCCAGTGAAGATAGAGCAATTATTGGCTCTGATAACCGTATCCCCATGACCAGTAGAAAATATCCTTGGTCAGCAGTCGGTAAAATAGAAGGTGTAGGTGATGATGGTGGCAACTATAGTTGCACAGGAACCTTAATCAGCGAAGATATAGTTTTAACCAATGCTCACTGCGTCGTCAATCCAGCCACAGGAAAAGTGAGTAAGGCGATCGCTTTTCTGCCAAACTTAGTTAACGGGGTAATTCGGGATAAAAATGACATAGCCTACGCCACCAAAGTTTATTACGGTACAGACTTTCCCAATAAAGAGAGCTTACAGGACTTTGTGGATGATTGGGCGATCGTCAAATTAGACAAACCCATTGGCAAAAAATATGGTTATTTAGGTTGGAAATCCTTACCCGCTTCTAGCCTAGTTGGTGATACACGCCGACTTGTTTTAGTCGGCTATTCCGGCGATTTTCCCAACCCCCAGCAACAAGGTTATGAAGCTTTCTCAGCTGGCAAGAGTAACACAGCCGGAGTTCATGTCGGGTGTAGTATTCTGCGTCAAAAAGATAACCTACTCTACCACAACTGCGATACAACTGGTGGTGCTTCTGGTGGGGCAATTATTAGTAAAATTGACGGCAAATATTACATCTTAGCCCTACATTCTGGTTGGAATCAAGTAAACGGATTAATCTTAAACCGTGCCGTAGAAATGTCTCGCCTAGATGAGTGGTTAAATCGCAATAGATAAAAATCCTATCTCTGTGTCTCTGTGCCTTTGTGGTTAAACATTTTTACCACAGAGACACAGAGGAATTTATCACTAGAAATTAGGACATTAAACTTACCGAGATTCAGTCCCTTGATTAGGACTACCAGCTACATTATCTTCCCCTGCTGATTCTGGTTTAGCTGTCTGTCTAGCATCAGACTCAGCAGCAGTACCAGTTTTGCGAATTTCTTCGTCTAAAGGAGTTTGATAACCACCAGATGCAGTAGCAGTCTTATCTTGAGTGTTTGGTTTTTGTTTCTTTTCTTCAGACATAGCTATAAAATCCTTTCTTTATGTTCGAGGCTATTTTAGAAAAATATTACTAGTGATTTTATCTATCTAAAATCTAGTTATTGCTGACTGATAACTCTATCGGAAGTATTGTTTAGGAATATTTATCTATGCTTCCATAAAATCATCAAAACAGCAGATTTAGCAAACAAATCTAGCTAGAGAATTAATTTCAGCAACTCATCAAGTGTGCCTTATGAAAGCAAATAATTTCTCATTACCATCTGAATATACAATTCGTCCAGCATCTTCTAATGATCTCTGGTCAATTCGCTACTTAGTATTTTCTGCCATACTAGACCCCACCCAATTACATTGGCAACAATTCTGGATAATTGAATGCCAAAATAAAATAGTAGCTTGTGGACAACTACGTAACTTTTATCAAGCACAAGAACTTGGTAGTTTAGTCGTTAAACCAGCTTGGAGAGGTAGAGGTTTAGCTACTTTTTTGATACAACATCTCATCCACACCGCAACACAACCACTTTATCTCGAATGTCTCGGCGAACGTTTAGCACAGTTCTATCAACGCTTTGGCTTCGTAGCCACTAACTTTGAAGATTTGCCAAACTCACTCCAGAAGAAATTCAAATTTACTCATCTAGCTCAAAAGTTCGGCAAACTCCCCGTAGTGTTTATGCAGCATCATGATTTTAGATCCTAGTATGAGAGTGGTATGCGATCGCCACAACACCAAACCATTCACAAATTTGCGTCAACCACTAGATGTTTTTCACAAAAGCCAAATATAGCGCCTGAATCGCTTATCCTATCTAACTTTTAACCATTTATCCTCAAATCGAGGTTGACGCAATCTCTCAAATTTCCACCCAGCACACGTTTTCAGCTTTTTTCACCATCTTGCTCTTGACACCCCATTGTCTAAAAAGCTATCTTAGCTCCAGATTCACACAACCGCACCTTGAAAATCAAATACACCAATACCTTCCATACTGGGCTGTTGCAACTTAATAAAATCCCTATTAGGGATTGAAACAAGGAACTATCGCGCCTCACATTTGGCATTACCAGGTTGCAACTTAATAAAATCCCTATTAGGGATTGAAACGATTAGTATACTTGTCCCCGTGAGGGTATTTGGTTGCAACTTAATAAAATCCCTATTAGGGATTGAAACGAAAATAATGTAGAAGAAAAGATTCAATATACTCGTTGCAACTTAATAAAATCCCTATTAGGGATTGAAACGAGCAAAACATGGGGCTAGTCCACATGGTCGCTCAGTTGCAACTTAATAAAATCCCTATTAGGGATTAAAATAATAGCTTCTGGTTCAAATGCAACTTTTTTCATATTCATCTAAATCAACATAAATTAAATTTCCTGCTTTGACATTTTCTACAGCTTTGAACAGACGTTCTTTGTTAGCGGCTGATTTTAGAAGATAATTAGTCTCATCTTCATTTGAGGTTTCCACTAGTACAATGACTTCGACAACTGTTCCTTCTGGTATTTCAGTTGCCAACAGTTCAATTTTGCCATCTTTTCCCACAATTGCTTTTTGTTTAATCCCACTAATCATAGTTTTTATTCACTTCTAGGTTACTCAAATTGAAATATACAAACTATTGTGACTCTATTTGACTGATATCATACTTGGAGCGATCGCTCTCTTTCTCCTAATATATTATCTAGAGTTTCAACTGCAACTTTTTTCATAGTTACGATATGTAGGAATAGGTTGCTTAGTGACGACAGCATAAAGAACATCTGGATCTAAATCTGCGCCACTATCCCAGTGAATTGTCCCCCATTCATCATTAAGTTTAACAGTTCTAAAATATTCTAAATCTTCTAAAGGTGCAAAAATTCCCGTAAATTCAATTAACTGTTTAACATCAACAATACCTGCTTGTCCATCTTCAAACTTTAAATAGAGTTGATGGTTATCTTGAGCAATCACTTCTATAATATCTTTGAGCATAATTATAACTATAACTTTCTTTGATTCGTGCGATCGATTATCTAGTTAACATCACACAAAAAAAGGCGAACCCAAAAGTTCGCCCTAATCATGATTTTTACTCAATCAAAAAATCTAAATCTTCGCTTCTTCCTTCACCAACTTATCCCAACCCAAATCTTTCAAATTATTATTACGGCGCAATGGACGTGTCACCAATTCTAAAATGTCTCGCGCATTGGTGAAGCCGTGAATTTGAGCAAAGGTGAACTCTACAGACCACTTGGTATTAATTCCCCGTGCTTCTAAGGGGTTAGCGTGAGCCATACCAGTGATGACTAAATCTGGCTTCAAATCATAAATACGTTGCACTTGATTATAGTTATCTGGCTTTTCCACAATCTTGGGTATGGGTACACCCATTTCTAGACAAGCTTTTTCTAGCATTGCTAATTCAGCAGCTTGATAGCGCTTGTCCATGTAGGGAATACCGACTTCCTGCACAGTCATCCCGCAACGCACCAAGAACCGTGCCAAGGAGACTTCTAGCAAGTTGTCACCCATGAAGAATACAGATTTACCGCGAATTAATTGCACGTATTCTTCCAAACCTGCCCAAATTTGCGCTTCACGCTCATCTAAGCCTTGGGGAGTGATACCGAACACAGAACAAATCTTTTCAATCCAAGCGCGAGTGCCATCAGGGCCGATGGGGAAGGGTGCGCCGATGAGTTTGCATTTGCGGCGACGCATTAAGGTTGTCGCTGTGCGGCTGAGGAAGGGATTGACACCTGCGACATAATACCCTTCTTCAATTACTGGCAGTTCTGTGAAGCGCTTGGCAGGTAGCCAGCCGGAAACTTTAATACCTTGTTTTTTCAGTTCTAAGGTGAGTTGGGTGACGACGGGATCAGGAAGAGAACCGAAAAGCACCAAGGGTGGATGATCTACATACTCTGATTCTTCTTGGGCTACGTCTTCTTTCTTCTTACCAAAGTTTAGTAGCTTTTGAATGGCATTGCGATCGCTTTTCTCTGCTTCTGTTACCGGCAGTTTATCAGGACAACGGTTAGCCATTGCCGCTAACACTGTATCTTCCCCTTGAGTAAAAGCATAATCTAAACCGTTAGCACGGGCAACAACGATGGGAATACCAATTTCCCCTTCTAACTTGGGTGCTAAACCTTCCAAGTCCATTTTGATAATTTCTGTGGTGCAAGTGCCAATCCAGACAATTACACTAGGATTGCGATCGCGCTTAATTTGTAAGCACAATCGCTTTAACTCCTCATAATCGTTCAACTGTGCGGAAATGTCTCCTTCTTCTAACTCTGCCATCGCATAGCGGGGTTCGGCAAAAATCATTACCCCCATCGCATTTTGCAGGAAGTACCCACAAGTTTTAGTGCCAATTACCAAAAAGAAGCTATCTTCGATTTTTTGATATAACCAAGCCACACAACTAATCGGGCAAAATGTGTGGTAGTTACCAGTTTCACACTCAAAGTTTAAAGCTGTTGGTTCTTGAGCGATGGTCATTTTCTATTTCTCCCCTTGTTATTTAAAGGCAGGTATTGGGAGGATGGGGAATGAGTAGTGCTGAGTGCTGAGTTTTGAGTACTGAGTGAAGTTTCTAACTCGTAACTCAGGACTCATTACTCAGGACTCATTTTCATTCCCTATTCCCTCTCTTTGGCACATAGCACCAACTACCAATCCCTAGTAATTAAGCATTGGGAAAGAGGCGAGCAATTTCTGATTCATCAAAAACGCCAGCAGGCAATTCTTCCCCTAAAAAGTCGTTATTTTCGTCACCCTTTTGTAAGGATGTTTCATCACCCCAAACATCAGATAACACGTCACTAAACGCATTCTCATCTGGGGTATTCAATTCACTAAGAATTTGTTCTTCCAGTTTTTCAGCTGATGCGGTTGCATCTGCAAAGGAAGTATCACTAAAATCTTCTGTTTCAGTTGCCGATTCTGCCTGGAAACGATCTCTTATTTGAATTTCTTCGGTGACAACCAGATCAGCTAAACCATTCAAGCTTGAGTTCGATGGGTTAACAATTAAGGTTTCATGTTCAACATCTAACCCAAAGCCATTGGTATCAGAAATTGCCAAAGTTTCATCATCAATATTTTCCTCAACTCCAGTTGTCACATCGTATTGCTGTTTTTCTGGTTCGGCTGGAGGAATTGAATAATTACCAAGAGCAATATCTGGGTCAAAATTTAACTCCAGTACTTCAATTAAGGTATCGGCATCAGGATTGAGTTTAGCGAAGGGAAACATCAGCTGGGCTAATTTTGGCTCCAGCGCGTTCACTACGCCCAGGATGAGGTAGGATGATGGTCGCTTACCACCGTCGGGTGTGTAGACTGATTCTACCTCCATGTGGAGTTTAATCCAGTCCCGGTTGGCTTGGAAAAATTGCAACCACTTCTGCCTAATTGAATCTGTGAAGCTACTAAAAAAAGCCATGTTGACCCCCATCCTGAAAATTTAGATGATTTATACAATCATCAAGTCTAGTGCCTCTTCAGGATTAGGAACCTGTGGTTTACCCGGATTTAAATAAAAATCTGATAATAAAGAGAATAATTCTCTATCAGGAGCATCATTGGGTACGACACCTTCAGGACGTGCCAAAATTTGGTCAGCAATGTTGAGGTAGTAGTCACAAACGTAGTTCAATGATGGATCTGACTCTGCCATTTCAAACAAAGTTTTACCCTTGACACGAGAAACGCGGATGTCTTCAATTAATGGCAAGACTTCCAACACAGGCATTGGTACTGCTTCGACGTACTTTTCAATTAAGTCGCGTTTGGAAGTACGGTTGCCAATCAACCCAGCTAGGCGCAAGGGGTGAGTTCTGGCTTTTTCTCTGACGGAAGCGGCAATCCGATTGGCAGCAAACAAGGCATCAAAACCATTGTCAGTCACAATCATGCAGTAATCAGCATAGTTGAGGGGTGCAGCAAAACCACCACACACAACGTCACCCAGAACGTCAAACAAGATGACATCGTATTCATCAAAAGCGTTGAGTTCTTTCAGTAATTTTACTGTTTCACCCACGACATAACCACCACATCCAGCACCCGCAGGTGGACCACCAGCTTCCACACAATCTACACCACCAAAGCCTTTATAAATGACATCTTCTGGCCAGACATCTTCGTAGTGATAGTCTTTTTCTTGCAGGGTATCAATAATTGTGGGAATCAAAAATCCAGTCAAGGTGAAGGTGCTGTCATGTTTCGGATCGCACCCAATTTGCAGCACTTTCTTGCCGCGTTTGGCTAGGGCGACAGATATGTTACAGCTAGTTGTGGATTTGCCTATGCCACCTTTTCCGTAGACTGCTAATTTCACTGTTATTTGCCTCTTATCGTTTTTTATCAAACTTGTGGCTAAAACATTGGCCTTCACCTAGCCTTAGTTGGCAATGTGTGAGGTATGTGATTGTGATTATGGGGAAAATCACTCTGAAAATAAAGGGGGTGCAAAACTGAAAAATCAAGCTAAAAAGCTTTATTTGTTTTTATAATCACCATGTTTAACAATTTACAGCTAAAAAGCAAATTTTTTGATTTTAAAAATATATTTTAATAATTTAAAATACTTTTTTTATAAAAAGAGTTACAAAAGAAAAATAAATAGAATGACCATTTTTCAAAGTTTTTCAACGTTTGTTTGACGGCGATCGCCTACCATATATTCTGAGGTTAGAGGCTATCCGTTAAGACAGTGATTCCCATGAGAAAACAGGCATTAGAGCAGCAAATTATTCCTAGCCAAAGACAAAAAATCGGGGATCACAGGTAAATTATCTCCCCTTGCACCTGTCTCTAAACTTGCCTACCTGTAAGATGGGTAGATAGAAAACATAATTTTGTAAAAAATTATAAATTTTCTAAATATTCAGCTTGGTGACTGGGTGATTCCAGAGAAAGAGCTAAATCAGCCTCAGTCGCTGCAATTTCCTGTAAAGATTGCCAGCCAGCTTGCCACTGAAAACCATCTTGTAATAACTTAGCATTAATCCAAAAGCGCACTTGCGGATCACAAGCCGCAACCATCTCCGCATAAACCCACTTACCCTGATTTTTGCGATTCACCACCTGAAAGTGTCGCCAGCCGTCTATTTTTTTTGTGGCTGTCCACTTGGAACCGACGAGATAGGGAAATTTTGGTTTTTTAGTCATTGGTCAATAGTCATTGGTCAATAGTCAATAGTCATTGGTCACTACTCAGCACTCAGCACTCCCTCACTCCCTCACTTCCTAAAACTACTCATTGGCAAAAGTGAATTAATATGCTGCATCAGTTCTAATTCAATGATAGAGTGGTGGATATACTCAAAATCAAGCAAAATTAAAGTATGCTTGGCGGTTAGTAGTGAGTAGTCCAGTTGAAATAGGTATTCAGTAAGATTATGCAAGAAATAGACTGATCTTGTTAACATAATCTTCATATTAACGAGCAGGGTAATTGCCTCATTGGCCAAGGCTAACAAGCAACTATGGCGTTGAACTTACCGAAAATTCCGGATTGGGTAAAATTAGCTATTAGTTTTTTTGGATCATTACTGATTATTGCTGTTAGTGGTATTGTCGGAAACAGAGCAGATGCGGTTTTTGTTAAAGTGCTACCCGTGCTGGAAAAGCCACTTTCCCTAAAGCTGTGGGTGGTAACTTTGGTTTTATTAATAACTCTTTGCCCGCTTCTGGTTAGTCTAAGGCACTATTATGAAGCTCACCAAATTGCTATCAAGCTGAATAAGCTTGATGAATCCTTACTCAGGTTACTTCCCAAGCTTTCTGTCAATCCAGATATTAACGAGTCCCTCAAGCGGCTATTTGAGGAATTTATTAGTGGAACCCTTGATCTGCTACAACCTCTAGATGGCTGCGGTATTGCGATTTATGCTCCTGATCCCAGTGATCCTGACTTTCTGCATACTTGGTGTCAATTAGAGTCACCAAATGAGAGTAAAGAAAAAGCACGTTTTTATATTGGCAATGATCCCCATAAAAAACGAGGAGTAGCTGCACATACTTTTTTAGACAAGAATCGGCGCATTGTCCACTTGTTCAAGAAAAATGGCGCTTGGCAAGCGGATAGTGACGATTATGTTTTCTTTGCAGATAGTCGTAGCCGTCGCCGCTTATCGTATAGAACCTTGATTACTATACCTATCATTGGGGATGCTAAGGATAGTTTAGGTGTTTTATGTCTGTACAGTAATAATGTGACAGCTTTTGATTCTACAGCAGTTCAGGATTTATTAATAGCGATCGCTAATCGTTTATCTACGCCAATTCTCTTAGCACGTACATACCAAGTCCAGCCGGCGGTGATTATTTAAGACATACTACTTAATTTTCCGCCGATCTGAACGCAAGGGAGAGATTAAAAATCGCCATAACCTTGGTAGCAGATGATGCTGGCTAGCTAAACTCAAGGTTACAGAACCATAATCTGTACCATACTTACGTTCAGCTTCTTGTAGCTGAGTTCGGCTCATTTTGCCGGACATATAATCTTTGGATACTTTCAGAAGAATAGACTGGCGTTCTTCAGCTGTTAAATCACTCTGCCGTAAACTTCTCATCTTTCTACTACTGATATATACAGTATATTGTGTGTATTAATTGATTTATGCTGGTCTAACTTGACTAGACTAATGTAATAAGAGTGGAATAGTTGAATAAAATACACATTTCAAATTTTATGATATTACCACACCACCGCTATCATTATTTTCTGATTCTTACTGAATATTTTAAACTTTGTGCAGACAGTAACAAGTCTGTCAAATTTATGTTAATTTAATGTGATTTAAATCCCTAGTTTGCTCTTTTATTTAGGAACAAACTAGGGTGTGGTCTAGATAATTCCTGGGCCTCTACCGCGAGTATCGCGCTCTTGTGTTAATTCGCCTTCTTTATCTTCATTAACTTCGCCTAACTCTTGAACTCGTGCGGCTGTCTCTTCGTCTGCTTCTTCTCTAGCATCACCAGGCACTTCATAATACATTTCTGGTTCAACAGCGTAGTTATTTAATAAACCTTCTTTATCTACTGTATAACCATCTGTGGTGCGAATGCTGTCTGCGTCTGTTTGGTCATCTGTAGACGCATCTATACCTCTTTGTTCTGTAGGCAGTGTTTTGTATGAATCTCCTTCTCTAGCTTTGCGTGCGGCAGTTTCCGCAGGGACAATTTTTCTATCGTATGTATCTACTTCTACTCTTTCCGATGAATCGATCGCTTTATTAATTGGTTCATTAGTCATAAACGTTGTCCTCGTTAAAAAATCTGTTAAAACTTCGAGAACTAGATTATGCTTTTTAGAATTATCAATCAACTATCCTGAGTAGTGGTTAAATCGGTGAATATCTCTCTTTTTTTCTGTCTTTAGAGGGTGTTTGAAAAGTTTCAGTAGGTATAGAAATGTCATTCTGACTGGAGCAGAGCGTCAGGAAGAATCTAGGTTTTGTGGCATATACCGAGATGTTTCATTCCGCTACGCTGCATTCAACATGACAAAGAAACAGACTTTTCAAACGTCCTCTTAGATATATCTAGACCAATTACCGAGAATAGTTTGATATGTAGCCTATTGCCTGACTATGACAAAGTGCTTTTGAATACAGAGCAATTACCAATCGCGTTCAACCTCAATCACCTCAGTATACTCAAACTCATTTGGGCTTTGCTTGACTAAAGAATACATTTCTCCACCTAATTCAATAAAATCTTGTTCGCAATCTGGCTTAGAAGAGTAATAAGTAAGTACGTATTCTCTACCAATTCTATCGCTCATTTCTACTTCCACCTCACCCCGCCATTGAGTTTTTGTAACTAAAACTATTAACTGATTAGCTAATTGGGGTAATGTCTGAGCTATGTGACGGCGATAGGTTTCATCTAAACTACCAAATGGTGAATCCATCACAATGGGGAAAGTACTGCTATCGGGTACAGTTAAAATTTTGCGTTTTTCACTCCATTCTCGGACTTTATCAATAATACTGGCAATGAATGACAAACTCAGAATTTGATTTTCTCCGGTGGAGGCGGCAACTGGTGCTTCTATACCTGATGTGTTTTCTACTAGAGTGAGTTCGTATTTATCACTAATTTTAGGTATATATGGGGCAAAAGCAATGGTACTAAATATTTCTTGTAATCGTTTTTCTAATTGCAAGCGGAACTGTTTTTCTTGACGATTTCTCACTTCTGTTAATCTTTCAATAGCATCTTGTGTGGTATTAATTCTTCTTTGTGCTAGGATTTGCTTTTCCTCATTGAGTTTTTGTTTAGCTATCTGCTTACATAGAGTATCGATATCAGTCTTGAGATGGAGAATTTGTTGCTGATTTGCACCTTGCTCCCTATTTAATTCATCAATTTTACTTTCAATTTCATCTAGGCGTTTTTGCAAACTACTAATTTCTTCATTGGCATCTTTGCGTAAGCGTTCTTGAATACTATCTAATTCGGTTTCTATTTGTGATATGTTTTGACGTAATTGGTTAATTCTCGCTTGTTCTCTGTCTACTTCTTCCCAAAATACCATTGCTTGTTTGTCAATTTCATCTACTTGTGCGCTCATGCGAATTGCTGTTTCTTCAACAACTGAGGAACCTGCTGTATTTAACCAAAGACTGACGTTTGTATGGGCATGGCTACCCGTATTTAATTTTGCACCACAAATACAGCGTTGAGAATTTAATAATTCATGAATAAATTCCCGTGAAATTCCCGTAGTTAATTCACCTTGTTGCTTTAAGTTATGCAGAATTGTGCGAAATTGGGTTGTAGTATCTGGCAGTAATACGGTATAACCACGGGAGGAAATAATTTTTTTCAGCGCTTCTCTAGTTTGTCGTAGACTTTCTTGATTGGCAGTTTTCTGATTTTCTAGTTCTTGTCGTCTTTGTTGTAGTTCTTTAGCTGCGCTCAGTTCTTGTAAACGATTACTTGTTTCTTTTTTAAAAGTCTGTTGATATTCTAATTCTTGTTTAATTTCTGTTTGTCTAGTATTAATTCTGGAGTTCTCTTGTTCTAGTTTGTCTTGTTCTCGCAACAGCTGTTTAATTTCTGAATCTCCAATAGTTTTTAGTTCATTTTCTAGGCTTTTCTTGGCTTCTGTTAAGTGTTTAATAGAACGGTTGATGACTTCTACGCCTAAAAATATTTTGGTTGCTTCCGCAATTTCGGCTTTTTTATCAGAACGAACGATTTCTTCGATTCGCTCACCATCAAAGAAAAAGTATTGATGTAAACTGAGGGGAAGAATTTGTCCAATAATTTCTTCTGGTTGTTGGAGAGGAAAATACCATCTACCATCATCTCCGGCTACTTGCATGAGTAATTCTGTCTTACCCACAGCAAAATCGGTTTTATTTTTATAACCCCGACATTGGCGTTTTAGGTTGTAGCGTTTACCTTCGTGTTCCCAGTTGATTTCTACCCAACATTCTACAGCTTGTCCGGGTGTAGCTTCAGCGATCGCTCGTTTATTGACTATTTGTTCTGTGGAGGCAAATGCTGCACTGAATTTCTCATATAATGCCCAGGTAAAAGCATTGAGTAAACTAGTCTTCCCCGCTCCATTATTACCATGAATCACGGTAGTGTTGAGTACATCACCGCCAGCGATCGCTATCTCCGGTGTTCTACCATAAAAAGAGCGAAAATTACACAATTTAATAGCAGTCAATTTCATCGTACTGCTTCCTTCACAATCTCCAAAATATCATCATTGATGGGGCTATTACTTTTTTTATCTAGCCTGTTTTTCTCCAGATGCCATACTCGCTCAATAATTTGCCTGACTTCCAGCGGTGCGCTAGTAATTGGCTCCTGAACATCATCAATATTTTGGTCTGGTGACATCTTGCTGGTAAGGTAGCTTTTTCCTATTTTAACGGTATTTCTGACTACTATTACATCTGTAATCTTACGAATTACGAATTAATTGCATCAGGCGACGAGAAGTCGCAGCTACACAAGCAAAACCCGCCTACGCGGGTTAAAACCTTGATTTAATAGTATATCCCCAATCCCCTATCACCTGTCACCTGTCACCTGTCACCTATCCCCAATCCCCAATCCCCAATCCCCAATCCCCTCTTCTTCCTAAACATCTAACAACCCATACCGCTTTTGTAAAGCCAGTAATTTCATTCTTGCCTCCCCAGCATTATCAGCCAAATCAGCAAACTCAACAAAGCGCCGTAATTCTTTTCTTAATAGATTGCGTTCAACTTCTATTGTTTCCCGATCCAAATCTGGTGGTAACACAATCATGTCGTAAATAGTTGCTCTTTCTTTAGTTGGGTGAGGACGTAAAACTCGTCCTCTTCGCTGGATAAATTGACGCGGATTGCCAGAACTAGATAAAATTACTGCTGTCTTAATTGCGGGAATATCCACCCCTTCATCCAAACAACGAATTGCCACTAAACCTTGTAATTCGCCATTTTCAAATTGGTGACGCAAAATCTCCCTTTCTTGGAGAGAAGTTTGGGCTGTATAGGTACTAACTTTATACCCTAATTCCCCTCCCAAAATTTTGGCGACGGCTTTGAGTTGATGTAGCGATGAACGTTGCCCCATCTCCAGAGAACCATCACTACAATAAAATAGTGTGTGGCTAGTTTCACGGCGCGTGATCATTAAATCGTGTAAAGCCCGGAGTTTATTGGCAGCCGCACCAATTAATCTGGCACGTTGCATTAGTAATGGTTTTAAATCTTCGTGATCTTCAAAGTTTGTTGATTTGCCATCTTCCCGTTCTCGATATAATAGCGATCGCCCGATTTTTTTCGTCAATTTTAAATAAGCAATACTCTCTATCTCTGTCAATTCTACAAGAATTGGATAATATAAATAATGTACCAAAGCACCTTGAGCAATAGCATTTTTTAAAGTAAACTCTGGCTGTAATACAGGGCCAAAATAATCAAATAAAGATTGCGTCCCGGCATCATCAAAATATCTTTCTGGTGTAGCAGATAAAGCCAAGCGTAACCCCACGCGACGCGGTAAACTCTCTTCCAATTTGGGTGCGCCTAAATTATGCGCTTCATCACCAACAATGAAAGTTTTGGCAGGAAAATACTTGAGTTGGGATTGCAACCCATCACCAATTAATGTGGAGTTGGTAGTAATTACTGTGACAAAATTTTGAGAACCAGAACGCAAATTGTAAAGTTGGGTAGAAAGTTGACTTTGCCAAGTGCGTAAATTCTCAAAGGCTAAGATGGGCTGTAAATGAAATTTTTCACATTCTCGCGCCCATTGAGTAACCAGATGACGGTAAGGACACACCACCAATAGCACTTGTAAGTTAATCTGCTGGTATAATTCACAAGCGATCGCCAATGCAGTCCAAGTCTTACCGCTACCAGTCGCCATTTTCAGCGTTCCTCTACCATTATTCGCAAACCAGTTAGTCATTGCTTGTTGTTGATACTGGCGCAATTGCAGAGATGACGGCATTCTCGGACATCCCGGTAGCGGCTGAGTTTGATAACTCCCTCTATCTTCCCTGACAAATGGCAACTTGAGCCGGAAATCAGGGAAGTGCTGCACTGGATCTAGTTTTAGGTACATAAATTGCAGATAGGGAATTGGTTAGAAGCATTAGACATCTTGGGAAAATGAGTGTAGAGACGTTGCAGTGCAACGTCTCTACAAGGATTTCGGGCAACTCCCTACTCCCACTCCCCACTCACGCATAACCACGCCAAACACCGACAAGAGAACCCTGCACCTGTACCTGGATAGCAGAAACTTCAATGGGATTGTATTTGGGATTGGCAGGTTTGAGAGTGACGCGATCGCCACTGCGATAAAAACGTTTTAATGTAGTACCATAACCATCAACTCTGGCGGCAACAATCGTACCGTTTTTTAATTGAGCCGGTTCGGGAACTGGCAAGAGAAATACTAAATCCCCATCCGTAATTAAATCTTCAATCATGCTGTCGCCTGTTACCCGCAAAGCATAGGTTTGAGCTGGTAACGCTAAGTTAGAAAAGTCAATATGATCGACAGCATCAGTAAAAGGCTCAATTAAACCACCGGCGGCGATCGTTCCTAAAATTGGCACACCTTGTTTAATTGGGTGTAAAATCCGGATGGTTCGAGCTTTACCCTCAGTCCACTCAATGTAACCTTTTGTTCGTAAATGTTCTAAGCGACTTTGAATTGGTGCAGGTGATTTTAAATCCATCGCTTGCATCATTTGCCGAATAGAAGGAGAATGCTGATAGACGCGAATATATTCTGCCAGCCATTCATAAAGTTCTTGTTGCGCTTCTGTTAGACGTTCCATAAAATATTAGGGAGGTAAATATAAAAGTCCCTAGAACATTAGTACTACAAAAAATCTCTAATAACAAGATAAAAAATCAAAATCGCCAGGTAAAAGAGTTCAAGACATCTTTTCTTTTACCTTGCGACTTTATTATTTTTGACTTTTCATTGTGCGCCTAAGATACTAGCTAGCAGAGCTTTTTGAGCGTGCATCCGATTTTCTGCTTGTTGCCAAACTCGTGATTGCGAACCTTCGATAACTTCTTCCGTAATTTCTTCCCCACGATGGGCAGGTAAGCAGTGTAAAACAATCGCATTTACCTCAGCAAAGCTCAATAACTGCTCAGAAATTTGGTAGGCTTGGAAAATAGGAAAACGATTATCAGCTTCCGCTTCTTGACCCATACTCGCCCAAACATCAGTGTAAAGTACAGATGCCCCCTTAGCTGCTAATTCTGGGTCATGAGTTAACAGAACTTCAGTTTTACCATCAGCTATTGCTTGTGCTTGTGCCACAACTTGAGGATCTGGTTCATATCCACTAGGAGTGGCAATTCGCACATTCATCCCCGCTAAAGCACAGCCCAGCATGAGAGAATTAGCCACATTATTGCCATCACCCACATAAGTTAAAGTTAACCCGGCAAGAGTCCCAAAGCATTCTTGGACAGTTAATAAATCAGCTAATATCTGACAAGGATGTTCCAAATCAGTCAGAGCATTAATCACAGGAATCTTGGCATAATGAGCAAAAGTTTCTAACTCCTGTTGGGCAAAAGTGCGAATTGCCAAAATATCCAGATATCGATCTAATACTCGTGCTGTATCTTGTACCGGTTCCCCTCGACTAACTTGAGTAACATTCGGGTTAAGATCAATTACCTGTCCACCAAGTTGATACATCGCCACGGTAAAACTGACTCGTGTACGAGTTGAGGCTTTAGAAAATAACAAACCCAGTACTTTGTTACACTGCAACTTCAACTGTTGTGATTTCAATTGGGTAGCCAATTGCAGAAGTTCTCGAAGTTCCGTAGGAGTTAAGTCTGCCAAACTTAACAAATCTCGTCCGAACAATGCTGCCATGCTTGTGATCTATAAAGAACAACTATCAATGCACTGTTTCTTTACCCAGCTAAGTCAAAAAAAATACATTGGATTTACGCACTCAACCAATAAACCCTTCTGAGGGTGGTCAATAGTCCATAGTCCATAGTCATAAATGTTTTTTCGTCAAGTCTGGGATGTGAAAGAGTTTTTGCTATTGATATTAATCTATCAACTTTAGCAGTGATTAAAATCACAAATTTTTCTTGATTCCATCATATTGTTAGAACCGAAACAAAAATAAAACCCCACTCCTCTACACTCCACCCTGAGCAAATGTATGTTTTTGCAACTTTTCTCTAAAACCAAGGTTTTAAAGCTCAAGGGTAGACAAATAAATTTCTTATGATATAATAGAAAATCGGTGGCGTGTTAAACGTTACACTCCTATCGCCAGCATAGCACAGTGGTAGTGCATCCGACTTGTAATCGGAAGGTCGCAGGTTCAAATCCAGCTGCTGGCTTTAATTGAAAACCCCCTAAATGTGCAGGGCTGTTTCATTTCACAAGGCGGGAGAATCTTAGAAAAATCAAAGTAGCACTTCCGTCACGCAGAGAACAACAAGATAAGATTGCTTCCATTTTGGATTCTCACTATACTCGCATCCGCACAGAAGAAACTTACCTTAACAAACTTAAACTCCAAAAACAAGGAATAATGCAAGACTTATTAACTGGCAAAGTGAGAGTTAAGAGCATTAAATAATCTGAATCTAAAGTATTTACTACTCTTGATAACAAAATTCATCTATGCCTACACCGATTTATCACATCACGCACATTGATAACTTGCCATCAATTCTAAAATCAGGTGGATTGGTTGCAAATAGTAGGCTAAAAAAAACTGATTATGTTGATATTGCTCATGGACACATCCAAGATAGAAGACGCATAATCCGTGTTCCTTGTAGTGTTGGTGGATGTTTGCAAGATTATATACCTTTTTATTTTGCTCCACGTTCTCCCATGCTATATGCAATTTCTAAAGGACAGGTACAAAAGTATAAAGATGGGCAAAATAAAGTAATTTACTTAGTTTCTCAAGCAGAAATTATAGAAAGTAATAAATTAGATTTTGTGTTTACTGATGGTCATGCTGCTGTCGTGGCTTTATCAGAATTTTACGATAACCTAGATGATTTATTTAAAATTGATTGGAACATCATGAAAGCAACTTATTGGGCAAATAATGAGGAAGATAATGATAGAACACGCCGTAGGCAAGCTGAGTTCTTAGTGCATCAATTCTGTGATTGGACACTGATTCAGGAAATTGGTGTGATAGATAGAACCATAGAACAACAGGTTAGAAACATACTACAAAATTTTAGTGTCCAAACTCCTGTTAAGATTAACCCTAGTTGGTACTACTAAATAAGGATGAAGTAGTACAATACAAAGTTAAGTAGTACATTTGTACGTTATAGGCAGTGTTGGGAGATGATTGAGTTTAAGCAAGGCAACCTATTAGAAGAAAAAGCCGAAGCCCTAGTAAACACCGTTAATTGTGTCGGTGTCATGGGTAAAGGTATTGCCTTGCAATTTAAGCAAGCTTATCCAGAAAACTTCCGCCACTATGAGAAAGCTTGTAAAGCTAATGAAGTCCAGCCAGGGCAGATGTTTACTGTAGTAACAGGAAGCTTATTTAATCCCAGGTACATAATTAACTTCCCCACTAAGCGGCATTGGAAGGGTAAGTCAAAAATAGAAGACATAAAAAGTGGAGTGGCGGCTTTAGTTAGAGAAGTGCAGCAATTAGGTATTAGCTCAATTGCTATTCCACCTTTAGGATGCGGAAACGGTGGTTTAGATTGGGTTGAAGTGAAGCCCTTAATAGAATCAGCTTTTGCTCAACTGCCAAATGTTCAGGTAATTATCTTTGAACCCACAGGCGCACCAGCAGCTGAAAAAATGCCTGTTGCTACCGAGAAGCCGAAAATGACCCGCGCTCGTGCTTTATTTATTCACTTGCTGGAACTGTACGGAATTCCAGGTTATGAGTTAACTAAGTTAGAAATTCAAAAACTTGCCTATTTCCTGCAAGAAGCTGGAGAAACTTTAAAGCTGCCTTATGTAAAACATAAATATGGCCCCTATGCTAACGATCTCAATCATGCGCTGAAACGTCTCGAAGGGCATTTCATTCGCGGTTATGGTGACGGAACTAGCAAAGCCGACAGTGCTGAAATTTATGTATTGTCAGAAGGTAGAGAAGCAGCAGAAGCTTTTTTAGAAACAGAAATAGATGCCCAGGAGCGTTTAGAGCGAGTTGGCAACCTCATATATGGCTTTGAAACGCCTTACGGTATGGAACTGCTAGCCACAGTTCACTGGGTTGGAACTAAAGAACCTAAGCCAGCACAAGATAGTGAGCAGGCGATCGCTCTGGTGCATCAATGGAGCGATCGTAAGCGCAAACTATTTAAGCCTGAACATATTCGCAAAGCTTGGCAGCGTTTGTATGAGCAAGGCTGGCTCAACATCAAAGAGCAAATAACTTCTTGAACATTTTTTCAACAAAGTTCCAAATAAATTTACAACATAGAGTTTGCCTTACGTCTCTATCGTGTACGGCGTTACTGCCATCTATTTGGTTTGAGGAACAATTAGATTTTTCACATGAACAACTTTTTCGTTTACGAAGTCTGTAATACTCTTGCTCCAGACTAATTAGTCCTGCCTTTTTAAAGTCCGATTTTTTTAGACGAAGTTTATATTTTTTATAAAAGTGTTGGCTGACTTCTTTACGAATCAATTTATCCAATTCACGTATTTGTTGGATGTCGGTAATAACCGCAAAAAATCCCATCCAACTTTTTACTCTTTCTCCCAGCACACCACCGCATACATCACATATTCGCTCACCACGTCCAGTTACTTTTCTATTAATTACATATTTAATAAAAAATCTAAATCTACGCTTAGGGATTTCTCCTGTTTTATAAGAAGGCTCTTTATTAATTTTTTTTATAATCCTTTCATGATACCTTAAAATGTTTGCTGGCTTAACTTTGATATGGTCAAGAGTAAATTGAAAACCAACAAATTCTAGAAAATCTTGAGTTATATCAACATACTTAGTTTTACTTTCATCCGGATGTAATTCCAGCTTTATATCTTGTAGCTTTTGAGCTACTTCTTGATGTACTAAAGGAATAAATTCCTTTTGTTTTAAAAGTATTATAAAATCATCTGCATAGCGGACGTATCTCAAAGGATATTTTTTCGATAAATCATTGATAACCCAACAATCAAATTCATGTAAATATAGATTTGCAAGCATACCTGAAAGTACGCCACCTTGAGGAATACCCTGAGTTCTAATAATTCTTTGATTATTTAGAATAGGCTTGTGAAGATGAAAAAAACGGTATCCGTAGATTTGACCATCTTGATTCTTATATGGAAGTCCGCCAGCTTTAATAAACCGTTTTAATAATTTACTAGTTAGAGTATCTTGACCAAATTTACTCTCGATAATTCTAAACAGATATTCGTGAGACAACCTATCAAAGAATTTGACTATATCAGCATCTAAGGCAAATATAAAACCTTGTTTAATATAATGATGAATCAAGCTTGCTGCATAGGGTGCAGATTTTCCCTTTCTATAGGCACAAGAAACTTTATCTAGTATAGGTGTTACTTGAAAATCTTTTTCTATCTCATGATAAATAGCATCATACAAGACTTTTTGAACGATAACATCACGTATCGTAGCAATCGATAAAATTCGCTTTCCACCAGATGGCTTGTTTTTTTCTATTTGCCGAAAGGTATAAAACTGATATGTACCTTTCAACAATCTATTTGATAGAAGTTGACACCGTAAATCAAGCTCCTTCTTGAAGGTTTGGTAAGAAATACCATCTACCCCCATCTGAACTTTTGGCTCACCCTGCTGTAAGAAATCAGTTTTTTGTCGTTCATAAGCTTCAAAGGCAGCCTTTAGCTTCTCAGGCTGAAAGTACTCACTGAGTATATCGTCCAACGATTTGGACATATTTATTTTTTCTATTTAGTAATTATTGAATTATTTAAAAGTGCCTACTGCTAAGACGGACAGGGAACGCAAGGCACTTTATCAACCTGTCTCCTCTACTATGGTGTAGAGTATAACCATTACCTATTATTTCTAATAGGTATAAAGAAACTCCTGTCAAGGTGGGCTTCTTATGTGTATTCCATTGCTATAAGTTAGCATAGCTTGGAACAGCTACCCGCTTGGGATAAGAGGCTTGTAGCCATCTTACGGCAGGTTCAAAGACCTAACCTCGCATTATTAGACAGCATATCATCAGCTACTCACTAATTGCTTATAACTAGAATTTTCTATACCAAAAAAACACAAATTAAGTATTATAACCGTAAAATACATAAAGTATTTTTGTTAAAATTGTTTCACAAGACTTGTCAGAATAATTTATGCCCCAACAAACTCCTGAGTATATTCATGTAGAACTGCCTATCATTCAACAACTTATAAGTATGGGTAGGTAGTACATTGAAGGAGATTGGGACAACCTCCAAGTTACAACGTGCTTTGTCTAATCAACTCGATCTAGTTTTTTCTCTGATTGTCTGAAACCATCCTGTTCTCCCAATTCTGGGAAAGGGACTGGTAAATTTACCCACCTTCTCCCACAATTGTGAGAAGGAGTTGGGAGATGAGGGCAAGTGTTGCATTCGTGCAAGAAGTTGATTGCCTATTGCCTACCTACGCAAGTAATTTCAATAATCAAATCGGATTCTTATATGACAGTTGTTTATCCACGGAAATTTCAAAATACATTGAGTGCAAGGGATGTTCTCAAACAGGTGGTACGCGATCGCGAAATCCACTTCATCACCCTGAACCGCTATCGTTATAGTGAGCAGCGCAGTTGTAAAGACCTGACTGACTTAATTGAACGCCTAAATGGCAAACCCCCAGAACTAATTAAAGATTTATCACATCACATTGCTGATGAAGCACGCCATGCCATGTGGTTGACTGATTTATTAGTGGACTTGGGAGCCAATGTAGGTACACCCCCTGGTAATTCCTATATCGATGAATTTGAAAGACTGCTAGACCAAGACTCATACAGTTCTCAAGACAACTTAGAATCAGGTTTAATCGCCGCCTTAGCAGCAATTAACGTCACCGAAAAACGGGGTTGTGAGTATTTCTCTGCCCACATTTATGCCCTCAAACAAGCACCCCAAACAGCAGAAAATATCAAAATCCGCGAAACTATTGCAAAAATTCTCCCAGAAGAAGCCGGACACGTGCGTTGGGGGAATCGCTGGTTAGCACAAATGGCAGACAAAAGTCCCGAACATCGCCAAAAAGTCGAGCAAGCCAAGCGCAAGTATGCAGCCATTGAACAAGCTGCTTTTGAATCGGGAATGGATATTACTTTGGGTGCAGAACTGCGACGAGTTGCTAACCTGCTAGAAGTAGTAAACACTATGCCAGTATGGGAACGTCCTCAATATTTCATGGAACGTTTACCACAAACTCTCCTAGCACCTCAATTGCAGTCTACCAGAATTCAGGCTGCACAAAGAGCTTGGCAACGTGACCCACAAGCATTTTTTGATAAGTTCGTGCCAATGTTTTTTAATGGCGTGAAGAAGCAGGAAAATAAAAACTAGTCCCACTAGTCAAAGGATTTAGATCCCCAACGTTTTTAAAACTTGGGGATCTCGTTCTTTGTGAATAATTTTCCGACTGTTAGAAATACTTTAAACCTGAATGACACCCTGTTAACGGAGTCAATATTGGTAATGCTGTTGATTCAGGCTAATTAATTACACCAAAACGACATTTGGATTGTTCAAAAGTGTTGCAGTCACTATTTGAAAATCTGGGTTTAGACGAAGCTATTAAAAGAGTTGAATGGCTTTTGTATTTGTTGTGGTAAGGATGACAGGAGGTATGAAACCTTGATTTTTAAGCAATTACATGAGCATTGCTGAAAGATTCCATGAGACTTCTACGCCCAGTACCACGATGGGGTGTAGCCTCTTCTGGTTCATTACGTTTGGGTTTAGATTTGAGTGAAAGCATATTTTGTGAACTCAAAGCAGAAATTGTGAGATTGCGATTAGCCATTCCCAGGCCATCAGAAATTAGGGAACCAAATACCAGACTCGAAATTAAAACTGGAATAGCAGCACGCATCATAGAAGTCTCTTTCTGAACTCTCTTATCTACTGCTACTGTATTTTAGGGAACGAGTCCGGAAAATTTTTAAAAAAGTAGTGCTTTTTACTGAAACTAAATCACATTGGGGTTATGTGGAGGTTTTCTACTAATAACCAGTGACCAGAGTGATTGAGATGACCCCAGATGGTAAGCTTTTGCTTGTCTGGCAATGATTTTAGCTGTTGCTCTATGTGCGATCGCACCGTTACCAACTGCCACGATTGCCCCAGATTAGCAGTGGGAGAGGCGATCGTGAATCTGTAATCCTGCGGATTTAAATGATGAAAAATGCCTGTGAAGCAGTCAGCCCTCTGTGTTACTACTTGATTTGCTTCTGAGTGATAATACGTATCCACAGAATCAGGACAATAGCCGCTATGTGGATAGGTTTGAGGCTCCTTTAGATAATACAATTGCCACTCCAGCCATTCCGGATGATCAGGTAATAAATTAAACAAAGGAACAACAGCAGCAGGAGCATAATTATCTTGTAGTAAAGCCGTTTGCAAAGCTTGTACAGATAAATCTCGCGGCTGACAGTTTAACTCTACACACAAAGCCGCCGCCATCCCTGCGGCTTGACCGATACCCAACACCACAGGTTGCAATCTAGTAGCCCCATTAGCAATATGAGACACAGAAATATTCTTGTCACAAACCAATAAACCATCTGTGCTAGCTGGAACCAAACAACGATAGGGAATTGTGAAGGGGGTTCCTGTCCAACGTCCACCCCAACGGATAGATTTAGGTTGTAGTGGTAAATCGAAGCTGGGATAATGATGATCATTGGCATAATTACCAATAGCGATCGCATCTGCAAACAAAGATGCAACCTGACCATCTGCAACTGGTAAAATATCATGTTCCGTAACCGTCGTTAGCCCTATCAGGCGGCGACTTTCCCGATAATATGGATGCAGTGCAAAAGCTGTCGATTTGTGCGGAAAAACGGACTCGGCTAAACCGTAACGCCGTCCAACGTGACTTTGGATAAAATGGGCGAAATTTTGGCTATGGTGACGAGATTCTTGGAAAAAATCGTTTTTAGCATCTGCCGACTCTAGCAAACGTCCCACACCTTCACCATAATCGTTACCACAGATAGGCCAGTTAATCATGAATAGATTACCCGGCAAGCGTCCATAATTCAAGAATTGCTCTGCACCGTACTTTTCCCAAGCACCAGCAAACAACCCCGCATCATAATTAGGTGCAGGTGGAACCTCTGGGGCGATAGCTTCCCCAAAATCTTGCATCACCACAACCCAAGTAGGCGCTTGCACAGGATATTTTTCTGTGAATTGATTAAACTCAGATGGGGCGCTAGCTTCTCCCCACTCAGACTGCAACTCCCAACCCCAACGATAAGGTATCTCTGCTAAAGCTAATAAATCTCCTAACTCTGTACCATCAAGAATAATTTTTGCTTGGACGGTAAAGTCAGCAAACCGTACACCAGTAATGCAACTTCCCTGGCGCAAAACTTCCAGTGGTACTTGTCCAGAAATCCAATGCAGATTTGGTAATACCTTCACCCAATCAGCAAAAATCTCAGCCCCAATCCGAGGATCATAACTAAAAAAGCTCACCCAACTATGATTTAATCCCCCTGGCTGTCGCTGTCGCAATTCTTGCAAAAACGCACCCCATAATCCTGTTTGAAACGCTAGTAATTCATTACCATCAGGTGCAGAAACACCAGCCGCAGTTAACATTCCCCCTAGCCAAGAAAACTCACTCACCAGAATAGTTTTAGCACCTCGTCGCGCCGCTTGGATAGCCGCCGCAGTTCCTCCAGTTCCGCCACCAACGACTAAGACATCAGTTATATAAGTTTGATTTACCATCAGTACCAATTTATGTATTTTTAACCAGGATACAGACAAATTGATCCTGTTATGCAAACGTTTGATGATGCGGCTATATCTGTATTAACTAATAGGTAAATAATGATAGTATTGAGCAAATTAGTATCTTAGAATATTCTTTAAAAGCCTTATTTTTTAGATATAGCAGTTAAGGGTCAGATGAGGTACAGTCTACTCTCTAATCTCTAGCCTCTAGCCTCTAAACTCAACAAAATGTACTTCACTAAAGCGAGAAACGCTATAAAATTCCGCTAATAACACCAAGTTTTTAGAGCTGGTGATAAATCCTTAACCTAAATCTCTCGACGAAACGCTCTAATAGCTTCTCCAGCATCAGTCTCAGCCATCAAAATGTAGCGTCTGAGTAAATCCAAATTGAGTTCATTAAGTCCAGGTAGTTGACTGCGCTCAATGCGTTCATAGCTACCGTTATGCAGATGATAGACCGTTAACAGCCCATCTTCCCAAAACCAGACTTCTGTTACTCCCAGAGCTTTATAGCGCTCTAACTTGTTGATACTACTACTGGTAAAAACAACTTCGATGGACAAATCTGGAATCGGTTTAGCACTACCAATACAGTAGGAATCATCCGCTTGAACCGAAACAACCCCTTCTTTTTCTTGAGTCATTGAACGGGTTGGTTGAAAGAAAATGCCTTTTTCGACGAGAAAAGTTGTCACTAAATAACCAATGATACTAGCAAAAATTTCATGTTCACGTCCCGGCATGAGAATCTCGATTGTATCGTCATAGTAAAATAGTCGCACACCAGGAGAACCATCAAAACCCTTTTGGATGAACTTGAACTGTTCCCAAGTCCCATAATGGACAATACGTTGGTCGGTAGTTCGGTCAAGTAGTGGGGGCATCGCGTTTACCTCTAGCAATCCCTGCCTGAATTGTACATGAAATTGATAATTATTGTATATGATTAAATTATGGAATGTAGGTAGAAAGTAAAAATATGACAATTACTACCAACTTAAAACAACTCTATGAAACTGATGAGAATTTATGGTTAGAAAAAACTATTGAACTATTAAAACAACAGCAGTTTAACCAACTTGATTTAGAAAACTTAATTGAGGAATTAATCAATTTGGGAAAAAGAGATTTAGCTAAAGCCAAAAGTCTTTTAAGGCAAATTATTATTCATATATTATTACTCCAATACTGGCAAGTAGAATATCAAAGAAACCATCGTCATTGGATTGGAGAAATCAAAACCTTTAGATATGACTTAAATAATTATTTAACGACAAATTTAATGAATAAGTTACAGGATGATTTACAGAATATTTATCAAAGTGCAGTTGATTTTGCTCAAATCAAAACCAATTTGAATATTTTCCCAGAAAAATGTTCTTACACTCTTGCACAATTATTAGATGACAATTATTTACCTTAGATGTATTAGCCGTACAGCAAAAGCAAAATCATTCTTCGCATTTTCAAGAGAAACTTATAGATATAGACGTGGAAGATTCATTGATTCAGTTAGAGTGGGAAAAACATGGTAGCAATAGTTGATATTGGAACCCTAATTGTGAGAAAACCTCAAGTTGCTGGAGGTCGCCCTTGCATTGCTGGTACGCGCATGACTGTTCAAAACCTTGTGATGGATTTTCAAGCAGGGTTATCTCCTCAAGATATTGTGACAGAATATCCACATTTATCTCTAGCTCAAGTTTATGCGGCGCTTGCTTATTACTATGCTAATCAGGAAGCAATGGATAGAGAAATTGCTTTGTATCAAGCAGAATGTAATGCACTAGAAACGAAGTGGATGTCAGGTGATTTTGCATGAGTCAAATTCGTTTCTATTTAGATGAAGATGCTGGAAAAAAATCTTTAGCTAATACCATTTCACGTTAATCATGATACACATGAATTATGTAGAGACGTTGCAATGCAACGTCTCTACTGTTTCACATTTAAAGGAAATTGGTATAATGGCTTACGCAATACAGGAATTGATGTAATGACAACGGCTGAAGCAGATAGATTAGGATCATCAGATGATAGCCAATTAATTTGGGCAACGGAACAGAGACGAGTTATTTACAGTTTCAATGTTGGTGATTTTTGTCGATTGCATAAAGCTTATCTCGAACAGCACCAAAAGCATTCAGGTATTATACTTGCTGCCAAGCAGAGCTATGCAATTGGAGAACAGTTGCGAGGCTTGTTGAAGTTAGTAGAAAGTATGGAAGCTGAGGATATGGCAAATCAATTAGTGTTTCTAAGAAAATATATTGATAATTTTTAAAGGGCGATCGCTTTCTGTAATAATCCCTGCTGGCTAGCGATGTCTACAACGATGCTCCCCCTACGTCTGAACTATGTCGTTGTCACTAGAAAAGCCCTAAGAACTTTTTCTTTTCTCCTTGAGCCTTCAAAGCAACCTTCAAGTTGTTATGAGCAGTTGCATAGTTAGGGTCAATTTTAATAGCTTGACGGTAAGCAGTGATCGCCTCATCCCACTTTCCTTGATCGGCTAGAGTAGCCCCCAAGCCGTTATGAGCGATCGCAAAGTTAGGGTCAATTTTAATAGCTTGACGGTAAGCAGCGATCGCCTCATCCAATTTTCCTTGAGCCTTGAGAGCAACCCCCAAGTTGTTATGAGCATTTGCAAAGTTAGGGTCGAGTTGAATAGCTTGACGGTAAGCAGTGATCGCCTCATCTAATTTTCCTTGAGCCTTGAGACTAATCCCTAAGTTGTAGTGAGCATTTGCAAGGTTAGGGTCAAGTTGAATAGCTTGACGGTAAGCAGCGATCGCTTCATCCAATTTTCCTTGATCATCAAGAGCATCTCCCAAGCCGTTATGAGCTATTGCAACGTTAGGGTTAATTTTAATAGCTTGACGGTAAGCAGCGATCGCCTCATCTAATTTTCCTTGAGCCTTGAGACTAATCCCTAAGTTGTGGTGAGCATTTACATAGTTAGGGTCAATTTCAATAGCTTGACGGTAAGCAGCGATCGCCCCATCCAATTTTCCTTGAGCCTTGAGACTAATCCCTAAGTTGTAGTGAGCATCTAGATAGTTAGGGTCAATTTCAATAGCTTGACGGTAAGCAGCGATCGCCTCATCCAATTTTCCTTGATCATCAAGAGCATCTCCCAAGCCGTTATGAGCAAGTGCAAAGTTAGGGTCAATTTTAATAGCTTGACGGTAAGCAGCGATCGCCTCATCCAATCTTCCTTGAGCCTTGAGAGTAATCCCTAAGTTGTGGTGAGCATTTACATAGTTAGGGTCAATTTTAATAGCTTGACGGTAAGCAGCGATCGCCTCATCCAATTTTCCTTGAGCCTTGAGACTAATCCCTAAGTTGTAGTGAGCATTTCGAGAGTTAGGGTCAATTTTAATAGCTTGACGGTAAGCAGTGATCGCCTCATCCAATTTTCCTTGAGCCTTGAGAGCAACCCCTAAGTTGACGTGAGCAAGTGCAAAGTTGGGGTCGAGTTCAATAGCTTTGCGATATTCTGCGATCGCCTCATTCAGTTTATTTTGATTATATAAATCAACACCTAAGTCATTGTGAGCGATCGCATTTTGTTCTCTACTCTTTTCTTGCTGTTGCTGTTTAGGTTGATCTTTTTGCTTCAGTTCCGCTTGATGGTTGATTACTGCTTGTCGCTGTAGTTCGTTTTGTTCTTGCTGTTTTAGATTTTCCTGATATCTGATTTCTGCTTGCTGAAGCAGGGGTTGTTCAACACTTGAAATATCTTCATTTTTTAGTTCTAAAGACTTCTGTAAATTATCTAATTGTTGACGAGATTGCTGGTTTAAGGGAAATTCTCGTTGAATTGCTTCTGTGAATACCTGCTTGTATTGAGCTAAATTTTGTTGGTATGACTCTGACTTCTGGGCAAACTGTGCTTCAACTTCTTGCTTAATTAACAAAACATCCTCATCTCTTAATCCTTTCAATCTCTGAAGCTCATTCATTGCTTCAGAGGTTTTCTCACTTAGAGGATATTCCTCTTCTGCTTCTGCAATTAAAATTTCTCGATACTCTTTTAAATTTGCTAATCGCTCCTGATAAGGGCGTAATAACTCAGCCTCAATTTCAGCAACATCTTCAGGGCTTAAGCCTAACTTCTGCTTGTGGTCATTCAGAATAGCCCGATATGCTGGACGAATTTTTCCTGTAGTTGCATAAAGTGAAGCAATTTTCCGATATCTCAGTTTAGGGTCAGCCAGTTTAGCCTTAGAGAGAACAATTTCAAACCCCTTATCTTTAAGAGTGATAATTTTTGGGGTCATGTCGGGTGCAGTTTCTTGCACTTTGCTCGTAGCATACTCGTGCAATTCTAGTACGGACACAAAGCCATCTTCATTGCGATCGCCTGCTCCCGTTTCAATCCCTTCAACTAGATATCGGGTGTAAATCGATAAGTCTGATCCCTTCTGCTCAAAGGAATACTGAGTTGAACTAGAGGAAGTGAGTACCACCCGCCCTTCAGCACCTAAGTTCTGCACGTCAACCGAACCATCATCTTTAGCTTGTAATGCGGGATCGAAGGCTCCGCTAAAGCAACAGTCTAAGATAATTGCTTGCCGTTTGACACGGCTAATGTTCATAATTTGGTGGACAAAGTTTGCAGGTACAGCAGTTGACCGAATCAACTCGCCTTTGACATTCTTCCGAGTGTTCCGAGTAGCAAAATACAAATTGTTACCACCATCTTTAACACCGTGTCCAGAGAAAAATAGCAATACCAAATCTTCTCTATCACGACCGGAAAACCAGGTTTCAATCTCAGATTCCATTGTCTGTTTGTCGGGATTTGGAAGGGTTTTTACCTCATCAAATTCCCCCATTTCTGGATCTTTTAAAACCCTTTGCATTGCTTCGATATCTTTCACAGCCGCAGGTAATTCCTTGAACCCTGACTCATATTCACTGACTCCAATTAGCAATGCGACCTTTACCATTTTGCTTACCTATGCTGAGATAAAATCTTGATCTGCTTTGATGGCTACTTCCAGTCCTTCCACTAGCCGTTGCATCTGCTTGTCTTTTTCTTCCACGTCTAAGTCAGGGTCGTTGAAGGTGATGGTAAATTTAATGATATTTGCCCTCATACTGTCACTAATTAGGGTTTACTCAGTTTTTATATACTGTCAATTATTCTAGTTATATCAGTAAACACTTCATGGCTGAATTAACATTTATAGCTTAATGCCGGCAACGCTGTTTAATTCCAGCACAGTTAAAAACTGTATCCAATCAAGCGATCGCTGATCATTCACCATTACCTACCATTCCAGTACGTTTCGGATATTGCGTTTATGAAATACAATGTATAGATATCACGTTTATTGAGATAAAACCCTGAAATCAATGATATCTGGACAAAATAAGCTATCACATTTAATTACAGTTCAGGAACAAGAAGCTGCATCGATGCAAGAAGTAGTGCGTATACTACAACGTGAAGGCTCTCAGCTAAAGTTAGTAGATGCCAACGGGGAAGCAGTGACAATTCCTGATTCGATTGATCAAGCGTTGCGGCAAATCGTTCAGGCGATCGCATCAGGCAAATCGGTATCCATTATTCCCCAAGACCAAGAACTAACAACACAACAAGCAGCAGATATTCTCAACGTATCACGTCCTTATCTCATTAAGTTACTAGAGCAAGGCGAAATTCCTTTCATTACCGTCGGCACACATCGCCGTGTGCATATTGATGAGGTAATGAAGTATAAACAACAGCGCGATACTCTGCGTAGAAAACTTTTACAAGAATTAATCGAAATGACGGAAGAAGCAGGTTTATACGAAGACGATGAGTAATAGCATTTTGGATTTGAGATGATGAAAGGTTATTGAGTAAGTAAGCTTTTAGTAGCTTTATCTACACAACCTAAAATGTTATTTTTACTTAATCAAAGCAGTATGTCCAGAGTTGTATTAGATGCCTGTGTTTTGTTTCCTATGTACCTACGAGACACTTTGTTGTCTACGGCTGAAGCTGGACTATATTTACCATATTGGTCACAGAGAATTTTAGATGAAGCGATGAGAAACCTAGTTCTGAGAGGGAAAATTTCTGTTGAAGGTGCTAGTAATTTAGAGTTGGTAATTAAAACAGCTTTTCCTGAAGCAATGATTGCAGCCGTACCTTGGGAATTGGAGACAAGCATGACAAATAACCCTAAAGACCGTCATGTTCTGGCAACTGGGATTATAACTAATGCTGATACAATAGTTACCCATAATCTTAGAGACTTTAGTGATGAAGCTTTGAATCTTTATAAAATCAAAGCACAGTCTCCAGATAGTTTTCTTAGTGACTTATTTGATGAATATCCTGACAAAATAGTTCAAGTAATCCAAAAACAGGCTCAAAATTATAAAAGAAGTCCCCAGACTTGCGTACAGTTGCTGGAACGACTTAGTAAACAGATACCAACATTTACCAGCAAGGTTCTATCATATGACTCGAAAATCTGAAAATACATAGTTCAACGTAGACTAATAGTGTTACATCTAATATCGTTGAGTAGGGAAAATCAGCGTGAAAGCACAGGTATTTCGAGGTGTAAATCAACTCTCTTACGAAGATATCCCCGTCCCGACTCTGGAACCCGATGAAGTTCTGGTACAGGTGCGAGTCGTCGGTTTATGTCAATCAGATATTAAAAAAATTCGTTATCCTCTCTATGAACCACCACGGATTTTTGGTCATGAAACAGCCGGAAATGTTGCCGCAGTTGGTTCTCAAGTTCAAGGTTGGCAGGTGGGACAACGGGTGGCGGTGATGCACCACATTCCGTGTATGCGTTGCGCTTACTGCTTGAATGATAATTTTTCTATGTGCAATGTCTATAAAAATATCTCTACGACAGCCGGATTTAACGCCAGTGGTGGCGGTTTTGCTGAGTATGTGAAAGTCCCAGGTCATATTGTAGAGAATGGAGGGCTAATACCAATCCCCGATGATATCAGTTTTGAAGAAGCGAGTTTTGTTGAACCGACTAATTGTTGCTTAAAGGCAGTTAAAAAAGCGCAGATTGCTCCTGGAAAAACGGTTTTAGTCACTGGTGCAGGGCCAATTGGATTGATGTTTATCATGTTGGTGAAGTATTTTGGCGGCAAAGCGATCGCCACCGATCTGCTACCCTCAAGAATAGACAAAGCTATGAGTGTCGGTGCAGAAGCGGCCTTTGATGCTCGTGATCCCGACTTACCAGCCAAAATTCACGCCCTCACCGATGGACTAGGTGTAGATGTCACCCTACTCGCCGTCCCTAGTGAAAAAGCTTTCTTTCAAGCCTTGGAATGTACTCGTAAAGGTGGAAAAATCCTGTTTTTCGCTGAATTTCCCGACGAATTAGAAATTCCCATCAACCCGAATATTCTTTACCGTCGAGAAATAGATTTGATGGGTAGTTACAGCTCATCCTATCGCCTGCAAAATCTCTCTGCCGATATTGTCTTCAATCGTCGCATAGATGTGCAAGCCTTAATCAGCGATCGCTATCCCTTAGAAAATTTATCAGCAGCCGTAGACCAAGCGATCGCTCCTACGCCAGAGACTTATAAAATCTTGATTTATCCGTAAATTGGGGAGATAGGGAGAGGGGGGGATGGGGAGATGGGGGGAAAGAAGCTATATAAGTTTGTCCCCTGGTCCCCTGGTCCCCTGGTCCCCTGGTCCCCTGGTCCCCTTGTCCCCCTATCCCCTTTTCCCCTCATCCCTCAGATGGAAATACCGATTACATTACTGATAGTCGCCTTACTAGCCTTCTATGTAGCTTGGAATCTGGGAGCTAATGACGTTGCGAATGCGATGGGAACTTCTGTAGGTTCCAAAGCGATTACATTGAGGCAGGCTTTGATTATTGCTGGGTTTTTAGAGTTTACTGGTGCTGTCTTGTTTGGACATGGGGTAACAGAAACCTTAGCTACTAAAGTTGCCAACCCCGAATTATTTGCGGCTACACCCCAAATTTTAGTGACTGGGATGATCACAGTACTAATTTCTTGTGGAGTATGGTTACAAATTGCCACATCTCGTGGTTTGCCAGTATCCTCTTCTCATGCAGTTGTCGGTGCGATCGCTGGATTTAGTTGGGTAGCTTTAGGAGTAGGTGCGATCGATTGGTCATCAATTGGTTTAATCACTATTGGTTGGATTTTAACGCCAGTGATTAGTGGAGCGATCGCCGCTTTATTTTATAGTCAAATCAAACATTGGATTTTGGCACAGCCCAATCAAGTCAAACAATTAACAGAGTGGATTCCCTGGTTAAGTACAGTCTTATTAGGGGTTTTTGGTGTGATTGTTCTACCCTCCCTAACTCAACCCCTCACCAATTTCTTGATTGACAAACTAGGTGTAAACATCCCCTCTCACGATATCCCCCTGTTAATCGGTGCATTCGCCGCAGTTGCACTGACGATGATTAGTTGGCGACAAGTCGAGAGGGGAGCAGAGAAGCAAAGTGAGATCAGAAAACTCAGCACACCCTTCGGGAACGCCAAGGGCGAACAGCACTCACCACTCACTACTCCCATAGAACCTCTATTCGCCCGCTTTCAAGTCTTAAGTGCTTGCTTTGTCGCGTTTGCACATGGTTCTAATGACGTGGGTAATGCGATCGCTCCTTTGGCGGCGATCGTTTATATTCATCAAACTGGTCAAGTACCCATGAATGGGATCACTGTTCCTTTATGGATTTTAATCTTGGGTGCGGCGGGGATTGTGGGTGGACTAGCTGTTTGGGGTAAAAAAGTGATTGCAACGATTGGCGAAAATATCATTGCGTTGCAACCAAGCAGTGGGTTTTGTGCAGAACTTGCCACTGCTACTACAATCCTCATTGCTTCCCGTTTGGGTTTACCAGTCTCCACCTCTCATGCGCTTGTCGGTGGTGTAGTAGGTATCGGACTTGTGCAGAATCCCAATTCTGTGAAATTGCAAACTCTCAAGGGTATTGCTACCGCCTGGCTAGTTACCGTACCAATCAGTGCAGTCCTTAGCGCTGCTATCTTTAGTGTTGTGCGGATTTTCTTTTTCTAATATCAATTTTATTTATGCAATAGAAATAACTAAGGTTTATCGTATTTTTCCCTATATGTATCTTTTGGTTGAGCCAAAATTAGAATATTTTTTGGCAAAATGGCAGTTAATTCTTTAAAATAATGTATATGGAATGGTTGAAAAATCTGCGAAAACAAAGCAAAAATTCCTACATAAAAATATAAACTGTTATCAAAGCTACATTCTATATAAATTTACAAATAAATATTGCCACTCCAGCAGTTTTTCCCATATCAGCCATTTACTTGCAGAGGGTGATCATCATCATGTCTGGGTAGAGCATAAATCAATATACTAGGGCTTACGGAGTGTCACTAAATTTTCTGGCTTTTTTGTCAATAGTCAATAGTCAACAGTCCAAAAAAACTTGATTTTGACTATGGACTATGGACTATGGACCACCCTCAGAAGGGTTTATTGGTTGAGTGCGTAAGTCCTATATACATTAATCACAAGTGTTTAGCTGCAGATGATATTAGTTGCTGTTGGTACAAAAATTACAAGTATTTATATATAGAAGTATGAAATCAGACTGATGGAATGCAGCCTGTGAAATTAAAGCAAAAGCCCTTGAGTAGGCGATAAGTTAGATTATATGCTTTGCCAACACTGGGTAGAGCATGACAAAATAACTCTGATATCCGTAAATCCTGTAAATATTTTTGAGTTTATCTGACAAAATACAGGAAATTAGAATGAGCGCCACGCAAATTTACAGGAAGTAGCTGTATCGTCAAGGTGTTTAGAGGTTAGAAGCTAATGGGGCGATTTGAGAAGCGACCAGACAATGAACCGCGAGTCCGAGGCGAACTATCCAGGGCAGCAGAAACAGCTCTATGGGCTGTTGTAGAGGATTTAGAAAATCTACAACAGAATGTCCTCAGATCCTTGCAAGATGAAATTAAAAAGTTACAAACGGAGAAAGAGCGTTTAACTGATGAAGTTCGGCAACTGATTGACGAAAAAGAACACTTACAAGAAGTTAGGCGCATTACTGAGCAACAAGTTTTAATCCGTCAATTATCAGAAGCCTTAGCCAAACACATATGTTCTCAACTGCAAGCATCCCTGGCAAAAATATCTAGCCAAACAGAGAGTCAAATATCTGCTCTCAAATCAGCCCAAAATATGATCCCAGCCAGTGAGAACAATCAGCAAGTCGAAAGAATGCTGGGTACTCTGGATGATAATTTAACCGTTGCTTTTAATTCTCTGCAACAAGAACTGAAGAACTATCAGAGTGATCTTTCTCAGCAGATGTCGCGGATGTACAGTCAACAACGGCAAGGGGAAACCATTGTTGAAGAGTTAATTGATCATCTACGTCGAGAATTGACAAAAGCGATCGCCCAAACATCTCCATCGGCAGTTAAGTCATCACCACCTACCGTATTGCAACCGTCAGAGCCAGCGCCACAAATCACGACAAGTGCGGTGAATGTATCACCACCTACAGTCTTGCAATTACCTGACAAGCCAGCCGAAGTTGTACCAACTCCCCCACCTGTAGCAGAAACTACAACTAGCAAGCAATCAACAACTATCCTGCCGGAAAAATCTCCTAGCAGCAATACTCAACTACCACCAGTAGTCCCACCAATTCAGGAAAGCAAAACGGAACTCAAGACAGGTATCCCGAAATTCACCTCAGAAAGTGATACCAAATTGCCTCCATCTCCAGTAAAAGCTAGTGACACCAAATTACCCCCACCTCCGGTAAAAGCTAGTGACACCAAATTACCCCCACCTCCGGTAAAAGCTAGTGACACCAAATTACCCCCACCTCCGGTAAAAGCTGGCGAACCAATTTCTGTACTCAACCAGGACTTAGCCACAGAGGCAGCCAAATCTCCACCAATTCAGGAAAAAACAACAGAAGTGGTGGCTACTAATAAGACTTCATCTCCACCGGCTAAAGCTACTGAACCAATTTCTGTAATCAGCAAAGATTTATTAGAAACTAAAAATCCTGCACCACCACCAACGCCAATATCTAGGCAGGGATCAACATCTTCTTCATCAAGATCACGCAGATCGACAAGTTTATCCCCAATTCAAATTGGTTTTTTATTAGTCGTGTTGTCAGCAGTGATGTCATCACTTTACAACGTGGCGATCAAAGGAATGTTTTATAAAACTTCTCAATTGTCTACAGTATCGGAAGTTGCGGGTTTAATCTCACCGAGTCTGGGAAACATTATGTTAATTCTCACTCTGCGGTTGATGGTGGTTGTGCCATTGATGATCCTTTTGGCTCCGATTATGTATCCCCAAGTGTGGGAAGACCTGCAAAACTTCAAGAACTCATTCGGGAGAAATCAACCAGCTACTAGTCCCAGTCCTTTGCGAGTTTTACAGTTAATGTTGGCTAGTGGTTGCTTGTTGTTTTTATCACAAGTACTGATTTACTTGGCGCTTGGTCAAATGGCCACAGGCACAGCGATCGCTTTATTTTTTGTCTACCCAGTTATTAGCGGATTGTTATCTTGGCTACTGTTCCGCGATCGCCCTGGTGCATTCCGTGCGAGTGCGATCGGGTCGATTTTCTGTGGGGAATTGTTGGTGTTTACCGACGCTACAAGTATTGGGGTAAACAACCCTATCGGAGCAGCCACGGCAATTTTAGCAGGGGTTGCCTTTGCTTGCTACATAATGTTGACACGGGTATGTGCGACAAAAGTCCATCCAGTGTCTTTAACTTTGATCAACTTCGTCACCATGTTGGCGTTGAGTTTTGTCTTTTTGATGTTGCCTTTACCAGAAAATTGGAGCTTGGCAGTAGACCCTTCTAAGTTACTGGAAATCGTTTTAAGCGCCTTTATTTTGGGTGTTTTAACCTTGTTGAGCTATGTGTTTAACCACATTGGTATCGGTAAATTAGGCGCACTGCGATCGGCAATTATTGGCGCTGGTGTACCCATTTTGACAGTAATTTTCGCCGGGTTGCTTCTCCAAGAAACCCTCAACATTGTGCAGATTATGGGAGTTCTATTTATAACTTTTGGTGTAGCTGCTTTCAGCGTCGGCAAAGTCCAAAATTCCCACAAACCATCGAGTGCGGAAAGTTAAATACACTCTAAAATTCTTTTCACTCGCCAAAAAAACACAGTCACAAGTCAGAAAACTCTTACATAACTGCTATGGAATGAAAGTGAAAGTTCCATATTTATACCAATTTGAATAAAGAATGCGACAGATACACATCCCCAAAACACTGTCCTGTCTGGATTCTTAATTTTGAATTTTGTTAGCGCAGCGTAAAGCCTTCTCTTTCAGAGACGCTAACGCGAACGGCATAGCTTCTCTACGAGACGCTACGCGAACGCTTAGAGCGAGTCCGCGATAGCGCAGCGTTAGCGACGCAGGAGCGTCGCGTCATTTTGAATTTTGAATTGGTATTATCTGGTTGCTAATGTCAGCATTCCTTGATTTTTTCCTTGAAAAAAACTAGGTGCTATCCAGGAAAGTCTTTATAATGTTGAAAACAAAAAAATTAAAAATAAATTAATTCATGCAAGTTTAATAAAACAACGTATGAATATGGAATATTATATTGTGAATAAATAAAAGGTATTTCAGAGTGGGAATTATCTGCCTCATTTAGGGTGTACGACTTTCCTCCAGCCTACTTGTTAGTATTCTTGTGGCAAAAAACGTTCTAATATTTAGATGAGCGTTAATCAAGTTGGTAAAGTCGGCAGATGGCTCGGTCAGACATGACTCTTTACTACCTGGAAAAATATAAATATCTTAGAAATTTTCCAGAGCGAGAGAATCGCCTGAAAGAGAAATTCCCTCTGATGAGAGGCTCTAGTAGTAAGCTATGATTGTCCTGTCTGCAAACCCTTGCTAGACGGACAAAATCTTGTGTAAACACCCAAGTTCTTACTATTAGGAAAGAGCAGAGACGATCCGGATATTGTAGAAAGTCCTTGTAGGTTACTTATGAGAACCACAAATTTTGCTAGTGATTAACAAAACTATTATTGGAAGATTCTGGCAATTATTTTGTGATTTTTCGGTAAGATACAAGCACATCTAGTAACAACACTTTTGCTAGTTGTATGCCATAAATTACGGAGGAATAAGCATCTTGACCACTAATCAATTTTTAATCAACACACAATAGGCATTTTGGAGCAACAACATCACCTTCTACAAGGTGTATGCAACTTAACTTTTTTAGACTAATAAGCGTGCTATAGAACTATTTGTAATATGAGTAAAGACATCGATCTGATCAAACGTCTCGGCCCCAGTGCAATGGATCAGATCATGCTATATCTGGCTTTTAGCGCCATGAGGACGAGTGGGCATAGGCATGGGGCATTCTTAGATGCAGCAGCAACGGCGGCTAAGTGTGCGATTTACATGACCTATCTAGAGCAAGGGCAAAACCTCAGAATGACTGGGCATTTGCACCATCTAGAACCGAAACGGGTAAAAATCATTGTTGAGGAAGTCAGACAAGCCCTGATGGAGGGCAAACTGTTGAAGACCTTGGGTTCACAAGAACCCCGCTATCTGATTCAGTTTCCTTATGTCTGGATGGAAAAATATCCTTGGCAACCAGGAAGATCGCGCATTCCCGGTACTAGTCTCACAAGTGAAGAGAAAAGGCAACTAGAGCAGAAACTTCCCAGCAATCTTCCCGATGCTCAGTTAGTCACCTCCTTCGAGTTCCTGGAGTTAATCGAATTTCTCCACAAGCGATCGCAAGAGGACTTACCACCAGAACACCGGATGGAGTTAAGTGAGGCCTTAGCAGAGCATATCAAGCGTCGTTTGCTCTACTCTGGAACGGTGACTCGCATAGATTCCCCTTGGGGAATGCCCTTCTACGCCCTGACTCGCCCCTTCTACGCTCCAGAAGATGACCAAGAGCGTACTTACATCATGGTGGAAGATACAGCTAGGTATTTCCGGATGATGAAAGATTGGGCAGAAAGACGACCAAACGCCATGCGCGCACTAGAAGAACTGGATGTACCACCAGAACGTTGGGATCAAGCAATGGAAGAACTGGATGAAATCATCCGCGCTTGGGCTGACAAGTATCATCAAGTAGGTGGTATACCGATGATTTTACAAATGGTGTTTGGGAGAAAAGAAGACTAAGATCCACAGTAAAAAACTCAATCAACCAACACAACGAGGCAAGAACGAATATTGACATGGCAGCCGACAAAGCAGCGATGGGCAGCTTTTGTTACTCATATCCACGGTGAAGAAACTAGTGGTTAAAAGCAGCCTATCGCGTGCAGATGTCTGTTGTGACTGGAAAAAGATTTTTAGTTTGTGGGATTGGAACTGATTCAGCGACGAGGTTTATTAGCTTAGTCTGTTTTCATCCTTGATTTGTTTCCCAAGTAAGGATAACTGTTAAATACTCTTGTACTAATCTTTAAAGACACGTAGATGGGCAGAGTGTAGTTAGAAATATTAGCTAATTACGAATTATCTCATGGTTAATGTCTGGAGCAGGTCAGGTAAGTCACCTACCCCAAACGCTAAGTTGAACTATTGACTATTGACTATTGACTATTGACTATTGACTATTGACTATTGACCATTGACCATTAACTAGAAATCTCTGACACTGGCGTAAATCCTAGATCATCTACTTGCTGTTAGGAGTTGTCGGCACTGGTTGAGTCTCAAAAGTCGGACTAAATCCGCCAGAAGGTTGAGTTGGTGAGGTTGATGCAGGTGTTAGACCACTGATGCGATCGCTGCCATCAATACAAGTATCCAGAGCCTGAGTAGGCGCTAAGTCAATTTCTTTACGTAAGCCAACCACACATTGAGCAAACCTGACTGGTAATAAACTACGGCCGCAGTAGTTTAAAACAGCAAGATTATCTGCCCCCTGAGTATTTTTGCTAATCGCCACTACACAAGTAGCTAACTCTTTTGGTCGTCTAGCCTGTCTACAAACAGTCAGAGCATCTACAGCATTAATTTGTGTTTTCTTATTAATATCAGCCACGCACAAAGATAAATCTCTGGGACGCAACGCCGTAGCACAAGCCTGTGATGCTGCATCAGCCGTCACCCCCACGCTCAACAGCCTACCCGCACAAGCACGATAATCATTGTCGTAGGTGGTCGTCACAGCCGCACTGGGGACACTCATACCTAAAAGCCCTGCCACAGCTAAAACTGGTGCTGCTAAACGAATTAAGCGCGTTTTCGGTGTCACTTGCTGATTTTCCCTCTGAAAAACCTGTTTTCTGCACATAGTTGCCATTCTCCAAACACCCAAAGTTATGCTAACTCAATTGTGCAGCGAATCTTCGCCAAATCAGGCAAAACAGTAAATCTAAATTTGCGGCTAGGGGCTGGAGGCTAGAGTTTAGAGTTTAAATTTTTATCTTTTTGCTCACAGGAAGGATGATAATTGTCAGCAAACGATTTAAAATTTAATCGTAAGATGAATGCTTAGTTAAAGAAGTAAATATCTTAAAATTAAACTTTGAGCATAATTACCTATGCCTACCGCACTCTTAAAGAATGGTCAAACTGTCGAGGTTGCGTTTGAGGACTTGGAACAGTTTATACAGGAAAACGAAGAAAACATAGTAGTTCAGCAGGTCAAACGACGTGGAAAACCCAGAAAAAAAGCTGCTGATTCCAAAAATATTGCCGTCTAGCAGTAAATGATCACCGTAATATTATTGTCACTAAGTAGCCATTTTTCTTCTTCTAGCATTTCTTGGCTTTTAGCATAAAAAACGTCACATCTGATAAAACGCCTATAGTCTGTTTTAGGGTTGTCGTTGTCTTGGAGTATATACTCAATTTCTTTACCAAGCTCTACATACACCCAGATTCCGCTTTTACCGTCTGGTTGTCAATCGATCCATCCGTTAGTTTCGGCTTCAGAGAAGTCTTCACGCGCAACTTTAACTCTTAAAACCATACTTTCTCCTGAAAAATAAAAGTTGAGTAACTAGAGCCAGGTAGCTCTACGGCTATTGCTTGCGCTTCTAAGATAAAAATTTTGCGGATTATAATGAATGATTTTTGCATTTCTGAATAGAGAGTACTTATAATAGTATGTCTGGGTAAATTTTAAACAGGATTAAATTAAGGAAACTCATGTCCCGATATCGAGGGCCACGCCTGAGAATTGCACGTCGCTTAGGCGAATTGCCAGGATTAACACGTAAAAGCGCTAGACGCGCTTATCCACCAGGACAGCATGGACAGAACCGCAAGAAGCGCTCTGAATATGCTGTTCGTCTAGAAGAAAAGCAAAAACTGCGTTTCAACTACGGTTTGACCGAAAAGCAACTGTTACGTTACATTCGTAAAGCTAGACGAGTCACAGGTTCCACTGGACAAGTGCTGCTACAACTGCTAGAAATGCGCTTGGATAATACAGTTTTTCGTTTAGGAATGGCTCCGACGATTCCAGCTGCGCGTCAGCTAGTCAACCACGGTCATGTTACAGTTAACGGTCGTGTAGTCAATATTGCTAGCTATCAGTGTCGTCCAGGCGAAGAAATTGCTGTCCGCGACAGAGCGCCTTCTCGGAAGTTAGTAGAAACTAATTTGCAATATCCCGGTTTAGCTAATCTTCCCAGCCATTTGGAATTTGACAAAAACAAATTGGTGGGAAAAGTCAACAGTGTCATTGAGCGAGAATGGGTGGCGCTACAAGTTAATGAACTGCTGGTTGTGGAATACTACTCACGACAAGCGTAAGAGAGTGCTGAGTGCTGAGAAGCCAGTCTAGCACCGGGCGACTGAAAGTCGCGGCTAAACAGGCAAAACCCGCCTACGCGGGTTAAAAGCTTGATTTTATGTTAGTCCGCGTAGGCGGACTTTGTTTGTATAGCCGCGATTTCTAATCGCTAGGGGTAGGTGCTTTAACCGCCAATTTGCGACATGGTACGGCTGTAAGCGCCTGTAGTACCAGAGTCGCGCCCTTTAAAGTTAATTTCTGGCTTAATTGCCAGCAGGTGTTTGACTTTTTCTTGTAGGTGAATAGTACTCACGCCATGACGTAGGGCTGTTTTTAAGTCAAGTTGACCAGTTTCGTTTAATAAACATGGTCTGAGCCAACCATCAGCACTCAGGCGCATTCGGTTACAGCGATCGCAAAAACATTCTGACATTTGACTGATAAATCCTAGCGTCCCCTTCGCACCAGGAATTTGGCAGACATCGGCGGGGCCAGCCCCACAAACTTGTGATTCTGTCAAGCCCCAGTGATCGCTAATTTGTTGGCGTAACTCGGATGAAGATATCCAACCGCGATCGCCAAATAATTCGCTATTACCAATGGGCATAAATTCAATAAATCTGACGTGCCATTGTTTATCAATGGTTAAGGCGGCTAAATCCAAAATTTCGTGGTCATTGACTCCAGGAATTACCACTACATTCAGCTTTAACGGGTCAAAGCCTACATGATAAGCAGCTTGAATTCCATCCCAAACTTGTTGCCAACGCGATCGCCCACGACTACCAATAATTTGGTCAAATATGTGGGGATCAAGGGAATCTAGGCTGATATTGATGCGTTGCAAACCAGCATCATAGAGATTTTGGGCGATGGGTGCGAGTAAAAAGCCGTTTGTTGTCATGGAGATGTCTTGGGTTGCAGGTAGAGAAGTGATCGCTTCTACCAACTCCACCACACGGGGACGCAGCAAAGGCTCACCCCCTGTTAAGCGAAACCGAGTAAAACCTACAGGAATAAATACTTCTTTGATTAAAGTGAGCAATTCCGCATCAGTCAACAATTGCTGCTTAAGGATATAGTCTAATTCCGATCCCTCTGGCATACAATACTGACAACGAAAATTGCAGCGATCAATTAAACTAATGCGGAGGTAGTCTACCTGATTCATTTTTGTGTTTATTTCTATTGTGCATGATGCACGAATAGATGTACTTTTACTCAGTATTCTAGACTATCTGAAGATTACGACTGTTTAATTTTCGCTTCAGATGTTGTATGGATTGAGGGGCGAGGTTTTGAACCTTTACTTTTTTCATAAACTTTGCTTGTGTATTAGCGAATTCTATTCGTACAATATTTTTCAAAACGCAAATCAAATGGAAAATAAATTTATGAGTATTGAACTTAAACCAGAAACACAACAAATGATCAAGTCTCACATTGCTACTGGTATCTATGCTGATGCAGATGATGTGATAATTAGAGCATTAAATTTACTGGCAGAATGGGAGGAAGGCTATAGGCAATGGGAAGAAGAAGCTAGAAAAAAAATTGAAATTGCTGCTGAACAATTAGATAGAGGTGAAGGAATAGATGCAGAAGTTGTAATTGCCAGACTGCAAGAGAAATTACGTCAAGCCAAAGAGGCGCAAGGATGAAACATTGGTTATTTCTCCAGAAGCAAGCCAAGATTTAGAAGAAATTATTGATTATTTTTCTAATATCAATATTGAAGCTGGGGAGGATTTTTTGAAGGAGTTTGATAAAAAGTGTAAATATTTAGTAGATTTCCCCCATATGGGGCGTAGTTATAAACATATTAAAGATTATTTAAGAGGTATTCCTTTAGACAGGTATATTATTTTTTATAGATTAATAAATAATGGTATTGAAATTATGCACATTGTCAGTGGATATCGAGATTTTAAATCTTTATTTGCTGAGTAAATAATTGCTTTAATTACATTAATTCCAGAATATGAGTCCTTTTATATCAACGATATATGTAGGAATCGGCTTTAATTAATGAACTGATTTACGTAGTCAGGCAATAGACTTTGCTCGCAATAACTGTAAATATTTTTGCTCATCTAATTAAAAGCTTTGTTTGTCTATTTAACCGAACTGTATTGCCAGTCGAGGAACTTGTTAACTATTGCCTCTTTATTTTCTACTCTCTCTTTCTCATTCTCCAATTTTCTACCTGATTTCTCATCAACTTTTGCACACTTACCAAGGCTCGATTTAACTCATAATTGCGTCTTTGTGGTGCTTGTAGATAAGCTTGCTGTTCTTCTTCAATCATCTGCACATCTTGAACAACTAAGCCATCTAGCAACTTTTGGGCTGCACCAAACAAACTATTTTTAATCAACCGTCGAAACCATATTGGTAATTTATGTAATCGCCAAAAAGCGTTTAATGATGTGAAATGGATTAAGTAGGCTTTGGTTTGCGTCTCACTCACTGGACATAATAAACAATAAATCTTAAAGTCTTTGCCTAAAGTAGACATCCAATGAGGATAAACATAACTCACATCTAAGGGTTCTGGATGTAAGCGTCGTAAGGCTGGGAAAAATAGCTGGGAGATAGACCAAATTTTATCGATTTTATAATAACTTTGGGCTTGATAATGAGCGTCTACATGATGATCATCTTCATCAATATCTTGTAGTTCTGCTGCTGCCCAAGCTTGTAAATCCTGATGTAAATGTCCGTGATACATATCCATCAGATTTTCAATTAAATAAGAATAATGAGCCTGACAGTTAATAACTGAAACTGTAGCAATATAATTTAAATGATCCCATTCTGGTAAAGCCAGAGGTTCTACAGATGGTTTTTGATCTCCAGGAAATAACCAAATAAAACCGTCTTGTTCTTTGACTGGAAAAGAACGGATTTTGCAATTAGGTAATTTTTGATTTGCTGCTAGATATGGAACTGCTGCACATTCACCTTGAGAATGGAAGCGCCAACCGTGATAAGCACATTCCAATTCATCGCCTATGACTAACCCATGACTGAGTTTAACTTGACGATGGGGACAACGGTCTTCTAGGGCGTGAACCTTGCCGTTGCTATCTCGATAAAGAGCGATCGCCTGATGCCAAATTTCCACTCCCAAGGGCTTATTTGTGACTTCACTACTACGTGCAACTACATACCAATGTTCAGGGTTAATCCCTAACTGACGAACATCACAACTCTGCACACTCTGGAAGAAAGTGGACATAAATTAATCTATCCTTTGCGGATTCAGAGGTAAATTTGCTACATCTGAAATTAGTTTTAGATGCAGTCAAAAATATCTTACTAGAACTTACGGATAAAAGCTTAATTTTGTCAGCACACAGGAAGTAAAGAAATAAAAAATCAAGAGGAAAAAACAGCATTTCAAAGTCAGCTAGCCCAGATCCTGCATTTCTCACAAAATGGTAGGGGTAGGTTCACGAGATATTCATGAATGATTGAAGCATATTTGTAACCCCACCCCTACAGCCTCTGGACTTAGGTTTGATAAATTTCGTGAGAAATCCGGGTACAGATTCAACGCACCTCTCCTGCTGGATTTGTTGGTTGATTAGGAGACGTTTGGGGATTTGTGATCACGTTTTCTGGATTGCCTGTTTGTGGTTGGTTATTGTTAGGTTGAGGATTTATTTCCTCTGTAGTTGGAGGAGTATTATTGGGCTGAAATTCTGGAGAAATTGGTTTAGGTGGCTTACCATTGACATCATCTTGTAGCCGATTAATTTGATCGATAGTACTACGAACGCCCCGAATTGTATTATTTAAGTCTTCTACACCTTTAATGATGCCATCAAATAGTCCGGCAACAACTACAGGAGAATTCTGACGGCTAAAATTCTGAGAATTTGGGGAATTTTCAGCAGCTTTTACAGATGAGATGTCAACAACGAAAAGAGAAAGTACGGCAGATAAAAGCAAGGTTTTCATAGAAAACTCCAAAATCAAAGGCAATAGGCAAGAGTAATAAGGTTGTCGCCTAGTTCATTTTTCTTGAGATAGGTTGATTTTATTGCCCAAACTTACTTAGTTTGGAATTCAATATCAATCCAAAGTTATCGCAGTAGTTTATCAAGTGATGGGAAATTATTAAATTAGCAACTAGCCTATTAAATTGAAGAACAAGCTAAGTATCTATCTGCATGAGTAAGCATCAGACTTTTTTTGCCAATAACTTACAAATTCAATGACTTGTAAAATGTTACGTTATGTTCTTAATATAGATCCCCGACTTCTCAAAGCAGTCGGGGATCTGATTTTCCCCAAATGAATTGAGATATATATTACTTTTCCTGAAACGTCCACACACCCTCATCCCATTCTGAAGTTGTTGGGGGTGATTGTAACCAATGCTGACAACGTAGCAGATGCAACATAGCAGCCTTATCATGTTTATCGACGGCTAAAACTTTGGCAAACTCTGCTCTTGCTAAGGGAAACTCTTGCTGGAGATAGTACTCACGACCTTTGTGATAATGTTCAATTACTTGCAATTTTTCACTATTGATGGGTTCAGAACGAACACCGATTAATTCGTATATAGATACAGGTACATTTTTACCTTTAACACGAATATAATCTAATTCTCTGGCCCAAATATGTTCTTGGCATGGTTTAAATGTATTCTCGCTGAGAATAATGTCACAGCCATACTGTTTACTAACACTTTCTAAGCGGGAACCAAGATTTACACCATCACCAATGGCTGTAAATTCCATGCGTTTACTAGAACCAATATTACCGCTAATTACTGTGTCAGAATTAATGCCGATGCCAATGTTAATTCTCGGTTTATTTGCCGCATGACGACGTTGATTAAATTCGTGCAACCGATGACGCATTTCTATCGATGTTTGTACTGCCATCCAAGCGTGTTCTTCTAATGGTAAAGGAGAACCAAATACAGCCATGATGGCATCACCGATATATTTATCAAGAGTGCCTTTGTGTTTAAAAACAGCCTCTACCATTGACTCAAAATATTCATTAAGCATACTCACCACTTCTTCTGCTTCCAGATTTTCAGTTAAAGTGGTGTAGCCCCGAATATCAGAGAATAAAATCGAAACCTCTTTGCGATCGCCTCCCAGTTTAGCATCATCCAATTTCAATAATTCTTCCGCTAATTCCTGGGTCATATAGCGGTACATGGTACTCTTGAGGCGTTTCTCATCACTAATATCTTCCATCACCACCAACGCGCCACAAACTTGTTGCGGATCGCTAGCATCAGCAATGGTATTGATTGATAAGTTAATACTATGTTGTTCTGCGTCACCATTGATCAGTGTGCGATCAGGGTAATATTGCTGGCGAAGTTTGATATCTGTTCCTTGTAAAGCATCTCCACACCAGTTGCTAAAATTACCTTCCTTGATAGCGATCGCTTCATTAATCAATCTACCTTCTAAACGATCTTCTGCATCTAACCCCAACAAACGTTTAGCACTTTCATTCGCAGCAATAATTGATCCAGATTTATCTGTAGAAATCACGCCATTCGACAGACTCCGCAAAATATCCCGTTGTAGTTGTTCTTGTTGCTTGACTCTGGCAAATAACTGAGCATTTTGTAGCGCTACCCCAGCTTGGATATTAAAAGCTTCCATGAACTCTTCGTCATTGCGGTCAAAACTGGCTTGAAAATATTCTGGTGCTTTCGGCCAAGTATGGGGATGATAGGGAGGGAAATCTCCTGTTTTCTTTTTATTTACTAGTTGCGTCACCCCAATCAATTCTTGATCGCCATTAAACACTGGCATACACAATAAACTACAGGTACGGTAGCCATTTTGTTGATCGAGTTGTTTGGCTGTCTCAGAGTCAGGTTGATCATACAAATCAAAAGGTATATTGAGTTTTTGCCCAGATACAGCTACTTTACCCGCAAAACCTCTACCTACTGGTACGCGCAACTCCTTTGTCGAACCATCATCTTGAGTGATTTTTGTCCATAATTCCTGTTTTTCCCGGTCGATTAGCCACAAGGTACTGCGATCGGCGTTCATCAGTTCCTTAGCTTCATCCATCACCCGTTTGAGAGTATCTTCTAAATCCAGGCTACTTTGACTCAGAGATTTAACAGCCTTCATCATCGCCGCCGCAGCTCGTTGTTTTTGAGTAGCCATGTAAAAAGAACGCGACGACTCTAAAATCAAGCGAATTGAGGGGGCAAATTCTTGAAATAATTGCTCATCTGCACCAGTAAAACCGATAGTATCGATGCGTTCTGCCAGAGGTGCATCAGCACTAGAGAAAGATTTTAATTTATTGAGTAATTGTACTACAGCAACTAATCGTCCTTGCTCATTCAACAATGGCAACGCCAACATAGTATAAGTACGATAGCCAGTTCTTTTTTCTTGTTCTTGAGCAAATATAGACCGAGGATCGTGATAAAAATCAAAGGGAATATTAATTACTTTTTTGAAAGTAGCAACCTCACCTGCAATCCCTTTGTCGGCGGGGATACGAATTTCTAAGGAGCGATTGCCTTCCCCTTCGGCGACAATTGACCACAGTTCTTGCTTTTCTTCATCTAATAAAAATATAGTTGTCCTGTCTGCTCCCAGCAATTCCCCAGTTTTCAAGGTAATTGAGTGCAACATTTCTTGCAAAATCGTTTCAAACCCATGAGAATCTAACATTGACAGGGTTTGATGGACAATTTGCAGCTTTTGCTCTACTTCTGTAACGACTTGTTTAAAAGTATCCTGAGTCAGAGGAGCCAGAAACGTAGAAATAGTCCCTTTTCTGCGGGCTAGTGCGCCTACGGGAGAAGAATTTGTTGGCAAGTTGTGATTTTCTGGGTTCTGAGTAACAATCATCAAATCAGCATTCTCCCCCAAATTACGCTGTTGCACTGACATAAGTAATTTTTGATATAGCAGGATTGCGAATTGTAGAAATTTATCTAAGTGTCGCCAAAAGCAACAAACATTTGACATTACCCACAGTGTAATCTTTTGTTCAGCTAGCGTCATCCTGCTCTATTCTCGGTATGACTCAATCTCTTCTGCTACTCAATCAACACCGAATATATTGAGTTGTCATGAGTGCTGAGTGCTGTAAAGCCCTTCTCCTCAAGGAGACGCTACGCGAACGGGTATGGCTGCGCTTAGAGCGGAAGCAGGGCGATGCAGCCCGTGCTGAGTAGTGAGTAGAAATTCTTATTCTTCCTCACTCTCTCACTCCCTCACTCTAGGCTGTTGACTCTGTGCCTTTTTAAGAGATTGTTCCGTCATTGCAATGACAAGCCAGAGAGCAAAAATAGCCTGAATCAAAAACCCCTAAATTAACGTGAGTCTCCAACGGAGGTGCAGCTGTGGGAATGAATACCGTAATTTTACTGAGTATTGGTTGATGAATCTTGAACAGTTAATCAGGTACACCGTAAATTTACTAAAACTCTGTAAAAAATTAAGCTAGCTTTGAATAAAGTGATTGATACTGCCTAGAATCGAGGGTAAGCTGATAACAATAGAGTTAAAACATTTTTTGGTCTTGAGAAATTCCATGACCACCCATAAATTACCGAATAATTTAATCAATCAAGCATCTGCAAAATTCAACACTGAAGAGTTAAATTTACCAGCTTTACAAGAAAGCCTTTATGGCTTCTTGCTGCAACTTGTCAATATATATATACCAGAAGATGCTCTGCAAGAGTTTAAGCAATTATTTATCAATTGTCTAGAGTCAGGCAGTTTAAATAATGTGCCAATCATACACAAAATAGTGCTGTGTGATGATGAACAGGAGTTTCACTATACACTCAAACGTTCTTGCTATATTTTAATTAATAATTGGGCAGCCAAAAGACAATATAAGTATATTCAAGACTTAATTAATCTATTTACTCAATTACCTGTTGTTCGCACAAAACGAATTGGTCATGAACTAGCTACCTATCAAATATGGCTAGAAAATTTTGTTCATAGTCCAGATTATCAAGAACTGAAAATCTTTAACTATAAATATGATGGAAAAAGTAAAACTCATTGGAGCGATCGCTATGCTCACTATTTGCTAGTTTCCCAATCTTTAGATACTAATAAACCCAAAGAGCAACAAGAAGCAGCCAGCAAACTATCTCGACAAATGAAGGACAAGTATAAATTTGAGCTAGCTATGTATATTGCTCGTTCGCAGTCGGCAACTTCTAGTCCCACACGCTACAACAACCCTAGTATTTTTGGGGACGAAGTTTTGCGTTTAATTAAAATGATTGTCGTCAAAAAAGGTAAATTTAGCTATGAAAATCTCGCTAATATCTTTCTCAAGCAAACGCAAAATCAAACCTTAAAAGAATTTAAGACAAATATTCAAAAATATTTATTTTTTTCTGTATATCCTGGGTTTTTAAAAGATTTAGAAAAACCCTATGTTCATCTTAGCAAATCTTCTGACCAAAAAAATCAGGTAAGTAATCAGTATATAGTCGAAAATCTTCAACAACTATTGACTATAAAATTATCATCTTGGAAAGCGGAGAAAAATGCAGAAATTATCAACAAAGATTTATTATTAAGAATTTGCAATAAACTCATTGATTCCCTGACTCTAGAAAATCGCCAGGAACCTTCAGAAATATTTATCTTATTGCTGTCTCACGGACACCCTTTAACTTTAGTAATTATCCTGCTTAAGATTATCTGTATTTGTAACAGTTCCCGGAGTCATTTAGAAAGTCGCCTTGCTGATTTAATTAGTTATTATAAAGATAAACCAGAGGATGAATGCCAATGGGTAATACACTTTATTGAGTTTTATAATATTACTTTTGCCATTTATGCAGAAAACGTAGAATATAACTTGTTACAAGTAGTAGAAGTAGAATCAGCTAGTCATACACCAGCAAATTTAGATACTTATCGTGTATTTTCTCAAGTAAAAGCAGAGCAAGCAAAACCTGATTAAAGAAGTTGCAAGTTGCAAGTATAGTTTTGTAACAGAAACTGAAGCCCAGCGAGTTTGTTAACTTGTGAGTGTAAATCTAGGATTTAGCAAGGCGTTCATCTAGCCAAGCCAAACCAGCACCAGATGTTTCCGCAATAATACTAATTAAACGATATAGGGCGATCGCACTAATCACCACCGCCGAGGGAAAGCGGTTTTGCAAAAGTGCAAGAGCTGTCGCTTCAAATACACCCAAACCCCCAGGCGCACCGGGAACCACCAACCCCAGCACCCAAGCACAACTAAAAGCACCCAATAACAAGGGAATTTGACTCATATCTAAGGGCATGAGAGCAAATATAGTTAAAATAAACCCCGTACCCCGCAAAGCTAAAAATCCCAACTCCCCTAACAGTGGTTTCCAGGGATAGCGTTTTACCTTAAAAGCTGTACTTGCTGGATGAGAAGATTTTTTTGTCTTGAGTTTGTATGCCAGACTGATCAATAGATTTAAAAATCGGGGATGTATCGCACAGAGGATCATAACTAAACTCAATGACTGTAAAATTTGCAGCGTCAAGCTGTAATTCCTCACAGCAAATTCACTTCCAAATAAGACAACAATAATTAAAGCCGCCGCCGCCATCAATAAGGGTTCTAGTAAAACACTCAAGGTAGCTGCACCAGCCACAACATTGGCATTTTTCGCTGCCACAATTCGCCCATAATGATGCCACACGTTTCCTGGTAAATACTTGGCAATATTGGTTTTCAGGTACGTTTGGATAAATTGAGAAATCGGTACAGATTGATTTAAATCTTGCAAAACCCAAGTCCAAACCCAACCTGCCCAAGTATGAGCTAGTAAAGTTATACCTGTAGCGATCGCTAAAATTGCCCACCCAACTTCATCAATCCGGGTAGCCGTCACCTCTAACCAATGATCCTGCAAGGCTTTAGCTAAAAAAATCAGCGTCGCCCCTAAAATTACCCAGCGTAAAACTTGCTTCAATTTTATACTCATTGAACAAACAGCTAAAACACTCAAAGCTGAATATCTCAAATCTTATGCTACATCAGCTACACACTAAATTTTGACAAAAAAATCTCCAACCATAACTAAACGATTCAGGATTGCTATATTGCGGTTGATTAATTGTTCTCTCTCTAGTTAGAGAAACACAACCAGCTTTTTTGGAAAATAATGTGACTTACGCCAGATATATAACTAATTTTTTCACCTTACTATTAAAAACTGTTGGTTCAGAAATCAGTAAACTTTCGCTTAATGCCAAAGACGTTAAGCCAGGATTTATCTATAAGTAAAAGGAGGAAGTGTGAATAGTTTAATGAATGTATGGAAAAAACTGCAACTACGCCAAATAGTTACCGTATTTTTGGCTGGTATATTGTTAATAGCTAATACAAACCAAGCCAGTCTATTAGACAACTCCAAATTATTGATTACCACAAATACAGAATCAGAACTTCTTTATCCCGGTGCAGAAACACCAGCAGGCAGAATCGAGAAAGAAAGAGAATTGCCTATCATCACTCAAGAAGATTTTCAACGCCCTGAACCAGGAAATTTAATTCAGAATGAACCAAATGTAGGTACTCGCATTCAAGAACGCCTAGAAACTGTCAAGGAATCAGTACAAGAAGCTTCTAAGTTTTTACAAAACTCAGCAGATGAAGCTACTTCTAGACCAGAATTACAACCAAATCAGGCAGTTCGTAAATAATGCTCGTGAGCAAAAACAAGACAGCATAAATCACGGCAAATTCAACTAATTAGAGTTACCAAACAACAAGGAAAAATATCATGAAAAGAGTGATTAATTGGCTACAAAATCTGCGTCCATTGAAAATATTGACTGTGTTTTTAGCAGGTGTTTTTTTACTCTTGGCACAAGCTTGTAATCGTCCCACTGTAGCTGCACAGCCACCACAGCCAGGTTCTCAACCACCAAATATGGAAAGATATGATCCCACAAAAAGTTATCCACTCAACGCACCTAAAGGTGGGATGAATAACTTTAGTGATGTAGATCCTAGAGCCACAGCAGGTGAGAAAACAGCAGAAGCTAGAGCTAAGGCATTAAGTAATCAAGCCAGAAAAAATGTTGAGCAAAAAGGTGTTGACAGTACAGAGCAATATACTCGTAACTATCAACAAGGTACACCTTTTGGGCAAAGAGTGAAAAACTTAGGTGAAGATATTGGTAGTTCTGCCGAAGAAGTGAGAGAAGGGGTTGTGAAAGGAACTCAGCGCGGCTTAGAAAATATCAAAGACAACACCCAAAATGCTGGTGAAAACTTGACAAAAAATGTTCAACGTGGGGCTGAAGATACAGGGAAAAATCTTCAGCGACGAGTTGAAGATGTGGGTAATAGCGTCAATCGCACATTGAATAATTAGGATCATGTAGAGACGTTGCAATGCAACGTCTCTACAGGTTTTTGGGTAATGGATATGCTAGAAATTTTGATTTTCTAAATACCAATTATGCAAAACTACCTGGTGAACTTCTCGCCAGGGAATATTGTATTTGCGAGCTAATTCGGCACAATCTTCGTATTCTGGTTGGACATTAGCAAGAGATTTTTGGGCAGATTTTCCTTGCCATGCTACTTTAATTCTCACTGTGCCATATTTAGTGGCTACTTGTTGCATTTCTCGTTCTAAAATAGAACGCTGTTGAGTCGTGCGGCGAATTCCTAAAGTTGTGGTTTCGCGGAAAATCACTGCTTCACAATCGAGTAAATTTTCTGGATGGCAAATTACAGTTAGTAAAATCCCCGGACGGGATTTTTTCATGCCTATGGATTGAGTAAAGACATCGACTGCACCCACAGCAAACAATGCTTCAAAGATATAACCGATCGCTTGCGGATTTAAATCATCAATTTGTGTTTCTAATACGGAAATAGTTTCCAGATTTGGGCTATTTTCCTGAAAATTGCTGACCTTTGCCTGGAGACTAGCGCTTTCACCCAGCCACAGCCGTAGTATATTAGGAATAGGTAGGTTGATTGTACCGGCTCCCAATCCTACTTGTTGGAGTGTCATGGGTGGTGTATCGCCAAATTCTCTCACTAAAGTGGTGGCGATCGCAGCTCCGGTTGGTGTGACTAATTCTCGATCAATGCCATTACTGTAAACCGGACAACCCCGCATTTCCCATAACTTCAAAACAGCCGGTACAGGGACAGCCATCTGTCCATGAGCAGCTCGTACAGTTCCCCCACCAGTGGGAAATGGTGAACAATAAAGCAGTGGGAATCCTGCCTGATCATTAGCAATGCCTAACCAATCTAATCCTAAGCAAGTGCCAACAATATCCACAATCGCATCCACCGCACCCACTTCATGAAAATGCACCTTTTCCGGCGAAATTCCATGTACAGCCCCTTCAGCAACCGCTAATTGGCGAAATACAGCCAAACTCCAAGCCTCAGCTCGTGGTGGCAATCCCGCCTGCAAAATCATCTGCTCAATTTCCGGTAGGTGACGGGTGTGCTGATGATGGTGTTCGTGATCATGCTCATGATGGTGATGGTGATGCTCGATTAAATCCACATGAACCTTAGTTGCTTGCTGGCCATTCCTTTGTACCAGTTCTGCCCATAATTTATACTCCTGAGCAAGTCCTAGATTATCTAGTTTTTCCCTCAGATACTCCACCGGCACACCCAGACTAACTAACGCACCCAGGCACATATCACCAGAAATCCCCGTCGGACATTGAAGATAAGCAATTTTGCTCATACAGGTAAATTTTTGCGCTACACAATTATTGTGAATGTGAAAATCGGTATTGCGTATTTATTGTGGCATCCTGCTCAGAAAACTCGTCTGTCAAAGTATGTGTCTATAGGTTAACTAATTACTTCTGCGTGTAAATATGTGCAACGCTTAATTTTACATATAGTCATCACAGCACCAAAGAAAAATTCTCTCACCTCTACTCTCTAACCTCTAGCCCCCAATATTCCGTAACCTAAATTTTTTATGGCAAAAATTATTCCTGTCCATCCTGACAATCCCCAAAGTCGCAGAATAGAGGAAATAAGTTCAGCACTATCTAGTGGCGCAGTGATGCTCTATCCGACTGATACAGTATATGCGATCGGTTGTGATTTAAATGTCAAGTCTGCGGTGGAGAGAGTGCGGCAAATCAAGCAGCTAGCAAATGATAAACCACTAACATTTTTATGTCCTTCATTGTCAAACGTAGCGACATATGCCTATGTCAGTGATACAGCTTATCGCCTCATGAAGCGATTAATACCAGGGACTTATACATTTTTGCTGCCTGCAACCAAGTTAGTACCCAAATTGGTACAAAATCCCAAGCGCAAAACCACTGGTATTCGTGTACCCAATCATACCGTATGCTTGGCGTTGCTCGAATCTTTAGAAAATCCGATTATTTCCACTTCGGCACATCTGCCACCAGATGAAGCGGATAACGGAAAAGTCTTACCAGATGAGGAACTGAGACTGTCACAAGTGGAACTGTTTGATCGTTTGGATAAATTGGTCGATGTGATTGTCGATACTGGTCAAGAACCAACATACGACGTTTCGACCATTTTAGATTTAACGGGAGATGAACCAATGATTACAAGGCAGGGTTTAGGTTGGGAAGCTGTAGCTACGTGGGTATAAGAACTGGGCTTCATCGGCTTCCCCGTGTATTTCGGAATAATGTGATCAAAAAGCTCCAGTTTCATGATTGTCATGCGTACAAGTTCTAGGATTAATCAGCAGGTAATTACAGTAATACTTGACACATTAAGCTTTTTAGCAATTTGGCAGGCAAAGCGAATTTACCTGTGTTAACGTCTATTAGGTTGCGAGTGGAAAAAGCGACACACGGCTTTCTCTGTAACTCTTCTTGATTGATTAAATTCATATATATGAGCAGTGCTTGCAGTAGGTGTTGAGGGATGAATATTTCAACATTCTTCGTCAAACTCTATTTTCAGGCAATATTTGGGCATTTTATATAAGGTGCAACACCGAACCCAGGAAAAGATATGAAAGTAAACCTTGCAAATCTACCAATCTCTACATCTGCTTTTGTCGGCGACACTGTGACTACAGACTTACCTCCCACAGATGCTTTGATGCAATTGTTGTGTCAAGAAATGCAAGCTCAAGTCAAAGGATCACCCAAGTGTATCCAAGCTGTCGCTCAACGCATTGCCAAAGAAGTCAACCGGATTTGCGATAAAAGTTCTCGCATTCAAACATCAGGTCAGGTTCAGTCTTGGCAAGTTACTCTCTCTCGCCATCGTCTACAAAAATGCCTGCATTATTATCAACTAGGTTCTCAACGGGGACGGGTAGAATTACATAGTAGCTTGGGTGCTATGGTTTACCGTCATGTGACGATCGCTGGTTCAGATTTGGGTTTTGATGCGCGCTACACTCTGATTGAAGATTTTCTCCAAGCATTTTACATTGAAGCTATCAAAGCTTTCCGTCGAGAAACAGAATTACCGGAAGACTATACACCCCGCACTCAGTTGCAACTAGCGGAGTATATGGCTTTTACTGAACAGTATGCTAAACGCCGGATTAATTTACCTGGTGGCAATAACCAACAATTAATTATCTTACGCGCTCAAGGTTTTGCCCGTCGTCAGCCCCAGGAAACAACTGTCGATATTGAAATGGCTGTGGAATCTGCCAAAAGTGAGGATGCAGAATCTTACCAGCGTAACTCGGCAGTACAACAAATTAGATCGCAGATGATTGCTCAAGCTAATTTTGACCCTTCAGAAGAATCAGAACGCGATCGCATTATCTCCGAATTAGTCAAATATTTAGAGTCTCAAGGACAATCTGACTGTATAGACTACCTGACTCTCAAGCTACAAGACTTGTCTGCACCAGAAATTGACCAAATTCTCGGTCTTACCAGCCGTCAGCGCGACTATCTGCAACAGCGTTTTAAATATCATGTGCAGAAGTTTGCCAAACAGCATCATTGGCAATTAGTCCATCAATGGCTAGGTGCAGGTTTAGAACAAAAGTTGGGCTTATCTGGACAGCAATGGGATGCTTTTGTCAATACCCTTTCTGTACCGGAACAGCAAATTCTCCAGTTGAAATTAGCAAGACATAGTGATCAGGCGATCGCTAAAGCTTTAAAATGTACTCCTAAACAATTACAAAAGCGCTGGACACAAATGCTAGATACTGCATGGGCTATCCGCAACGGTAATCCAGAAACCCAAACAGGTTGAATTTAAGCAAAATTAATTAATTTAATCAGTATTTTTGCTATTTCTTATTTATTGGGTGAAGCTGTGCTTCATCCAAAAATCATGTCTATTTTACTTAAGTCACACTCAACAGTGGCTACATTAGTTATGTGTATTTAATCGCACATGATATCAGACTACAAAACCTGGCTTTTCTAGCAAGCTATCAATACTCATGAGTCATTCACCAATTTTTAGACAATTAGCCCAGACAATTCGCACTGCTCAGTATTGTCAAAAGCAGAATATTTCCACTGGCGAAGGTATGGAACGGATTTCTGCGCTGTCAGTCCGCAAAACTAAGCGGCGAGAGTTTTTAGCAGATTTAGGTAAACTCACCCTGCTTGGGGGAACAATTGGTGTTGGTTCTGGCTATTTTCATCGTACTTTAGCAGCACCTCCAGCGATCGATGCCAAAGTAGCAATTGTGGGAGCAGGTTTAGCCGGACTCGCTTGTGGCTACGAACTCCAGCGTTTAGGAATTAAAGCTACTATCTACGAAGCTAGTGAACGCACAGGAGGACGTTGCTATTCCCTTAATGGTGTATTTCCCGGACAAGTAGCTGAGAGAGGCGGCGAGTTTATTGACAACTTACATAAGACAATGTTGGGATATGTCAATGAATTTAAGCTGGAATTAGAAGATTTATCAAAAGAACCGGGGGAAGTCTTTTATTACTTTAATGGTCAACGTTATGGTGAGTCGGCTGTAGTTGATGAGTTGCGAAATTTTGTTGATGTCATGAGACAGGATTTACGCACTCTTGCCGAACCAACTGCGGATAATTTTACTGAGGCAGAAAGAATCCTTGACTTGACTAATCTCCAAGATTATTTAGATCAGCGTGGAGCAGGAAATTTAATTAAAAATGTGATTAAAGCCGCATATATTGGGGAATATGGGCGAGAAATTGACCAGCAAAGTTGTCTGAGTTTTCTACAATTTATCCATGCAGATAAACGCTCAAAGTTTCGTCCTTTTGGTGTGTTTAGTGATGAACGTTATCATGTGATTGGTGGTAATCAGCAGATTGTAGAAGGCTTAAAAACGCGATTATCTGGGCAAATTAAATATGCTCAAAAACTCATAGCTGCGAGAAAAGATAGTGCCGGTAAAATTGAATTAACTTTTAATCATAGCTTGAGTGAAAAATTTGATGCTGTCGTCTTTGCGATTCCTTTCTCCACTCTCAGAGAAGTAGACTTGCGAGGACTCCAGCTTCCTCAGTGGAAACGTGATGCCATTAATAACTTAGTCTACGGCACTAATGCAAAATTGATGGTAGGCTTTAATCATCGTCCTTGGGCTACTCTTGGTAGTAATGGTAGTAGCTATGCTGATCTGTCATTTATTCAAAATACTTGGGAAACTAACCCCAGTCAGGCTGCTTACAACCGGGCAGTATTAACAAATTACGCTGGTGGTAATTTAGGTGCGGGACTTGACCCCAAATATTTACAACGAGAGACTGGTAATTTTCTCAGCTATCTCAAATTTATTTTCCCTGGTGCAGATATTTCGGCAGTCAGAATTAAGAATAGTGAATTTTTAGCACATCTGGAAAATTGGTTATTGAACCCGTTAACTAAAGGCAGTTACACCTGTAACCAACCCGGATACTTTACCACCATAGCTGGCAATGAAGGTAAAGCGATCGATAATCTCTACTTTGCTGGAGAACACACCAGTTCATTTTATGAATGGCAAGGTTTTATGGAAGGTGCAGCAGTTTCCGGAATCAATGCGGCCAAGCAAATTGTGCGGAAATTTAAATAGTCCCGACACCACAACTTTCACAACTTCAGTGCAGTTATCTTAACCTCGCATAGATGCCTCATAACTAATAATTCAGTAGTTGAAAATAGCAGCTTTTTCAAGGTTAAGATAATTTATAAACCTTATTTACTTATGCAATCAAAATAAAATGTAATTTCGACTGTTGTTTTTAGTGAGCGAGGAATGATATAACTTTTCCTAATCTGCTGAAGTACTGAGTACACCGTGAATAAAATTGGGCAATCTCCATACCCCTCTGCGTTTCCCTCTGCGACCCTCTGCGTTTAAAAATATTGATTCTGTACCTCACTTAACTGGGAAACGCTATAAACATCTATATGAGTATCCTAAAGTTTTACACCCTCTAATAGGTAAAACACTTTGGCATTGTCGTGATTGCTAAAAAATGTATCCACTCTAAATGAATGAAAATATTCAGAATATCTGTCATAAACTTCCTGGACACTATTAAAATGGCGGACATGAGATATCCAGGGAAAATTTGGTACGCTACCATAGAAACGTGTACCCTTGCGAATCTTTTGAATTACCTCAAGATCACGCTCTATATGTTCTAGAAATTCTGTAGTTACCACTGTATCATAATCATGGGTGTAGAACAGATCCGTTTTTAACGCATCAGCTATCACAAAATCTAAGTCAGGACAAGCTTTTTTTGCTAGAGCAATTAGGCTAGAACTAAAATCAAAACCGAGATATTTAGTTATGCCTTTATCTCGGATTAAAGCAGCAAACTGCCCACCACCACAACCAATTTCTAGCAAGGATTTTGTTTCTACACACTGGATGCGATCGGCTATAACTGACCAAAAAGGGTAATATTCAGTTTTTGAGTAGTGAATGCGGAAACCATCAGATGCAGATGCTTTCTGATCGTAATACTCAGAGGTTTGCTCAGAACCATTGTTGTAGCTAACAGTTTGAGAATTACGAAAAGACTTGAATAACCTAAGTACAATAGGTGGTACAAGCTCCTTAGCTATAATCTTTGCAGTTTGTGTCATGGTTTTTATTTAATTTTCTCTACTGAAAGTTATCAAAGCATTATTACAAAATCTATTATGATTAATCAATTAGATAGAGTGCATGAGGAGTCAGTAATGCCATGATGAAATGCTCAAGCTTTGGCATATCTGAGTTTAGCAAAATATATATAAATGTGATATTTTGTAAATTTTTATCAAAGCTTAACTTTTATATTTCTTGATATTTTAGGAGAAAGCCTGAGATTAAATCCTATGGTGACGACAGCATTAACTAATTCTCAAAGGGTTTTACTGCCAAATATTACTTGGCAAACCTTTGAAACTATCCTGGCAGAAATGGGAGATGATCGTGCTGTGCGACTGGCTTACGATCAGGGAATGCTGGAAATTATGACTCCTTTAATGCCTCATGAGCATAACAATAGATTACTAGAACATTTGATTTTTGCTCTAGCTGAGGTACTCAACCTAAATTTAAAAAGCATTGGTTCGACAACTTGTAAACGTGCAGACTTATTGCGGGGAGTAGAACCAGATTCAGCTTTTTATATTCAAAATGAGTTGGTGATGCGGCAAAAGCAGCAGATCGATTTGACACAAGATCCACCACCAGATTTAGTTATTGAGGTAGACTACACTGGCGCTTCTGTAGACAGATTTCCTATTTATCAGGCTTTGGGTGTTCCAGAAGTTTGGCGATATGACGAACCCATTATGCAAATTTATCAGTTACGGGGAGGAGTTTATATTCCTTGTGATGTGTCACCAACTTTTGCCAACCTTCCCTTAGCAACTGAACTTCCCTGGTTTCTGGAACAAAGTCTGAAAATTGGGGAGGTTTCTATGGTGAGATTATTTCGTGATTGGGTAAGCCAGCAGATAGCCAATTCTCATCCTTAGAGGACGTTTGAAAAGCCTGTTTCTTTGTCATGTTGAATGCAGCGTAGCGGAATGAAACATCTCGGTATGTGCCACAAAACCTAGATTCTTCCTGACGCTCCGCTCCAGTCAGAATGGCATTTTTCTACCTACTGAAACTTTTCCAACACCTTCTTAGACATCTGACAACTTATCGACAGATATTGCTAAAACGATTAACATATCAAACTGTGTATCATTAAGTGAGTCTTTGTCTTATGCCTAGTGTAGAACGCGACGAAACCAGAGAGCAGCGAATTGAAACAGAGATTATAGTTGATGCTGACGATAAAGAAGACCGAGCGATGGGTTGGTACTATTATCTTGAGGAGACTTTAAATTTCCCTTTTTTCGCTAAGTGGAAGAAGAAGTCGCGGAAATCTGCGACTGTTGGGGAAAAAGAAGTCCAAGTCTTGGGTATGGCTTCAGATGATGAGTGTTTGAAAGATATGTATGTGGAAGTTGCTCTCATTGGCGGTAAGGACGAGGATGTCTATTCTGTCAAGCTTTCGGAAATAGAAGCTATTGATGTCGATGAAGAGACTCAAGAGGCGATCGCTGATTGGCTATACTGGTTAGCTAGAGGATATAAATTCTAATTGGCAGATAAATGGCGAATAATCCGGCAAGGGTTCCCAGCTGCGACAACATTGGCTGGTATATCTTTGATAACCACACTACCAGCACCAATTGTCGTATTATCCCCAATGGTAACTCCCGGACAAATAATAGCACCGCCACCAATCCAAACGTTATTACCAATTTTAATTGGTGAGGCGAGTTCTCTCCCAGATAGACGAACTTCTGGTTCTGTAGGATGGTAAGCAGTATAAATCTGCACGTAGGGAGCTAGCAAGACGTTGTCACCAATTTCTACTTTGTTGCAGTCTAAAATTACACAACCATAATTGGCAAATAAGCCATTGCCTACATAGATATTGCTGCCATAATCACAATGCAATGGCGGCACTATGTTAATTTTCTCACCTACCTGGGCAAATAGTTCTTGTAAAATTTGCTGGCGTTGTTCTGGCTGTTCTTCGGTTGTGGCATTATACATCCGCAATAGACGAGCAGCTCGTTTGCTCTGGGCAATTAATTCTGGATCATCAGACAGATATAATTCACCTGAGAGCATTTTTTGTTTTTCTGTTTTTTCCATGAGTTTGTCTCACGCACAGGAGGCAAGTACTTACAATATCTGGAATTAATCATGAAGAAAATCTAATTTTAATAAAATTCTGATAAATATGCAGATTTTAATCATATTTTGCGGATAATTTGAAATCTGGTAGACACACCCAAAATGAGAATATTAGATATGTAGCGCATTAACAATTAGTAGCTTTATTAAACACACCATAACGCGCTTTTCCTTGCTGTTTAGCTCGGTACATGGCATGATCAGCATCTCGCAATAGGTTTTCTGGTTCATCATGACTATTGCTATTGAGGGTAATCCCAATGCTAGCTGTAGTAAAAATTTGTTGCCCATTCAAGTTTAGAGGTAATCCCAAGGTATCTTGAATGCGTTTGGCGACGTTAATAGCATCGTTAACATCTCGAATTTCTTCTAACAAGACGGCAAATTCATCGCCACCAAATCGCCCTACTGTATCTCCACTACGTACACATGATTCTAACCTGCGAGCGATCGCTACTAAAAAATCATCTCCCATGCCGTGTCCAAAGCGATCGTTAATCCCCTTAAAACCATCTAAATCCAGAAACAACACCGCAAATCGATAATCGATGCGCCGTTTACTTCTTTCAACAGCTTGTTTGAGACGATCTAAGAATAAAACTCGATTGGGTAGTGCTGTCAATCCATCATAAAAGGCATTACGAAGTAATTGGATCTCCGCTTGCTTACGGTGAGTAATATCTTGTAGCACCAAAACTGCGCCAGTGATGTTGCCTTGGTGATCACAAATCGGTGCAACGCTATCACCAATTGGTATTGCTTTACCATCCTTAGAAATCAGTGTACAGTTTTCTGGTAAATTCAACACCTCACCAGTTTGCATAGCTTGTGTAGCTAAATTATCAATTGCTTCATCCATATCTTGATCAACTAAACTGACAACCTCTGTTAAATTTCTGCCCAAAGCTTCATGTTCTTGCCAACCAGTTAATTTTTCGGCGATGGGATTCATCATCTGAATACAACCATCAGTAAAGGTGACAATTACAGCACAACCCATACTGTTAATAATTGCCGACATTCTGGCTTTTTCTTCCTGCAATCTTCTGTGGCTTTGATATTGCTGTAAGGCCATCTCCACAGCCAGATGTAAGTTTTTTTCATCAATGGGTTTTAAAATACAGCTAAAAGCATGACCTAATCGGATTTTGTTTAACTGTAAATATTCCGTATACTCAGTTAAATACAATACGGGAATATGAAAATTATTTTGAATAATATCTGCTACCTGTACTCCATCAATTGTTTTATCTAAGCAGATATCAAATAATACTAGATTTGGGTGATTATCTACTATCTTTTTTATCGCTTCTTCCGCAGAATTTGTAATCTCCAGAACATTGTATCCTAATGTTTGTAAACTGTTTTTAAGATTTAACGCTAGGTCTATTTCATCCTCAACAACTAGGATTTTGTGGGAGATCATGTTAAAATCACCTGTTTGCTAAGGTTCAGATATTGTTGTTAGCGTCAACTCAATCTGAAAGTTAATAACTCTATGATAGTCAATCTCTAAAATATCGGTATAGTCGCTTGATTAAACTACTTGTTAAATTTAAATAACTCCATAAATTACTAGTCAGAATATATATTTTTGATTAATATTTAAAAATCAACATAATTGGCTGATGCTGTTAAAATCAGGCTTTTACTATGAATATCGAAGTTTTAAAATCTCTTTATTTTAAGATTTTGTTCAGTAATGAACATTTTTTTAATGTGGTATATACATAAAATAAAAGTATAAAAATACTGTTATTTAGATAACAAAACATTGATCATCTGAGGTATTTTTCTCATAGGTTTGGAAAATTAATGATAAACTTTAACCTCTAGATGAATAAATCATGATCAATACCCCTAACAGCACGATCAATGAGCCTAATTGATCAAATTTGTCAGGAGCTAATCCATCGATCTTCCAACCCCACAGCAGCGAGAGAATAATAAAAATACCACCATAAGCTGCATAAGTGCGACCAAAGTTACTTGGCTGTTGTGTGGCGACAAACCCATAAACAGTTAGCAGTAATGAACCAACTAACCCTAGCCAGATGCTTTTACCTTCTCGCAACCATAACCAAATTAGATAGCCTCCGCCAATTTCACACAAACCCGCTAAACAGAAGTAACCCAAAGACTTGATGATGGACATTTTAATTTTTAAAAAATACGTATGATGAGCATTATCTACTATATGTATCTTAAAATCTGTACAACTTAAATATTCATGCATATATTGTATTACAATACTGAGGGATAATCTAACCCCACAAACCAAAAACTCTGGATGACAAACCACCAGAGATAAGGTGTCAAAATAACAGGAAACAGGGAAATCCCTATCAATAAATTTAGGCTTCCGCCGTGAGTATTCACAGCAAAGTCTGAACATTGAAAAACTTAAGCTCGTTTACTTTCCATTCTTAGGAATTGTTTTCCTATGCTCCAAAGACTATATGTAAACAACTTTAGATGCCTAGAAAACTTTGAATTGACAATAAAGGGGATGTCATCTGCTCTGTTAATTGGGAAAAACGGTGCAGGTAAATCAACTATTGCCATTGTATTAGAGGTACTTCAGTCTGTTGGTAGAGGGATTAATAGAGTTGGACAACTTGTTCAATCAAAAGATTTCGTTTGTGGTAGGTCTAATGTGCCGATCCGCTTAGAAATAGAAGTATTATTGAACAATAACTTATACAAATATATTCTTGCCTTTGAGTTACCAGAAAAATTTAAAGAGCTACGAGTTTTTGAAGAGCAACTCCTAGTTTCGGGAGATCCAATCTACTCTAGAAGAGAAGCTCAAGTCACTCTTCACAACAGTCCACAAAACCGTGAAGCTCAATTTCTTGTGGATTGGCATCTTGTTGCTTTACCAGTCATACAGGAGCAATCAGAAACTGATCCACTACGGATTTTTAAAACTTGGCTGGCTCGGATGATCATTTTAGCCCCAATTCCCAGCTTAATGACTGGAGAATCCAATGGGGAAACATTGGAACCAAAACGAGATGGTTCAAACTTCGGAGAATGGATTTCTGGGTTACTTAGTCGTTATCCTGCTGCTTACACACAGGTTGACAAATATCTTCGAGAAGTTATGCCTGACATTCAGGATTTTCTGAATGAACAAATCGGCAAAGACGCTAAAAGCATGATTGTTCGGTTTGAAGCAAATAATGCAAATCTGAGTATTGATTTTAAAGATTTATCTGATGGCGAAAAATGCTTTTTTCTCTGCGCTGTCGTATTAGCTGCTAACAAATTCTATGGGCCACTTTTTTGCTTCTGGGATGAGCCAGATAACTATCTTTCCCTATCGGAAATTGGTCATTTTGTTACATCACTCCGACGCTCATTTAGGCATAGTGGTCAAATTTTAGTAACCTCTCATAATCCTGAAGCAATCCGAAAATTTTCAGATGAAAATACCTTAGTTCTTCATCGAGCAAACCATTTAGAACCAACTTTAGTTAGACTGCTCAGTGATATATCTGTTCCAGGTGATCTTGTAGATACCTTAATTCGTGACGATATAGAAATATGAGCGTGAATAGGTATCAACCCTGCGTTTTTGTATTGCCAGAAGACGATGCTAATCGCCAGATTGCCAATGGATTTATCCTTAATTTAAACCTTAACGGCCGTGCTATTCAAGTTCTGCCACCTGCTCGTGGTTGGGTAAAAGTTGTAGAGAAATTTACGGAAGATCATATTCCTGAAATGCGACTATATACAAAAAGGATGATGGTTTTGCTGATTGATTTTGATGATCAGCAGGGTCAGCGATTGAGTTATGTACAGAGTAAGATTCCCACAGATTTAATTGATAGAGTGTTCGTGATTGGAGTGCTATCTGAACCAGAACGTTTAAAGGGAGATATTAACAAGAGTTTTGAAAATATTGGAGAATCTTTAGCAAAAGATTGCGCCGATAATACAAATGAATTATGGGGACATAATCTTCTCAAACACAACAAAACAGAATTAGAGCGTATGGTTGTCTGTGTCAAACCATTTCTGTTTAATTTGTGATAATTTTGGGGAATTTTAAAGTTCAGATTTATCTCTAGTCAATTCAATGCTAATTTTCCCGCCAAAATCGGGAATGGGTGCGGCTGGTTTGGTGACAATGACTTTGACTTGTGTGACTTGAGTGCTTTGTTGGATAATGGCATCAGCGATCGCACCCGCTAAACGTTCAATCAAAGCAAACTTAGCCGTCTTCACCAAGTCTTGTATCAAGTTAATAACACTGCGATAATCAAGAGTATCAGCGATCGCATCAGTCTTGGCAGCTGTAGACAGATCCAACCATAAGGTTACATCCACCTCAAACCATTGTCCTAGTATCTGCTCCTCTGGTAAAAAACCAGTATAGCCATAGCAGCGAATTCCTGTTAAATGAATGCAGTCCATCTTATTTTTGCAGCAACAATTGAGTAATTCGGCTTTGCATTTTATCTCGAAATTGTTGTGCTTGCCGATAAATGGCAGCGCGTTCTTGACTGAGATTTATCTCATTTTCCACAGGCCCAATAAAATAATGCAAGCGCGTTCTCATTGCCCAAACTCCCATTGAGGGAAATAGTATGAGTAGAAAGATTAAAGGTGAGATGGGTAAAAAGGGTAACTGAAAAAACCTTTGTAATTTTTGCAGGTTAATTGTCCACGGATGTAAAGACTCACTACCAAGGCAAACAACCGGCAGAATCGGGATATGATAGCGATCGCTCAACTGCAAAAAGCTGAGATCAAATTTTTGCAACTGATAACGTTTTTGCCATCCCTTGAGAGGGCCTCGTAAACCTTCCGGTGCATACAACAGGATTTTACCCTGAGCTACGGCTGCTTCAAAATCGCTTAATTCTGCCCTCACAGCACCTAAAACCTGCGACCATTTAGGTGGTAACCACCAAACCATCCAAGGATGTTCAAATAATGATACACCTGCTAGGGGTTGCACCACCCAATCTCGTGCTTCACCCAATAAATAGCCCAAACTAATAAAGTCCCAAGGAAAACACATCCCCGCATGATTCATCACTATCATCACAGGGGTTGTGGATGGTAAATTTTCAACTTGTTGTAATTCCCCACGAAAATAATATTTGACAATGGGTGCTAAAATTTCTTCCCTAAATGCTTGTTGATAGTTGGGGTTAAATTCCTCAACTTCGGTTCTCGGCGCACGACAACCTAGACGCAACCATCGGCAAAAAAATGCTAGATAAAACCCCCCAGGAATTAAAAATAGGAAGTATTCTAGCCAGTGCCAACCGTCGGGATCTTTATGGTAATGTTGCCAGTGGCGGTTAAATAAAATCAGCCAGCCGGGCGGATACCACAAACAAAACCAATCAAACCAACTAAATTTATATGCTTGGCTTAGTGGTTTTTCTCCTTGGGGATGTATCAAGTTTTCAGAATATTGAGGAATCACAACTACTAAATAAATAGTATGAGTTATATCAATCAGGCATCATAGCTTGATTAATTTATCATTGGTATCTGACTGAAGACGTAAAAATTACTACATTATGATGATTTTTCTCTGTCCTCAGCCTAATGCCCTACTCCCAGGTAAAATGATGATGTCAGTATTAAAGTAAAAACACCCAAGTAGCCAATTTGTATGCTCACAACGGCTGAATTTTTCAAATATACTCAATGGTCTGGTATTGCAACTTTAGTGTTTGCTGCTTTGGCAATACTAGCATTTCTGTTCAAATGGGGCATTCGCTTTCGGCTAGTGGGTACAACTGGCTTTATGTTGGTGCTGACTGGTGGTTTATTTGCCCTATCAATAGTTCCTTTGAGTCGCACTGTCATTCCGGGGGCTGTGAAGTATACTCTAGTTTACGATGATGGTGCTAACCAAGCCGTCATTGCCACATCACCGCAAATTTCCCCAACACAAGTGGAAGCAACGCTACGCCAAGCGGCTAGTAATCTCTATTCTTTCGGGCGTTCGGGGAGAGGGGGAGACGATAAGTTAACTGTTCGGGCGCGGACTTTGATACATCCACAACCAGGGCTATCCATACCAGTTTACCTGGGAGAGGTGAGGCGATCGCTAGCCAATCGTCAAGATAACCAGTTAGTCGTGGAAATCTATCCCGAAAAGTTTGCTCAATTGCCAAAATCTTCAGCTTAATAAATATTTTCTCAATAGACTTATCCGTCATTAATATCAAAACCTAATTCTCGGATAAGTCTGAAGCACAATCCACTTGTTGCTAACAGTTTAATTTTTTGATTGATAATTTAACTATGCTTCTAAATTAGCTACATCAAATAAAGCTGATCCCTATTTTCTTCATTCTTTTTGAGATAGTATTTCAGATACACTCAATGATTAATCTATCTATCTCAACGCAGTATCCATTTAACCGACTAACTGAATCAACTAACTGAATATTCAACTGAACAAGGATTGTCTACACGTTTAGAGGCATCTATTATTTCTAGTCCTATAATATTTCCATCTCCGTCATAGTCTAAAATTATTCCTGGTTTTTCTTCATCACTTTCTTCAATTTGCACATTACTAAAAATAATTCTTAAAACATCAACTTCTGGGTCATAAGTAATCTTCATAATTCGCTCCAGTATTTTTCAATTTTGCTAGTTCTATAAACAGTTATGACAACTTTAGGTTCAACATCATCTGCGACAATAACACGCAGTCAGAATATTTTACCGTTACCAAAGTCAACTTTTGATTGATATACTTTCTGGGATTCTCTTTCGAGTAAAACTTGTTGAGGATTATCCAAAACAGATTCAACGAGAGAAAGAGGAATCTTTCTTCTTGCTATTTCAGTTTGTGCGTGACGAGAAATTTTGTATTCCATTTAAAAACCATCGCTTATGTTCAGTAAGTTTACGGTTTTGTCAGAATTTGTCACGATGGCTTTTCGTGAATGATTTATTACGGTCAAGCTATAAAAAGCAAGATACAATCATAGAATTTTAGTACGGACTCTCATACATCCACAACCAGGGCTTTCCATACCAGTTTACCTGGGAGAGGTGAGGCGATCGCTAGCCAATCGTCAAGATAACCAGTTAGCCGTGGAAATCTATCCCGAAAAGTTTGCCCAATTGCCAAAATCTTCAGCTTAATAGATATTTTCTCAATAAACAGAAATTTAGGGTGCGTCAGTATGAATAATTTCTCGATCTAGCGAGGTTTTCGCGCACTGACGCACCCTACCCACAAGTTAATTTGGGATAATTTATTTCTTGGTGGTTGCAGTCATATAGCAGGAAACAGGAAACAGAGAACAGGCTTGAAAGTCTATTAGTGTATGAGTTTTGTGGTCAATTCTGTATCTCATTCAAGTGAATACCGCTATAGCGATCGCAATCCTGATTCAATACAGTCATTCTACGCTAAGACTATCGCCTTGAGTCTGAGAGAATCAAACAAACGATGAATACTGATTTTTCCCGTAGTCATCTCTGAAAATCAAGAAAACGTGATTTTTTGTATTTAGATATACAATATTTATTAATTTTAGATTAAGATATCATGTACATTAATTTAATTACGGTGTCATTCATTAGCTTAGTTGATGGATGAGACTGTCTCATATTTAAGTTTACTGAGCATTCTGACAGTGGTATTGTTAATAAACTATACGGTTATTCAAAACTTTGATAGTTCGGAATATATGGAGAAAGAGCAATACCAGCAAATTATCCCCACACTCAATACTAGACGTGGTGTGTATGATTGGTCAGGTTCGTAAGCGATCCCTGCGTCGGGCTATGCCTATACAATTTACAATTACTTTAAGTTTAATTTTATTAAGAAACATCAAGGGTTTGGCACACTAGAGTATATGTCTAATCAACTATCTAATCAAACCTTGTCTACTCAAACTCCTAACTCATTACTTACTCTCGCTGTTGCCCCAGCTAAAGTTATCCGTGGTTCTGATATCTTACAGGCGGCAGTAGGAGAAATTGCCAAATTGGGCGATCGTCCTTTGATTGTGGCAGGTAATAGTACCATGACCATTAGTCAAGAAATTCTTCAGCCAATTTTAGCTAACCAAAATTTGCATTTTGCTCAGGCTGCCTATGGTGCAGATTGTGCTGAGACTGGTTTAAAATCTCTGAGGAAGTTAGCTAAGGAACATAAAGCTGATGTGATTATTGGCTTGGGTGGTGGTAAAGCCTTGGATACAGCTAAATTAGTTGCTCATCAGTCGCAGTTACCTGTAGTGACAATTCCCACCTCGGCGGCTACTTGTGCAGCATGGACTGCTTTATCGAATGTGTATTCTGAGGCAGGTGCTTTTCTCTATGATGTGGCTTTGTCTCGCTGTCCCGATTTACTCATCCTTGACTACAATTTAATTCAAACTGCACCACCACATACATTAGTAGCAGGAATTGGGGATGCGATCGCTAAATGGTACGAAGCCTCAGTTAGTAGCGGACATTTGCCGCAGACTTTAATTATTGCCGCAGTCCAACAAGCCAGGATATTACGCGATATTTTATTCCAAAAGTCAACTGCCGCCATACAGCAACCAGGCAGTGAAGTTTGGCAAGAAGTTGTGGATGCTACTGTCTTACTAGCTGGAGTAATTGGTGGCTTGGGTGGCGCACAATGTCGGACTGTGGCAGCCCATGCAGTCCACAATGGTTTAACTCATATCGCTGGACACAATAGCATCCACGGCGAAAAAGTCGCCTACGGGATTTTAGTGCAACTGCGTTTAGAAGAAATGGTACAGGGAAATCAACTTGCACTCACAGCCCGGCAACAATTATTAAAGTTTTACGCAGAGATTGGACTGCCACAAAAATTAGGAGATTTGGGGTTGGGTAATATTACCCTGGGCGAGTTACAAACAGCCGCCGAAATCGCTTTAGCACCTCAATCTGACATTCATCGACTACCATTCAAAGTTGCATTAGAACAATTGATGGCGGCGATGGTTTCTACTACTGCACCAACAGATAGTAGAGACTTGGTTAATCGTGTCTCCACCAGGGGAATAAGTGACGAGGTTGAGGAATGAGTTTGGATTGGATTACCCCAGCAAGTAGAATACAGCAACTACCACCTTATGTATTTGCCCGTCTCGACGAATTAAAAGCTAAGGCCAGGGAGCAAGGAATTGATTTAATTGATTTAGGGATGGGAAACCCTGATGGGGCAACACCACAACCAGTGGTGGAAGCAGCTATCAAAGCATTGCAAGATCCCGCCAATCACGGTTATCCCCCGTTTGAGGGTACAGCTAGCTTCCGTCGTGCCATTACCAATTGGTATAAGCGTCGCTATGGAGTGGTGCTAGATCCTGACAGTGAAGCTTTACCCCTATTGGGTTCTAAAGAAGGATTATCCCATTTAGCGATCGCCTACATCAACCCCGGTGATGTGGTACTGGTTCCTTCTCCCGCCTACCCTGCCCATTTTCGTGGCCCTGTAATTGCTGGGGGGAAAGTCCACAGCTTGATTCTCAAACCAGAGAATGATTGGTTAATTGATTTAGCCGCCATTCCCGACGAGGTAGCTAGACAAGCCAAGATACTCTATTTCAACTATCCCAGCAACCCCACCGCCGCCACCGCACCTAGAGAATTTTTTGAGGAAATCGTCGCCTTTGCCAGAAAGTACGAAATTCTTTTGGTGCATGACTTATGTTATGCCGAGTTAGCTTTTGATGGTTATCAACCCACCAGCTTACTAGAAATTCCTGGGGCAAAAGATATTGGCGTGGAGTTCCACACCTTATCGAAAACTTACAATATGGCTGGCTGGCGTGTCGGTTTCGTTGTGGGCAATAGCCATGTGATTCAAGGCTTACGGACACTGAAAACCAACTTAGATTACGGCATTTTTGCCGCTTTGCAAACAGCCGCCGAGACAGCCTTGCAACTACCCGATATTTATCTACATGAGGTACAGCAACGCTACCGCACCCGCCGTGATTTTCTGATTCAAGGTTTAGGACAGTTGGGTTGGGATATCCCCAAAACCAAAGCGACAATGTATTTGTGGATAAAATGTCCTCTGGGTACAGGTTCGACAGATTTTGCTCTGGATTTGTTGCAAAATACAGGCGTTGTTGTCACTCCTGGTAATGCCTTTGGTGTGGCAGGTGAAGGATATGTCAGAATCAGTTTAATCGCAGATTGCGATCGCTTAGGTGAAGCTTTGCATCGGATGAAGCAAGCTGGTATCCGTTATCAACCCGAAACTGCTATTGTTGGTTCCGAATTAGGAGTCTAAACCATGCCTTCGATATTTCCAGGAATGAACCCATATTTAGAACACCCTGAGTTATTTCCTGGATTACATCACTTATTAATTAGTGAGATTGCGAGGTTTTTGTCTCCACAATTGCGTCCTAAATATCGCGTCGCGGTGGAAGTGCGGATGTATGAAACCGCAGATGATAGTTCCCTAATTGTTGGCATTCCTGATGTCATGGTAAAAACTCGCCAAAATGTCAGTGATGCCAACACTACAAATGTAGCAGTTGCCGCCCCATCAGTTGCACCTGTAAAAGTTACAGTACCAATCCCTATAACTATTAAAGAAGGATATTTAGAAGTCAAAGAAGTTGGGACAGAACAGTTAATTACTACAATAGAAATTCTTTCTCCTACTAATAAACGTCCCGGTAAAGGTAGGAAAGTTTATGAAAAAAAACGGGAACAAGTTTTAGGTAGTCAAACAAATTTAGTGGAAATTGATTTATTACGTCAAGGTAAACCGATGCCGATGTTTGGTAATAAGATTCAGAGCAATTATCGAATTTTGGTTTGCCCTGGAAATCGTCGTCCTGTGGCTGATTTATACGCTTTCAATTTACCAGATAAAATTCCAGCTTTTCCTCTACCTTTACGTTCTGGTGACAACGAACTAGTCATAGATTTACAAGCTTTGTTTACTCAGGTATATGATATTTATGACTATGATTTGATTGTAGATTATAGTCATCAACCAGTTCCCGCATTGTCAGAAGCTGATGCCGCTTGGGCGGATACATTGTTGCGAGAACAAGGGTTAAGATAGGATATTTGCAGATGCGTTACCGTGCTTACACCTTGCCTAACACTTCGTTGATTTTAGTATATAATGCCAATTTTTATACTCTATTGACTCTACCATAACTACCCTTCATGAGAAGATTATATAGAATTATCGCACTAGCTTCGAGGCGATCGCTTTACAATAGAATATGAAAAATAAATTTCCATTAGTAAAAAATTATGACACATTCTTCACCAGAAAGAATTGTGAGACGTGGAAGATTATTCCCGGAAATTCAATGGACTCAAGCCCAAAAAGCTGAAGATAGAGCCAGAAGACAAGCATTTTATGAGCGTTGTTGGGCGATTTTTGAGAGGTTAAAACCAGAAATACTAAATAAATATTATGGTTGGTATATTGCCATTGAACCTAATAGCGGCGATTATTTTATTGATCAAGATAAAGAAGTAGCCAGTAAAATGGCTAGAGAAAAACACCCTCATGTGATTCATCATATTTTTGGCATTAATGAAACAGGTGTAAGTGGCAGAATATGATTGAGGGAAGATTTGGAGAATATGGACAAATTTATTTTGAGATAGATTTAATTGGCGGTGATGGTTTGGGTTTTCCTGTAGAAACAATGTTAGATACAGGATTTACTGAGTTTCTAGCTATGAATAAACAAGATGTAGAGAGTCTTGATTGGCAGTTTTTAAATCAAGATAAATTAAGAACTGCTCAAGGAGAAACTGAATTTGATGTTTATAGCGGTAGAGTCATCATAGATAATCAAGAATTGGAAATTCCTGTATTTGCTGGAGATGAAATACAGGAATTTTTATTAGGTTCTCGATGGTTGAAATCGTTTATTTTAGTTGCTGATTATAGTCAAAATAGAGTTACATTAGATTAGATATAAAATATCTGGCATTTCTGACGACAAGCGATCGCTAGTATGAGTTAATCTGTGAATACAGCAAGATTTATAGCGTTGCTGAAATAAGGTTAAGTTAATGCTCACTCCTTATATTACTACTTCCCAGTCGATTGCTGCTGGTTTCCATGCTCTTTCTGATCCCATCAGAATTAATGTACTTGAATTACTGCGCCAGCGAGAATTATGTGTCTGCGACTTATGCGACGCTTTGGGGGTAAGTCAGTCTAAACTGTCTTTTCACCTGAAAACTCTCAAGGAAGCCAACTTAGTTAACTCCCGCCAAGAAGGGCGTTGGATTTATTACAGCCTGAATTTGCCGCAATTTGCTGTATTGGAAAAGTATTTGACAGATTACCAGCACTTAGGACAAATATTGTCTGCACCTTCTTGCAATCAGGTTTCCTAATACATCAACTTTTTTTGATGAATTTTTGTGTATATTAACTTTCTAGTAATTGACATATCAATTTTTTTTGAAATGATAGAGGTATACTTTTAATATCACCCCCTCAAGGTGCAGTCAATGAAAGCAATAGCAGAAAAATTGGCTCTAGCGCTGGGGATTTTCGCTGTGGTAACTGGTTGTACCTCTACAGCTAATACCTCAACTCAAACTCAGCAATCACCAAAAGCAGCCGAAGCGGCGAATAAAAACCAAGTAACAAAAGTAACGATTGATGGCTCAAGTACAGTCTACCCGATTTCCCAGGCGATCGCTAAAGACTTCCAAGCCAACTCTAAGAATAATACCCAAGTTGAAGTGAATTTTTCCGGTACTGGTGGCGGTTTTACTAAATTTTGTACTGGGAAAATAGACATCAACAATGCTTCTCGCCCAATTTCTCAAGCAGAGATGGCAGATTGTAATCGTAATGGCATCAGGTATATAGAGTTGCCTGTAGCTTTTGATGCCCTGACTATTGCGGTAAACCCAGAAAACAATTGGGCAAAAGACATTACAGTTGCAGAATTGAAAAAAATATGGGAGCCTGGAGCAGAAGGAAAAATTACCCGGTGGAACCAAGTAAGAGCCTCATGGCCAGATCGGCCACTAAACTTATATGGTGCGGGTAAACAATCTGGGACATTCGACTATTTTACAGAAGCGGTTACAGGTAAAGCCAAAGCTAGCCGTAACGACTATACAGCGAGTGAAGATGATGATGTCTTAGTTGCAAGTATCAGCAAAGACCCCAATGCTTTGGGTTACTTTGGCTATGCTTATTATGAAGAAAACCAAGGTAAATTAAAAGCGCTACCAGTAGATAGTGGTAAAGGTGCAATCTTACCATCACGAGCAACTGTAGAAAAATCTCAATATCAGCCACTTTCTCGACCTTTATTTATCTACGTCAATCCCTGGTCAGCACAACATAAAAGTGCAGTATATCAGTTTGTCGATTTCTACGTGAAACAAGCACCAAAAACTGTGAGTTCTGTCGGCTATGTGCCTTTACCCGCAGAAGCTTACCACATTGATTATGTGCATTTAAACCAGGGTAAAGCCGGAACAGTATTTGCTGGCAAAGCCCAGTTTGATTTAACAATTGGGGAATTATTACGCAAACAAAAGCAGTTTTAAATTAATGAAGTCATTGATTAAAGAAGTTGCCCAATATCGACGAGAGATGCTAGCAGAAGCGATCGGCACATTTATTTTAGTGTTTGCTGGGACTGGTGCAGTCATGGTGAACAAAATAAGTAACGGTGCTATCACCCATCTGGGTATCAGTTTAGTATTTGGTGCTATTGTGGCTGCGTTAATTTACAGTCTCGGTCATATTAGCGGCGCACACTTCAACCCATCAGTGACAATGGCATTTTGGACGGCGGGCTTTTTCCCCAGGCGACGAGTTATACCGTATATATTGGCACAATTAGTCGGGGCGATCGCTGCTTCTGCACTACTCCTAATTAGTCTAGGACGAGTTGCCAATTTAGGCGCAACTTTGCCACTAAATAATAACTGGTGGCAATCTTTCGTCTTAGAAACTGTTCTCACCTTCATTTTGATGTTTGTGATTTTAGGTTCTGGATTAGATAGACGCGCACCCATAGGTTTTGCTGGGTTAGCAATTGGTTTAACAGTAGGAGTAGAAGCCGCATTTATGGGGCCAATTACAGGTGCAAGTATGAATCCCGCCCGTTCCTTTGGTCCCGCTTTTATCGGCGGAATTTGGCAACATCACTGGGTTTACTGGCTTGCACCAATTATCGGCGCGCAATTAGCCGTCATCGTTTATCGGCAACTTTCCAACGGTTTTCGGGATTTTAAGGAATAAGAGATTTCCATGACTTCTTTTGATCATCCACCCAGAATTTTATTTTTATATGGTTCTTTGCGAGAACGTTCCTATAGCCGCTTATTAGCAGAAGAAGCTGCCAGAATTATCACCGAATTTGGTGCTGAAGTGAAGTTTTTTGACCCCCGTGAATTACCGATACATGGAAGTGTGCCAGATAGCCATCCCAAGGTACAAGAATTGAGGGAATTGAGTATGTGGTCTGAGGGTCAAGTATGGTCTTCACCTGAGATGCACGGTACTATTACTGGGATTATGAAAAACCAAATTGACTGGATTCCTTTGAGTTTAGGTGCAGTTAGACCGACTCAAGGGAGAACTTTAGCAGTGATGCAAGTCAGTGGTGGTTCTCAGTCTTTTAATGCTGTAAACACGTTGCGGATTTTGGGACGATGGATGCGAATGTTTACCATTCCCAATCAGTCTTCCGTGGCAAAAGCATATCAAGAGTTTAACGAAGACGGAACGATGAAGGATTCATCTTACCGCGATCGCGTAGTGGATGTCATGGAAGAACTCTATAAGTTTACCCTGCTGTTGCGTGACCAAGTTGATTATTTAACCGACCGCTACAGTGAACGTAAAGAAAAAGCAGCAAAAGCCACTGCTGAGGTAGCAAATCGGGCTTTGGAAGTGAATGTAGTTCAAAGTTTGCCAATTATTAACAACCAAAAATCATGAAAAAAATCATGTTTGTCTGCAAGAAAAATTCTCGCCGTTCCCAAATGGCAGAGGGATTTACCAAAGTCTTAGGAGCAGGTAAAGTTGCTGTTTCTAGTTCTGGTTTAGCATCGAGTGAAGTCGATCCCATTACTGTACAAGTTATGTCAGAAATTGGTATTGATATTAGTAACCAAACTTCCAAAGCCTTGAGTGAGTTTAATTCTGAAGATTATGATGCGGTGATTTCTTTGTGTGGTTGTGGTGTGAATTTACCAGAACCTTGGGTGTTAAGAGAAGTGTTTGAAGATTGGCAACTAGATGATCCCGAAGGACACTCTATCGAAACTTTTCGCCGTGTTCGTGATGAAGTAAAAGAAAGAGTGGTGAAATTAATTGCTTTACTCCAGTAAATTCAATCTCTTTTCACCTCTGAGTTTTTATCAAAGGTTGCTGTTGAATTCCACCCAGATTTATGGGCAACAGCACCAATTAAATCATCAGAAACATCTGCATTTCCTAACTATTGAGCATGGATGAATCTTGTTATTCATTGGATTCGGATAGGGATATTATTGATTATTCTCCCAAAGCGATCGCCTATATCCAAATAGTAGGCGATCTCTACTACAGGCAAAGCTTACGCTCATCAATTGAATTGAAGTTCTTCGGATTAGTCGGGAATAAATTTACTGATTTTTTGTTTGTTGTTGACTGAACCAAGCTTCTAAATCCATGATTGTAGCAAAATCCAACAATGCTTCTCCCAGCGCTTCTAATTGTTCGATTGATAATTTTTGAATTTGTTCGATGAGAGATACATCTATGTTTCCCAATCGTCGATTTAACAACCGCAGAATTAGCTGTTGTTCTCCTTGCTGTAAACCTTGCTCTAAACCTTCCTGTCTAGCTTTTTCTCTGTCTTGCTGATACAGTGGCGCTAATCTCATCACTAACTCCCGATCCTCTATTTCGATATTTTGATTGATTCGCAAATTTTGTTGCAGGCTATAAAGTAATTCTAGCGTCACTCGGACAAAGGGATGATCGGCTGGTAGTGCGGTTAATTCATCGATCGCTTGTCGCTGTACTCTACCACGCCCTAGCAATCTCAGCCACAGGGTTTGGGAAGTACGAGGTAGCTGATGAATTGCTACTATGGCTGTGCGTAAATGCTTCGGTAAAAAGTACACTCCCTCTATCCAGTCTAATTTTATCACTGCACTAAACCCAGAAATTATATTTTTGGAGGCGGTGGGTGTGAGTATCCATAGTTGAGGTATTTCTGTTTCTGGGATTTTAATTTTATTGCGCTTGGCTTCTCGCTGCATTGCGCTTTTTACTTCTGAGAGTTTGGAGATACAATCGTTGATTTCATCTATGGATGCGGGGTTGCGGAATGGTTCAAATATGGCTGGTGTTGTCGCCATTTTTCCCAATATTCCCAATGTGGCTAAATTAGCTGTTTGTGTGGGAATTGGGGTGAATAATACGTCGATTTCTTTGACTTCTGCTGCTACTCGACTTGGTGCTTGGATTTTGCCATAGGGTTTTAGAAGTTCTTCTAAGTAGTCTTTGGAGAATTGATCATGGATGAATCTTGTCATTCATTTGGTTTAGTCAGAGAGATTATCTGTTATTTTACCAAAGCGATCGCCTACAACCAAATAGTAGGCGATATGTACAACGAGCAAAGCCTACGCTCATCAATTGAATTGGAGTTCTTCGGATTAGTCGGGAATAAATTTACTGATTTTTTGTTTGTTGTTGACTTAACCAAGCTTCTAAATCCATCATTGTAGCCAAATCCAACAATGCTTCCCCCAGCGCTTCTAATTGTTCTATTGCACGGAAATTCTAATTTTTATCTCAAATAGCCAACATTAATTCATAACTGTTGTATTTGCTGTCTTACCCACAGACGAAAAGCTCTCAAAGTTGCATTTCTACCGATAATTTTACTTTGCTCAAGATACTGGGGAATGATATCAATCAAAGTTAATCCAGGAAAATTTAAACTTTCTGGAGACTCCACGTATACACCATCTTGTAAAATATTAATTTTTAGTTTACCTCTGGCAAATTGCCAAAGTTCCGGCACTTTTAGCGCTTGGTAAATATGAGGATGAGTACGAGAAGTAATATCAATCTCTAAAGCTAAATCTGGCGGAGGATCTACTGTTAAATCCAGTCTGTTTTTACCGCGAATTTTAGATTCATTTTTAATATAAAAACACTGATCAGGCTCGATCCCTTGCGCCATTGCTTGATTTTTGAAAGTAGTAGAACCTAAGCATCTAAATTCAATATCTAATTCTTCCAAAAATGCTTTAACTAAATCCCCAATAATTTCTTTATCATCTTCATGTTCTGGCAATGGAGCCATAATTTCTAGTATTCCCTTGTCATAAGCAATACGTGCTGCGCGATGTTCTCCTAATTCTTCGAGAATTGTTTCCAATTCCTGCCAAGTGACATCCCGCAACAATACTGTTTGCCCAGGTGGAACATAGATGCGATTTAATTCTAATAACATCGCTGCTATTCCAAAAAATTTAGGATAAATTTAGGTTACTACAAATCAGTTGATAGGCTGCGAAAATTTAACTGTTCTTCAGAGATCCAAGCACCATGAAAACCATAGGGTATGCGCTGAGGAATTAAGATTCGTGCGATCGCTTCACTAGTCACATCTTGAGCATTAATTATCACTAATTCTGAACAATCTTCAGCAGTATCATAAACATAAGTAACCAACCAGCCATCATCCTCTGCTGTGCTACTAGGATTTGGCACAAATACAGGTTCGCCACCGTAGCGTTCTCTTCCGTATTCATGAGTTTGAGATTTACCATTGCGGAAGTCATATTTAATGATGCCATCGAACAAAGGTAGAGAACTTTTTGCCATTTTGCCAGTGTAACCATATTGGTTTGGTTGTCCTAAAAAGTTCTCATTAATGCGGGGAAATTCTGAAGCGACATCATCCAGCATTTCTTCCGCAACTTTCCCAGTGGTTAAATTAAACCGCCAGCGATGTAAGCGGGGGGTATCTGCTTGTGAGTCTAGTTTGGCATCTGGAGAACCTAAAACAGTAGTGGAACTCATGCGACAAGCAATTAATACTACCTCGTCTTGATCTTCATAGGCGTTGAGGGTATGAAAGATATAACAAGAGGGAGTTTCAAACCAGCGAATATTACTGTTGTTACCATGACGGGGTAAAATACCGAAGCGACTAGAGCGATCGCTCTCAAACATCAACATGGGTTTCCCTGTTTGTATCCGTTCTGGATTAAAAGTTAGGGGCAAATCCATAAAAATTGTATAGTTCTCAGTGATGGCAAAGTCGTGCATCATCACACTCATCGGTAAATCAATCGGTACTGTGCTGACTAATTCCCCAGTGACAGAAACTACGCTGTAATGTAAGTATGGTGGCGCGAATGAGTAACCAAAAAACATCATTTCGCCTGTGATGGGATCTACTTTAGGATGAGCAGTAAAGGCAGAAGCTAGTTTACCGTTGTAGATATACTCCCCTATAGTGTCTAACTCAGGTACTTTAATTGCATGAGGTGCGCCACCTTCCCACAGTGCGAATAATTGTCCCGCGTGCCAGATTAAAGCTGTATTACCAGTGTTGTGACTAGGGAGTTCTGGCTGCGGTGGTTCCATCAAACCAGTCCAGATAGCTTTACCAGCCTGATTTTCTCTTTGCCATCTTTGAGTACGGACGTAGCGATTGCGATAGCTGGCTTGATTATGACCGATTCTGACACCATGCAACATTCCATCCCCATCAAACCAATGATATTGACCAATGGGTTGCCAATGGGGATTGGGGCCATTACGGACAAACATACCTGATAATGTAGGTGGGATTTCCCCGATAACTTTGAGAGTCTCGGTAGTGATTTCTGCCTTAACAGGGGCAAAATTACCATCCAGATAGGGATTGACTGCTGTGGTCGTCATGGTATCGAGTCGAGAAGCGAGTGATTCATTTATGATATTAGCGATCGCTTAAATTGTAATTCCCTATCCGCCAGTAAAACACCACAGATATCGACTATTTTGATTTACCTCTGAGTATGGATATTCTTGAAAATCAATGAGGATTAACTGTGAGTCTAAATCTTTATTTGCTGCGTCACGGACAGACAGATTGTAGTCGGAAAAATTCATTTTGTGGTTCCATTGATTCTCAACTGACTCTAGAAGGCTTAGAAATGGCAAAAGCCTTTGCATCTGCCTATAGTTCTATTCCTTGGACAGCAATTTTTTGTAGTCCCATGCAGCGCACTATCGACACAGCTAAACCTTTGTGTGAAGCAATAGGAATGCAACCAGAACTACGAGATGGTTTAAAAGAAATTAATTACGGTAAATGGGAAGGAAAAACTCCAGAACAAGTCAATGTGGAATACCATGATGATTATATTCGCTGGTCTGCTGATCCAGCTTGGTATGCTCCCACTGATGGCGAAATGGCAATTACAATTGCTTCTCGTGCTATGAATGTGATTGAAGAAATTAAACATCTTTATAGTAGTGGTAATGTTTTAGTGGTTGCCCATAAAGCTACTATTAGAATTATCCTGTGTAGTTTGTTAGGAATTGATGTAGGACGTTTTCGTTATCGTTTGGGATGTCCTGTTGGTTCCGTGAGTTTGGTAGAATTTACTACTCATGGCCCAATTTTAAAAACTTTAGCTGAACGGACTCATTTAGATGAACGTTTGCGAAATTTGCCAGGTACTTGAACAATGCAAAATTCACAGTAGGCTTTTCCGGCATTTCTCACAAAACGGTAGAGACAGGTTCACGAGATATTCGTGAATGATTGCAGTATATTTTTGAACTTGCCCCTACAGCCTCTGGACTACGGTTTGATCAATTTCGTGAGAAATTCGGCTTTGGTTTTATCCAATTCTTAGCTGATTTTCATCAGTTCATCACAGTTGGTTCAGAAAAATGGGTGACTCTGGGAGTTGAGGTAGAGGAATCCCAACAACAGCTGATGGGATAGTTAAGTAAAAAATAGAAAATAATAGATATATGAACAAGCGCTATTTTTTACAAACTGGTGCTGCATTGGTTGGCACAGTTTTGTTCGCACCCCATATTTTACAAAGGTCAAGCATCATGGCAGCTTCTAATACTAAATTTGAAATTACCAAGCCTGAGAAAGAATGGCAAACAATTTTAACCCCAGAACAGTTTCGTGTATTGCGGCAACATGGAACGGAAAGGGCTTTTACTAGTCCACTGGATAAACAGTATGCTGAGGGTACTTATGTCTGTGCTGCTTGCGGACAGCCTTTGTTTACATCAGACACCAAATTTAACAGTGGTACTGGCTGGCCTAGTTTTTTCACTCCCATTGAGGGTGCAATTGGTACTACTGTAGATAAGTCTTTTTTCATGACCAGAATTGAAGTACATTGCAGCCGTTGTGGCGGACATCTCGGTCATGTTTTTGATGATGGCCCTGCACCCACAGGTAAGCGCTACTGTATGAATGGTGTATCGTTAAACTTTGTGCCTGCATAAATGATCTGGGGAGTAGGGAGTGGAAAATTGTCATTCCCCACCCCCCAGATTAAAGCAAGTACTGATGGTAAGCTATGACTAATTAGCACAACATTTGCGGGAAATGAGATTTAGCTCAAAGAATTGGGAAATCTAATTGTAGGTTGTAGAGTGCTTTCGGAAGAATTAGCACACTGATGCTTAAACTTACAATGAGGTGGCTGTGCTGCGAGTTGTTGTTGGTCATAGTGACGATCCCGATTCTGAAAATGCGATCGCTGAAGTGCTTCAGCAATGTAGTGATTCCCTTGCTGGCACAATTCCGCAAGCTGGACTCTTGTTTACCGCCATAGACTTTGATCACAAGTTAATTTTGCAAACTATCCAAGATACTTATCCGGGAATTGAGTTAATTGGCGGGACGACAAATGGGGAAATCTCTTCAATTATGGAGTTTCAGCAAGATTCTGTAGCTTTAATGCTATTTGCTGCGGATGAGGTGGAAATTTACTCAGGTGTAGGCCGAGAAGCATCGAAAGATCCAGCCCTAGCAGCCCAACAAGCGATCGCCCAAGCCACTGCCAAGAGTACATCCCCACCACAACTATGTCTCACATTTCCTGATAGTCTGACTAGTAATGGAGTATTGATTTTAGAGGGTTTAAAACAAAGTTTGGGAGATCATGTTCCTATTATTGGGGGCATGGCTGCCGATGACTATACTTTTGCAAAAACTTACCAATTTTTCCAGAATGAAGTATTAAGCGATGCAGTACCAGTGTTACTGTTCTCTGGTAAACTACTATTCTCCTCCGGTGTAGCTAGTGGTTGGAGTCCCATCAGTCAACGTAGCCGTGTCACAAAAGTCGATGGCAACATAGTCTATGAAATTGATGGACAGCGTGCGTTAGATTTCTACCAACACTATCTCGGTGTAGAAGGTTTTGCGGCAAACTATGCTATTCATGCTCTCGCAGTTTTTGAAGATGAAGACCATTTCTATATGCGTGCGCCCAACGCCTACGATCAAATTTCTGGGAGTGTGACATTTTTCTCAGATATTCCTGAACAAGCAGTTGTCCAGATTACTGATGCGACTCGTGACAATATTTTAGCAGCATCAGAAGTATCCCTAAAAAATGCTTTCGCCCATTATCCGGGTGTGGAACCAACAGCCGCCATATTAATTTCCTGTGCAGCCCGACGGCGAATTTTAGGAACTTTTGCCAAACAAGAGTATCGGCTTGTCCAAACTCATTTACCCAAAGCATTGCCTTGTTGTGGGTTCTATGCTTACGGTGAAATTGCGCCTTTAGTAGACAGAGGGCAAACACAATTTCATAACAAGACGTTTGTCACACTGTTATTGGGAACAACCTGATTATTCCATGGATAAGCAAGACAATGGCATACAGACTCAAGATTTAGAAAAAATCAACCGCATCTTGCGGAAAAAACTAGAACGCTGCGAAAATGAACGCCGTCAGCTAGAGACAGACATGACAACTAAGGAATTTTTACTCAAGCAAGTAATTTTTGAATTGGAAGACTCGCAGAAAAACTTGGAACAGCGCAGCCAAGAATTAGAAAATACGTTAAATAGTTTGCATACAATGCAAGCTCAGATCATTCAAAGTGAGAAAATGTCAGCTTTGGGTCAAATGGTAGCTGGTATTGCTCACGAAATCAACAATCCTGTCAATTTTATTCACGGCAATCTCAGTCATGTTCGGCAATATACCGATGACTTGCTGCGACTCATTCATTTATATCAGCATTATTTCCCCAACCCACCTGCCGAAATTGATGTAGAACACCAAACCATCGATTTAGAGTTTTTGGCACAAGATGCAGTCAAGGTATTAGACTCAATGAATATAGGCACAGAACGTATTCGAGATATTGTCTTGTCACTGCGAAATTTTTCCCGCCTAGATGAAAGCGAATTTAAAGCGGTAGATATACATGAAGGGATTGATAATACTTTGTTGATTTTGCAGCATCGTCTCAAACCTACTGACAAAAGTCCAGGGATTCAGGTAATCAAAGATTATGGTCATTTACCCTCTGTCGAATGTTATGCCGGACAGATGAACCAAGTGTTTATGAATATTCTCGCCAATGCAATTGATGCTTTAGAAGAGGCAATAGTTCAGAATTTGCCACTTTTGATTAATCCACAAATTCGCATTTATACGTCTACTGTTGATTCCCAGTGGGTGAAAATTGCGATCGCTGACAATGGAACTGGTATCCCCGAATCAATTCAAAAACAGATTTTCGACCCATTTTTTACCACCAAACCCGTTGGTAAGGGGACAGGTATGGGAATGGCTATCAGCTATCAAATCATCACCGAAAAACACAGTGGTAAATTCGAGTTTTCCTCAACGCCAACAGAAGGAACGGAGTTTGTCATCCAAATTCCTATCAAGCAAAATTCGTAATACCCTACGGGAAGGCTTGCGCCTACGTAATACTCGCCAAAGGCGAGAAGCAAGCTACGTAATTAATAAATCCAGATTGTGTATAGTTTTCCGAGTTTTAATCTGTTGCCAAGTTTTTGAGAATTGGTATTAGGACATAAACCGAACATAGTTAATACAACCCATACACCAAACAACTTTCAAGCCTATCCCCTATCCCCTGTCACCTGTCACCTATCCCCTATCCCCTATCCCCTCCTATAAGTTAGTACAAGTTTCGTAATATATTGGGTTTGCTACTTATTTTTTTTGCTGTCTATCTTGCGTATAGATGCAAATTGAATGCGACTGAATCACCAAACCCATGAGTCAAATAGTCTGGATCGCAAGACACGCCAACCGCCTCGACTTTGTTAATCCCGATTGGTTTCTCACCGCACAACGACGTTACGATCCACCCTTATCTGATGATGGGATCGTTCAAACAAAACAACTAGCACGACGTTTACAAGGAGAAAAAATTGCTCACATTTTTGCTTCTCCTTTCCTGCGAACCGTACAAACAGCTAATGCAGTCGCTGAGGTATTGGATTTGCCTATTAAACTAGAAACAGGTTTGAGTGAATGGTTGAACCCTGCTTGGATGACAGAAGAACCAGAAAGACTCTCTACCCCAGCCTTAAAAGAATTATTCCCCAGAATTGATACCAGTTATACAGCACAAATTGCTGCCAAATATCCCGAAACTCATGAACAAGTAAGAGCGCGTTCTGGACAAACAGCCAGATGCTTGGCAGCAGATTTCTTTCCAGATCATATTCTGTTAGTGGCACATGGCGCTTCTGTACTAGGGGCAGCAATGGGTTTAGTCGGAGAAATTGCCAAAACAGAAGTTAAAGCTTCTTTATGCTCCCTAGTCAAGGTAGTACGCCACAACCCCGAATGGTTGCTAGAACTAAAAGGAGATACTTCTCACTTAAGTGAAATAGAAGAAGTCATCAGATTTGCATAATATGAGTGCTGAGTGAGGGAGTGAGGGATTGAGGGAGTGAGAGAGTGCTGAGTGCTGAGTGAGTAATAATAACTAATGACCATTGACTAATGACCATTGACTAATGACCATTGACTAATGACTAATGACCATTGACCATTGACCATTGACCAATTACTCACTAATTTACCGAGAAATTATGACTTTGTTATTAGCAGGAGACATTGGCGGGACTAAGACTATTTTGCGATTGGTGGAAATATCTGATTCACAGGTATTACACACTATTTTTGAGGAGACGTACCATAGTGGGGATTTTCCTGATTTAGTCCCGATGGTACAGCAGTTTTTAGTCAAAGCTGATACACCAACGCCTCAGAAGGCTTGTTTTGCGATCGCTGGCCCGGTGGTGGATAATACAGCTAAGTTGACAAATTTAGCTTGGTTTTTGGATACTGAGCGTTTGGCGCAAGAATTGGGGATTCCTTTAATTTCCCTAATTAATGACTTTGCGGCGGTAGGATATGGCATCTTTGGTTTAAGCAAGAAAGACTTACTGACTTTGCAGGTTGGTAAACATAAACTAGAAGCACCGATTGCGATTATTGGCGCTGGTACTGGTTTAGGACAAGGATTGTTAATTAAACAAGGAAATCACTATCAAGTTTTTCCCTCGGAAGGTGGACACGCTGATTTTGCCCCCCGCAACGAGTTAGAGTTTCAGCTATTAAAATATCTGTTGGATAAACATGACATCCAGCGTGTATCTGTGGAACGGGTAGTTTCCGGACAGGGAATTGTCGCAATTTACCAATTTTTACGCGATCGCAAACTCGCTACCGAATCACCAGAAATTGCTCACATCGTCCGTACTTGGGAACAAGAAGCCGGACAAGCAGAAAAAAGCGTCGATCCTGGTGCAGCTATTGGTAAAGCCGCAGTCCAAGGAAGCGATCGCCTTTCTGAACAAGCTTTGCAAATATTTATCGATGCTTACGGTGCAGAAGCGGGAAATTTAGCGCTTAAACTCCTACCCTATGGCGGTTTATATCTTGCTGGTGGTATTGCCTCAAAAATCTTGCCCTTACTACAAAACGGCAACTTCTTGTTAAATTTCAGCCAAAAAGGCAGAATGCGTCCTCTACTAGAAGAAATTCCTATACATATTATTCTTAACCCGCAAGTAGGGCTAATTGGTGCTGCTTTGTGTGCTGCTAGGTTATAATCCCCAGGGAATCCCTGCGCGAGTTACTTGTATTTTTTGGCATCAAATGACTGGGGATCTGATACCAATTTTCTTTAAATGTGAAACAGTAGAGACGTTGCATTGCAACGTCTCTACATAATTCATGTGTATCATGATTAACGTAAAATGGTATGAGAGGTTGTGGGAGAAGTATTTCGCTGTAACTTTAGGCATTTTTAGATCCCCTTCACTCCCATTAAATCAGTTATCAGTTATCAGTGAAGAGTCCTAACGGCGTATGGTGGGGGATCTAAATCAGTTATCAGTTATCAGTTAACGCTGATTCAATTATCTTGACTGATAACTGTTCACTGTTAAAAAGTCTACTGTGTATACACAAGCAGCTTGTAGTGAACCTTTAGAGAATGCTAACGTCTACAAGTTGGCACAAAAGTAGAAAGAGTTCTCAAATCATGAAGCGCAGACATAAAGTAGCCTCACTCATCAGTCTCAGCTTAATCTCTGGCTACCTCTTACCTATCTTTGATTCTGGTATTGTCGCTGCACCACCGAGAACCCCAGACAAAACCGTCAACTGTGAAATTTTAGTCGTAGGTGGTGGACTTTCTGGTGTAGCCACAGCTTATGAAGGGTTATTGGCTGGGAGAAGGGTTTGTCTGACGGAAATTACAGACTGGTTGGGGGGACAAATTTCCTCTCAAGGAACCTCTGCCTTAGATGAACGTCCAACTCAACGCCGACGACAATTTTATTCTCGTGGCTATTTGGAATTGCGAAATCGCATTCAGAAAAAGTACGGTAAACTTAACCCTGGTGATTGCTGGGTCAGTGACTCCTGTTTTCTGCCTCGTGATGCTCACACAATTCTGGCACAGATGCTCAAAGATGCTGAGAAAAAGGGCAAAGGCAAGTTAGAGTGGTTCCCTAACACAGTAATTAAAGATTTAGATATTACTCAAGGTAAATTAATTAATAGCGCGATCGCCATCCAACATCAACCCGTAAAAGGCGCACCCCCCCTCAACACCTTACCTTTATCGCAAACTATTGATGATGCTTATCGCTACAGCAATTCCTCTCGGTTCACTAAAACCATTATTCGTCTAGTCCCCCAACCCAGCAAAGGAAGTAGCCCTCATTGGTATGTCGTTGATGCTACCGAAACTGGAGAAATTATTGCTTTAGCTGATGTTCCTTACCGTTTAGGTATTGATGCCCGTTCCTACCTAGAACCTTCTTCTTCTAGTACCAAAAATGACCCCTACTGCACCCAAGGTTTTACTTACACCTTTGCAATGGAGGCTACTAAGGAACCCCAACCGCAGCAAATGCCACCCTTTTATCTCCAATACTCACCCTACTTCAGCTACGAATTACAACGGCTAGCAAATTTTGGCTTAGTTTTTACCTATCGTCGCATCTGGAGTCCCACCAAAGGACAACCCGTAACATTTAACGGCGTAAATTTTTCTGCCCCCACACCAGGGGACATCTCCATGCAAAACTGGACTTGGGGTAACGACTATCGCCCCGGTACAGCTAAAGATAACCTAGTTTACACTCGTCAGCAGTTACAAAGTACAGGACAATTAAAACCCGGTGGTTGGATGGGTGGGCTACGAACCCAAACCCTGCGTAAAGGTGAAGAAAACGCCCTGGCTTACTACTACTGGTTAGTAGCAGGAACCACAGATTCCCAATTAGGGCAAGGTGTGAAGCAGCAACAAACAAATAACCGTTTATTAACCGGACTAAATTCCCCAATGGGAACAGCCCACGGTTTATCAAAATATCCCTATATGCGGGAAGGCAGACGCATTATCGGCCGTCCTAGTTGGGGACAACCCGGAGGGTTTAGCATTTGGGAAATTGATATTTCTCGTCGAGATTACAATGATGAGTACTATCGCCAAACCTTGCCAGCAGATATGTATCGGCAACTAAAAGCGGCATTGGCAGGTTTAGAAGCAGTATCAGTTATTTCTGGGCAAGTTTCCCCCGATAAAGCCCTCAGACGGACTCGTTCTACCATCTTCCCCGATGCGGTGGGTATTGGTCACTACGCGATTGACTTTCATCCCTGCATGGTAAATAGCCCACCAGAAGCCCCCGGTAACAAAGAACGTCCAGGAGAAAGGCGCGGTGGTGGACAAGCCTATCCTTTCCAAATTGCCCTGAGAGCAATGATTCCCCAAAAAATTGATAACTTATTAGTAGGTGGTAAAAGCATTGCTACTAGTCATATAGCTGCTGCTGCTTATCGCGTCCACTCCTTTGAATGGTCATCTGGCGCAGCTGCGGGAACTATTGCTGCCTTCTCCTTGAAAAATGGAGTTGCACCTTACCAATTAGTAGACAATTTACCCAAACCAGAACCCCAACTACAAGCCCTCAAACGTCTATTAGAAAAAAACGGCAACCCAACAGCTTTCCCTGATACTTCCATCTTTAACGAAAATTGGGAAGACTGGCGGTAATAACAATTCAAAATGTAAAAACTCGTGGATATGGGGCATGAGAGACTAATTACTTTTCTCTTGCCCTCTTTTTCTCTTGTCCTTCTCTCTGCCGACTTATAGACTAAACTATTTATTTGTAGTGTAGTTTTGTAAAATCCTTGTGATTTACTCTTATATGTTTACAAAACTTTCAACAGATATTTATGCCATGAGTACAGCACCAACTGTCACTCCAGAAAAGTCTAGTCAAACAGTCCGTAAGCATTACCCGAATTATAAAGTGATCGTTTTGAATGATGACTTTAATACTTTTCAACACGTCGCTGAGTGTTTGATGAAGTATATTCCGGGGATGACTGGAGATTTGGCTTGGGATTTGACTAACCAAGTTCATTATGAAGGACAAGCGATCGTTTGGGTAGGCCCCCAGGAGCCAGCAGAATTGTACCACCAACAACTGCGTCGAGCCGGATTAACTATGGCTCCTCTAGAGGCTGCTTAATTATCATGGGCAAATCGACACCCGACCACCAAAAAGCTAATACTCACAAAGATGGTAGACTAGTTTGGAATCATTCGACCCATATTCCTGGACTCATACCCATTTTAGAGCGTTTATGTCAGCAGCATGGCATTCAAACTGTGACACCAGGAGTTATTGCTAGAGCAAAAGGTCATGCCCCGAAAATGCAATTGCGTGTGTCTGTACCGATTCTGGGGGGCTATAAAATTATTGCCCGGCATGGTAAAACAGTACAAGAGGTGTTTATTCTGACGACGCTTGATCAGGATAAACTGGTAGAAACGATTGCGATCGCCATGAAACTATAAAATTTGCTCAATAGTTCAAAGTCTAAAGCCAGCATTTCACTGAGTAACTAATGACTAATGACTAATGACCAATGACTAAATAACTACTCCTCAACTTGATGTACTGCAAATTTATGTAGTGGCAAACTCAAGATACAAGAAAAAGTTAAAAAATATGACAAAGCTGTAGTGATTTTCAATGTCATCATCATCGGTTCATAGTTAGGAAACACCAGCTTTTCCAAACCAAAAGCTACACAATAAACTAACCAATAACTAAAGCTCATTCTAAACAGAATTTTCTCGGTTTCGTCCCGGTCATCATTTTTTGTATCCTTGCTATCCCACAGCAGCACTAAACCAATAATACAAGCCACAAAAGATACAGCAACTACAAATCCGTGGCACAAGAAATTAATTGTGTGCATCTGCATTTATCCCAATTTTTTGTAATTGAGATTCAGTCTAAAGGAATATTCCTCTTGACTACACAAAATAGTAACAAACTGCAATATAACACCAATACTTTTGTAAAAAAATGCAACGATGAATATATATTTTTTACAATGGTAATAACTATAGCGTAGCTATAGGGATCTGACTTGATTATTGAAATTTCTTGCGTAGGTAGGGAACAGGTAACAGGTAACAGGTAACAGAAAAAGAAGTAATAGAGGTGTACTGAGTTTTTTTGTGTAAGCACAGGCTACGCCAACAAAAATTAAATATGATTCCAATAGAGACGTTGCAATGCAACGTCTCTATTGTTTCTAAAAAATTGTAGGTTGAGTGTAGCGGTATTAGTTTCTGTATTCTCTGAATTTCGGTAGTTTGCACTTTGGCAAAAACTTTTTGATCTCCAATTTTTTAGCCGCTAAAGCTTAATAGAGTCTTAATTGATTTTTTAAGTATGATTGCTAATCTTTGATTGCAATTATCAATAGCTAAGGAATATAGCAACTCAAACATCTATGAGTTGTCACATTATTAATTTCACAGGCTTTTGACAACACGCTTGTTGAATTTTCGTAGAAACTTGCACAAACAAGCAACTTGCTTTGCCAATCTTGACTATTTTTCTGCTGAAAATTCGTCCCATTCATCTCAACAATTCATCTTCAAAAATATGTCTATCCTGAACTGTACAACTTTGGCAGCTACCTGTTTATCCTTAAGCTTGACTCTCCTAACTAGTCACATAGCTAACGCACAGACTCAAAACTTAGTGATAGACGATGAGTTTGACGCAGCTTTTTTGATTCTCTCGTCAGTAGACACAGTAGCTAGTCACCAAGTTTCCAGCTTGGAATTTGGACAAACAGATGCTTCCTTCAATTCTAATTTTGATTTTTTTGATGATCTAAAATTAACTACCAATCTTCAGCGATCGCCCTCGAATAGCTACGACATAAATTTTCTGCTAACGACAGGATCTAATTCTGGATTTATTCCTCCAGGTACTACCATTGGATTAGCACCAGTCAGAGAATGGAGATTGGATATTAGTGACTTTTTTTCTGGTAGTAATAATGGTATAGATTTCCTCACTCCTGTGACTTATAATTCGGCTTTGGGAAGCTGGTATGATGATGGCTTTTTAGTATTTCAAACCAGTTATCTAGCACAATTAAATGATGGTAGTAATCCCACTCAACTGGCAGGACAATTTGAAATAGGACTGAGAAGCGGTGATTTAGGAGCTATTGGTAACGGTATTGATACTTTTTCTCTCACAATCAACGTCACCCCAATACGACAAACAACTCAAGAAATTCCTGAATATTCCAGTATTAGTGCGTTATTAATGTATACCAGCTTAGGGCTAGCTTCAGCTTACAAACTCAAAAATCAGAAAGGTCTATTTAAGCAGAACTAAACGCGAAAAGTCAACCTTAATTAGAGTTTTTTATCTCCTAGTGTGACGCACTAATTTATCTGACAGTGCGTCATGATATCAATTATATTTTCTGTGACTAATTATCTCTAAATATACTTTATATCTGATTATTTTTTGACATCGCTTATTACAAAGATAACATAAGTATTTATTTCTTTAATAAAGAATAAAAAATCGCTCTTAACCAGAAATTTTTTAAACCTTAAAAACTAGAAAAGCTATTCTTAATACTCCTCAAATAGAGTTCACTTAGAGTGAAAAAAACAAGCAATATCCTCTCAAAAATGTTTTGATAAACACAAATTAAAGAGGATCTATAATACTACACCAATCGTTAAATCACTCTGGTGAAATTCTTTTAACGTCTTTGGCATCTTCCAAGTACGTTTCAACGTGAAATTCACTAACTTGATATGACTATTGAGATAATAACTCTTTTGATTCTAGGAAGATTTACTACTAGACGCAGAAGTGTTGTTGACCAATTAGTAGCGATAACAGCATTGAGTTCGAGTTCTTATAGCCTTTTAACAGTCATAAGTTGAATAAGGTAGTTTACTACTTATCAATTTGATAATTGGTAATTAGAAAAACCTTACTCGTGGTTTTCATTCAATTACTAATTAGTAATTACCACAAGAGACAAACTTGCTGTTACAAGGCCGATTCTAGATTGAGTTGTTTCCTAAATCTGACGAGTATAAACAAGGAGAATTATCAATGGCTCTTTACGGTTATACAATCGGCGATGTTGATGTCAATTCTACCCTCGCGGGAGAACAATTCCAGGTTTATCGCTTCCTGATTCCTGTACCTCCTGTAAGTGCAAGAATTATTAGTCCTGAGCTAGTCGGCACAGTGACTGTTAATGTTACTGGTAACCCAGATTTAGAAGGTTTAGGAACTAACTATACCAACGGCAGAGTTAGTGCTGTTAATGAACCAAATTTCGGCGGAACAACTGTTCGGGTTAGCAGTATTGATAGACCTTTCCCTTCTCCAGCTCCTGTTGCTGTTACACAAAACAGAGTACCAGCCACACTAAATCGCTTTGGTAGCGAAACTGGTGCTGACTTTGGGCGTGATTTTTCTGTAGCTACAAACCCACCAGCAGTTCTATACAACCTGGGAGCAAACGCTGACGCTAGTGATGGCCCAGTCGGCACATCACTTTACAAACTTGGTTTGAGTGGAACCAGTGCCAATACTATTCAGATTATAGATGCCACACCCACTGCTGCTGAAACAGCAGGAACTACACCCACCAATCCTGGAATATATGCTGATGGATTAGCTGTTGATAATCTAACTCCAGGGCGCACTCGTGCATTTGGCAGCGATTTCAGCAATGTAGATGGAGATGGAGCGCAACTTCACAAAGTTGATTTGCTGACTGGTCAGTTGTCTGCACCAATTCAGTTGAGAGATTCCGAAACAAACCAACTTCTTGCAGCTAACAAAGATTCTGGACTAGCGTTTACCAGAGTTCCTTTCCCTGGTAACACAGATACTAGCCCTCAAAGACTGATAGCTTTGTTAGAGAACGGATTCCTCTACGAAATCACAGGCTACGAAGACGAACTCAACGCATCAGGTTTGAGTTTAGGTAGTGCTACAGGAACCAACGGTGCTGGCTTTGCCACTGCAACGTTAATTGGTGTAGTAAACTTACCAAATGCTCTTAGTGGCAGCACTGATTATGAAGGTTTCACAATTGTTAACGAAGGTATTAATGGTTAATTCCTGGGAAATGTGCTAAGGGAATTTAATCCCAACTAACAATAAATCCTACATCGATCCTTATCTGCCAAAATTTAAGCAGATACAAGGATTGATGTAGGTTTGACGTAACTAATAAGTACTTGTGCAAATTTAATCACGCATCACATCTCAACTTTAACTTTTGTTAAGTGAGCAGTGACCATGAAATGTGAGTTTGTTCAAGTACTTATAACTTTTTTTGGGATATTATGTATATTTTTAAACTTTTGTGTGGCTATTTTACGGTATTTATCTTGACCGTTACAGCCAAAGTTTACTTTTGTAAATTACTCTTAACAAAATGTTTAAAACTTTATGTAATAACAAATTCAAATAAATAAGTTAAGAACTTTCAAAGAATAACTTATGCAATTTCTTGATATATTGTGAGACAAGTTACAAATTACGTGGCAGGCAATTTTTTGATCTTTCGCTTGTGGCTTTGCTAAACATCCGTTAAGCAAATTGACTCGTAGCTAGTTTCCTGTATGTGAAGGAAGTCAGCGAGAGTGCGGAAGCGGAAATGTGGATAAAGCAGCCCGATTTCCGGAAAAAACCAGAAATATAGGCGTATGACCTCATAATTTCCGTAAAAAAGGAAGTTGTGGTGGGATGAAAGCAGTTTTGTGGGGTAAGAGGAACAGATAAAAGAGAATTTTTTTAACTATGGCAAGAGGAAAAGCACAGCTCTAACTTTTAAGTAACCTTGGATCGGCAAAGCACTGATAAAAAGGCTGACAGCTATAGTCAAGGGTTAGTGGCACAACATAGCCAACCTCTACCAGAGACAACCTCTAGCAAAAAATTGTTCCTGTTTTTCTCCTGGTTAACGGGGATGCAAGACGAGTGTGAGAGGAAATTGCACCCAAACGTGGTTTGATAAGTAAAAAGAGTGACATCTTGGAAGGATAGATATGTCTTACGCTCAAACGAAGACTCAAGCAAAAGCTGGGTATAAAGCCGGGGTTCAAGATTACAGACTAACTTATTACACACCTGATTACACACCAAAAGATACAGATATTCTGGCGGCGTTCCGTGTTACACCCCAGCCCGGAGTTCCTTTTGAGGAAGCGGCTGCGGCGGTAGCGGCTGAGTCTTCTACTGGTACTTGGACGACTGTATGGACTGACTTGTTGACCGACCTAGATCGTTACAAAGGTCGTTGTTATGACATCGAACCTGTTCCCGGCGAAGACAACCAATTTATTGCTTACATTGCCTATCCCCTGGATCTGTTTGAAGAAGGCTCTATCACCAACGTTTTAACCTCAATTGTCGGTAACGTATTTGGTTTTAAAGCTCTGCGAGCATTGCGTTTGGAAGACCTACGCTTTCCTGTAGCTTACATCAAGACCTTCCAAGGGCCTCCTCACGGTATCCAAGTTGAGCGTGACAAAATCAACAAATATGGTCGTCCTTTGTTGGGTTGTACCATCAAACCTAAATTAGGTCTGTCTGCGAAGAACTATGGACGCGCTGTATACGAGTGTTTGCGCGGTGGTTTGGACTTCACTAAAGACGACGAAAACATCAACTCTGCACCATTCCAAAGATGGCGCGATCGCTTCTTGTTTGTAGCTGAAGCCATCAGCAAAGCCCAAGCCGAAACTGGTGAAATCAAAGGTCACTACCTGAACGTAACTGCACCTACTTGCGAAGAAATGCTCAAGCGGGCTGAGTTTGCCAAAGAACTCAAGCAGCCCATCATCATGCACGACTACCTAACCGCAGGTTTCACCGCTAACACCACCTTGGCTCGTTGGTGTCGTGACAACGGTATTCTACTGCACATCCACCGCGCGATGCACGCAGTTATCGACCGTCAAAAGAACCACGGTATTCACTTCCGTGTATTAGCTAAAGCCCTACGTCTATCTGGTGGTGACCACATCCACACCGGTACAGTGGTTGGTAAATTGGAAGGTGAACGTGGCATCACAATGGGCTTCGTTGACCTATTGCGTGAAAACTATATCGAGCAAGACAAGTCTCGTGGTATTTACTTTACTCAAGACTGGGCTTCTCTACCTGGCGTAATGGCAGTTGCTTCCGGTGGTATCCATATCTGGCATATGCCTGCTCTAGTAGAAATCTTTGGAGATGACTCCGTACTACAATTCGGTGGTGGTACTCTGGGACACCCCTGGGGTAACGCTCCTGGTGCTACAGCTAACCGCGTAGCTTTAGAAGCTTGCGTTCAAGCTCGTAACGAAGGTCGCAACTTGGCCCGTGAAGGTAATGACATTATCCGCGAAGCTGCTAAGTGGTCTCCTGAGTTAGCTGTGGCTTGCGAACTGTGGAAAGAAATCAAATTCGAGTTTGAGGCCGTAGATACCGTCTGATCCTCAAGTAAAAGGTAAAAAGTTAAAAGGTAAAAGAAAATTTTTATTTCCACTTTTTACTTTTTACTTTCTACTTAAATTCTGGGCTGGATCAAGCATGAACCTCAAGCAAATTGCGAAAGATACAGCGAGAACTCTCCAAAGTTACCTGACATATCAGGCACTGCGGACTGTGATGGCACAGTTAAGCGAAACTAATCCTCCCTTGTCTATCTGGCTGCACAACTTTTCTGCCGGAAAAGTTCAAGACGGAGAAGTATATCTCGAACAGTTATTCCGGGAAAAGCCTGACTTGGCGTTACGGATTATGACAGTCAGAGAACACATAGTTGAGGAAGTTGCCGACTTTTTACCGGAAATGGTTCGTGCTGGTATTCAACAAGCCAACATGGAACAACGCCGTCAGCATCTAGAACGCATGACGCAACTGAGTTTATCTAACGTCAGCCTGGAATTAGGGGAACAAGCAAGTTCTGATCCTAACTTGGATAATTTATCCAGTTAAGTATCCATACCTGTTTTCAAGTCGTCAAAAATATACCAATCCATTATTACCAGCCATGCAAACCCTACCAAAAGAGCGTCGTTACGAAACCCTTTCTTATTTACCTCCCCTCACCGACGTTCAAATCGAAAAGCAAGTTCAATACATTTTGAGCCAAGGCTATATTCCAGCAGTTGAGTTCAACGAAACTTCTGAGCCTACCGAACTGTATTGGACAATGTGGAAATTGCCTTTATTTGGTGCAAAAACTTCCCGCGAAGTATTGGCAGAAGTTCAATCTTGCCGTTCTCAATATCCTACCCACTACATCCGTGTTGTAGGTTTTGACAACATCAAGCAGTGTCAAATTCTCAGCTTCATTGTTCACAAACCCAGCAGATACTAAAAACTGATTTGGTTTAAATAATTCATCTATATAAAGAGAGGTAAACAGTTTTACCTCTCTTTTCTTGTCTTGGAAGATTTTTTATATGAGTGAATCGCAAGTAATTGCCAGCACACCATCACCTCGCACTCGCCATAGTCTAGCCACGGACTTATTCAATGCAGGCCTAAACTCAAATATGACCGTAATAGTCCATTCATCTCTTAGTTCACTTGGTTGGGTTTGTGGCGGTTCAGTTGCAGTAGTTCAAGCATTGATGGATGTAATTACGCCAGCCGGAAATTTGGTAATGCCTACCCATTCTGGTGATTTGTCTGATCCTGTTAGCTGGCAAAAACCACCAGTTCCTCAAGAGTGGTGGTCTATTATTCGTGAAACTATGCCAGCTTTCGACCCGAAAGTAACTCCAACGCGAGGGATGGGAAAAATTGTTGAAACCTTCCGAACTTCGGAAAATGTGTTGCGCAGTTCTCATCCACAGGTTTCTTTTGCTGCTTGGGGAAAAGATGCTGAAAAGATAGTTTTAGATCATTCTCTGGACTACTCTTTAGGTGAAAATTCACCGTTAGCACGTCTCTATGATCTGAATGCCTGGGTATTGTTATTGGGAGTTGGATATGAAAATTGTACGAGTTTTCATTTAGCTGAGTATAGAGTTGGTCGAGGAAAGCCAGTTAAAAGGGGCGCGCCTATTCTAGAAGCTGGACAACCAATTTGGCAATGGTTCTCAGATATTGATTTTGATAGTAGCTGTTTTGTGGAAATAGGCGAAGCTTGGGAAAAAACTGGTGAAGTGAAAATTTCTACCGTTGGTTCTGCACAAAGCAAACTATTTAATATGAGAAATGCTGTTGATTTTGCGGTTACTTGGTTGAGAGATTATTTATAAAGTATAAATAAAATTACGGTAGTGGAGTGAGCAGATTAAAATGTGGCAATAGATTTAAAATTAACCGCAAATGGACGCAGGTAGACGCGGATGATGATGCACTATTCTAGTGTAGACACGCCACTAGCGTCTAAGAGGGTGTTTGAAAAGTTTTAGTAGGTATAAAAATGTCATTCTGACTGGAGCGGAGCATAAGGAAGAATCTAGGTTTTGTGGCACATACCGAGATGTTTCATTCCGCTACGCTGCATTCAACATGACAAAGAAACAGACTTTTCAAACGTCCTCTAACGCACTGCCATGTAATATGATGCGTTACGGCTAATTATAATTGCCTTGGTAGGGGTGTACTGCGTACATCCTTAAAGTCTTCATGTGTCGTAAAGATTACTTAAATTGGTATTAGCTTTTTTATATTCAGAAAATTTGTTTACTTTAGTGAATAAACATTATTTCTGCGGCTGTTTTTGCTAGAACTATACTGATTGATTTTTAGGCTAAAATTTATTTTTGAGTGTTGCCATGATGAAATCCTTACCTGTAGCTGTAGTTATTGTCATAAGTGCGATCGCACTCAATCAAAGTGCCTACGCTAACCCAGCAACCCTTTCTGAACCAATCATCCAACAGCAGCAAGCAGCAGCGTTGACAACAGAACCCGCAACCCTAAATAGTAAGTGGACTAATGTCAACAACGAAACTAATAATCTGACAAATAACTCTGTTTCTTTAATCCAAGAACGCAATTGTGAAAATCTTAACCCTCTAGATTTACTGAATAATGCCGATACGCTCTTAAAAGAATGCGCCAAACCAAGAGATAATAGATCAGCGCAACGTGTCGAACCAGTGGAATATTTTAAAGTCCCTCGCCTCGATTCAGGTTTAAGAGTAACAGTGACTAAATTTTAAATACCAAGTAGACAAGATAAAAATAAGTTTCTCGCCCTAAAAATTCCATTTGACTTTGTAAACTGCGATAGCGAGTTGTAGGAGTAGGTGCAGGATAAGCATCTATTCCTAAGTTTTTTGCCATTAATACTGCTCGTTTTAAATGTAACGGATCGCTGACAATCAAAAATTTAGTTAATTGTTGATGATTGCGGATGACTTCTAGAGCATTTTTTAGGTTTTGGTGAGTTGTACGAGACTGCGTTTCTGTCAATATATCGCTCGATTTTATTCCTTTATCTATGGCATAGCGTTGACCAACAACAGCTTCGGCAAGTTCATTACTGTCTCCAACTCCGCCAGTAAAAATGATTTTATTCACATTGCCATTTTTATACAAATTAATGGCATGATTAATTCTTTCTCGAAACACTGGTGAAGGTTGTTCTCCCCAGACGGCTGCGCCAAGAACAATGGCGGCATCAGCTTTGATATTTTGACTATTATTACCATACACATAAATACTAGTTGCGGTAGAGACAATAGCAAATAACAGTGCAGATGTGACAGTAATAAAAATTAGTTTACGATGAGGAATTCGATTTTTTTTGTGCATGATTAAATGGTTAATAGTCAATGGTCATTAGTCATTAGTCATTGGTCAATAGTCAATAGTCAATAGTTATTGGTCATTCGTCAACAGATTCTCTTCTTATCCCTCACTCCTTCACTCAGCACTCAGCACTCTCTCACTCCCTCACTCAGCACTCAGCACTCTCTCACTCCCCATTCCGATATCTTAATAAATAGATTTGTTTACACACAGAGGATGACAAAATGAAGGTATGGATTGCTTGTTTTTTGCTGTTGTTTGCTTTGGCGGAATTATTTGACTGGTTGCAAGGGTTTACACTGCCATTACCCATCTATATTTTAGGGGGAGCTTTTTTGGCTGTTGCTTCTAACTATGACAAAATTATTGGCTATTATTTCACTGACACAACCCTTGACGCATCACTAGAACAATCCCAGTTAGATTCCTCGTCTGTCAATTCCATTCCTCTGGCTGCGTCTAGTCAAGTTGCACAAAAGGAATTAGAGGGTGGGGAGTAATGAGTGATGAGTGCTGAGTGCTGAGTATCTTCTTTAGTCTTTAGCTTTTGGGTTCTGGTTAAAAACTGCGTTAGCGGTAGCTTACCGTAGGTATCGCCTCCAGCCATTAACTTGCTAAATTAAATAAAGCTGCAATTAATTAGCTTTTAATCCAATTTAGGCAACTGCCCCTGTGTCGTGATTAGTGCAATCTCTCATAAACTCCGAACTGCGTTTGTCAAAGATCATAGTTATCGTGATACGACTACTAGTAAGCACTGGTGGCAAATAGTTTTAGTCACTAGTCTGGGAGTCACGGCTTTGGTATGGGGCGTGAGGGAATTAAAATGGTTGCAGTCTTGGGAGTTGAAAGCTTACGATCAAATGCTGCGTTCTCGTCCCACAGAAGCACCAGACTCACGAATTTTGCTGGTGACGGTAACGGAAGAGGATTTAGCAAAAACCAAATGGCCTCTGTCGGATGAGATTATTGACAAACTGCTAGCTAGATTAGAATCTTATCAACCACGTGTCATTGCTCTGAATATTTACCGACCAAATCAAAAAGATTTAGGTGTTTGGCTAGAACATCACAGGGTTATTCTTAGCACTTGCTTATCTAGTAGCATGGGTAGGGCAGAAATTCCCCCACCACCTAATTTTCCTATAGAAAATGTCGGCTATAACGATTTGATGCCTGACACAGAGGAAGATCAAATTGTCCGTCGTGCTTTGCTATTTTTTGAACCTACGGATAGTAAATGTGCGACGCAATTTTCATCTGCGGCTTTAGCAGCCATTAGCTATTTAGAACAAACAGATATTCACGTAGATTTTGCCAAACATAATTTTCGTTTGGGTAAAAAAGTCTTTCCCATCCTCACATCTAATTCTGGTAGCTATGAAGGTGTGGATGCTAAAGGTTATCAAATATTATTAAATTACCGCCATCCTAATTACTTAGCTCAAACAGTCACACTCACGCAAGTTTTAAATAATCAAGTTGACCCTAATTTGGTTAAAGACCGTTTAGTGATGATTGGCACAACTGCCCCTAGTGTTCATCCTGGCTTATATACACCTTACAGTGCTGCACCAGGGCAACCAGTGAGAACGCCGCCGATTTTTATCCACGCACAGATAGCCAGTCAGTTACTCAGTACGGTCTTGGATGGAAGAACTCTCATTTGGTACTGGCCTGACTGGGCAGAATTGATCTGGGTGTGGGGTTGGTCATTAGTTGGTAGTCTTTTAGGATGGCGGTGGCGACATCCGTTATTACTCGCCATAGTCGGGAGTATAGCCCTGACTGTTTTGGTGGGAATCTGTGCTGGTGTCTTCCTCCAAGCCGGATGGATACCCTTGATTCCCCCAGCTTTAGCCTTAGTGATGAGTGGTGTGAGTGTAATGACTTACACTACATATCGCACACAGCAGCAAACCAAAGTCATTATGCTGCAAGTAGAAAAACAACAAGAGGTAATTGAGCAGTTAAATATCCTCTTGCAGGATACTCAAGCCCCTGACAGTACCACAGCCCTCTATGACCAACATTCTCATACTACCTCTGCCACAGTCACACCAGCCCAAAATACTGGTGAATTGTTGTTGGCGGGTCGTTATGATATCTCCAAAGTCTTGGCTGCTGGTGGGTTTGGTCGTACCTATTTAGCTCAGGATACTCAAAGGCCGGGGAATCCTACTTGTGTGGTGAAAAAATTAATGCCGGCACGCAGGGATACAAAATTTCTGCAAGTGGCACGGAGGTTATTTATTACGGAAGCAGAGATTTTAGAAGCGTTGGGTAAACATCCGCAAATTCCTGGACTGTTGGCTTATTTTGAAATAAATGACGAGTTTTATTTAGTTGAAGAATATATTCCTGGACATACTTTAAGTGAAGAGTTACCACCGATGAAAAATGTCCAGAGTGAAGTTTTTGTGGTTGAGATGATCAAAGGAATTTTAGAGATTTTAGCATTTGTCCATGAACATCGCGTAATTCATCGGGATGTGAAACCAGCTAATATTATTAGGTCGGCAGCAGATCAGCGATTAGTATTAATTGACTTTGGTGCAGTCAAATTAATGCAACCACCAACCGATGAAAAAACAGAATTAGCAACAGTAGCTATCGGCACACGGGGCTATTCTCCACCAGAACAATTTGCAGGTCATCCCCGCTTGGCTAGTGATATCTATGCTGTGGGCATGATGGGGATTCAAGCCTTGACTGGTATATTACCTCAAGAACTCCAGCCAGACCCACAAACGGGTAATGTGATGTGGCGACAGACAACACAAGTAAGTGAAGAATTAGCACAGATTTTAGATAAAATGGTGCGTTATCATTTTAGCGATCGCTATCAATCAGTTGCCGCAGTTTTACAAGACTTAAACCAAATCGCTGATTTCATCCACACATCATCAGCAGCGCGAGTTTCTCATAAAACGAGTAGATAAACTATGACTAACTTTATTTTCAAAAACTAAATGACACGATTTATTCATGACCAATTTGCTAAAGATTATCTTGAGGAATTACTCAAACCTTAGGAAAAGTTGAAGCACCTAGCCGTGTTGCTGGGGAAGTTAGAGAAATAGATGTTTTGTTTTCTCCTTTATCAAAACAAAGTACTAATTTAGAAACACTAGGATTATTAGGTAATCTAGCAGCGACACCTGCTATTTTTGAACCATTTCGTAACGCTGCTTCCAAAGAAGAAATTTGTGATTGCCTGTTAAAATTATTAGAAGTAAGAGGAGCATTACAACGGGAAGCTAATCGTAATAAAACTTCTGTACAAGAATTAGATGTTCCTAAATTATGGATTCTTACTCCAACAGCATCTCCAACAATACTATTAGGTTTCGGTGCAACTCAAGCCGTAAGTTGGACACCAGGAATACATTTTATGGCTGATTTTTTAAGAACAGCAATCGTGGCAATTCATCAGTTACCATGTACTCAAGAAACACTATGGTTAAGAATTCTGGGTCGCGGAACCGTACAAAGAAGGGCAATTGATGAATTAGAAGCATTGCCATCAAATCACCCATTTCGGCGAACAACGTTACAATTACTGTATAACTTGCAGCAAAACTTGGTAATTTCTCCAACTCAAGAAACAGATGATAGGGAATTAGTTATGCGATTAGCTCCACTTTATGAACAAGCTATCCAAGAAAGGGAACAGCGTTTAATTATACGTTTACTCAATCGCCGGATTGGGGAAATTGATGTCTTAAACATTGAGCGAGTTAAAGAACTATCCATTGAGAAATTAGAAAATTTGGGCGAGGCTTTATTAGATTTTTCCACTATTTCTGATTTAGAAGCTTGGTTAGACCAACAATAACGACAAATTGGCTGTAAATTAACCTGAATAATATTGACTATTCTTGTAAACTAGTCTAGTCCAGTATCAAGTTGGATTGACCATGACTCAGGGGCAAGAAACTGCTATTGCAGGCATCTATGAAGTGTGTATTGGTGTCCCAGACCCCATTTTTGCGATTCAGTATTGGGAGCAATTTGGTTATCGTATTGGTCAAGTAGGTGAATTATCCCCAGCCGCAGCTAGTCAACTATATGGGGTAAATTCTGCTTTACGTTCAATTCGTCTCTATCACCAAAATGCAGATCATGGTTTAATTCGGTTGATGGTTTGGCAAAACTCCACAAATCCGGGGTTGGGGTTAGTGTCGATGAAAGTTAAGGGTAATCGTTGGGCCACTAGCTTAACTGCTGACCTATTGACCATCTTAAATCATGCAGAAGATGCTAAAGCTGCAGGTTGGTCTATCAGGTATGGTTATCCTTACTGGGAAGTTATTTATCACAAAGAAAGAAAAAGCCGTCCATTTGTTCACGAGGCGGTAGGGGTGCGAGAGATGTTGTTGTTGCAACCCTTAACTCGACAGGTTTTATTTCAAAGGTTTGGTTATACCTTACCTCACTACGGAGAAATTAATCGGACTTGTGCTTTTCAAACCAGTCAGTTTACCCACATGGGTATTGTTGTTCAGGATGACAGCAAGGAAAGCTTGAAATTTTACGAAGATGTTTTAGGTTTGTTGCGGGTGCGTGATGATGTAGAAACTAGTTATGAGTCTTCACCAGCCGGACGAGATATTTTTGACTTGCTACCAGGGGAAAAATTTATTGTCACTACCTTTGATGATCCTCGTTCTTCTCAGTCTGATTTGATGGCGGCGCGGAGTGGTAGACTTTACGTTATTCGCTTTCCCAATGAGATGAACTTAGAGTCAAAGCTAGAAGCATCACAGCCTGGTAGTTTGGGAATGTCTCTTTACACTTACCGGGTGCGGGGAATAGAGACATATAGCGATCGCATTCAGTCCAGTTCTGCATCAAAATTTACTAGTATCATCGAGAACGAGTTCCGAGAGAAAAGTTTCTCTTTCGTTGCACCTGATGGTTATTTTTGGAATTTGGTAGAAGGGTATTGATAAAAAAGCGCCAGTGAAAGCGGAATAAAACTAGCGCTGTCGTACTATTGGTTTGTTAGTTATAAACAATGTGAATTTGATAGCCAATCAAAGAATATCCTCTCTAATTTGAGAGAATATTCTGCTATTTCCGTGAGAAATATGCCAAACAACAATTACCTTACAGAAATAGTTTTTTCTCTCAGTTCGTTGTGGGCATAGCTTATTGATAGGATAGCATATCGCCTGGTTACTGTTAACAGAAATCAATATTTTCTCAAATCAAGATATTGTGTCATATCGCATGATATGTGTTTGTTTATGATGGATTAATTAAGAAAATGCTTGTTTTTCATATATTTTTACCAACAATCTCAACAGGCGTAACTACTAGGATTTTCTCTCTAGCTACTTAATATAAATTATCCCAAAAAATAACCTCTGGGTGTACGCCTCAGAGGAGATTAGCAAAGACATTTAATTGTGGACTAGTACATATAAATCTAGCGCTTGTACTAAATTTATCTCATCCATCGAAAGGAACAGTTACGTTGAGATTAAATTGTGATGGGGCTTACCAACTTTGGATTCATATTATTATTGCTGAGTTCGGTGTTAAATTTAGTTTGGCGATCGCTTGTGAAAAACGAGCTGATGACTTCTCATAATCGATAGTTAAAGATTATCAGAGTTATTGTGAGCGATCGCCGTAAATCTGCGCTAAAATAGCATTATTGGCATAAAAGTCTCTGACAGTAAGTTCAATAGTCAAATACTTTTCACCACTAAATTAACCATGTCTCAAGAGCATGACGAATCACTTCAGATTCAACAGCTAGCCAGTCTTAAACCTACACACTTTGCCGATTTAATTAGAGCCGCACAATTGATATTCGACCCTGCATCGGGAGTCTCAGGTAGATATATCAAAGTTGACTGGCAAGAGTTTGGTATTCCTGAAGATGTAGAGCAGAACCTCAAATCACTTGGCAAAAAATATCGCTACTCATCACCTGATATTTCTAGTGATATTATTTGGTGTCAATTAGATGCGAAAACGCGGATCTGGTTTATCAACAATAAAGATGAATTATGGAAATTCGAGGAAGCGTTTCCTGCCTTAGATGAAGATTAGCAACCCATGTAGAGGAATCCGCTTTGATGACCAAACTGATTTGTTTAGGTAGGTAACAGGCGACAGGTAACAGGTGACAGAAAAGAAGGAAATTAGAGGTGTACTGACTTTTTTGTGTAAGCACAGGCTACGCCAACAAAAATCAAATGTGAGTCCTCTAGAGGACTCATATTTGATGACCAAACTGATTTGCGTAGTCAGGCAATAGGCAATAGGGTTATAGAAAATGAGGCGTTGCAGAACAGGGGGATGAATTTAGGCAAGCAGGGGAAGCAGGGGTGTGAACAGTGAACAGTGAACGTTGATTAACTGGTAACTGATAACTGTTAACTGGTAACTGATTTGGCAGGGGAGGAATTTTTGACAAAGAGATTTTAAAAGTTAGGAGTCTGAACAGCAAGAGGTTTTAGGCAATTATCTCTAGTTATTTACAGACCATCACATTAGTTAAAGTATATAGTTAAATTAATTTAAGAACCGTGTGTCAATGAATCAAAGTGTGGGTGTTGCTTCTATCCAGGAGGAACCAACTAACAAGAGTCCTGTTGTTGCTAAATCACAGCTAATTGTCAAGCAACTTATCATCCTCTGTTTAGAAATGCTACTAGCATTGCCTTTGGGTTGGACTTTAACAAAGTTCCACATAGGCGGTATTTCCTGGATATTTGGGGGAATTGCTGCGGGGACAGCCATTCTCCAAGGATGTCGGATTTTTTACAATTACGCTCCTAAGCCTAACCGTATTGCGAGAAAAGTAGGCATGGGACTAGTTGGACTTACAGTGGGTGCTTCAAATGCTAACAGTGATTTAGCCAGTCTTGCTTCTAGAATTCCCATATTTATTTTTCTGACTTTATTTTTACTATTATGTGGTAGCGGTATTGGCTATATTTACTCCCGCTTGAGTAAAACCAATATATTGACAGCGATGTTGGCTACAGTTCCCGGTGGCGTAGGGGTGATGTCATCTATCGCCGCCGATTACGATCGCAATGTCACTTTGGTAGCCTTAGTACAAGCAATACGTGTAACTTCCGTCGTCTTGCTCATACCTTTTATCGCTAGAACATCGGTGAATGATTATTGGAATTTGCCCACACTACCACTTAGAGGTGCTTTAATCGATTTTGATCCAGCACAACTAACTTTATTAGCAATAGCACTGCTACTGACTGGCATCATCATATTTCTTGCCATCATCTTGAATATTCCGGCTGGCGATTTTTTTGGTGCATTAATCTTGGGAGCAACATTTAATTTTTGGCTAAATAGCTTACCTTTTGTCAATGATGTTCACTTTCATGCGCCACTATTGGTCAACATCATCGGTCAAATTTTACTGGGAATTACCATTGGGGAATATTGGGGAGAAAAACCCAACTTCGGCACAAAAACCGTCGGTTATGCTTTGATGTCCGTCGTTATGACCTTGGTTGCAGGTGCGATCGCTGCTATTCTAGCTATGCAGTTAACCTCCTGGGACTGGCTAACTTGTCTATTAGTCACAGCGCCTGGTGGTTCAGCCGAGATGATTTTAGTTTCCCTCGCCCTCAACCATAATGTAGAAATCGTTACAGCCGGTCACTTAGTCCGACTCATCGCCATTAACAGTTCTTTACCTCTGTGGTTATTTTTGTTCCGTCGTCTTGATAGGAGATGGGGCGTAGAAAATAGGCAATAAAACTTACCTACTGGCGTGGCAAGCTTTAAACGTGGCGATAGATTTTTATTTTTGTAGGGTGCGTTAACGAAGTAACGCACCGTCTTATACCAATTCAAAATTCAAAATTCAAAATTCAAAATTCAAAATTAAGAAAGCCTTGTTCTACAAGGGTTTCCGTGTTTGGATCTGTATCAGATTTTTAGTGAATTGGTCTTAGAGGGTGTTGGAAAAGTTTCAGTAGGTATAAAAATGTCATTCTTCCTTACGCTCCGCGTAAGGAAGAATCTAGGTTTTGTGGCACATACCGAGATGTTTCATTCCGCTACGCTGCATTCAACATGACAAAGAAACAGACTTTTCCAACGTCCTCTTAATCTCATTGGCGGTGCGTTCCGCTACCCTGCGGGAACGCTACGCGAACGCAACAACGCACCCTACTATTGCACTACAGCATTGTGAATGTATTGACCGACATTGTGAATGTACTGGCTAACATTGCTAATGTATTGACTGACATTGCCAATGTATTGATTAACGTGAGTTCGACGACTGGAAAAACCCCTCTCAAACCTCTCCCCTGCAAGGAGAGAGGCTTTAAAACCCTCATTTTTCGTTGATATATTATGGTCTTTACTCCCCTCTCCGCGTCGGAGAGCAGGGTGGTTTCATACAAACAGAGAAAAAACAAAACTTTGTTTCAAAGCCTCTCCCCCCGTGGGGGAGAGGTTTGGAGAGGGGTCAAAACTTCTGCTACAAAGCGACAAATCAAGATGTATGTATTTTTCTTTTTTCGTATGAAACCACCCTGCCCTCTCCGCGTCGGAGAGGGGTTGGGGGAGAGGTCAAAAAAGATTTATCGAACTCACGTTTGATTAACATTGCCAATATGGACTATTGACCACCCTCAGCAAAGTTTTTTGGTTCAGTGCGTAAGTCCTATGTATTTTCAATTGACGCTGCAATGTATCTAAGTTATAACCAACTATCAAGGATACACGTATATATTTATTTGAGTATTACCACTAGCACATAGAGTAATCATCAAGACATTCTGACTCTTGCTCACACAACACTCAGATCCCCGACTTCTTGAAGAAGTCGGGGATCTAATTTCTCATGAATATCTCACTTATACTAAATCTTGAAAACAACAAACATGACACTCACAAAAACACCCACAAATATTGCAACCTCACTCCAAAACACAACACTGGTTGTCATCGACGCAGGAGTGCAAGACTATCAACTGCTACTAACAGGCATCACACCGACAACACCAGTACTCATCCTCCATCCCCAGCAAGATGGCATCGAGCAAATTACCGCCCTGATTAGCCAGCAACAAATCCACAGTCTGCAAATCATCGCTCACGGTAGTCCAGGCAACTTACAACTAGGCAACACCCAACTCAACCTAGATAACCTGTACCACTACCAACAGCAACTACAACAATGGCAAATCACAGACCTACTCATTTATAGTTGTGAACTAGCCCAAGGTGAAACAGGACAAGCTTTCATCAACCAACTACACCAACTCACAAGAGCAAATATTGCCGCCTCCACAAATAAAGTCGGCAATAGCCAACAAGGAGGAAGTTGGGAATTAGAAGTAAAAATAGGTGAGATATCATCTACCTTGGCAATTGAATCGATAGTCAAAAAGCACTATCCCCATGTATTAACTGACCCTGGTTTAATCTGGGCGAAAAACTTAGGGGCGAGTAGTAGTGACCTAGGCTTAAGCATAGAAGTGGATAGTGCAGGCAATATCTACACTACTGGCCATTTCCAAGGCACAGCCGATTTTGACCCAGGCAGTGGCACAACTAACCTCACAAGCACTGGTGGTAGTTTGGACATATTCATCTCCAAACTCAATAGCGATGGCAGCTTTGCTTGGGCGAAAAACTTAGGGGGGAGTAGTACTGACATAGGCTATAGCATAGCAGTGGATAGTGCAGGCAATATCTACACTACTGGCTATTTCGCTGGCACAGCCGATTTTGACCCAGGCAGTGGCACAACTAACCTCACAAGCACTGGTGGTGGTAGTACTCAAGACATATTCATCTCCAAACTCAATAGCGATGGCAGCTTTGCTTGGGCGAAAAACTTAGGGGGGAGTAGTACTGACGAAGGCTTTAGCATAGCAGTGGATAGTACAGGCAATATCTACACTACTGGCTATTTCGCTGGCACAGCCGATTTTGACCCAGGCAGTGGCACAACTAACCTCACCAGCGCTGTTGGTACTCAAGACATATTCATCTCCAAACTCAATAGCGATGGCAGCTTTGCTTGGGCGAAAAACTTAGGGGGGAGTAGTACTGACATAGGCTATAGCATAGCAGTGGATAGTGCAGGCAATATCTACACTACTGGCTATTTCCGAGGCACAGCCGATTTTGACCCAGGCAGTGGCACAACTAACCTCACCAGCGCTGTTGGTACTCAAGACATATTCATCTCCAAACTCAATAGCGATGGCAGCTTTGCTTGGGCGAAAAACTTAGGGGGGAGTAGTACTGACATAGGCTATAGCATAGCAGTAGATAGTGCAGGCAATATCTACACTACTGGCTATTTCGCTGGCACAGCCGATTTTGACCCAGGCAGTGGCACAACTAACCTCACCAGCGCTGGTAGTAATGACATATTCATCTCCAAACTCAATAGCGATGGCAGCTTTGCTTGGGCGAAAAACTTCGGGGCGAGTAGTACTGACATAGGCTATAGCATAGCAGTAGATAGTGCAGGCAATATCTACACTACTGGCTATTTCTCTGGCACAGCCGATTTTGACCCAGGCAGTGGCACAACTAACCTCTCCAGTGCTAATAGTAGTTTTGACATATTCATCTCCAAACTCAACAGCGATGGCAGCTTTGCTTGGGCGAAAAACTTAGGGGGGAGTAGTACTGACATAGGCTATAGCATAGCAGTAGATAGTGCAGGCAATATCTACACTACTGGCTATTTCCGAGGCACAGCCGATTTTGACCCAGGTAGTGGCACAACTAACCTCTCCAGCGCTGGTAGTGATGACATATTTATTGTCAAATTAGGTGCTGTTGCTACCCCAGGTGTCACCATCACCCAAAGCGGTGGTAACACAAATGTCACCGAAGGTGGTGCAACTGACACTTACACAGTCGTCCTCACCAGCCAACCCACAAGCAATGTCACCATCAGTGTCAACCCTGGCACACAAACCACAACCAGTGCCAACACACTCACCTTCACTGCCGCAAATTGGAATACTGCCCAAACTGTGACAGTCACTGCTGTCAATGACTCTGTAGTAGAAGGCAATCACACAAGCACTATCACTCACACAGCCACCAGCAGCGATACCAATTACAACGGCATCACTATTGACAGCGTCACTGCCAATATTACTGACAACGACACCGCAGGCGTAACCATCACCCAAAGCGGCGGTAACACAAATGTCACCGAAGGTGGTGCAACGGACACTTACACCGTCGTCCTCAGAAGCCAACCGACAAGTGATGTCAACATCAGTATCAACCCCGGCACACAAACCACAGCCAACCCAATAACCCTAGCTTTCACAGCCGCAAACTGGAATACTGCCCAAACTGTGACAGTCACCGCCGTTAATGATGCTGTAGTAGAAGGCGTACACACAAGCACTATCACTCATACAGCCACCAGCAGCGATGCCAATTACAACAACATCACCATTAACAGCGTTACTGCCAATATCACCGACAACGACACCGCAGGCTTAACCATCACCCAAAGCGGCGGTAGCACAAATGTCACTGAAGGTGGTGCAAACGATACTTACTCAGTCGTCCTCACCAGCCAACCCACAAGTGATGTCACCATCAGTATCAACCCCGGCACACAAGCCACAGCCAGTACCAACACACTCACTTTTACAAGTAGCAACTGGAACACTGCCCAAACTGTGACAGTCACTGCCGTCAATGACTCTGTAGTAGAAGGTAATCATACAAGCACTATCACTCACACAGCCACCAGTAGCGATACCAATTACAACGGCATCACTATTGACAGCGTCACTGCCAATATTACTGACAACGACACCGCAGGCGTAACCATCACCCAAAGCGGCGGTAACACAAATGTCACCGAAGGTGGTGCAACGGACACTTACACCGTCGTCCTCAGAAGCCAACCGACAAGTGATGTCAACATCAGTATCAACCCCGGCACACAAACCACAGCCAACCCAATAACCCTAGCTTTCACAGCCGCAAACTGGAATACTGCCCAAACTGTGACAGTCACCGCCGTTAATGATGCTGTAGTAGAAGGCGTACACACAAGCACTATCACTCATACAGCCACCAGCAGCGATGCCAATTACAACAACATCACCATTAACAGCGTTACTGCCAATATCACCGACAACGACACCGCAGGCTTAACCATCACCCAAAGCGGCGGTAGCACAAATGTCACTGAAGGTGGTGCAAACGATACTTACTCAGTCGTCCTCACCAGCCAACCCACAAGTGATGTCACCATCAGTATCAACCCCGGCACACAAGCCACAGCCAGTACCAACACACTCACTTTTACAAGTAGCAACTGGAACACTGCCCAAACTGTGACAGTCACTGCCGTCAATGACTCTGTAGTAGAAGGTAATCATACAAGCACTATCACTCACACAGCCACCAGTAGCGATACCAATTACAACGGCATCACTATTGACAGCGTCACTGCCAATATTACTGACAACGACACCGCAGGCGTAACCATCACCCAAAGCGGCGGTAGCACAAATGTCACTGAAGGTGGTACAACAGACACTTACACCGTCGTCCTTACTAGCCAACCCACAAGCAATGTCAACATCAGTATCAACCCCGGCACACAAACCACAGCCAATACCAACACACTCACCTTTACTGCCGCAAATTGGAATACTGCCCAAATTGTGACAGTCGCCGCAGTTGATGATGCTGTATTTGAAGGCAATCACACAAGCACTATCACTCATACAGCCACCAGCAGCGATAGCAATTACAACGGCATCACTATTGACAGCGTCACCGCCAATATCACTGACAACGACACCGCAGGCGTAACCATCACCCAAAGCGGCGGTAGCACAAATGTCATCGAAGGTGGTGCAACGGACACCTACACAGTTGTCCTCACCAGCCAACCCACAAGCAATGTCAACATCAGTATCAACCCCGGCACACAAACCACAGCTAACCCAATAACCCTAGCTTTCACAGCCGCAAATTGGAATACTGCCCAAATTGTGACAGTCGCCGCAGTTGATGATGCTGTATTTGAAGGCAATCACACAAGCACTATCACTCATACAGCCACCAGCAGCGATACCAATTACAACAACATCACTATTGACAGCGTCACCGCCAATATCACTGACAACGATACCGCAGGCGTAACCATCACCCAAAGCGGCGGTAGCACAAATGTCATCGAAGGTGGTGCAACGGACACCTACACAGTTGTCCTCACCAGCCAACCCACAAGCAATGTCAACATCAGTATCAACCCCGGCACACAAACCACAGCTAACCCAATAACCCTAGCTTTCACAGCCGCAAATTGGAATACTGCCCAAATTGTGACAGTCGCCGCAGTTGATGATGCTGTATTTGAAGGCAATCACACAAGCACTATCACTCACACAGCCACCAGCAACGATGCCAATTACAACAGCATTGCTATTGATAATGTTACTGCCAATATTACTGACAATGATCCTGCTACTCCTCCCAACACAGGTACACCAGGAAAAGACATTCTTTATGGCACAGCCGGAGATGACACCATCAATGGCTTAGAAGGTAACGACTACCTCATCGGCAATGCCGGCAATGACACCCTCAACTGCGGCACAGGCAACGACTACGGATTTGGTGGTGCAGGAGATGACACCATCAACGGTGAAGATGGCAATGATTTACTCTACGGTAATGAAGGTAACGATACCCTCATCGGTGGTGAAGGTAACGACAACCTCGATGGTGGTATAGGTGATGACACCCTCATCGGTGGCAATGGCAACGACACTTACACTGTCGATAGCTTGAAGGATAAGATTACCGAAACTGCTGAAGGTGGCACTAGAGATAAAGTCAACTCTTCTATCACTTGGACACTGGGAGATAACCTAGAAAACCTCACCTTAATTGGTAACGCTGCTATCAACGGTACTGGTAATAGCCTCAATAACCAAATCCTCGGCAATAATGCCAACAATATTTTAAATGGTGGCGACGGTGATGACTGGTTAATTGGACAAGGTGGTGATGATACCCTGATTGGTGGTGCTGGCAACGATCGCCTTAATGGTGGTAGTGGTAGTAATAACCTTAATGGTGGTGCTGGCAATGATATCTATGAGGTAGATAGTGCAACTGAGGTGATTACGGAAGCAGACAATGGGGGTACAGATACTATCATCTCTAGTGTGGAATTAACTCTGGCTACCAACTTGGAGAATTTAACTTTGGTGGGCAGTGGCAATATTAATGGTACTGGGAATGATGTCAGTAATCGTTTAGTTGGCAATGCTGGTAATAATACCCTGACTGGCTTGATTGGCAATGACTATCTCTCCGGTGAGGGGGGAAATGACACCCTTGTTGGTGGTTTGGGGAATGACACCCTTGTTGGTGGTAGTGGTATGGATACTTTTGATTTGACGGGAAGTAGGAGTGCTTTTGATACTATCTTGGATTTCCAAGTGGGTGAGACGGTGCTGTTGTTGGGTTCTGAGTTTGGCTTAAGTCAAGCTGGGACACTGAATGCTAGTTTGTTCCATTTGGGGACTGCGGCTGATAATTCTACTCAACGCTTCATCTACAATCAGGCTACTGGTGCTTTGTCTTTTGATGCTGATGGTAGTGGTGCGACTGCACAGGTGCAGATTGCTTTGTTCTCTAATTATGTGGTTTTATCTAATACTAATTTTACTGTTGTGTAAATATACGGTTAAGGGTAATTAACGCTTTGCATAGGCAACTAAGGAAACGCCCAAAACTACAAATACAACTCCGGCAATGCGTGTAGGACTTGCTACATATTTAGTGAGTCCCAGCGCACCGTAATGATCGAGGAGAAGTGCTGCAATCATCTGACCAGCGATTGTCAATGCTAGTGCCAGAGATGCTCCAATTTTGGGTGTAGCAAAAATTGTTGACCACACATACAAAGTACCTAAACAACCGCCAATCCACATCCACCAAGAAGTTTGCCCTAGTGAAGTTGCCGCCGGCAGTGGATATCGTGCCAAGAAGCAAATAACCAGTGATGCTAACGTACCGGCAAGATAGGAAATGAAGGTGACTTGCATCGGTTCACCGACATAGCGTCGCAGTAGTGTGTTCAGGGCAACTTGAACAGGGAGAATAGCGCCACCAACAAGTGCTGCTAATAGATAAATCGTGCGCCCGTTCATCTCTAAACCTCCTGTTTCGCTGATCATCTTTACTAGGGTTTATTGTGCCAGTTGTGTAAGTCTTCAGCAATTAAACAGAAAAAAGCGATCGCATCATTTGTTCTAACACCTTTAACCCCCGCAAAGAACCACGAATCAGGTGAGTAGCCGCCACAGGTTGACGGAGAAATCTTTGCGCCAGAATCAGAGGCTGTAGAGAACCATCAGGATTAATGGCTGCACTGATATCAGGGATATCATGATGGCAATCATCACTAACAACTCTGAGCATCGCTACAGCCACTCCAGCTTGATGTAAAAGTTCTAGGGCAGCAAATCCTTCCATATCCACCACATCAACCCCCAAAGTTTCACCCAGATGACGTTTTTCTGTTGCGGAGGAAATCACGCGATCGCTTGTCAATGATTTGACAAAAGGGAGTGCTGAGTGCTGAGTGCTGAGTACTGAGTTTAGTTGTGCAGTTAGGGAGCGATCGCATACTTGCAGTTGTTCACAATACCTGCAATTGTCGTATAGCACAATATCCCCAACAGCATATTTTTGACTTAAACTACCACATAACCCCATAACCAGCACTTTTGGTTGTGGCTCATTTCCCCAGATTTTTTTTCCTAGTAATTGTTGCAAGTAGTTTGTTAATGGTTTTATCCCCACTGGTATAGGCACAACATCTGGCATTTCACCAACAACCACGCGACTTAAACCACGACGCACCGCCGCATATTCAGCACCCTGCGGCACAAGAATTGTGTCTATCATTTGGGGATTGGGGATTGGGGATTGGGGATTGGAGGACAAGGGGACAAGGGGACAAGGGGACAAGGAGAGGATAACTCTGAACTAATGACCAATGACTATTGACTATTGACTATTGACCATTGACTAATGACTATTGACTATTGACTAATTAGCAAAGTAGTGAAGATTACTGTAGCATGACAAATAATTATGTCTTGTGTGTAATAACTTTCTAAGATGGTAAAGCTTAATGGCGCAAAATCCGCACGAGAGCGTTTCAATCTTTCCCGATTGGCGATTGAGTTTTCGTGGTTGACGGTGAGTTTTTGGATTGCCGTAGCGGTGGCTGGAATTTTGGCTTTCAGTTCCCTGAAGTATGCTTTGTTTCCAGATATTACCTTTCCGGTAGTGGTGGTAAATGCTACGGTTCCTCTGGAAACTGCTGTGGATACAGAAGCAAAGCTCACCATACCCATAGAAAAGCGCCTACAATCTATTAAGGGCTTAGAGGATTTGCGATCGGCTAGCTATCCGGGACAAGCTGCTGTTAGTCTGTCTTTTAGTGTGGGGACGAATCTGGAAACATCGGCTCGTAATGTGGAAACTGCCCTCAAACAGCTGACTCTCCCCCCAGGGGCAAGCTACAAAATTATTCCCTTGAATTTGAATGAGTCGGCAGCTGTGAGTTATGCCATTGAGAGTTCTACTCGCAGTTTGCCAGACTTAACTAAGTTAGCTCAAGACCAGATTACACCAGCGATCGCTAAATTACCAGGCGTTCTCAAAGTCTCACTTTTGGGCGCGCCGACGACATCACCTGCACCAACTGCTACTCTAGCTTCAGGCGTTACACTAGTTAGGTTCAATGGTCAAGATGCTCTGGCATTTCAAGTGATTAAACGTGGTGATGCCAATACCTTAGAAGTAGTCGATGAGGTGGAAAAAACCGTCAAGAAACTGCGGACTACCTTTAAAGATATTAATCTCACTCTAGCGGCGACTCAAGCCGAATATATCCGCCATGCTACCCAGTCAACCATCGATGCTTTAATCGAAGCTATTTTGTTGTCTGTGGTGGTAATTTTTCCCTTTTTGTGGAATTGGCGCGCGACATTTATTTCCGCCTTGGCAATTCCTACGTCATTGTTAGCGACGTTTATCGTCATGGCGATTTACGGCTTTAACCTAGAGACAATTACATTGCTGGCTTTAGCCCTGGTAATTGGCAGTATTATTGACGATGCGATCGTGGATGTGGAAAACATCATGCGGCATATCGAAGATGGGGAAAGTCCCAAGCAAGCCGCACTCTTAGCTACCAATGAAATCGGTTTAACAGTTACAGCAGCTACCTTAACAGCCGTAGCTGTTTTCTTACCCATCGGTTTAATGGGTGGAGTAATTGGTCAATTTTTCAAGCCATTTGGCATCACTGTTTCCGCCGCTATGCTAGCTTCGATGCTAGTTGCCCGGACTTTATCGCCAGTTCTCGCTATTTACTGGCTCAAACCAGCTACAAGCACCTCCCGCCGTCGAGAAGGGCAATTTTGGCTCAACTTTACCCAAGGCTATCGCAACTTACTCCACTGGTCATTAAGCCACCGGAAAATAGTAGTAGCTTTAGCAATACTCAGTTTCATCGCTGGTATTGCCCTAATTCCCCTAATTCCCAAAGGCTTTATCCCTAAACTCGATCGCGGTGAGTTTAACATCACCTATACTGCACCTTTACCAAAGATTCCTAATGAGTTGTTGCAGTTGACAAGAGGACAAGGGGAAAGAGAGACGAGGGGACAAGGGGAAAGGGAGACAAGGGGACAAGGAGAGAATTCTTTCTCCCAATCCCCCACTCCCCCCATCTCCCAATCCCCCACTCTCCCCAACCCCCTCAACGACTCTCTTGAAGTGGCGAAGAAACTAGAGGCAGTCGTGAGAAAATCGCCGGATGTGGAAACAGTGTTTACTGTCGTGGGTACTCGTGAAGGTGAACCAAACAAAGGAACGCTATATGTCAAGCTAAAGGAGAAGCGCAAACTCAAGACACCAGCATTACAAGACCAATTACGCTCCGAGTTACCTAGTCTTCCTGGTGTCACTACCAGTGTGGCAGATATTCAATTTATCGATACAGGTGAACAAAAACCTTTACAAGTAGCACTAAGAGGTAATAACTTAGAAACCCTCGGTCAAGCTACCCAGGCAATTAAAGACCGGATCTCGAAAATTTCTGGATTTGTTGACGTGACAGTCACAGGTGCAGCCAATACTCCAGGCAAGATTTTACAAATTGAACGCTTGAACAATCAACGGGTAGCATATATCAGCGCTAACTTAAGTAAAGATTTCACTCTAGGTAGTGCTACAGACAAAATCGTGGCTGAAGCCAAAAAAGTGTTACCTAGTGATGTTACTTTAGACTTAGGAGGAGATTCTGCCCGTCAAAACGAAGTGTTTGGCAGTTTTGGTACAACTTTGCTGCTATCAGCACTTTGCATTGTTGTAGTACTGATTTTACTCTTCAAAAGTTGGGTAGACCCGGTGGTAATTGGTGTTTCCTTACCCTTAGCTGTGGTGGGAGCAATGTTAGCATTACTGTTTACCAAAAGTGACTTCGGGATGATCTCACTGATTGGTTTTGTATTTTTGTTGGGATTAGCTAACAAAAATGCCATCTTGCTGGTAGATTACATTAACCAGCTACGTAACGCTGGGTTAGAACGCACAGAAGCAATTCTCAAAGCCGGGCCAGTGCGCTTGCGGCCAATTATGATGACAACAGCTTCCACCATTTTAGGGATGCTACCGATCGCTCTCGGTTTAGGTGCAGGTTCAGAATTGCGATCGCCAATGGCAGTAGCGATCGCAGGCGGGTTAGTCACATCGACAATTCTCAGTTTGATTGTTGTCCCAGTAGTCTACGCCATTTTGGACGATTGGTTTCCTCGTTTTTCCCAGAAGGCAAAAAGCTGATGCGTGTATTTGTCACCGGGAGTACTGGTTTTATTGGGGCTAATTTGGTGCGATTGTTATTGCAACAAGGATATACAGTCAAAACCTTAGTCCGCCCCAACAGCAATCTGGGTAATTTACACAGGTTAGATGTAGAAATTGTCCAAGGCGATTTTCATGATCAACATTTGTGGCGACAAATGTCTGGTTGTCGCTACCTGTTTCATGTCGCCGCCCAGTATTCTCTATGGCAAAAAGACCGTGATTCACTCTATCACAACAATGTTTTAGGTACTTGTCATGTCCTAGATGCAGCCCAAAAAGCCGGAATTGAACGCACTGTTTACACCAGTTCTGTGGCGGCGATTGGGGTGGGTGCGTCTGGTGTGGTTGTCGATGAAACTCATCAAAGTCCAGTAGACAAGCTGGTGGGAGATTACAAAAAATCTAAATTTCTGGCCGAACAAGAAGCTATCCAAGCCGTTGCTAAAGGACAAGACATTGTGATCGTTAATCCCAGCACCCCTATCGGCCCTTTTGATATTAAACCCACACCCACAGGCGACATTATTTTACGCTTCTTGCGGCGACAAATGCCCGCCTATGTAAACACCGGACTCAATTTAATCGATGTGCGAGATGTGGCTTGGGGACATTTACTAGCTTTAGAACGAGGGAAAATAGGCGATCGCTATATTTTAGGTCATCAAAACCTCACCCTCAAACAATTGCTAGAACAACTCGCAGATATCACAGGTATCCCCGCACCCCAAACAACAGTCCCTAACTGGCTACCCCTAACTGTCGCCTGGATTGACGAAAAGATTCTCGCACCTTTAGGCAAAACTCCCTCAGTCCCTTTAGATGGTGTGCGGATGGCACAACAGGCAATGTATTACAATCCTGACAAAGCCATCAGAGAATTAGGCTTACCCCAATCCCCCATAAATAGCGCCCTCAAAGACGCTGTAGATTGGTTTGTAGCCAATGGATATGTCAATTAAGTTTGTCGTGAAGATGTTACATGATCACAATAAGAACTAAATTCCTTCAGACAAACTGTGGTTTGATCTATATAAAGAGGAGTGATACAAAAAATGGCCATTAATCTACAACAAGCTATAGACATCGGTAAGTATCTGGTAACTCAGCGTGTTTTGGGACGCAAAAAGTTTCCTTTAGTATTGATGCTAGAACCACTGTTTCGCTGTAATTTGGCGTGTTCTGGTTGCGGTAAGATTCAGCATCCCGCAGAAATCTTGAAGCAAAATCTCACACCAGCACAGTGTTTTGCCGCCGTAGAAGAGTGTGGTGCGCCGGTGGTTTCCATTCCTGGGGGTGAACCGTTGCTGCATCCTCAGATTGATGAGATTGTCAAGGGATTGATAGAACGCAAAAAGTATATTTATTTATGTACCAATGGTTTGTTACTAGAAAAAAGCCTCGATAAGTTTCAACCTTCCCCTTACCTGACTTTTAGCGTCCATCTAGATGGTCTGCGGGAATGGCATGATAAATGTGTGGATCGTCAAGGGGTGTTTGATATCGCAGTGAAAGCTATCAAAGCCGCTAAAGCTAGAGGATTTAGAGTCACCACCAACACCACGATTTTTGATGGTTGCGATACTCAGGAAATGCAGGAGTTTTTCGACTTCTTGGAAACCCTCAATACTGATGGGATGATGATTTCCCCCGGTTACAGTTACGAGTGGGCCCCAGATCAAGATCATTTCCTCAAACTAGAACAAACCCGCGCCTTATTCAGAGAAATTCTTGCACCCCATACGGCTGGTAAGAAAAACTGGAATTTCAATCACAATCCCTTATTTCTCGATTTTCTCATCGGTGAGAAGGATTATGAGTGTACACCTTGGGGTAGTCCTAGTTATAGTGTTCTCGGTTGGCAAAAACCTTGTTATCTGATGAATGAAGGTCATTATGCCACTTTTAAAGAATTACTAGAACAAACCGACTGGAGTCAATATGGTCGTGCTAGTGGTAATCCTAAGTGCGCTGATTGTATGGTTCACTGTGGTTATGAACCCACAGCCGCAGTGGATGCAATGCAGCCGCAAAATATTGCCCGTTCTCTAGGGACGGTGTTTGGTAGGTAAGTTTTCAGCTTTGTGTCTTTGTGTCTCTGTGGTGAAAAATATTTTATTTAACCACAAAGGCACGGAGACACAGAGGAATTGGTTGCTGGAAGTGGGATGTTAAAGTCACTGTGAAAAAGCAATGCTTACCCTACAAGTTGATCATTAGTTGTTGATGCTGTATGGCCAGGTATGCGTAAATGGGCATAAACACCACTAAGTTGAATCTGTTCTGGTGGTTGGCGTAGGCTGATACAGCATCTTTGCACTGCGGCTTGGTATTCTCGCCATTGCTGACGTATGGCTTTACTGGCAGCATCGTTACCTAAGTCTGCAAATTTTAATCCAGCTCTACTTAACCAAATCTCTACGTCTTTCGTTTCACCAATCAGTTCTGGTGATAAATAAATGTTTTCCATGATTTTTAGATATTTTATGACTAAATAAATGTCTTTAAATCAAATTTAATTTTCCTGATGAAGAATAGCAAACATTATTTTTTGTTAAACAAATAATTAAAAGTAATTGACAAATAAAATTTTCTGTGCATTCGGTATTAAAGTAAAATTTGGGTAGAGATAGATGATCAAGTGAAAAGCCTATGACCATATCTGTCAAAAAATTCACCCTAGATGAGTATCTTGCTTATGATGATGGCACGGATGTTCGTTATGAACTTGTGGATGGAGAGTTAGTCGAAATGCCACCAGAAAGCGATCGCAATAACTTAATTTCTCTCTATCTGCTGTCAAAGTTTCTCAAGTTTGTGCCGATTCAACTCATCCGTCATAAAGATACAGAACTCGTAGTAATAGGTAATCGGACTCGTGTACGACTACCGGATTTGATGATATTACGAGAATTATTAGCAGCCCTCTCTGGAGGGCGAGCAACAATTACGCCAGATATGCCTTCTCCGGCAATGGTGGTTGAGGTTGTCTCGCCGGGAAAGGTGAATGAAGATAGAGACTACCGCTATAAGCGTTCTGAGTATGCAGCACGGGGTATCCCTGAATATTGGATTGTTGATGCCGAGAAAGGTCGAATTACCTTGCTGACTTTGGTAGATGGATTGTATGAAGAAGTTGTGTTTCAGGGAACAGACATGATTAAGTCAGCAACTTTTCCCATGTTGGATATGACAGCAGTCGAGGTGTTGACGGCTGGACAAGGGCAATTATAATCGCTTTGGCTAATAGACGGATCGCTATCCCGATTTCTGCACTAATTTTTGTAAAAGCTAATGAAAGCAAGCATGAGAGGAACTAAAGCCAGTGCAAATCACTAAGCGCAATGTCGAGTTGAGAGTAGATGACAGCTTGATGCGTGTGTATGTCGCTTCTCCCAAGCCAGCTGGAGTTTACCCAGGTATTTTATTTTACAGTGATATATATCAATTGGGTGATCCAATCATTCGTTTAGCCAACTACTTGGCAGGGTATGGTTATGTAGTAGCCGCACCAGAAATTTTTCATCGTCTTGAGCCGATTGGTTTAGCAATTACACCAGATGATTTAGGTAGAATGCGGGGTAACGACGATGCACGACGAACAGCGATCGCTGAATATGATGCTGATTGTCAAGCTGTAATTGAGTTTTTAAAAGCTGAGAGTTCTGTTAACCCCGATAAAATTGGTACTCTGGGCTTTTGTATTGGCGGACATTTAGCCTTTCGGGCAGGCTTTGCCCAGGAAATTAAAGCCTCGGTTTGCTGCTATCCTACAGGTATTCCCAGTGGTAAGTTGGGTAAAGGGGTAGCTGATACTATCCAGAGGGTAAGTGAAATCAAAGGCAAAATGTTACTTGTCCTGGGTACACTTGATCCGCATATCCCCGAACACGACCGACAAGTTTTAATTAAAGCCATTGAAGATGCTGGTATTGTTCACAAAGTAGTTTTATACTCAGCTGAACATACCTTCATGCGTGATGACGGTTATCGTTATGATTCTGTTGCAGCTACAGCCGCCTGGGCAGAAATTATTGATTTTTTAGCATTAGCCATCAGTCATTAGTTCTTCTCTAGGTCGAAATGATAGTCAAGAGTACGCGCTAACCCTACTTTCCCACACCCCCAGCTCGTTCCCGTGCTAGGCTATCTATGGCATCACCCAACGCAGTGGTTAAGCTTTTACGGGTTTGGGCGTGGTTTTCTTGCTCTGTTTTTAAGGATTGGCGTAAGCGATCGCATTCTGGGATTAAAGCAGTCAATTTAGCTTGCAATTCCTCTACCGATTGGAGTTGGGCTACTTCTTGCTGGATAACTGTGGGATCTTGAGACTCAGGTAAGATTTCGCCATCAATTCCTTTGAGCTTTTGGATTTCTGCTTTGAGGGAGGTAATTGTTTGCCGAAACAAATCCGCGTCAGTACGGCGTTGTTGTGCTTCTGTATTGTAGAGTTTGCGCCATTTTTCGGCACTTTCCCAGGCTGTATCCCGTTCTTGCTGCTGTTCTACTAGCTGTTGCTTCAGTGTTTGAATTTCTGCTAACCACTGTTGTGTGAGGTGTTGACCAATTTCCGTACTTTCAGCCATTTTTTTATTTATCCATACAACTATCGAACTAATGTATACATTGTTCCCCGGAAAAATCTACCCGTAATGATTCTTTATATTAATCCCAATTTCAGCCACCCAAATAATTCCCCAACAGATAACTGCAAATCTAAAAAATCTGGGACAGGTAAAATATCATCAAATTGCCGTTTAACTTCCGGTAATTGATTTGGTAAAAAACAAATTACTGCTTTTTCTTCTGGATCAATTAACCATCCTAAACGGGTTTGATGGCGTAAGCAAAACAGTATATTGTCTGTCACCCGTGTTTGCGATTGCTCAGGTGAGAGAATTTCAATTGTCCAGTCGGGAGGAATTGCAAAAGTATTAGCTACCTCACCATCTGCATCAAATGGAATGTTTTCCCAACGAAATACTGCAATATCTGGAACAATTGAACGTCCAGAAAATGTACATCTCAATTCGGGAAAAGCATAAGCAGTTTTACTTGGCAATCCTACCTGATTAATTCCATCGGCAAGACGAATTTGCAGAGTACTGTGTTTTCCTTGAGGCATAGGTTTTAAATATATATAACCATTAATAAATTCTTTAGTCGGTTTTGTTTCTGGAAGGGCTAAAAATTCAGCTAGAGTTAGGGGTTTGCTAGTTGTTTGCATAGGAATTGTTGGTTTAGGCGATGATTCTATTATCTAGATTTCACGGTGTTGTGTCTAAAGTTGGGGATGGTGTTGCTCCTCTTGTAGGCGATCGCACATCTGGAGATAAACTAATTAAATCGTCAATATTGCGTTTCATCGTTTTACAAATGGCATCTAAGGGTAAATCATTAGCATCGTAACCAAAGGGATTTTCTATCTCTAAACCAATGGCTTCAATTCCAAATAAAGTAAAGCTCACCAAAGCTGTAATTAAACCTGTCCACCAGCTTAAACTCTCCACCATCTGAAAAGGTAAGAGAACACAATACAGCAACAACAATTGTTTGAGGTGAATAGAATATGCCAGAGGCATCGGTGTTTTTAAAATTCTTTCGCAAGCCCCTAAATTATCTACTAAATTATTGAGTAATTCTTGTATAGATGTTAACTGATAGCTATTTAAGCGATTGCGAGTATACTGATGTTGGAGATAATCCCCAATCCAAAAAGCTATTTCTAAGGGTGGGTTATTCATGCCCTGAAGTTTAAAATATCTGGAAGATGACATTAATTCTTCTAACTCGCTGTTGACATTTTCACAACGCAAATGTAACTTTGTCGCCACAGCAAAGGCTACTAGCAATTTTAAAACAGCTATTTTGTCATTTCTATCTGTCGATGAATTTTCATCCACAGACACCCAAATCTGTCTAGCTAGATTACGAGTATGATTGACGATGGAACCCCAGCATTTTCTTCCTTCCCAAAAACGTTCATAAGCTGTGTTTGTGCGAAAAACTAATAATAAACCCAACACAATACTAGGGATGACAGTGCCTAAAATGGGTTGAGAAACAGGTATTTTCAAATAATACAACAGAGAAATTAACACCCCAAACAAGCCACAACAAATCACGCGCTGATAAATTGAGACAATAACTGAACCTTTAAGTTGCAAAGCTTGTCGAAACCATTGTTTTTTTTCCCAAGTCATTTTCATAACCTAATTACTTCAGCAAGTATCTGGTGATTTAAAAATCATAACTCTAGATGTAGGATTTATACTTAATTTTTCCAATACACGTAGTACCCGAATTTCTCACGAAATTTATCAAACTGAAGTCCAGAGACTGTAGGGGCGGGTTAACCAGATATTCGTGAATGATTGAAGCATATTTGTGAACCCGCCCCTACCGTTTTGTAAAAGGATGTTTTAAAAGTCCTTGATGATGTATCAAATATTTTTCGATCCCCCTAAATCCCCCTTAAAAAGGGGGACTTTAATTCCGGTTCCCCCCTTTTTAAGGCAGGGCTGTTTCATTCCCTAAAACAGGTAAAATAGCAAGAGTTGTGGGGAAAAAATATGGGTGCAGAGCTGATAGAACAATTAAAGCAAGTGGAAGATTTTAGAACGACTGATGGACGAAGACATCCACTGTGGCTAGTGTTGCTGTTTGTCATAATGGGAACAATGAATGGATATGTTGGGTATCGTGAGTGGGGAGATTTTGTTAAAAGGCATAGACGGGTATTAATAGAAAAATTTGGCATTCAAAAACATGGGGTTCCCTCATATTCAACAATTCGACGTGTAGTCATGGGAGTGAATTTTGATAAACTGACAGAAAAATTTAATGAATGGGCGAAAAATTATGTGGATTTAGAAGTATCAGAATGGTGTGCAGTAGATGGTAAAAGTATTAAGGGTACAGTGGAGAACTATAGTTCATCTCATCAGAATTTTGTGAGCATAGTATCAGTATTTGCTGGCAAGAAAGGGCTAGTTGTGGGGATGAAGAAATTTGATAACCAACTCAAAAGCGAAATACAAGTTGTCCAGGAGCTAGTCACAGCATTGGATATAGAAGATGTTATCTTGAGCTTTGATTCCTTACATTGCCAAAAAAAACTTGCAAAATAATTATTGAAGGTGGTAACGATTACGTTATTGCTGTGAAAGATAATCAACCAAAACTACATCGACATATTCAACAGATTGCCGCTACCAGAAAACCAACTTCTCGGATAATTGAGACAGAAAAGACTAGAGATAGATTAACAACTCGTACTGTCGAAGTTTTCCATGATGTCAATGGAATTGACCCAGAATGGACGGGAATACAATCTTTAATTAGGGTCGAAAGAATTGGCACAAGAAAGGATAAGAAATATCATGAGATTGTTTGTTATATTAGCAGCTTGATTTGTACAGCGAAGGAATTTGCCATCGGTATTCGCGGTCATTGGGGTATCGAAAATTGCCTCCATTGGGTGAAAGATGTTGTTTTCAAAGAAGATAATTCGACGATCCGTATGGGCAATGCTCCCGCAAATCTCTCCATATTGAGAGCAATCGCTCTCAATATACTTCGCCGAAATGGTCATACTTCCATCACAATTGCCCAAAGATTTATCTCTCATGATATTGACAAACTCCTTCACCTTGTGGAATGAAACAGCCCTGCCTTTTTAAGGGGGGTTAGGGGGGATCACTCGTTGCTTAAAAATACAACTAACCACTTTTAAAACAACCTCTAAGAAATGCAGGAGTAGTGTAGCAGCACCACCCAACATAAATCTTAAAATCAATCCAGTATTGTTATGGGGTTACCCAAAGCCTCCATCATGAGAAATTCGGGCTAGTGCAGGATGTGTGCAATGGCAAAAGACTATTCCTTAAGAGGTAAATACTGATTATGCCATGAGAAAGAAGTAATTCTATGACTAACTCTCTAGAGTTAGGTGTATAAAAAATATGGTTTTTAGGACTTAGAGGACGTTTGAAAAGTATGTTTCTTTGTCATGTTGAATGCAGCGTAGCGGAATGAAACATCTCGGTATGTGCCACAAAACCTAGATTCTTCCTTACGCTCCGCTCCAGTCAGAATGACATTTTTATACCTACTGAAACTTTTCCAACACCCTCTTACAGGTTATTACAAATTTTTCATCCTATTTATCAACAGTTAAGAGTCCAAAAATCGTAATTTTGACTGATCAAAAATCTGCATTTTTTCAAAATTATTTTATTAGCAAAAACTTGTCATATTTCTCAATCAGGATTATAAATTATGACTAACCAAGCGCAACTACACCAATGGCATGAACTAGCGCAACAACTGCGAATAGATAGTATTCGCGCCACAACTGTCGCTGGTTCAGGTCATCCCACTTCTTCTATGTCTCCTGCCGATTTGATGGCAGTTTTAATCACAAAATATCTCCGCTACGATTTTACTCATCCCCACAATCCCAATAACGATCGCCTTGTTTTCTCCAAAGGACACGCAGCACCGTTACTTTATGCCATGTATAAAGCTGCGGGGGTGATTAGTGATGGGGAATTACTCTCACTCAGGCACAAGGGAAGTAGGCTAGAGGGTCATCCCACACCAGTTATACCTTGGGTTGATGTGGCTACAGGCTCATTAGGACAAGGATTACCCATTGGTGTAGGGTTAGCTCTAGCTGGCAAATATTTAGACCAATTACCTTATAATGTCTGGGTACTACTGGGTGATAGCGAAACTGCGGAAGGTTCGATTTGGGAAGCCTTCGATCATGCAGCACACTATACTTTAGACAATTTAATTGCCATTATTGACGTGAATCGCCTTGGTCAACGGGGTCAAACAGAATTGGGTTGGAATACTCAAGCTTATGCTCATCGTGCTAAAGCTTTTGGTTGGCAAGCGATGGAAATTGATGGTCACGATTTGACAGAGATTGATCAAGCCTTTAGCGCTGCTGTCAGTATCAACGATCGCCCCACTGTTATTATTGCCCGGACTAAAAAAGGTAAAGGTGTCAATTCTCTAGAAGATTTGGGTGGTTGGCATGGTAAAGCCCTCAAACCTGATGCAGAGAAACAGGCGATCACTGAATTGGGTGGGGAACGCCACATCCAGATTCAAGTTAGTCAACCTGAAGAACAACAGCTAAATATCATAGCCAATCCCCAACCATTGCAACTACCTACCTATGAGAAGGGTACAAAGGTAGCAACTCGTCGCGCCTATGGTGATGCCCTCATAGCCTTGGGAACAGCTCAACCTGATGTTGTAGTTCTAGATGCCGAAGTCAGCAATTCCACTTACACCGAAGACTTTGCCGAAGCCTATCCAGAACGTTACTTTGAAATGTACATCGCCGAACAGCAGATGGTAGCGGCGGCTATTGGCTTACAAGTACGAAATTACAAACCCTTTGCTTCCACCTTCGCTGCCTTCTTGACTCGCGCCTACGATTTTGTGCGAATGGCGGCTGTATCTCGTGCCAATATTAAATTAGTTGGTTCCCATGCTGGTGTATCCATTGGTCAGGATGGCCCCTCACAGATGGGACTAGAAGACTTAGCCGCATTCCGGGCAGTGTGGCACAGTACAGTTCTGTATCCCTGCGATGCCAATCAAACAGCGCAGCTAGTAGCCCAAATGAGCGATCGCCAGGGTGTTGTTTACCTCCGCACCACACGCGAAAGCACACCCGTGATTTACGGTGCGGACGAAGAGTTTCCTATTGGTGGTAGTAAAGTCATTCGTAGTTCCGATCAAGACCAAGCTACTGTGATTGGTGCAGGTATCACATTACACGAAGCCCTAAAAGCATATGAGCGACTGAAAAACGAAGCGATCGCAGTCCGAATTATCGATGCCTATTCAGTTAAACCCATTGATGTCCAAACTATACACCAAGCAGCTCACGATACAGAGGGCAATTTAGTCGTTGTAGAAGACCACTGGTCTGAAGGGGGATTGGGTGCAGCCGTCCTAGATGCCTTTGCCGGGATTGGCGATTTGCCCACCTACGACGGTTCACAACTGCAAATCATCAAGCTAGCCGTCTCCGATATGCCTGGTTCCGGGACACCAGAAGAATTGCTGCATTGGGCGAAAATTGACGCTGATGCCATTGTAGAAGCCGTGAAATCCCAAGTCAAACAACCCATTGGCGCAAAAACCTAAAGCATTCCCTCTGTGATACCAATTTCCTTTAAATGTGAAACAGTGGAGACGTTGCATTGCAACGTCTCTACATAATTCATGTGTATCATGATTAACGTGAAATGGTATGACTTAGTGTCTTTGTGGTTAAATAAATAATTTTCAACCACACAGACACTGTCTACCATCAACTCAAGATTTTTCCCAATTGCCAGGTAAAATCTTTATATTCTCGCCTTTTTTCCACTAATTTCTGACTGCTGTCTCTCCTTGGGAACGAGTTCAAACTCAAAATTGCCCACGAGACGGTCATTAACATATACATATATTATGTGTTTGCCAGGAGGATCACCGGGGGCGATCGTCCAAAAGTTTTCAATTACACCATCTTTAGCTACCTGTGTCCGTTTGGTGACAGCTTCCGTCCCATCAGGTGATAAGGTGAAGTTTTCACCGTTATCTGTAGCCCAAGTTTCTGGCGGTTTTGGCAAGCGTAAAACTTCTCGCCATGTCACCTCACCTTTGATGTCTTGCAGTTGAATCCGCCAACCGTATCTATTACCCTGTTCTAATGGCACTTTAATTGTCGGGGCAAAGGTAAATTTTCCCTCAGCATCAACATTTACTACCCCAAACTCAGCTTTACTGACATTAATCTGTTGAGTGTTATTTGGCTGAGACTGGGAGAGGATTTTCATATTATCGGCTAGAGCCGGGGCATGAACTACCCCAGATATCAGCAAAGAAGAAGAGATGACAACTGTCGCAGCCCAAATTCTCATTGGCAAAATTTTTGGTCAGTTACTGGTACATATTCAGCTAATTTTTCCTTCTCTCCGGTATGACTGATGCTTGATGCAAAATCTAGAGTTGGGAGTATGAATTAGCAGTAAGTATTTTATTTCAGTATCTCATTGATCTGATCCCATTTCACGTTAATCATGATACACATAAATTATGTGGAGACGTTGCATTGCAACGTCTCTACTCATACTTGATTCAGCACGGGATATTGTTGTAAAACTTGCTGCAAATATTGTCCAGTGTAAGACTGAGCATTTTTTGCTACTTCCTCCGGTGTGCCGACAGCAATTACTTCTCCCCCTTTATCGCCGCCTTCCGGCCCTAAATCTATTACCCAGTCGGCACAACGAATCACATCTAAGTTGTGTTCAATCACTAAAATTGAATTACCTTTATCTACTAATCTTTGCAACACATCTAACAATTTATGCACATCATAAAAAGATAAACCTGTGGTTGGTTCATCGATTAAATAAAGTGTTTTTCCTGTGGCACGGCGCGATAATTCTGTGGCTAATTTTACTCGTTGGGCTTCACCACCAGATAGAGTTGTGGCGGGTTGTCCTAGTTGAATATAACCTAAACCCACATCAACTAAAGTTTGTAATCTTGTAAAGGCTTTAGGAATGTTTTGGAAGAAATCTAAACTCTCCTCAACAGTCATGCTGAGAACATCAGAAATAGATTTATCTTTATATTTCACTTGCAAAGTTTCCCGATTATATCGCGCACCTTTGCAAATTTCACACTGTACATAAACATCTGGAAGAAAGTTCATTTCAATGACATTGACACCTTGGCCGCTACAAGCTTCGCAACGTCCACCTTTGACATTAAAAGAAAATTGCCCAGGTTTATATCCTCTCGCTTTAGCTTCTACTGTTTGCGAAAACACATCCCGAATCACATCAAAAACCCCTGTGTAAGTGGCGGGGTTAGAACGGGGTGTGCGGCCAATGGGAGACTGGTCGATAACGATCGCTTTATCAACCGCATTTAAGCCCTGGATTTTTTCTAAATCTTTGGGTAAGGGAACTTTCTTAGTTAAATGATGTTGTAGTGATGGGTAGAGTAGTTCATTAATTAAGGTAGATTTGCCTGAACCAGAAACACCAGTGACAGCGACTAGTTTACCTAAAGGAATCTCTACATCAATATTTCTTAAGTTGTTGCGATGGGCATTTTTAATGATCAGGCTACGTCCATTCCCTTCTCGACGTTCGGCTGGTGTATTAATTACCAGTCTTCCTGATAGATACGCACCCGTTAATGATGTTTCGGCTGTAAGTAAAGTTTCTAAATCACCTTGGGCAATAATACTACCGCCATGAATGCCTGCACCAGGGCCAATATCGACTATGTAATCGGCAGTACGGATGGTTTCTTCGTCATGTTCAACGACGATTAAAGTATTACCTAAATCGCGTAATTTGGTTAAAGTTTTGAGTAATCTGCCGTTATCTCTTTGATGTAAACCTATACTGGGTTCATCTAAAACGTAGAGTACTCCTGTTAAACCAGAACCAATCTGTGTGGCTAGACGAATGCGTTGGGCTTCACCACCAGAAAGGGTCATGGCTGCACGATCAAGGGTGAGATAATCTAAGCCAACATCTAATAAAAATTGTAATCTAGCTTTCACTTCTCGTAGGGCTAAATCAGCAATTTGGAGTTGGCGATCGCTCAATTTTAACTGCTCAATTCTCTGCTGACAATCTCGAATTGCGACTCCAGTAAAATCTAAAATCTGAAATTGTCCCAACCTCACAGACAAGGCTTCTGGTTTTAATCTTTTCCCCTGGCAAACTTCACAAGGTTGATCAATTAAATACTGCTCTAGTTTTTGTTTAACTAATTCCGTTCCCCCCTCATATTGTCGTTGTAAAATGGGAATCACCCCTTTATAGTTGGGTGTTTTTTGATTACCTTTACTGTTGTCTGCTTTCTCACCATAGAGAATAATTTCCTGTTGTTCTGCTGTTAGCCGATGCCAATTGATTTGTAATTCAAATCCGTGAGTTTGTCCCAAACTATAAAGCAATTCCAAGTAATAAGAATTTTCCTTCTCTGACCAGGGGGCGATCGCCGCGTATACTGGTGCTTCAGGATCGGGTACAACTAACTCTGGGGCAAATCTTCTTAAAGTGCCAATCCCATGACAATGGGGACAAGCGCCGTAGGGAGAGTTAAAGGAAAATAAGCGCGGTGATAATTCTTCCATCACCGCACCATGTTCAGGACAGGCAAAGTTTTCGGAAAAGACTAATTCTTCTTCTGGTGCGTTGTCATCAGGCAAACTCACCAGAATGTTAGCTATACCACCAGATTGTTTTAAGCACGTAGATAGAGAATCGACCAAACGCTCTTGGATACCGTCTTTTTTCACTAGTCGGTCGATGACTACCTCAATAGTGTGAGTAAAATTTTTATCTAATTCAATCGAATCTGACAGTTCACGGACTTCACCATCCACACGCACCCTGACAAAACCTTGAGCAGCCAAACTTGATAATAACTTGCGGTGAGTCCCCTTTTTCCCACGCACCACAGGGGCGAGAATTTGGAAGCGGGTACGTTCTGGTAGTTCCATAATCCTGTCTACCATTTCATCAATGGTTTGCGGTGCAATACAGCGATCGCATATGGGACAATGGGGTTCACCAGCTCGACCAAACAATAACCGCAAATAGTCGTAAATTTCCGTCACCGTCCCCACCGTAGAACGGGGGTTATGAGAGGTGGATTTTTGATCAATGGAAATGGCTGGACTTAAGCCTTCAATGGCTTCCACATCCGGTTTATTTAATTGTCCTAAAAATTGCCTAGCGTAGGCACTCAGCGATTCGACATAACGCCGTTGTCCCTCAGCGAAGATGGTATCGAACGCCAGGGAAGACTTACCTGAACCTGACACACCAGTAAACACGATCAGGCGATCGCGTGGCAATTCCAAGTCAATATTCTTCAGATTATGCTGTCTTGCACCCCGAATCCGAATCGTGTTCTGACTGATGTTGTGGGAGTGCGGCAGATTTCCATTCAGGGATACGAGCTGTTTTTCTGACATATTGACCGACTAAAAGGGGAGTTTCCCGCGAAACAGTCCTTAATAATACTATCTCTTTATTGTCTTTATACTAGAACAATAGTACTGTTTTATGGCAAGCAAGGAGAAACTTTATTCCCATTTTATTACGTACATCAGTAGTTTTACAGCACCAATTTACACTTGCTCTTGCTTGGTTACGATTTTTCTCCCAAGTAATAATTTCAAATTTCCAGAGCCTTGTGTTTACCTGTTTTTGTTACTGATTATAGATGCGATCGCTCCTCCGATTTGAAATCCACAATGTACTTTTTTGCCACGATAAGTAATCAGACAGAATTAATTACACAAGTTATTTCCTGTAACCTGTAACCTGTAACCTGTCCCCTATCTCTACATAAGAATTTAATTGTGTTCAACTACTTACCACCCCGATTTCCTTATTATGAACAAGCTTATCATCTTCGGTAGACTATTAGATATGTAGAGCAAGTCCGCCAGTTCTTAGACTCTCTAAAGGTAGGGCTGATTCTTTGTGGCAAGAGAAAATTCAAGACCTTGATAATTTCGTTCCTCGGTTATTTTTTCTCTAATTAGCTAACGCATAAATAAGAGTCTGATTTTTCTCTGCGGAACATGAATTAGCCCTACCTCTAAAGATAGATTGGATGGTAAAGGCTGGTCTTTTGATCGAAGTAAGTGTATATATTTCTGAAGTTTCTTCGTTACTGGATAATGTAAATGTAGACTGTTTGTGTTCACTGTTTGTTCACCCTTTACATCACTAACGAACAACTATGACAACTTCTAATAATGAACCCCTCGTAACTAATGTTGGAGCCGAACTGAATGGTAGTTTGAGCCTTACTGGTAATTTGAGTGTCAATGGCAACGTAGGCATTGGCACGACTTCTCCAGAGGCGAAACTAGATGTTCAAGGGATTATCCGAACTTACAATAAAGATACCTCAAACGCTACTTGGGACAATATACAGATTTGGTCTGATGGAACTCACGGACATATACAGTCTAACGGGGATGAGAACGGGTTACAAATTAAGTCCAATACTGGTGGGAAAATCATTTTAGATAGCGACGTAGAAGTCAACGCTAATCTCAAGCTGAAATCCGGTGTGGCAGTAAATGAGTTTTCCAATAATGAAAACCTTGGCTACAGCGATACTCACGTGCCAACCCAAAAAGCAGTGACAACTTATGTCGATAATAAGATTAATAACCTCGAAGCGAAGATTAATAACCTCGAAGCGAAGATTAATAATCTCGAATCGAAGAATCATGACCTCGAATCGAAGATTAATAACCTCGAATCGAAGCTTAATAGTATAGACTTCAAAAACTTAGATGTAACAACGCTTAGTGCCAAAAAAGTAATAATAGGAGGGAATGGATATCATTTCATATTAGAGACATACCTAGACAAGGAAGGTAATCATATTGATGGAAAGAGAGGAATAGTATTAAGGAAAAGGGGTAAATTTCCACAAGGGTTTCTTGTTGAAGAAGATGGAAATATGACAGAAAGAATAAATGTACATAGCTTGTGGTATGAGGACGAAAATTGAGGATAGCGCGTCGTTGTTGATTGATGAGTAAGAGGTTGTTTGAAAAGTCTCTAGCAATGTATCAAATACTTTTAGATCCCCCTAAATCCACGCCAGTTCGCACAACGAGGGAAACCCCGGCAAGCGACTGGCTCTCCTTAAAAAGGGGACTTTAATAGTTTTCCCCCATTTTTAAGGGCGGATAGGGGGGATCATCCAGTGCTTAAAATCACAGCCAATCACTTTTCAAACATCCTCTTATATAAAAAACTGTTCACCCTTTTTTGTTAAAGAAAAGTGCAAGAACATAGAGTTATCAGGCTGAAAAACTTTGCATGGTCAATTTTTTTGGGTTCTAAAAAATTGGACTCAATCGGAAAAAACTGTTACCTGTTACCTGTTACCTGTTCCCTACTGCCACGAAAGGACTTTTTCAGCAAGCCCTACTTACTCACAAATACAAAACCGCGAGTCTTCCTAGAGACAGAATCTACTGTATTCATAGCCTGCCATAAGTCTGCTGTCTTCACCCAAACGGGTGGATATTTATAACGGGAAACATCCATAATTAAGAATCTATCTGTCTGCTCATTGTATGCGGCTAGCGGTGAAATGTGACCGCCTTTTTCTTGCCCGATTTCTTTGCGTAAATAATTAATGATGACAAAATTTCCCTTTTGTTTTAAATTCTCTGCTGCTTGTTGGCGAAACGTTGCTAAATTGGTATCACCAGCATGATAAACTTTTGTGCTAACACCATAACTAGCGGTTAATCTGCCCAATTCTGCTAAAGTCATTCCTTGCCGAGAAACTTCATCAGCAGTTAGTACAGCTTTAGTTTTGTCGTTACTAAAAAAGTTGTCTTGAGTGAACACCCGATAAGGAGAATATTGTGGTGTTTCTGGTGCAGGAATGCCCAAGCTATTTAGCACCATGATCATACTAGCCACGCCACAAAAAGCTTGATTATTTTGGGTGACAAATTGCATACTTAAGGGAAAAAAATCTTCTCTGGAACGACTTGTGAGTAGTAATTTTTCTCCCTCTGTAGAGTTAAATCCAATCAAATTAGATGTCAGTGGGAGAGTTTGAGCTAGAACGCTACTACTAGTAAGGAAGAATCCTAGAATTGCCGTTTTGATAGATTTTTTAAAAATATTATTCATGGTTTCCGTGGAATGATAAATTATCTTACAGATGCTAAACCTTTAGATTTACGAAACTCTTTAACTACGTCTTTAATATCTTGTAATTCACCTTCCACTAAATAGTTAAGTTGGCGCATTTCGTCAGCCGAAATCTTGCCAGTAATTTGAGCGATCGCTTGTTTTAATTCAGGGTATTTTTTTAAAGTTGCTTGCCTCACAATTGGTGTAGCTTCATAGGGAGGAAAATATTGTTTATCATCTTTTAGCACCACCAAACCTAAACGAGCAATTTGTCCATCTGTGGAATTACCTGCTACCATATCCACTTGTTTTTGGAGCAAGGCTCGATAGATTAAACCCAAGTCCATAATTTGCGGTGGTTTAACAAACTGTAAATTATAAGTCTTAGCTAATCCCGGAAAACCATCATCTCGTTCTAAAAACTCATAGCCAAAACCGCCACGCCATTGGGGCGTATATTGGGCTGCTTGTGTCAGAGTCTGAATATTATAACGCCGGGCATCATCCCCACGCACAATAATGGCGAAGGTATTTTCAAAACCCAAACTAGGCATTACTTCTAATTGAAATTTTTCCGCATATGCTTGTTTGAGTTTTTCATAAAGCACTTGAGGATCGTTAATTGTTTTCTCCTTCAAAATCCCCGTATAAGCTGTACCTGTATATTCAATATAAGCATCAATCTTGCCAGCAGTAATGGCACTGTGGCAAACAAAAGAACCCCCCAAACGGGGACGACGAGTTACTTTTAAATTCGTTGTCTCTTCAATTTGTTGCGCTAAAAACTCGCCTAAAATATCTTGCTCAGTAAAATCTTTAGAAGCGATAATCACATCACCATTACTACTAGTTGTCTTGGCTGTGCAACTAGCGATCGCCATCACCAAACTACAAACTAATAAACACAAGAGCAAAAATCTTTTCATGTTTTCACATTCAATCTTTTCTCTAATAAGCCAATGAATAAATCAGCCAACAAAGCAATTACTGCCGCCGGTACAGCCCCAGCTAATATTAATTGATTATTGACTACCGCAATCCCGCGAAAAATAAACACACCCAAACCCCCAGCCCCAATAGCAGCCGCAATAGTGGCAATACCAATGGCAATCACTGTTGCCACTCTCACCCCTGCTAAAATAACTCCCATCGCCAAAGGGATTTCTACTTGCAATAATAATTCTCTATCCGTCATTCCCATACCGCGCCCAGCTTCTCGAATTGCTGGATCTACCCCTGTAATCCCTGTATAAGTATTCCGAATTATCGGCAACAAAGAATACAAAGTTAATGCCACAATCGCCGGGACAACCCCAATTCCCCCAATCACAGGTACAGGAATTAGTAAACCAAATAATGCCAAACTAGGAATAGTTTGCAACACATTTGCTATGCCCAAAATTGGTTGACGTAATTGTGTTTGGCGGGTGATCAAAATTCCTAAAGGAATACCAATCACGATGGCAACACCAATAGCTACACCTACCAAAAATAAATGTTCTAGTGTGTGCTGGAGAATTTCTGGTGCATACTTAATCAAAAAGAAATTTTTCATAAATTGCCTGGCAATGAACGCAGACATTGCATAAAGGCAAGACTTTCTGGATGTTGAGAATTCATAAACTCATCCTTCGTTCCTAATACTACCAATTCTCCTCCATACATTAAACCAATTCTCGATGCTAAAACAAATGCTTCTTGAATATCATGAGTCACAAACACCACAGTTTTACCTAACTCTTGTTGCAACCGCCGAAACTCTTGTTGCAATTCTAACCGGGTGATGGGATCGAGTGCGCCGAAAGGCTCATCCATCAACAAAACTGGCGGATCTGCCGCTAAAGCCCTAGCCACACCCACTCTTTGTCTTTGTCCACCTGAAAGTTCGTGGGGATAACGTTTAGCAAATTGTCCTGGATTTAACCCTACTAAATCCAACAACTCATAAACCCGTAGTTTAATTTGTTTAGCTTGCCACCCTTCTAAACTAGGGACTAAACCCACATTCCGTTCCACAGTGAAATGAGGAAATAAACCAGTCTCTTGAATCACATAACCAATTTTCCGCCGCAGCTTAATTTCATCCCATTGAGTTGTAGAAATTCCCTCAAATAAAACTTCTCCTTGCGTGGGTGTAAATAGGCGATTAATTAACTTCATTGTTGTAGTTTTGCCGCTACCACTACGTCCGAGTAAGACTAACGCTTCTCCCTGGTGAATGACAAAATTGAGATGAGAAACTAGGGAACGATGGTTACGGCTAAAGGTGACATCACGGAATTCTATATTCATGGGTTTAGTGGAATAGGATTTACCCTGATTGATACTGACTTCTGACTCCTGGGTGCTGAATTCTTAGATTAAATTAACCATATACTTGACGACGGGCTGCTGCTAAAATGAGACGTTGTTCAGCACGAGCGATCGCTTGATATGTCCGCTCTACTGCTTCTGGTTCTACGGAAATTGAGCTGATACCCGACTGAACCAATTGATCAATGATCTCCGGATAAATCACTGGTGCTTGACCGCAGATAGAACAAGGTATACCCGCAGTTTTAGACATTTCCATGAGTTGAGTAATTGCCCCCATCACAGCCGGATGGCGTTCATTTAAAACTTTGCTCAAGTCTCCTTCTTCCCTATCTACACCCAGTAGCAATTGTGTCAAGTCGTTAGTTCCAATCGATATTCCCGCTACACCCGCTTTGACATATTCTGGTAGCAAAAACAACACACTCGGCACTTCCGCCATGATCCACAGTTGGAACTTTGGCACTCGGTTGAGGCCAATTTGTTCGACCTTCTGCCGACAGAAAGTAAATTCTGCGACACTGCGAACAAAGGGCAATAGGAGATTTATATTGTCATAGCCGGCTTTTTGGGCATTGGCTATGGCTGCTAATTCTACATCAAACACCGCAGAATTACGCACATAACTAAATGTACCGCGATCGCCTAAAATTGACTGAGATGAAGATTGGATGTGATCTGAGGATAATTCCGGCGATCGCCAATCCAAGGAACGATAGAAAACTGGGCGTGGGGCAAAAGCACGGGCAAACTGGATAATCTGCTCAGACCATTGCTCTAATAATTCCGATTGTCTGCCATTCAATAGCCACAAGTGAGGATGCTGTCCTTGCAGTAAAGGTAATAGCATCAATTCTGAGCGCAATAATCCTACACCATCGACAGGCAAGTTCTGTACTTGCTCAATCAAGCTGGATTGGCTCAAATTTACCAGCAATTGAGTAGCAATCATTGGTGTTTGCCTATTCACTAAAGGATGGAATGATGATGCAATCTTGCTGGGTTGATGTTCTATGGTTAATGCTTCGTCTACTTTAATACGATAAACTTCACCGCGATCGCCATCTATCAGCAATCGTTCTCCATTTTGAATTAATAATGTGGCATCTGTGGCACTCACTACGGCAGGAATACCCAATTCTCTAGCGAGAATGGCGGCGTGACTCGTCATTCCCCCCTGTTCTGTGACAATTCCCACAACTTGTTGTAGTCGGGGTAGCCAATCTGGAGTAATTTTGGGTACGACTAAAATTACTCCCTTGGGCAATGGTTCTGTTTTTGATGGTGAATTAATCACCACTTGAGCATTTGCACTCACCCGTCCTCTAGCTGCACCCACACCTTTGATAAACTGTAAATTGGGAATCACAGATTGGGGATGACTAACTTGGGTAATGTAAAGACGGGGGATAGAGTTAGCCTCAGCTATCGTCCACTCAATAGCAAAGTTTTTCCCCAATTCACCGCCTAATTGATGTCCTAAAGTAATGATTTGTGATAGATATTCTTCTGGTAAAGCATAATCTTGTTGCTGAGTTTCCTCTAGTACATATGCACCAACACAAGTGTCACCCACCAGTGCAGAGTCTAGAGCAAAATCACTACCCAGGCGATAAGCCAGCATTTTATTACCCAGATGCCGTTCTAAGACAATACCAGTTTCTTGTTGAATCTGGTACGTATCCGGTACGACTTCGCCTTGAGCCAAAGCCATCCCCAATCCCCAAGTAGCCGAGATTTTCCAGCCTTCGGAGTTGGCTACTAATGAACCGCTAGCGATCGCATTTTGGACTGGCTGGACTAAAATTGCCAAATTGACTTTTTGTAAGTTCACCCCCATACGCTGCCAAAAGACTAAACTTCTGGCACGAAATAGTTGACTCCAGGTATGCTTAAGAGCAGAGGCGATCGCAGCTTCATCACAATGACAAAAAGTTGCATCCAACAATCCCGTCGTATTCCCCATCTTTTGAGTTACGGTCGCTACTGCTAGAGTCGGGCGCAAAATTAAGTAATCAGTAGACCATTCCCTAGCCGCCATGAAAACTGCATTGACAAACTCAGATGGGACATTTGCATTCACAATTTCCTGACGCAAACGACCAGCTACCTGCTGGAGTTGTCGCCAATTGGCTACATCCAAGTGTAAAGAAGAATTCGGTAAGTTAGCGACTAATGACTCGGAACTGTTGAGAGTTTCTAAGAATAACCGCAAAACCTCTTCTGGAACAACAAAACCAGGCACAACTGGGTAGCCACGCTGTTTGATTTTGCTTAAATAGAACGCTTTGTCACCTACTTTGGCGCGGTCTTGCAATTTAATTTGGTCAAGCCAGTAGATTTTGTCCACTCAATTTTTTTAGTTGTCAGTTGTCAGTTTACTGCTAAAGCTATCAAATCCCTGAAATCTTCTCAGATACTATCTACTACCTGTTCGCCAAGCAAAGTATTTTATATGTAAGCTGAATAATTGTGCCATCCTAGTAATACTGCACAGACTTAAAAATGTTTCGAGAAAGTTGCCAGAACTACAAAACTTAAAAAGCTTGTAATATCATTATTTCTGCCATTAATCATGAGGATACCTCTTTTGGATATCTCACCACTTTATGCAGTACCAATAAACTTATGAATAATCTTTGATTAAATCACATATAATAAGAAAATAACATAAAATATACTTAGCTCTGCGTCTATATATTCATTTTGTCAAACACTTATTATATTGCTCCCAATGATTTTTTGAACATTCTGTTACGGCTTTGTCTGGCTTTGCTAATTGGAGCAATCATCGGCATAGAACGCCAACTACAGCGTAAACCAGCAGGCTTAAGAACTCATATGCTGGTCAGTTTCGGTTCAGCCATATTTACTGTTATACCTCTGCAAATAACCAATCCACAATCAGATCCGGAAGTGATTAGCCGAGTAATTCAAGGAATTGCTGCAGGTGTAGGGTTTCTGGGTGCTGGCGAAATTGTCCGCGAATCTTCTCAAGTATCAAAACGCCCAGAAATTCATGGACTGACTTCAGCCGCAGCCATTTGGGTTTCGGCTGGTTTAGGAATTGCGGCTGGCTGTGGTTTATGGCAATTGAGCTTAACTGGCTCCATCCTGACCTTTGCCATTCTCAACTTTTTCAAAAGATTAGAATAATATATAGGACTTACCCACTCAACCAATAAACCATAAAAGAGGGTGGCATAGCAAATATCCGTAGGTTAGGTGGAGGCGCACAAGCTTTGGTATCTGCTACACAATTAGTAATTTATATTGCGCCGTAACCCAACAGGAAGTAATATTCATCGTAGCGACATCATTAGAGGACGTTTGAAAAGTCTGTTTCTTTGTCATGTTGAATGCAGCGTAGCGGAATGAAACATCTCGGTATGTGCCACAAAACCTAGATTCTTCCTGACGCGGAGCGTAAGGAAGAATGACATTTTTATACCTACTGAAACTTTTCAAACACCCTCTTAGATTGTTCATTTTCCCGATATCATTTGTTGGGTTCCACTACGTTCTAACCAACCTACAAAAAAGGAAATACTTATGACTAATTAAATAATTGTAATGCTTTATCAAAAGCTGGTTCGTCAGATTTAATTTGGATGATTGATTTGACTAACGAGATAAATTCCGCATCAATTTTGCTGTCATTTTCGATTGTTTTACTAGCTGCATAAAAACTAGCATCATCCATACTTAATTCATTAGTAGTTCCCGTTTGGAGTTCTGGTCTTTTTCTTTCCCAAGATAATGATTTACCTCGGAAAGTAAATTGAAACCACGATATTTCTTCACAATCAAATTCAAAGAAAATATCAAAATATGGTTCCTCACCTTGAAACCAAATTCTGCTGTTACCCTCAGCTTGATTTTGTTTGAGTAAATTTTGCTCGATTTTTCGTAATGATTTAGCAAGTGATACTATTTCACTTTGATTAAGAATATAGTCTGTATCTCTCATATCTGACTAGTAATTTTTAAGCTAATTTAGTAGCTTCCTGTAGGATATTGGGAATTGCTAATTTCTCCTGCCTGAACAAAGAGAATTTGCGAAGAATTTAACCACTGGGAATCAAAAGAACTGAGATGAGTGGTAGTAATTAAAGTTTGAAATCGGTCTTGGATAGCATCAAGTAGTTGATTTTGGCGGGATGGATCTAATTCAGCCAAAACATCATCGAGTAAAAGCAGAGGCGACTCCTGAACAACTTCTTCAATTAACTGTAACTCTGCTAGTTTAAGTGCTAGCACGAGTGTACGTTGCTGACCCTGAGAACCGTATTGACGGGCTGGTGTTTGATTGATAGTTAATTCTACTTCGTCCCGATGTGGCCCTACCAGAGTAGTACCACGGTACAGTTCAGGAACGGCACGTTGCTGTATTTTGTGGAAAAAGGCTGCCTGTACATCATCGGCATGATTTTGAGTTAATGGTATATTGGGGGCATAATTGATTTGGAGAATCTCCGTACTACCACTGATGCTGGCGTGCCAAGCAGCTGCTAAAGGGGCAAGTCTTTTGAGAGCGCGATCGCGTCTTCTGATGACTCTTGTACCTGTGGTTACTAGTTGAGCATCCCAAAGGGCGAGGGGTGAGTGTTGAGTGCTGAGGGGTGAGTGCTGAGGGGTGAGTGCTGAGGGGTGAGTGGGGAGTGGGGGGTTTTGAGTTTGTTTTAAGTAGGCGTTGCGTTGGCGTAATACTTGGTTGTACTGTTGCAAAATATGAGCATAAACTGGCTCAAGTTGAATTAAGAGGGTATCTAGCCAGTTGCGGCGGACTTCTGGACTACCACGCACCAGTTCTAAATCTAAACTGGAGAATTGAACGGCATTTAGCACACCGAGAAAATCCATTTGTCGGCGCAGGGATTCGCCATTCAGCGCCACTGTGCGGCGGCCATTGCGCCTGAGAGTTAAGCTAAGTTCACTCAGACCGGTTTGTCGCTCTAGGGTGGCGTTAATCTGGGCTATGGGTGCTTCATCTTGGACTAAATCACGATCGCGTGCCATGCGGTGCGATCGCAATGTTGCGAGTAACTCTACAGCCTCCAACAAATTAGACTTACCTTGAGCATTATTCCCCACCAAAATTGTTTTGGCAGCTGTAAACTCAACTTTTTGCTCTTGGTAGTTGCGAAAATGCCGGAGGTGGAGAGTTTTCAGGTACATAAAAAAGAGTGGGGATATGCAGCAGAATTAAAAACGCCAAATTCAAAACTCAACACAGAGAGATTCCTCATTTTGAATTTTGAATTTTGCGAAAAGTTGCGTGCGGAGAGAACTTGCGTGCGGAGAGAACTTGCGTGCGGAGAGAACTTGCGTGCGGGGGTTTCCCCCGTTGAGCAAAGTTCGGGGGGTTTCCCCCGTTGAGCAAAGTTCGGGGGGTTTCCCCCGTTGAGCAAAGTTCGGGGGTTTCCCCCGCCCGGCAAACTTTTCAAGACGAATTTTGAATTGCTAGACAGTCCTTTTACCCATAAAACGGAAGAAGAGTTTTTCTAATTCCACCCAGACAAACATTAAGGCGCTAAAGCCGATACAAATTGCCAATTCTTCGGGAGTAATCCAGTGAGTACCGAAGAAATCGCGCAGGGGTGGGACGTAGACGAGCATGAGTTGTAAAATCGTTGTCACAACCACTGCTCCTAGTACATAGGGATTAGAAACAGGATTCATCTCAATGGTAAGTTGGTTATTGGAACGAATAGCGATCGCATGACCCATCTGAGCAATACATAGAGATGTGAATACCATTGTTTTCCATCGGTCGGGGGAGAGTCCTGCACCTGTCACCGCATGGGAATGATGGTATGCCCATTCCATGAGGATAATGGTGATGATGGCAAAGACAATGCCGATGCGAATCATGTAGGAACCCAAACCCCTGGCAAAAATGCTTTCACGAGGGCTGAAGGGTGGACGCTTCATTACGTCTGGTTCTGGGGGTTCCACAGCTAAGGCGAGGGCTGGTAAACCATCGGTGACTAAGTTCATCCAGAGAATTTGTAAGGGGGTGAGGGGAACACCGCCTAATCCTAATAGTGGTGCGGCAGCAATTGTCAGTACTTCACCGATGTTACTCCCCAGGATGTATTTAATAAAGCGGCGAATATTGGTATATACTACCCGACCTTCTTTAGTGGCAGTAACAATGGTAGCAAAGTTGTCATCTAGTAACACCATATCACTGGCTTCCTTACTGACATCTGTGCCAGTAATACCCATAGCAATGCCAATATCAGCTTGTTTCAGGGCTGGGGCATCGTTGACACCATCCCCTGTCATGGCGACAAATCTACCCCGACGTTGTAGGGCTTGGACAATGCGGAGTTTGTGTTCGGGGGCTACTCGTGCATAAATGCTTACCAGGTCTACTTGTTGTTCTAGTTCTTGGTCACTCATGCGTTGCAGTTCTTGACCTGTGAGAACTCTATCACCTTCCTGAGCAATACCTAAGTCAGTGGCGATCGCTCTAGCAGTCAGCTGATGATCACCAGTAATCATCACGGGACGAATACCTGCTTCCCGACACTCTTGCACGGCTGCCCGGACTTCGGGACGTGGTGCATCCAGCATTCCCACCAAGCCCAACCAAACTAATTCTTGTTCTGATGTCTCATCCGAGCCTTCTGGGGGGACTTCTCTTAAAGGTTTATAAGCAAAACCCAGTACTCGTAAACCTTTACTTGCCATTTGGTCATTGGCTGCCAAAATTTGCTGGCGTTGCTCATCGTTAATAGAATCTGAGTGTGAACCTAATTGCACAGCTGTACAACGTGCCAAAATTAACTCTGGGGAACCTTTAGTAAACATAACGTAAGGTTCGCCATTGATGAAGTTAGCGATCGCTGGATCAACAGCTGTCATTGAGGGTTCACCTGTAGCTACTTCCTCCACTTGAGAAATGACGCTCATGCGTTTGCGTTCGGAGGAGAAAGGAAACTCGCTGACACGGGGTAACTTGTAGCTCCACTGGTCTTTTTCAATACCCGCTTTCCCTGCCAGGGTGACTAATGCCCCCTCGGTGGGGTCGCCTAAAATCATCCATTCACCCTTTTCTTTTTGCAGTACTGAGTCGTTACATACGGCACAGGCGACTAGTAAAGCGGAGATTTCGGGATAATCTTCTACAGAGATATTTTGACTATCTAACTGAAACTCACCTACAGGGGCGTATCCTTCCCCGGTGACGCGGAAAGTTTGATAGTTCGTGTAAACCGATTGCACGACCATTTTATTCTGGGTCAATGTACCGGTTTTGTCAGAACAGATGGTGGTGACAGAACCCAAGGTTTCCACGGCTGGCAGTTTGCGAATCAAGGCGTTACGCCGCACCATGCGCTGAGTTCCCAAGGCCAAGGTGACAGTGATCACGGCGGGTAAACCTTCCGGTACTACAGCCACAGCCATACTTAAGGAAACTTCTAACAAGTCTTGGATGTTGCTGAAACCCCTAGCCTGAATCACGCCGCCAATGACAACGATCGCGACTAAAATCAGAGAACCCGTGACGAGGACATTACCCAGTTGCGTCATCCTCTGCTGCAAGGGTGTGGGTTCACTTTCCACCGCTTGCAACATGGCAGCAATTTTCCCCAATTCCGTCGTCATGCCAGTATTTGTGACTAGCACCTTGCCCCGTCCTTGGACGACTTCTGTACCTTGAAAAACTAAATTTAAGCGATCGCCTAAAGATGTATCTTCCGGTAGTTGTAAGATTGCTTGTTTATTAACTGCTTCCGCTTCACCTGTGAGGGCTGACTCGCGGATTTGCAAATTCGACTGTTCAATCAAGCGCCCATCGGCAGATATCTGCACCCCAGCCTCTAGTAGCATGACATCCCCTGGAACTATGTCTTTTGCTGCCACATCTACCAGTTTGTTATCCCGCAGCACACGCACTAAGGGAGAAGCCAGTTTTTTCAGGGCGGCTAGGGCTTGTTCGGCGCGACTTTCTTGGACATAGCCCAGGATACCATTGAGGATGACAATTGCTAAGATAGCGATCGTATCTTTAAAAGGTATTTCTCCAGGCTTGAGTTGGCCTGCTTGCCAAGCTACAAAATCTAAAAATCCAGAAATAAAAGCCACCGCAATCAGCATCAATAACATAATGTTCTTGAACTGATCGAGCAAAATCTCCCAAGCACTACGGCCGCCATTTTCCTCTAGTTCGTTGGGACCGTATTTTTGCAACCGTTGTTCGACTTCTTCGGTTGTTAAGCCACTGTCTGCATTGCTATTGAGCAGTCCTAGTGCTTTATCAACTTCCAAACTATGCCAAATTGCGGCATTTTCAGGTAGAGAGTTAGCAGACATTGTGTAAGTTACAGGAAATGATTACAGAATTCGATCATAATTTAGTGATGGACGGAAAACCATCTACTAAAGTTACATTACAACTATTGCCAAGCTGTATAAGTATTAGATATGGTTGTCGGCCAGTACTAATTTTTTCTGGTGATTAAAACCAAGGTGTCAGGTGTGGAGAGCCGGAAAAATTGTAATTTTTTATACCCTACCCTATAAATAATAGGGTGACAAGCTCTCAACAAAGCGGAGATTGGTAAACCATTGGTGGCGGTTTCCAGAAAGGACTAATTAACCAAGACCTAACACCCCATACCCAACACCCTGCTTTTTGGCACATATGTATTATCTCTTAGGTAAGAGTTTTTTGTAAGACATTGTACTGATAATAGTGATGAACGTCCATTTTCAATTTAGGTGATGGCTATCATGCCACAATTAATTTTCGGCGTGCTAAATCGGCAAATAATATGCTTAATATAAGTTTTGCACCCACAAGTTTGACCGCTAGCCAAATGTCAGGGCCAAAAACAATTCGACCGTTGACTGCTGCTACTTTATGCGGCATTGCTTTCATCCAAGATAGACTCATCGCCATTGACTCTCTAAAGGGACATTTACTAGAAATTGACCCGGAAACTGATAATAGCAAGATTCTCAATCCCCACCAAGTTCGAGAATTTACCGAAGTCACTGGTTTAGCAGTTTGGGAAGATACACTCTGGGTAACTCGCGGTAACAGTGTTTATTTATCCAAGCTGTCATCTTTAGGTTTGGAACATTTTGTGACGTTACCTTATAGTGCCGACGGAGTAGCCGTTTGGGAATCAACAGTTTATGTCAGTTGCCAAAGGCTAGGCTACATTGTGATTTTTGACCGGGATACCCGGAAAGAAATTACCAGATTTTATGCCCCTGGTGTTGGGGTAGAAAATTTGGCTGTGAATCGGGATACCCTTTGGGTTTGCGATCGCACTGAACAAACAGTCTACTCTATGGATAGGGCCACTGGGGAAGTCAGATTTAGTCTGTTGACCCCATTTGAAGCGCCTACAGGCATAGCAGTACATTTAGATAATCAGACCGGTAAAGAAAGTCTTTTTGTCGCTTATGCCTCAGAGGAACCCTATATTCGGGATAATCCCAACGCTGACCCCAATCATGAATTAACATACCGCGATCGCACTTTTATTCATCCCCTGTATTATCATCACGAGCCAGATCAACACTATGCTCTCTCCAATGGCTACCTGATAGAAATGTCCTATGCTGAGGAAATTTCACCTTTAGAGGAGGTATATTTACCAGAGGTAGAATGGCGTATTGCTTTGCCTTCAGAAACTGAACGGCAAAAAATCAAACAAATTGCACCCATTGGTATACCTTTTACTGAAGAAGTAATTGATGGGCAACGTGTCGCTGTATTTAGATTTGACTCTCTCACCCCTGGCGAACGTCACATCTTTGGCTGGAAGGCATTGTTGGAAGTCCGAGGCATTAAGTATCGCATCACACCCAAAGATGTCGAAAATATTCCCGAATTATCCCCAGAATTTCAAACCCGTTATTTGGTGGATGACGATGATTTAGCAATGGATACCCCCATCGTTCGCCGTGCAGCTGATGAAGCTATTGGTTCAGAAACTAATGTGTTGCGGAAAATGTACAGTATCCGCAATTATGTTTACGATGAATTATCTTATGGTATCAAGCCGTACATTGATACACCAGATATAGTTTTAGAACGGGGTGTGGGTTCTTGTGGTGAGTATGTGGGTGTGTTGCTAGCTTTATGCCGTTTAAATGGCATCCCTTGCCGGACTGTTGGTAGATACAAATGCCCTGCCCACGGCGAACAGCAAGGTGTTCCCCTGCAACCAGATTTTAATCACGTATGGTTAGAATTTTACATACCAGGTTTTGGTTGGTTGCCAATGGAATCTAACCCCGATGATTTAGGCAATTATGGCCCTTACCCCACGCGCTTTTTTATGGGTTTATGCTGGTATCACATTGAAATTGGCAAGGGTATTCCTTTTGAGACTTTGAGTAGTCAAGGTGTCAGATTAACTAAAGACGATATCCCCATAGGTGATTTGGCTATTAACCATATTCGGTTTACGATTTTGCAAGAGTTATCTGATTTTTGAGCTATTCCCGCCAGTAGCCTCACGCTGTCAGTTATCCGTAACTCATAAATAATCTGACACAACAACAACGATTATTTATGAGTTATGTTTATTAGCATTATTAGCAGCGATCGCCATTGTTGATTTGCTCAGGAATAGTATGGGCTTTCTCTGCAATACTAATAGTATTAGTAAATTAGTTTAATATTAAGCCTGAAAGAGTGAAAACAGACAGCCTCTTCTATCGCCTATTTCAAGAATTCCCCAGCATTTTCTTTGAGCTAATTGGCAACCCTCCGGAAATAGCCAACATCTATCAATTTGCTTCCGTAGAAATTAAACAAACAGCTTTGAGAATTGACGGCGTATTTCTCCCCACCCAAGACGAAAAAAGCCCGATTTATTTCGTAGAAGTGCAATTTCAATCAGATGTAGACATTTACTTACGCCTAGTTTCCGAAATTTATTTATACTTACGCCAAAACAAACGCCCAAATCCTTGGCGAGGAGTAGTGATTTATCCGAGCCGAGATATAGATACAGCAGAGAAAGAAAATTTTTTAGAATTCTTCCAGAGTCAACGTATCAAAATAATTTACCTAGATGAACTAGGGTCTATTACATCACTACCCATCGGCATAGCTACGATAAAATTAGTCATAGAAGCGGAAGATACAGCCGTTAGCACCGCCAGGGAACTAATCAACCGCACCCAGCAAGCAGAAAATTTGCAACTACCACAACAACAATTACTAGAATTAATAGAGACAATCTTAGTTTATAAATTTCCCCAAATGAGCCGTCAGGAGATAGAAGCGATGTTTGGATTAAGTGAGTTGAAGCAAACACGGGTTTATCAAGAAGCCAGAGAAGAAGGCAAACTAGAAGGTAAACTCGAAGGCAAACTCGAAGGTGAACTAGAAGGTAAACAAAAAGCCAAGTTAGAAGCTATACCTAAACTGTTAGGACTGGGTTTAACTGTGGAACAGATAGCACAAGCTTTAGACTTAGATGTTGCACAAGTCCAACAAGTCGCACAGTAAACACCTCTAAATCAATAGCTCAAGGTATCAGCAACCAAAGGCCTGTTCCTTAGTTGCGACTCTTATAAACTCAGCAAAATCTGTGCTGAAAAGAATTATATTTGAGACATTGTGCTAATATTTGGCGATGCTTGCCGCATTCCATTTATTTAAGAATTGTACCCTAGAAACTATGCACTCTATGGTTTAACTTATGTCCTCCCCTGTTCTGCAAAAACCTACGACTTCTGAGACTGCCTACATCATTCTGTACAATGTCAGTTGGGAACAGTTAGAACAGCTTGATATCGCCCTGGCAGGGACAAGCGCACGACTAACTTATTTAGATGGTATTCTCGAAATTATGTCCCCACTTTCTGACGACCACGAAGATAATAAAAAAACTCTGGCGATGTTGCTGGAAGTTTATATGCGGATGAAGAATATCCGGTTTTATGGGCGGGGAAGTGCAACCATAGGTAACAAGGGAGACAAAACGCGATGCGAACCCGATGAGTCTTATAACTTAGGAACAAAAAAAACTATTCCTGATTTAATTTTGGAAATAACTGTCACGAGTGGTGGAATTAATAAGTTAGAAATTTATCAGCGTTTGCGAGTTCCTGAAGTTTGGTTTTGGGAAGATGGTTTATTATCAGTTTATTGTTGGGAAAGTGACAATTATAGAAAAGTTAATCAAAGTAATTTATTGCCAGACTTGAATTTAGATTTATTAGCAAAATATGCGCTCATATCTGACCAATATGATGCCGTGACTGAGTATAGTCAGATAATAAATAAAAGTGATGTACTGAAGAACCTAGATTTAGACTTTGATAAACCAGCGTTGACGATACATGACAACAGCTACAACCCACCAGAACAAGACGGTGACAAGTGCAAATAGTAATGAACCGTTGAAAGTTCCAGCCCAAGAGACAAAGAGATTTTGATATAGCCAATTGTAAGTACTAGGCGCATTTTCGTCAGTGCCGATTTTAGTTTTCACTAAGATTTTGATTAGTAATACTGATGGGACAAAAATAGCGATCGCATTTAGTCCCATAATTTCCCAAGGCTGACTCCAGCGTCGAATTAACCTCACTTCAATCAGTTCGTAACAAGCTGCTAGCAACAGCAAAGCCCAACCACTCGTAAAAATTACATAGGAACTTGTCCACAGTTTCTTATTAATCGGGAAAACCCAACCCCAAGCCCAACCGACTATTACGCAACCAATGCCAAATAATGCTAAACCGATACTCGTACGTGTTTGTACTGGTTGTTTGCGTATCCAATCGCCAGTAAAATAACCAGCCAAAACACTAGCGATCGCCCCAATTGTGCTAAAAAGTCCTTCTGGATCTCCCAAATTTTTGAACCCATCACCCGCATACAGATGAGCTTTAGGTATAATCAAGCGGTCAACATAAGCCCCAAAGTTACCTTCTCTAGTCAACACCCCAGCCCCATATTCTGGAACCGGAACATACATCATGGCTAGCCAATAACCAATAAGTAATACGCCTGCTAATATCCATTGTCCCTTCCGTGGAAGCTTGAGGACGGCTAAAGATGCAAATAGATAAGTCAGACTTATGCGTTGCAATACCCCCATGATGCGAAGATTATTTATATCAAAAGTCCACACACCTTTATTCCAAAAACCATTCAGCAACAAACCCAATACAAACAAAATTGCTGCCCGCCGACATATTCGCCAGTAGACAGAAGCGGAAGGCTGATTGTCTTGAGTGTACTTGGATAGAGAAAAAGTCATTGCTACACCAACAATGAACAAAAAGAAGGGAAATACTAAGTCAGTTGGTGTGCAACCATGCCAATCAGCATGGGCTAATGATGGATACACATCATCGGCAACTCCCGCCATATTAACGAGAATCATCCCAGCAATGGTAATACCGCGAAATACATCAAGTGAGGTTAGGCGCATGGACAGTAATTTTGTACTTGATGAGTATCTAAACTACCTCGACTCGTGCAGGGAATTAATTAAGTTTTACAAATTAAAGTTGCTACGTGTGGTATCGAGTCAAAAATGTAGCATTTTAACATATATGTATTATGTAAAAGATAGAATATAATTATAAGGTATATATATTTAGAGTACATTTTATGGTAAAAAATCTCAGAGAAACGAACTTTGGTAATTTTGATTAAAGTCAAATTTGCAAAATATTTCTATGGTATTTTTAAAGGGTAAAAAAACTGCGGGAATATCAAATTCCTTACTAACCAATGATGTAGATATTAGTAATATTGATTTTTCGTCCTCAAATTTTTCGAGGCTGAAAAGTATCATTGCTTTTTTCTCATACTTAAATATGAATGGAGAAATTAGTGATGAAGCATTTACGTCTTTAGTCCGCTATGCTTGTTCTATTTTTGTAGAAAATGAGATAGAATCAAGAGTAAATTTCACTTTTGAGAAAAAAATTATTAGTTTATTTCAAACTAAGCTTTATGCTGCAATAAATCAATATATTGCATCAAAATAAAGTTCAATTTTAAAATTTGCTGACTCATCAGTATTTACAGTCTAAGAATTATATGACCAATCAGGAAAATGAGTCTAACAAAGAAACAGGTGAAGAAAAAAATAGTCAAGATAATGAAAGTGGATATATAGATAAAATACCCGAAGAATTAAATAACCTACCACCAGAAGTCAAAAGTGAGATACGAGCATTTTTATCTATGGGACGCTTTTCAGCATCTTCAAGCTCACCAATTTTAGATAAAATTAATCAGCAGCACATAACAAAAATTCTGGAAAGCGTCGAAAAGGATAGTGAAAGAGCATTTCTCGATGCAAGAGAAACGAGGAAGTACAATCTCATTGCAATTTGTATTTTTGTAGCTGTTTTTGTATTTCTAACTGTTTATCTAGTTAATAAAGATATAGCTGTTTATCAAGATATTCTCAAAATACTTATCATATTTGGTGGTGGCTTTGGTAGTGGTTTGGGTTTCAAGATATATCTAGATAGGAAAAATAAATAACTTAATTTTTTGTTATTTATTGTAATATTTTTGTTAAATTAAGAAACGTCAATTAAAAAACCAAATTTTAAATTTTATAACTCTGCTATGGCAATTAAAGTTGGAGACACTGCCCCCGATTTTACTCTACCTGCTCAAAATGGCTCATCTGTCAGCCTGAGTGAGTTACGCGGCAAAAAAGCCGTGGTACTGTACTTTTATCCCAAAGATGATACACCAGGATGTACAGCAGAGTCTTGTGCTTTCCGTGATCAATATGAGGTTTTTCAAAATGCTGGTGCTGAGGTTATCGGTGTCAGTGGTGACAGTAGCGAATCTCATCAGCGATTTGCAGCTAAATACAATTTACCTTTTACTCTCTTGAGTGATAAAGGCGACCAAGTACGCAAACTATACGGTGCAACAGCAGCTTTTGGTTTGTTTCCCGGCCGCGTTACTTATGTTATTGATCAACAAGGGATTGTCCAGTATGTCTTTGATTCAATGTTTAATTTCCAGGGACACGTTGAAGAAGCACTAAAAACCTTGCAACAATTAGCGGCTAAGTAGGTATTGGGGATTGGGTATTGGGGATTGGGTCAATGTCTACCATTTCATCCTCAATCCCTGATCCCTAATCCCCAGTCTCTTTACCTATGAGACTTTTCCGGCATCACAACATTATGGGCTGTTTTGCCGTTTTTACCATTGGTGTGTCCGTTATTGTTCCGGGGTTGAATGACACCGTAACCGCCGTGGTTGCGTTCGTAGATAACGTTTATTTCGCCTGTTTCAGCATTGCGGAACATATAAAAATCATGTCCCACTAGTTGCAGCTGCTCTAAAGCTTCTGTTAACGTCATGGGTGGCATGGAAAAATATTTGGTGCGGACGACTTCTTCCGGTAATTCGGGAGTGCGATCGCCGATTAAATCTGCAACTACTGGTGCTGGTACAATGGTTTCGCTAACTGGTTGAGTTTTCTTATCTTGTCGTCTCTCTTTGTATTTACGCAGTTGTCGGGAAATTTTATCTGCTACTAAGTCAATACTTGCATATAAGTTTTCGCTGCTTTCCTCGGCACGAATCACGCTACCGTTTGCATAGATGGTAACTTCCGCCGCTTGTTTAGGATTAATGCGAGGATTGCGGGCTACGCTTAAATGCACATCCACTTCATTTGTGATGTTCTGAAAGTGGTTAACTGCTTTTTCAATTTTTTGATGCACATATTCTCTAATCGCATCGGTAATTTCAATATTTTTCCCGTGGATGACAAGCTTCATGTGTAAACTCTCCCGCGCAATAGCACAATATTTTGATGTGATTTTGTTTTGAGATGAAAAGAGATTGCGGTAAGTTATATTTATTGCACCAACGCAACTTGTGAACGGTTGTTAATTTACTGTTAGCCTATTTTATCTAATCTAGTTGGCATCTATGGTTATGCCTCTGGTGAGATTTTGCTTTGTTTTTCTACTTCTGATTGCTTGCTAGACAATGAGATAGTTACTCAAGTTTCTCAACTAAGGTGATCTAAGGGATAACTGTTTTGACTTTCTTCTTCAATACAAACTTTACATAACTATATAGTAGTCACTGCTGGTTTGTTAAGGAAGGTTTACTGCTGATTGTCAGAGTAAACAAGTCTTGAAGATGCAAACTATTTATTAGATTCATCAGCCAGTGCAGTCGTTCCCTGTGTCTTGGCGTGATGCTTATTGTAGAGAATTCCTCCCAACACCTGATGTGGTTCTATATTCAAACTAGCACTTTGTATTTCTTATGGCTGATTCCCTTGACGTTCCTTTAAAATCCTTTGCATAGCTTGACAATTTTTGACGCAAAAGTCGGCAGTTGCAATATATTTAGTGGTTAACCCAGTTGATTTTTGGCATGATCCATAGTAATAAACCATACTTAAAGCGTTGTTTTTTATATCACAAAGGATTGATGCCCTATCTAGAGGCGCACACATGGCAGCGATCGCTCTTGCATGAGCGCATCAATAACCCTAATCTAGATGATGTGCTAATCTTGCTCGAACATCCGCCAGTTTATACTTTAGGACAAGGTAGCAGTCCAGACTTTCTCAAATTTGACCCTAATCATAGCCAGTTCGAGGTACATAGAACCGAACGTGGCGGTGAAGTTACATACCATTGTCCTGGTCAATTAGTCGGATATCCGATTTTGAATTTGCAGCGCCACCAGCAAGACTTACACTGGTATTTACGACAATTAGAGGAAGTATTAATTCGTGTATTAGCAGTTTACGGTTTAGAAGGCTCGCGCATTCCCTCTTTCACCGGAGTTTGGTTAGAAGGACGAAAAGTTGCCGCAATTGGCATTAAAGTTAGTCGCTGGATTACTATGCACGGTTTTGCCTTAAATGTCTGTCCTGACATGACAGGCTTTGAGCGCATTGTCCCCTGCGGCATTATTGATAAGCCTGTAGGTAGTTTAGCTCAATGGATACCAGGAATTACCTGTGATGAAGTGCGAATTCAGATTAGCCAGTCTTTTGCAGAAGTATTCGGTGTGGAATTAGTCGAGTCAGTCGGAGGATAATTGTGCTGATGTGGGTAAATTTAACTGTAATTATGTAATAGGTGCGCTCTATTCTAGGCTGAAAATATCAGAAAATTGGCAGAAAACATTTGCATATTTGTGATTTCACTTATGCAAGTTAAAATATGAGTGTTTACCAGCCGCAAAACTAGTTTTTTGGCATTCATCAACTCAAATTATGCCTGTGAATTATCCAATCAATCCACAGATATACGCCCCAGCGTTTACGTCTTTGAAAGAACGTGATAGGAAAGCTTTAATAGAACTGTTTGACAGAGGTGACATTGATGATATTGAAGCGGACGTAAACAGCAATTTATTATTGATGATACCTGAGCCGTGTTGGGAAGACGACCCCTTTGATTTCTTGCGCGAATATCTCTAACTAAGTAGTAGTCATTAGTTATTGGTCATTAGTTATTAGTTATTGGTTCACAATTTGCCAAATCATTACTTTTGACTGTGCCGATTTACTGATTAACAACCTTCTCAATAATTATTGATGATTACTGGGGGATTAAATCGCGTTGGTGGCTGTACTGGATAACCTTGAGGATAAATAGGTGCAGGACAACCAGGATTTACCGGCACATAACCTGGAACGTATCCTGGATACATTTGTGGATAATTAGGCGCATAGTTTGGAACAGGATAACCAGGATTTACTGGAGGCGGTGCTGGGATATAACCTGGATAACTTTGTTGATAAGGTGGAGAATAACCGGGATTTACTGGGGCGTAACCTGGAGTAGTTTGTGCATCAGTTGATACACCGCTTGATGGGGGATAGTTAGGAGTTGTGGAAGGAGAATTAGTTGTATTGTTTTGCGTATTCATGAACGATGAATTAACTGTTGGTGCTGCTTGATTACCAAAATTAATTCCCAATAACTCTTTGATCGCTTGACTAGCCTTTTGATCCAAAATTGGTATGAGGGGTATGGCTAAAGTCTCTTGAGCATTCACAGTAACTATAGCCATAGTTGATATGGCTAAGACAACTACTTTGTTAAGTTTATTCAGTAAAATTGGGAACATACTGAATTCTGACTCCTGACTCCTGAATTCTATTTAATAACTAATTATGAGAACGGATATTCAATACCAATTATTCCAAAACTGATCAAATTTTTGGACTTTAAACATAGGAAAAGTTGATTTTAGTCTTGTTCCAGATTTAATGCCTCATTTAAAACTCTATTGGTAAGTTTTATGCTATCTAAGTAGGTATAATAGGCTGCTACTGGCAATGTCAACACCTCACTCCAAGTTTCTTCTTGTTGATGAAAATTTTGACTTGTTGAGTCTTTTGCCGCATCTATATTGCCACTGATTAATCCTAAACTTTGGGTTTTTAAGATGGCAGGTAGTTCATCAACCAACCTGTAATAATAATCGCCTATTGTCAGAAGATGATCATAAATTTCTCTAGACAGTCTTTTGCCATGAGATTGTAATAAGTTACAAGTTAATGCAGGTATAATATGCCAAGTTTCCGCGAGTAAGTCTTGACTTAATCCAGAGATTTCCGCAGGAATTAATAAATCCACATTACTGAGAAATTCTGTTTCAACAGACAACAACATGACATCAACAACCAACCAATGCTCCTCTACTTCTATATTTGGTTCTTTGACAATCATTACATAGCGTGGCTGAGAGTTACCTGCAAGAAAATTTTGTACAGCATCAGAAAACAAAGTTTGTCGTTCTTGACTTGAGAATTCTAGAGGACTTTCCAGTGAACGTCTCACTTCCCAGATTTCACCGGGCTGTGGAATTGGCATATTGTACTCTTGTCTATTACTCAAGTTAATCAGCATAAATCGTTAATCCCTGTTAGGGAAAATTACTTAACTAATATTTTAAATATTTTAGGATTCAATATATTAGTTAACGAGTGATTATGCCAAAATATAACGACCTATTTAAATCTTTACGAATTTGACTAATAGTAAATTAATTATTACTAAATTTACCATTGCTGTGTTGTGCGATCGCGTGTTACTTTCCGCTTGCTAATTGCTTGCTGTTTGCGCTTAATATGAGCAAATTCGCGTAACCCTAAAAACTCAGCAATCAGTTCTACAAGTTCTTGCCAGCGTTTAGAGACTTCACTCTGACTAACACCTAATTGGGCAGCAATTTGAGTTTGAGTTTTCCCCTCTATCTTTTCTTGCCAAAGTTGGAGGTATTTTTGCTGGGGATATTTTTGATCGATGTGATTAATTGCTTCTATTGCTTTCATGATTAAATCTGCTCGTTCCACTACATCCAAAACATTATATTCATCAGGAATTGTATCTATCAGAGGTATATCTGTCTCAGGTAGGTTGCAGTTTAGACTTTGATAGCTTCTCAATCTTTCTTTTCGCACAAAATCAATAATCTCACATTTAGCTACTGTAGTTGCCCAATGATTAAACTGTTGTATCGCTCCTTGCTGAAACTTACCAAATTGCACAGCTTGAAAAATTTTTAAATGGGCAGCCTGAACAGCATCTTCCCAAGATAAACTCGTACCTCTTGTATATTTACGAGCAATTTTTTCTAGTTTCTGACAATAGTTCCAATCATGCAAAAGTTCTTGATAATAGCACTCTGATTGCTGTTTTGATATCATTTGCCACATCCCTCTTGTTGAGACACTATGGGTCTTGATTTAGTGTTTGTGCTTCAACCACTGTGGAGTCGAACCCAGTTGTCTACAAATCACGGCATATCTGAATAGGACTTACGTAAAAAGTCCTGTCAACCATTACTTATGTTTAGCTCATTTTAACTTTTTGATAACAAGAAAATTAATTAAAATTAGTATTTTCTTGTTTTTTAATAATGAATTTGATAATAATAAAATATAAATCATTTGCTTATTTATAGTAAATATGAATCCAGCAAATTTGCAGATTTTGACTAGAAGATAGATAGTTTTTTAAAAAAATCCCTGGACATAATTCGATAAGGTTCTAATATCTTGGCTATGAGTATAGTTTTCTTTAGTGAGATGAAGTTAATTTCGACTAACCTCATCCTTGTGTAGTAATTTAAAACATAGTTTGAGAAAATTCCATCACAATCAACAATTAAAGATGATGTTCAAGTCAAAAATGAAGCGATCGCTTTTCCTGAAGCAATTCTTAGGAGGGTTGAGCGTAGTACTATTATTATCAGCTTGTACTAGTTCCAGTAATAATAGCGCCACGAATAAAACCCTGAAAGTGGCTACTGAACCAGCATTCCCGCCTTTTGAGTCTAAAGGTAGTGGCGGTGAGTTAGTCGGTTTTGATATTGATTTGATGCAAGCAGTCGCAAAAGCAGCTGGATTTAGCATTGAGTTTCAGAGTTTACCTTTCGATGGGATTATTCCCGCGCTGCAAGCTAATACTATCGATGCTGCCATTAGCTCTATCACCATTACACCAGAACGCGCGCAAACAGTATCCTTCTCTCGACCTTACTTTCAAGCTGGATTAGCGATCGCTATTCGTCAAGATAATACAACTATTACTAACCTAGATAGTCTCAAAAACAAAAAAATCGCTGTGCAAATTGGCACAACCGGCGCAAAAACAGCTAAAAGCGTCGCCAATGCTCAAGTACGAGAATTCGACTCCGCACCTCTAGCTCTACAAGAACTGGCAAATGGTAACGTTGATGCGGTGATTAACGATGCTCCCGTTACCTTGGATGCCATCAATAGTGGTAAGCTCAAGGGCTTAAAGATCATTAATCAACTCGTCACTGAAGAATTCTATGGCATTGCTCTACCCAAGAATTCTCCTCATCTGGATGCTGTCAATAATGCACTCACAAAAATCATTACCGATGGTACTTACACGCAAATTTATCGGAAGTGGTTTAAAGCCGAGCCTCCACAATTGCCGAAGTGAAGAGGGGAATAAGGCTAAAGGTAGCCTTGTCAAAAATTTTAACTTCCAATCACAAATTCCTCTGTGCCTTTGTGTCTCTGTGGTAGAAAATCATTGATTTAACCACAAAGGCACAAAGAAAAACGCTAAAAATTAGGATGTTCGTTTAACTAATAATATTTCATGGCTTTAAACATAATTCTCAATGCCTTACCTAACTTACTGCTTGGTGCTGTGGTAACGTTGCAAATCACTGCATTTTCAGCTTGTTTGGGGATGGTTGCTGGTTCATTAATGGGAATTGCACGTCTCTCACCCATAGCACCTCTGCGGTGGCTAACTCGCGCTTATGTAGATTTTTTTCGCGGTACACCTTTACTAGTGCAGATTTTTATGATTTACTTTGGCTTACCTGCATTAGCTCAAAATTTTGGTGTGACGCTGCGGTTTGACCGTTTTTTAGCGGCTATACTGGCCCTGAGTCTTAATTCTGCGGCTTACATTAGCGAAATCGTCCGCGCAGGGATTCAATCTATCGAACGGGGACAAACAGAGGCGGCTAAATCATTGGGGATGAATAATGTACAGACGATGCGCCACATTATTTTTCCTCAAGCTTTACGGCGGATGATTCCACCATTGGGCAACGAATTTATTACCCTATTAAAAGATACTAGTTTAGTAGCAGTGATTGGTTTTGAAGAACTATTTCGCCGTGGTCAATTAATTGTGGCTGATACTTATCGTGCTTTCGAGATTTATACAGCAGTTGCTTTAGTATATCTAGTTTTAACTCTGCTCTCATCACAGTTTTTCTCTTTTTTGGAAGTTTGGATGAACCCAATGATGCGTCAGAGCAAACATCACAAAATTTAATGATCCCTGTACCTTCACACCCCAGCTAAACTGATGGCGATCGCTTAACTTGAATGTCGAGTAAAATTATTTAATAATAAAATAGACATCTCTGGCAGGCACGCTTATGACCGAGCTTTACGGAGGAACTGACCCTAGAGAGATTCCTGCATACTCCATTAGCGATGCTGCTCGTTATTTACGCATTCCCGCAGTTTTATTTTCTCTTATTAAAACTACGATACTCCCAAGGATTAGTAAACTCAGCATCTCCCCAAATACCTAGTTTTTGCTGTTGCGCTTTGGCTTCGGCTTGCTGGACTAAATCTTTACTCGGACACTTGTTTAAATAGGGACGATAAACTTTAGCTAAACCTTCTTGTAACAAAACCTGTTGTACAAAAGTGCCATCTTTTAACCGCACCTCGGCAACTTTACGTCCATAACGATCGCTATCTGTAATATTCAAGGTAACACGATCGCCTCCCTGTTTTACCAGTTGTTCTAACCGTTCCTGCGCCTTCACACCCCAGCTAAACTGATGGCGATCGCTTACACTTTTACTAGCTTTTTCTTTATTAGTATGGGCAATTTCTGGTGCATCCATACAAGCAAACCGCACTGTAAATTTATTCCCTTTACCATCTTTTACCACCAGAGTATCACCATCACTCACACGCTCAACGGCATCACCAGACGCACCAAAAAAGCGTTCACACCCCATCAAACAAAGTAGAATAATCCCTGCACCCAATAACAATAATGCTTGTTTAACTAACTTATTCATGCCAACTTTTTATTGGTGTTGATGGCGGCTTATTATATCTCATAAAAATAGAAATGGTAGACCTGGATTTCTCACAAAACGGTAGGGGCGGGTTCATGAGATATTCGTGAATGATTGAAGCATATTTGTGAACCCGCCCCTACAGCCTCTGGGCTTCGGTTTTATAAATTTCGTGAGAAATTCGGGGTAGACACCATCCCTATTTCTTATTGTTCTATTTCATCTACTGCTTTTGGCACTCCAGCCGTTAACACCTCATGTCCTGTAGCTGTCACCAAAACATCATCCTCAATGCGAATCCCAATTCCCACCCAACGCGGATCAGTGGCAGGCTGGTCTTCTGCTAACTTGGTATCTGGGACAATATACAATCCCGGTTCCACCGTCAGCACTTGTCCTGGTTGTAAAATCTGCGGTTTATCCTCACCGTGTTGATAAACCCCCACATCATGCACATCCAAACCTAACCAATGGCTAGTGCGGTGCATATAGTAAGGTTTATATTTTTCTTCCTCAATTAACTTATCCACTTCGCCAGTGAGAATACCCAGTTCCACCATACCTTCAGTTAAGACACGGACGGCGGTATCATGAACTGATTTGAAAGAATTACCTGGTTGTACTTGCGCGATCGCTTGTTTTTGCGCTGACAGTACCAGTTCATATAATATCTTTTGTTCTGGCGTAAATTTACCGCTTACCGGAAATGTGCGAGTAATGTCTGAGTTGTAATAATTGTATGAACAACCAGCATCAATTAAGAGTAATTCTCCTGATTGGATTTGGCGATTATTTTCGATGTAATGCAAGACACAAGCATTCACCCCAGAAGCCACAATTGAAGGATACGCTGGCCCCAATGCACCCCGTTTGCGAAAGATATGTTCTATCTCCGCCTGAATTTCGTACTCATAACGTCCTGGTGTAGTGAATTCCCTGGCGTAATTGTGTGCTTCCACAGCGATCGCTACTGCTTGACGCATCTGTACCAATTCTGATTCACTTTTAATTAGCCTCAAAGCGTGGATGATAGTACCTGTATCCTCTATGGCAATCGGCCCTGTACCCCGCTTGGGATAGGTTCGCAGTAACTCTTGGTAATGTCCTAAGATTTTGTCATTAAAATGGCGATCGCGTCCTAAGTGATAATAAAGGCGATCAGCTTTTTCTAAATACTGGGGTAATTTTTCATCAAGTTCGGCAATGGGGTACACTTCATCTGCACCGTAGATTTCTTTCGCTGCTTCCACTCCACACAAATAACCCGTCCAAACTTCCTTTTCTCGATCCTTTGGCTGCACAAACAGCACAAACTTATGTTCTTGATGGTGGGGTGCTAACACAGCCACCGCCTGCGGTTCGTTGAAACCAGTCAGGTAGAAAAAATCACTATCCTGGCGATAAGCGTATTCGACATCGTTGTGCATCACCGCCATTGGCGCACTGCGAAAAATAGCTGTACCATTACCAATTTTCGCCATTAATTGCTCACGACGTTGCCGATATTCTGCTTGCATAGCTGTTTAATGTTGTAAATTATGGTCTGATCTTACATTTTATACAATTGTATTAGATGTAGTAGATTGGGTGTAGCAATGCGTAACCCAACACGCTGATCTATGGGAATCCGATGTGATTTTTGCATAAAATTAAGTATTTGTAGTCTAACGCACCTAATACCATTTCACGTTAATCATGATGCACGTAAACTATGTAGAGAAGTTGCCATGCAACGTCTCTACTGTTTTTGTTTAATTGATTTAATTCCTATTCTGTTATCAGGGTAACATTTACAAGAAATAAAAAACACAAAAAATCATACTTTTGTCCGAGAAATCTGACATTAATAACAACAAAAATATTTTTAAAAAACTGTTTATTTAAGACTTGTATTTTTCTAAAAAATATTTAAAATAGAGAATCAAAAATGTAGGCAAAATTTGACATTAAGGGAAACATCAAGTGATTAAAAGAAATTTTTTAAAACTTGAAAGAATGTTATTAAATGACAGAATTAACAGTTGCTTCTGAGCTAAAACTCTTATGACAACAGTCATAAAAACACGCTATGTCTGACAACAATAATTTTGCCGCCAGAATAAAGAGTGCCTTTGAAGATTCTTCGATAAAATCCAGTAGTTTAGTCTCTAGTGCTTATATTCAATCGGATTTCAATCCCAATCCACTAGGCACTACAAGTTCTTCATCATATCTAGATACATCAGACGTAGTAGTACCATCTTCTCCCTTTACTAGCGCCAATCCCAATCCCAATCCTTACCTGACTAGCGCAGCCATTTCTCCTGATTTCAATGGTGATGGTAAAGCGGATAAAGTTTGGCTAAATACGCAAACAGGCGAGATTGTTGTCCGCTTAATGGATGGCGCAACAACCACACAAGAAGCGTCTTTGGGTACATATGACTTATCCACTTGGACTTATAAAATTGCCGATTTTAATAGTGATGGCAAGACAGACTTCTTGTTGCGGAATAATGCCACAGGTGAAAATGCGATCGCTTTAATGGATGGAACCAGAGTAGCTAACTTTGTTTATCTAGACAAAGTAGATCCAGGTTGGAATGCCAGCATCGGCGATTTTGACGGCGATCGCAAAACTGATATCTATTGGAATAATGCCCAAACTGGCCAAAATGCGATTTGGTTGATGGATGGTACAACCGTAGTCAGTGCGAATGTTTTAGATGCTACCGATCCCGGTCTAAGCGCCACTGTTGTGGATTTTGACGGTAACGGTAAGAGTGATCTCTTCTTTAGAAATGCCACCACTGGCGATAACAGCGTCTGGTTTATGGATGGTACACAAGCCACCAAGTACTCTCTACAATCACAAGACGCATCCTGGACTTACAGCCTGGGTGATTTTAACGGTGACTTTACCACTGACCTTCTCTGGCGCAACACCAGCACCGGCGAGAACAAAATTTGGACAATGAACGGTATCTTCGTCACAGAAGGCGCTGTCAACACCCTCAGTACCGACTGGACAGCCAGCATCGGTGATTTCAATGGTGATGGTAAGACAGATATCTTCTGGCACAATGGTACAACCGGCGAGAACACCGCTTGGTTGATGGACGGTACAGCAGTTAGTAGCGAAGCCTTCTTACCCAGCAATGGCGCAGCTTCTAAGCCATATCTCGGTGATTACAACGGTGATGGCAAGACTGACATCTACTGGCGCGATCAGGCAAGCGGAACAGATACAATTTGGACAATGGACGGCACAAAAGCCAGTGAAACTCTGGTGACTAATCCACTGACTCCAGAGTGGTATACAGCGTAAAAAACTAGAGGCTAGATTTTTTACTAGCCTCTAACCTCTAGTCATTTCAAACTAATTTCTAGTGACCAATTCCTCTGTGTCTCTGTGCCTTTGTGGTAAAAAAGTAATTTATTTAACCACAAAGACACAAAGGCACAAAGTTAAAAAGTGAAAGAGGAATTTCTGGACTAAGATTTTTATCCACCTTGAAAGGTCTACTTCTAACCTTTAATTAAAACTTGTAACTTAAAACCTGAATCACAGTACTATCAGGCAAATTACTAGAACTAATATTAATAGCGTCACTATTACTACGACGTAGAGTCACACCTTGCATTAAAGTGAGAAAATCATCTAGGGGTAAAATACTGCACGTTGCAGCATCAGCAGCTTGGGTGCGGTAGTGAGTGGGAATCACCAGCTTAGGATTTAATACCTCAATTGCTTGTTTAGCTTCTTGGGGATTGTAAGCTTTGTCACTTCCTCCCACAGGGATGAACAACACATCAGGTCTTCCCATGAGGATTTTTTGTTCAATAGAAATCTGTGCAGCCGCCCCACCCAAGTGCAGGATATCAACTCCGCCCTGTTTCCATTTCCAAGCAGTATTCATGCCAAATTGTTTACCGGCTTTGCGGTCATGAGCGATCGCAATTCCTTGAAATTTGATAGACTTAAACTCGTAAGCTCCTGGCTCGTATATCAGCTTAGGATTTCCCGGTAGCCCCTGAATATCACCTTCATCCAACAATTGACTGCTAATTAATACTAAATCTGCTGCTACCTTTGGTTGACGATAACCAGCAGTGCAACCCACTTTCCGAAATGGATTGACCAGAATTTTTATCCCACCACCAGTGAATAGAAAGCAAGTATGACCCAACCACTGCACTGATAAACCGCTAGATTGTGCATCAGCTTGACGGTGTGAACCAAGGGTGGAGACTAAAGCTGTAGCTAACCCCGCCCCAGCATAGCCTATCAACTGTCGTCGTTTCATTAATTACTCTCTTAACTCTAACTGTGCCAAAAAGTTTCGCAGTAACTGCTTTCCTGAAGAGGTGAGAACACTCTCTGGGTGAAATTGGACTCCTTGAATTTGCGGATAGTTCCGGTGTCGCACTCCCATAATTGTCCCATCTTCTACCCAAGCAGTGATTTCTAACACTTCGGGGCAGGTCTGACGCTCAATCACCAGACTATGATATCTGGTAGCAATCATCGGATTTTCTAATCCCTGGAAAACTCCAACTCCAGTGTGTGTTACGGGAGAAGTTTTACCGTGCATTAACTCTGGAGCAGAGACAATTTTACCACCAAACACTTGACCAATACTTTGATGTCCCAAACACACACCCAAAATCGGCAAGTTAGTACCTAGTTGTTGAATTAAATCTAAAGATATACCTGCATCTTCTGGACGACCGGGGCCAGGGGAAATCACGACAGCATCAGGATTTAAAGCGTGAATTTCTGCTACAGATATCTTATCGTTGCGAAAAACTCGAATATCTGATGCTACAGGAAACTGAGCCGCCAGTTCTCCCAAATACTGTACTAGATTGTAGGTGAAACTGTCGTAATTATCGATGACTATAATCACAGTTTATAACTCCTGCTTTTTTTAGTGCTGAGTGATGCGTTGCCCGAAATCCCTGTAGAGACGTTGCACTGCAACGTCTCTACATTCATTTTTACCAGATGTATATTTTACTCCTGCATCACTCGTTAATCTTATGTACTGCCTTTGGCGGTAGATGATATTACTGATATGATTGTGTCGCTTTGAGCATATGGTAGGTGATAATTAACTGGGTCAAAGCTAAGGGGTAACTTTGCAGTGTTTCACCTGTTGTACCCGCAACTTTACCTAGTTCTGGGTTGCTTTCGCGATCGCAGATATTCTTGAGATATGGCATATCAGAACACATGATATGCTCTAGTTTATTCACCTGATCTAAGGTGGCGTGACCGTCAACTTCTAGCACGTCTACAGGTTTATTCATATCCCTGTCTAATCCCAAGCGAATGGCTGACAGAGAATTACCATCAGTCAAATTAATAATCGGTGTAAAATCTGGGTGGGGAATAGTGGGACGCAACACTAAGCGCACATTCAAGTGTCCGTTGGTTTCATCCTCTACGTCGCCGGGGGGATAAAAACTAACTACGATATCAGACCATTGCCGTTGGGGACGAATATATTGTTCTGAGTCTGGTTCGCGTTTTGCCAATTCTGCCAAGACTTGTTCTGGGGTGTAGCCGCGTTTTTGGGTATCGCGTTTGATTTTCCATTGGGCGCGGATTTTTTCTGGAGGAGCAAGATAGACCTTCACATCGTAACATTCACGGGCAGCACGGGTAGAGTAACCAAGTAACCCTTCGATAATCACAAATTTACTGGGTTTGATGTATTGTGGCGGCTCAAAAGTCCCTGTTTTGTGACTATACACTGGTTTCAAGATTGATTGCCCTGTGCGTAACAGCGATAGGTGCTGCTGCATGATATCTAAATAGTTACAATCGGGGTGGAGTGCAGTGATGCCAATTTCTGCACGTTGCTGGCGATCGTAGCGATGATAATCATCTGTACAAATGAGCGTAACATTTTCTGGGCCTAATACCTGGGCAATACCTTTAGTTAATGTTGTTTTCCCAGCAGCACTATCACCAACAATACCAAGAATAATTGGACGGCTCATAATACCCCCCCCGATGTGAGCAACTTTAATAATAAATTTGGCAGAGAATGTCTTCTTATTCTAGAAGGGATTGGGAAAAGTCAATCACCTAAAAACAGGCTATGCAACATCTCTATACATTAAACGCATCAGTATGCTGATTTCTTGCATAATTACATCTGTATTGCAGTAGGATTTTAAAATTTTTATCTATGCAAATCATCCCTTAGTGAAGCAATTTTTTCTGACTTTGGAAGCATGGTCAACAAATAACAAAAATACCTACTATGGCAGAAGTAGTCAGCTAGTGGATAAACAGGTGCAAAAAGGGAAAGAGTGATGGTCAGGATGAAAAATCTTTCTTCCCCTACTCCCCTTTTTGCTTTAGGTGCAGTCTAAGAAGTATTGCATATCCGGGGCATTTGCTTGTCTTTAGGATATACAAGAGTAGTAAAGCAGCATAGGGGATCAAGACAGGGTAGGGATTATGGTGACACTGAATTATTCAGAATTAGAGCAGGTGGATCAGTTTCGTCTTCTGCAATCAACTTTACGCGATCGCTGGAAAACCATCGAGCTATTTGACACCGGTGAGGCGGATATTATTGTCATCCCTTCCTTAAGTATTGATCAGCGCGAAATTCAAAAAGTGGAAGGATTTGAACATTATGAAGAAAGATTACTGTTTGCGTTGATGCGGTTGCGAAATCCCCGCACTAGATTAATTTATGTGACATCTACACCATTACATCCCAGCATTATTGATTACTATTTACAACTTTTGCCGGGCATCCCATTTTCTCATGCGCGTAATCGCTTGCTCTTACTTTCGACCTATGATTCTTCACCCAAACCTCTAAGTCAAAAAATTTTAGAACGCCCCCGATTAATAGAACGAATTCAACAAGCATTAAGATTAGAAAAATCATTTATAGTTTGCTATAACTCAACCCAATGGGAAGCAGAATTATCACTAAAATTGAATGTGCCATTATATGCGGCTGCACCAGATTTACAAATTTGGGGGACAAAAAGCGGTAGTAGAGAAATCTTTGCCGAGAGTGGTGTACCCCATCCCGATGGGAGTGAGTTAGTTTGGCATCCCCAAGATTTAGCAGTTGCTGCTTGTGATTTGTGGGAACGTCAACCGACATTGCAACGGATGGTAGTCAAGTTAAATGAAGGGATTTCTGGGGAGGGAAATGCACTGCTAGATTTGCGTCCCATTATGGATGTATCGCCGGGAAAAGGTTCGAGAACAGATAGAGTGACAGCAATTAGCGATCGCTTTTCCACCATGCGCTTTCAAGCCAAACAGGAAAGTTGGACAAATTTTTCGGGACGCATCCCGGAATTAGGCGCAATTGTCGAGGCATTTGTAGAAGGAGAAATTAAGCGATCGCCTAGTGTCCAAGGTAGAATTACTCCCACAGGTGAAGTCGAAATTCTCTCGACTCATGACCAAATTTTAGGCGGGCCAGATGGTCAAATTTATCTAGGTTGCCGATTTCCCGCAGATAAAAGCTATCGTTTGCAATTACAACAATTAGGTTTACAAGTCGGCAGAAAGCTAGCAGAAAAAGGAGCCTTAGAACGCTTTGGTGTAGACTTTATCACTGTTGATCAAGGTGATGGTCAATGGGATATCCAAGCCATTGAAATTAACCTCCGCAAAGGCGGCACAACTCATCCTTTCATGACCTTAAAATTATTAACCAACGGTCGTTATGAACCATCTACCGGGTTATTTTATAGTCAACAAGGTAGACCAAAATATTACATCGCCACCGACAATCTGCAAAAAGACCGCTATCGAGGATTGCTACCTAACGATTTAATGGATATCATCGCTCATCACAGGTTACACTTCGACAGTTGTACAGAAACCGGGACAGTATTTCATCTGATGGGTTGTCTATCTCAGTTTGGCAAATTGGGATTAACCAGTATTGGTGATTCTCCCCAACAAGCCGAAGACATTTATAACAAAGTCGTCAAAGTTCTAGATGAAGAAACCCGCAACGACAATCGAAATTTTTCCCTATTTTCTGATTACACCTACTCGACTGCGTGGGAGGGATATAGTTGAACGAAATCACACCCAACTACGCCCTAATAGTTCCTTCAAAACAACCAATTAACAATTCAAAATTCAAAATTCAAAATTAAAGACAGTTGAGTTGGGGATTTAAACCCCAACTCAACTGATACTACGTGTAGACATAGGGGTCTTAAACCCTTGATTTTACGATAAAGCAGTTGCAGAATTCAGAATTAAGGAGTCAGAATTCAGAAGTAAAATAGCCTTTATGCCTAGCTTTGAGACGAATAGTGTGTACTTCATCTACTTGAAATCTGCTGTATGATCGGGTAAATAAGTCTGTAACTTAGAATTGTTGGTGATACCTAAAGTATGAGTGAAACTGCCGAAAAACTTAAACTTGAACTTTCTCAGCTTTCCACAAAAGAACGCGCTGAAATTGCCTACTTTTTAATTCATTCTCTAGATGAGGACATAGACGATAATCTAGAAGCTGCTTGGGATACAGAATTAACCCAAAGACTAGAGGATATTAATCGCAAAACAGCTATTGGAGAACCAATATCTCAAGTTTTTTCGGATTTACGAGAAAAGTATTCGTGAAGTTTATTGTTATCCACACCGAAGCTAGAAAAGAGCTTGATGCTGCAATAGCTTACTATGAAGCTCAAAAAGTAGGCTTGGGACTAGATTTTCTGTCTGAAGTAGAAAGAATTATTCTGAAGATTCAGCAAAATCCCAATTTAGGAACTTCACACAAGATTGAAAGCATACGTCGTTATGCTATTCAAGGTTTTTCCTATCTAATTTTTTATCCTGAACTTGAATTAGTTGAATGTGAGTTGATTTTTTGATTATACTATCATTAGTGCCTAGTTTATCCGCGTAGGCATCGCCAAGGTGCGAAGTAAAGCCTTGATTAAGATTGAAAAAATATTTCAATTATTAATTGAAGACTACGTTTATTTCAACTTTTTTGTAGGTAATCAAAATGACAGTAAATACTAATGTAAAATATCAAGTTCTCAAGGCAGTAGAAGAAATGCCTCAGAATGTGACGTTTGAAGAAGTAATGGAAGAGCTTTATTTTCTCTATAAAGTAAATCAAGGTTTACAACAAGTCAATACTGGAAATATCGTGTCACATCAAGAAGCCAAAAAGCAAATTAAGACATGGTACGAATAAACTGGACAAATCAAGCTTTAACTGATTTAGCGGCAATAGGTGATTTTATTGCGCGAGATGCACCTAGTTTTGCTCAGGTATTTGTGAATAAAGTATTTCTATCTGTAGAACGTCTAGAAAATTTTCCATCATCAGGACGTATAGTGCCAGAAATCAGCCAAGATAATATTAGAGAAATTATCTTTGGAAGTTATCGCATTGTTTATTTACTAACTGATAATGAAGTGAGTATTTTAACTATTTTTCATTCATCTAGGCAGCTTAATTCTTCTGATTTACCTGGCGAACTTGGTGATTAAATCTAAGTTAGATTGCAATTTTTTTTATTTACTTCCTCAACCAAACCTACCATTTTATGAGGCAGGTAAGATTTTACAAAAAGATATGATGTCCTTGCCATCCAATAACTAAGCCTAGAAAAATTGCAAACATGGCACATACCCTCCAAGAATATTCTAGACTTGAGTTTTTTAAAATAGCGGATAAAATACCATTAATTACTAAGTTCAAGATACCAATAATAATAACAATAATAACTAAAGAAACTAATACCCGAACCGATTCAAGTATATGGTAATTAGGAATTTCACGCTCAGAACATAATGAGGTTTGGGAAGTAAGAGGAATATCGCTGAAAAGTTTGAAACTTGATGGAGATTTAGAAGGGGATGGAGTGATAAGAGGAGATGGAGAGTTGAGAAGATTATTACAAGTTTTTTCTTTGCTGTTTGAAAAGAACTCTTTTTTTTCAAAGGTACTTATCGCCTTGCAACTTCTGCCCAGATACCCAAACCATCGGTTTACAATTAAGTGACGATAGTGTTTATTATGGCACACTTAAGTAGTTAGGCAAAATTAAATTCATTCGTAGAGGATTTGTCAGAGTATAGCGGGCATTGGTATCGCTGGGAAGCAACTAATATAGAAAGATGGTTATGTCCAGCATTATTTAAATATTTTAATGAACCATCAGAAAATATCTATTGTCGGGCGGAAAGTTTGTATTCTTAATTTAATCACAGCGATCGCAATATCTTAGATACTGTGATCTGATCGCGCTAAAATTATTATTAATCAAAATTATGACGATCGCAGAGAATTGATGCTTCAAGACCCAGATAATCCTTACTCAGAATGGGAAGAGACTATACGGGCAGTTTCTTTAACAGCAGCACAATCAAAGTGTGAACTCATTGCCAGCCAATTCCTGCTAACGGAAGTCATTAACGTCACCCAAACAACAATCACTCCCACTAAAAATGGTACTTACAAGTTTATTTGCTGGTTTAGAACGGAGATAATAACTGATGACAGCAACAATAAAACCGATAATTGAAGGCATCAAGACTCTGAACGGTATTCCAGAACAAGGTAAACGGTTTTTATCGGTAAATCTTGCTAATTTAGATGTTGTCGAGTTAATGGATATTGTTAAGGAACTAGGATTTAAGCCCGAATTGGTGCAAATACCATACCAAACACACACCGAAGTTCATGCCTTACTCTGGCATGGTTTTATAGTAGATACTCCCCCAGATTTAGAGGCAAAGTTTGATGAATTGGCTACGAGGATAAATGCTGATGCGATTCGTTATGCCACAGGTGGATGGGTGACATCAATGCCATGAGAAGTTTTTAATATTAAATATCAGAGTGATCAGAATTCCACGTCATACAGTCATTTATAATACCAGCATAAAATAGCAGTAATCAAGCGCGTAGTTTACCGTAGTTTACCAAACTAGGCATCGCCTCATTATCCCTTACTTTGATGTAAATAAAGTCAGTGGCGTGCGACTTCGAGTCGCATGGTTTGTTATAAATTAGACGTTCCAAACATCCTCTTATGTGAGATAAATCACTTGGCAAATGTCATGATAAGTGTTGCCACGAATTAAACGAGATTTTTTAAATTTTTCGTACCTGACTTTATCTCAATAAATTTTATTTTTTACATCAGGCAAATTTCCGATCAAGACTCAGATAGTTTTATATTTCTATGTTTTTGCATAAACATACATTTGTATTTTGTGACTATTTTAGCAAATTTTAGGTCATTAATATAACCAAGTATTGAGACTAGTTGGATAAACTACCGAAATGTCTCTAGACAAAAGTGATTTAATCGGTGGTCATCCTCATGAAGTTGTGCCATATTCGTTGCTATTGAGTTAGAAGTATTGGGTAATATCAATCCAAATATTCTTTACTCAATCAAAAATTAGACTAATTATAGGTAGCTACTTAATGTTAATTGACGCACATACATTATCTCAGGATGACAGTATTGAAACTGAAGTTTGTATTGTCGGTGCTGGGCCTGCTGGGATTACATTAGCTCGTGAATTAGCTCAGACAAACATTCGGGTTTGTTTATTAGAAAGTGGTGGTTTGGATTTTGATCACCATACTCAGTCACTTACTCAAGGTGAGAGTGTAGGTAATCTTTTTGGCACATTAGAAGAACAGCGTTGTTTACAATTTGGTGGTACAGCTAACTTTTGGAAAATTCGCTTAGGTAACAATCAAATTGGTGTGAGACACGTACCCCTAGATAAAATTGATTTTGAAAAGCGAGATTGGCTACCTTATAGTGGTTGGCCTTTTGATAAATCTCACCTAGATCCATTTTACAAACGCGCGCAAAGAGTTTGTCAATTGGGAGCTTTTGCTTATGATGCTGAGTCGTGGCAAAATGCTGAAACTCCCCAGTTACCATTTACTAGTCATGTCACTACTAGTATGTTTCAATTTGGGCCTCGTGCTGCGTTTACCCATGAGTACCGAGAAGAAATTAATCAAGCTAGTAATATTACTACTTATCTCCATGCTAACTTGATAGAAATTGCCACGGATGACACTGCTAAAAATGTCACTCGTTTACGAGTAGCTTGTTCATCAGGTAAAGAATTTTGGGTGCAGGCTAAGGTAGTGATTTTAGCAATGGGGGGAATTGAAACTGCGCGATCGCTGTTACTCTCAAATAAGACTCAAAAAACGGGTTTAGGTAATCAACATGATTTAGTGGGTAGATTCTTTATGGATCATCCCTTAGTTAGTTGTGGTAAATTGATTCCCACAAATCCAGATATTTTTAAAAATACGGCTTTATATGATTTGCGCCGAGTGAATAATATCCCGGTTATGGGTAAACTCGCTTTGACAGAAGCAGTGATGCGCCGTGAACAATTACTAAATATTAGTACCTTATTATTTCCTATCCCCAAACCATATCAGTTAAAAGCTGTAAATTCCCTGAAAGAATTGCTCTCACTCAGACATAATTCACAAGCACGTCAAGATTTTATCAAACACTTAAGCAATCTATTTATCGGTTTGGACTATATCTTACCTGCGGCTTATGGAGCATTCTTGAAACAGGAACCTTTCATTCCTAGTTTAGCTTGGGGTGGTTGGTCGAATATTGCCAATCCTCAAAGCCGATTTGCGGGATTTCAACTCTTACACCAAACGGAACAAGTACCAGATCCCGAAAATCGAGTGACGTTAATTGATGAGCGCGATCGCCTCGGTCGTCAGCGAGTTAAGTTACACTGGCGTTGGCACGACACAGATATCCAACACATCAAACGCACACAAGATATCCTTAAACAAGAAATTACCCGTGCTGGTATCGGTGAATTACAACTTGACCGAGATGGCGATTTACCAAAATTAATCCATCCCGGTACACATCATCACATGGGAACAACCAGAATGCACGATGATCCCAAACAAGGTGTAGTAGACAGAAATTGCCAAGTCCACGGCGTTTCCAACCTCTTCATCGCCAGTAGTTCTGTTTTCCCCACAGGCGGTTACGCTAACCCCACCCTCACAATTGTCGCCCTAGCAATTAGATTAGCCGATCATGTGAAAACCATCCTCTCTAAAAAATAGGTCAGGGGAGATGGGGAGATAAGGAGAAAATTATTTCTTACCTCCGCGTTACTCTGCGCTTACCTCCCTCCCCTCTGCGTTAAAAAAAATCACCAACCTGACTAAATTACAAACTAGGATAGAGATTCAGGATCAACTTTTTACAACATATGTCTGTTACACCGCTAACTTCCCCAATTAACATCTCCCAAGAAACAACCATACCCCCTCTACTAGGTGCTTCAGTTGCGGAATTAAGCGCGTGGGTACAGCAGCAAGGACAACCGACTTATAGAGGTAAACAGTTGCATGAGTGGATTTATCAAAAAGGAGTGCGATCGCTTGCTGATATTTCGGTATTCTCTAAACAATGGCGGGCGGAATTAGCCGAAATTCCCATTGGCCGTTCAACAATTCACTACCGTTCTGTTGCACCAGATGATACAGTCAAGTATCTCCTGCAACTAGCAGATGGGCAAATTGTCGAAACCGTGGGTATTCCCACAGACAAACGCTTAACAGTCTGTGTGTCTACCCAAGTAGGTTGTCCGATGGCTTGTGATTTTTGCGCTACTGGTAAAGGTGGCTACAAACGTAACTTAGGCAGACATGAAATTGTTGATCAAGTATTGACTGTTCAAGAAGATTTTCAACAACGGGTGAGTCATGTTGTGTTTATGGGTATGGGTGAACCATTGTTGAATACAGATAATGTTTTAGGGGCGGTTAGATCCTTAAATCAAGATGTCGGAATTGGACAGCGATCGCTCACTGTCTCTACAGTAGGGATACGCGATCGTATTCGTCAATTAGCTCAACACCATCTGCAAGTCACCCTTGCCGTTAGTCTCCACGCACCCAACCAAGCATTACGCGAACAACTCATCCCCAGCGCCCACTCCTACCCCATAGAAGATTTGCTAGCTGAATGCCGAGAATATGTAGCTATCACCGGCAGACGTATATCTTTTGAATATATCTTGTTAGCTGGGGTCAATGATTTACCAGAACACGCCTTAGAATTGTCAAGGCGATTGCGGGGTTTTCAAAATCATGTTAATTTGATTCCCTATAATCCTATCCAAGAAGTTGATTACAAACGCCCTAACCGCCAGCAAATTCAGTCGTTTGTCCAAATTCTCCAAGAACAAAAAATTGCTGTGAGTGTGCGTTACTCTCGTGGTTTAGAAGCTGATGCAGCTTGTGGACAACTCCGCAGTAGTAACGCGGGTAATTCGTAATTCGTAATGACGCTCTTTCGCTCTTAGCGTCTCCCCTTGGGAGAAGACTCGCTCTAAGCGAAGCTATGCCGTTCGCGTTAGCGTCTCTGAAAGAGAAGGCTTTACGCTACGCTAACGTAATTCGTAATTACGTATTGAGTTATAGAGTTTCTCGTTCACGTGAGGTACATCCGTAGGGGCAATACCCTGCACATTGGTGTCAACTTAACGTGAAAGCTGCTTGGTGACAACGTTTTTCCCTCACCCCCAACCCCTCTCCCACATTTGGGAGAGGGGAGTCAGGCATTCTTGTCCCCCTTCTCCCATGTTTGGGAGAAGGGGTTAGGGGATGAGGGCGAGATCATCTGGGTTCAACGCCAGCTTCATCTAGCTTTTTCCTGAAGTTGACATCAATGTACCCTGCTTTAAGCCTTCGGCTAAATGAATTGCTCCTACACCTTGCGATATAATTTTGTACCGCATCTGAGTGGGAAACGCTATAAATAACAAAAATATTATCTGCTACTCACATTGAGAGGGCCGCGAGTTACGCCTAATTGATTTTGTAATTTCAATTCTCGCCAGAGTTGAGAACCTGTTATTTCACCTTGGAGTAACTGACTGTAGCTTTGTATTGTTTTATGTACCTGTTCTGGTGTTTCATTGACAAACTCTAGGCGGAAGTGACGCAAACCTAGCTTTATGAGTCCCTGTACGTATTCTGCTCCCGTTTGGGCTGTGCCGTTAAATACAGTATTTCGGCAACCCGCATCTGCTTGCAAGACGTGTTCACTACCTACCCTATCCCTTAATTTTACCTCATGCTGTTCACAGGGTCGTCCACAGTTAGTATGGTCTGTTCCCGTGGAGAGGAAAGCACAAAAGACGCAATGTTCCATGTGAAACATGGGTATATGTTGATGTATTGTCACCTCGAACCATTGGGGCGGACAACTGGTAAGTAAATCTTCTATTTGAGTAATATTGAGATCATAGGATGCTGTCAACCGTTCTAACCCAAAGCGTTGCTGAAAGTAATCTGCTGTCAAGGGGTTGGCAACATTCAAAGAAAAATCCCCCACACAACGTTCACCTGCAAAGTATGCCAAATGATCATAGTTGCGTATGAGATAGCCATCAGCGTTAGAAGCGCGGACTTGTTGCAAAATCCAATTTTCCCCAGGTTTAGTAATTCGCGGTGGGGCGACGTAGATTTTGGGGAGAGGGGGGGAGACAGAATTATTTCCTTGCCTCATTGTTCCATTTTGAATTTTGAATTTTGTTAGCGCAGCGTTAGCGAGTCCGCGAGCGTCATTTTGAATTGATTTGTTCTCTTGTCTTACCTCATGCACCATCCGCACAGCTTCTCGATAAGCGCGGGGATTTTCAAATTCGCAGTAGAGAATTTCAACGTTATTTTGTAGGGCTACTTGGAGTTGTTTGAGGTTGCGAACTAAGACAATGAGAACAGGAGATGTGAGGGATGGGGCAGATTTGGGGGGAAGTAAGTCTTGGTAGGAATTGTGAGGGTTTAATTGCCAGAGTTTAGGCTGACGGCGTAACTTTTCTAACTGGGTAACAATTTCCCGCCGCATACGATTTAACTCACTGACAGGAACCATCACCGCACCATTGAGATGATTCGTTAATGTTCCTAAATGAAAAGAAGTATTACCCAGACGACCAAACTGTTCTTGCAAGCGTTCTGTGTCTAAGGGTTTGGTGTGAGCTGCCACTAAAGATACAGCAGATTCTACTTGGACAATGTTACCAAATTCATCGCGGGCGATCGCTATCAACGGTTGACCAATTTCACCATAAATTTCCAGATTAATCGGCCGCTGAAATTGGGGATTTTCCCCAGCAAAACTTTGTCGTAGTTGTTTATCAAGTTCTGGGTCACTAGTCTTCCACAGCTTATCACCCACATGAACCCGGCGGAAGTTAACATCACTCCGACCAAAACTTAAGACTGTTTCTTTACCCTGCTGTACCACACCATAAATTCGTCCCCCTTCTTCTTTCCCCTCTGGATGTCCACAGTCAAACACCACACCATCACCGGGTTTCACAGGGGCTTCTAGTCTAACTATCACCTCTTCGTTGCGGATGCGGCTAACTTCCCCTAAATAAACTCCCCGCTTCTTCCCAAAGTGGGCATGGACTAGTTCTTGATTGTTAATTCCTCTAAACCAACCTGTGTATAATCCACGAGAAAAAGCCATTTCTAAGTTGTAGTGTTCTTGACTTCTCCCCGACGCAGCCAGAGAAGTCTTTTTTCCCCCTTCCCTAGTAGGGAAGGGGGTTAGGGGGTTAGGTTCCTCCGATCTCCCCATCACTTGATCCAAAGCTTGCCGATACACACGAGTCACATTAGCTACATATTCTGGTGCTTTCAACCGTCCTTCAATCTTGAGACTAGTTACACCTGACTTCACCAAATCTGGCAATACTTCCAACCCAGCCAAATCTTGAGGACTGAGTAAATATTTGCGTTCTTGTAAATCGACAATTTCCCCATCGGCAATTAAATCATAAGGCATTCGACAAGCTTGGGCGCACTCACCCCGATTAGCCGAACGTCCTCCCAACGCTTCACTTGTCAAACACTGACCAGAATAGGCGACACACAAAGCTCCGTGAACAAACACCTCCAAGGGTAAAGCAGTCGCCCGTTGGCAAATCTGCTGCTGAATTTGGTTAATTTCCTTGAGGGAACATTCACGGGCGAGTACGACTAATTGGCAACCGAGAGACTGAGCAAATTCTACCCCAGCCGCACTGGTAATCGTCATTTGGGTGGAAGCATGAATCGGGAAATCAGGAGATAAGTGACGAATCAGGCGACAAATACCTACATCTTGGACAATGACTGCATCCACCCCGGCGGCAATAATTGTCCGGAGATATTGCTGTGCTTCGATTAATTCTTGAGGAAAGATCAGGGTATTGACAGTCACATAACCTTTCACACCCCGGAGATGCAAAAATGCCATTAATGCAGGTAAATCTGCCTCGGTGAAATTTTGCGCCCGCATTCTGGCATTGAACCTATCCAAACCAAAATAAATTGCATCAGCCCCATTTTCCACAGCAGCTTTTGCACATTCCCAATTACCTGCTGGTGCAAGAATTTCCGGACGTTGTAATAATTGAGAGTTAGGGTCTGAGCGTTTCATCAAGGTTGGAGCAGGTTAAGTATCACCAAAGTAATTTTAGCTTTAGTTTGCCGTAGGTTGGCAGGAGAGAATAAAACGGCGTTGCAGCACAGGGGAATGAATTTAGGCAAGCAGAGGAAGCAGGGGGGGAAATTTTATAACTTGCTAAATCATCCCTCGATTCAGCAAATGTAGAGACGTGCTATTATACGTCTCTACTCTACAGAAATTGCCAGTGTATTGAGTTTATTTACCGTTGGTTTTCCTGTAATTCATTGGCACTTCTTTGTGCAGTGTTGGGATATAGAGAACCCCATTGTTTGATCGCTTCTCCTGATTCTTTGGCAATTCTTTTAGCTCGTTCTCCAGGAACTTCTTCAGTTTCACGAGCTTCTTGATTCCATTCTCCTGTAGTTTTTGGTCTTTGGGCATCATCTTGATGTACTACTTGGTCAAGTCTTCTAGTGACAGCTTCACTGTTACGTCCAGAATTAATGTTAGTTGTCAGCACTAAAAATCCCACTAAGACCACAGCGAAAAAACGCTTTAGCTGCCATTCTTGCAGCCGAGAATTGATTTGGGTGGCTATTGTTGATACCCAATTTGCCATAATTCAAACTCCAGTAATTGATGATGGATACTTTTCCTAGTTCGAGAAATTGATTGGTGTATTTCTAGGATGAGTTGTTTGTAAAGTGCAGTAAAACTCAAGTTTTTTCCAATCAATTGATATTTACTAAACCCAATCTCAAGATATCTATAAAAACGGAGTTATCCCTCTAGCAGAAGTCATATTTAATTTGGGAAAATACTCACGATAAATCAAATAAACTTCTTGTCTATTCCCTATTCCCTATTCCCTATTCCCTATTCCCCTCTTCTTGATTGGTGTAATTTAGATCGGTCATTACACCAACTACCAGACTAAATTTTTCGTCAAAATAAGTATGGTAGTGCAACTCATTGCTCTGTTGTTCGTCTAAATTTAGAGGTCAATTATGTTTCCTTTTTGGGGTAATTCCTTTTGTGGTAGCGAACCTATTTCACGTAAATCTTACTTGGAACGTAAACTCAAGTTTCTCACCTGGATGAGAGATGATTTAGAGTCTAGGCTGGCTGGGGTTAATGCTGCTGTTGACACCATTCGCCAACAGATAGAACGTGAAGATGTTGGTGCTTAGGCTTAGTTGCTAGCTTGGATCATCAGCCATTTAGTCAAGTTGCTGACATCCATAATTTTTCCTGAATTTTTCCTTATTTTACGAGACTGTAGGGGTGTATGAATGTACACCTCTACTTATATGTGGTTGCCCGAAATCCTCGTAGAGACGTTGCACTGCAACGTCTCTACACTCATTTTTGGAGATGTCTATTGATTAAATCTAGTTATTACCTCAACCAATTGGTCAATTTCTGACTCTAACGTTAAATAATGAACCGTAATCCGAATACAACTAGGGTTGGCTATTGTTCGCGTTAAGATACTTTGAGCATCGAGGAATTTTACTAATTGGGCGTGGGATTGGGGTTGACTGAGTTGGCAAGAAACTATGCCAGTTTCCGGTGGTGTAGTTCGCAGACACTTGACACTGGGTAAAGCTGACAACCTGCGCCAGAGGTATTGGCTATTGTGGCAAATTTGCTGGTAACGTTCCTCTGGTGTTCCCCATTGCTGATGGATGGCGATCGCTTCTTTCAACCCCAGGTACAATGGATAAGCTAGGGTAGAGACTTCATACCTCCGTCCGTCTGGTTTCCACCGCACAGGCTGGGCTTGGTCATCAACAATAATTCCATACAAGCCGATAAATGTGGGATTCAGGCTTTCCCTAACTTCTGGACGAATATACAAACCACCCGCACCTTCTGGGCCACATAACCATTTGTGACCAGTAAAAGCATAGAAATCTACGCCCAAATCAGTTAGATTAAGAGGTAAAGCCCCAACTGACTGGGCAGCATCAATTAATAATAAAGAGTTATTGTTTCTGCATACTTCAACAATTTTCTCTAGAGGTAACAATTGTCCTGTATTCCAGAAAACATGACTCAAGACAACTAACCGAGTATTGGGGCGGAGGTGTTGAGTAATCACTGTCACCGGGTTGCCCTGATTTAAGGTAGCTTTGAGAGGACAAGTAGTAACTTCTACCCCAAATCTCCGGCTGATTTCTTGGGTAGTGGCAATGACACCGGGGTGTTCGCAGTCCGAAAGGAGGATATGGTCGCCGACTTGCCAATCCAGACCCCAAAAGGCGATATTACAACCAACGGTAACATTATCCGTAAAGGTAATTGTATCAGCAGGCGCGTTGAGTTCACTAGCGATCGCTTCCCTCACACCTTGCATTTGGATTGTAATCCAGTTACCAGCCTCATTGCCAAAGGGGCCTATCTGCTGGATGTAAGCTAGAGTTTGAGTGATGGTATCCATTGCCCCTTGAGGCATTGGCCCCTGTCCCCCATAGTTAAAATAAGTCTTATTGGCTAAAGCAGGAAATTGTTCACGATGGCGATACAACCCAGTCATAATAATTCAAAATACAAAATTGTTGATGAGCTACTAACGCAACGTGGCGAGAATAACTATCCATTTGAAAAAGACTAAAAACTACCCTACCACACAAATAGAAAGTGCTGAGTGCTGAGTGGGGGAGACAAATCAATTCAAAATGACGCGACGCTCCTGCGTCGCTAACGCTGCGCTAACAAAATTCAAAATTCAAAATGGAAGAAGGGGACAAGGTGACAAGGGGACAAGGGGACAGTGAGATAAGAATAATGACTAATGACCATTGACTAATGACTATTGACCATTGACCAATGACTAAATTTTAAATGAATGCTGATTAATGCTGAACACATTTTGCAATATCAACGCTGTAAGCGCCGGCCTGTTTTAGATATTAACAGTGACAGAAGCCAGCGAGACGAGCCTAGCGAATTATTGCTCAAATTACAACAAGACAAAACTGCTCATCAACAAAGTATTTTGTCTCAGTTTACATATCATCGACCGGATTACCCAAGAGGTAACTGGGAAGCTGGGCAAGTAGCTACTTTGGAATTAATGCAGCGTGGTGTGGAATATATTCATCAAGGGGTACTGTTAGCTGAATATCACCATTTGCTAGATACAGAAATATCACCAGACTATAAAAAATATACTCTCCTGAGTCGTCCCGATTTATTGGTAAAACAACCGGGACAGTCTGACTTTGGTGATTGGATTTATCAACCAGTAGATATAGAACTGGGTAAGCGTCCTAAACAAGAATATCAAGTCATCGCTGCCTTTCATGCTCAAGTATTGGCAATAGCCCAGGGCGTTGCACCGTCAACAGCTTGGTTGATGTTGCGTAGTAAACAAAGGCAGCATACTGTGGATTTGTCGCGGTGGACACCGCAAATGCAGGTCATTTTACAAGAATTCATCGAGACTTTAGATTTAAAGACTCCACCAGAAGTATTTATCTCTCGTCAGAAGTGTAATCTTTGTCTTTGGTACAGTCAATGTTATGCGATCGCCCAATCTCAGCAGCACCTCTCACTATTACCAGGAGTTTCCCCCATCCGCTACACCCAACTCCAAACCCTCGACATCACGACGTTAGAATCTCTCGCTAATACCAGCCCCACAACTTTAGAAAATCTCATTGGTTTTGATACTCATGTTGCACGGAAGTTAGTAGTTCAAGCCCAATCAGTGATTGAAAAACGGCCTTTGATTTTACCGTTGTTTCGTTCTCATGAGCATCTTACCTTAAACTCACCGATAGAATTGTATTTTGATATTGAAGCGCAACCAGATTTAAATCTAGATTATTTGTTAGGCGTTTTAGTTGTTAATAAACAAACCAATACTGAAGAGTTTTATTCATTTGTAGCAGAAAAACCAGAAGATGAAGAATTAATTTGGCAACAATTTCTTGAGTTAGTATGGCAATATCCAGAAGCACCAATTTATCATTTTTGTGTATATGAATTTGATACAGTTAAACGTCTCGCAAAGTTGTACCGGACTCCATCCGCTTCAGTTCATCCTGTATTAAATAGATTTGTCGATATTTATGAACACCTCACTCAAAGTGTGGCTTTACCAATAGAAAGTTATGCGCTAAAAGCGATCGCTCGTTGGTTGGGTTTTGAATGGCGTGATAAAGAAGCCAGTGGTGCTAAGTGTATTTACTGGTATGATCAATGGTTGGAAACAGGCGATCGCACTTTATTAGAAATCATCATCCGCTACAACGAAGATGACTGTCGGGCTACTCGCAGCGTCAAGGATTGGTTAGTTAATTTTATCGAGGATGAGTATCGTTTGCGTCTAGCTTGATGTTTTGATTGATTAATACATATAAATTTACAAGTCAAAAACGTAACAAAATGTCAAAATTAATGTAAGTCGATTTTAGTGAATGGGAACAATTTATGAGAATTTGATTATTGTGCAGAACAATATTCCAGTTCATAATTATAATGAGAAGCCCAGTTTATCCCACTCCAGAGCAAACAATAACGTGTTTTATCCTTTGTCAGAATGTTACAACTTTGTTTTTGCCGATTTTTATAGTCCGAATTGATGAACGCACTGGCAACATTTACATTCTGGCTGGAGAGGAAACGGGTATATTAATCACACGCGATGGCAGATGGAGATACGAAGAATGACAAAACCCAACTTCGCAGCAATGAGTAAGTCTGAGTTGAAAGCTTATTTGTTAAAATATCGCAACGATACTGAAGCTTTTCACGCTTTGATGGATAAAATTACATCTGAACCCAATCAGACGTTTTATACAGTAGAAGAAGCAGGAAAACTACAAAAGCTAATTGAAGATAGACAGCGATTGAAAGAAAATAGTTAGCATTTATCTAAGTTTAAACCGTTTCAATACTGAACCGTTTAGCAAATGTGTGATTTTTGTGACGGCTATATTCAACTGGTGGTATGTGGAAGGATTTTTCCGGATGCGGTAAATATCTAATGAAAAGACGAAAGATGCACCTTAATTAATCTCCCTCAGTCTTTGGCTGGGGGGTTTTATTATTTGAAGACGGATGGTAACAAGCTAGGGGCTAACCATAAGGCGTAACCAATGAATCCAAACAAGATGGTAATGAGAAACGTAATCACATAGCTGATACAAATTAGTAAACCATCAGATTCGATTGTAGCGATCGCTAATAGTAAAATTCCTACTGTAGGAATAGGGTTAGTTAAGGGAATGGGGGAGATGAGTAGTATTGTCAGCCAAGAGATACAAAACCCATTGACTCGCCATGTTAAAGGATTTTCGGCAATTTTTTCCCATCGAGGACGGGCTATTTTCTCGACGACTCTGGTGACACGGCGTAAGTTTTGTAGTAAAAACTGGGCAAAGGGGCGAGGAAATTTATAGCGGGCGATTCTTTTAGGTAACCAAGGCGATCGCCTACCCAAAACCATCTGTAATGATAGTACCAAACAAGCGACACCAAAAGGCCCAGCTGCCCCCGGTGGCATGGGAAACAAAAATGGCAAAACTAACAATGCAATTACCAAGCTAAAACCCCGTTCTGAGGTTTCTAGCAAAATATCTCCCAGTGTCAAATGCTGTTCGGCTAAACGTTGCAGCAATGACTTAATTTCTTGAGAAAAACTCAAATGTATTTTCCGTGATTTGATGTCATTTGCCACAGTATCCTACTTAATTCTAATCAATTAAATATGAATATGAATTTGTAGTAATTGCCTACTGTGTAGACTAAGCTACTTCTAAAAAATCTCTATTTGATGAATTTATAGGAAAGAACACAGCAGGCGAAACTTTAAAGAAATCAGCAAGTTTTTGGATATGCTCAACTGTCAATTTACGCTTACCGTTTAGCACATCAGAAACAATTGATTCAGTTTTAAAAATAGGCACTAAATCTTTTTGCTTCAGAGTTAATTCATCAATTAACACCTTCAGTAGTTCTACTCCATAAATATCTGGAACTAACTCTTGCTGTTCTTCATATTCATGAATTAACATTCCTAATAAATTGAGATAGTCCGCTTCTTCCTCCGTCAATTCTCTCTTATCAAGTAAATCATCGACAACCGCCTGAGTTTTTGCAAAATCATCTTCAGATTTTATGGGGCGCGGAGGGAAAGATATAAGTAACTCTGTGTAATTGGTAGCGTTGTCTTGCATTTCATCATTATGTTATTAGTTGCTTAATTTAGTAGAATCAAGCTTGCAGCTTTGACAATTCTAGTTCTACTTCGTAGATAGCACATCTATATTAAGGTTAGCCATTAAACCATTCGTCATTTTTCCATTTATCTTTATCGTATTCTGCATGAGTGAGAAACCCACGAATAAATATAGCTTTAGTTTTATAGTCAATATAGGTTATTAACCTATATTTATTACCTCCAATATCAAAAATCACAAAGTTTTTAACTCGATCTGGCGCAAAAATGGAAGTAGCTTTAATATCTTCAAAACTATTCCAGTCTTGTGCTTTTACAAGCTTACTCCAAGCCCGTATGCTGGATTCAGCATCAGGATACTGTTCGCTAGCTTGGTTGAGTCTTTTTTTGGTAATAATACGCATTCGAGATTGCTTTTGAGTTAGACATAAAAATAATCAAAATAAAGACAAAATAAAGGTTTTGGACTCAATTGATCCAATCTTAGCAAAATGCGAATTTATCTGCAAGCGCTTCCCCTTGTTCACTCACCACTCCCTCACTTCCTTACTCAGCACGGGCTAAACGCCCCGCTAACAGCACTCAGGACTCAGGACTCAGCACTCATCACTAACTACTCAAACCGGTGGGACTAAAACACTAACAGCTTTGGGAATGACGCGAAAAGTTGCGGGGGTATAGGTGGTAATTTCGCCATCAGTGTTAATGGGGCGTGGTTTACGAGTATAAACTGCAAATTCTTGGCCATGTAGGGCGCGGACATTTTGCCGATGGATATGTCGCCCATTTCGCATTGCGGGTAATAAAGGAATAATTTCCCACCAATGCTTAATTTCTAAACTGTAAAGGTCTAATCTTTGGTCATCAATACTGGCATCGTGAACTACAGCCATCCCACCACCATAATAGCGGCCATTGCCTACAGCAATTTGGACAGTTTTTACATGAAAAGCTTGATTTTTATAGCGAATTTCTGCACTAAAGGGACGTGATTCCCAGATAACTTGTATGGCTGTGACTGCATAAGCTAGTATTCCCCAGCGACGTTTAAATTCTTTGGTAAGTCGGCGGGTAATTTTTACACTCAGTCCTAAACTAGCAACATTAAAAAAGTGCTTACCGTTTACCCAACCTAAATCAATTTGTCGCAATTCTCCTTGAGCAATTGTTCGACAAGCTTCGCTCAGGGAGTTAGAAATACCTAAAGTTCTTGCTAAATCGTTAGCAGTTCCTAATGGCAAAATCCCTAAAGGTAATTGAGTTTCTACTAAAGCATCAACGACGGTATTCAGAGTACCATCACCACCACCAACTATGACTAAATCGACTTCATTTTTATACTTGTGGATAATTTGAGAAAGGTGTTGAGGATTTTCTGTTGATTCTTCAATTAACTGAAAACCATAGTTTTTCAAGTAATCAATTGCTTGCAATAGACTGGTTTGTCCTTGCCGAGAATGACGATTGACTAATAATAAGGCGCGAAGACTCATAATAATTCGTAATTCGTAATTCGTAATTCGTAATTCACTACGGGAAGACCTACGTAATTAGGGTATATACAATTTATATATTTGCTATGTTTACTAGGAACTTTTCTACGTTGACAGTTTAGTTATCTATATGACAAATAGTTATTTTTAGCCAATTAAATTTTAATGCTATCTAGTGTAGCGCGATTATTTGTCTATAGGTTCATTCCTTGGTCATGGAATAGTTCAGGTATTTTGCATAAAAGTAATTCTTAGTATTGCTTGAGACACGAGAACCCCGACTTCTATGAGAAATCGGGGATCTTTTGGCACGACAAAGTTATGTTTTCTGAAGAAAAAGGCGAAAGACAAAAGATAAAACGGATAATTATTTTACCTTTTATCTTTTACCTCTGTGCTAACAGTCGTCATCTAGGGAACGTTGCTAACCCACGTCATCATGAGCAAAACGGTTAAAGAGAAAATCTAGAGCATAGTTACGCAGTTTATAGTATTGTGGATCTTCCATGATGCGAGCGCGATCGCGTGGACGAGAAAAAGGAATTTCCAATACTTCACCAATTTTGGCGTGAGGACCATTGGTCATCATCACCAATTTGTCTGCTAAAAATAATGCCTCATCAATGTCGTGAGTAATCATCAACACTGTGCAGCGATTATCACCCCAGATTTTCAACAATTCTTCTTGTAATTCTTCTTTGGTAATTGCATCTAATGCCCCAAATGGTTCGTCTAAAATTAAGACTTTGGGACGAATTGCCAAAGCACGGGCAATGGATACCCTTTGTCTCATCCCACCGGACATTTGCAGGGGTTTTTTCTCCATTGCATCGGCTAGTCCCACCATTGCCAAATGTTCGCGGACTATTGCCCTTTTCTCGGCTTCTGGTTTGTTGGGGTAAACGGCGTTGACGGCGAGGTAAATATTTTCAAAAGCTGTGCGCCAAGGAAGTAGGGCATAGTTTTGAAATACCACCATCCGGTCGGGGCCTGGTTTGGTGATAGGTTCACCTTCGAGTAAGACTTGCCCGGAGGTAGGGAAGTTAAAACCCGATACCATGTTTAGCAGTGTGGATTTACCACAACCAGAGTGACCGATGACGCAGATAAATTCACCTTGTTCTACGTTTAAGTTAACGCCATCTAGGACGGTGAAGGGGCCTTTTTTGGTGGGATAAATTTTAGTAACGTCTTTAATTTCCAGGAAAGACCGACTACTGGTAGTTGTAGTTGTGGATGGTCTGGTTTGTCTTTCTCTGGTGGTTTCGGTGACGCTGGAACTACGGTTTTGCATGGTGGTGATATTTGGGTTTGGGTTGATGAGGGAGAGAAGCTAGGGCGTATTTTCAAACAACTGATTGAGCCGCCTAATTTTTTAGATCCCCCTAAATCCCCCTTAGAAAGGGGGACTTTGAGAGGTCTTTAGCCCCCCTTTTTAAGGCAGGGCTGTTTCATTCCATTTCAAACAGGATTTGTCAAGATGGTTAGCAAGAAAATTGTCAGTAAGCGTGACGAAGAGATGAACATTTAAGCACTGAAATATCAGTAAAATAGTTGGTTTCATCGGCACGTCGGTAACAAAATAACTAATTTTTCATCGCTAGAACCCTTGATTTTTAAAGCTCTTTGGGGAATGAAACAGCCCTGCCTTTTTAAGGGGGGTTGGGGGGATCTAACACTAAATTTTTTATTCATGCGCGAGTTTTACTCATTAACCGAGTTCAAAACCTCAACGTTTGAGTTCAGAACCTCATTGTTCGAGTTCAGAACCTCATTGTTCGAGTTCCGAACTTCATCGTTCGAGTTCCGAACCTCATAAACGGAGTTCCAAGACTCATTAACCGAGTTCAGAACCTCATCGTTCGAGTTCAGAACCTCATAAATGGAGTTCCAAGACTCATTAATCATGTTCCAATACTCGTGATTGAAGTTCAAAGACTGGTAAATGGAGTTGCGATCCTCGCGCATGATGTTTATTTCCTGATGATTTGCTTACGCAACTCGGCGAGTGGGTGAATCAAGGATGACTTCGGCAATGGAGAAATCACGTTTAATTGGTAAGCTGTTGAGGTAAGTGATCGGGTCTTCAGCGTTAAAGGGAGTACCATCAAACAGTTGAATGGGTTGGCGAGTATAGCTAATATCTAGACCTAACTCTCTGGCGGCGGTACTGAAGACGCGGACACGACAAACACGTTCCACAACTTCCACCCAATTGCGGGGGAAAGGAGTATCACCCCAACGCGCCAACTGACTCATAATCCAAATTTGTTCTGTGCGGCTGGGACGGTTGATGGCAGAATCAGAATAAAATTGGTGGTGAGCGTAGTCCCGTAATGGATGGTCTAAACTACAAGTATTGTTGTTGGGGTCTTCTAGTTGGACGTACTCTAAGTCAGTGCTGACGTAATCCTTTCCAGCAACAATTCTTCTAACTTCTTCCGCATTTTCTGGTTTAGAACAGTATTCACAAGCTTCCAGTAAGGCTTTAGTTAAGGCAATGTGGGTATTAGGATAGGTTTCTGCCCAATCTTCGCGCACACCGAGAACTTTACCGGGGTGTCCCAACCAAACCTCTAAGTCAGTAGCAATGGTAAAGCCAGCACCTTCCACGGCGGCGCGGTAGTTCCAAGGTTCACCCACGCAGTAACCGTCAATACTCTTGTTTTGTAAGTCGGCTACCATTTGGGCGGGGGGAATGGTCTTCATATCCACATCCAAATCGGGATCAACACCACCAGCTGCCAACCAATAACGCAGCAGCAAGTTGTGCATGGATGCGGGATGAACTACACCCATGATGTGTCTTTGGTCGCGGGTACGTAGCAGGTAGTTTTTGAAATCAGATAAGGTGCGGACACCTTCATCATAGAAACGTTTGGCTAGGGTGATGGCGTTACCGTTGCGAGTCATGGTGAGGGCGGTAACTACGGGTAGGGGTTGGTTATTATGTCCGCCCAATGTTAACCACATCGGCATCCCGGAAGGCATTTGGGCTGCGTCGATATAACCACCAGTCATGCCGTCAACGATACCGCGCCAGCTAGTCTCCCGGACTAGGTTCACTTCATCTAAACCATGCTTGACAAAGAAACCTTTTTCCTTAGCTACAGCGAGGGGGGCGCAAGCGGTGAGGGGTAAGAAGCCAATTTCTAAGTTGACTTTTTCTAAACCATGACGAGAAACGGCTGCTGTTTTGCGGGCGCGGATTTTCTTGACTCGTTTTTGCTGGTTGAGGAAGTAAATCATCTCACTCCGCAAACTGTAGTAGCTGGGGTGTTCTACTACTTCCATGCGTTTGCGGGGTCTGGGGATATCAACTTCTAAGATGTCGCCAATTTTTGATTCCGGGCCATTGGTCAACATGACAATTCTGTCAGATAACAGCACTGCCTCATCGACATCATGAGTCACCATGACTGCTGTGACTTCATTTTCTTCGCAGATTTGCATTAACTGTTCTTGCAAATTACCTCTGGTGAGGGCATCTAACGCACCGAAGGGTTCATCTAATAGTAATAGTTTAGGACGAATTGCCAGAGCGCGGGCGATCGCTACCCGTTGTTTTTGTCCACCCGATAACATGCCTGGTTGTTTATCTGCATGGGGACGCAAACCCACCATATCTATATGTTTTTCTACAACAGCTTTGCGTTCACCTTCGGGCATCCCCTTCATCACTGAGTTGACAGCCAAAGCAATATTTTCTCTCACCGTCCGCCAAGGTAACAAGGAGTAATTTTGGAAAACCACCATCCGGTCTGGCCCTGGTCTGGTAATTCTCTGTCCTTCCAGAGTCACTATACCTTCAGTTGGTAAGTCCAACCCAGCAATCATGTTTAACAAAGTGGATTTACCACAACCGGAGTGACCAATCAAAGAAACAAATTCACCTTTTTTAATCTGGAGGTCGATTCCTTTCAGGGCGATATATTTACCACCGCCGGTTAAGTCGAATACCTTTTCAATCTGATCAACTGCAACAAATACGCTCATTTATTTTTTCCCCAAGACTTTGTTAGTTGGTCACTAGCCATGAGTTTCTTAACTAATGACTAATGACTCATGACTAATGACTAATGACTAATGACTACTTCTGCTCTGCTGGTAAAATCAAGTTTTGCAATGCTGCCATCAATTTATCGAGGATTAAACCGACAACGCCGATGTAGACTAGTGCCAAAATTACTTCGCTGACGTTGTTGTTTTGATAAGCATCCCAGATAAAGAAGCCAATACCGACGATACCAGACATGACGATTTCTGCGGCGATAATCGCTAACCAAGCCAAACCAATCGCAATTCTTAAACCAGTGAAAATGTAGGGTAGTGCGGCAGGAATCAGAATATTAGTGAAGTATTCTTTGCGGCTTAGTTGCAGTACTTTGGCAACGTTGTTGTAGTCTTGAGGAATTTGAGTGACACCTACTGCTGTGTTGATTAAAATTGGCCAAATTGCGGTGATGAAGATTACAAATAAAGCTGCTGGTTCGTTTTGACGTAAAGCTGCCAAGGAGATAGGAACCCAAGCCAAAGGTGGTACAGTTCGTAATAGTTGGAAGATGGGATCTAAGGCTTTGGACATGGTTTTATTAATCCCAATCAAAACACCCAAAGCAATACCCACAATTGCTGCCAAAGTATAGCTAATGGCTACCCGTTGTAGACTAGCTAAAATTTGCCAAAACAGACCCTTATCTGTACCACCCTTATCATAGAAGGGATATAAAATTAAAGTCCACGTATCTTGAATTACTTGTACGGGGCCTGGTAATGTTGCGCCAGGAGTCCAGGAGAATAATTGCCAGATTACCAGAAAAATAATGATGGCGATCGCTGGCGGTACTACATTGGGAAATTGCTTTTGCAATTTGGCTAAAACACTATTATCTAACTTCGGGCTTGCGGGTCTTTTTTGCGCTATAGTCATGATTTTGATGTTCCTTAGATGACGAATGTTTGTGCGGAATTGAAAAACTGTTCTACGACTGTTGGAGAAAACTTGCATCATGTACATACATTAGTTGCATTGCGTGCAACTAATGTACAGACGTTGCAATGCAACGTCTCTACGCCTTTTTGATTTTGAGGCTGTTGAGATACTCTTCTGGCTTTTCGGGGTCGAATTTAACGCCATCAAAGAATGTTTCTACACCGCGAGATGTGTTGGTGGGGATATCCGCAGCCGCAATTCCTGCTTCTTTCGCTGCTTCTTTCCAAATGTCTTCACGGTTAACTTTATTGATTAACTCTTTAGCCTTGGCTGCACCATTGGCAAGGTAATCTTTGGGCAAGAATCCCCAACGCACGTTCTCCGTGATGAACCACAAATCATGGCTCTTGTATGGATAAGAAACACTACCTTTTTCATCTTTCCAGTAGTAAGCAGCCATTGATTTATCATCAATTTTGCGACCATCACCCATGTCATACTTACCTTGGTATGGGTCTGCTAAAATCTCTGGATCATTCAGGTTAAAATAATTTCTTCCAGCCAGAATTTGTGCGGCTTCTTTGCGATTATCAAAGTTATCTAACCATTGCTGCGCTTCCATGATACCCTTGAGTATGGCTTTTGTGGCTTTGGGATTTTTATCAACCCAATCAGCTCTCATCGCTAAATATTCTTCGGGGTGATTTTTCCATATCTCTGCGGTTAATGCAGCCATGAAGCCGATTTTGTCGTTGACGAGGCGGAATGGCCAGGGGTCACCTGTACTGAAAGCGTCCATTGTGCCGGTTTTCATGTTAGCGACAGTCTGCGCTGCTGGTACAGTTAGTAGTTTGACTTCTGTATCTGGGTCGATACCGCCTGCTGCTAACCAGTAGCGAATCCACAAATCTTGGTTAACGTGGGGGAATGTGAATGCGGCTGTAAAGGGTGTGGAGGATTTGAGTTGGGTAAATAAAGACTTAGCACTGGCTAGTTGTAGACCGATTCCTTTGCCTTTGTGTTTGTTAGCGATCGCAATCCCATTACCATGAGTAATTAACTGCGCTAAAACATACATGGGAATTTTTTGATTCCCTTTAGTAATCAAACCTTCTGTAATTAAATGCGGCATGGGCATTTGCCATTGCCCACCATCAATTCCCCCACCAGCTGAACCAATTTCCACGTTATCTCTAGCCGAACCCCAAGAAGCTTGTTTAGAAAGTTCCACATTGGTCATGCCATACTTGGCAAAAAAACCTTTCTCTTTAGCAATAATTAAAGGTGCAGATTCGACAATGGGGATATATCCCAATTTAACTGTGGTTACTTCTGGTGCTTGTTCTGGGCTGATGTTAGCAACTGGTTGAGCTGTGGTTCCAGTTTGTGTCCCACCAGTAGTTTCTGGGGGATTACCCAAACAACCTTTGAGAAATACAGCACTTGCCGAAGCCCCTGCTGTAACAATAAATTTACGGCGAGAAATTTGATTAAAAAATTCTGTCATAAAATCCCCTCAAGCTGAATGTAAATATTTATAAACACGACAATCAAGGCAAAGAAAACATGATGTCTCTCGCATTCATCACAAAGTTTTTTGCATACTCAGCTACGTCAAAACAAACCATTCCCTGACAGAAATAGCTTTGACAATTACCTAGTAGATAAATTTTGGTGAATTGCTTGGCTTTATTTGAATTTCCTTGTCGGTCACTCACTGTATTGAAATTAGTTTACAGGTTTTAATGTCAAAGTGGATGATTATAAACTCGAATTCTAAAATAAATATTAGATTGGTCATATAAGTAAAAACTTATCATTCACTTGGAAATCACAGGGGGTTACTCAATGTATAAATCTTTATTGATGATAAACATTTACTTAAGCCATGATTTACTAGATTTAGCTATATGTATTGTGTAATTATCTAACGACTAAAAAGAAGTATCAATAATTGTTAATGGCAACCATTGGTTAATGCCATAATCTACAGTTTTTCTACTCAGTTGCACTCACGTACCTAACACCAAAACCCTGACCAAGAGAATCAAAATTAAGATTTTTAAACTTTGCCCTATCAACTATTGACTTTTGACGAAAAGTATTGAGTTACTTGACACTGCGTAAATCCCAACAACTTAAACATTGTCATTTCCCTGGAGCTTCCCCAGAGCGATAGTATTGAGAGAAGAATCAATTAAGCTTGGCCGCAATGACTTTAGCTGAAACTCCCAACACTGCAAACCGACAAAATCCGCTTCTGACTCTCAACTACGAACCAGCCCTGCAAACCTTGGGTGATGACTACTACGACGAAGTAGCAGCAGCCGAATTTCCTCAACACATCCTCCGCTGGCGTAACGACGCACTTCTACCAAAACTGGGATTAGATCCCTTAAATGTGACAGACGAAGATTTCGTCACCGCTTTTGGTAAATTTCAGGGACGTAAACCCTTTTTAGCATTGCGTTATCACGGCTATCAATTCGGTGAATATAATCCACAGTTGGGTGATGGTAGGGGCTTTTTGTATGGACAAGTCCGGGGTACTGATGGCGAATTGTATGACTTTGGGACAAAAGGTTCCGGGAGAACGCCTTATTCTCGTGGTGGTGATGGTATGCTCACACTCAAAGGCGGAGTCAGAGAAGTTTTAGCCGCAGAAGCATTACATCATTTGGGTGTACGTACTTCGCGTTGTCTCACCATGATTGAAACCGGCTTATCTCTCTGGCGTGGTGATGAACCTTCACCGACTCGTTCATCTGTGATGGTGAGGATGAACCGTTCTCATATTCGCTTTGGCACATTTGAGCGTTTGCACTATCTCCAACGTCCAGATTTAACTCAAAAGTTATTAGACCATGTGATTGAGTATTACTACCAACATTTAGTGGGAGAAACAGATAGATACGCTTTATTTTATGCCGAATTAGTTAAACGAGTAGCAGAATTAGTTGCTCAGTGGATGGCTGCAGGCTTTTGTCATGCTGTCCTCAATACAGATAATATGTCCATTACTGGGGAAAGTTTTGACTACGGCCCTTATGCTTTTATTCCTACTTATAATCCTCATTTTACAGCAGCATATTTTGATTATTACGGACGCTACTGTTACATTCATCAGCCAAGTATATGTCAATTAAATTTAGAAATGCTGCAAACGCCATTAAAGACAATTATTAATCAAGCTGATATGGAATTAGGATTATCTAGATTTGTTAAATATTATTTGGCAGAATATCGCAATTTAATGTTAAAAAAGTTAGGCTTTGCAAAATTAGCATCTCCAGCAGCTGATGATCTGTTAAAGTTAACCATTAAATTTTTGCAAGATAGTCAAGTTGGTTATCATCAATTTTTTTCAGAGATGGCTCGGACATTTTCATCTAAATGGAGAGATGAGCCGGGATTGGTGTTAAGTAGCTCAGATATTGTTCCTGTTTCAGGTACAGATGCAACTTTCGATAATTGGTGTATACTTTACCATAAAATCTTGAATGATTTTGACCCTGAGCAAATGCACATAATTGCTCAAACTCTCACTACCTCTAATCCGCGAACTGTGTTATCAAGACCTGTGATTGAGTCGATTTGGGAACCAATTACTCAAGAGAATAATTGGCAACCTTTTGATGATTTAGTCCAGAGACTTCAGCGAAGAGATTAGTCATTGGTCAATAGTCATTAGTCAATAGTCAATAGTCAAATTATTCACTCCCTCACTCCCTCACTCACCACTCTTTACTCAGCACTCATCACAGGCTAAACGCCCCGCTTCCGCTAACAGCACACCCTTCGGGAACGCCAAGGGCGAACAGCACTCAGCACTCACCACTCCTTAATTAAGTAAGGGTAGAAACTTTTTGATCAAACCAATAGTGACGGCTGGTAGTTCTAGTTGTGGGGTTAATCCAGTATTTTCCAGTTGTTGAAAGACTCTGATTGCTTGAGGATTTTTTTCTGCCAAGCGACGACCGATTTCTGGGCCGGTGAATTGAGACTTTTGTCCCCAGATGATTGCTGTGGGAGTGAGTAGTTGTTGAATGTAAAGGGCTAAATCAAAACATAAGTCACCCCTAACAAAAGAGAGTGCTGCGTACTCAGCATTGTGTTGCTGGGCAGATTGCAGGTAGGCTTCGACAATTTCTTCATAGACTCGGTTAGCTTGGGCAAATTGCCGTTGTTCGAGAAAACTGCGAATACCTGTACTAGTGGCAACACCTGTACTGTATAGTAAGCGGTCAAGAATGGGAACACCTGCTAATTGGGCAAAAAAGCTGCGGGAATAGTCCTCACCAAAATCAGCTAGCCCAGAAGGTGTGACTAGAATTAAAGACTTAAACAAATTTGGATGAGCGATCGCTACTCTAATTGTAAATGCTGCTGTCAGTGAAGAAGCGATCGCAGTGACTGGCCCGATGCAAGTCTGCTCAATAAACTCACGAATTGTTGTTAAATAATCCTCAATTGCATAATTCCGCACTGGATGCTCAGATTGACCCCAACCAATTAAATCTGGTGCTAGTATGCGATATTCAGTAGCAAAAGCCGGATAAACTTTCGACCACTCATAAGCAGAAGACCCGCCGCCAAAGCCATGTAAAAACAATAAAGTTTCTTGCTCATGGTCTATCCGGTTTTCCTGCCATAGTGCGCCTGTATCAGTGTAGTATACTATTTTACCTAGTGAGGTAATGATTGAGCGTTGTTCAAATCCGAGTGGTTGAAACATAGAGCTTCACTATCCAGTAAATGTAGTTTAGTTATTCGTCAATAGCCATTAATTCTTTGTTTTTGCCTTTTTTTTAGAAGTTTTTTCTGGTTTTTTGTCAGTTTTGTTTTGCTTTGTACAATTGTTATTATCTATTAACTAAGAAGTTTCCCACCTCTAGCTAGCGTCAGATTAAGTAGATGTAAAATCACTGGGTTACTTGTAAAGATTCAGTAATTTTTTTTTCACACATCAGTAGGGTTTTTGCTTGTAATTACCAGATAGCAGGGTTTGTTTAGATTTATCTCTGGTAGCGAGAATTACTTAGCCAATATTTACGCACAAGTTTTTTGTGGTAGTCTACAGAATACTTACGGAAAATTATGAGCGTCTCAAAAAAACTAAAGCGCTTATAAGCAACAACTACTCATCCCTAGCCTGTAGATAGGAGGAATGGTTGTTGATGTGTCTACTAACTTTGTGATTCTCTAGGTAATGCTAAGGCGGGTGTTGTGGTCAAGCAGGCTACTCTTCAATCAGATCAGTTACTAAAATTTGAATCCAGTACATTTGCACGTCCCCCATTCGAGGTGCAGCATCAAATTGTAGCTTCAGCCAGACGGAGTCAATTAGAAGCAGTAGTTGACTTGACGACGATAAATGCACATACGTGTCTATGTCTGAACTTAGAAGATTTAAAGTGCTTTGAAGTCGTAGAGCGTCAATATGAGGATTGGGGGGTTGTTTTTCACAACTCAATCGCCATCCAGCCCTCAAATCCGGCTTTTATGACTACTTCCGGGTTGACAGTGTTGATGGGTGCGCCGAAAAGTGGCTTTTTGGAAGCAAAATTTTTGCGCCCAGTTAATTGGGTGAGTGCTTGTGTCACTAGCTCACAGAGGTTGGTACTTTCTGCTTATGATAGCGATCGCCAACCAATAGCTCAAACTCTACTTCCCAGTGCCAATCTTGCCAACTCCGACTCAGCATTACCGCCTAATACTTTATTATCCATCAAAGCCAATAACATCCACTCTGTCACCTTCTCTGCATTCGATGGTCAATTTACTCTCCATGATTTTCGTTTCTGTGTCTAGCATTAGCAAAATTTCTGCTGTCCACTTTAACACAGGTATTCTTATAGAGTAATATTGATTGTCGATTTATAGTATTTGGTATTGGGAAAGTACGAATTCCTAGTTTGGGAAAATTTTTAGCTAGCTTGAGGGCAACTTCTACTAGGGATAAAGTTTACCTACAGGAAAACTCGATTGCTTAAATAATTCATCCTTTCCTTATGCCAAGTAAAACTGATACATCACACAATCTTGTAATGTAAGGTAGGAAAACACCGTGGTAAAGGCTTTGTCTTCTTGGCAGCAATTGATCAACCAGATTTTAAACTGGCAGCTGCCAGAACTTAAGACTAAAGCCATCAAGCAACCCAAATTGCAGCGTTTCTCAGAACCAGGTGGTCTTTTGGGTTTGCTGACAATTTTAGTGGTAATGCTGTTGTGGAACTGGAAACTACTATTGGCACTGCTGATGGGGATTGGGATGATGTTATTTGTCTACTCAATGCAAAAATGGGATTGGCAAAAACACTGGGGAGAAATTCACAGATTTTTCCATGGAACCAACCGGAGACTAGTCATAGCAGTTAGTAGTGGAGGTGTAGCAACTCTCAGCACATACGTAGCGGCAGCTATTTGGACTGAGTCTGATAGTCCGTGGATAGCAGCTAGTGCGATCGCTCAAGGTTTAGGAACTTTGTTAACCTTAATTTTACTAGTTTGGCAAATAGTTAAATTCTCCAGCGATCGAGAAGAAAATCACCTTGAGCAGTTGTTGCTCAATCTCACAGCAGCAGACGCACTCAAACGATTAATCACCTTACGCCGATTAACTAGAATTATCGACACTCAGCAAATTGATTCAGTATGGCAACGAGACATTCAGCAATGCTTACAACTACTACTAACTCGTGAAGAAGAAACCGTAGTTCGAGACGCAGCTTTTGAGAGTTTACAAGCCTTAGAACGCATTTCATCACAACCATCAACCCCTTTACCCAATCTCACACCACTATCAAATAAAGTCAAAATCAAAATTTCCCACCCATGACCAATGACTAATGACCAATGACCAATGACTCTTACCTATTGACTATTGACTATTGCCTATTCCCTATTGCCTATTGCCTATTGCCTATTGACTATTGACTCTTGCCTAATTCACTTTAATTGTCGATACAGCTTACCATTACGAACTTGTACCACAGGATGATTGCAACGACGGACTAATTGTTCATCGTGGGTAGTGACAATAACTGTAGCCCCAAAAGAGTTTAACTTCTGGAGAATCTGCATTACTTGCCAGGAGTTATCAGGATCAAGATTACCTGTAGGTTCATCAGCTAATAATAACGGTGGTGTGGCAACAATGGCCCGTGCAATACTGACTCGCTGTTGTTCCCCTCCAGAAAGTTGATCAGGAAAACAGTTAGCTTTAGCAAGTAACCCAACTAATTTTAATGTTGGTTCTAAACGTCTGTGAATTTCCTTACGGGTGTAGCCTTGAGCTTGTAAGACGAAAGATACATTTTCTGCTACTGTTCTTTGGGGAATCAGCTTGTAATCTTGAAACACAATGCCAATTCTTCGCCGCAATAACGACAGGCGATCGCCCCTTAAACCTGCTACATTAAAATCATTGACAATCACTTCTCCTTGTGTGGGTAGCTCCTCACCATACAACAATTTGAGCAGTGTTGACTTACCAGAACCACTCGGCCCTGTAATAAACAAAAATTCTTTCTGCTTCACCTCTAAGTTAATATCCAGCAAAGCATGACAGTTGTTACTGTAAGTCTTAGTCACAGAGCGCAATTGCACCATGTTACTAGTACTATAACTTTGCGGTTGAGTCTTAGATTCTGTTTGATTAGCAGTCTCTGGATTTGTTAATACAGGCATTAGTAAATTTTTCCTAGTCAATGGTCAATAGTCATTAGTCAATGGTCATTAGTGATTTTGTTCTTGTCCTTTGACAAAAAATAATGCTTAAAAATAAGGATTCCCTAGAAATACCAGGGAATCACAATTGTGGATTAAAAATTTTTGCAACTCTTCAACCTTACCCAAAATTCTTGTAGAGACGTAGCAGTGCTACGTCTCTACGTCTGTTATGTTGCACTCTTCGTTGTCAAGCGATAGATAAAAGCTTTAATTGCAAACTGTGGCAAAGCTAACATTCTCCGCCAACGCCAGGGTTCTTTATAAAGCCGATATAGCCATTCCAGATTATTATTAGCCAACCAAGCGGGAGCGCGATTTTTTGTGCCTGACCAAATGTCAAAACTACCACCAACACCAATCCAAATTGCTTGAGGACACAAATGACGATTTTGGGCAATCCATAATTCTTGACGAGGTACACCCAAACCGACCAAAATCACTTGGGGTTGCAGTTGAGTGAGGATTTGGTGAAGTTGCTGTTCTTCTTCTGGAGAGTGGTAGCCAGAATGAGTCCCGACTATGTTGAGATGAGGACTCTTTTGTTGCCAATAAGTTGCTGCTTGTGTGGCTACTCCTGGCGCACCTCCATAAAAAAATATGGTCTTGTCTGTCTGCTGTTGACCGATTTCTTGCAATAGAGTTTCTGCTAGTTCAATTCCTGGACAGCGTTGGACTTTTTGCCAAAATAGCCACCGCAAATACATCACTACCCCTGCACCATCAGGAATGACTAACTCAGCATTCTCAATTACCTGAGCCAGGGATGTATTTTGCTGCGCCTGCATTGTCATTTCTGCATTGAGGGTGACAACATGAGCGCCTTGTTTTTGTTGTAAGCATTGCAGTAGCCAGCCTGGGTAGTTACTCATCACATGGACTGGTATTCCCAGTACGGAAAACACTTTAGGTGGTTGAACCATAGCCTTTTATCCTCACACCAGATTCTCTCGAACGATAGTTTATCAAATTTTTTAATGGGATGTCTGAGGACTCAGCACCTGAGTGAAAAAGCTTAAATTACCTTTGCAAATAGACTAAATTATGAAAATAAACCTGGAATTTGGTATTTATCAATGATAAATACAACTTATAGTAAGTCAGGAGCTTTTTATCATCGATTTTTGACAAATGTCTATAAAAATTAACTTTATACTATCCAACCGTCAAGAGGTCAGATAAGGTAATTAACAAATACAACAGAAAAATTTTAGTCAAAACATCTTATGCTAGTTTTTTGGCTTTCATCAAGAAAGTCCCAGCTATATTTAAGTTGTCACCTTACCTTAGTTCCTACACCTGCCACAATAGAAGTATAATTTCATGCTTTAGTGGAAATAGATGACTGTATGTAGGTTTTGTTCACGCTGATTTTATGATTGAAGTGGTAGATTATTGAGATTATTTATCGAGTTAGACTGTGATCAGCTGGTGATCCACCAGTCTATATGGGTGAAAATTATATATTTATTCTTGTTTTTGGGTACTTCGACATTTATTTTAGAAACTGCGTCTATGAAGAATTTTGAGTAACCTCGGTTTTCCAGTTAAGCTAGCATGACGGGTAGAAATTGACTATGAGTAAAATTCGGATTGCGCTGATTGAAGATCATGATCTTACCCGTGTGGGTATTCGGACAGCACTTTTACAAAAAGAAGAAATTGAAGTTGTCGGAGAAGCTGCCAATGCGGCAGAAGGCTTAAATATGCTGAAAAAGGTACAACCAGATATTGCAATTGTCGATATTGGTTTACCAGATAAAGATGGAATTGAATTAACACGGGAACTCAAATCCATAAGTAATGGCAAAGATTTGCCCACAAAAATATTGATTTTAACTTTGCGTGATAACAAAGAAGCTGTTTTGGCAGCTTTTGCGGCTGGGGCTGATTCTTACTGCATGAAAGATATTAAGTTTGATAATTTGCTAGAAGCGGTGAGAGTAACTTACAATGGCAACGCCTGGATTGATCCAGCGATCGCCAGAATTGTGTTACAACAAGCACAACAAAACCCTGCCAAATCAGAAACAGCAATAGGAGAAGCAAAAAATACTGTTGTCAACCCAGAAAATACGGATAATGTGGACACCATTGACCCCTATATCCTGACAGAAAGAGAATTGGAAGTATTACAGTTGATTGTCGAAGGCTGTAGCAATGCAGTCATCGCTGAACGCCTGTACATCACAGTCGGCACAGTCAAAACCCATGTGCGGAACATTTTAAACAAACTCTGTGCTGATGACCGCACCCAAGCCGCCGTTCGTGCTTTGCGATCGGGACTAGTAGGATAGAGTTGATGCTAAGTTTAACAACATAGCTTTCCACATAAAGTGTAAAAAATTAAGAGTAAAGTTATACTTGTAACCAAAACAACTTTGTCAGTATAAATAGCTAACAATAGTTGTTTTTGGCTATTTGGTGAGATAAACACAATATCTCACCACAGTGTTCTTATGAAAACGAAAGTCTAATATGACAGAAACCGAGGTAGAAAAACTCAAGCTCATGGTAGTGGACGATGAGCCAGATAACTTAGATTTACTCTACCGCACCTTTAGGCGAGATTTTCAAGTATACAAAGCCAATCATGCCCGGGTTGCCTTAGAAATTCTGGAGCAAAAAGGCGAAATGGCTGTGATTATCTCAGACCAAAGAATGCCAGAAATGAACGGCACTGAATTTCTCAGTCTCACAGTAGAACGCTTTCCTGATACAATTCGGATTTTATTGACAGGCTTTACAGATGTGGAAGACTTGGTAGACGCTATTAACTCTGGCCAAGTCTTCAAATACATCACTAAGCCTTGGAATCCGGAACGGCTGAAGAATTTAGTTGACCAAGCTACTGATACTTATCGCCTGGTTAAAAAGCGGACTAAAGAGTTGCGGCGTTCCTTGCGGCGAGAATCTTTATTTAACGCAGTCACAACGGCAATTCGAGAGTCCTTAGATTATGAGAGTATGCTGCAAAAAATAGCAGCCACAATAGGTCAAACCTTTGAAGCAACTTGTTGTCTCCTCAGACCAGTAGAAGGTAATCATCTGACACTAGCTCAGTTTTTTTACCAAAATCCGACCTACGATTTATCCGAGAGTGCTTTTGAACCAGAAATTTTCATGAAAAAAGTACTGGAAACGGGTCAATATCAACTGGATCAAGATACCTATAATGGCAGCCCTTGTCACTATTTATCCGTACCACTTTCTTATCAACAGCATTTATTAGCTGTACTAAGTTTATACCAATGGGGACGTGAGCAGCCTTGGCAAGCAGAGGACATTCAATTGATTACAGGTGTGGCAGAACAAGCCGCACTAGCGCTTTCTCAAGCAAAACTGTATCAACGCCTCCAAGAAAAACAACAGCAAATCAGCGCTGAATTAGAAGTTGCGCGACAAATTCAGCATAATTTACTCAGGCAAAACCTCCCCGATATTAAAGGCGCAAAGATACAAGCTTGTTGCTACCCTGCGCGAGAAGTGGGAGGCGATTTTTTTGAAGTCTTTGTTCATCCCACCAAAGGCGATTTGTGGTTAGCTGTCGGTGACGTTTCTGGGAAAGGTGTACCGGCTGCTTTATTTATGGCTAGTGCTATTTCTGTGTTGCGTCGAGAATTATCTCAAGAAGTGCCAGCCGAACCCAATATAGTCATCCAAAATCTTAATCATGCTCTCTGTGATGACTTAATTGGCAACAATTGCTTCATTACCTTTGTCTTAGCTTGTTATACCCCTACTACCAGGGAACTAGTCTATGCCAATGCTGGACATATCTACCCATTAGTTTGGTCACGTCAAGTGAATACAACAGAATCACCAGAATCACCTAACTATCTTAAAGTCCGGGGTATACCCGTGGGAATTTTACCAAAGTGGCAAGCTCCATCGGGTCGTTTAGTTCTCGCACCCGGAGATACGTTACTCCTAACCAGTGATGGGATTACAGAAGCAATAGTATCCAATAATCTATTAAACACAGTAAAAACCGTGGGTGGCGATGAGCCAGTTAGCCATTCTATGCTGAATCAAGAAGGTCTGTGGCAACTTTTACAACAAGAACCCCAACCACTCTCTCTTAAGCATTTGCTAGCTCGCATCCAAGCAGATAACTATGTGCAAGAAGATGATCAAACTATACTTTCACTGGAGATTTTATAAGTTATGAAAAGTGAACTTCATGTACCAAGTGATTTGAATTATTTAAATATCGTTGAACATTGGTTATTAGGGTGCTTAAAAATAAAGTTAGGAGAATCTGTAGACTGGTCACGACAATCTAGTCGTTTACGTCTGGCTTTGGTAGAGGCTTATTCTAATGTTGTGCGTCATGCTCATAAAGAGCAACCAAATTTACCGATTTTGTTGCGTTTAGAACTCAAAGAACGGGATATTTCCTTAGAGATTTGGGATTACGGCATAGGTTTTGATATGTCCACATACTTTCCACCTACTCCAGGAGATAAGCAAGAAGGTGGCTATGGTTGGCTAATTATGAATCGTTTAATGGATAAGGTGGAATATCAGTTGCAAGTAAACGGTGCTAATTGTCTCAAGTTAGAAGCGACACTTCCAGAATTGGTCAAGTAAAGAGGCTAGTGAGTGGTGAGTGCTGAGTAGTGAGTGCTGAGTGGAAGTCGGAAGTCGGAAGTCGGAGGGTGCTGACTAATGACTATTGACTATTGACTAATGACTATTGACTATTGACTAATAATTAATCTTTCAGCTTCATAATGAAAAGTATGTATCCGCTAAATTTAAAATGCGTACGATCGCAGAAATTAACGAGAAAATTAACCATCATAGGGCGGTTGTATTAACAGTTGAGGAATTAAAAGCACGAGTTGTCGAAGTTGGTGTGAGCAAAGCTGCCAAAGAGGTGGATGTCGTCACTACTGGCACTTTCGAGCCGATGGAGTCAACTGGTGCAATTATTAATTTGGGACATACCGACCCACCAATTAAAATTCGTCGTTGTTGGTTGGATGGTGTACCCGCATACAGTGGGTTTGGGGCTGTGGATTTGTATCTAGGCGCTAGCTGTCCTGTCGATGTGATGGATGGTGAAGAAGTGCGGGAACGTGGTGGGGGTCATGTAATTGAAGATTTAATTGCTGGTAAACCCATACACGTGAGAGCGCAAGGACAAGTAACTGATTGTTATCCGAGATCAACTTTTGAAACTACTATTACTCGTGAAACAATCAATCAGTTTTATTTATTCAATCCCCGTAATCTTTATCAAAATTTTATCGTGGGTGTGAATGGAGGCGATCGCCCACTGTTTACTTATCTCGGCCCACTTCAACCCCGATTGGGAAATGCTGTTTATTCCAATCCTGGAGCCATTTCTCCCCTGTTCAATGACCCAGAGTTACAACTGGTTGGCATTGGTACAAAAATTTTTTTGGGTGGTGGGGTTGGTTATGTGGCTTGGGAAGGAACTCAACATTTTCCTTTACAAAAGCGTTTAGCTAATCAAACACCAATTGGCCCGGCTGCTACCCTGGCTTTAATTGGTGATGCCAAAGGAATGGATGCTCGTTGGGTGAGGGGCTGTTATTTTAAAAGCTACGGCCCTTCATTGATGTTGGGTGTAGGTGTACCACTGCCAGTCCTAAATGAAGAGGTTATAGAACACTGTGCAGTCCAAGACAAAGATTTAGTCGCACCGATAGTAGATTTTTCCATTCCCCGGCGTGTTCGTCCTACATTTGGCTTGGTGAGTTACGCCCAACTCAAATCTGGGCGTATCACCATCGAGGGTAAAACTGTACGAGCTGCTCCTTTGGCTAGTTTATTTCTATCTCGGCAAGTTGCCTTAGAACTAAAACAGTGGATTGAAGCAGGTAGTTTTACCCTTACAGAACCAGTTGCGCCTATACCCAAAGAGCGCTCTTTTTTACCCCAAGATCGTTGGGTGGATTTTTAGGGGGTAGGCGAGCAGAGGAGCAGAGGAGAATAATTAATTACTACTCAGCACTCAGCTCTCAGCGCTCCCTATTCCGTTGGCTTAGGTCGCTTAATTGGTTTCGGTGCGGGTGTTTTTGGTAGGGGTTTTGCTACCGCCGAGGGTTCGCCACCGACTTTTTTAACAGGACGGGGGGTTTCACCGCCACGTCTGGGGGGGAATGGTTTTCTGGAACCTGAACCACCACGGGGGCCACCTTTGAATGGTGGTCTGCGTTTTTTGGGTAGGTCAGCGATCGCTTCTGCCGTTTCTACTACCAATACATCAGCTTCTCGCTTGGCTTGGAAGTCCCAAAATTTACCTACGGCTTTGGTGGTCAGCACACCGCGCAGTTTTAGTTTAAAATATTTGGCCTTATCTGTGGGTTTCCGTGGCGCTTGCTTAATTTTGATCACTAAGCTTTTAGTGTCAAAAGACTGGTAAACGACTTCACCACGCACGGAAAAACCACCATCGGAAATATGATACGAAGGTACTGGAGGATTTGCAGCTGCTGCTGACTCATCATTTACACCTTCATCAGTAGTCTGTAAATCTGGTGACTCCGAATCTGGTTGATCGTCTTCTTTGGATGGTTTAGATAGGTTTTCTGGCTCCCACACACCTACAATTTGGATGTGTAGGCTGTCGTTTTCTTGTCTTGTACGGGGATAAACTACCCACAAATGGTCTTTTTCCAGGTCTAGGTGATTCTTAACTAAACTCATAATCCGACCCAGGAGGACGGCATTGAGTTCTGCACCATCTGTGGTCAGTAAGATACCTTGGGTAAATTGTTCATCGCTAGCTTTGTAGCGACCTCTAACTAGACCAATGGCTCGGTATTGCATTGGCTCGCTAGGAGGTGGAATTGGTTGCTGGCGATCGGCTAGGTTTTCATCTGTGGTAATCTCGCTAGAGTTGTCTGGCACGTTCTCAACCTTAGTGGACTCGGTAGCTGCTATGTGAACACTAGTAGCCACTTCTGTCTTGGTTTGAGGTTGTTCTGAGGCAAAAGAGTTGGAGGATTCAGGCGAAGGCATCAGGTCGGAATTCATAAAAACTCCTTGGAGCGGAGACACATCCCAATTATGGGACTTGACTAAGGCAGCTAAAAAGCGTTTGTGTGATTGATGAAAGTATATTTGCTTTTCACAAAATCACACGAGAACGCTCTATACAATTTTAGAGACGCTGAACTTGTAATTCTACTCTAAATGTGTAATGTAGCGCCTTTAAACTAGTTTCGGAAGCATATCATAGCTTCTATTTTCGTGGCTCTTCCTAAAGTCATCACTTACTTTAGCAGTGCAACTAGCAGGTTTGTTATAAAATTCACAGGTATTTGGCAGTATTCCGCAAAGTTTTGCAAATTTTTAACAGATGGATTGGGGATTGAGGATTAGGGATTGGGGATTGGGCAGAAGACAATACCTGTTCTTCCTCATGTACCCAGTACCCAGTACCCAGTACCCAATTCCCAATCTCCGCTTATCTGTGCCAATAATAATGTGATTAGAGTTTTGGAGGGCATCAAAATCGTGTCTCAACCGCGTAATCGCTGGATAGTCCAAATTATTTTGGCACTGGCAGTTCTGGTTTTTGTAGGTGTTTCTATAGTTCCTATTATTGGGGCGCTGAATAACAGTTCATCACCCAATCAGAATAATGCTGGTACTCCAAGTAATGTACCTGCTTCCGATCAAAAATCTAAGTTGGAAGATGAGGTGCGTGGTTATGAGCTGGTTTTACAACGGGAACCAGAAAATCAAACGGCATTAAAGGGTTTATTACAAGCGCGGTTACAACTTTTAGCGTTGAAGCAAGGTAATATTCAAGGGGTAATTGAACCTTTGGAAAAGCTAGCCAAGCTAAATCCTGATAAGTCAGAGTATGGTGTGCTGTTAGCTCAAGCCAAACAGCAAATTGGCGATAAAGAAGGTGCGGCTCAAGCTTACAGAGCAATTTTAGATACCAAACCTGGTGATTTAAAAGCTTTACAAGGGATGGTGGTTTTGTTGTTAGATCAGCAACGCCCTGAAGCAGCTGTCGGTTTATTGCAAGATACCCTTAAGAATGCTGCCCAAGCCAACAAAATTCAACCGGGAAGTGTGGATGTAGTTGCTGTAGAGATGTTACTGGGTAACGTTCATGCTGCCCAAAAACGCTATCCTCAAGCGCTGGCTGCATTTGATGAAGCAATTAAGAAAGATGCTCAGGATTTTCGCCCAGTTTTGGCAAAAGCAATGTTGTTAAAGCAACAAGGTAAAATCACAGAAGCTAAACCTTTGTTTGATAGTGCTTTGGCTTTAGCTCCTACTCAATACAAAGACCAAATTAACAAAGCTGCTGCTGCTGTGCCTACTACTCCCACCCCACCCGTTGCTGTGCCTACAACACCTACACCTGAAAGTAGTCCTAAGCAGTGAGAGAGTGAGAGAGTGCTGTTCGCCCTTGGCGTTTCCGAAGGGTGTGCTGTTAGCGGAAGCGGGGCGTTTAGCCCGTGCTGAGTGCTGAGTAGGGAGTGAGGGAGTGGGGGAGACAAATCAATTCAAAATTCAAAATTCAAAATGGAAGAAGGGGACAAGGGGACAAGGGGACAGTGAGATAAGAATAATGACTAATGACTATTGACCATTGACCATTGACCATTGACTAATGACTATTGACCAATGACTAATGACCAATGACTAATGACTAACCAAATTGACAACGGCAGCAACTAGTTCTTCAGCGTTGAAGGGCTTGGATAGATGTAGGTGAAAGCCGGCATTGAGGGCTTGCTCTCGATCGTATTGTCTGGCAAAGGCGGTTAAGGCGATCGCTGGAATTTTTCCTCCTTGTTCTTGTGTCCAAGTTCGCACTTCTTGGATGAACATATAACCATCCATATCTGGCATACTGATATCACTAACTAAAACATCTGGTTTAGTCTGTGGCAGCATTTGTAATGCTTCCCTTGCTGAAGCTGCCATGCTTACCTCGGCCCCCTCTTGTTCTAATACAAAAGACACAAAATCTCTAGAATCAGCATCATCATCAACAACCAAAGCTTTGATCCCAATTAAAGGTAAAGCTTTGCTGGTGAATAACGAAGATTGATTTGGTTCATCTGTAACACGCTCACTTTCTATTGCCAAGATTGGTAATCGGACGGTAAAAGTTGCGCCTTGTTCTTCACCCTGGCTTTCTGCTGTCACAGTTCCACCATGGATTTCGACAATTTTCCGCACAATTGCTAGTCCTAGTCCTAACCCACCAAATTTTCTGGTAGAACTGCTATCTGCTTGGCGGAAGTAATCAAAAACATAAGGTAAAAATTCTGGAGTAATTCCTTTACCTGTGTCACTAACAACTATTTGTGCATAACCTTCCACCTCTTCTAAACGCACTTCTATGTTGCCGTTCTTGGGTGTAAATTTGACAGCATTGGAAAGCAGATTCCAAAATACTTGCTGTAGCCGAGCAAAATCACCCATCACTTTTCCCACCGTGGAAGCAAATCTTTTTGTTACTTGAATGGACTTAGTTTCTGCGGCAAGACGCATTGTCTCTAGTGCGGTGGAAATGACGATTGCTAAATCAATCTTTGTAATATTAATTACTAGCTTACCCTGTAAAATTTTGGAGATATCTAACAAATCTTCAATCAGTTGTACTTGTAGATTGGCATTACGTTCTATGGTGGCGATCGCCTGATTCATTTTCACCGGATCTAGTTTCCGGCTTTGTAATAATTGCGACCAGCCAAGAATCGCATTTAAAGGAGTGCGTAATTCATGAGAAAGTACTGCTAAGAATTCATCTTTAATCCGGTTAGCTGTTTCTGCTTCAGCCCTTGCTGCTTGCTCTAATTCCAGCAAATGCGCTCGTTCTTCTAGTATTTGTTTTTGTTCATGAATATCTGTACAAGTCCCAAACCACTTAACTACACGTCCTTGTTGATCTTTGAGTGGTAAAGCACGTGCTAGTTGCCAACGATAAGCCTCATCAGCCGCGCGTTTAAAGCGATATTCATTCTCATATACAGTTCCGCAACTGACAGCATCTAACCACACTTCATAAGCGCGTGCCAAATCATCTGGGTGCAGCGCTGCTATCCATCCAGAACCCAATGATTCCTCCATCGTTAACCCAGTATACTCACACCAATTCTGATTAAAATAATCAGTCTCACCTTGAGCATCAGTTGTCCAAACAAGTTGAGGAATCGCCTCAGCTAAGTAACGGTAGCGTTCTTCGCTATCTCTTAAAATTTCTAGGATACGTTGACGTTCAGTAATTTCTTGTTGTAACTTTTCGTTGGTTTTTGTAATTTCATCAGTACGTAAATTTACCAGTTCTTCTAAATGATTCTGATATTTTCTTAATTCTGCTTCTATTCTTAATCGTTCTGCTATTTGGGTTTGTAGTTCTTGATTGGCTTGTTCCAGTTGAGTCGGACTCGGAAGTGCTAAAGCTTGTGGAACCAAAGGTATCAAAGCTATAGCCGTAAACACAGATATTGTTGCTGTGACAGCCTTTAAAAACCCCGACATCCAGTATGTAGGATACCAAAGAGTCCAAATTTCCATCACATGAGTTGTGCCACAAGCTACAATAAATCCACTAAACAACAAGAAAATCCAATAAAATGGCAAATCTTGTCGTTTACGGACAAAATAGAACAATGTCGCTGGAATAGAATAGTATGCTAATGCAATTAAGCCATCAGATACTATGTGTAACCAAACTAAATCGGTCTTCCATAAATAGCAGTGTCCATGTGGTATGAATGGGGATGAGTTAAAAAAATAAGTCCACAATTCTGACATATTGATGTTAGATAGATACTCCCGCTTCCAAGATTTAGGGAAATTATTATTTAAGCCTTGGTAGAAAAATATTTAGTAAAAACCAAATTATTTAGTTATATAGCAATCCTATTTGATTTTTAGCGTCAAAAGCCGCAGATGCCTGACAGAATCAAAGAGATCGGAAATGTTATTTTTTGTGAAAGATGGGGGATAGGGGATAGGGGACAGGTGACAGGTGATAGGGGACAGGTGATAGGGGATAGGTAATAAGCAATAGGTAATAGTTACCACTCTCCGACTTCCACTCAGCACGGGCTAAACGCCCCGCTTCCGCTAACAGCACTCACCACTCAGTACTCAGCACTCTCTCCGCACTTTGCTGTAAGATAAATACTCTGAAGACTGTGGATAGGGGGATACTAGGGTTGGCTACTCTTGGTGTGAACATAGATCATATCGCTACTATCCGGCAAGCACGGCGGACGGTGGAACCAGATCCTGTGGCGGCGGCAGTACTAGCAGAATTAGGCGGTGCTGATGGGATTACAGTGCATTTGCGAGAAGATAGGCGGCATATCCAAGATAGGGATGTACGCTTGTTGCGACAGACAGTACGCACTCACCTCAATTTGGAAATGGCAGCTACGGATGAAATGGTGGGTATCGCTCTCGACATTAAACCTGATTATGTCACTCTAGTCCCCGAAAAACGCGAAGAAGTTACCACGGAAGGTGGTTTAGATATTGTTGGGCAAATTGCTAGAATGGGTGAGGTTGTCAGTAAATTACAAAGTGCTAATATTCCTGTGAGTTTATTTATTGATGCTGAACCTGCACAAATCGAAGCATCTGTCAAGGTGCAGGCAAAGTTTATCGAACTACACACTGGCAAATATGCTGAGGCAACCAATGAAACCAGCCGTCACCATGAACTAGCTTTATTAGCCGCAGGGTGTGAGCAAGCAATTAAAGCTGGATTGCGAGTTAACGCTGGTCATGGACTCACCTACTGGAATGTCCATCCTGTAGCCATACTACCAGGAATGGAAGAACTAAACATCGGTCACACCATCATCAGCCGGGCAGCTTTAGTTGGCATAGAAAGAGCTGTGCGGGAGATGAAACAGGCGATAAAAGGTGCTGAGTGAGAGAGTGCTGAGTGCTGAGTAATGAGTGCTGAGTGGGGTGTGTGGTGTGAAGCAGATGAGGCGATAACGTAATTACGTAGCTTGCTTCTCGCATGAAGGCGAGTATTACGAATTACGTAGGCGCAAGCCTTCCCGTAGGGTATTACGAATTCCTCTAGAGGGGTTGTTACTGCGAAATCTGGAAAATTCAGTGAAATTTTGCATTTTTTTATGACCGCAACACAATCTAACAGTCTTCCGCTTTGGGTGCAAGATAGAGATCAGGTGATTGCCGAAAGCGGGGATACCCAATGGCGTTATCAAACTCCACCAGATTATTCTCGCTCCAAGGAAAATCTTGCTAAGGAGAGTACACGCAATCATTTAGAAGGTACACTGGAGGCGATCGTCCAGAACTTAGTCAGAACCTTTGAGATGGAGGTATCTTTCAAAACTGAACCGCAGCAGTGGTTGTCAGTTGTGAATGAACAATTTCGTGTCAGTACCAATGGTGGAGTAGAGTACACAGCAGCAGATTTAGCAGCCCAAGGTACTTACAATCTGTTTATGGCGGATTCTCAACATTACAAAGCATCTCAAGAAAGCTTTGAATCATCCGCAAAAATCTTTCATACAACATTTCCTCAAGGCTTTCCCTGGGAGGTGCTAGAAGTTTACTCGGGTCCACCGAATGTCACATTCAAATGGCGACACTGGGGGCATTTTCAAGGTACATATAAAGATTATGCCCCGACTGGAGAGACAATAGAAATTATCGGTTTGAGCATTGCTCGCGTTACCGATGACCTGAAAATTATTTCCTTGGAACACTATTTTGACAACACGCTGTTTTTAGACAAACTGACAGCTGGTGGTAAAACCAATAGTCAAACTAAAGGAAGTAGCTGTCCTTTCAGTTCTTGGTTCAAAAAATCTCACAAGAGTTAGTTTGTAAGAGGACGTTTGAAAAGTCTGTTTCTTTGTCATGTTGAATGCAGCGTAGCGGAATGAAACATCTCGGTATGTGCCACAAAACCTAGATTCTTCCTGACGCGGAGCGTAAGGAAGAATGACATTTTTATACCTACTGAAACTTTTCAAACACCCTCTAAGGGTACAGGGTTAATACTGTACCCTAAAATTATTAGCAACTAGAGGTTAAATGACAGTGCAAACATACTATTACGTTTTGGCTAGCCGGCGGTTTTTGTTACATGAAGAACCTATCGAAGAAGTTCTCAAAGAACGAACTCGTCACTACCATGAACAAGAAAAAGAGATTGATTTTTGGTTGGTTTCTCAACCAGCATTTTTAGAAGCGCCAGAAATGGCAGAAATTAAGTCTCGTTGTCCCCAGCCAGCCGCCGCAATTATTTCGACTAATCCTCAGTTTATTATTTGGCTCAAACTGCGTTTAGAGTACGTCATTACAGGAGAATTCCAGGCTCCTTCTGATAGCATACCCAATCCCGTGGCATCTTTGGCTACTGCGTAGTCATTAGTCATTAGTCATTAGTCAACGGTCAAGAATTTGAATATAGATGAGTTTTGACTGTTGACTCTGGACTATTGGCGAATAACTACATAAAATCTTTTAAGAAATTCATTTATTTATACATTTTAATTTTGTGCAAAAATTTGCAACTTTATCTAGTGTATTAGGATTAGCGATCGCCGGAACAGGTTTGATGGGTGGTATAACTTCTGCAAACGCCCAATCTGGTGTTCCTGCGTGCCAACCTCCCACTGCTGGTGAGTATCTGCTACTGGTAGTTAGTCCCACCGCAGAAAATCAAAAGCAGCTACGTAACGCTTTACCCAACGAAATTAAAACTACGACTTGCCAATATCTCAGTGATACGGTAACGCGGATAGGTGGGTTTAAGAGAATCGACGATGCTAACCGTTGGGCTAGGTACATCAACAACATTGTCGGCTTGTCTGCTATTATCACTACACGACCAGGGGAAACACAATCGCCACCACAAGCACAACAACCACCAGTTCCCACTGTTGCCTATAATCCTCAAGCTTTGGGTGAGGGTTATGCTGTATTAGTAGATTATTTCAACCGTCCAGAACTATTAACTAGCGTACAACAGGCTGTAGGGGGTAATGTCGGCTTGGCTTCCTATGGACAACGCCCTTACTTATTGGCAGTCTACACCACCAATCAACAAGAAGCTTATAGAACACTGCAAAGACTCAATGAACGTGGTTTTTTTGCCGTGCTGGTAGATAGTCGTAAGGTGATATTATTGCGATCAGTTGTGAGATTGTAAGGGTTGTTAGGCAAGGGTCATTGGTCAATAGTCAATAGTCATTAGTCAATAGTCATTGGTCAATAGTCATTGGTCAATAGTCATTGGTCAATAGTCATTGGTCAATAGTCATTGGTCAATAGTCATTGGTCAATAGTCATTGGTCAATAGTCATTAGTCATTAGTCAACAGTCAAATTATTCACTCCCCCACTCACCACTCAGCACTCCCTCACTCCCCAAATCAGTTACCAGTTATCAGTTATCAGTTACCAGTTAATAAACGTTCACTGTTTACTGTTCACTGTTCACTGTTTACACCCCTCACTCCCTCACTCAGCACTCCCCTGTCACTATCATCAAGCCCCACAAGATACCGAAACGGACTCTTTTGGAACGACGAATTGATAAATCGGCGGTTGTTAGCAGGTGGTGGAGTTCGTTTTGGTTGTAACAACCTTTGTAGGCTGGGTCAATAATTCTGAGTATGATGTCTAGTAGTTTACACGATAGGTAATCTCGACACCAATCTAAGATAATTAGTCTACCATTTGGTTTGAGAACTCGTCTCATTTCCTGTAGTACGGTATTGGGGTTGTCAAAGTAGTGAAAGGAGCTAGCTGAGACAATGACATCAAAACTATCATTAGCAAATGGTAGGGATGCTGCACTGGCATTGTAAAACGAAAGTTGAGGGTAAGAGCTACATTTTTGTTTGGCGATCGCCAGCATTGACTCAGAAATATCTACCCCAACCATTTGTTGTAATGGGTTCTCGCTCAAAATTAATCTTTCAAACTCACCAGTCCCGCACGCCACATCCAGCACAGTCTCCTGTGGTGATATATCGGCCCAGGTTTTCAGAAAGGATAATGTGTTAGATATATAACTTTGCCAACGTGTATCGTAAATTGTAGCCAATTTGTCATACTGCTGACGAACTCTAGCTTCAGCCATAGAGATGTTTGTAGAGAATATAAAACTTTGGCATCCCGAAACACTTTGGAATTTAATCAATTAACCGACTTGGGAAATTACTTGTCCAATTTCTTGCAATGTTATACCTGTTGCCAACATTGCCCGAATTAATAGTTCTATCGAAACAGAAGCATCAGCATTTTCTGCATTGGCAATTCGGGATTGACTGGATTGGATTTTTTCGGCTAATTCTGCTTGTGTCATCATTTTCTTGCGCTGTTCTTTCAGCTTACGACTTAAAGCTAATTTAATCTCAATTAAAGCATCTTCTTCTTTTGAAGTCTTTAAAAATTCTGAAACAGTTCCAACTTTCCAACCTTTTGCTTCTAATCTTTTTCTCTTTACTTCATCCATAATTTTACTATTGTAATTAACCCTCTTTAATCACTCTTGTCAGATAAAAATCTAAAATCCTTATTTTTCAAGACTTTTATCAATCTAAGCGTAGGTTGAGTTGAGGAACGAAACCCAACATCCGAAAACCCTGGTTTTGTTGGGTTTCACTTCGTTCAACCCAACCTACACCTATTTTTATTTCTCCAAAGTGATAAAAGAGGGTTAATCTTGTATGTCTCAATCGTATTTACTCAATCATTAAAACTTCCAACTATAAAAATATCTCACTTTCAAAGGTAAAATTCATGCGGCAATTATTTTACGCTTGAAAATATTATCTAAAAATTTCATGATTTGGTGTTGGGTTACGGCGCAATAGAGCTTTACCATGTTGCCGTCAATATCTTTTGTGTGCTTCCAACCAACCTACAAGAAATTCTAAAATATTACTCATGATCTACGTCTTCAGGAGATTTCTTGCCGTTGCCAACATCACCCGAATTAATAGCTAAATGTAGTTAAATGTAGGGTGTGTTGTCGCACAGCGCAACGCACCATCAATAATTATCGATGCGTTAGACTACTGCATAATACACCCGAAAAATTACAGAGAATTGATATTTATTCATATACATGGAATTTTTATCACTGATTAATGACTATGGACTATTAACTACTAAAAAAACCCTAGCCAGTAAAGCAATAGTGATACCCAAAGCCGAACCCGCTATTACTTGTACGGGTGTATGTCCCAACAATTCTTTGAGTCTATCTTGACTAAAATCTGGTTTCTCGTGAAACAATTCATCAATCATTTGATTTAAGATACGGGCTTGCTTACCCGCAGCTTGACGGACTCCAGCCGCATCATACATGACAATGATGGCAAAAACTGTAGCCAACGCAAAATCAGGTGATGCCCAACCAAGAGTTTGTCCAACACCAGCTGCAAGAGCTGTTACAAGAGCCGAATGGGCGCTAGGCATACCGCCAGTGGTCACTAAAACGCGCACATTCAGTTTACGATTTTTAACTAGCTCAATAAAAAGTTTTAAACCTTGAGCTACAAAACAAGCTACCAGAGCAACCAGCAGCACCCGATTGTCTAAAATGTCTCCTATGTCCTGCATGGTATTTTGGTTAAATTAAGAAGAGTAATGAGTGCTGTGTGGTGAGTCGAAAGTCAACAGTCAAAAGTCAATATTTTTGAATTTTGCGGAAAGTTGAGCCAGTGCGTTGCTTTGGTTCCCCAGGTTGTAGCAACTGGTGTTGCGTGCGCGAGTTTCCCCAAAGAGGTGCAAACCTTTGACAACGAGTTGGGAATTGTTAATGATTGCGACTAGTGATGAAGTGAGCAAGTGCTTTGAGTGGTTCTGCACCTTCTCCAAAAGGTTCTAGTTCTGCACAGGCTGCTTCAATTAGTTGTTGAGCTTTGACACGAGATTGTTCAATTCCCCACAAACTCGGATAGGTGACTTTTTGCGCAACGAGGTCTTTACCTGCTGTTTTGCCTAATTGCTCTTGGGTAGCGGTGATATCGAGAATATCGTCGATGATTTGAAATGCTAATCCAATATTTTGAGCATAGCGTGAGAGTCTTTGGACATCTTCAGGTGATGCGCCAGCGATAATTCCGCCACAGACTACACAAGCTTCTAATAAGGCAGCTGTTTTATGGTTATGAATGAAATTCAGTGTTTCTAGAGAAATGTCTGATTTACCTTCTGATTCCAAGTCAACGACTTGACCACCAACTAAGCCAGCAGCCCCTAATGCTCGTCCTAAACGAGCAATTACTTGTAAGACTCGTTCTCTTGCAACATTTTCTGGGGTGCTGGTGGCAACTAGCTCAAAAGCGTAGGCTAATAAGCCATCTCCAGCTAAAATTGCAATATCATCACCATAAACCTTGTGATTTGTCAACCTACCGCGACGATAATCATCATTATCCATCGCCGGTAGGTCATCATGAATCAAAGACATGGTGTGAATCATTTCCACCGCACAAGCTGTTGGCATAGCCATTTCAATTGTGCCGCCCATCATTTCGCAAGTAGCAAGACAAAGAATAGGACGCAGGCGCTTACCTCCAGCAAGTAGTGAGTAGCGCATCGATTCATAAATCTTTTCGGGATAAATGACAGGGATAGATTCATCTAGGGCAGCTTCACAAAGTTTTTGCCGTTCTTTGAGATAAGCTGTTAGGTTAAATTTGGCTCCCTCTGACATCTTCTGGAGGTTATCAGCTGCTACCATTCTCACAATTCCTTAAATTTTTGGCTCTTGGCTGTGTGTCATACACGTCACAATTTTAAAATGCTCTGGAGCGAAAAGATTAACTCATACCTCAGTAATCATCAAAGATAAATGATAAGTAATGCGTTATATTACGATTTATAATTTTTCATTTATCATTTAGCTTTCCTTGCTCTTTTGCTGTTTGTAAATAGCTGGCGACTGTATTTTGTAATAACAAAGCCACAGTCATAGGGCCGACACCACCGGGAACTGGGGTAATGTACTCAGCCACACCAGCAGTTGATGCAAATTGGACATCGCCAACTAAACGACTCTTGCCATTAGCATCAGTGACGCGGTTCATTCCCACATCTACCACAACAGCGCCAGGTTTCACCATGTCAGCAGTAATTAATCCTGGCAAACCGGCGGCAGCAATGAGAACATCGGCATTTTTGGTGATAGATTTAAGTTCATGCGATCGCGAGTGAGCAATAGTCACCGTAGCGTCAGCTTCCAGTAGCATCAAGGCCATTGGTTTCCCAACTAAAATACTCCTGCCCACCACGACAGCCTGCTTTCCCCGCAAAGAAATTTCATATTCTTGCAATAGCCGCATGACTCCGGCTGGTGTGCAACTGCGTAAGCCCCTCTCCCCACGTACTAATCGCCCTAGATTGACTGGGTGTAGTCCATCAGCGTCTTTATCTGGCGCTATTTGATGCAGTAGTTTCACCGCATCTAAATGCTCTGGTAGGGGTAGTTGCACCAAGATACCATCCACTAGTGCATCTTGATTGAGTGACTCAATTACATCCTCTAGTTCTTCTTGGCTAGTCTCTTGTGGAAAATGCTGACCAAAGGAAGCTATACCCACCTTGGCACAAGCTTTTTCTTTGTTACGGACATAGGCGGCTGAAGCTGGGTTATCTCCAACCATTAACACAGCCAACCCAGGAGGACGACCAATTTTAGTTTGTAATTCTGTGATTTGTGATGTAAGTTCTTGGTGAATTTTTTCAGCTAAAGCCTTACCATCAAGAGTTTTGGCAGTTTTTGTTTCCATGAGAATTTCTAGAAGATTCACCTCCACTCAATTTATTTTCCCATAATGTGGGAAGGAGGGAGTGATGAGTGATGAGTGCTGAGTGCTGAGTGCTGAGTGATGAGTGCTGTTAGCGGAAGCGGGGCGATGCAGCCCGTGCTGAGTAATGAGTGCTGAGTAATGAGTGCTGAGTGAGGGAGTGAGGGAGTCGGAAGTCTGAGAGTGGTGACTATTGACTATTGACTAATGACTATTGACTATTGACCAATGACTATTGACCAATGACTATTGACTATTGCCTTTTATGAAACAATCAAAAAATTTTTATCGGCTGGGATTAACTTTTCTGTTGGTTGTGGAGTTGTATGGTTGCACTCCCTTAAAAATGTCTGATTTGCGAGAGGGTAATATTGTGTTTGGTCGTAATGTCACCCCTATTCGGGATATTAAACCAGTCCCAGACAAATCAGTTACAGTGTACGTTCAAGGTAAGGTAGAGAAAGAAGTGCCGCTAATAAAGGGATGGGTGTATCAAATTAATGACTCCACTAGCACAATTTGGGTTGTGACTCATCAAAGGAATCTCAAAAATGGAGACTCAGTAGTTATTAAAGGTAAAGTGCTGTATGAAAGCATTCCTATTGCTGGTGAAGAATTTGGGGAAGTTTATTTAGTAGAAGAGTAATACTGGTGACAGCAACTCTAGCTAAAAATTTATGAGTAAACAACCAGTCCACGTAGCGATCGCTATTCTTTACCAAGATAATAAATTTCTCATGCAATTGCGGGATAATATTCCTAATATTCCCTATCCTGGTCATTGGGCGCTATTCGGCGGTCACATCGAACCCGGTGAAACACCAGATGTAGCAGTCAAGCGAGAAATCTTAGAGGAAATTGGCTATACTCTCCCACCTTTTTTTGAATTTGGTTGTTACGCTGATGATGCAGTTGTCCGCCATGTCTTTCACGCTCCCCTGTTGCTAGAATTTCATCAACTGGAGCTAAACGAAGGCTGGGACATGGGTTTATTAACACCAGCCGATATTCGTAAAGGTAATTTTTATTCGGCAAATGCTGGGGAAGAAAAACCATTAGGTGCTACACCCCAGAAAATTTTATTAGATTTTATTGGTGGTCAATAGTCAATGGTCAATGGTCAATAGTCATTAGTCATTAGTCACAACTCTCCGACTTCCACTCAGCACTCATAACTCCCTCACTCTCCCACTCCCTCACTCCCTCTGTCCTCTATCCCCTTCCAACAGCGACACTCATGCAATCGATTAACAAATTGCCTAAATGGTTAACTATTGGTTTGGCGTTTCCTGTCGCTATTCTCAATGGTTGGTTATTGCTTCAGTTTATACAGTATTTTCAACCTTTAGTCAGTATTTTTACTGCGGCTATTTTACTAGCTTTTGTTTTGGACTACCCAATTCAGTTTTTCCAAGGGCGGGGGGTAGAACGTAACTTGGCGATTGTGGGGGTGTTGCTGTTGGCTGTGGTGATTTTGGTGGGTTTAGGGCTGACTTTAGTACCTTTGCTCATAGAACAGCTAAACGAACTGGTAAATATTCTGCCCTATTGGATTGATTCTGGTGGACAACAGATTGAAGCGTTTCAAAAATGGGCGGCGACACAGCAGTTACCTGTGAATTTGAGTGGTTTAGTGACGCAAATTTTAGAGAGAGTTTCTAGTCAGTTGCAGTCTGTGACTGGAAAAATTCTAGGTTTTGCTTTTGATACTATCGGTGTTGTGGTCAACGTTTTGCTGACAGTGGTGTTGACTATCTATATGGTATTAAATGGCGATCGCTTATGGGATGGAATATATCGGTGGTTTCCCACTCATATTGGCTCTAAGGTACGGCAAATTTTACGAGAGGATTTCCATAATTACTTTATCGGTCAAGCCACCTTGGGAGCTGTGCTTGGGGTGACAGTCACGCTGGCATTTTTAGCACTACAAGTCCCCTTGTCTTTACTGTTTGGGTTGGTAATCGGGTTGTTTTCGCTTTTCCCTTTTGGTACAGGGATAGGAATTGCGATTGTTAGTCTACTGGTAGCGTTGCAAAACTTTTGGCTAGGGGTAGAAGTTTTAGGTGTAGCTGTTGCTATTGATCAGGTAAATTCTAATTTGATTGCACCACGTATTCTTGGTAATTTAACTGGTCTAAATCCTGTATGGGTAGTTGTTTCCTTATTAATAGGAGCTAAGTTAGGTGGTGTTTTAGGCTTATTAATTGCTATTCCTACCGCTAGCTTTATCAAAGATATAGCAGATAGTTGGCGGGCTGAGGAATTTGATTACCAAGATAATTTTGAGTTAGAAGCTGCAAGTGTGGAAATAGATGGGGTAAAAAAATAAATTATTGGTTCATCACCAAGTTTAGAGGGCGATGCCTGCGGCGGGCTACGCCTACGCTCACAGCACAAGCAGATAGCATATGTAGTAGATGTAGGTTGGGTTAAGCGTAGCGCAACCCAACATAGATACTGAAAGCTTAACCAATATCTTGGTGTTGGGTTTCCTTACGTCAACCCAACCTACTGGCTGGCTATATCCCTACACCCCTACATCCCTACTCTCCTCCCTCCGCAAATCGCTCACGCAAAGTTAACCAGTCTTCTGTTTGAATCAGCAATTTAGACACAGGTAAACGTTTCCACTCACCATCCTGTTTCATCAATATCTTGTTATGGGCTATTTTTACATCTTCAGGAGCATTGTAATTGTAGATGCGTTGTGGCCATCCTAAAGGTGTATGAATAATGAACTGATCAGGTTTAATTGTGACATATGGCTTTTTCAAGTATGCAAATCCCAAAAACAGTGTGGTGAGTCCAATGATGATGCTAACGCTGAACTGACCCTTAATTAGGAGAAAACCACCCAAAACTAGATTCAGTAAACCTAATGGGATGAATACATAGCCCAAAGCTTGACTATAACGCAGCATCATTGTTTCATTCTCGCTTGCTTGTAATTTTGTCTCATCAAAGATAACAGTCGGACAAATTAGAAGTCAGCAGTAGCAGAGTTAAAACTCAACTCCATAAAGTAACAAACACAATCGGAGATAACTATGATTGACCTTTACTATTGGCCAACTCCCAACGGCCACAAAATCACCATCTTTCTCGAAGAAGTTGGCTTACCTTACAACCTCATTCCGGTAAACATCGGTGCTGGTGACCAATTCAAGCCAGAGTTCTTGCAAATATCGCCCAACAATCGGATGCCAGCAATTATCGATCATGACCCAACCGATAAGAGTGAACCGATTTCTGTGTTTGAGTCTGGTGCTATATTACTATACTTGGCAGAAAAAACCGGAAAATTGATTCCTGAAAATGTCAGAGAGCGTGTGGAGGTTTTACAGTGGTTATTTTGGCAAATGGGAGGCTTAGGGCCAATGGCTGGACAAAATCACCACTTTAGTCAGTATGCTCCCGAAAAGATTGAGTATGCAATTAACCGCTACGTCAATGAGACGGGACGTTTGTATGCAGTGCTAAACAAACGACTAGCCGATAGAGAGTTTGTCGCTGGTGATTATTCGATTGCGGATATTGCTGCTTACCCTTGGATTGTCCCTCATGAACTTCAAAGCCAAAATTTAGATAATTTCCCCAACCTCAAGCGCTGGTTTGAGACGATTAAAGCACGTCCAGCCACAATTCGCGCCTACGAGAAAGCAGAAGTTTTGAAAAATCAGGCGATAGATATTGAAAAGTCCAGAAATGTGCTATTCAATCAGTCTGCAAATACAGTTCAGCGCTGAATAACTCACGCTTGGTGCAACTCAAATAACTCTTAAACTCAGAAACCCAACACCATTATCCATGAATGGGTTTTTGAGTCTAAAATGAACACAAGCATTATTGGGAAGTACTTTATATGTCCTTGCAAGAACTTAAAGAGCAAGCTTTCAAATTGTCTGTGAGCGATCGCCTTTCTCTTATCAGTGACTTGATTCAATCTTTGCAAACCTCTAGCTATGTAGAGAACTGGCAATATTTAGTAACACGTCCGCACCCTTGGCGACGGCAACTTTATATTAAAGGGCGTAAATTATTTGCATCAACCATCTGGTAAGATATGATTTCCAATGATATGTCAGCCGAACAAGCAGCGGATAATTGGAATTTACCCTTGGCAGCGATTTACGAGACCATCGACTACTGTGAAAATAATCGAGAATTGCTGAAGTTAGAGGCGGACGAGGAACGGTATCGCTTAGAATCAAAAGGAGTTTCACTTGAGCCTACACCTGCTCCTTGATGAGGACTCGCAAGCAAAGTAGAAATAGACACAGAATTTGCATTAACTTTTTTGAGAGATTTTCCCACAAAGTCAACACCCTAGCCGTAAGCCCATACAATACTGTGGAAGCAGAAACTGTATTGAATTACGAGTTACTTATGGTATCCAGAAAGATTACTACTACCTTGATGCTGCTGTTTGTTGGTACTCACATCAGTATTACTCAACAAACCGTTCAAGCACAAACCCCCACTGCACCCACAACGACGACAAAATCAATTTGTCAATCTCAACTAGGAACAGCCATAGATGCAGTAGTAAATCGTCCTTTATTTAATCGGGTACGCTGGGGAATTTTAGTTCAACCCTTGTCATCGGCGCAAAATCTTTATAGCCGAGATGCCGAGAAATATTTTACTCCAGCGTCTAATACAAAATTGCTGACTACAGCAGCAGCATTGCAACAACTTGGTGCAGATTTTCGGATTCGTACTTCAATTTATCAAAATACTAACGGTAATTTAACTGTTGTCGGTAGGGGAGATCCCAGTCTCAGTGATACTCAATTACAAGCATTAGCCCAACAATTGAAACAGCAGGGGATCACAAGAATTCAAGAGTTAACTGCTGATGATAGTTATATTCAAGGAGATATTGTTAACTCTACTTGGCAATGGGAAGATATACAGTCAGATTATGGTGCGCCAGTCAGTAGTTTTATTGTCAATCAAAATGTTTTTGGCTTAAAAATCATCCCCCAAGCTGTTGGTAAAGCTGCACAATTACAATGGAATGATCTGAATGAATCTAGACAATGGTTAGTTGTGAATCAATCAGTCACAGTTGCTGAGAATCAACCAAGCTATATTAATGTTACCCGCGATTTAACTGGAAAAGTTTTACGTATTCAAGGGCAAGTAGCAGCTAAGTCCACTCCATATTTAGTAGAGTTGCCAGTAGTTGATCCTAACTATTATTTCCTCAGAAGATTTCGTACTACTTTAGCAACAGCAAAAATTAACTTAGGGAAAACATTCGTGGCATCTGGTAATACTAATCAGAAGGAAGTGGCGTTTGTTCAGTCGTTGCCTCTATCGCAATTATTAATGGAAACTAATCAAAATAGTAATAATCTTTATGCTGAGTCAATATTAAGAGCCTTGGCTTTTAAACAACCAAGAGTACAAAATAAAAGTACTGCTGATATTGCTTTAGAAGCGCTCAACAAAAGCTTAACTCAATTAGGAGTTGATCCCACAACATATAAGTTAGTAGATGGTTCTGGTTTGTCACGACGTAATTTAATTACTCCAGAAGCATTAGTCAAGACTTTGCAAGGAATCGCCAAAACCCCAGCAGCAAATGTGTTTCGTGCTTCGTTACCTGTAGCTGGTAAGAGTGGTACTTTAAGTAGTCGCTTTCGTAACACTCCCGCAGCCGGAATTGTCCAAGCCAAAACCGGCACATTAAGCGGTGCAGTTTCCCTATCAGGATATGTGAATCCACCTCAATATGAGCCTTTAGCTTTTAGTATTCTGGTAAATCAATCAGAACAACCTGCGAGTGTTTTACGGCAAGCAATGGATGAAATAGTTGTGTTGTTGGCACAATTACAGCGTTGTTAAATGTAGAGAGGTTGCCATGCCAATATTGTAGAGACGTTGCAATGCAACGTCTCTACTGTTGGGTGGGGAAAAATACATCATTGGGAATTGATGAGTAAATATTATTTGTATAAAAAATATAATTTCCATTAGGAAAATACTATATACATATCTATCAATAGTATAAAAAATTGTCTACCTTTAGTGAGAGTCAATAATACCTAGTCATCGATATCGTAGGTAAATAAGAACACGAGTTGATACGGCTGATCAAGACACAGATATATTTATTTATCTGTGTTTTTTTGTGTTTATACGTGTTTAAATTCTAGGTTTTCAGCTTGCGCTACCCTAGAAGGCAACAAGGTTAAATCATAATTAAGGGGTGATTATGTCAGAATTGATTCAGGCAATCTTGGATGGTGAAGAAAAAAATGATTTACGTGCTTTTGTGAGTGAGTTACGTCAACAGGATAAAAATTACTTGCTGCGTAACGATATCTTGAATGTGTTTCATGAATACTGTGCTAAGTCTCAGAAACCAGAAACTTATTATAGGTCTTCTAATTTAGGCAAACTGATTTACTATACTCAAGAAATCATTCAAGAAGATTCCCATCTTTGTTTTATCATTCGTCCTAAAATTGCTGGTCAAGAAGTCTATCGATTAACAGCAGACTTGAGTTTTGAATCGATGACGGTGCAAGAATTATTGGATTTACGCGATCGCTTCGTCAATAAATCTCATCCCCACGATGGAGACTTGCTGGAACTGGATTTCGGCCCCTTTTATGATTACACCCCAGTCATCCGCGACCCCAAGAATATCGGTAAGGGGGTACAATATCTCAACCGTTATCTTTCTAGCAAACTCTTTCAAGACTCGAAACAATGGCTAGAAAGCTTGTTAAATTTCTTGCGATTGCACCAATATAACGGGATTCAATTGTTAATTAACGATCGCATCCAATCACATCAGCAATTATCTACACAAGTAAAAAAAGCGATCAATTTTGTCAGCGATCGCCCAAATGATGAATCCTACGAACAGTTCCGGTTTCAATTACAAAATATGGGTTTTGAACCGGGATGGGGTAACACCGCCTCTCGTGTACAAGACACCTTAAATATTCTGGATGAATTAATTGATTCCCCCGATCCGCAAACATTGGAAGCGTTCATTTCTCGCATCCCAATGATTTTTAGAATCGTCTTGGTATCAGCACATGGTTGGTTCGGACAAGAAGGAGTTTTGGGTCGTCCTGATACTGGTGGACAGGTTGTTTATGTTCTTGATCAAGCGAAAACTTTAGAAAAGCAATTGCAAGAAGACGCTATCTTAGCTGGCTTGGAAGGGTTAAATGTCCAACCCAAGGTAATTATCCTCACTCGCCTCATTCCTAATAGTGATGGTACTCTTTGTAACCAAAGATTAGAAAAAGTTCACGGTACAGAAAACGCTTGGATTTTGCGTGTACCTCTACGGGATTTCAACCCTAATCTCACACAAAATTGGATTTCCCGATTTGAGTTTTGGCCTTATCTAGAAACCTTTGCCATTGATTCAGAACGAGAATTATTAGCAGAATTTCAAGGTAGACCAGACTTAATTGTCGGTAACTATACAGATGGGAATTTGGTAGCTTTTCTGTTAGCACGACGGATGAAAGTTACTCAATGTAACATCGCCCATGCTTTAGAAAAATCTAAATACTTGTTTAGTAACCTCTACTGGCAAGATTTAGAGGATAAATATCATTTTTCTCTCCAATTCACGGCTGATTTAATTGCCATGAATGCTGCCAATTTTGTCGTCAGCAGCACCTACCAAGAAATCGTCGGTACACCCGATAGTATAGGACAATATGAGTCTTACAAATGCTTCACCATGCCAGAGTTGTACCACGTAGTAAACGGGGTGGAATTATTTAGCCCCAAATTTAACGTTGTACCGCCTGGAGTGAATGAAAGTTACTATTTCCCCTACACCCGTACTCAAGAGAGAGTAGACAGCGATCGCGATCGCTTGGATGAAATGTTGTTTACTCTAGAAGATGATAGCCAAATCTTCGGTAAACTCGATGACCCAACTAAGCGTCCCATCTTCTCAATGGCGCGTCTTGACCGAATTAAAAACCTGACTGGTTTAGCCGAATGCTTTGGACAAAGTAAAGAATTGCAAGAACATTGCAACTTAATTTTAGTTGCCGGTAAGTTGCGGGTAGAAGAGTCAGATGATAATGAAGAACGAGACGAAATCGTCAAACTTTACCACATCATTGATGAATACAACCTACATGGCAAAATTCGTTGGTTAGGTGTGCGTCTATCAAAAACTGATTCTGGGGAAATTTATCGTGTCATAGCTGATCATCAAGGTATTTTTGTCCAACCAGCGTTATTTGAGGCCTTTGGTTTGACAATTTTGGAAGCGATGATTTCTGGTTTGCCAACTTTTGCTACTCAATTTGGTGGGCCGTTAGAAATTATTCAAGACAAGGTGAACGGCTTCTACATTAACCCCACTCATCTAGAGGAAACAGCTACCAAAATCCTCGATTTTGTCACCAAATGCGAACAAAATCCTAACTATTGGAGTGTAATTTCCCAGCAAGCAATTGACCGAGTATACAGCACGTATACTTGGAAAATTCACACAACCAAATTGTTATCCTTAGCCCGAATTTATGGCTTCTGGAATTTCACTTCCAAAGAAAACCGCGAGGATTTATTGCGTTACCTTGAGTCTCTGTTCTATTTAATTTATAAACCCAAGGCACAACAACTACTAGAACAGCACAAATATCGATAATAATTCGTAATTAAGCGTTGCAACTAAAAATTACGAATTACTGCCCTATCTCGCTAACGCATACCAAGTACCGGGGCCGACTATCCCATCTACTCTGAGGTTGCGCTGATTTTGGAAGGCTTTGACAGCACTTTCTGTCAGCGCACCATAAACACCATCAACGCGAACTGCGTAACCATTAGCCAGTAATAACCGTTGCAAAACTCGCACAGGAAGACCGGAATTACCAAAACGGAGGTTAGGTAAAGTTCTGGTTCTAAACCGTTGATATCTTCTAGCGATCGCTATTTCGCTACGGATTTGTTGGGCTATAAGGCGCGGTTCACGGGGAAACTTGACCTTGACAGCCTGAAAATTATTAAACTCAGCTACGCTATATAAATCTTTTGTGAGGATTTTTTGTGTCTTTTTTATGAGATTTTTTTGAGTTTTAATAGCTGATTTAATAGCTGAATAATTTTCATTAATTGGTGCAAATTCAGGGGGCGTGATTTTTACAGATGATACTAACTGATACGATTCACCCTGGGTTGATTTAGTCACGCCTTTGTCAAGCTGAATTGCAGGCTGTTTGGGTATAATAGGCGGATTTGGTTGCTTTGTTGCTAATACGCCTGTCACCAGCAAGACAATATCATTCATGGTAATTGATGTCTCTATCACCCATAATTCCTTTGACAGAAAAAATTTAGTTATTCCGGAATAACTCTTACTTAAATCTAATGAGTTAAATTTTGAGCAATCAATAAATGCAACAATCTTGATTACTCAAGCATTAGATAATTAGTAAGAATTAAGCAGTATATAAATTAATACTTAAACTGATATTTTTGAGTGCTTTAATAACCAGCTATAAGTACTAATACTAATCCAATAAATTCCTGATACCTATCGATTTACAGTAGTAACATAGCAATGCCATATCTATATAAATGTATTGGTATCATTTATAAATAGGTAAAAAAGTTACCTCCTAAATTATTTATTTAACTTGCCAAGAATAATAAACTCTAGATAATAAAAAATTTATTCCATCCTCAGTGGTATATGTATAGGCGTAATTTGGGCAGGAGAGATTGATAAATTACTTATCTGATAAAAGTGGCATTTTGCCAAAAATATGACGCAAAATAAAAAGCGATCGCTCTCAATTGACTAGGTGGACGGGAGAGCGATCGCTTGTATAATTAAATTGTGATCAATCCTAACCCAAACCATCAATAACTGGATGGAAGTAAAAAGCAAATCCCAGTACTGTATAAGCAGCTAGCAGTAAAGTCCCTTCTAACCAATTAGACTTACCATCAGAACTAATACTGTTAGCAATTAGCACCGATACAACTACAGCTACTAATTCAAAGGGTTGGAAATCTAAATCCATTGGCTGTCCCATTATCCATCCAGCAATTACCAACACAGGTGCGACAAATAGGGCAATTTGCATACTTGATCCCACAGCCACAGATAAAGAGAGATCCATTTTGTTTTTCATCGCCACTGTGATGGCTGTAGCGTGTTCGGCAGCATTACCCACAATGGGAACCAGTATCACCCCAGTAAACAATGCTGTTAAACCCAACTGAGAAGTAGCAACTTCTAAAGAATCAACTAACATTTCTGATTCAAGGGCGACAAACAGAGTGCATATTAGCAATACACCACTCCATAGCAACATATTTGGTTTGGTGTGGTGTTCTTCTGTCTCTGTTTCCGCTACACCCACTTCGTATAAGTAAGCGTGGGTTTTCATCGAAAATAGCAGCGTGAGAGCGTAAACCAAAATTAACACCACAGCCACAGCCAGAGATAAATATTGTAGAGTTTGTTCGCCAACGCCTTTTGAGGTGTAGTTCATGGCTGTGGGTAACAAAATAGCGATGACAGCCAAATTCATAGAAGCCGCGTTGACTCTAGCCACAATGGGTTGAAATGTCTGTTCTTTATAACGCAGTCCCCCCAACAGCATAGAAAGTCCCATCACCAGCAATAAATTACCGATAATTGAACCAGTAATACTGGCTTTAACTACATTCACCAACCCCGCCCTCAAAGCTACCAAGGCGATGATTAATTCCGTCGCATTACCAAAAGTGGCGTTTAACAACCCTCCAAGAGTCGGCCCCACCACCACAGCAATTTCTTCAGTAGCCGTACCCATCCACCCTGCTAGGGGCAAAATGGCTAAACCTGCGGTGACAAAAACAATTAAATCCCCCCACTCTAAAAAATGTGCAGCTAGGGAAATGGGGATAAATAGCAACAGCAAGAGAAAAAGAATGTTTTTACCTGACATTGGTTACTTTTATTTGAGCGTATCCTTTCAAAGTAATGAGTGCTGAGTGCTGAGTGCTGAGTGCTGAGTAATGAGTAATGAGTAATGAGTAATGAGTGTTCAGTTGTGAGTGAAAAGACAGTAAGTAATATAAATTCTCCCCTACTACCTAACTCGTAACTCCTCATTCAGCACTCGTCACTTATCACTCCAATTAGAATACTCTCAAGCATCTACAAACTTACTCAGAAATTATACTGTTCATCTTTTGACGTGATATTTGTAAAGCAAAATTACGGTTTGTATCGTTTCCGCAATTTTTTGTTACAAAACTCTGAAGTTGAGCAGAATTATTACACTAAAAATGGGGTTTAATATATTAAAAGACCATTAAATTTTTGATTGAGATTACCGCTAGTAAATTTTAAACAAGAATCAATAAAAGCGTTACTTGCCAGAATTTAATTCTGGATTTAGTGCCAATAGTGGGGCAGGGCTGACAAAGAGCTTTCCTGTCGTCGGTGGCTATTGGTTTACCGATGGGTATGAAGAGTGGGAATTTTGCATATGTCTTTTTTAACAGAGGTGTAATTCAATGGGTAATGATTTTGTGAACTATCAGAGAAAACTTGGCGATAACGCAGATTTAATACTATAGTGAGACAGTTTTTTGAAGAGTTTGGTTGTACCCTGTACTCATAGTTGTGATATATACCGGATTTGGCTGGCAAAACGTTGTAGAAAAGTTTGAAACCATTATTCCGGTATAAATTTAAGTTTTTTGATTGGGAATAAATATACATGACATCTGCTGAAATGCCGGCTAGCTCTGGCTCAATATCAACATTCGATATAACTGCTAAAGATACTCACCAAAGCGATCCCCGGAATCTGGCTACAGGTGTGTATGTAACGGTGCATGGACATTTTTACCAGCCACCGCGAGAAAATCCTTATCTAGACGCGATTGAACGTCAACCCAGTGCTACTCCCTTCCATGACTGGAATGAACGCATCCACTGGGAATGCTACCGCCCCAATGCTTTCGCCAGAGTGTTAAACGATCGCTCGGAAGTGACGGGGATCGTCAATAATTACGAATATATGAGCTTTAACATCGGCCCGACGCTGATGTCCTGGCTGGAACGCTATGATGTCGAGGTTTATCAACGGATTTTAGAGGCGGACGCAAAAAGCTGTCAACGTTTGCAAGGTCATGGGAATGCGATCGCGCAAGTATACAATCACATCATCATGCCTTTGGCTAATGAACGAGATAAACGCACCCAAATTCGCTGGGGTAAAGAAGACTTCCGCACTCGCTTCGGTCGTGATCCCGAAGGGATGTGGCTGGCAGAAACGGCTGTAGACTATGCAACTTTAAAAGCTTTGGTAGCTGAGGGAATTCGCTTCATTGTCTTGGCACCATCCCAAGCTCAACGTTGTCGTCCTTTCCCCACAACCAATGATCCCCAACCAGAATGGCTAGAAGTTGGTGGCAGTCAGATTGATCCTACCCGTCCCTATCGTTGCTATTTGCCAGGAGATAGAGGTCTGGGAAATATCAATGGCCAATTACCAATTCCCCACGACCAATGTCCATATATTGATATCTTCTTTTACGACGGCCCGATTTCACGAGATATGGGTTTTAGTGATGTCGTCTATAACTCTCATCACTTCGCTGGGCGCATTGGTTCAGCTGTTCGTGGGGATCATCGTCAATCCCAATTAATTTCTGTCGCTACCGATGGGGAAACCTTCGGACACCACAAAAAAGGTACAGAAAAAACTCTGGCTTATGCTTTCATCAAAGAGTTTCCTCAACATGGTTGGACTGTTACTAACTTTGCTCACTACCTCAGCTTAAGTTCTCCCACTTGGGAAGTCGAAATCAAGCCAGTCACAGCTTGGAGTTGCGCCCACGGTGTCGATAGATGGCAAGATGATTGTGGTTGTGGTGGTGAAGGTGGAGTTTGGCATCAAAAATGGCGACGGCCTTTAAGAAATGCCCTCAATTGGTTGCGGGATCAGTTAATTGAAGTCTATGAGGAATCAGGTAAACAATTATTCCGCGATCCCTGGCAAGCACGAGACGAATATATCGAGGTCATCCGCGATCGCTCTCCTGCTAATATTACTCGTTTTCTCTCCCGTCATCAAACTCACAAGCTCACAGCCGCAGAACAAGTAGATGCTTTGCGTTTACTAGAAATGCAGCGTCATAGTTTATTGATGTTCACTAGTTGCGGTTGGTTTTTTGAAGAACTTTCTCGTCCGGAAGGAACCCAGATTTTACGCTACGCCTCTCGTGCTTTAGAACTGGCGGGAGATGTGGCTGGTGTCCAACTAGAAAAAGGCTTCCTCAAACGTCTGGGTTTAGCACCCAGTAATGTAGACTTCTTCAAACACGGGGCAGAAGTTTATCGTCAACAGGTACAAACAGCCCAAATTAGTTTCAAACAAGTAGCCGCCCATTACGCCATTTCTTCGTTATTTGGCAATCATAAAAATATCGAGGTGTTGCATCCGAACCATGTGGTAGAGACGTTGCATGCAACGTCTTTACCGGCAACGTCTCTACAACATCATCAAAAACGGGTGTATTGCTACACCGTCAATGAAATTGATTACCAACTACAACGCATGGGAGCGTTAACTCTAGCCGTTGGACATTTAAAATTAGTATCGGAAATCACCTGGGAGAGTGAAAGCTTAGTCTTTGCCGTACTGCATTTAGGTGGTTGGGATTTCCATTGCTGCATTCAGCTATTTACCGGCAGACGCGACTATAGCCATGCTAAAGAAAAGCTGTTTGCGTCACTACAACAAGCTAGCGCTGCCCAAACTATCCTAGCGATGACACAGGTGTTTGGCGATGCTGCTTTCAACTTGCAAAATCTGTTTGCAGAAGAACGCCACCGGATTATGCGCTTACTTTCTCAAGAAACCCTGACACGGTTAGACCAACTTTACACCCAAGCTTACCGCGATAACTATGGTGTACTCATGGCCTTTCACCGCGATGAACTTGCAGTTCCGCAAGAGTTGCAAGTAGCAGCCGAGATTGCTTTAGGATATCGCTGTATGACCACATTGCGATCGCTAGAGCAAGATATCACCGAACCACAACTAAGTTGGAATCACATAGTAGAATTAGAAGCGATCGCCACAGAAGCTAAACACCTACGTTGTCGGCTGAATGTCCCTGAAGGTAAGCAAATACTCGAACAGTTGATTCTGCGATTCCTGTGGAGATTGTTGCACGATGCTAATGGCAGTTTTGCTACAGATATCCAATGCTTAGAACGACTGATTGATGTTGGTTATCAACTGAATATTGGTATCTCCTTACATCAGTCCCAAGAACTATACTTTAGCCGTTTGCACAGTCACATAGTCCCTCTGTGTTTGACGACTGTTGCTCATGCCGCAGATACTAATCAATGTCTACATTTGCTCAAGTTAGGTCAGAAATTAGCAGTTGATGTGAGTGCGATTTTGACTCAGTTGAAGTAGTTTTTCTGCCAAAGAACCCCGATTTTTGTCAAAAATCGGGGTTCTGGTTTTTTAGATGCTACCCTAACTTTGTCTTAATTCATTTTAGGGCGATCGCAACGATAAGGGTAAAGCCATTCACATCTAAATAGTCCACCAGTATGTTTCTCAAAAAATGTGCCGGCATGACGACTCTGTGATATATTGATCCCAGCTTTTGTTTTAATTTCGTATAGCCAAGGAAACAACACTATCAAAGTAGTGATTGTCGTCAAAAGATAAAGAAGTTTCGTTTTAAATTTGTTAGCTCTGGGAGAATTGCTGTTACGGTTTTGAGGCATAAATAAAACGTGCAATTTATCTAAGCCTCCATGCTAACTTATATTTTTTAATTCAGCCTCAGTCCCTAATCTTCATAAGGTTGTGGGTCTAGAATTTCCATATCTCCAGGCGATACTTGCCTAACTCCACCAGTAGGATATAAGTCTGATGAATTGAGAATTTCCACAATTATTTTAGAACCCTTACTACCCAATTGGTATCCACCAAAAACTGCCAATTCACCTGTACTTTTGATTCTTAAAATTAACTTGTAAACTTGCCCTGAAGATCTGATAGTTTTGTACTCTTCACCTAACATCTGTTGTTTCTCCTGATTTAAAAGATTTTTCAGCAATTTTGCAGCCTGTTCATTGCCTTTTGGTAGAAATTTGGGCAACCAGTATGAAGCCTTAGCTACTTGCTGAGGCTTTTTTTGGCAACCTTTTAGTCCTGTCACGCCCCTACCATGTGTCGCAAATATTTTTGGAATTGGTGTAAGACAACGTGAGTATCCCAGGAAGAAGCACGTTAAGATACGTAAACAGTGATAAATTAAATACACATAAATGGTAAGTTAAGAATCGCTGTTATGAACAAGCTCGCTTAAGCATAAGACAGACTAGTAAAGACTAATAACATAACCTAAATGTAAAAATTCCAGATAGAGATGAAAGATAAAATAACTATAAAGAAATCAGGCCTTTTTTATGCACCTATTCTTTGTATACTGGTCACTGCTTGTGGAGATGATTCCCTACTCAAAGCCGTGAGAGACTTTACCAAGACGAGAGCTACTGCAAGTAAAACAGTGGCATTGATTGCAGAAGATTTTTATAAGTCTTGTATTCGTCAATATAGTTCCTTACCGATTGAACCTACCCCCACAATATTGCAAAGGAGAACTCCTTATCAAACAAGAATTGAAGGACTAAAAAAGTGCAATACTGAGTGGAAAATTGGGGAAGATTTTCAAAAAAGCCATGACCTTTTATTTCAATACATAGCTGCGTTAGAAGCTATCTCCAGTGATAATGTTGTTATTTTTCCCGATACAACAGCAGATAAATTAGTCAATGCAATTAATGACTTACCTTTAGGTACTTCAACCAGTACAAATGTTGCGGCGGAACGACAACAGGCGATTAAAGCAGGTGTGGGAGTCTTACAGTTGCTTTCCAGAATTGTTTTGAATCAGTTTCGAGAAGATAAATTATCTACAGCTATTGTCAATACCAATGAGGATGTTCAAGCATATATATCAATTTTAAAGACAAGTGTACAAAGAGGTTACATTGAAGGATATCTTCAGCAAGAGCAAGATAATATTGACCTCCAGTACAATGCGATTGTAACTGATCTGCTCCGTAAAGAATTTCCCGATGTTGATCCTAATAAACCACCAGCAAGACTAGCTTTTGATGTATCATCTCCTTTCTATTCAATTGATGAACAATGGAGAGAAAAACGCGCAGAAGTAGGCAAAAATATTGAAATTGGCAGACTGTACATCCAGCTTTTAGATGAAGTTGCCCAGGGACACAATGAATTGTATACCTTAATTAAAGGTAAACCCCCTGAAAGTTTGGGAGGAAATCAACCTACTCAAAATCAACAAAAACAAATGAAAGAATTAGCCGAGAAGCGACTAGGACGAATTCAAGACATTGCTAAAAAGTTAGAAGCAGAATTAGCAGAATAAGCGGACGTTTGAAAAGTCTGTTTCTTTGTCATGTTGAATGCAGCGTAGCGGAATGAAACATCTCGGTATGTGCCACAAAACCTAGATTCTTCCTTACGCGCCGCTCCAGTCAGAATGACATTTTTATACCTACTGAAACTTTTCAAACACCCTCTAAGGGTAATTAAATTTTAGCCGTCAGAAATTAAAAAGGATGAAAAATGAGTCAAGTCTTAACAGCCAATGATTTATTTGATCTACGAGATGCAATGGCAACTTTTGCTAGACAAATAGATAATTTTAGAATTGCTAACTCAACTCAAATTCCTGCATTTATTTTTTCAGAATTAGAAACTTGGTCACGCTTAATCAAAAACAGAGTGATTGAGTTAACAGGACAAGCTTTGAATAGTTTGACTACGGATTTAACAGAACCTGCGGCTAATCTAAAAAAAGCAATTAAGGAATTAGGCGATGCGCTTGCTACCATTGGAACATTTAATAAAGTAGTGGATTATATTGCTGACATCATTAATATTTTTGGTGTCGTCGTCAGAGCTGTTTCTCTAGGATTAGGATCAGTCAATATTGCTTCTGCTTTTGGCAGTCTCAATAATTTATTTAGTGTGGCTTAATTACTATCTTAGTGCGACAAGTTAGTAGGTTGGGTTAACACAAGGAAACCCAACACTCACTATCTATAATTGAGTTTTTGAGTCAATAATCTTGGGATTTTTTGAGTTTCACAAACTGCGGTGGTTTTAAATCCCCATTGCAAAACTGTACTTGCGAGTTTGTTAAGCTCCTGGTTGGAAATAATCGAGGAGGCGATCGCCTGAATCAGCACGAATTAATGCTACAACTACATCAGGTAAGGCTGTTAAACTAGGATAAACTAAATAGCGTCCTTCCCAACGGGGATGAAACTTTTCTTTATAAGCGTGTAAGCCTTGAAAGTTATAAAAACGGTTTAAATGTTCATAAAGATAACGCAGTACTTTCTCTAAACGCTGTGATTCTGGTTTTTCCCCAACTCCAGCTAAAGCCGAAAGTCCAAAGTTAAAACTGTCATAGCCTGCGTCTTGAAAATGTTGTAGCAGGGAAGTGAAGAGAAAATCCATTGTACCGTTTTCCATTGATTGCCGGTGGCGCATCATGTCGATAGTGCTTTCGTTGAGTTGATATTCTGGTAAAAGATTAGTAAAGGCATCTATTTGGCCATCGGGAGTATGGACGACAGCAATTTCACACTCTCGCAAATATGCTTCATCAAACCAACCTAGAGAAAAGCGTTTTTCTGAACCTTGCACCATTTTTAACCATTCATCACTCACGGGTTTGAGTTGCTGCAATAATTCATGACTAATTGGTGGTTGATAGAAATTAACTTGATATCCTAACTTAGTCAAACGGTTGATGGCGGGACGAAAGTTTTTCCCAGCTTTGCCTTGTAAAGTAAAGTTTTTCAGATCAACGATCGCCTCTTCGCCAATTTTTAGTACCCTAAACCCTAGAGACTGGTATAGTTCAATATCATCCGGTAGGGTTTGGTAAAAAGCTGGATACCAATCATTGCGTTGACAAAACTGTTGGAAACTAATTATGGCTTCTTGGCGGTCTTCTTTTGGCCCTATGGGATCACCAAGAGCGATCGCACCTCGTCCTTTGGGAACGTAAGCGATGACACTGTGTCCAGAAGGACTGAAATAATAGCTTTTATCATTTAACAGAGTTAAAGCGGCTAAAGAAGAACATCCATGTTGTAGGACAATTTCTTTGGCTTTTCGCTGTTCACTGCTGCTGGCGGAATGGCGTAAAAATACTGGCTGTAACAGCAGCACCACAGCAGAGGTGATGGTGCTAGCGGCAATAATATAAATAGAATTGGCAAAGAACTCCCCAAATTTACTTTTTGGTTGCAGTCCCCAATTATCTTCTGTAAAGAACATAGCTAAGGTTTGCAAAATAGCTTCACGCCAATTAAAATTCTCGGTGAATTTGCCATCTAGTAAGTAAAATCCTACTGTTCCATAAGCGAGGGTAAATAACAATGCACCAAATAATAATCGTACTCCCCTGGCAACTGAAGGACGGTCTGATTGTGCTGTAAACACATGACGCATGAAGATTAATTGTATCAATAAAACACCGGATAAGATACTCTCTTCATAGTCCCATCCTTTGAGTAAATGGCTAACAATAGAAATAACCAATAAACTGACTGTCAGTAGCCAAGCAACTCGTTTGCGTCGTAATAAATTAGTTGCTAATGCCAGTAATATAAACCCAGTTAGGGCAGCAAATATATGTCCAGTAGCACGAATTTCAAATGGTAAAAAGTCCTTTAGCCAATGATTTCTTCCGTACAGGTTGGGTGTGACTGCGGATAATAAATTGACTACTCCGACTATTCCAGTCAGGATAGCTGCACTCCATAGATTAATCTGAGTTTTTGATTGATATTTCATTGCTTTTGGGAATTTTTAAACTGTTCTCCTACATAGGAAAGGGAATCTTTGAGATGTTTATGAAAGTAGTTCCAACCTATATTTTCACCTGATAAACCATGACCTCCTGGAAAAGCATAAAAAACATTAGCAATGCCTAACTTATTTAAAGTTTGATGGAATGTTTTCGTAGACGCTAATAAATTAGTATCATTTAATCCGGCATCAAGATACACACGTATACGTTTTTGATCTGCGGATGATAGCTGCTGGACAATTTGTTGAGGACTATTTTGCACGCCACTATTATCGGTAAAATAACCACTGTGGCTAAAGAAAATATTGAAGTTGTCGAGATAGCGTAACCCGATATTCAACGCACCCCATCCTCCAGAAGATATACCTCCTAATGCCCAAAACTGGGGTGACTCTAAAGTCCGGTAACGTGATTTAACTAGTGTAACTAATTCTGAACCAATCAAAGTTCCTACCTTGCCGTTATTCCCATCAAAATATTCGGGGTCATATAAAGGACTAGAACCACGATGATCATTGCCATCGGGTGTAATTATAATTGATGGTGGTAACTTGCCACTTTGATATAGTTCATCTAGTATATTCAAGATGGCATATTTATCAACGTATGCACGAGCATCATCATGACCACCATGTAATAAGAAGATGACCGGATAACGTTTTTGCGGATATTTTTTATATTCTGGCGGTAAAATCACACCATAATTGCGGACTGTACCCATTGCTTGTGAATTGAAAGTTTCTAACTGAAATTTAAGTTTTGTATTAGCCTCTTCTGTGGGTGGATCTAGTTGTGGTGCGCCTAAGATAAATACATAATAATAACCAACAGTTGTGAGGATGGCGATCGCTCCTACGATGTAAATAAAAATTTTAGAAATTTTCATGGGTTTTTAAAATTAGCAGCACTTTTAAGAACAGGTGATAGGTGACAGGTGATAGGTGACAGGTGATAGGTGACAGGTGACAGGTGATAGGTGACAGGTGATAGGTGACAGGTGACAGAGAGGGGTATTGACTATTCTAATTTAATTATGCAAGCTGATATGATCGTAAGAATTCGGCAACCAGGAGTCAGAAGTCTGAATTAATCAAGGGTTTAGGAATATTAGCTTACTCATCAAATATGAGAATTTGAACTATTCTGACTCCTGTATTCTGACTCCTGAATCCTTACATATGATCAGCCATGTGGGCTATCTGGGAAATGCGAAATTGCTCACCGACAAATGTTAAAGAATCGGCTAAATGTTCACGCCAATATTGCCAAGTATGACTACCAGGATACTTGCGGAAGAGATGATAAATCTTGAATTGTTCTAGGACTTGAGAAAACTTTTTCGCCTCATCTATTTCTTCAGTATCGGAAATACCTGTATCTAAATAGATTCGTAATCTTTTTTGTGCTTGTGAAGGAATATCTTTGATATAGGTAATGGGACTGTTTTTCGGGCCGCTTTTATCTTGAAAATAACCACTATGACTAAATAAAATTGAGAAATTATTTAAGTTATGCAAACCGACATTGACTGCACCCCATCCCCCAGAAGATAATCCCCCTATTGCCCAAAAATCGGGATTAGGTAAGGTACGGTAGCGGGTTTGCACTACTTTGACTAGTTCATTGCCAACGGCGGTGGAAACTTTACCATTAGGGCCGTCTATATATTGGGGGTCCCAGTAGCGGCTAGAACCGCGCTTGTCGTTACCATCTGGAGTAATGACGATACTGGGAGGTAATTTACCTGTGGTGTACAGTTGTTCTAGAGTTTTGAGAGCGTGTCCCTTACCTTGATTAAACCAGTCTTGAGGTTCACCATGTCCACCGTGGAGCAGAAAAATTACTGGATAGCGTTGTTGTGGATTTTGTTCATAGCCTGGAGGTAAGGAAACGCCATAAGTGCGGCTTCCACCCATAGCTTGACTATCGTAAGTGGCAATTTTATAAGTGAGGGGAGTGGCTAAGATATCAGCACTCGGTTGTGGTGGTAGGATGGCTTGTTGTAGTGGCTTTTGAGCTATTGCACCTTGAGAATAATTGCAGCTAACTAGGGTGATGAGCGAAAAGAGTAAGAAAGTTTGCGATATTCTGTTATTCATAGTGGTGAAATTAAGAGTAAAGTCGCTGTGTTAACCAATCTGCGATCGCCTGATTAACTAAATCTGCACACTCAGCCATGACTAAATGTCCAGCATTGGCAAAATGTAAGTGAGTACCATTGACAAAGTGACTGGTTAATTCTTCTCCCATCTTGTGTGTAAATGTGGGATCTTGGCCGGCGGTAATGACTAAAGCCGGAATATGCAAATTTTTCGGTAAGGGATGACGGATAAAAAAGTTATAATCCCAAAATATTTCTAAACCTTTGTAAGCATGAACATCTGTGGGTGCTGGATTTTCGGCAAAAAACCTTTCCATCGCACTGTGACGATAAGAAGTTGAAAGGAATTTATTCAAAGCTTGCAAGTTGGCTAAGTGAAACATATATCTACCACCCCAAGCCATAAACTTCATCAAGGGAATTTCCCACCAAGGTGCTAAGTCGTGAGTTCCCCCAGCGATCGCAATGATTCCACTCACAGGATAATGTTGAAGAAACTCTAGTCCAATGGGAACTCCATAACTGTGACAGCACAATACAGGTGACTGAATCTCAAAACGGTGTAATAATCGCTGTAAATCTCGACAATGCCGCCCTATGGAGTAGCGAGAGTAAGAACTAGATTGACCATTACCTGCCAAATCATATGCCAGAATTTCCCAACTTTGAGTTTGCGCAAACTCATACTGCATTCTAAAATTAAACCGATTTCCCGTTCCGCCGTGAATAAACACCAATGGGGGATGGATACCTGGATTGTGGCAAACTTGTAAATCTACCCCTTGCCTTAGGTGGATTTTTTTACCAACTAGCACATCTTCGATATTATTAGTAGTTGAGCATGGAGCATCTGGCATAGAGCATTGGGAGTTAGTGCTTATCTTCCAAAGCTTACGCAAAACGTTTGTCAATGCTGTGTCAAGGTGATGGAAAGTTCAAGTCATTAGTCAATGGTCAATAGTCAATAGTCCAAAAAATTTTGATGGAAACAACTGACACCTGACAACTGACACGTGAAGGATAATTTTCTCAAATTTACTATGCTCAAAAAACTACAGTTTAGTTTTGGTTACTTGTTTAGCTTGCTCTTGCTGGCACTTTGTCTGTGGGCGATCGCTAGTGAATTGCGAGAGTATAATTATCGAGATGTTGTCAATTCATTAGCAGCTATTCCCAAAACGCGCTTAAGCTGGGCAGTGGGATTAACTACCATCGGCTATTTAGTCATGGTAGGGTATGATATTTTGGGATTTAGCTATGTTGGTCGTTCCCTATCTTGGAATAAGATTGCTTTAACTAACTTTATTAGTTGTGCCTTCAGTAATACCATTGGCTTTGCTTTGCTGACTGGCAGTGCTGTTCGTTATCGATTTTACATGAGATGGGGGGTATCTGTAGTAGCGATCGCCCAAATAATTGCCTTTGCTAATTTCACTTTTTGGCTGGGAATGTTTACCGTTGCTGGTTTAATTTTTCTCATCCATCCGTTGATCATTCCCACCCAATTAAATTTGCCATTTACCACAGTCAGACCTATCGGTATCATCTTTCTATTGCTAATTGCTATTTACATCTTAAGTAGCATTTTCATCAAACAACCATTAACTATTCGCTCTCACATATTGCGTTTTCCCACCTTCCCCATATCTTTAGCTCAAATTGCCGTTTCTAGTCTTGACTGGATTCTAGCTGCTAGCGTTCTTTATATCATAATTTCCAGTAATTTATCTTTGTCTTATTTCGATTTTTTAGGAATTTATTTATTAGCCATGTTTGCAGCAATTGTGAGTAATATTCCTGGTGGATTGGGTGTATTTGAAACTGTAATCTTATTGTTACTTACCTCTAAACTTTCTGCCGTAGTAATTCTTGGTTCACTTCTTGCTTATCGCGGCATATACTATTTTTTACCATTATTAATTTCAGCCTGTTTACTAGGTTTTTCCGAACTGAAGTACAGATGATTTCTCTATGTCATTAGCTTTTACTCCTCCTCCCACACAAAAAATTAATCATCAGCTTGCTAGCAATCTAGGTATAGAATTGTCTGTGCTGAGACTTGATTTAATGCACCCTTGGGTAAATGGGAATAAATGGTTCAAGCTTAAGTACAATCTTTTCGCAGCCAAAGAGAGAAATTACACAACTCTACTCACATTTGGTGGTGCATATTCTAATCACATATTCGCTACCGCCGCCGCAGGTAATCTTTTAGGATTTCGTACCATTGGCGTGATTCGTGGAGAAGAAAGACTACCATTAAATCCCACTTTGAGTTTTGCTGTGCAACAAGGTATGCAGCTTGTTTATCTGAATCGAGAAACTTATCGACAACGCCACACCTCTGCGCTACAAGCAGATTTACAACAACGTTTTGGACAAGTATTTATCATTCCCGAAGGTGGTAGTAATTTGGATGGTGTGCGCGGTTGTATGGAGATATTAAGTCAAGTAAATATGGAATTTAATCATGTTTGCTTGGCTTGTGGTACAGCCACCACACTCACAGGTATAACACTTACTCTCAACTCTAAACAGCGCTTGCTGGGGTTTCCTGTTTTAAAAAACGGAGAATTTCTCGTACACGATATTAACAACTTACTTAAAGAGTATCTTGCTTCTGGATTACCAAAACCTCGGAGTTCTCTTGCATCTTGGGAATTAGTTTGTCACTACCACTTTGGCGGTTATGCTAAAGTGAACGACGAGCTATTATTGTTCAGTCGAGAGTTTACTAAAACTTATGGGATACCCCTAGATTACTTGTACACAGCAAAGATGTTTTATGGGGTAATGGATTTACTACAGCAAGGATATTTTACCAGAGGCGATCGCTTACTATTAATCCACACCGGTGGTTTACAAGGTAATGCAGGTATGGAAGAACGATTACAGATTTGCCCGAAATCCTTGTAGAGACGTTGCATTGCAACGTCTCTACATTCATTTTCTTAGCTCTCACTACTCATTCCTCAAGCTGCGCCATTTTGCTAACCAGTTTAACAGTTCTGATTGATTAATCCGCCGTTTTCGTGCTTGTAACTTGAGGACTGTATCTAGTTCTGTGGGACTTTTACCAGTTTTTTCTGTCCAAATGTTGATTAGGGTTTGGTGTTCTAGTAGTATTTGTCCTAAACCTAGAGTTTTTTGCAGTTGCAGTTGTTCTTCTTTGCCAACGATGTCTACAACAAAATCGTTAGATTCGGCTTTGTGGAGAACTCCTGCTAATGCTTGGATATAGGCTGCGCTATTATCTATTGCTGGTGTGGTTAAAGCGATCGCTCTACCGAAACGACGGTTTTTTCCCCAAACTAATACTAATAGTAAAACACCTGCTTGCAAAAGTACAATTACGATAGGTGTTTTGGCTAAATAGCCAATTAAATCTCCTTCACCTGCATCTGTTTTGACATCCTCATCTTTATAGCCGTGGATGTATTCATCAACAAATAAAGTGTGACCTTTTTGCTTAACTAAACTAGCTAAATATTTAAAGTTATTTAAATTATCTTGGTAGGCATTGGCTGCTAAATAAGGTGTAGTAGCGAAAATCACCTTGCCTTGATCATACTTCTCTTCCCAGATTACAGCACCAAAGCGATCGCCTAACAAAACTTGTGGCTGCTGGACTTTTTGGTTGCGTCTTCTGGTGTCAATTTTAATGTCTCCCACAGGTGATGTTTGTCTGGTGTGAAACTCAGCCGCACTAACTCTGGCTTGCACGCCTAAAATCACCAGCGTATTGCCTGTTTTCACCCATTCTGATTCCTCTGACCATAACTTTGGTTCTCGCGGATAGTTATAGACTTGTAGAAGTGTTACTGGTGATTTTATCTGCTTAAGAGCAGTCAAGGGTTTTTGCCAGCGTTGCATGGTAGTTCCTTGCTTTTCCATAAAAGCATACCAAGCACCGTAACCATCGGCAGCACGGTTGTAAGTAGAACCTTTGTATATCTGTGTATTAGGGGCAGTAATAAAAGTTAGTATAATTACTACCACTAAAGCGATCGCCCCCAGCCAAGTCAGACGGTTTGAGCGTTTCATTTTTGCACTATTTCCTGGTAGGCTTGCCGACACTGTTGATAATTTTCGGGCAAAATCTCTCCATCACTAAAACACAATTGCTCGTGAATTGTCATCACAGTTTCGTAAGGTTGAATGGGAGTTGTCGAAGATTGCAATAGCTGCAAATATTCAGCATCAGTCCGACTGGATTTGTGGAGGATGGTTTTAGTATCATGCAAGTGCTGTAAAATTGCCAGATAAAGACAACGACAAGCTTCTCGGTAGTTACCCTGACGGTAAAGTTCTTGCGATCGTTCTAACCAACGTGTCACAGTTAAATCTTCAGCCAAAGTTTTTGTCCGGTAACTGGGAAAATTACCATTACCAGCTAGCCAAGAATAGATATAAGGACTGAAGACTACCCACAAGCGCCAAATTACTATAGCGAGAAATAACCCCAATAGCACCCAAGCTAAAAGGTGCAACAGATTAGCTAACCACGGGCTAATCTTCCCTAAAGGTGGCAAATCTGGCAACACTTTTTCCAATCGATATGACTGATATTCCAACCATTCTCCTACCTGTTGCTGTAACTGAGAGAACTGCCAACTCCAGCTACTGTTTTCAAAACTATCTGTAGACATAATCTTGTACTTTGCGTTTGGATGAAGTATGCAAATATAGTCCCCAGCCCATAAACCCTTTGCCTTAGCTCTCAGGGATCAATCTTAAGTTAATCACTTCTTGCTGACATCTACAGGCATTATAAGAATAGTAATTAATAAAGGTATAAAAGAGTAATTTTCCCATGACTATTTACTTTTATAAAGTTTGGCAGCCTTACGGCTGTTTTTCTAACTTTTCTCCCCACGGTATTGAAATTCAGGGATCTTACTGGTCAACGGTAGAACATTATTACCAAGCGCAAAAGTTTGTTGGTAGTATAGATGCAGTCACTATACCCTTAATTCGCGCTACTAAAACCCCGGAAGAAGCTGCTGCTTTAGGAAGATGTCATAGTCGTAGACTCCGCCCAGACTGGGAATTAGTCAAAACGAGAATCATGCGAGAAGCTGTACTGAAAAAATTTCTTACCCATAGTGATATCAGAGAAATTCTCTTAAGTACAGGTGATGAAGTTTTGGTAGAGAATTCACCGACAGATTACTTTTGGGGTTGTGGTGTAGATGAAACTGGACAAAATCATCTCGGTAAAATCCTCATGAGTGTGCGTGAAGAAATCCGCAATCTGGGTTTGTGGAAGCTAGTGTCGGGAGAATATGTTGAGCAGAGGAGTTAGGAGTTAGGAGATAGGGCAAAAGTAAATATTAAGGTAGGGGATGGCAAAATAGACATCTGGTGAAAATGAATGTAGAGACGTTGCACTGCAACGTCTCTACAAGGATTTCGGGCTTTCAACCCTGTTCCCTGTTTCCTGTTTCCTGTTTCCTGCTATAAATCTTGGTGATTTGCATAATTTTACCGAATGCAAATCAATTAGACAGGGATAAAATTAACGAGTTATTTATAAATTTTGTACTTAAGTTTGTTAAGTCTTAATAGTAGTTGTATGTAAAGATGCACAGCATCTAAGTGTACTAGATAATGACATTTACGGATCACCCTGATAGTTTTCCCTCAACATTTGCTCAAGACAGTTTATTACACCAGATTACAAATCATATTAGGCGATCGCTCGAACTATCAGATATACTCACAACCACAGTTACTGAAATCCGTTGTCTTTTGGCAACAGACAGAGTGGTAGTCTATCGCTTTGCTGCTGATGGTAGTGGCGAAGTCGTCGCCGAATCGATTCAAGAACAAAATCTTCCCTCTCTTTTGGGGTTGCACTTTCCTGCCGATGATATTCCATCAGAGTCCAGAGAAATGTTTTTGTCAATGGGGCAACGCTCTATCGTCGATGTGGCAAATGGGCAAATTGGCTTGTCACCGCTGCCATCAGTCAATACAGAAACATCTTTCCCATCTGAGAACATTGCTTATCGCCAGGTAGATCCGTGTCATTTGCAATATCTGCAAGCAATGGGTGTGCAGTCTTCTTTGGTAGTACCAATTTTACTGTGCAATCTCAACACCTCTTCAGATACACCTCAATTATGGGGACTATTGGTATCACACCACAGTCAACCGCGTACCATCTTGCCGCGAGAACTGAAATTAGTCCAGCAAATTACTGATCAAGTGGCAATTGCGATCGCTCAAAGCCATCTCCTCCAGGAAACTCGCGCCCAGCAACAGCAAGCAGAAATTATCAACCAAATCAGTCATCTCCTACACAGGCAACCGACTATTCAATTACAATCTGCCTTAGAAGCCACAATTACAGCTTTGGGTGGGATTGGTGGCAGACTTTATGTAAATATCGAACCTACTAAAGAAGTTTATCTCTGGGGTGAACAGCCAACTTTCCCTGGTGTTATCGAACAGCATCCTGTCTGGCAAAACTGGATGACTCAATGCCAACCCCATGATGTGTTGATCATTGCTGACATTTACTCAGAAGCGCGTCTGAGGGTTTTGGCTTCTGCTTTTCAATCAAGTCGTATTCGCGGAATGTTAGTCCTACCTCTACATTATCGTCAAAGCTTTATTGGCGTGATCACCATTTTTCGCCCAGAATTTGATACAGAAATTTTATGGGCTGGGAGGTGCGAGGAAAATCAACGGCAAAAGCTACCTCAGCTTTCTTTTGAGGTGTGGCGAGAACAAAAAAAAGGCCAAGTACCCCAATGGAGTTTAGCAGAAATTTCTCTGGCACAAGCTCTAGCAGCTGATTTTTCCATAGCGATTCAACAGCAAGATACAACTCAAAAACTACAAGCACTCAATACAGATTTAGAACGTCAAGTCAAGGAACAAACCGCCGAAATTGAAAAATCATTCCTAATTACGCAAGTCATCAAGCAAGTCAGTGAGCAAATCCGCAGTACTTTAGACTTAAAAATTATCCTGCAAACGATTGTGCGAGAAGTGCGGTTTCTGTTGAATGCAGATAGAACGCTGATTTACCAAATCACTGGTGACTCACAAGGAGAAGTTGTAGTCGAAGAAGTCAATGGCGATTGGCGTTCGGTTTTAGGTATAGCCATGCCCTTGGGGTGCTTTCCTGATGAGTCTGCCCGGCTATTTTTTCGAGGTAGAATCAGGGCAATTAATCATGTGTCAACGGATTCATTAAGCGCTTGTCATTATGAATTTTTGCAGAGTTTGCAAGTACAAGCTAACTTGATAGTTCCCATTAACATGGGTGAGCAACTGTGGGGTTTAGTCATTGCCCATCAATGTACAGCACCAAGAAATTGGCAGGATGTAGAAATTGACTTATTACAACAGCTAGCAAATCAGGCCGCGATCGCTATTCAACAAGCCCAACTCTACCAACAAAGTAGTCTAGCGGCAAATGAGGCCAAAGCAAAAGCCACAGAACTAGAACAAGCTTTACATCAACTCCAAGAAACCCAAACTAAATTGATTCACAACGAAAAAATGTCTAGTTTGGGACAGTTAGTTGCAGGTGTCGCTCACGAAATTAATAACCCAGTCAACTTTATCTATGGTAATCTGTGCCACGCTCATAATTATACCCAAGACATTTTACAACTTCTGGCACTGTATCAGACTTATTATCCTCACCCTGCTCAGGAAATTAGTCAAGCGATCGCAGCGATCGATTTAGATTTTTTAGTCCAAGACTTACCAAAAATTATCTCTTCCATGCAAATTGGCGCGGAACGCATTCGCTCTATCGTGCTTTCATTAAGAAATTTTTCCCGTCTAGATGAGGCTGAAAATAAGCCGATTGACATCCATGAAGGCATTGATAATACCTTATTAATTCTCCAACATCGCTTAAAAGCAAATCCTACATTTCCTGGCATTGAAGTAGTCAAAGATTATGGCAACATACCATTGATAGAATGCTATGCCGGGCAGATGAATCAAGTGTTCATGAATGTGCTTACCAATGCCATTGATGCTTTAGAAGAATCATTGCTAAATAGTCAAACAACTGACGAAAACCAACTGACAATTTCCTCTTTGCAAATTTACATTTCTACCAGACTTTCTCTCGATCAATCCCGTCTTTTGATTCGCATCGCTGACAACGGTTTAGGCATGACAGCAGAAGTCAAAAAGCGGATTTTTGACCCATTTTTCACAACTAAGTCGGTAGGCAAGGGAACAGGCTTGGGATTAGCCATTAGCTATCAAATTATTGCCGAAAAGCACGGCGGGATGATGGAATGTATTTCCGAAGTTGGTAAGGGTACAGAGTTCTGGATAGAAATCCCCATTAAACCTAATGAACCAGGAAAGTTGTACATAACTTCTGAACAATAAAGTAAAGTTTAGTTGCAATAAATTCCAGACTAATCTATGAAGTGTTAGTTTAATAAGTGAAGCTACAAAGCTTCCCTGGCAGATGTAACAGCTAGAGTGTAATGTAAGTAAGAGGTAAAGACGCTGTTTAATCTCATATCTGTCTCGCTAAACACCAGCAGCACCCAACGCGAAAGTTGATATTTCCTCAAATATCTCAAATTAGGGGGCAATGTAACATATTTTCATTAATGATTGGTTTTAATGAAATTGATTACATCCCTGAGCAGGAAGCACAATGAGAGGAAATCGTAGCAACTAGTAGATGTTTGGGTGTTGTTGTGTCTATGGTTATAAACTTAACCAGCTAAAGACTTCTTCAACGGTTAGCTCTAAGAGGATGTTTGAAAAGTCCCTAGCAATGTATCAAATATTTTCCGATCCCCCTAAATCCCCCTTAAAAAGCAGGGCTGTTTCATTCCCTAAAACAGGTAAAATAGCAAGAGTTGTGGGGAAAAAATATGGGTGCAGAGCTGATAGAACAATTAAAGCAAGTGGAAGATTTTAGAACGACTGATGGACGAAGACATCCACTGTGGCTAGTGTTGCTGTTTGTCATAATGGGAACAATGAATGGATATGTTGGGTATCGTGAGTGGGGAGATTTTGTTAAAAGGCATAGACGGGTATTAATAGAAAAATTTGGCATTCAAAAACATGGGGTTCCCTCATATTCAACAATTCGACGTGTAGTCATGGGAGTGAATTTTGATAAACTGACAGAAAAATTTAATGAATGGGCGAAAAATTATGTGGATTTAGAAGTATCAGAATGGTGTGCAGTAGATGGTAAAAGTATTAAGGGTACAGTGGAGAACTATAGTTCATCTCATCAGAATTTTGTGAGCATAGTATCAGTATTTGCTGGCAAGAAAGGGCTAGTTGTGGGGATGAAGAAATTTGATAACCAACTCAAAAGCGAAATACAAGTTGTCCAGGAGCTAGTCACAGCATTGGATATAGAAGATGTTATCTTGAGCTTTGATTCCTTACATTGCCAAAAAAAACTTGCAAAATAATTATTGAAGGTGGTAACGATTACGTTATTGCTGTGAAAGATAATCAACCAAAACTACATCGACATATTCAACAGATTGCCGCTACCAGAAAACCAACTTCTCGGATAATTGAGACAGAAAAGACTAGAGATAGATTAACAACTCGTACTGTCGAAGTTTTCCATGATGTCAATGGAATTGACCCAGAATGGACGGGAATACAATCTTTAATTAGGGTCGAAAGAATTGGCACAAGAAAGGATAAGAAATATCATGAGATTGTTTGTTATATTAGCAGCTTGATTTGTACAGCGAAGGAATTTGCCATCGGTATTCGCGGTCATTGGGGTATCGAAAATTGCCTCCATTGGGTGAAAGATGTTGTTTTCAAAGAAGATAATTCGACGATCCGTATGGGCAATGCTCCCGCAAATCTCTCCATATTGAGAGCAATCGCTCTCAATATACTTCGCCGAAATGGTCATACTTCCATCACAATTGCCCAAAGATTTATCTCTCATGATATTGACAAACTCCTTCACCTTGTGGAATGAAACAGCCCTGCTTTTTAAGGGGGGCTAGGCAGGGTGGTTTCATACAAACAGAGAAAAAACAAAACTTTGTTTCAAAGCCTCTCCCCCCGTGGGGGAGAGGTTTGGAGAGGGGTCAAAACTTCTGCTACAAAGCGACAAATCAAGATGTATGTATTTTTCTTTTTTCGTATGAAACCACCCTGCTTTTTAAGGGGGGCTAGGGGGGATCATCCAGTGCTTAAAATCACAGCCAATCACTTTTCAAACACCCTCTAATTCAACCTCTGTCAGAACAGGTAAGCGATCGCTATTTTTAAGTTCCTTAACTCGGCGATCTCTATCTACTACTAAAATGCTTTCATCTTCCGCATCAAGCAACCAACCCAACTCAGTACCATACTCAGCACAGTGTAGTAATTTGGCTAAGACTTGTTTATATTTCTGGTCAAGAGAGAGAATTTCCATAAACCAATCTGGATGGATTTCAAACCGGTTGGCAATGCGTCCTGATGGCAATCGAGGAATTCGCTCCCAACGAAATACGGCTATATCTGGAACAATTGCTAACCCACCAAAAACACAGCGTAGTTCTGGAAAAGCTTTAGCAATTTTTTGAGGTTTAGTAATTTGATTAATAGTTTCGCATAGCTCGATCTGAAGTTGGCTATGTTCGCCTTGAGACATAGGTTTTTGGATGATTTGTCCATGAATAAATTCAGAAGCAGGTTTTGTTTCTGGCAATTGCAAAAATTCCTCGATAGTTGTGGGTTGAATTGCTGCAATATTCATAGCTTTATGCCTTCTCAAACCCCTTTAAAAGTGGCAACGCTTGACGCACCGAGAAACATGGTGCGTAAACAGTGAACAGTGTTTATTAACTGGTAACTGTTAACTGTTAACTGATTTGTAACACAACCTACCTTAATATTTAGTTTATAAATAAGTTTTAAAACAGCGATTTTCAGTAGTGAAAGCGACAGGCGAGAATTCTGATTTTATCATCTAAGACTTCATAAACCAGACGATGTTCTTGATCGATTCGTCGTGACCAACAGCCAGATAGTTCGTATTTCAGTGCTTCAGGTTGTCCTGTGCCTTCAAATGGATTACGTTGTACTTCACGAATTAGTTTGATGATTTTTAACGCTTTTTTACGATCACTTTCGAGCCACCAAGCTAAGTCCTCAAAAGCATCTGCATCAAATTCCAAGTTTTTCACAGACTGCTTCCAAAGAAATTCCATCTAGACGTTTTCTAGCTGTAAGTAATCTTGCTTTCATGGCTGGACTACTCAACAGATAAGCAGTTTCTCTCTCAGCCATTATTTCTTGCCAAAGAGCAATGGGGACAACGACGGAAACTGTTTGCCCTTCTGAATCACAGATATATTGTAATGCGTCAGTCATAGCAGAAAATATAGCTTACTGGATTACTAATAATTGTAACTGCAAAAGCTTTTATGAGCTATTTGCGATCGCCTCCTCCAATACTCTTATCATCAAACTGATCGCTCTGCCACATTCCAAAAGCGATGCCTACGGCAGGCTGCGCCTACGCACCTCCCAACCTCTCACATCCTCAAACAGCGAACTGACAAGTCAGCGCTGGCGCTATCGCTCTCCCTCATCCCCACAAGCGATCGCCAAAGGTGGGCGTTTAGCCAACGTACTTCTCAAAACCATCAAAAAAGCGATACCTTCAATCAGCAAAGCGATCGCCGTTCGCGCAGCGTCTCCTTTAGGAGAAGGTGGGCGTTCCACCATCGCCCTTCCTTCGTTATCAAAAAGCGATAAACCACGCCCGATAATCAAGGTAAAAATATACGATCAAATGGTTGCTGGCGATAACGCCGATAAATATTAAAGTCTTTATCTAGAGTTGCAATAGCAGAGATGTTTAATCTTTCGGAAATAGCAATTAGCGATAGATCAGTAAAGTCTCCCGGTAGATCCTGATAAATTGTGTTAAGTTCCTGGATTCTTTGATAGTCTGATGGAAGTAAATGTTCACATAGCAATACTCCTAGCGATAAAGCAGATAAAAATTCGTTCTGTACTTTTGTATTTGGGGCAAGTAACCACATCACTTCTGTAACACAGGCAATTGTTGTGATGAGTTGACTGGTACAGGTACTAAAAAAGTTAATAACTTTTTGGTGATACTTGTCTTTACGATTATAGAAGGCAACAAGAATCCCCGTATCAATTAAGATTAGGGGATAATTATTCATGAGTTCTTGTTTGATGTCTTGCTTGAATTAGGTCAGAAATTGCTTTTTTACGGACATCTCTATCTGACAAATCACCTGATCCCTCTAGTAAAAATTTGGGATAACCACCCATTCTTTCTATTGCTGTTTTAGGTGGAGTTTCATAGTTGTTAACGGGTGTTTCTAAAGATGAGATAAATTGTAAAACCAGCGAAATTTGTTGATCACTAAGGTTAGCGATCGCTTCTAGTAGTTTTTGATGTGGGCTGGTGGAATACATACAGATTTATTTCTATTGTTACAATTGCCAGTCTAACAAATAATGTCAACTACTGACTATTTAAATGCTTCTATCCGATCTAAATAAACATTAATTAGCTTGTGATCGATAACTAAATCTTCAATTTGTGACCAAACACAGGCTAGCAATGAGTGAAAAGAACTTTTTCGCATATTTCCAAAGCGTAGATGCACTACTTTTGGTGGGAACAAATCAAGCATTAGTCGATCTGAAAAATCTGCATCTTTGGTAACAATGATCAAGCCATTTTCCTTTGCATAATGCCAGATGTGGGTATCACTAGGACTATCGCCTAATATTGAAACATGGATGATGGGAAGAGATGGAGTAAATTGGATTTTTGAAGGTAGATTTTCATCAAATAAAAATCCATTCATGCGAATTTTCTAACTTCGTAGTGATTTGCCATCAACTTTGCTGCAAATTGCATACAGGCATAAATATCTTCTCTTTCCAGAGAAGGATACTCTTCAAGGATTTCTTCGATGGAATCGCCTGCACCTAAAAATTCCATAATCGTTTGCACAGTAATTCGAGTGTTAGCAATAATAGGTCGTCCGTTACAAATATCTGGATGAATATTTATTCGACTTTGCATAAGAATTCTCTCTTCTTATTGAAAACACAAAAAAAATTGAGTAATTAATAATATTCTAATATTACACGATCGCCCTGCAACTCTTACCAACAATATGGGTATTAGCAGTAGCTTACGCCCTGGTATCAATTTAATTTTTTGAGCGCACTTCTTTACATACCTAAAAGCGATCGCTTGATACCATTTCACATTAATCATGATACACATAAATTATGTAGAGACGTTGCATTGCAACGTCTCTACTGTTTGACAACGACTTGTCAGAATAATTCTCCAAGTTTAGGCATTAGAAACTTGGAATCTATAGTTAATAGTGCCATTGGCTAGAAAACCATCCAGAACTAAAAGATAAATCCCATCATTGGCTAGAGTCAAGACAAAATCACTGCTCAAATTCAAACTTGTTACATACTGATTACCAGGGTTATACAGTGTCCATGAAGCACTCACAAACCCGCTATTTAAGGAATCAAAACGAAGTTGTTGTCCGGCTTTACCTGTGATGCGGTAAATATCAGTTTCTAATCCAGGATTAAGGGTATTAGTAACTGTAGTATCTAGAGTCAGGACAGGTGCAGAACTAGCATCAAGTAAGCGGAAGCTATAATCGCCTGTGTTATTACCGTTACCACTGACAATCAGTTTGTAAGTACCTGTTTCTATCAGGGTGAAGGGTTGGCGATCGCTATCCGCATCGATATAAAATATTTGTTGTCCACTGGGGCTAACTAACTGAGCGTAGATAGTGAAAGTATTGTTGTTAATTAGCCCATCGTAGTACAAGCCTTGTCCTGCTGTGCCTGTGAAGGTGTATTCATCTGTTTCCCCTGGTTGAGAAATCGTGCTAGTGACAGTATTTCCTAAAGTGAGTGCTGTGGTTGTGACTGGTGGATTAGTGACTTTGAAGCTGTAATTGACAGTGGTGTTGTTGTTAAAGCCATTCAAGACTAATAGATAAGTGCCATTAGTGGTTAAAGTAGCATCAAAGTCAGTACTGAGGTTACTACCAGCAATATATTGATTACCTGCACCGTACAATGTCCAGGATACACTGGCAGCATTAGCTAAGGAATCAAAGAATAATCTTTGTCCGGCTGTACCGTTGATGCGGTAGATGTCGGTTTCCAAACCTGGGGTGAGGGTATTGGTGATGGTAGTATCTAAAGTGATGACTGTCGCAGCACTAGCATCAAGTAACCGGAAGCTATAATCGCCTGTGTTATTGCCGTTACCATCAAGGATGAGTTTGTAAGTACCTGTTTCCGTGAGGGTGATGGGTTGGCGATCGCTATCGGCATCGATATAGAATACACTTTGTTCACTAGGACTAAATAACTGAGCGTAGATAGTGAAAGTATTGTTGTTAATTAGCCCATCGTAGTACAGGCGTTGTCCAGCCGTACCTGTAAAGGTATATTCATCAATTTCCCCTGGTTGGGAGATGGTGCTAGTGACGGTGTTACCCAGAGTCAATGCTGTGGTTGTGACTGGTGGATTAGTAACTTTGAAACTGTAACCGACATTTGCGTTGCTGTTAAAGCCATCCAGAACTAGCAGATAAGTCCCTGTACTAGGTAAGGTGGTTTCAAGGTCACTGGCAAGGTTACTACCAGTTATATATTGATTACTTGGCCCGTACAATGTCCACGATGCACTGGCAGCATTAGCTAAGGCATCAAAGAATAATCTTTGTCCGGCTGTACCATTAATTCTGTAAATGTCTGCTTCCAAACCGGGGGTGAGGGTGTTGGTAACTGTGGTGTCTAGGGTGATGGTTGGTGCAGCACTAGCATCCAATAACCGGAAGCTATAATCGCCTGTATTGTTGGCGTTACCATCCAGGATGAGTTTGTAAGTCCCTGTTTCGGTGAGGGTGAAGGGTTGGCGATCGCTATCGGCATCACCGTTATAAAATACTTGTTGTCCACTAGGACTAATTAACTGGGCGTAAATTGTCGAAGTATTGTTGTTAATTAGTCCATCGTAGTACAAACGTTGTCCGGCTGTGCCTGTGAAGGTGTATTCATCTGTTTCCCCTGGTTGAGAAATCGTACTGGTAACAGTGTTGCCTAAAGTCAGTGCTGTGCTTGTAGTTGGTGGATTGGTGACTTTGAAACTGTAGTTAACAGTGGTGTTGCTATAGCCATCCAGAACTAGTAGATAAGTACCAGTATCAGATAAAGTGGCTTCAAAGTCACTGCTGAGGTTATTCGCAGTAATATATTGATTAGCAATACCGTACAATGTCCAATTTGCACTAGATCCGGTGGCTAAGGAATCAAAGAATAATCTTTGTCCGGCTGTACCATTGATACGGTAGATGTTGGTAGCTAATCCTGGGGTGAGAGTGTCTGTAATTGTGGAATTTAAGGTGACAGCCGTGGCGGCGCTAGCATCTAGTAAGCGGAAACTGTAATCAGCAGCCGAGGTGCTGTTTCCTTGGAGGAGTAGATAATAAGTTCCACTTTCATTCAGGGTGAAAAGTGTTCTGTCGCTGTCGGAATTGATATAAAAAACGCTAGTACCACTAGGGCTAATTAACTGAGCATAAACTGTATCTGCGTCACCTTGAAGCGCATCATAGTAAAGTTCCTGTCCAGGTGTTCCCGTAAAGCGGTAAACAACTGTTTCCGCACCATTAGTTAAGTTTCTGGTGATGGGAGTGTTGAAACTGATATCGGTGGCTGCGGCTGGAATATCGATGACTTGGAAACGATAGCTTCCCGTACTACTTGCACTTGCACCTTTAACGGTTAAGGTGTAAGTTCCTGATTTTTGTAAACGAATCAGTTGGGTGTCGGAATTGGTATTGCTAGCGAAGATATATTGATTATTAGCATCGCGTAATTCAGCAGTGATGTTATTCGAGTTAGAGTTTTGTCCATCGAAGTACACCAACAAACCAGCAGACGCAGTAAACGTGTAAGTATCTTGTCCACCTGCGGCAATTGTGCCAGTCTTGATGCTATTAAATCCACTGGCTGCTACAGGTGCATCGCTGATATCTGTAACTTTGAAGTTGTAGTTGACTGTACCACTACTGTTATAGCCATCAAGCACTAACAAATAAGTGCCGCTATTTTGTAAAGTGACTTCAAAGTCATTGCTGAGGTTAGTACCAGTAATATACTGATTACCAGTGCCGTATAGCGTCCAGTTCCCACTCACAGAACCACTAATTAAGGCATCAAAACGCAGCTTTTGTCCAGCATTACCGTTGATGCGATAAATGTCAGTTTCCAAACCGGGGTTGAGGGTATTGGTAACTGTTGTGTCTAGAGTAATGGTTGGTGCAGCACTAGCATCAAGTAAGCGGAAACTGTAATCACCTGTGTTATCGAGATAACCATCCAAGATGAGTTTGTAAGTACCTGTTTCGGTGAGGGTGAGGAGTTGGCGATCGCTATCGGCATCACCGTTATAAAATACTTGTTGTCCACTGGGACTAATTAACTGGGCGTAAATTGTCGAAGTATTGTTGTTAATCAGTCCATCGTAGTACAAACGTTGTCCAGCCGTACCTGTGAAGGTGTATTCATCTGTTTCCCCTGGTTGAGAAATTGTACTGCTGACTGTGTTTCCTAAAGTCAGTGCCGTGGTGGTAACTACACCAGAATTGGTAACTTTGAAACTGTAGCTAGTATTCCCGTTGCTGTTATAACCATCCAGTACTAACAAATAAGTCCCTGTATTGGTTAATGTGACTTCAAAGTCGCTGGCGAGGTTAAAACTAGTAATGTACTGATTATTTACTCCATACAATGTCCAGAATGCACTGGCGCTAGTGGTTAAGGAATTAAAGAACAGTCTTTGTCCGGCTGTACCATTAATTCTGTAAATGTCTGCTTCCAAACCGGGGGTGAGGGTGTTGGTAACTGTTGTGTCTAGGGTGATGATTGGTGCAGCACTAGCATCAAGTAAGCGGAAGCTGTAATCACCTGTGTTATCGAGATAACCATCCAAGATGAGTTTGTAAGTGCCTGTTTCGGTGAGGGTGAGAGGAGTGCGATCGCTATCGGCATCACCGTTATAAAATACTTGTTGTCCACTGGGACTAATTAACTGGGCATAAATTGTCGAAGTATTGTTGTTAATCAGTCCATCGTAGTACAGGCGTTGTCCGGCTGTGCCTGTGAAGGTGTATTCATCAATTTCCCCTGGTTGGGAGATGGTGCTAGTGACGGTGTTTCCTAAAGTCAGCGCTGTGCTTGTAGTTGGGGGATTAGTGACTTTGAAACTATAGCTAGTATTACTGTTGCTGTTATAACCATCCAGCACCAACAAATAAGTGCCTGTATTGGTTAATGTGACTTCAAAGTCGCTGGCGAGGTTGGTATTGGTAACGTACTGATTATTTACTCCATACAATGTCCAGAAAGCACTGGCGGTGTTGGTTAAGGAATTAAAGAACAGTCTTTGTCCGGCTGTACCGTTGATGCGGTAGATATCACTTTCTAATCCGGGGGTGAGAGTGTTGGTAACTGTTGTATCGAGGGTGATGATTGGTGCAGCACTAGCATCAAGTAAGCGGAAGTTGTAATCACCTGTGTTATCGAGATAACCATCCAAGATGAGTTTGTAAGTGCCTGTTTCGGTGAGGGTGAGAGGAGTGCGATCGCTATCGGCATCACCGTTATAAAATACTTGTTGTCCACTAGGACTAATTAACTGGGCATAAATTGTCGAAGTATTGTTGTTAATCAGTGCATCGTAGTACAAACGTTGTCCGGCTGTGCCTGTGAAGGTGTATTCGTCTATTTCCCCTGGTTGAGAAATAGTGCTGGTGACTGTGTTTCCTAAAGTCAGCGCTGTGCTTGTAGTTGGGGGATTAGTGACTTTGAAACTGTAGTTAACATTTCCATTAGTGTTGTTGCCATCCAGCACCAACAAATAAGTCCCTGTATTGGTTAATGTGGTTTCAAAATCACTACTTAGGTTAGCAGCAGTAACATACTGGTTGCCAGAATTGTACAATGTCCAATTTGCACCTGATGCAGTAGCTAAGGAATCAAAGAATAATCTTTGTCCAGCTATGCCATTAATTCTGTAAACTTCAGTTGCTAAACCTGGAGTTAAGGTATCTGTAACCGTTGTGCCTAGAGTGATAGTTGGTGCTGCACTAGCATCTAGTAATTGGAAACTGTAGTTACCTGTAGCGTTATTTGATGATCTGACAGTAGCGCGATAAGTTCCTGTTTCAGTCAGAGTAAAGGGTTGACTGTCATTGTAGTAATAGTAGTTCCCCAGGGAAATACCACTCGGACTTTGTAACTGAGTGTAAATACTTGTGAAATTGTTATCTAGCCCATCAAACAAGATCCGTTGTCCAGCTGTACCCGTGAAGGTATATACCTCATCGTCTCCCGGTTCTGCAAGATTACCTGTAATTACACCACCCAAAGTGAGAGGACTGGTGAGGGGACGCTTAGTAAAGTTTAAGGTGATCGGAGTAGTTAGAGCATTACCTGCGCGATCGCTAATTATACTTTGCTCCAACTTCAATTGATAATTACCCACACTCAGTTCACTACCAGGTAAAATCAAGAGAGTGCGATCGAGGTTACGAGTTTGTAGCTCATTCAAATTCACCAGAACATCATCACCACCGCCAACTACACCATTTGCACCCAAGTAAGTCAACTTCACACCAGATAAGTTGAGGCGTGAGGTATCCAAGGCTTCGTTAAAGCGGACACTCACTGATGGAATTGTCTTCAGACGTGCGCCTTCATTGGGTGTGGTGCTAATAACAGTCGGCGCGAAGGTATCCTTGATCAAATCTAAGGTGAGAATATTCGACAAGGAAGTGTTACCACCTGTATCTGTGGCGCGCACTTGCAAGGTGACTTTGTTGGATTGTGCTGTCAACTTCGGTGCAATAGCAAATAGATCCCAAGGGAAAGAACCATCATTTTCCACCACTTCACCGTTAACTAGCAAATCGACATTCCGCACCTGCACATCATCGGTGACTTTCGCCAGGATGGGAATAGTTGTCCCTTCAACGACTTGGATACCGTTCTTGGTCAGGTCACTATCTTTGGCAGATGTGCTAATTGTGACATTAGGCGCTTGTCCTTTATTATCAAAAGGCAAGTAGTTGAAAATTGCTAATCCGCCTGTCCCATCAGCTACCAATGCTAAACCATTTTGAATCCAGATATCTTGAACAGAACCAGGGGTGTCAAATTCCGTTAAGAAACCATTGGTATTATCAGGATTATCGACATTAAACAGAGTGACGCGGGCATCAGCATCAGAACTAAAGCCAGTAGTGCTGCCGACAATTAAACGCCCTGAACCATTGACTGCCAATCCACGATAGTTAAGTATTGGACTGTCGCCGGAGGTATTTTTGAGTTTAGTGGGATCAGTGATATCTACAGCTTCAAATAACCGAGCGCCAGTGACATAAGCCCGATCGCCTCCCACAAATAAATTGGTAGCACCAGAGAAGGCGAGAGAATTCAGCAGTGCAGGGGCGCTGAGATTTTCACCCAGGTTGTAAGTGGCGAGAGTGCCGCCCCTTAAGGTGTAGAGGATACCATTGCTGTAGGTCAATTCTGAGACATCACCACTACCAGTTGCCGTGAATGTACCGACAATTTCTCGCGTTTGCACATCCAGAATTGTCACTTGCCCGTTACTACCGCCGGCGTAAACGTAGTTATCGACAATTGTGACACTCAATACCGAGCCAGAGAGGGAGACTCTGCCGAGTAACTTAGCGGCTGGGGGGTCGGTAACATCGACTACAGCCAATCCCGAACCTCCCAAGGCGGCGGCGACTAGATGCTGAGTCGTGCCGGGGGTAGTACCAGGAATGGAAGTATAAGCAACAGCGATCGCATTGCCACTCAATTCAGCCCCAGACACACTAGAAATAATTACTGGTTTGGTAATTTGGGTCAAGTCAACTACCTGCACCCCACCAGAACCCGCAGCTAAGTATGCAGTCTTGTCACTAGCCACCACATCCTGGACAAAACTATTATTTTGTTGTGGCTTGACTGTGCTAATTATGCCGATGGGCAGGGCATTTACACCCAGGGCATCAATGCCTTGTTGAATCGCCGCAAAGTCACTCACACCATCATTATTAGTGTCAATCTTCTGCAAATCTGTGCCAATGGCAAACTCAATATCATCTGGTAAACCGTCACCGTCGGTATCAGCTGCTTTACTGCCATTAAAGACGATGCTAGCGGTCAAATCAATTCCCTGACCTGATTGCGGTGTCTTACCATAACTGTGACTAACTAAGCCCGTGACAGGATCAAAGATCGTCATGTGATAAGCCTGTTCTGGTGGTAAGAACAGTTGGAAATTGCCTTTGTCATCACTCACAGTTCGTAAGACTGGCGCACCTGGTACATCGGGAGTTTCGATCGCAATAAAATCATTACCCCATTGGGGATAAACAATTTGATCTAGTCCAGTACCCACAAAGCTAAAGCGAGATTTAGAATTATTGGAATCGTTACTGGTAATTTCGATTACTGCTCGATCTAGTCCTAAGTTGCTAGGATCGAAGTCTACTCCAAAAGACCAAGATTCGCCAAAGTTCAATGAAATGGGATTAGTAGCTAAGTTATTGGCAACGCCTAGTAAACTGAAAGCACTACTACCCTCAACTAATTTAATGTCAGAAATACTGAGGGGTTGATTACCATAATTAGTGATTGTTGCCAAATTTGGTTTTTCTACCTTGCCACCAGCTACAGCCACACCGCCTAAATTGTTATTTGGGGTGTTGAAGAATAGATAAGGATTGGTACTTTGAGCAAATCCTGTCAAGGGAATTTCTACAACTGGCTGAAGAGCATCGCTATTAATAACCAAGGTAGCGTTAGACTTACCAATCACAGAGGGATCAAAACTGATTGTAATCGGTGTATTCGCTCCTGGTGCAAGTACTAAACCATTGGTGAAGTTGCTTAAGGTGAATTGACCTGTATTTCCTGTCAAGGAAATATTATTAATTGTTGCAAGTTGATCTCCTGTATTTGTCAGGACAAAGTTTAACTTTGCCACTGAACCAGTGAGATTTACATTACCAAAATTGATCGCATCAATGAAGTTCTGAGAACCATCTTCTAACAGCCATAACAGTCCATCAGCGATTTGTTTTGGCGGCTGCGAATCAGGATCGCTGATGCCTTCGGGGGCATCTCCTTTTCCCTTTGTAATATAAGTCGAATAATACTGAACTGCTTGCTGTCCTTCTGCATCGCTCCAAGGCAGACCTAGTGCAATTTTTAAGGCATTGGCTGTCGTTGTAAAACTCTTTTGTGTGCTTAAGACAAAGCCTTGAGCCATTACGTCACTAGGGTTGAAATTGTTGGTGTGGTTTAGTCCAACATTATGTCCTAGTTCATGAGCTATTGTTTTACCTAGTGATTTGACTAGTTGGTCTCGCGTCCATTCCTCTTTGCCTGTAAATCCTAACGACTTGCCTTTTTCATCTCGATAGACGGTGTCACCATAAACTTGGAAGTATCGATTGAAATAGATATCAACATGACCGTCATAATTTTCATTTAAAGCTTCAGAAAGCCTAAAATTCTGTTCTGAGGTGCTATATTTCGTGCGGTTGGTGTAAATATCATCGATATTATACTGTCCGTTTTCATTGTCAACAATGAAAGCAGAACCCAAAGTGGGATATTTATCATCAAACAAATCTAAAGATTCAGCTTCCCAATCATCAAAATCAACTGTTCCAGATGATGATGAAGTTACTCGTTCTAACCCTGCACTAAATGGATTGAGTAACCCTGCTGCTTCAGCAATCACATCATTAATAAATGCGGATGCTTTTCCAGCATCAAAAACAACAGTTCCACCAGTGTTTGCTGTACCAAATATCAGTTTTTCATTGGTAGTCATGTCATTGCTAAACGTATTTTCAATGGCATCTGTAAAGTCATCAGGGTTGAAGAACGAACTAACATCAACAAACCACTTCTGTTTGGGTTCACCATCACCTTTGAGATTAAGAGTACCAACATCTTTTCCAGTTGGTGTTTTAATCGTTAAAGTTCCACTTTGATCTAGTCCAACTGAGGTTGGCTTAAATTGCACAGTTGAACCAGAAGCCGAGAATGCACCTGAAGCACTAATTTGAGGAGTGGCTGAACCTGCTTTTAAGCTGATTGGCTTAGTTCGAGTACCATTGACTAGCGTATCCTCAAACTCAATTTGCTTATCATTATGGTCAGCATCGGTTGCATCAATGAAGCGATACAAGTAATAAGTTGTCTTTTCAGTATGCTTAGACCCATCAGGCTTCCCTGTTACTTCAGTGATAAGAATCTTGCTACCAAAGAGAATATTTTCATTGAGTTGAGAGAATGGTGCGCTATTTGTACCTCCTAAAATTCCAGCCATCTCAACATAGGACTTAACAACCGCTTCTAAAGAGTGTTTTTCTCCACTTCCTGCTTGTAAGGTAAATGAGCTACCTGTTAGGGGTTCGGTTGTTCCCGACCGTTGCTTCATAAAATCAGCTAATGGCCCTTCAACCTGAATATTGACTTGGATATAGGGCTGTTTTTTATCAGGATCTTTCGGCCTCTGCGGTACGGCGCAACCCGGAGTAGGAGGAGGTGGTGGTGGTGAGTCAGGGAGTTTATCAGGCGCAGTCCAAGTCTTTGTCAAGAATGAGCCACTTTCTCCCGTAATTAGAGGAATGACTAACTCTGACTCGTGCATGGTATCTTTAGGCGAGGGTGGTGGTGGCGGTGGGGGTGGTGCGCCTCCCGAACCACCGCAACTACCAGGTGGTGTCAATCCGTGCCAACCTGGATGGGTAATGCCTGTACCCGGATCAGTTCTGACAAATTTACCATCTTCCGAAACTGTGGCTGTGCCTTCAATCACCAGCCGACCTGTAGTATGGTCAAAGCTGAGGAAGTTTAATTGCGTCCCTGGTGCAGCACCGAAGACGTTGGGGAAGGTCATCGGTGCAGGGGTAGCAAAGTTGGTAATCCCTGGTGATTGGACTGTAATGTCAAAGGTATGCTGCAATACTCCTGGTGGCAGCATATCTCGGACTAGTTCCGGCGGTACGGTACTGATGCCAATTTGACCACTGGTTAATTTTTGACCATCAGCACTTACAAGGCTGTTGGGTTGAACTTCAATGGTGAGATACTGTTGTTGTTCAGCAGTTAATTCTGGTGCAGCTACCGCATCAGCAACAATTGTCTTACCTTGACTAGCATCGACATCTTTGAGAATGGCATTGGGTATGCGAGGTAGATACACCTCTGGCATCCCCATCATCGTAAAGTTACCAACTCCTGGTGAAATGTTCACATCCATGACCATTTCTGGGAAGTAAAAGCCTGTTGGGGGTGCGGTAGCAGTTCTCCCATCAATGGCTAATTTGACATTGCCCACTGGTACGCTATCAAAGGAGAATCGCCCATCCGCACCAGTGATTCTAAAGTCAGTTTCCCGTCCCAGGATAAATACTTTGACTCCAGCAATGGGATTTAAGAAGACATCATCTGCTGTCATCAACACACCATCAGGGCCTGGTAGCTGATCATCGGCTGTGTGCGGTAGTCTGTCTACACCTGGATCAGTAATAATTCCTGAGAGGGATGTATTGGGGGTAGGAACGAGACTGACGGTGTTAAAGTCGAAAGTCAAAACTCCGCTAGCTTGACCATCGCCATCAGCATCTAGTAGTTTGCCACCATCCTTTGCTCTAATTGTCGAGCCGTCAACGGTGACGCGGATTAAGGAAGCGTCTGGTAAAGGTTCTTGGAAGAACAACCAAGCAAACTGACCATCATTGGCTGGGACGATTGTCGCGGCTATTTTCTCACCACCAAATGAGGCAAAGAAGTTGTTGCTATTGAGGCTTGTGGGATCAACTGGTTCGGAGAAGAAGATTTGCGGTCTAAATGTAACACCAACTTCTGTCGCACCATCCATCGGTGTATGGCTTACGAGTTGGAATAAGGGGCTGGGGTTGACCGTGAAACTTAAAGTTCTTGTTTGACCATTGCCAGCTAGGTCACTCACAGCTGGATCAATGGTTAAGGTATACTTGCCCGATGCCAATGGTGCTGTTAAATTTAGCCGGACTTTGTTGGTACTGAGTCTGGCAATTGAGGAGATGGCAACAGTCTGACCATTTTCTAGTTTCAGGGTATAGTTATTTTTGGCGATCGCACTATCTGTCACCGCTTCACTAAAATCTACATCAATCACCACATTGGACGCATTGATCGTACTGGCAACAGTGGCGATCGCCGCCACACTATCAAGTGTAAAGTCAAAGTTGAAGATACTAGATTTATTCCCCAACTCATCACTAGCTACCAGTTTGAGGAGATGTTGTCCTTGTCCTAATGTGCTGCCTTTAATTGTTTCTAATTGCGCTAAGTTGAACGCAAAGCTACCATCTGCTTGTAGTCGAGGCAAAACATTGACAAAATTTGCTTCCTGTGTATTATCAAACCCAGCCCGGAAAGTACTGATTTTGCTAGTATCACTCACTTTACCGTTAATCGCGGGGTTAGAGGTGAGACGATCGCCCACAATGCCAGTATCTTGAGATAACGCGGCTGTAATTACTGGTGGTGTGGTGTCTGAAGTTGTGGATTTAATCGTCACCAGAACGGTTGTTTCGGTACTATTTCCTGCTAAATCTACACTCCGCAGTGTCAGGTTTTGTTGTCCATCGGCTAACCCAGTTAAATTCAACTCAACATCAAATCTGCCTTGATTGTTGATGGGGACAGTAATCAAGCTACCATTGTTGAAGCGATAACTAACTTGGGCAGTATTTTCGTTGACACTACCTGTAAGTTTGTCTCCTGATTTTAATTCGGCATTGGCTTGAGGACTAGTAACAGTTAACAGGGGTGCAACAGTATCAACTGTGATTTGTAATGTAGCCTTATCACTAATATTACCCGCCGCATCAATAGTATTGACTGTGAAATTCTTCACCCCATCTGTCAGTTGAGATGTGGTAATTTCCCATGTACCATTAGTAGCTGTTGTCTCTCCTAATTTTGTTTGGCCATCAAATATTTGTACTAGTGAACCTGTTTCAGCTTTCCCTGTGATAGTGGGAGTAGTTTTGTTCGTGATTGTGTCAATATCATCTTTGATTTTTAACTCAGTCGGTGCGGCTGGTTTGGTAGTGTCAAGGGTAAATTCTAGTTTGACCTCACCAGAAACATTGCCCAATTTATCTTCAGCTTTGAGACTTAGTTGATAGACACCATCTGCTAATTGTCCACCATTGATTTGCGTGAGTGTCGCTTTATCTAAAGTGAAACTACCATCTGTATTTAACTTCGATAAAACGTCAACAAAACTGCCAGAATTTAACTTGGCTTGGAATTTAACTATCTGACTGGTATCGGTGACAGTACCTTTAATTGTCGAGTCAGAGGTGGTGCGATCGCTCCCACTATTCCCTGTATCATTAAGTAAACTCACCCCAATGATCGGTGGCTGATTATCAGCAACAGGTGCTAAAAGATTTTGCAGAACATAATTACCGATTAATTTACCAGTCGCCAGTCCATCTACGTTAGCTGTATTGAAATGAATACCACCATAGAGTCGGCTGATAGCGGCTTCATCGGCTGCGGCACTAAAACTATTAAATTGACGGTAAACTCCGGGTAATCCTAGAGAATTAACCGTAAAGTTGACATTATCACCCAGTAGTGCTGTTAATATTGTTGTGGCTGCACCACTAAAGGTACTGTGTCCAGAAATATAATCGGGGAAGGGCGGAGTTGTAATTAATGGTGTCCAATTCGGGTCAGCAATAGTATTAGGATTACCATCAGTATCGCCTTTTTGAATTGCAGTAATTGGTCGCCAGAAATTGTAGTGATATTTAGCATCCCAAGCTGCAATTCCTGCATCAGCGATGGAAATATCCAATAAGGCAAATATCCGGGCATTATCTACTAAAGAGTTACCCTTACTAGCTACGACATTTTGGGCAATTTGATTCCAATGTCCAGGGGGTGTAAAAGTCCCTCCACCATCAGCCCAGAATAACGCTATTTGGGTTTGTTCAGCCGTGCGAGTTGTGCTGTTTTTCTTGCCTAAATCCTTGACTTGATTGTAATCATCAGTGTACTGCTGACTATCCAAGGCAGGCGGCCCCTCTGGGCGGAACTGGGAACCACTGGTTAAACCAAAGGGTGTAACTTGTCCCCACTGGGGTAGTAAAGCTGGCGCAAATCCTGGGGCTGTGGGTATCCAGTCGCCGGGGTTGGTTCCTGGTGTATAAGTAACAGTAGTACTTGACCCGTCTGTACCCCGCAAAGTTAAAATACTATCGGCAACTGTCCGCCCAAATATTACCCCTGCATCTTCCGCCGCCCCATCAGGGATTTCTGCTAAAGACTCTGTTAAGGCTGCATCAAAGAAGGTAATCTGTCCAGGATAAAGATTGACTAAAACTCTATGGGCTGCGGCTGCGGCTGCTGCTTCCGGCGATGCACCAACTGGCGCAACTCCTGTGAAATAATAGTTCTGATAGTTCTTGGTAATACTATTTATTGCATCAAAGACGGCAGTTTGTGCGATCGCCATATTCCGAGAAGCGCGGGGCGGGGCTGTCTTATCTGTATATATGGCATTTAAAAGTATGGTGTTCCAGTCAAGCACGACATCGCTGTTATCTTCGGTAACTCGCTTGACAATTTCCGTAAATGTGCTTTGATTACCAGCTTTGTCTGTAGCAATGGCAGTAAATGAATTATCTCCTAGTGTCAATGCCACACCAGTAAATATAAATTTACCAGTGGCATCAGCTGTAACTAATTGACTTGTTTGTTGTAATAAAACAGTGGTATTTGCTTCTGTTTGTCCGATTAAACTTACTGTCGCAAATTTAGTTTGAGAATCCCCAACTGGCGCAGAATCAAACAGCGAATCTAGCATCAACCCTGGAATCTGGGGACGAGTAGTATCTACGGTAAAGGTGTAGTCTAAGTTCGCTGTATTCCCGGCAATATCTGTGGCAATTAATTTCAGTGTATGGGAACCATCACTTAAGTTACTTCCATTAATTTCTGTAATTTTATTTTGGTTTAAGGTAAAGTTCTGATCCTTTAAAGTTCCTAAGATATCAACAAAGTTAGCTGTTGCTGTATTATCAAATCCTGCCTGAAAGGAGACGATTTGCTGCAAATCCTTGATGCTGCCAGTAATTGTGGCATCTTTGGTAATTTGATCGTTATTACTACTGCCTGTATCGTTACTTAAAGACGCACTAATAATGGGGCTATTACTATCTAGCGTAAAAGTTAGATCAAAGGTAGAGGTATTATTCCACTGGTCTTTGGCAAATAAATGTAGAGTGTGCTGACCTTGAGTAAGTGGTGTATTGTTATTGATTTCTGATAACTGTTCTGCTGTTAAGATAAAAGTCCCATCATTGGCAACCACTCCCCGAATGTTTGTAAATTTGTCGATAGTTGTATTATCTATACCTGCACGAATGCGGGTGATGCGGCTGGCATCTTTCACAGTTCCTTTAATTGCTATATCTGCCGTGATTTTATCAGTGCTGACACCTGTATCGTTAGCTAAAGCTGCTGATAAATTAGGTGGGGTTTTATCTCGATTAAAATTAATCTCTAAACCCAACTTCCTCACGTCAAAAATGGTGATTTTCTTATCTCCATCAAAATCACGAGGGTCATTAATTCCCACTATGGGTTTATTTCTGTCTTTAAGTATCAAGTCTAAATCTTGATAAGTTAATCCGCCATCATTATTGGCATCCCCTTTTAAAAATCCATCTTCTATAAAGGGAATTGTAGGGAAAGACAGAGATAATGAGTTTTTACCTAAAATCTGAGGAGTGAATAGATCACTACCAGTTTCAGTCAATAATGACGGAATCAAAATATTGTTGGCATTAATATTAGAAATGTTTTGAAAATCTTCCATAATTCACCCTCTTTGAAATTCAGACTATCTACAATATTGTTAATAAACTCAAAAAGATAAATATGTTCTAACAGTTATCAGTAAACGGTTCACTGATAACTGTTAACTGTTAACTGATTTAAGACTCAATAATGCCTGCTTCGGTAACTATTAAAGAGAGTCCATCACTTAAACGAGCTTCATTGAAACTGTATTGTTGAAACTCAGTCGGGCTATTCCAAGCCCCCACTGTAGCTGAACGACCTGCGCCATTTTGTTGGTCGGTATTTCCGTCGAAGTTAACGTCCAAGTAATTAAATTGAATAGCATTACTACCTTCTGTGAGAATCACCTGGAAAGTAATATCACCTGTTTCACCCTCGAAGGGATAAGCCTCAAGCTGATGCCATTGAATGATAAATTGACGACTACCTACACTGCCTTGTGTTTCGGTAAATACAGTAGCAATCCTACCTTCATTACTACGAGTTTCTAAGTCATCCCAGAATGGAAGCAGTGATGGCAAATTCCTTAACCCTGAAGCAGCAAAGTTGAGTGACTGATTAACATAGTTTGCGTTAGTACCACCAAAGCTAATCAGGCCGTTACTGCTAATCCCCGCCTGGGTATAAGTCTTACCGTAGAAAGTGAAGGCAAATGGTAAATTAACTAGAGAGCTAAGATCATCACCTTGTAAATTTGGTACAACATTACCTGTCTGACTAATATCGATAAACTGACTTGGTTCTAGAGTGAAGCTACTGATGATATTTTCTGTTCCCAAGGGGTTACCTGCTCTATCGGTGATTTGAGCAGCATCAATAATTAATTGATAACTGCCGGCGGATAGAGCCTGATAAGTTAGTTGCACTGTGCGATCGCTTTCTCGCAGTTGAATATTTTCTGGGACAATTACTTCATTGGCACTGTTGATCAATCTAAAGTTGGCAGCAATCACATTCGCTGTATCCAATGCTTCCGAGAACCGAACTGTCACACGGCGTAAATTCTCTAAGGTTGTTTGTCCGTTAGCAGGTGTGACACTATTAATTAGAGGCGCAACCGTATCCGGTACTAGGTCAAAGGCGAGAAGATTAGACAGACTACTGTTACCACCTGTATCGGTAGCTCGTACCTGGACGTTGACAACGGGAGCATCAGGATCATTATTGAGAGCGATCGCACTCAAGTCAAATGGTAAGGTGACATCATTACTCACCACCTCACCATTAACTAATAGTTCAACATTGCGAATCTGCACGTCATCAGCCACATTCACCCGAATGGGGATATTTCCGCCTTCATTGACTTGAATGCCTGGAGTGTTAGGATCTACATCCACTACAGAACTGCTAATACTGACGGTGGGAGCTTGACCTTTGTTGTCAAATGGTAGATAGTTGATGACTTGTAATCCACCTGTGTCATCAGCCACAAAAGCAATACCGGAGGCGATCGCAATATCACGGGCAAATCCTGGTGTATTTACTGTAAATAAAATATTGTTGGTGTTCTGTGGGTCACTAATGTCATAAACCCCAATTCCCTGATCTTCAGCCGCCACTAAAGCCAAACCTGAGCCATTGAGCGCCACATCACGAGCTGTAAAGAAGAAGTCAGCATCGCTAATCAGCGTCGGATTACTCGGATTAGAAACATTGATAGTCCGCAATCCACTACCCGCAAGATAAGCGACACCGTTAGCAGCAAATACCCCCACATCCTGTGAAGCGACTGAGACGCTTAATTGACCAACAATCCTTGCCGCCCCTATTTGGGTAATATCAATCACAGAGAAGATATCAGAACCACTAGTAAAAGCATATAGTTTTGTGCCTTCCCTTGCTAAACCAGTGACTGTCCCAAACCCAGGAAGAGTTAGATTCTGTAAGCTTTCCCCCGTCAATAAATCAATTGTTCGTAAAGAAGTACCAGCAATGATATAAGCGATACCATCAACTACTTCCACTTGGTTGACAGGGAAACTGACTTGGTTAGCAGAAATCTTAATTGTCCGTAGCAAGGTTGGTAGCATGGGGTCAGAAACATCCACCAATTGCAAGCCTTCACTATTGGTAGCCACAGCCGCAATTTTTAAATTGGCATCAACGGACACATCTGTCGCATCACCCAGCAGATCCAATTGACCGAGAATAATTGGATTATTGAACTGGGAAGCATCGACAATTGCCAAACCGTAAGAGCCGGTAGCCACATAAGCCGTTTGACTACCAGTTATCAAGGTTGAACCTTCAACAACCACTGCTTTGGCTTCACCTCTGATAGGCAAAGTGGAGATGATACCTGTGGGGAAGCCACGACCATTGAGGGGATCTAGTCCCTGTTCAAGTTCAGCTGAATCTCTAATCCCATCCCCATCGCTGTCTATACTGTTGGGATTAGAGCCTAAAACAAATTCACCAACATCTGGAATGCCGTCGCCATCAGCATCAGCACCACCAAATGTATCAAATTCTAGAAACGAAGATTGTTCGTTCTGAGAACCCCATTCATTAAAAAGTGTCAACTGTCCACTAGAGGATGAAATTCCAGATATTTTCGCACTGTTATTGGTTGATGGCTGATAAAAAGTTGCAGTGAAGAATTTATTTGGTGCTAATACCAAATTCTGAGGAGAGGTGTCAGGATTAAAACTGCCAGTTAACTCTAAACCATTTTCCATTTCATAACGGTAGAATACTGCGGGATCGCTGCCAAAGCCTAGTGCCGTCGATTCTTGAATATTTTGTGCTTCTAATGTATTGTTTTTTAGAAGTTTTTGGTTGCCAATATCGATAGTAAAATCTTCATATCCTGATGGAATTATAAAATTTCCCTGAATAGGCACTTCCACAATAATCTTTATCTGGAAAGATTTTGTCCCAACTGTTTCATGTTGTAAAATCCACAAATCAGCTAATGGAGGTAAATATAAATCATTACGATCTACACCAAAATCATCACAAAGCTCGAATTTTAATGTCGCAGAATATTCACCACTTCCTCCAACAAATGGAGTGAAAGATGTTACTTCAGCATTAAAATTTTCAGTAAATAATTGAGTCCCTTGAAGTCCACCAACCAACAACGAAAGAGTTATATCGCTAAAATTATAAAATCTTTTATTAGGAGTGTTTATCTTAATATTGCGATTGTCGATACCACCTCCATTAGCCTGTGCCTGAATTTTATTTTGGATATCATTTTTAATTTCCGTTAGTGAACCTTGAAAAACTTTGGAATCTTTTATCAAGTTAGAAAGGATGCTGCCGTCTGGCTGTTCAAAAGTCCCGCCTTCTCCAGACATAAAACGATTCATCATTTGACTGCCTAAATTCCCAGCCGCAGGTGCAAGAAAAAGTCGCACTGCTCCTTCTAATACGGAACTGGGTAATATACGATCTAATAACAAGGCATTTTCAATTAGTGTTGGTGGCTTATTTTTCCATTCATATAAATTGTTTTGAATGGGAAAGTCAGCATTATAAGAATCCGAATCCAGACCACACCGATTAAATTTGCTTTCACCGATACGCTGTTTAGCAGTAGTTCCACTAATTGTAAAATGCCATCCTGGTGCAATAATCCCTACGCCTGGGTCGGAGACAATCGTCTTGCCGTCTTCACTGACTGTACCATTGCCAATTATTACCCATTTACCGGCATCATGATCAAAAGACCAAATTAAACTCTTCTCCCCAGGTGCTAACCCTTCCAAATTGGGGAACTGTATCGGTGCAGGCACATCAAAACGAGTTGCACCACCAGCCTGACTGAAACCATTCGGGCCTCCCGCCTGAATCGAAATGATCAGTTTTGGATCTACATTTGGCGGTAGGGGCGCAGGCAATCTGTTGGGTGCTACAGCAATAATTGCCGCTTGAGTAGCAGCATTACCTTGGTCATCACGCGCTGAACCGGGCGAGAACGTAACTTTGGTTAATTCCCAAATAGACGGGTCAAGATTCGGGAATAAGACTTGTAACTGGGCTTTACTAGCTTCCCCAAATCCTACATCTGTTTCTTCTGTAGCAGATAACTGCTGGATATCACTAGCAGCCATCGGTGGCAGATAAATATTGAACGTTGCACCATCCATTGTCAATTGCGTAGATTGACCCGGAACACTATGGAACGGCTTACCTAATGTTGCATAGGCTGTTCCGGCTGGCGCATTAACTGCTGTACTCCCATCAATATGGACGAAAAATTCCGGTGCTGGCATATCCCGGAGGATAAAGTAGCCATTTTCATCGGTGACAGCTGTAACTCCTGGTAAGGCATCTACACGGATAGTCGCACCAACCACAGGAATGTTAGACCCATCTGAATTCTTGTTATAAGAGTCGTAAACATACCCCCAAACATCTGTGCCGGCAATGCGCGTTAGGGGTAATGTGCGGAAATCGGCAGTAGCAATCCCACCAGCCAGGCCATCAGCATCAGCATCCAGCGCTAATCCATTTCGACCCAAAATTTTATTACCATCGACAACTACACGGACTTCTGTTGATGGTACTAAGGGATTGTTGTAGAAAAATGTGGCAAACAACTCGGTGCTAGACACTTCTATTCTGCCTGCTACTCGCTCACCATTAGCAATTAAATAGAACGAGTCTGTATCAACTGTGGTCGGATCAATGGGTTCGTTAAACCGGATAATTGTCTCGCGGGTCAAATTGACCATTTCTTCGCCATTAGCCGGGGAAATTTCCGTTAAGCGAGTTGCTGGAGATGGCTGGGTGAAGATTCCAAAGTCGAAGGTAGTTCTCTCAATTAAAGAATTACCTGCTAAGTCACTAATTGCGGGATTAATTATTAGTTGGTAACTGCCATCGATTAAGGTTTCAGCTAGATAAACTCTAACTGTAGTGTCGTTGATTGCGGTAACTGAGATGATATCAACAGGTTTTCGATTATTGTATTGAAGAGTGTAGTTGCCAGCTATCAACGCTGAGTCAGATACTGACTCATTATAAACAATATCAAAAGCATCAAAACTGGTAGTATATACCTCAAAAGGAGCTAGATCAACTCTGGGAGATTGAGTATCGAGTGTAAAACTTACATCAAATAAACTCGACAGATTACCCCATTTATCTTGAGCTTGTAGATACAGAGTATGAGAACCATCTGTTAATGAATCGCCATTAATTTCAGACAGAGCAGCAGCGTCTAAAGCAAAGCTACCATCTGCTTCTAAGATGCCAAGGATATTGAAGAATTGATCAACAGGGGTATTATCAAATCCAGCCCGAAACCTAGTGATTTTACTCGCATCAATTATAGTTCCTTGGATGGCAGGATCTGCGGTAATAAAATCTGTATTTGTGCCATTATTGGGAGCAGTATCATTAGTTAATGATGCTGACAAATTAGGTGCAAGGTTATCAGTATTACCTTTAATAAATAAGCCTAATTTTCTGACATCAAAAATCGTAATTTTACCATCACCATCAAAGTCTCGTGGATCGTTAGTGCCAACAATAGGTTTATTGCGATCTTTCAGAATTAGGTCTAAATCCTGATTCGTCAATCCTCCGTCATTATTAGCATCTCCTCTTAAAAATACATTTTCTATAACTGGAATAATGGAACTAGATAAAGCGGATGAATTTATATTAATTAAATTAGGTGATAAAATATCTTGTGGTAATAGATGTGATTTACCTAAATCAGATATAGGCGTAGTAGGTTCCTGAAATATAGGTTGAATTTCCATGATTTATATTCTTTCTACTCCTAGATAATATGCAGTGTGACTAGGGTAAACAAAAGAGTTTTTTGGGTTGAGCGATTACTCAACCCAATCTACTATTTTCTTTCGCTTAAACGTATTTATCTTTTGTCTGGAAGCAAATAATATTGTTTGCCCAAGAAAATCAGACGTTAGATGGGTAAATGATATTAATGATGAAATTCACCAATAATAGTAAACGTCTAATTTAAGTGTTTACTAAGTTACGTTTTTTCTTAGTAATTGTTGTTCCTAAACCTATGGTTAATCCTAATCCCCACCAACTCAAATTCGGTTCCGGAACTTGAGTACCTGTAACTGTTACAGACGCATCTATCGGGACTCCTGTTAAGGATAGAGGAGCGCTATTTTCATCTGATAATCCATCAATACTCGCAGATAATTTTAGCTGACTAATACCAGGACGAAGAGCAGTAAAATTTGCTCTCCCAAGAATAAAGCTAGCTGGTTGTATATTATTTAAATCTGCTGGATCATCAAAAGAAATTTCCGCAAAATTTACTAATCCTGAACTGGTTTGGATGTCAGTTAGTCTTGTATCTGAAGATAATCCAACTAAATCTCCGTTGATAGGATCGCCAAACGATAAGCTATTAAAGGTGAGGATAGCCGGATCAAATGATAAACTCAGAGCGAAGCCGCTTAGGGAAGGTGTCTGAAAATCTCCTAACTCGGAAATTTTTACGTCTACATCTACAGAATCACCAACATCAACTGTCTGCACTGCTGGCAATAATTCTAAGGATACTGCTTGGGCTGCTGGAATAATGATTGTAGGGTATAGTAAACTTAGCCCTAAACTGAGACCCCAGAAAGACTTTCTCATGACAAATTATTTAGGTAATTTATTAGTCACTGAAATAGAGCCATACTGCAACTGATATTTATCAAGTCGCAGATGCTGAAGTCATTAATATCAAGGGAAAATAATTTTTTGAGCAGGGAACAACTGGTGACTATGACACGCTTCGTATCATCTCTTTGAGTAAGAGATTAATTACACAGAACTACTATAGATTGCTATTAGTCAGCATTCTCAAATATTACTAGTGATAACAATCTAAAAAAAATTGGTAGTCTTTTTCAGTACTGGTCAACAGGGTTTTTACTTAAGTAATATATGAATAATACATTTAATACATCAATATAATCAATACCAAAATCATTAAGATTTATTTGTTCTCAAAAAAGAAAAATTAAAATTAAAAATTAAATTGTGTTTGACAAAATTAACTGTTGTAATCCGCGCTGACCTCTGCGCCCGTATGCGTTAAAAAAAATCACCAACATCCATCCATAAGGTAGAAGAAATTACCCTATAAACTCAGTATTTTGGTTTTGATGTTTGAAAACTAGGTACAACTCGTGGTTCCCATTCGAGACAACAATCCCACAGAAATTACGCCGTACGTCACCTATGGACTAATTGCTGCCAATATCCTCGCCTTTTTGTATGAAGCCAGTCTTCCTCCCCAAGCACTAGATGGTTTCTTACATCTAGCGGCGGTAGTACCCAGAGAACTTACCTTAAGCTTTGCTGGGGTGGCTATTCATCAACCAGTACCAGAATGGGCAACCTTAATTACTTCACAATTTTTACATGGTGGTTTTTTACACCTAGCAGGTAATATGTTGTTTCTATGGATATTTGGTAACAACGTTGAGGATAAATTAGGTCATGCCAAATATTTGCTATTCTACTTAGGCTGCGGTATTTTAGCGTCTTTAACTCAGTGGTACTTCTCCCAAGATTCTAACATTCCTTCCCTCGGTGCTAGTGGTGCGATCGCTGGTGTTATGGGTGCATACATTCTCCGCTTCCCCCAAGCCGAAATTCTCGGTGTTGTACCCTTGGGTATCTTCTTCCCAACTTTCCGCGTTCCCGCATACTTCTTTTTAGGTTTTTGGTTTCTCCAACAATCTTTCTATGGACTCGCCAGCTTAGAAACCCCCACAAATATTGGCATGGAAAGCGGCGGTATTGCCTATTGGGCCCATGCAGGCGGTTTTCTGTTCGGTGCAGTTCTCGGCCCCTTGCTGGGTTTATTCAGCGATAAATCACAGGAGGAATCTTGGTAGTAGCGTAGCAAGCCTAAAATAGTTCCCGTAGTGCAACCCAACAGATAATTAGAATGTTGGGTTACGCCAAGCTTCCACCCAATCTACAATTTTTTACTTTCTTAATTTTGAATTTTGAATTTTGAATTGGTATTACTCTCTCACTCCCCATTCTTATACCATCGTGCTGTAGGTAAATGAGAATCATCTAACAATTCCAGTGTATTTGTTGATAAGTCATCTGCGGATGCTGAATTGCTTGGCGAATTAACTAACTCATCTAAGGCTGCTAATGCTGCTGATGCAGATTGGTAACGCGCTTTGAAATCATCCTTTACCATTTTACTGAGAATATCTGCAAAACCTTGACTGACGATTGCTTTATCGCGCCATTGTAAGACTTCATGCTCATCTCTGGGTAAATCATGGGGGGCTATCCCGGTTAAAGCTTTAATCCCAATCATCCCGACTGCATAGATATCACTGCTATATTGGGGACGACCAAAACATTGTTCGCTGGGTGCATAACCCTTAGTGCCGATACCAATGGTAAAGGGTGTTGGTTCTTGATTTTCGACTTGGGGTAGGGAAATTTCTTTAACTGCACCAAAGTCAATGAGGACTAATTTCCGGTCTGAGTCTCGGCGGATAATGTTACTAGGTTTAATATCACGGTGGATGACATGGTTTTCATGAACAAATACTAATATTTGCAATAGTTCTTTGACAATAGCGATCGCAGATGTTTCACTAATGCCTCTAGCTGACGGTAGTTCGTGATTTAGCGGACGACCGATAATATATTCTTGCACTAAATAGAATTCTGATTCTTGTTCAAAATAAGCTAAAAGTTGAGGAATTTGGGGATTTAAACCCAATTTTTCCAAAGTTTGCGCCTCTGATTGAAATAAACGTCTAGCTAGTTCTAATCCTTTGGCTTGGGTATTAGCTGGTTTTAGTTGTTTGACGACACAGCGAGGGTTCCCAGGACGTTGGGTATCTTCAGCGATATAGGTTTCGCTAAATCCTCCACAACCAAGCACCTTGATAATTTTATAGCGTCCACCCAAGACTTTGCCAAAGACAGCCAAATCTCGTTTTTGCAATAAATCTTGTAAATCTTGTTGTTGGGAGATGATCTCTTGGACAATGGGAGATGTTTTATATTTTTGAAAAACGTCTACTAGCTGGCGGGTTCTGATTTTTTCCCTAGCAACTTCAGTTACTAAATAGGATAACCCACAAACAGCGATCGCCAATACTGGTATAGCTGTCGGCAAAAGTAACTGTGCATAAATAAAACTAACATAGCTAATGCTAGCCCAAGCACTAGCCAGCGCCACACTCCAGTAAAATATCTTCAGGCTGCTTTTGCTTCTAGTCGTCACCCAAGATGTACCACCAACTAAAACCAGCACAAATAAAGCTCTCAGGAGTGGACTTTTTATAGCTGGAGCGATCGATTTACCTGTCATGATAGTAGCGATGGCATTGGCATGAATTTCTACCCCTGACATCCTCTCATCCACTGCAACTGGGTGAAAATCATTCCCCAACTGAGCTGTCGCACCGATGATGACTATTTTGTTTTGAAAAACTTTTCCCTGTTGTAAATAATTATGCCAGTTTTGCGGATCTAGTACATACCAAAAAGGAATTGTGTCAAAAGTTCCTGCCCCTCCCCAAAAATAAATGCGATCGCCTTTTGGTTGGGGATATTTTACCTGAGCAGCACTGAGAACTGCTTGTTCAAAGGATGGTAACTTATCTGTGAGTAAATCTTCGTCTGCCAATAATTTAGATAATTCACTAGCTAAACGATGGATCTTGCCATCTGCTTCCAAGGGAAAATTAATCGTACCTATTGATACTGGGCTTGTCCGAAATTTTTCATAGGGTAAGCGTAGTTGACTCAACGTACCTTGATGGGATTGAGAAAAATCGTACTGTGCTGCTAATGTAACTTTGTTACCATATTTTTGTAATGCCGCTTGTAATTGGCGATCGTCCTCATCACCATAACTTCCCGGCAAATCAAACACCACATCTAAAGCCACAGCCCGCGCCCCAGATTGCATTAATTTGGCAATTACCTGAGCATATGCAGTTCGTTTAAAAGGAAAACTTCTCAGTGGTTCCAGGTAGGCATACTGTTGGGGATTTGTTTTATAGTACTGTTCGGGTCCTGATATGGACTGGTCATCAATAGCTAAAATGACAATATCTTCTGGAGGTACAAGCGGCCCTCGGAGTTGAAAAAATACTGAAAGTGCTTGATTTTCTAACAGTTGTACTAAACTTAAGCCAGAACTTGTCAGTAGCGCCGCCCCAATCGCCGCAGTTATGGTGAGTAGACTTCGTAAACGCACTAAACGCTGAGATTGTCGTGCTGCTGCTGTCAAAGTCGTTTTTGTTGCTTTACTTGACGTTACATGGGCAGTAGATACATATTTTTTATGGGCATTTTCTGTCGGTTCTTCTGCCATATCATGTTAATAATTGGGTGACGTACAATTTTTTATTTATTTAGTCCCATTTATACTACAACCACATTGAAATCAAAATTGAATGGCAACCTTATACATTTGTAATACAAATATTATTTTGCACCAAACTGGGGTAAAACCATCTCAGCTGGGTCAGCATCATCGGGGCTAAGAAGCAGAGGAGCAATATCAGCACACGGCTCATGCCCCAATAGCCACGCACAGATGAGACAAAATATTTTGTCATGCTTAGTGGTGAGATTTACCCATAAGTAGCTGATTGGGAAACTTGCTGCTACCATCAACCCATGTTGCGTAAAAAATAGTTGCACCCAACCCTTAGCCTCTAACATATCTGATGAACAGCACTTATACTGCTTATACAAAACTTGTATTTCTCACGCAGCCATACTATTAACTGCACAACCCATTTCTTATCTTTAGACCTATGCCTTACCTCTTTAGAAGTAAACTTGATAGATGGATAGTTAAGCATCCTGTTACTGGGTCAATTTTATTGGTAGATTTTGATTACAGGGTGTTTCTCTTAGTGTTGAGAGCAAAAATATGCAACTGCCAGCAGATTAATTCTCTCATTACTGCTAATTTTATGCTTGGCGCGAGGTAAGATAAAAGCTATACATGAAAAGCTACTCTAGAACTATTAGCCAATTTATCAAATGAGAATTGCTATAATCATTGCTCAATCTAAATTCTTTACTATATATTAGGTGTATTTTTCTATGGGTTCTCCAATGAATCGTCTGTCTATTTTTGTAGACGGAAACAATATGTTCTATGCCCAACAAAAAAATGGGTGGTTTTTTGATCCAAGGCGCGTATTAGAATACTTCAAAAACGAACAATCAGAGACAACACTTATCAATGCGTTCTGGTACACTGGCTTAAAAGACCAGCAAGATCAACGAGGTTTCCGTGATGCTCTCATCAGTTTAGGATATACAGTCAGGACAAAAGTCCTCAAAGAATATTACGATGATTCCTCCGGACGCTATTCCCAAAAAGCTAATTTAGATATTGAAATTGTCGTCGATATGTTTAATACGGTAGACCAGTATGACCGAGTAGTTCTATTTAGTGGTGATGGCGATTTTGAAAGGGCAATTGAACTATTACGGTCAAAAAATACTCACATTACAGTCGTCTCAACAGAAGGCATGATTGCTAGAGAATTACGCAATGCTACGGATAGATATATAGATTTGAATGATATTAGAGACCAGATAGAAAAAGTAGAAGGTTAATATTCTTAGCAATTATTTACAAAATTAATTAAAACTACAAAAACTCAGGTTTCCAGATATTTAAAGCAAAAAGTAAAACTAAAACACACAAGCCAAAATGACAACTAAACCAGAGAGAATCATCATTTTTGACACAACCCTCCGTGATGGGGAACAGTGTCCAGGTGCAACACTCAACATAGATGAAAAGCTAGTGATTGCCAAGCAACTAGCCCGTTTAGGTGTAGATATTATTGAAGCTGGTTTTGCTTTTGCTAGTCCAGGAGATTTTGCAGCTGTCAACAAAATTGCTCAAGCAGTGGGGACCCAAACAGGCCCAGTGATTTGTAGTCTAGCAAGAGCGAGACATGATGATATCAAAGTAGCAGCCGAAGCCATTAAACCTGCAGCTAAAGGGAGGATTCATACATTTATTGCCACCTCTGATATTCATCTGAAGTACAAGCTGAAAAAAAGTAGACCGGAAGTAATCGCGATCGCTGAAGAAATGGTCGCCTATGCCAAAACCTTCACCGATGATGTAGAATTCTCCCCAGAAGATGCTGGACGCTCTGATCCGGAATTTTTATATCAAGTTTTAGAGCGAGCGATCGCCGCCGGCGCAACAACAATTAACATTCCTGACACCGTTGGTTATACAACACCCAGCGAATTTGGGGCAATAATTAAGGGGATAAAAGAAAACGTCCCCAATGTTGATCAAGCCATTATTTCTGTTCACGGACACAACGATTTAGGCTTGGCTGTAGCTAACTTCCTAGAAGCAGTCAAAAATGGTGCTAGACAATTAGAATGCACCATCAATGGTATCGGTGAACGGGCAGGAAATGCTGCCTTAGAAGAACTAGTCATGGCATTGCACGTCCGCCGACAATATTTTAATCCCTTCTTAGGTAGACCAGTAGATTCAGAAGCATCCCTGACAAATATCGACACCAAACAAATTTATAAAACATCCCGTCTCGTTTCCAATTTGACGGGAATGTTAGTCCAACCAAACAAAGCCATCGTTGGTGCAAATGCCTTTGCCCATGAATCAGGAATCCATCAAGATGGGGTGTTAAAAAACAAACTCACCTACGAAATTATGGATGCCCAATTGATTGGGTTAACAGACAATCAAATAGTTTTAGGCAAACATTCTGGGCGTAATGCCTTCCGCACAAGGTTGAAAGAATTGGGTTTTGAACTATCAGAAACTGAGTTAAACAAAGCCTTCGTCAGATTTAAAGAAGTAGCCGATAAAAAGAAAGAGATTTCTGATTGGGATTTAGAGGCGATCGTTAACGATGAAATCCAACAAGCCCCCGACTTATTCCGGGTAGAATTGGTACAGGTTTCCTGTGGTAGCAACGCCCGTCCCACCGCCACAGTCACCCTGCGTACCCCAGACGGCGAAGAACTGACAGACGCAGCCATTGGTACTGGGCCAGTAGATGCAGTGTATAAAGCAATTAACCGCGTGGTCAATGTACCCAACCAACTGATAGAATTTTCGGTACAGTCAGTTACAGCTGGAATTGATGCGATCGGAGAAGTAACAATTCGCTTACGCTATGAATCCAGAGTATTTTCCGGCCATGCAGCCAACACAGATATCATCGTCGCTTCCGCCCAAGCTTATGTGAATGCCCTAAATCGTTTATACGCAGCGTTGCAAACTCAAGAGAAGTCAGGAGAAGTGGCTGTAGAGAAAGTGTAAGTGAACTTCATACACATATTGACAACATGAACCAGAATATCAGGCAAGTAATCATGTATAAAGATGAGGATGACTACTGGATTGTAGAGTGTCCGAGCCTGAAAGGTTGTGTTAGCCAAGGTAAAACGAAAGAGGAAGCTCTTGCAAATATTAAAGAAGCGATCGCAGGTTATGTCACCGCCCTAGAGGAAGATGGCTTTGACAATTGACTATGGACTATTGACCACCCTCAGAAGGGTTTATTGGTTAAGTGCGTAAGTCCTATTAATATCAATCTATAACCAGGAGCTTAACAGGAGAGCTAAAGTTGAATATTAATCTTGATTTACCGCCAGAGTTAGAACACGAGCTTAGTACTGAAGCTTCTCAGCTAAATCTGACTCTTTCTGAATATATTATTCACTTGATTTCCGCGAGAAAGATTTTGGCAAATCCACCTAAGACAGGAGCCGAGCTTGTTGCTTATTGGCAGAGCGAAGGTATAATCAACTCACGAACAGATATTACAGATAGTCAAGCGTATGCTCGCAATTTACGTCATGAAGCTGAAAACCGTAAGAGAGCATAGCTTCGATGTATTTGTTAGATACGGATATTTTAATTGATATTCAACGAGGTCATACTCCCGCAATAACGTGGTTTGCTAGCCTATCTGAGTTACCTAGTATACCTGGTTTTGTAATTATGGAACTAGTCCAAGATGCAGAAAATCACCAAAAATTGCGTAATGCTCTAAAACTAGTTGCACCGCTAACCGTAATTTGGCCTACTGAAGCTGATTTAAATCGTGCATCGTCAGACTTTGCAACTTATCATTTATCACATGGTTTAGGGTTGTTAGATGCTTTAATTGCCGCTTGTGCAGTTGGGAGAAGTGCAACACTTTGTACTTTTAATGTCAAACATTACCGCGTTGTTCCTGGACTGATCATCGCGCAGCCTTATACACGCTAGCAGCTACTAAATACTAGCACCGCCATGATGAATTGTATTTAACTAAATGGAAAACAACTGATAACATTACTGAACCAATAACTTAGTAGTAGAGTGTACATTCAAAATCAAGGGTATCTACTACTATGCAATGAATCAGACAAAATCTTGGGATGAAGTTCGTGCGGCTTTTCAGAAAATTTGGGGTTACGAAGATTTCCGTCCACCACAAGGAGAAATTGTCAGCAGTTTATTAGAGCAAAAAGACTCTCTAATTATCATGCCTACAGGGGGCGGAAAATCAATTTGTTTTCAACTACCAGCACTGCTACAAACAGGAGTAACTCTAGTGGTTTCGCCATTAGTAGCGCTGATGGAAAACCAAGTGCAAGAATTAATTCAACGCCAGCAAAAAGCCGCATTACTGCACAGCGAATTACCATCATGGCAACGCCGTGCTACATTGCAAGCATTGGCAAAACAACAGCTAAGATTGCTGTATTTATCTCCAGAAACTTTGCTAAGTCCGCCAGTTTGGGAAAAATTATCTCAACCTCAACTACAAATCAACGGCTTAATTCTAGATGAAGCTCATTGTTTAGTGCAGTGGGGAGAAACATTTCGTCCAGCTTACCGCAGATTAGGCACTGTCCGACCTGCATTACTCAAACATAAACCACCAGGAACCAAAATTAGCATCGCTGCATTTACGGCTACAGCTGACCCCTCAGCGCAAAAAATTATTCAAACAGTCTTGCAATTACAGCAACCAGAAATTTTTCGCCTGAATCCCTACCGTCCTAATTTACACCTTAATGTCCGCATTGCTTGGACACCAAGAGGGAGAAAACAACAATTACTCAAATTTATTCAAAATCGTCCAGGACAAGCAGGATTAATCTATGTCCGCACAAGGCGAGATAGTGAAAATTTAGCTGCATGGTTAGCAGAGATGGGTTACACGACAGCCAGTTATCACGCCGGATTAGGAGCAACAGAACGCCGAGACGTGGAGGCAAATTGGTTAGGTGGTAAAATACCTTTTGTGGTTTGTACCTGCGCTTTTGGCATGGGGATAAATAAACCTGATGTGCGTTGGGTAATTCATTTTCACGCACCACATTTATTATCTGAATATGTGCAAGAAATTGGCAGGGCGGGACGAGATGGTAAGCCAGCCGAGGCTTTGACGTTAATTAGTGAACCGACAGGGTGGTTAGATGGAGAGGATAAACAAAGACAACAATTCTTTGTGGAAAAAATGCGATCGCAACAACAAAAAGCCCAGCAACTAATCAAAAAACTCCCTCAGCAAGGAGAAATAAATCAAGTAACTCGACAATTTCCCGATAGTGAAGTAGCCCTAGCTTTACTCCACAGCAGTGGACAATTAAACTGGCTCGATCCTTTTCATTACAAGATTGAACCAAAAGTCAAAACTCAACCATCGACACAATTACCAGCTACTCAACAAATCACCCAATATTTAAATACTAAACAGTGCCGTTGGCAGTTTTTGTTAAATGCTTTTGGTTTCACTCAAGAAACAACTAATTGGCATTGTGGACATTGCGATCGCTGTCGTTAGTTTACCCAATTGATGTGTTTTTTTCCCCTGCTGTGAGTATTTGCTCTGCTGTTAGCTGTAATTGAGGAAAAATATTAGAAATGATTAATGTATTTCCAGTAAATGTAGATTCTTCATACAGCCCATCTAGTAATATCAATACAGTAATCAGGGCTTTTTGAGGGTCAACAATCCAATATTCATCAATTCCCCTAGCAGCATATTCAGAACGTTTGTAACGATAGTCTCTATCTTCGTTTGCTTTGCCTGGAGAAACAACTTCTACAACCAAAGCAGGAGGTGGCATATCTAAGGTAATAGTGGATCTAGTCGCGCTTTGCAAGGCTTTTGCTAGTTCATCTGTCAGTACAACTAAGTCGGGAACACGAGTTGTAGCACGGGAACCACAAACGATTATTTCAACTTTGTTACTTACTTGATTAACCGGAATGAACTTGAGGAAATTTACGAGTAAGAAAAGAGAGATTTGCACATTTTTTGGGCTTTCGGGTGGCATTGCAACTAATTCCCCTGCCACTAATTCATACTGGCTATCAGTGCCATCGTCATATTTTATATATTCCTTAAGGGTTAGTTTTTTGGTCGTGATTGCAGTCATATTGCCTAAATGTGATTTGCATACTCAGATTTTAACTAATTCAGTGATGACAACTTAATAAACCTCATCATGAGAACCAATATCAATTAGTAAAATTTCCTCGTCACCAGATTCTGGATTTTCCACAAAATTAAAGACAATACGGCAATCGTAATCCACTGAACAAGCCCAAGCCTCAGACAACTTACCTTTCAGCTTATGGCTTTGTAACAGTGGATCAAATGGATCAGATGTTAAAAGCGCTAAACGCGCTTCAATTCGCCCTTGCAATTCTGGTTGTCGTCGCACCAACCGTTTAAATGCTCGTTTAAACGATGATGCTAGAACCAGAGTCATCATGTACTTAACTCATCTATGATTTGATTGACAGTTCCACGAAAAACTCCACCTGACTGGTACTCTGCTTGTGCTTGAGTAATATTCGCCGCAATTTCAGAACGTCTTTTTTCTGCCAAGCGGTGACGTATCAGATCGATTAGTGTTTCCTGTTCATCTACTGATAAATCTTCGATGCTGTCTAAAACTTGGTCTAATTTAGAGGATTGAGTCATTTTTCTGCACCATACTAAATGTCTATATAGAGCTAAAACTGACGCAAAAATCGTAAATCACTGTTATACAAACGGCGGATATCATCAATTTGGTGTAATACCATTGCAAAACGTTCTACACCGAAACCAGCAGCAAATCCGGTGTAAATTTCTGGGTCATAACCTACAGATTTCATCACGTTAGGATCAACCATGCCACAACCCATCACCTCTAGCCAACGCCCATTCCACTGTAAATCTACTTCAGCCGAAGGTTCGGTGAAGGGGAAGTAACTAGCACGGAAACGAATGGGTAATTCACCAAACATTGCTTGCAAAAATACCTTAATTGTGCCTTTGAGGTCTGTAAATGTTAGTCCTTCGTCAATAGCTAATAATTCGATTTGATGGAAAACTGCTGAGTGGGTAGCATCTACATCATCTCGGCGATAAACTCGTCCAGGGGCAACAATGCGAATCGGTGGTTCCTCTTTCTCCATGTAACGGATTTGCACTGAAGAAGTGTGCGTCCGCAGCAGATTACCATCTGGTAAGTAGAAAGTATCCTGCATATCACGGGCGGGGTGATCAGGGGGAGTGTTGAGAGCCTCAAAATTGTAGTAATCCGTCTCCATTTCCGTCCCTTGCGCTACTGTGTAGCCCATGCCGACAAAAATATCCAGCGCTCGGTCGATGATACCATTCAGGGGATGAATGCGACCTTGGGGACGATAAATGCCAGGCATAGTGACATCGAGAGTTTCTGCGTCAAGCTGTGCTTGGATTTGGGCAGTTTCTAAAGCAGTACGTTGCTGGTCTAAACTGGTTTGTAAAGCTTCCTTAACCGTATTGGCGATCGCTCCAATTACCGGTCTTTCCTCCGCACTCATCTGCCCCATGCTTCGCAACAATGCCCCCAATTGCCCTTTTTTGCCCAGATAGCTAACTCTGAGTTCCTCCAGACGTTCGAGGGTATCGGCAGCTGCGATCGCCTGTTCTCCTTCCTGCCGCAATGCTAAAAGTTGAGCTTCTAAGTTATTAGTCATTAGTCATTAGTTATTAGTCATTGATAGAGACGTTGCATGCAACGTCTGTACATTAATAGTCATTAGTCCAAATATTTTGGACTACCTGACACATAACTTTAGTAGTATGCCATTAATTCTATAGAGGCACGGGTCAAAAGTATGCCTCTTTTTACCAGTTTAGATGCGATCGCCCATTGAAGTGTTGCTCAAATCATCAGAAAAATTTTTTGACTATAGACTATTGACTACTGACTATTAACTATTGACTATTGACTATGAAATTACTTATTAGCAATGATGACGGTATTTCCGCCTTGGGTATTCGGACTTTAGCGAACGCTTTAGCTGAGGCTGGCCATGATGTGAGTGTAGTTTGTCCAGATCGAGAGCGATCGGCTACTGGTCATGGATTAACTTTACATCAACCCATCCGCGCCGAAATTGTCGAGTCTATTTTTCATCCGACAATTAAGGCCTGGGCTTGTGATGGTACTCCCTCAGACTGTGTAAAACTGGCACTTTGGGCTTTACTAGAGTCTCCCCCGGATTTGGTTCTCTCTGGAATTAATCAAGGAGCAAATTTAGGCACAGAAATTTTATACTCCGGTACAGTTTCGGCAGCGATGGAAGGCATGATCGAAGGTATCCCCAGTATTGCCTTTAGCTTAACTAGCCATATTTCCAGAGACTTTCAACCTGCGGCGAAGTTTGCCACAGTCCTGATAGAGAAACTAGCTACTCAACCAATACCAGATTTGATGTTGCTTAATGTCAATATTCCGGCTGTCAAATGGGAAGAAATCGCTGGTGTCAAACTCAGCCGTCAAGGAGTACGGCGCTACGTTGATGTTTTTGACAAGCGCACCGATCCTCGTGGTAAAACATACTACTGGTTAACTGGAGAAGTTTTAGAAGACGTAGAACCGCCAATCGGGTTAAATTTATCCCCACACATCCCCATAGACGTTCACGTCATTAGAGATAACTACATTAGTATTACACCACTGCAATACAATCTCACATACGGTACTGCATTGGATAAATTAGCGGACTGGGATTTTTAGTAGTAAGGATGGGGGAATGGGGGGAAAGAACCTATATAAGTATTTTCTCCTTGTCTCCTTGTCACGCCAGTCACCTCAACGGGGGAAACCCCCGCACGGTGCTGGCTCCCCTTATCCCCTTGTTTTTTTTGAATTTTGAATTTTGAATTGATTTTCCCATCTATACAGTGGAGCAAAATTTAGGCTATAAAATAGGAGCGTTCTTGGTATTACTGATACATAAATGCTGGGAATAATAAGGTAACAGCCTTGTATTACCTTACCTAGTGTGGATAATCTACCGAAAGCAAGGTATGCTGTTTTACCAACAATCTACCTCTCTATCTCCTACAGTAAGACAGCATAGATTTTACAAAATCAGTAACATTTTCGTTACTAATTGCCCGCTCAGTCCAGCAAACAATACTCATGTCCAGGATAGAGAACCAATTTACTGTGCAATTTTGGGGCGTTCGTGGCAGCATACCCAGTCCAGGACCGCACACAGTCCGCTATGGCGGTAACACTCCTTGTGTAGAAATGCAGGTCGGTGGTAAACGCTTAATTTTTGATGGTGGTACAGGACTTCACGTCTTGGGGCAATCTTTATTGTCCCAAATGCCGCTAGAAGCTTATCTATTTTTCACTCATTCCCACTGGGATCATGTGCAGGGTTTTCCCTTTTTTGTGCCAGGATTTGTTAAAGGGAATAATTTTCATATTCATGGTGCGATCGCTCCTGATGGTTCTACTGTAGAACAACGTCTTAACGATCAAATGCTCCATCCGAATTTCCCTGTACCTTTGCAAATCATGCAGGCTAACTTGCATTTTCATGACGTGCAACCAGGGCAACCCATCCACATCAAAGATATTACTGTAGAAACAGCACCACTCAATCATCCTGGTGAAGCGGTGGGATATCGAGTCAACTGGCGTGGTGGTGCGGCTGTTTATATTACCGATACAGAGCATTTCCCAGATAAATTAGATGAGAACGTGCTGTGGCTAGCGCGAAATGCGGATATTCTCATTTATGATTCCACTTACACCGATGACGAATATCATTGTGCCAAATCACCGAAAATTGGCTGGGGACATTCAACTTGGCAAGAAGCTGTAAAAGTAGCTAAAGCCGCTAATGTCAAAACATTGGTGATTTTCCATCACGATCCTGCCCATAATGATGATTTTTTAGATCGCGTGGGAACACAAGCATATGCTAAGTTTCCTGGGGCTATTATGGCTAGAGAAGGAATGATACTCCAAGTTCCCATTTCCATGCCCTTATCAGAATCTTTTTCTGTTAGTAATTTTTCAGCATAAAAACTGCACGCGGAGTAATTGTAGATTTTAGATTAGATTTAAGAAGGCAGGAGGAAAAGTAGGGAGTGAAGGACAGATCAATTCAAAATGGAAGAAGACAAGAGGACAAGGGGAGCCAGCACCGTGCGGGGGTTTCCCCCGTTGAGGTGACTGGCGTGACAAGGGGACAAGGAGAAAATACTTGTATAGGTTCTTTCCCACCATCTCCCTCTCTCCCTATCCCCCCATCTTCCCATCTCCCCCACTTCCCACCTTCGTCAGATAAACCTCAAATCTTAAAATCCCAGTGCTAAATCTGTCTCAAAATGGGTGTTCTGTGTGGGTTGCTGCTTCAACTGAACTGGTTTTAACACCAACGGCTGTGGCTCTTGGTAAATTTGATGGAGTGCATCTTGGCCATCAAAGAGTCATTCAACCTGTTTTACAGTCAACTAGGAGCGCTCAAGCTGAGGGAGAGAGTGAGAATGTACCCCCATCAGTACTAATAGGAAACCCACCAGTCGCACCACTAAAACGGATATATTCTACAGTTGTGACTTTTCGTCCTCATCCCCATGAGTTCTTCACCGGACAACCCCGGACTTGGTTAACTCCTTTGGACGAAAAAGTGCAACAATTGCGATCGCTGGGTGTAGACCAACTGGTATTACTACCCTTTGACAAAGAATTATCAGCTTTGTCACCGGAAGAGTTTGTCGAAAAAATTCTTGTGCAACAACTACGCTGTCAGCAAATTAGCGTCGGGCAAGATTTTTGCTTTGGCAAACAGCGTCGCGGTACAGCTATGGATTTGCAACTAATTGCCGCTAAGTACCAAATTCCTGTTACCATAGTTCCGCTACATACTTCTGATGGTCTGTTTCTTGATGAGACAAACTGTAGCAGCCTTGATTCTCCACAGGAGGCTCCTATTAGTACTTCATTAATCCGTCAAGATTTAGAAAGTGGCGACATCAAAAATGCCAATCGTCTACTAGGTCGTCCCTACACTCTTATTGGAGATGTGATTGAAGGCGAACAATTAGGCCGAACCATTGGGTTTCCCACTGCTAATTTGGAATTACCCAAGGATAAATTTATCCCTCGTCAAGGAGTTTATGCAGTCCTGGTCGAAATTTTGAGTGAGACACCAGATGCTACCATACCCAGTGATATTTTAGGAGTGATGAATATAGGTAATCGTCCCACCGTCAACGGTACTTATTCATCAGTGGAAGTACATTTGCTCGACTGGTCTGGCGATTTGTACGGTAAAAAACTAGCTGTCAAATTGGTAGAATTTCTGCGGCCTGAACAAAAATTCCCGTCTCTGGAAGCCTTGAAAAACCAAATTCAGCAAGATTGTACTGTCGCTAGAGAAGTTTTGAATAGAGGGGATGGGGGATAGGGAATAGGGAACTGGGGATAGGGACTTTTTCAAGACAGAGGACTTACGCAGTGTCACTAAATTTTCTGGCTTTTTGTCAATAGTCAATAGTCCAAAAAAACTTGATTTTGACTATGGACTATGGACTATTGACCACCCTCAGAAGGGTTTATTTGTTGAGTGCATAATTCCTACAAATTTGAGCGATTAGCACAGTAGGTTGCTACACTTACACTAATGTCCTTTCACCAATTGGTTGATGATATAAAATCATGATCTGACTAGAATTTAAGGTTTCTACTGCATAAGCCTGTCCTGTTAAGTTGCTAAATTCTACTTCAAAAACTCCAGGTTCATATTCGTCTACAATCGTTCCTACTTGACCACGATATAATTCCAACTCTGGTAAGTCTTCGGTTAGGGCAACAACATCTAATAATTTCATTGTATTACTTTACTCTTTAGAGTACATAACAGGTGACTAGACGAGGGAAGTTTTCATCATTTCGCACTATCCAAACACTCTGAATAATTGCTTGTTTATCAGCGCGAGTAACGGGAAAGTCAATGATATATTTTTGACCGTATGGATTGCTTTTACCAGGGATAGCATCGTAAATAGCTACTGCTTGTAAAAGTATGGTTTGTAGTTCTTCTGCATTATTTAAATCTAAGTCCAGGAAGATTTGAATACACGAGCTTTGTGCTTTCCTTCTGGATGTTCTGGGTTGAGACAATACCCTGCGATTTTCTCTGCTTCAACGATAGCGCGTTCTGGGTTAGGCAGTTTCTTAGGAGTGTCTATAAAAACACTACTCACATCAAAAGTTTTTCCACAGATACTTGAATATCGGGAAATGCTATTGGTGTAATTTTTCCTTCTCCAATGGTTTGTTTTGAGACATACTTGCCATTGTGCGGTTCTCGAAAGACAATGATTTGCCCAGTTGACAAATTTAACACCCAGTATTCCGGGATATTAGCGCTAGCGTAGATGGATGTTTTCAATTCTAGGTCTTTTTGTAAACTTGACTTAGCAACTTCTACAACCCAAAATATATCCGGTGGTTCGGGATGACGTTGATTGTAGGCAGACTCAGGTAATCGGACAATAGCAATGTCTGGTTCAGGTTCGGAGTTAGACAGAGTGATAGGCCCATTAAAACGGACATCAGCTCTACCTATCAATAACTCTTCTAGGTATTTTGCTCCTCGTTTTGCCGTACTGTAATGGATTGGTGTTTCTGGACTCATTTCTACAATTTCACCAGCTAGCAATTCCACACGCCGATCGCATAGAATGCCTACTTGAATCATCCGATGATAGTCATCCACAGACCATTTAGCTAAGGTCTTCATTGCTGAATTCAAATATATATTCAGACTTGACTTAATTTTATCTTCAGGCGATCGCCAAATTATGATCTCACTACTTGATTTCTGTGAGAATTTCTACCCCATCGTCTGTGACTACAATTGTATGCTCAAATTGGGCTGATAGTTGGCGATCGCGGGTAACAGCTGTCCAGCCATCGCTTAAAACTTCGACTTCGTGGGTTCCTTCGTTAATCATTGGCTCAATGGTAAATACCATTCCTGCTCGGAGACTTTTACCTTTGCCCCGTGTACCATAGTGAGGAATATCGGGTGCAGTGTGGAAAATATTGCGAATACCATGTCCAACAAAGTCACGCACCACAGAGAAACCCTGAGCCTCAGCATACTCTTGAATCGCTGCACCAATATCGCCTATTTTCGCTCCTGGTTTTACCTCTTTAATCCCCAAATATAAACACTCTCTTGTCACTTCCACCAACTTTTGCGTTTTTGGGGAACCAGTACCAACAATAAAAGTTTTTGAGGTGTCGCCGTGATAGCCATCAACAATTGGCGTGACATCGATGTTAATGATGTCACCTTCCTTGAGAACCTGTCTAGCATTGGGTATTCCATGACAGACTACTTCATTCACACTGGTACAAATCGACTTGGGAAAGCCTTTATAGCCTAGAGGTGCGCTTTTAGCGCCATGTGCTTGTGTCCAACGTTCTGCTTCGTCATTCAGTTGCAAGGTTGTGACTCCTGGCTGCACCATTGGTTCTAGATGTTCTAGAAGTCTAGCCGCCAAGCTTCCCGCTTGGCGCATTTTTTCTATTTCTCGTTGGGATAAAATAACAATTGGCTCGGTTTTCATGAAATTTAATCTAATTATCTGTCAAAAATACGGTTAAACCTGTTTGTGCAGCTTTTTCGGCAGCATCAGCAATTTTTAGAGTATACAAGCTTTCCTCTGGGGTAACGTACAAAGGAGTACCATCAAATAAATGGTCTAACACTATAGTTGTGTCCTTGGCAAACAAGCCTCGACGAGTCCCCACTTCTATGGGCGTTTGTTCCCCTGCTTGCGTAAAAAATCCTGTGTCCCCATCAAAAATTAAAGCACCTTGATCGCCATGAACTTCAAATTTTCGTTCTGGTTGCCACAAAGTTTCACCTTTACCATAAATTACTTGGGCTAACAATCCACTGGCAAAGCATAATTGAGTAATGCAAAAGCAGGTTTGGTAATAGTCTGCTTCTTTTTCCCAATAGCGTTGATGACAGTTGACGGTGAAAACTTCGCCAAACAAATCAGTCAGCCGATGTAAGCGAGATAGCGCACCAATTAGAGGAAATCCGAACATTTCATGGTTATAAGTCCATTTACGGGGTGCTGGGTGCTGGGGATTGACGGTGCTGTAGCGCACGTAAAATAAATGACCAACTTTGTCTAAGTTTTGCTTTAAAGCTTGATGTAACCCGCCTAAAAGTTCGATGTGTTCGACGTGGAGTAATCTTTGCTGCGCTTTGGCTAGGGCAATTAGTTCTTTAGCTTCAGTAAAATCTACAGATAGGGGATATTCAACAATGACGTGTTTCCCAGCCGTCAGTGCGCCACGAGCGATCGCACCATGCTCACTATTAATGGTAGAAATAACTACTAAATCTATATCTTCTCGTTCTACCAATTCTTTCCAAGCTGCTACCGCTTCAATATCGTAGTCTTGGGCAAAAGTGTGAGTTCTTTCTGGTTTATTTCCAGCCACAGCGACAAGTTGTACCCGTTCATCTTGTAGCAAAGCCTCTGCTCGTAGTTTTGCTGCATACCCAGTACCAACTATAGCTACGCGCATTTTTGCTTTTCCCAAAGCTGCTTCTGCATTATACATAAATATTTACCAGTACTGCACCTTCACCTTTCACAATAGCCCGTAGGGGAATTCAAAATATAGTCAATAGTCATTAGTCAATGGTCATTAGTCATTAGTCATTAGTCATTAGTTACCACTTACCACTCAGCACTCCCCCACTCCCTCACTCAGCACTCATCACTTACCACTCTTTATGCCCTCCTCGTCAACCTATAAGTTTTTATAATAACTACCATTTTGGAGAGCTTAAAGTATAAAAAAAACTTATTCTTATCAGATATCTAAATTTCATTACTAATCGTGGGGGATTTCGAGTTATATACTTTAGTTTTTCTCGTAGTATCAGAAGTGAAGTAAATACAAACCTGTGGCTAATCCCCTGAGATCAGCCGCCTAGCTTTGCTTTAGGATAACTTATACCGCCGTTTGCAAAAGAGAGGATCACTGAAATGGCAACTTTCAAAGTCACATTAATAAACGAAGCTGAAGGTACTGAAACTACAATTGATGTTCCTTCTGATGAGTACATTCTCGATGCTGCGGAAGAACAAGGTCTTGACCTTCCCTTCTCTTGTCGTGCAGGTGCTTGCTCAACTTGTGCTGGTAAATTAGTTTCTGGTACTGTTGACCAGTCTGACCAATCATTCTTAGATGACGACCAAATCCAAGCTGGGTATGTACTGACTTGTGTTGCCTATGCTACCTCTGATGTGACCATTCAGACTCACAAAGAAGAAGAACTTTACTAGAAATTAGGACTTCCCTAGTTAGACTACTCATTGCTTTTGAACAATGGGGTAACCCTGGCTTACAGGTGTTTCCCCTTTGTTGCGAATTGCATTTAGGGCATTGGTGAATTCTCATTTTTCTATGACCAATGCCTAATACAAAACCTTAATGTTTTGTCAAATATGGATAAGTTCTAATGATGATTCTAGAACTTGACTTCATCTGTTAGTTGCTGGATCTTAGTACCAGGATAATAGAACTGGAGGATTTTTTCACTAGACCAGCCTAGTTTTGCTAAATTTTGTGCGCCAGTCTGACTTAAGCCGACTCCGTGTCCTAGTCCACCACCAATAAAGGCGTATCCCCACAAATCTGTTTGTCCTTTGTTGAGTGGTACTATGTAAAAAAGTGTACTTCTTGGTGCAGCAAAGGCACTCCGAACTTCGTCTTTGTGGAGGGTGAAGATGCCAATGTCAGTTTTGACAGCTAGTTCTAAAATTCTTCCGCTTGGACTGCGGTCAGTTATGGCCATTGCCTGAATTGTTTTGAATTTAGCATAGGGGCTATTTTTTGCCCGCAAAAATTTTTGCAAGTCCTGGATAATCTCGTTTAGTGGTGTTTCTTTGTACCAACGGAACGTATCCCAGGTGCTTTCATTAAATCCTTGTTGCAGGCTGATAAATTTCTGGAAGTTCTTTTCGTCTTTTAAATTTTGTTTTTGAAAGTTCCAGATATTGTTTGGTGCATCGACAACTGGACGTAAATAAGGACGATCTGCACCATTCCACACGTCACTAAAAGAGGCGGTGATTCCACCTGTAGTGGAAGAATAAAGAGCATCCACCAGTTGATTATTATAGGTGAGTACCATTCCTCTAGTGGTGGCGATCGCTTTATCAGTTTTGCTATCTGTGCCGTTTAGCCCATAATAAACTTGGCAGTGGGTATCAGCACACAGTTGATAATTATCTACAGCAAATCTCCGTAAATTCCTCAAGGCATAAGTTCGCGCGAGAATTGCTTGTGATTCTAGAGAAGCTTTTGGGGCATTCGTGCCAATTTCATTGGGAACAACGCCACGCAAGTAAGTTTCTAAAGATACTTGATTGACTAGGGTATATGTCCCGTAAGCATTGGGCTGAAAGTTAATTTTTCCAGCATAAAGTCGGGATTTGTCAAGTTTTTCACCTTGTTTCAGACGAATGACATTTTTTGTGGTGCTTATTTCTACGTAGTTTGGTGTATATCGTTGCCCATTGACTACCCAACTGACTCGCGGTACTTTGGGTAAAACTTTGGTATCAATGTATGCCAATTTATCACCCTTGGTTTGTAAACTCTGGAACAACAAGCGGCGCAGTAACGGGGTACTATACACATCTCGTTTTGCCCAAACTTGCCAGCGTTCTGGTTGAGCTATTTCTACCTCTATTCCCTGCGATCGCCATTTTTCGGCGCTGTCTTCCGCAGTTTCGTAGGTGCGATATGTACCTAAAACTACCACTTCCTCAATTGCTGGCTTGGGTAAAGCTTGCATCACTGTTTCCAGCTTGACGGGGCTTTGTGTGACGAGGATTTGCTGTTTTGCGCCTTGTATCAATTTTAGTTTCAGGCGATCGCCCGTCGTCGGCTCTAATTGCAGTTTGGCTGTAGGTTGCGCGCCAAATCGCTGCACAATGCCAATTTTCAGTTCTAAATCCTTGATTTTATCTTCAGTCGCTGATGCGCCTGTCAATCCCAGTAAACAAAATGTTGTCAGTACCGTATAGGAAAAACGCCAGAACGAACGCTTCATGGTTCTGTGATTTTTTCCCTCTGTGTTGTGAGACTTGGCTGGTGGCAATTGCTTAAAAGCTTGGTGGTTTTGTCGCATGAGCGCTCCAATAATACCCTTCCTGGTTTTGCTCTAAAATTACTTGCAAAACGAAGTCATAATGAGTATGATTTATTTAAAGAGAAGAAACAAAACTAGTTAGGCATTACTCCTCATGGTTAGAGTACAAGAAATTCCCTTAAATCAAATTCGGCGGCCATTACCCCGTGGTAACGATCCCAATAAAGTGCAAGCCCTGATGGAATCAATCGCCGCAATTGGACAGCAAGAACCCATAGATGTCTTAGAGGTAGATGGACAATATTATGGCTTTTCTGGTTGTCATCGGTATGAAGCCTGCCAACGTTTAGGTAAAGAAACTATTTTAGCCAGAGTTCGCAAAGCTCCGCGTAGTGTTTTGCAGATGCACTTAGCGTAGAGAATAGGGAATGGGAGATGAGAGATAGGGGGATGGGGAGAGGGGGAGATGGGGTGAAAGAGTAATTAAGTAATTTTCTCCTTGTCTCCTTGTCTCCTTGTCCCCTCATCCCTCATGCCCAATTAATAATAATTACTCAGTTAGGAGAAATTTATGGCATCTCAAGGAACAATTAAGAATGTCAATATCGGCATTGATGAAGCTAGTAGAGCTAAAATTGCCGAAGGATTGTCTCGTTTGTTGGCTGACACCTACACACTTTATTTGAAAACGCATAATTTTCATTGGAACGTCACTGGGCCGATGTTTCAAACGCTGCACCTGATGTTTGAAACCCAGTATACAGAATTAGCCTTAGCAGTGGACTTAATTGCGGAAAGAATCAGAGCGCTGGGTTATCCAGCACCAGGAACTTATAGCGAATATGCCAAACTGAGTTCGATTCCCGAAACCGCCGGCGTTCCCAAAGCCAAAGACATGATAAACCTGCTCGTGGAAGGACAAGAAGCCGTAGTTAGAACAGCACGCTCTATTTTTCCCATCGTTGATGAAGTAAACGACGAACCCACTGCCGATTTACTAACTCAACGGATGCAAGTACATGAAAAAACCGCTTGGATGTTGAGAAGTTTGCTGGAAGAATAGGTACTGGGTACTGGGGATTGGGTACTGGGTACTGGGCTACGGTGTATAAATAAGTATGGTCAATCTGGGTTTCAACTCTTCTAGTGGTTAAGTACTGGGTATGGAGAGAAAGAATAACTATTTTCTCCACCCAATCCCCAATCCCCAATCCCCAATCCCCAATCCCCTATTCCCTGTCACCTGTTCCCAATGTCCGATTCCACGCAAAAGTTGCAAAATTTAATGCAGCAGGTAGGTATTACTAGTTTCAAAGCACTGAGTCGAACTGCTGGTGTTTCTGAACGTCAAATACTGCGGTTGCGCCAAGGCAAACTAGAGCAGATGCGATTGGATGTACTGCTAAAGCTGGCGCAAGTACTACAGATACCCTTAAATGAATTATTAGATACTTTTTTAATACTCTCCACACCCCACACTCCACAGCAGACACCTGAAGAAATTGTGGATTTAAAAAAAGAGTACGATCGCTTACAGCTACAACTAGAACAACAGCGAGAAATATTACAGCAAGAATTCCAGCAGGCGAGTTTACAGCTGCTGGAATCTTTATTGTTACAGTGGCCGACAGTTGCCCAGAAAGCTCAAGAAAATCCCCAACTACCAGCAGTTAAGATCGTGCCTCTAGTGCAGAAATCTCTAGAAAAATTATGCCAAGCATGGGGAATAGAAGCGATCGCCCCAGTAGGATCTGAATTACCATATAATCCCCAACTGCATCAATTAATGGACGGAACTGCACAACCCGGTGAAACTGTCAAAATACGCTACACTGGCTACCTTCAAGGTGAAAAGCTACTTTATCGCGCTCAGGTAATACCAATTCAAAATGACGCGACGCTCCTGCGTCGCTAACGCTGCGCTAACAAAATTCAAAATTCAAAATTAAGAAAGCCTGGTTTTACAAGAGTTTCCGTGTTCGGATCTGTATCAGATTTTTAGTGAATTGGTATGAGGGAGTACTGAGTAGTGACCAATGACCATTGACTAATGACTATTGACCATTGACTAATGACTATTGACCAATGACCATTGACTAATGACCATTGACTATTGACTATTGACTAATTTTGGGAATACTAAAACGAAGCTTTGGCTTCGGAGATAGTTGGTAATCAGCCGCTTAAATGCCCAATCACATGACTTCAAAAATGCAACAGGACAACCAAATCAATGAGTCTCTGAGCAAAATGCAGGAACTCACTAGTAATTGTCCAGATAGACACCAACAAAAGAATTTTTATGTCGCTTTTTTGCTCCAGTTACTAAATTTAGCTGATAGTCATACAGCAACATGGCTGCAACAAGCTTGTGCAGAATTAGAAACACAAGTGAAACAAAGTACTGAAGAACTAGCTCGAAGCAATGATACACTGCAAGCAGAAATTACTGAGCGAAAAAAAGTAGAAGCCCAATTGCGATCGCAAGAGCAGTTTCTCCGTGGTGTCTTTGATGGATCTGAACACGCTATATTTGTAGTCGATGTTCTCAAAGATGGTAATTTTTGCTTTACGGGTTGGAATCAGGCTACGGAACGCGCTACAGGTATTAGTAATGCCAGAGTAATTGGTGCAACACCAGAAGATGTCTATGGTGAAATTGAAGGTGCATTATTTTCTCAGAAGTACAGAAGATGTTTAGAGGCTGATGCTCCTATTACTTATGAAGAATGCTTGATGATGAATAATCAAGAAACTTGGTGGTTAACTACAATTAATCCACTCAAGGATAGTGAGGAGAAAATTTATCGGTTGGTCGGAACTACATTAGAAATTAGCGATCGCAAACAGACAGAAATTCAGTTAAACCGCCAAAAAAAAGCATTAGAAACCACTCTCAAGGAACTCCAGCGAACTCAGATGCAGCTAATACAAAGCGAAAAAATGTCTAGTTTGGGGCAATTGGTAGCTGGTGTTGCTCACGAAATCAACAATCCTGTTAATTTTATTTATGGTAATTTGACCCATGCTGATGAATACATTCAAGACTTATTATTTATAGTACAAACATATCAACAAGCCTATCCTCATCCTGTAGCAACAATAGAAGAATTAGCACAAGATATCGACATAGAATTTCTCATCCAAGACTTGCCACAGCTACTTAACTCAATGAAAATTGGCGCGCAACGGATTCGAGAAATCGTCATATCCCTACGTACTTTTTCTCGCATGGATGAAGCAGAGATGAAAGAGGTAAATATTCATGAGGGCATTGATAGTACTTTAATGATTTTGGAACATCGGCTGAAGGCTACATCTCATCGCTGTGAGATTCAGGTAATCAAGGAATATGACGATTTACCTTTAGTAGAATGTTATCCTGGACAACTTAACCAAGTCTTTATGAACATCTTGGCAAATGCGATCGATACTCTAGAAGAGTCAATTGGAAAAAAATCAGAACTATTGACTCAACCACAAATTTATATTCAGACTCAAAAAATCCCGCCCCATCACCTATCTATATGTATTGCTGATAATGGTGCAGGGATGACAGAAGCAGTTAAGCAACGACTGTTTGATCCTTTTTTTACTACTAAAGCAATTGGTAAAGGTACGGGGATGGGACTATCTATTAGCTACCAAATTATTTCTGAAAGACATGGTGGAACATTGGAATGTATTTCACAGTTAGGAAGTGGTAGTAAATTTGTGATTACTATTCCTCTACGCCAAGGGTAAAGGTTCCTCATGAAAAACGAGCTTTATACATGAAAAAAGTTTTCTGCAATACTTTTTTGTCGCAATAGATTAGATGCAAACTAATCTCTAATTAATTTACCAAAAATCTAGATTTTTGGTATGAGAGATACAAAATTATCTTGAGGAATTAAGTTATGTTCATAGACCTTACCTGATGATTACTATTTTCTTAGATACTATGAAATACCAGTTTTTTACTAACTAGTTATCAAAATTCTCGATTGTATGTTTGAGATAGCAAGTCTTGAGAGTGAAGATATTCCTGTAATCTCAAATCATACTACCTATTTTAACTGGGTATTATTACTAAAATATCCACCTTGCTATATAATATTAGCAAATTTAGTACATTCTATTACAACACTTTGGTGAAAAACACTATGAATCAGCAAGTACAAGTTATTAAACTCAGTGGCATCATCAACACAACTAACTCACAAGATTTGCGAGAGAAAATTACACATCTGCTCAATAGTGGGGTAAATATTGTTTTAGTAGACTGTCAAGATGTAACTTTTATGGATAGTTCGGCGTTGGGCGCTTTGGTATTAGCATTTAAAACATTAAGAGCCGCAGGAACAAAGTTATTTTTGTGTTCAATTAATGAACAGGTACGAATATTATTTGAATTGACGGGGATGGATAAGGTGTTTGAAATATTTAAAAGTCAAGATGAATTTAATCAAGTCATCCTCTCTAAAAATTAATCAAACTTAACTTGTAGGATTGATAAATCATCTTCAAAGATATCTTTATAGTTCAAGGCTGTGAGAAAATTCAATACATGATCAAGTTGGTAATCAATACTATTGTGTACGCTAGCAAGTATCTGAATAAAAGCATCTAAACTCCAAAGTTTGCCGTCTGATTTAGTGATTTCATAAGCCCCATCACTAAAGATATACAGACTACTCAATCTTTCTACCTCACAATAGGCATCAACATATTGCGCTTCTGGAAACATACCAACTGGCATTCCAGGTGTCCTTAAAAGTTGAACTTCTGTACTAGTTGGGGATGTTCCAGAGATCAAGATTGCTGGTGGATGACCAGCGCTAGAGTAAGTCAACTGCCGACTAACACAGTTATAAACACCGTACCAAATAGTGAAGTATTTGTCATTTTGATAGTTCATTTGAAATGTTTCATTTAAACTTCTTAATACATCACTGGGTTGGTAGTAATTTAAACCTTTGAGCGCACGAGAACGCAGCAAATTAAGCACGGAAATCGAAGGTAAGGCGGCTTTGAGTCCATGTCCAGCAGTATCTAGCAAGTAGATAGCTAAAGAATCGTCATCTAGCCAGTAATAATCGAAACAATCACCGCCGAGTTGACGAGAAGGAATGAAGCGAGAATTGATACTGATGGGTTCTGTGATGGGTAGAGGTAAAAGCGATCGCACATATTCTGCTGCTTCGGCGAGTTCTTCTTCTAACAGCAGCTTTTGGGTTTGTAAATCTTTACTTACTTGATGCAGTCTCAACCCGGCTCGGACTCTGGCTTGCAGTTCGTTTTGCTCAATGGGTTTGGTGATAAAATCATCAGCACCAGCATCTAAGCCTTTGACGCGATCGGCAACGGAATCTAAAGATGTTAATAAAATAAAGAATGTGGTAGATAAATTGGCATCTGTCTTGATGCGATGACAGACTTCTAACCCATTTAATCCTGGCATAATCCAGTCACAAATGATCAGTGCTGGACTGCAAGCGATCGCCTGGGTTATTCCCTCTTCACCATTACTAGCAGCAACTACTTGATACCCCTGTTTTTGCAGAATTCTTTTTAGTAGTGTTTGGATTGATAAATCATCATCGATTACTAGTATTTGAAACATAAAAAATTTAGCAAAAAACTAATGCGTAATTAGTTATTAAAAATAATTATTAAAATATGATAAGTAATAATAATGTTTAAGTATTACCTTCAAAGCAATAATACTCAATATTTTCTAATTATTTATCGATTACAGCAAATTTTCTCCAAAATTGCATATAAGACTTCTTCTTGCCCACTCCCCACCCACGCCCATCAGTTCAAAAACTAAACAAAATACCTATACTATGGTGGTGCAAGGGGATTCAACCACAACAGCAGAGAACGGTTTAGCTGATTTAAGTCACGGTAGACTTCTTGCTTAAACCATTGTCCTAGCGCATCAAAGGGAGTGAATGAAGTTCCGGGTTGCCACTTGACATCTTGTCCCAATGGTGTGGTGTGGGTTCCCGGCAAGGTTTGAGTTGTCACCATGTCCGGAAAGCGTGCTTGTAAGATTTTGGTTAAAGCTGCTGATTGGTCGAGGTTATCGTTATTAAATTTGATTAATAGGTTGCGCCGGACATCATATTTTTCCTTTACTAGTTTGTTGGTTTCTGTGGGGGAAGGGGTAAACTCAATCGCTAAGGTATTGTTGAACTGTTCCACCAAGGGTATGGCATCCTTGGCAGCATAATTGTTGAAAGAGATTAAGATATTTCCGGCGCGTTCCACAGAAAAGAGACTACCGATAAGCAGGTGGAGTTTACACCCCATGCTATGTCCAATTCCATAAGTAGGTAGATACAGCTTACGTAATGTGCCAGAGTCGTGTAATCGCTCTAGGGTACGTTCAAAATTTAGGAGTACAGAATCAGCGATCGCAATATGATCGAGAGTATTGACGAATGGTGTGGCAATAATCGCATATCCTTTATTTGCCAGTTGTTCTAGCAACCAACGATAGGTTAGATGGGGTGCAGTGGCAACAAATGCACCCCCCAAAAAATGAATGACCCCAATAGGATTTGGGGGAATTAGTACCCAGTTACCTCTAATTTCTTTCCAGTCCATGCTTGTGAGCGATCGCTTGATTCACACTTCTTTATATTAGACTGGGGATTGAGCATAGAGCAGGAAGTATTTAAATTTAAAAACAGCCTTAAACTTAACATTACTCAACCTTTATCTAGGCATAGTCCAAACCTCGTATGAATGCTGGTATTTGCTAATATTTATAGAGGTTGAATATGCCAGCAGTTAATCTGGGCAATCCTTACAGCCAAAATTTTGATACATTAGCTAACACTGGTACTGGAAATACCTGGACTGATGACAGCACGATTACAGGATGGTATTCCAGCAGAGTTACATACAATGCTGGTACTGGTTCTAATAATGCAGGTGCATTGTACAGTTTTGGTAGTACTTCTGCAACAGACAGAGCATTAGGTGGAGTTGCTTCTAATGGTACAGGAACAATTCTTTGGGGTGTGCGCTTCGTTAACAACACTGCTAATACAGTTACATCTCTGGATATTAGTTACATCGGTGAGCAGTGGCGGACTGGTGGTGTTAGTAACTCTACAACCCCCAGTGAGGAGCAAAAACTAGATTTTGGTTATCAAGTTGGTGCTACTAGCCTAACTAGCGGAAATTGGAATGATTTCGATAATCTGGATTTTACTAGCCCAATTTTTAACACTATTAGTCCTAGCGCCTTGGATGGGAATTTAGCCGCTAACCGGACTGTGTTATCTTCCACTGTGAGTGGGCTAAATATTGCTCCTGGTCAAGAAATTTGGCTACGCTGGAGTGACATGAACGATGCTAATAATGACCACGGTTTAGGAATTGATGACCTTTCCGTAACTGCTAGTTTTGCATCTGGGGGAAATCCCACACCGACAGTGACAATTCAAGCAATTGATGCTGAAGCTTCAGAAACTGACAATAATCCGGGAATATTGAGAATTAGTCGGACTGGTGATACTACTACAGATTTAACTGTTAATTATGCGATCGCTACTGGTGCAGGACAAGCAGATAATACAGATTACACACCCAGTTTGACGGGAACTGCTGTCATACTGGCAAATCAATCTTTTGTCGATATTACTGTCACACCAGTTGATGATACCTTAGTGGAAGGGAATGAAACTGTCACCTTAAATTTAATCGATGGCAGTAATTATGATTTGGGTAGTGGCAATACAGCCACCGTCACAATTACTGATAACGATACCGCACCTGTACCTGTAGTGCGAATTCATGATATCCAAGGTGCTAGTCACATTTCGCCGTTAGTTGGGCAAACAGTCACCAATGTCGCTGGCATAGTCACAGCCATACTTGCTACAGGCAGTAGTCGTGGTTTTTACTTACAAGACCCCAACCCAGATAATAATGATGCCACCTCAGAAGGTATTTTTGTATTTCTGGGCAACTCTAGTATTGCCAATCCCACAGTTGGTCAATCTGTACAGGTGACAGGCAGAGTTGATGAATTTCGTCCAGGAAATGACAACGAGAATCTGACCATAACTCAAATTAATACTACCATTGGCGGTGGTGCAGTGAGTGCGATCGCTTCTCTAGGAACCATCACCCCTACAATTATTGGTGCAGGAGGCCGCACTCCCCCCACTCAAATCATCAACAACGACTTTACCACCACTAGTAATGTGGAAACTGGCGGTGATTTCGACCCAGCCGTGGAGGGAATTGATTTTTACGAAAGTTTAGAGGGGACTTTAGTCGAGATTCCCAATCCTGTTGCAGTGAGTCCAACTAATAATTTCGGGGAAATTTGGGTCTTAAGTAATAGCGGTACAGGTGCTACAGGGCTTAATGCCAGAGGTAGTATCTTGATTAATCCAGACGACTTTAACCCAGAACGTATCCAAATTGATGATACTCTGACCCCCGGCTCACCTTCACCTTCAGTTGATGTCGGCGCTCAATTAAACAACGTCACTGGAGTCATTAGCTATAGCTTTGATAACTATGAAGTCCTAGCAACCTCACCCACCACAGTTGCTACTCCTAGTACCCTGCAAAAAGAAGTTACCAACTTAACCAGCACAGATGCAGACAAGCTGACAGTTGCCACCTTCAACGTCGAAAACCTTGACCCTAATGATGGTAGTGCCAAATTTAGCGCCTTGGCTGACCGGATTGTCAATAATCTGCGATCGCCTGATATTATCTCTTTAGAAGAAATTCAAGACAACAATGGCCCAACCAATAACGGTGTAGTTGATGCCAATGTCACATTCGAGACTTTAATTGCTACCATTGCGGCGGCTGGAGGGCCTACCTACGAATATCGCCAAATTAATCCCCAAAATAATCAAGATGGTGGTGAACCAGGGGGTAACATCCGGGTTGGTTTCTTGTTTAACCCTAACCGTGTCAGTTTCGTAGATGTTGCTGGTGGTGGTACGACTGTTGATACCACCGTTACCAATGTTAATGGTTCTCCTCAACTTTCCTCTAGTCCTGGGCGGATTGTTGACACCGACTTGTCTAATGGAGATGCTTTTACTAGTAGCCGTAAACCCTTAGTTGGTGAATTCCTCTTTAACGGTAATCGCGTATTTGTCATCGGCAATCACTTTAACTCTAAAGGTGGCGACCAACCCTTATTTGGACGCTTCCAACCGCCTACCCTCTCCTCAGAAGTGCAACGCTTACAACAAGCCGAGGAAGTGAAGAATTTTGTGGCAGAAATTCTCACCATAGACCCCAATGCTAATGTAGTTGTGGCTGGAGATTTTAATGATTTTCAATTTTCCGCACCTTTAGCAGTTCTGGAAAGTGGTGGGTTAAATAACTTAATTAATACTCTCCCAGCCAGTGAGCGCTATACTTACAACTTCCAAGGTAATGCTCAAGTACTAGACCATATCCTAGTCAGCAATAATCTCAGCACCAAAGCTGAATTTGATGTTGTCCACGTCAACGCCGAATTTTCTGACCAAGTGAGTGACCATGATCCCTCAGTTAGTCGCTTTTACCTGCCCATTATCATTAACGGTACAGCTAACGCTGATAATTTAGTCGGGACTAGCCGCAATGAATTGATTAATGCTTTAGCTGGGGATGACTTCGTTGCTGGTGGTAGTGGTAACGATACCATTAACGGTGGTACAGGTATTAACGATCGCCTATTTGGTGGTGATGGTGATGATACTATTATCGACCCAGATGGCATCCTGGGCGCTCATGGTGGATCTGGCAATGACATCATCACTGTCACTTTTGCTGCCACTTGGGATAATAACACCAATCCCAATGACGCACCCCGTTCTGATGGCAAAATTACTGGTGGTTACGGTGATGACACAATTACTGTCACCATAAATAATTCACGCTTCTTTATCAATCTCAAGGGCGATGAACCTGCAAGCAACGACCCTCGTGATGGTAATGATGTCATCACTTTCCAGGGTAGCTACGCCAACTCCGTAGTTGACTTGGGCGGAGGTAATGACACCTTCAACGGCGGAGTAGGTTTTGATGATGTTTCCGGCGGTAATGGTAATGATACTTTACTCGGTGGAGACGGTAACGACAGATTGGTAGGTGGTAGTGGAGACGATACTCTTAATGGTGGTGCTGGTAGTAATAGCTTAACAGGTGGTAGTGGTAGCGATCGCTTTATCCTCTCGAATCCAGGCACTAGTACTATTAGTGATTTTACTGACGGCATAGACTTCTTGAGCTTATCCGGTCTATCTTTTGGACAACTGACAATTGCTCAAGGCACAGGTACTAACCTCAATAATACCCTGATTAGTTTGCAAAACGGCAGCAATACTCAGTTGTTAGCAATTTTACAAAATACCCAGTCCAGCAATATCACGTCTGCCGATTTTATCTAATGTCAGTTAAGGCTAAAAACTACAACTGGTGTAGGTTGGGTTGAAGAATGAAACCCAACGGTATCAAGACTTTGTTGGGTTTCGCTGTCGCTCAACCCAACCTACTTTTCTAATGTCAGACCACTAACAAATCAGTCGAATAATCTGATGTGAAAAACAGTAGAGACGTTGCAATGCAACGTCTCTACATAATTTATATGTATCATGAGTGAGAGAGTGCTGAGTAAGGGAGTGAGGGAGTACTGAGTTCTGACCAATGACTCTTGCCTATTGCCTATTGCCTATTGCCTATTGCCTATTGCCTATTGCCTATTGCCTATTGCCTATTGCCTATTGCCTATTGCCTATTGCCTATTGCCTATTGCCTATTGCCTAATAACTATTTCCTCCGTCATACTAAATGTTCAAACTAGGGGTGGATGTAGATGATACACTTTTTTTATACTGTTTTAAGAAGTGTTGCGTAAATTTAGGAAGATATACTCATGCTTATATTGATGCAGGCAGCAGATGCAGTAGCAACAGGAGGGAATCATTTTCCCACAGCTTTTACATTGGTTTATGTAGTTGGTTTCGTTGCGGCTGTAACCATTGGTTCGATTGCTTGGTACAACTCTAAACGTCCTGCTGGTTGGGAAAGTAAAGAGCGTCCAGATTTTATACCCAAAGTAGAAAAAGAAGAAACTCCGGGTCTGGGTGAACCGAAGTCATAAAATAGTCATTAGTCATTAGTCATTGGTCATTAGTCATTTATCTAGACTGTGGACTATGGACTTTTGACTATAATTTTAGTTTTGAACTTCTACCCAACGCCGATAGAGTTGTTGAATTTGTTTAAGCAGTGTAGTGTGAGCCGCTTGGTTATTTTCATTTGGCTTGGCTATGTCCTGTAATTCTGTCAGGAGTTTAGCTTCTTCGATCGCTACTTCACCATCACTGTAGATTAAGCCACTAATGGCTTCAATAAGACTTTCACAGTCTGCTAAACTAGGGCGATCGCCTAGATACTCTTTTAACCATGCGTAGCATTCGTTAGGTTGTACGGCTACTAACTCGTACAGCCAAGGCTTAATCTCTGGATCAGTAGCCAAACCTTTAGCTTGAGCTATCTCGCGCAGATATTGCCGTTCTTCAGGTTGGATTCTGCCATCAATCCAAGCGGCTCCTATCAGGATTTTAACTAAGTTTTTCACATTTGAATCGGTGACCATTGCTGCCTCCTCTGAGAGATTCAGGCTTCCTTAAATGACAATTCAGAAGTCAGAGTGAATACTATCAAGCTGACGGATGAACCAGCAGTAAACACCTCACCGACAAATGGCGTAAGACAATCAACAAGAACTCTGTGAACAATCCTATGCCTGTCAGATAGAGTCATCATGGATTCTGGATTCTGACTTCTGTCTCATCAAATCGTACTATCCCTGATCGTAATCACCCGGAATCATTGGTTTTTCTTAAGCGCACCATAAAAAAGCCATCCATGTCCTGATTCTGAGGCCAGACCTTAAGCCAACCCTGGGGCGTAGTATAAGTAAAATAGGGTGAATCTGTCCCAGGCGGCTCAATTTGCCAGTCAGAATGCTGAGATAAAAATTCTGTCACGATATCTTCATTTTCTGCTGAGTGCAGGGTACAAGTGGCATAAACTAGAACCCCACCATCTTTGACAAATTTTGATGTATGTGCTAAGAGTTCCTGTTGTAATACCGATAGTTGCTGGACTGATGCTGGTGTTTGTCGCCAGCGTGCATCTGCATGACGGTGCAGAGTGCCTAACCCAGAACACGGGGCATCTAGTAAAACACGGTCAGCAGTATGATTAAACTGTGGTAAATTGCGGCTGTCGCCTGTGCAAATTTGAATTGAGTGTAAATTTAAACGTTGGGCATTTTCTTTCAGTTTACGCAAACGGGAGGGAGTGCGATCGCTAGCCCAAACTTTACCCTGATCTTTGATTAACTCAGCAATATGTGTTGTTTTTCCCCCAGGCGCAGCACAAGCATCAATTATCACCTCACCGGGTTGGGGGTCAAGCAAATGACTGACTAACTGAGCGCTAGCATCTTGCACAACCCACCAACCTTGACTAAAACCGGGAAGATTTTGAATTGCGCCAGTATTGCCAATTAATCGTAAAGCTTGGGGTAGGTGAGGAATTCGCCTAGCTAAAATCCCCTCCGCCTGTAAAGCTGTTTCCACCTCTTCTATAGAAGTCCGCAGAGGATTGATTCTCAAGTCGATAGTCGGTGTTTGGTTCATCCACTCACACAGTTTTTCCGTTTCCCCCAAACCCAACTGTTCTAACCATACCTCCACAATCCAATTAGGGAAACTGTGTAAAATTCCCAACCGTTCCACCGGATTTTCTGGTAATTGCAGAGGGTCTAGTGATGCTTCAGCCAAACGAATATACTGACGCAATAAACCATTGACAAAACCTGTCAATCCAGCAAAACCATTCTCCTTGGCTAATTCTACAGTAGTATTTACCGCCGCCGAAGCCGGGATACGCTCTTGATACCGTAGTTGATATAAACCCAAATGTAAGATGGTGCGGAGTTCACTTGGTTGTTGATGAGATTTTTTTGTCGCCAGTTGGTCAATGAGCGAGTCAAGGGTACGCTGTCTGCGAACACTACCATAAACTAAATCTGTGACTAAACGGCGATCGACACCTGAGAGATTAACTTTTTGTAAAACTCTGTCTAAAGCAACATCAGCATAAGCACCCTTGTGAACATCTTTTAAGGCTATCAAAGCTATTTGACGGGGATTTGTCATGAGCAATTTAAAATTCGGAAAATCTATCAACTCTGAATTAAATAACAAAAATTAATCAGAGGTTTCAGGGTTGAGCGTTGCCAAAACCCGTTTTATCAACGATTATACCTGCCTACTTAATACCAATGAAAACATATTAAATTGTACTAAATACTTCATGAGAGACAAGATCCCCGACTTCTTTTAGAAGTCGGGGATCTAAAACTTGCTTAAAAACTTATAGAGACATGGAAGCATCTACACTGCTAATTTCAAACTCACACGCTCTAGAAACTAATTCAGGTGGTAATCTATCAAAGCTAACTAATGACAAATGATCGGGATTCTTCAACAATTCACTAGCTAACAAGAAGCCAGCAATTGTCCAGGTTTGATATTTTCTGGCTTGCTTACCAATTAGTCGCCCTTTTTTACCATCATAATATTCTGGCCATTCATCTTCCATCAGGCGTGTTTGGGCAATTTCAATCGCTTTACCTGCGAGATAAGGTTTACCAGCTTTGACAGCAGATGCTGCTAACATCCACATTAAGACTGGCCAGCTGCCAGCATTATGATAAGACCAAGGAATGTTTTTGGGGTCACATCCGGTAACAATTCTATATTCATCATCTTCTAAAGCTGGGTAACAAATTTTCATGGGCATATCTCCCACTAAATCTTCCCATCTATCTTCGATCAGATTCATAATTGCTTGTGACTGACTTTCTGTAGCCAAATCAGAAACGATCGCCATCAAATTACCTAGGGCAAAAAATCGCGTATCTAATTGTGATGGTCCCACATTACCTGCTAAATAGCCACCTTTTTTTGGCAACCATTTATCTAATTCATAATAGGGAATTGAGTCTACATAGATATTAAAAAGATTCACCGCCGTTTTGCCATACTCTTCACTTTTGAATCGATAAATGGCATTCAAGCGATTAATATCTATCCAATAATGTTGACGAATATGAGCGCACAAAAGTGGTAGGCGATTATCAATTGCTTCGACAACATCTTGATTACCTTGGCAAATTAACATCTCACGCGCCGCCCGTAACGCGGAATAAAATAGAACTTGCAGTTCTAGTGGATGTCCATAAATACCCAAACGACGATCTATCATACAAGCGCCATCGGGAACTAACAGCGTTGGGTACATATCAAAGCGATTTGCCAAGCAGATTTCCATAATTAGCTTGATTCCTGTTTGGAATTCAGGTTGATAAGCTAAGGAAAAATCTTTAGTGGCTACTACATAAGCACGCAACAATATGATCCACCACAGACAAGAATCTACTGGTGTAACTCTGGCGATCGCGTGTTCACCAAAATCTGCTTCTAAATACTCTTCACCATTGACAGAAACGACTTTAAAGCTAGCTGGGATTAATCCGCGTCCGGGTTTATAAGCATCTAATTGTCTGTCTTTGGGTTGTAGTTTTAATGTTTCTTCCAGAAAGTTGCGGACAATATCTGTTTTACCTTTAATTAGAAACATCAAAGCGGAAGAAACAAAATCCCTGACAAAACATTGGTCATAATTTAGTGCTTCTACAGATACATCAACGGCAGCAACTGTGCCAACTGGGCGACCTTTATAATATAAAATTGAACTTTCTAATGCCTTCCATGCCGATTCTTCTATATTTTCATTTGTTAGCATTTCGTTTATTTTCTGCATCGCCAGATCGACTCCATTGGGGTGTAAATTATTGGTAGATGCGCTTTGGTTTGATTATCTCCACTATTTTAAAATAGCTAAGATAAGATTTGAACAGTAACAATTCATTAGGAATAACAGTCTACAGTCTTTTTTGCAGATGTTATTTCTCATAAGTTTTACATGAACAATTGATTAGATAATGATTACTTATTTTTTGGTAGTCTACCTTCAGCAATCAAAATAATTCCTAAAAACAGTCTAATAAGATATATTTTTAGATTATCTGTCACTCCATTTTCATATTTGGAGGTTTGCTTTACCAAACAAAAACATATCTTCGGAACTGTTTAAGGTTTGTGTGAAGTCTTTAAGACTTCTCATATCCTTACTGAGTGAGGATTTCGTTTTAAAGACTGATCTTCCCCTATAAGTTAATAATCTATAACTTTTTGAGGGAATATGCAATACGAGTAATTGCAATCTTTAAAAAGTCAATACTTCTGAAGGATTATATATTCTACACCACTCAAAGATTAAATGCTGTGATTTAAGAATCCAATTACCCATAACTTCAGCTTGCCAACACCTTCAAACATACTCCAGAGTGGAATAAAAGAATACAAGCAAGACTATTAAGTAATTTTTAAAGCGATAAGATTAACTCAATAGTTAAATTTCAAAAATAGTGATTATACTCAAATTAAACCGAGTATTTTTGCTAAATTCGCAAATAAGATATGATTAACAGCATTTAAGGCAGATATTTGCTAATTAATCAGTATTAGTAGTATTAGTAGGTTGGGTGGAGGCTTTGCGTAACCCAACATGATCTAAGGAACTCAATGTATATCTTGGTGTTGAGTAAAGCTACCGCTACAATCAATTACACAAATTCCAAACAAAGCTCTATTGCCTCTGTAATGCGCTCAATGAGTTCATCTAGAGACTTAGCTTGTGTGTGACATCCAGGAAGACTTGAAACCGATGCGACAAAATAACCATCTGCATCACGCTCTATTAAGATGTTGAATTCTCTGCTCATCTGGAAAATACCATCTTGTAGTGATAATTAATTTTAAGATAGCTAGGTTAAAGGCGATCGCTCTACTAAGTTTTCCAGCTAGCTGTGGAAATCATAGTAATGAAAAATTTCATAATTCTGGAGTAACTTCCCCATGCTCAAGCTTATCTGCTAGCACACGTAAAGCTAATACTTGAACTTTCGTTACTGCTTCCTCTCTCGTTTCCCCATAAGCCAACACACCGGGGAAATTAATCACTTCAGCGATAAAGCGTCCGTCTGCTTCTTTTTCAATCTCGATTGTCAAGTTCATAACGTCTGAAGGTATTGTAATAAAAGACATTCCTTGATAAACAAACATTTATATGACATCTATTGATTCTCACAAGCATAGAAAAGCTAAAGCCCTCAAGCCTACCAGTCGTCGCCCTGCAAAAGAACTTTGCAGTGAGTGTGGGCTATGTGATACATACTATATCCACTATGTCAAGGAAGCTTGTGCTTTTATTAATCAGCAGATAGACACACTGGAAGAACAAACTCATAGGCGATCGCGCAATCTGGATAACCCCGATGAGCTATACTTTGGTGTACATCAAGACATGATCGCCGCACGGAAACAACAACCCATCGCAGGCGCACAATGGACAGGGATTGTTAGCAGTATTGCCATAGAAATGCTGAATCGTGGCTTAGTTGAAGGCGTTGTTTGTGTACAGAATACCAAAGAAGACCGCTTTCAACCCATGCCTGTCATTGCTCGGACACCAGAAGAAATACTAGCAGCACGAGTAAATAAACCTACACTATCCCCTAATCTTTCCATCTTGGAACAGGTAGAAAAATCGGGCATGAAGCGGTTACTCGTCATTGGTGTAGGTTGTCAAATTCAAGCACTCAGGGCGGTAGAAAAACAACTTGGTTTAGAAAAACTCTACGTTTTAGGTACACCCTGCGTAGATAACGTCAACCGCGCCGGACTACAAAAATTCTTAAATACCACCAGCCGATCGCCTGACACAGTTGTACACTATGAATTCATGCAAGACTTCCGTATCCACTTCAAGCATGAAGATGGCTCAATTGAAAAAGTCCCCTTCTTTGGCTTAAAAACCAACCAACTCAAGGATGTCTTTGCCCCTTCCTGCATGAGTTGCTTTGATTATGTCAACTCCCTGGCTGATTTAGTTGTCGGTTACATGGGCGCACCCTTCGGTTGGCAATGGATTGTTGTCAGAAATGATACAGGCAAAGAAATGCTGGACTTAGTACAAGATCAGTTAGACACTCAACCTGTCATGTCGCAAGGAAATCGCCAGGAAGCCGTACAACAAGGAATCCCCGCCTATGATAAAGGGGTGACTATCCCCATGTGGGCTGCAAAACTTATGGGTGTAGTGATTGATAAAATCGGACCTAAAGGCTTGGAATACGCGCGATTTTCCATTGATTCTCACTTCACACGCAATTATTTGTTTGTCAAACGCAATCACCCAGAGAAATTAGCCGCACACGTGCCAGAGTTTGCTAAACGTATCGTTGGACAGTACAAATTGCCAGATTAATCTAGCCCTGTTAATTCTTTGTGCCTCTGTGCCTCTGTGGTGAAAAGAATTACTTTTTTTAACACAAAGGCACAAAGACACAAAGTTGCGAATTCGAGCTTACTTAAAACTTAACTCATTGATAATCTTTAGTTAAATTTCACTTACTAAATATTTAATATGTGTGAGTGTAAAAAACCTGATTAAGCTAAATAATTTGCACATATGGCAGTGTTGAAAATTCCTCTACGTTTTTTTGACGATTTGGATTCCTTATCTAAGTTTGGTCTGCTCTCCCTGGGACTGATGAGTGCTACTTTATTTGTATTTGTTACTTCTAACGTGATCCATCGCTTCACGGGAACTGAACTTAAGCTTGTAGCTGGAGACGAAACAGGGGAAAGCTATATCATCAGTAAAGCGATTGAAGAAGTTGTAGAACGTAAATCAAATATTAAAATTGAAGTCATAGCCACTGGTGGAACAACAGAAAACCTAGAGAGGTTAGAACAAGGCAAAGCTGACTTAGCAACGGCTCAAGCCGATGTGATTACAGAGGAAATGAACACATTCACCAATCGTAATTTAGGATCATCTGATCCACAGTCAAAAGTAGCAGAACGCAGCGTAGTTGTTTTATATAAAGACTTATTTCAGCTAGTAGTAAAAGACTCTAATATTAAGCAATTTGTACAACTCAAAGGTAAAGCGATCGCTCTCCCGGCTAAAGGAGGACAATATGAGTCTTTTAAACAAGTAGCTAGGCATTTTGGTTTAAACGAAAAAGATTTAAAAATTACAGGTTTAGATAATAACGGTAAGCCAGTTCAAGGCTACAACGATGAGTTAGCAGATAAAGATTTTCTTAATAATAAAGCCGATGCTTTATTCCGTGTCCGGGCTTTAGGTAATAGAAGTATTTCTAAACTTGTCCAACAATCCAGTGGCAGATTAGTGCCAATTCAACAAGCAGAAGCCATGAAAATTCTCTATCCAGCCCTGGAAAATGCCAAAATTCCGGAAGGCGCATATAGAGGTAATCAACCCATACCAGAAAAAGACTTACCAACAGTCGCAGTATCAAGACTATTATTAGCCAGTAACAAAGTAGATAAAGAAATCATTCAAGAAATTACTCAAATCATCTTTGAAAATCGTCGAGAAATTGCTAATGCAGTATCACCTAATCATCCAGAAGTTAAACCTTTAGTGGCAACCATCAGTCAGCCTAACACTACAAATAGTGCTGGTATTCCGCCGATTCATCCAGGAGCGATCGCTTTTTATGAGCAAAGCGAACCATCGTTTATCCAAGAACACGCCGACTATTTAGCTTTGCTTTTGACAGTTGCTCTACTCATGTTTTCTTGGGTACGACAAATCAAAATCTGGATAGAAAGCAGCAAAAAAAATGAATCTGACGAATATATCGAATCAGCCATCAAATTGATGAATAAAAGTTTAGGCGAAGTGGGTTTTAGGCAACAGCTACTTGATGAAGCCTTTAATGCAGCAGCTAAAGCTCTAATTCAAGAGAGAATATCCCAGGAATCTTTTAGAACCTTCAATGAAGCTTATAAAACTACCAGAGAATCTCTAGAGCGTGAAAAACAATTTGACCAACAAAAAATAGAACAAAAACAAAGAGAATTAGCTGCTAAATATATTAAAGAAATGGTGGAATTGTTAAATGATGATGTACAAAGCCAGGATTTAAGACAACAAAAAATTGACAAAATTCTCAAAGAAGTAGCTCAGAAATTGATCGCCGACGATATATCCGAAGAATCATTCCGTACCTTTATTGAAGCGTACAAGACCACAAGAGACGCAATTGAGCGAAATTAAATAGACACATTCCTCTGTGTCTCTGTGCCTTTGTGGTTAGATAAATTTTTTACCACAGAGACATCGAGACACAAAGTTTTAAATCAATTTCTACCCACAGATGCGATCGCTGCCTCCAAAGCTATGGCAACATGAGTCCAATGAGTCCCCCCTTGGCAATAAACTACATAAGGCTCACGCAAGGGGCCATCGGCAGAAAATTCCAGAGTACTCCCCTCAATAAACGTCCCCCCAGCCATAACCACTTGGCTCTCATACCCTGGCATAGCATCAGGAACGGGGTCTAGGTAAGAACCCACAGGAGAATTCTGTTGTACGGCTTTACAGAAGGCAATCAGCTTGTCAGCAGAACCGAGTTTAATAGCTTGGATCACATCGCCACGAGGAGCAAGGGGCGCGGGATTGACGGGATAACCTAGTTTGTCAAATACATAACCAGTCAAGTAAGTTCCCTTCATTGCCTCACCTACCATTTGCGGCGATAAAAATAAACCTTGGAACAAGAGACGATTTTGGTCAAAAGTAGCACCACCATAACTACCAATACCCGGTGCAGTCAGGCGGCAAGCGGCTGCTTCCACTAATTCAGCTCGTCCAGCCACATAACCACCAGCCGTGACAATCGTACCACCAGGATTTTTAATCAAGGAACCAGCCATTAAATCAGCACCAACGTGGGTTGGTTCTTGGGTTTCGATGAATTCACCGTAACAGTTATCGACAAAGCAAACGGTGTGAGGATTTTGCTGTTTGACTAGGTGAACAATTTTTTCAATATCGGCAATTGACAAGCTAGGTCGCCAGGAATAACCACAAGAGCGCTGGATTAACACTAAACGAGTGTTATCAGTAACGTTAGTACTTAAAGCTTGCCAATCGATAGTTCCTTGAGAAGTTAGCTCCAATTGGCGGTATTTTATGCCAAACTCAATAAGGGAGCCTTGACCTTGACCCCGCAAACCAATAACTTCTTCAAGCGTATCGTAGGGAGAACCGACCACTGCTAACATTTCATCTCCGGGACGAAGTACACCAAATAGGGCGCAAGCGATCGCGTGAGTTCCCGAAACAAACTGCACTCGCACCGCCGCAGCTTCAGCACCCATAACTTCGGCAAAAACTTTGTCTAAAGTTTCTCGACCTAAATCATCGTGACCATAGCCACTCACACCTGCAAAGTGGTGCGCTCCCACACGTTGATTACGAAAGGCTTCTAGCACTTTTTTCAGATTATGCTTGACCTGAGCGTCAATTCCAGAAAAAATCTCTAACAGTGCCTGTTCTGCTTGCCGCAGCTGTTCCAAGCTGTTCATTACTTCCTCATTAAACAAAAAACTATAAAATATGCGGATTGATCAATCACGCAGATTAGGCTGGACAATTTCAATACAGGTTACTGCATGACAATTGCTACTTCAACTAAACCTCAAATCAATTGGGTAAACACCCTATTTTTCGCAGGTCTACACATCGGCGCTCTCTTTGCCTTTGTTCCTGGCAACTCTAGCTGGGCGGCGGTTGGTGTGGCTTTATTGCTTTACTGGGTAACAGGTGGTTTGGGTATTACCCTGGGCTTTCACCGCCTTGTCACCCACCGCAGTTTCCAAACTCCCAAATGGTTAGAGTATTTCCTCGTACTTTGTGGGACTCTAGCCTGTCAAGGAGGGCCAATTGAGTGGGTCGGGACACATCGCATTCATCATTTACATTCTGATACTGAACCCGATCCCCACGATTCCAACAAAGGTTTCTGGTGGAGTCATATTGGTTGGCTGATTTATAAATGTCCTGCTCACGCTGATATTCCTCGTTTCACCAAAGATATTGCCGAAGACCCAGTCTATCAGTTTTTACAAAAATATTTCATTTTCATCCAGATTGCTCTGGGTGTATTGCTGTTATACCTGGGCGGTTGGTCTTTTGTGGTGTGGGGAATTTTTGTCCGCATTGTCTGGGTTTACCACTGCACTTGGTTAGTGAACAGTGCTACCCACAAATTCGGCTATCGTAGCTATGAGTCTGGTGATAAATCCACTAACTGCTGGTGGGTGGCTGTACTTGTATTTGGCGAAGGCTGGCACAATAACCACCATGCTTTTCAATATTCGGCTCGTCACGGGTTGGAATGGTGGGAAATTGATATGACTTGGATGACTATCCAGTTGTTACAGGTACTTGGTCTAGCAAATAACATCAAACTTGCAGACAAAAGGCAGTAATTAGTCTATTATGTGTCATTAGTTATTTGTCTCAAAAATGACTAATGACTTAATAATTTTTTCGCAACCAAATACCCCTTTGTTTGGTTCAAAAATAGCTGGTAAAAGTTATTTCCAGATGTCATAGGTAAGTTTGAGTTGCGCTCAGGCAAAAAGTTAATTGTTAAAGACTTTGCAGCAAGTTGCTTTTGTGGTGGCTTGGTAGAGGAGTTTGTTGTTCTTCAGGTTTTCATGACTACATCAATAATCAAAACTCAGGAAATAAATAATCAGCTTAGTAATTCCGAACTAAAGCTCAAAGATATTATCAAAACTTTGCCAAAGGAATGTTTTCAGCAGAATCGCCGCAAAGCTTGGACACAAGTGATCCTCAATGTTGTGATGGTAGGATTAGGCTACTATAGCTTGGCGATCGCTCCTTGGTTTCTCTTACCTATCGCCTGGATTTTTACAGGTACGGCCTTAACAGGTTTTTTTGTGATTGCTCATGATTGCGGTCATCGTTCATTTGCTAAACGTCGTTGGGTAAATGATTTGGTGGGGCATATATTTTTGCTGCCTTTAATATACCCTTTTCATAGTTGGCGGATTAAACATAATCACCATCACAAGCACACTAATAAGTTAGATGAGGATAATGCTTGGCATCCCATCAGACCAGAAGTATTTACTAGCTGGGATAAAACTTACCAGTCTGCTTTTGAATTGTTCATGCGTAAACGTCTGTGGTGGGTAGGTTCTATTGGACATTGGGCGGCGGTGCATTTTGATTGGCGGAACTTCAAAACTAAAGACCAAGCTGATGTGAAGCTATCTGTGGTTGTAGTATTAATATTTGCAGCGATCGCTTTTCCACTTTTAATTGCGACAACTGGTATTTGGGGTGTTGTCAAATTTTGGCTGATGCCTTGGCTGGTGTACCATTTCTGGATGAGTACTTTCACAATTGTTCACCACACAGCCGCAGATGTTCCTTTTGCCGAAGCAGACAAATGGAATGAAGCGATCGCCCAATTATCTGGTACTATCCATTGCGATTACCCACGTTGGATAGAATTCCTCTGCCACGATATTAGTGTCCACGTTCCCCATCACCTCTCAACGGCGATTCCTTCTTATAATTTGCGTCTAGCCTACAGTAGTATCAAGGAAAATTGGTCACCCTATCTTCATGATGAGTGTCGCTTTTCTTGGTCTTTGATGAAGCAAATTACAGATCAGTGTCATTTGTATCTAACTGATGTTGGTTATCAGACTTTTGACGAATACTATGCAAAACGATGAAGAAGAATTCAGAAGCCAGAATCCAGGATTCAGAATGAATAAGTGGGAATTCAGAAGAGCCACTCATTGTAGACCACCAAATAATTTAGTGAGGGCCTTAAACCCAATTATCCTCCAATCGGACTCCAATTCATGCTATTAGCGGTAGCGGGGCGTTTAGCCCATTCTGACTACTGACTCCTGAATTCTGTTAGATAATTGATATCCAGTTATTCATCGGCAACCAGATCCCCGAATTATCTAAAAATCCGGGGATCTAAAACTCTCAATTTTCACAAAATTTCAAAACTATTACATTACTAAATAACGATTGAGTAATATCAAATATTTTCTGATTAGCTGAATAAATTTTGCAGAAAAAATTAATATTAGTACCCTTTACCCTTTAAGATAAAAAAGTTACAATCCCATCTGGATGCTTTTGCATAAATCTTAGGAATTTAACTGTTTACTTTTTGAGGTATACAAAACTGATGTTTTTAACAATTACATCAGATTGTATATGCTTTGCAAAATGTTCTTTTACTACACACATTTTCAGGATACTTGAATAGCTTCTATGATCCAAACACAAGCCACAAGAGTAACTTTTACTAAAAACTATGGTTTTAGAAAAGAACTAAATAAAAGAGTTGATGCCTATTTTAAGTCGCAGAACATTGGTACTAGAGATAATCCAGCAATGTATCTCAAGACATTAATGATTTTTGCTTGGGTGATTTCTGCTTGGACTTTTGTTGTGTTCGGCCCACCAGAAATGTGGCTTAAAGCAATTGGTTGTGTCTTTCTAGGATGCGGTATTGCTGCGGTAGGGTTTAGCGTCGGACATGATGCAAATCATGGTGGTTATTCTAGTCGAGCGTGGGTAAACAGCGCACTAGGATTAACCTACGATGTAATTGGTGTGTCTAGCTATCTGTGGAGATATCGCCATAATTTTCTACACCATACTTTCACCAATATCTTGGGACATGATGTAGAAATACACGGTGATGACATAGTGCGGATGACTCCTTACGTAGGATATAAACCCCATCACTCATTTCAACACATCTTTATTTCCTTTCTCTACGCAGTAGTGCCAATGTATTGGGCTATTTCTGATATCAAAACCATGATGTTTAAGCGGAGATATCACAACCATCCCATCCCCACACCCAAAGCATTAGATATATTCACCCTCTTTGCTGGTAAGCTAATCTGGCTAAGTATTTTTATCGGTATACCCATCGCAGTTGGCTACACACCAGTACAAGCGATCGCAGGCTTCCTCATTACCTACATGACTTATGGCGTACTGATTTGCAACATCTTTATGTTGGCTCATGTGATGGAAGGTGTAGAATTTATTGAACCAGATCCTGATTCTTTACAAGTTGAGGATGAATGGGCAATATCCCAAATCAGAACAACTATTGATTTTGCTCCCAGAAATCACTTCCTCAATTGGTATTTAGGCGGACTTAACTATCAAGTTGTGCATCATTTATTCCCTCAAGTTTGCCACATTCATTACCCCAAAATTGCCCCCATTTTAGCCGAAGTTTGTGAAGAGTTTGGTGTTAAATACAGCGTTTACCCAACCTTTAGAGATGCCATCACCGCTAACTATAGCTGGCTAAAACGCATGGGAACTCCAGTTGAACAAAACTAGTTCCTGGCACTAAGAGTTTTTCCAGAAATAAATTATCTATCTTGTTGGGTGGGCATTTTGCCTACCCATTATATTAGTTAAAATTTGTACGTTGGATTAGAGAACATCTGCATTACAAGAAAGCTTTTTTGCGATCGCCCATCTTGGTCACAAGCATCTGCTGATTTTGGCATTATTTATATATGATAAGCGTAGGCGATCGCCTACGCACAAAATTACTTGCCGCCGTAGAAAAAGGCAATTTCTTTTTCTTTCAAAGGTGCGAAACCAGCTTCTGCTAATAATGTGTCAAGTTCTGGTTGGGGGATGTGTTTTGCACCAATGCGGACGATGCGCGATCGCATAGTATTTGATACACCACTACGCTGTCTATTTGCTTCCAGTGCCATGACTTTGGTATACAGTTCTAGCTTGGCGGTGGGAATGGGAGTGCCATCAAAGTCGATTCCTTTGGCGATCGCTTCATCAATAGCATCAGCACCGGTGGTTGAAGAATTTACCTGGTTAGTCTCAGTAGTCATGACAGTTTACTCTGAATTTTATAGGTATATTTTACCAACCAACAGAGCCTCGACTTTCAAGGAAGTCGAGGCTCTGAGTTGTTAACGATGAGAACGTTCCCTATTATCTATTTTTTAGGATGCTACTTGAGCAGTGGTTCTAGGCCGCCGTCTTCTGCCATCGGCAACTTTCACAGGTGGCTCATCGGGGGTTTGCATCAACAAAGTTACAGATGGCTGACATTGTAATTCTTTACGGATGGAGCGTTGCAATTCTCGCTCTAATGTGCCTTGCAAGCCACCCCAATCTATTTCTGGCTGTTCACCTTCGGAAGTGGCAAATTCTGACCAACGGAGGCTGAGAATTTCCTCAATGCGCTGTTTGACCCAATTTTGCAAGAGCGATCGCTCTACACTAGTCACCACACCCCGCAGGTGAATTTCTGGTTTAGCAAGTAATTTACCTTGCCAATCTAAGGCAGCAGCAATAGTCACAATTCCTTCTTCTGCCATGCGTTGCCGTTCTTGCAGGACTTTAGCACTCACCATGCCGGAACTGGTTGTATCTACCAGTTCAATCCCTGATGGCACTTTAGTAGCCACTCTAATCGAGTCTTCTGTCAATTCTATCACATCGCCATTCTGAATAATTACCATATTCTCGGCGGGTACACCCATTTTTTTGGCTGTTTCTGAGTGTTTCACCAACATCCGATGTTCACCGTGGACAGGGACAAAGAACTTGGGACGAGTTAAGGCAATCATCAATTTTTGGTCTTCTTGACAGCCATGTCCAGAAACGTGGATACCTTGCTCTCTTCCGTAGACGACTTTTGCACCTTGCTGCATCAATTTGTCGATGGTGTTGACGACAGCAATTGTGTTGCCGGGAATGGGGTTAGCGGAGAAAACCACTGTGTCGCCTTCCCGAATTTTAATGTGGGGGTGTTCTTGATTAGCAATTCGGGTCATGGCTGCCATTGTCTCGCCTTGAGAACCGGTGGTGAGAACTAGGACATTTTCATTAGGCAGACTGCGGACTGTGTGCAAGGGTTGCAGCAGATTATCTTCACATTTGATATAGCCAAGATTGCGCGCATGGGCAATCAAATTCAGCATCGAACGTCCGACAACTGTGACTACACGATTGTGCTTTTTCGCTAGTTGCAAAATCATGTTGATGCGATGGACGCTAGAGGCGAAGGTGGTGACAAATAGTCGGCCAGTGGCTTGACCAAATACTCGGTCAAGGTTGGGTAAAACTGAGGCTTCCGAGGGAGTAAATCCTGGTACTTCAGAGTTAGTGGAATCACTTAACAGACACAGTACACCTTTTTCACCGTGTTCGGCTAGGCGTTGCAGGTCAAATCTTTCACCATCGACGGGGGTATGGTCGAATTTAAAGTCCCCGGTATGAATGACGACACCCAAGGGTGTGTGAATGGCGACGGTGAAACTATCGGCGATGGAGTGGGTATTGCGGATGTATTCTACAAAGAATGATTTCCCAATGCGGACGACATCACGAGGTAGGACTGTTCTTAACTCTGTGCGATCGCGGACTCCGGCTTCTTCTAGTTTACCCTCTAGCATGGCCATTGCTAGCCTTGGCCCATGAATTACGGGAATTTCAAATTGTTTGAGGTGAAAAGCAATCCCGCCGATATGGTCTTCATGCCCGTGGGTGACAATCATACCTTTAATTTTGTGGCGATTTTCCCGGAGATAGGTCATATCTGGTAGGACGATATTGACTCCGTGCATCGCCTCTGTGGGAAAAGCCAATCCTGCATCTAATAAGATAATTTCATCATCATATTCAAAAACACAGGTGTTTTTACCAATTTCATGTAGCCCACCCAAGGGAATAATTTTCAGGGTGGAATCAGTGTAGTTTTTAGTCATTTTCTCCTGAGATCGTTGTTTGTCGTGTAAGTGTTAATAAAACTGGAAATTAGAATGCTTTTTCTTGTATGAATGACAACACTAGCTAGCTTTTTCCAAGTAGCCAAATTTTGATTAAATGGGGAATTTTGAGAGTAATCAATAAGAGCTTTTAGTTTGGATAATTCATGGTATGTGTACAAAGTTTTAGCAGTGACAATGATGCTGATGCTGATTAATTAGTTAAACGTTAAACAAAAATAAATACACTCATAAGGGTTGGCGATAGGACTAAGATTAATTTTGCTTAATTACTGATTAGGAGGGTGCAAGAAAACTTCTATCATTTATCAGCTTTTTTAGTTTTTTATACCAGACTAGCAATTACCCAATATTTTTAACAAACAGCAGTGAGCAACAGGCTTAAATAATGATTAATTAAATTAAATTGAGTTTTTGTAGTACTGCCGCTAATTTTTGACTGACTTCTGTGTCAGCTTCAGTTAATGGCAAACGAGTAGAACCCACTTCCCAACCTTGAAGTTTGAGTGCTTGTTTAATGGGAATAGGATTTGTCGTGAGAAATAAAGCTTTAAACAAGGGGAAGAGTCGAAGATGAATGTCACTAGCGACTGTCACTTGCCCGGCATTAAAAGCTTGAATCATCTGCTGTAGTTGGTTTCCTACCAGATGGGAAGCGACGCTAACTACTCCTTTGGCCCCAATCGCTAACAAGGGTAGGGTTAAAGAATCATCTCCAGCGTAAATCTGGAACTCTTGCGGTGTCAAGCGGCGGATTTCACTCCCTTGGTCAAGATTGCCACTTGCTTCTTTGATACCCACAATATTGTCGATTTCGGCTAACCTAACAACTGTCTCTGGACTGAGATTTTGACCAGTACGTCCAGGAACGTTGTACAACAATAACGGCAGTTCGGGACAGGCTTGAGCTATTGCCTGAAAGTGCTGGTAGAGACCAGATTGAGGCGGTTTGTTGTAGTAAGGTACTACTTGTAAAGTACCATGTACGCCTATTTTAGCTGCTTTTTGTGTGGCAGCGATCGCTTCTTTGGTGGAATTAGAACCACATCCTGCTATCACCTTAGCTTTGCCTGCAACTGCTTGCAAAACTTCCACAAACAACTGGTATTCTTCATCCCAACTCAGGGTAGGTGATTCACCAGTTGTTCCGCAAATTACTAATGTATCTGTACCGTTGTCTGCTAGATGTGCTGCTAGTTCTGCCGCTACACCATAATTGACGCTACCGTCTTGTTTAAACGGCGTAATCATAGCGGTTAAAACTCTGCCGAAATCTCCCACCCTTTTGTTACTCCTAATGACCTTGTTTAATTTTGTTTGTAGTAAAGCTTTACTTATGCAACATAAGCTTTTGCAGGTTGGAGTAAATTTTTTTCTACCAACAACTCGGCTATTTGTACAGCATTTAGGGCTGCACCTTTACGAATTTGGTCGCCACAAAGCCAAAGTTCTAAACCACAGGGGTGAGAAATATCTTGTCTAATTCTCCCCACTAAAACTTCATCTCGACCACTAGCTTCCATGGGCATGGGAAAGTAATTTTTTTCCCAATCTTCTAATAATTTTACTCCAGGGGCGTTACTTAAAATTTCTCTGGCTGCTTGTGCTGGGAATGGTTCAGCAAATTCTAGATTAATGGCTTCGGAATGAGCGCGTAGTACGGGAACCCGTACACAAGTTGCTGTAATTCTGATTTGTTCTGTACCAAAAATCTTGCGAGTTTCGTTGACCATTTTCAACTCTTCCTCACAATAACCTGATTCATGTAATGGGGAGTTGTGAGGAAATAAGTTAAACGCCAAGGGATAGGGTAAAACCTCGGCTACTGGCAACTGTCCCTCTAAGATAGCACTAGTTTGGGTTTTGACTTCTGCCATTGCTTTGGCTCCTGCACCACTGGCAGATTGGTATGTGGCTGCAACAATGCGTTGTACTGGTTTCACTTGATGTAGTGGCCAGACTGCTAATGTCAGCAAAATTGTGGTGCAGTTGGGGTTGGCAATGATGCCTTTGTGGTTGGCTGCGGCTTCGGGGTTGACCTCTGGGACAATCAGGGGTACGTCGGCTTGCATCCGAAAGGCGCTGGAGTTATCGATGACTACTGCACCTTTGGCGACGGCTGTGGCTGCCCAAGCTTTCGATGTGGAACCACCTGCACTGGCTAACACTATATCAATATTTTCTAAAGCGCGATCGCTCACTGCCTCGACTACTAAATTTTCGCCTTTAAAGGGTAGCGATCGCCCTACACTTTTTGCTGATGCCAATAACTTTAAATCCGCTATGGGAAAATTCCGGCTCTCCAGCAATTCCAGCAACTCTGTACCGACAGCACCAGTTGCTCCCAATATAGCTACTCGATAAGAATTAGACAAACTAGCTTTCTCCTTTCATGGTTTTTTTGGTAAATATCTTACAGTTTTATAATTTATTCATATCTATCTAACTGCATAACAATGACTAAGCAAGCATTAATAATTTTCCTGGGAATGAGACAGGAACTAGCAGAATTTGAGCTTGGCAGTTACGCCATCTGCTGAGGACATGAGAATTTTTGCTGGATTTTCTTGGCTTCACATAAGTTTTAGCTAATGGTAGTGATTTAACTTTGTTGTACTGAAGAAATTCTTTTGACTACAAGTAATATTAATTTTTTCGGTTATTGATGCGGTTATTTACAGAATTTAAATTAATGCTAAATCTTATAACAATTTTGGCAAATTTACCGTTTAATTAAAAATTTAAATACATTATACAACAATTCTGCTATGTGCTTAAGAATATGCAGTGTACTCTATTTTTGTCATTTCCCAGTTCTATTTGACTGAAAAACCAAAGCAAAAAGTTTTTTCTCCCACCCTGATACCCGTTAGCCAACTAGAATACACAACAAAGACATGAACAGCTTTTTCCTGGAATACCCAGTTACCATTGCTGATTTTCCGGCTAGAAGGTAGAAAATACTTGACTTTCTCGCTCCATCACCCCTATTTTCAAGCTAGGCTCAACAACATAACATGAAAAAATCAATCGTTCAGCCGTGAACACCAGAATATCACGGTGGTAGTTCTCGAAACTGAAAGTCTGAAAAATATTCATACTGACACCTTCAGTAAAGTTATAGCGCGAAAGTGTCCAGTCCTTCTACTTTAGACAGTAAACTGGATATCTACAATGAAGCCAGGAAATCTGCCTGACAGGCACTTCCCATTCTCACCAAGAGACATCAACGCCCAGAAGCGGTCTATCGCCTCTCGTATGTACTTGGAGTCACAAACACCAAAAAATAGAGACAAAGCATGAAAGTTACCCAGGAAAAACTTCCCGCCAGTCAAATTGGGCTGGAAATAGAGATTACACCAGAAATTACCCAGAAAACTTACGAAAAGGTAATTAAAAATTTAGCCAATACCGTGAATATTCCTGGGTTTCGTAGAGGCAAAGTACCCAGACAAGTATTGGTACAGCGATTAGGCACAACTCACATCAAAGCCGCAGCCTTAGAAGAATTAATTCAAGATGGGATTGAGCAAGCAGTTAAACAAGAATCCATCTCCGCCATTGGTCAACCAAAACTGCGTTCCTCTTTTGATGATTTGATTAGTAATTATGAACCAGGGAAACCCCTGACTTTTGCAGCTGCTGTGGATGTGGAACCAGAAGTTAATCTGGTGCAGTACACAGGGTTGCAAGCAAAGGCAGAGGAAATCACCTACGACTCAGCGCGGGTTGAGGAAGTTTTAGAAAAAGAACGTCAGGAACTAGCAACATTAATTCCTGTAGAAGGACGTGCAGCGCAAATTGGCGATGTGGCTGTAGTCGATTTTCAAGGTGTCATTGCTAAAGCTGAGGATGACGACCCAGCAGCAGAACCAGAACCCATTCCTGGGGGTGAGGCTAGTGACTTTCAAGTAGAATTACAGGAAGATAAGTTTATTCCTGGTTTTGTGACGGGAATGGTGGGGATGAATCCTGGGGAAACCAGAGAAGTGCCAGCCCAATTTCCAGATCCCTACGTGAATGAAGCATTAGCTGGCAAAGCAGCGATTTTCACGATTACGCTCAAAGAAATCAAAGAAAAAGAACTGCCGGAACTAAATGATGACTTCGCCCAAGAGGTGAGTGATTTTGATACCCTAGAAGAACTGCGTGGGTCTTTAGTAGAGCGTTATCAGAAAGAAGCGGCAGAAAAAACTAAAGGCAATCAGCAAGAAGCATTGCTGGCAGAATTGCTCAAACACATAGAGGTAGATTTACCTGAAACCCTGATTGAGCGAGAAGTAGACTCGATGCTGACCCAAACAGCCATGCGACTAGCCCAACAGGGTTTAGATGTGAAGAAATTATTTACCCAAGACATTATCCCTCAATTACGTGAGCGATCGCGTACAGAAGCAATTGAGCGTCTGAAAAAGTCTCTCGCCTTACAAGAAGTGGGTAAACGTGAGTCGATAGAAGTCACTCCAGGCGAAATCCAAGCTAAGGTGCAAGAACTGCTGGAGCAATACCCCGATGAGGATATTGACACAGATAGATTGCAATCAGTGGTAGAGAACGAACTTTTGACCGAAAAAATTATCGATTGGCTCCTGGCCAACTCTACCGTAGAACTTGTACCTGAAGGCTCATTAAATAGCCAAGAATCAGAGACAACTACACCAGAGACTGAGGCAGAAAGTTCGGAAACTGTCACAGAATCAACAACAGACGCTTAAATTATCCCCCAAACGGAAATTTATGGGTTATAAATGCTGAGTTATGAGTATGAAAAATTATTACTCATACTCAGTTATTCACAACGGGACAAACGTTGCCAACAACGTCTGTAACATAGGAAATTGACAGATTAACAATGGTGTGATGCCCGGCGTAGCTAATCGCCCTTGCCTGATGCAGGGTCAAACGACAAGAATATAGATGAGGCATAATGGTTAACACACAGGTAAATACAAAATCCCATTTATTCACTTCCCGGCAGTCATAGCTGCCACAATCTCTGTCCCACCTAATTTCTAATTGTTCTCCTATGCTTGTATCCCAGTCGGCAAATTACCCCATCAGCAGCATCAGTCAGTTTGGTATGTCTTCCCATCTCAACGGCATCAGCAACATCGTGCCGATGGTTGTAGAACAATCGGGAATGGGAGAAAGGGCTTTCGACATCTACTCCCGCCTGCTACGGGAGAGAATCATCTTTTTAGGAACTCCCGTAGATGATGCTGTCGCCAACACGATTGTGGCTCAGTTGTTGTTTCTGGATGCGGAAGACTCAGAAAAAGACATCCAACTGTATATCAACTCCCCTGGTGGTTCTGTCTACGCAGGTATGGCAATCTATGATACAATGCAGCAGATTCGTCCCGATGTTGTTACCATATGTTTTGGATTGGCAGCTAGCATGGGGGCATTCTTATTAACTGCTGGAACTCCAGGTAAACGTATGTCTCTGCCTGACTCCCGAATTATGATTCACCAACCCCTGGGTGGCGCACAAGGTCAAGCTATTGACATAGAAATCCAAGCGAGGGAAATTCTTTACATTAAGGCTCAGTTGAATCAGTTATTAGCAAATCACACTGGTCAACCCTTAGAAAGAATTGAAGCAGATACTGACCGCGACTTCTTTATGTCGGCAGAAGAGGCAAAAAATTACGGTTTAATCGATCAAGTCATCTCCAGACAAAATCTTCCCACAGCAGGGGAAAACGTCACCATCGTGAAATAAGAGGCTGGTATGTCTAAGTACGACTCCCATTTAAAATGTTCTTTCTGTGGCAAGTCTCAGGAGCAAGTGCGGAAATTAATCGCAGGGCCGGGAGTCTACATCTGCGATGAATGTGTAGACTTGTGTAATGAAATCTTAGATGAGGAGTTGCTAGATACTAGTGGTGCGACGACACAACCAACCCCCAAATCAGAACCACCTCAGAAACGCCGCACCCGTTCTGCCAATCTCTCTCTGACTCAAATTCCCAAGCCCAGAGAGATTAAAAAATACCTAGATGAACACGTGATTGGGCAAGATGAAGCCAAAAAAGTCTTGTCAGTAGCAGTTTACAATCACTATAAGCGGTTGGCACTGTTGCAAACCAAAGGCAATGGTAAGAATGGGGCAGAAGATGCGGTAGAACTGCAAAAATCTAACATTTTGTTAATCGGCCCTACTGGTTGCGGCAAAACTCTCCTAGCTCAAACCCTAGCGAAAATTCTCGATGTCCCCTTTGCTGTCGCTGATGCCACAACCCTGACAGAAGCCGGGTATGTAGGGGAAGATGTAGAGAATATCTTACTACGATTATTGCAAGTGGCTGATTTGGACGTAGAAGAAGCCCAGCGAGGTATCATCTATATCGACGAAATTGATAAAATTGCCCGCAAGAGTGAAAACCCTTCTATTACTAGAGATGTATCCGGTGAAGGTGTCCAGCAAGCTCTATTAAAAATGCTAGAAGGGACGATCGCCAATGTACCACCCCAAGGCGGACGGAAACATCCCTACCAAGACTGCATCCAAATAGATACCAGCAACATTCTGTTTATTTGTGGTGGGGCTTTTGTCGGGCTAGAAAAAGTCGTAGAGCAGAGGGGCGGTAAAAAGTCAATAGGTTTTGTCCAACCTGGGGATAACCAATCGAAAGAAAAACGAGCAGCAGATGTACTCCGCCATCTAGAACCAGATGATTTAGTCAAATTTGGCATGATTCCCGAATTTATCGGGCGTGTGCCAATGGTAGCTGTAGTTGATCCTCTAGATGAAGAAGCCTTGATGGCAATTCTGACTCAGCCCCGCAGCGCCCTAGTGAAGCAGTACCAAAAACTGCTGAAGATGGATAATGTCCAATTAGATTTTAAACAAGATGCGCTCAAAGCGATCGCTCAAGAAGCCTACCGTCGCAAAACAGGAGCCAGAGCATTACGTGGTATCGTCGAAGAACTGATGTTAGATGTTATGTATGAGCTACCATCCCGTAAAGATGTCACACGTTGCACAGTTACTAGGGAAATGGTAGAGAAGCGTTCTACAGCAGAATTGCTAGTACATCCGTCTTCATTACCTAAACCAGAATCGGCTTAGTAGTGATGAGTGCTGAGTAGAGGCGTATTGCAATACGCCTCCACAGGAGTGCTGAGTGAGGGAGTGAGGGAGTAGTGAAATAATGACCAATGACCACTAACTAATGACTCTTGACTATTGACTATTGACTATTGACTTAGAAAAAATGCCTTTCATCAATGTGCGTGGGGTTGAACATTATTACGAGTGGATAAAACAATCATCCACTGATGTGGCAAAACCTGTGATGGTATTCCTTCACGGTTGGGCTGGTTCAGCTAGATACTGGACAAGTACTGCTAATGCCTTATCAGATAAATTTGATTGTCTACTCTACGATTTGCGGGGGTTTGGCCGTTCTCAAGGAAAACCCACTGTCATCCCAGCCAGTGAATCTGTTGCTGAGTCGGAGTCAACGCCGGAAAAACTACAGGCAATTCAAGAGTTAACCTATGAATTAGCAGAATACGCTGAAGATTTAGCAGTTTTGCTGGATAAATTGCAGCTGCAACGTGTTTATATTAACGCTCACTCGATGGGGGCTTCCGTCGCTACACTATTTTTTAATAGCTATCCCCAACGAGTCGAACGAGGAATTTTAACTTGTAGCGGAATTTTTGAATATGATGAGCAAGCTTTCACCGCTTTTCATAAATTTGGTGGTTATGTAGTCAAATTCCGTCCCCAATGGTTAGGCAAAATACCATTTGTTGACAAGATGTTTATGGCCAGATTTTTACATCGTCCCATCCCCAAAACTGAAAGTCAAGCTTTTTTACAAGATTTTCTTGATGCTGATTATGATACTGCATTAGGCACAATTTTTACTTCTGTGAGTAAAGCACAGGCAGAATTAATGCCTCAAGAATTTGCTAATTTGCAAGTATCGACTCTACTAATAGCAGGAGAATATGACCAAATTATTCCTGCGGCAATGGGACGACAAGCAGCAGCTTTAAATGACAAAGTAGAGTTTGTGATGATTCCGAATACAGGACATTTTCCCATGTTAGAAGATGCGCCAACTTACTTGCAAAAAGTCCGAGAGTTTTTACAAGTTCCTGCTCTGGAATTGCCAGCTAATTAGCCTGATATTTTATAGCTTTTCTCAGTTAAGTGAGGTACATATTTTTAGTTAACAGAGGCTACCCGCATTTCTCATAAGCAGTAGGGGCGGGTTAACAAATATGCTGACATTATTCACCAATATCTCACTTAACCCGCCCCTACGACTTCTGGACTAGACAGGTGTACTTCATCAGCATGAAAATCGCTATACTTGATAAGTTCTAAATTCCTCTACTCCATATCTTATAACCAAATTTTTACTACTCGACCTAGCAATTCTTGTCCGAACCAAGGTGTATTACTAGAAAGTGTGTAGAGATTTTTCCTGTCAACTTTCCAGGTTTGTTGAGGAGCAAATAAAGTTAATTCTACACTTTGATGTGGTGCGATCGCCTGCATTTTTTGTTGTAAACATTGGGCTGGGCGACTACTCAAAGCTTGCCACAATTCTAAGGCGGTAAATTCGCCAGTTTCTACCAGATGTTGCCACAGTAAAGGTAATGCTAACTCAAAACCAATTGCACCGGCTGGGGCTTCAGCAAAGGCTTGGACTTTTTCTTCATAAGTGTAGGGTGCATGATCAATAGCGATCGCATCTATCACACCACTCCGCACCCCTGCACGCAATGCTTTGACATCACTAGCATTTCCCAATGGTGGATCTAAATGCAAGCTAGTGTCATAACTCTTTACAGCTTTGGTGTCTAATAACAGGTGCATCCAGGTAGTACTAGCGGTGATAGGTAAACCGTTTGCCTTGGCTGCGGCGATGAGTTCCACACTCCGGGCGGTGGAGACACGCATAATATGGACTTGACTATTACCAGTAGCAGCAACTAATTCTAACAGAGAAGCGATCGCTGTTGTCTCGGCACTGGCAGGTACAGGTGGCAAACCAAACCGCAGTGCATCCGCCCCTTCCCGCATAACTCCATTAGACATCAGTTGGCGATCGCAAGGCCAAAATGCTACTGGTTTGTACAATGGCTGCACATATTCCAACACCCGCCGCACCAGTCCCAAATTATCCAAAGGTAAGCCATCAGTAAAACCCACAACACTCGCCGCCGCTAAATCAGCCAACTCCGTCATCTGCTTCCCAGCCACATCTAGGGTAACAGCACCCCATGTGTAGAGATGGGGGGAGGGGGAGATGGGGGGAGTGGGGGATGGGGAGAAAGAATTGTCCCCTTGTCCCCTTGTCTTCTTCTGCAACTGTGCCACAAGCGCCGGGTTATCAATCGCCGGGGACGTATCGGGTAAAATACTAACTCTAGTAAAACCACCAGCCGCAGCAGCTTGCAGGAAAGATACAAGAGTTTCCCGTTCTTCAAACCCTGGTTCACCGGAATGGCTGTATAAATCTACTAATCCAGTCCCCAAAACTAATCCCCGACAATCTCTAATTTGTGTATCAGGACTGATATCAGAAATTTGTGAAGCGATCGCTTGGATTTTACCATCAGCAATTAGCACATCAGCTATTTCATCAGTTCCAGAAACCGGATCAATTACCCTTACTTGTTGCAGAAGTTCAGTTGTCATTAGTTATTAGTCATTGGTCATTGGTCAATAGTCAATAGTCAATAGTCATTGGTCATTAGCATTCCTTCTTCACCCCCACTCCCTCACTCCCTCACTCCCTCACTCCCCTTACAATGCGCCGGCTGCGGTTTTATCTAGTACACCACCACTCAAGTGACTAGTAATATTCATAGCTTGCAAAACTGGGACACCATTTAATCCAGATGGGTAGTCAATCACGCTAACTGCACCATTACCTTGACGAAAATTCCAGAAATTGTCTGGAGTTAAACCCAGGACATGACACAGCAAAGTTTTATTTGTAGCATCGTGTGCGACGATGAGTCCGGTTTGCCGTTGATTTGCTAACGCCGTTTGGACAATATTTTGCCAACTTATCACACTGCGTTCCCATACCTGCTGTAAATTCTCACCTTCTGGCATTTGTACTTCTGCTGGTGCTATGCGCCACTGGTGCAACTCTGTGGGAAATTCTTGTTCTATTTCCGCTTCTAGTTTTCCTTCCCAAAGTCCGTGACTGATTTCTCTCAAACCGTCTTGTAACTCCAAGTTAATCTGAGGATGATGACCCAAGATAATCTCGGCTGTCTCTTTAGGACGTAGCATTGAGCTACTCACAGCAAAGTCAATGGCTACATCTTGGAGAAATACCCCGGCTTTGCGCGCCTGTTCTCGGCCATTGTCGTTCAGGGGAACGTCGATTTGTCCTTGAAACCTAGTTTGGCGATTCCATTCAGTTTCCCCATGACGCACCAACAACAGCCTGACTCCATGATGACCGGGACGTAGAGAGGGTAGAGTCTCACCCATGTGCTGTGTTTGATTCATCGATTCTAGTTGCACAGGTTCGCCCAATTTCCCAGCAAAATTTAAGACGCTAATGCAGCAGTTAGATTGTTGTAAGGAATGGTAACGACTAGGATGAACTCCTAAAGCTGTACTAATCAAAGCGCGATTAATACCGTTATGTCCGACGATAAGAATAGTTTCACCTGTATGGCGAGCTAAAACTTCTTGCCAAAATTGCCGCGCCTGTGCGTATAAAGATAAAACGGGAAAATGTTCTCTAGTTTCCCCACCATCTTTAATTAACATCTGTAATTCGTGGGGCTGTTCATGCCAAATGCGGTAATCTTCGGCAAACTTCTGTTTGACTTCAGAGGTGAGCATTTTTTCCCACAAAGGCAAGTCAATTTCCAACAGCAAATCAGAAATTCGTACCTCAGACTGTCCAGCTAATTCCTGATGAATAATTTCTGCTGTCTGTCTTGCTCGCTGGAGTGGGCTACTGTAAATCGCATTAAATGAAATATTACTGAGGGCTTTACCTACTTTGCTAGCATCACTATAGCCTTTATCCGTCAATGTTGATACATCAGCACGCCCTTGGATTCGGCGTTCGATATTATAGGTACTTTGACCATGACGCACAATAATGACACGAGTCATCTGCCTTGCCCTCCTCTATCTAAAGGACTAATTTTACTGCAAACTGCCAGTAGAATTATCCATTAGATTGGTCTTAGGCAACTCAAGAAAGTTTGTCAGTTGTTTTAGTATAGATGTGATTAATCGCGTCTGTTAGTGGTAATGCAACAACGATGAGCCTGGACTCAAGTAGTAAGGTAGGCACTGCCCACCCTACTATTACCCACTACCCATTACCCATTATCTTCTACTTTGAACTTTTGCGCAGTTATAACAGCTTCTTACTGATTATCCAAATCTAGCTGTAATTGTAATGCCTCGTTGCCATTAACAGACGGCTGCCCTGGTTGCAATAAAATTTGATTATTTGGCAATGATATGGGTTGATTTAATCGCAATTCACTAGGAGATGTTTTGCTTTCTCTGGGGTTATTAGAGATTTCTCCTGAGTTGTTGCCATTAAAGAATTTTGAGAAGTCATCCTGTGCTGATCTATCACCGATTCCTTCTAGAGAATCACCAGTCAGTTTATAGTCTTGTGTGTCGGGGTTTGGTGCTGGTGATTGGGCGCGAACCGGGCTGACTAAACTAGTAACAGATACTGCGATCGCTAAAACTGCAATAATTTTAGTCTTCATTAGTTTTATCCCAATTCCCTATTATTGCTTGTAGTTATTCTCTAAACAAATTCTTTTCCTGACTTCTACTATCAGTTAGATTCTCCAAAAGGTCTTTGTAAAAAATGCTGACATAGTAGATGCAATATTGTCTGCCTAAATATTTGATTTGGCATTTAACGCTTTGATAGCAAATTTGTTAATGATGATTAAAACGATACATCATCTTTACTGGATTTAGAGTATTTTTAATGTTTGCTTAATATTGATTTAAGTGATTTAAATAACAAATCATCGTCATTAAAATCTATACATTTGGGCAAAAATATCATTGTAGAGTGATTAATTCCAGCTACATTTGAGATTTGCTGAGTATTGCCCACCGACTTTAATTGATAACGTGTTTCTAGGTGAGTAAATCATCACCTGATTCAGCAACGCCAAAATTCAAAGGTGGGGAATCAATAGGGCTGCTAATTCTTCCTTGATAGATAAAGGTTGATAGCCCAAAGCGAAAGCCAGGGAACTATCTAAAGAAACATCCGCCGGTCTGGGTGCTGCCATTTTCACATCTTGTTGACGACAAGCCTTAATTCCTGTAGCTGGTAATTGAAACACCTCTGCTAAAATTTGACCAAAATCATAACGAGAAATCCGTTCTTTGCCACCGAGATGAATGATGCCATTGACTTTTGTTAATGCTAATAACAATCCTTTTGCCGCCGTTTTGCCACTGACAGGGGTGCGAAATTCATCTATAAATAAGTTTAGTTCCTTACCTGCTTGTAAGGTTTGAATAAATGGTTGAATAAAGCTTTTAGCTGTAGGTGGGACATTGCCAAACATTAATGGCATTCGACAAACGGCTGTCAGGGGATAGCGTTCTAATATACCTACTTCCGCCATGACTTTTTGTTCACCATAAATGTTAATAGGACAGATGCGATCGCTTTCCCGATAAGGAGAATTTAAGCCATTAAATACTAATTCACTAGATGTAAAAGCATAAGGAATAGCATCATCAGCACAAAGTCCAGCAATATTACAGGATGCAGTGACATTAATTATGTAGGATTCATCTGGATGGGTTTGGCAAAAATTAGGTTGTGATTGTGCAGCTGTATGAATAACAGCATCTGGTTGAATTTCCCGAAATATTTGCTTGAGTTCTGTAAAATCAGTTAAGTTTACCTTGACTAATTTGCTCCCAGGAATATCTAAGGGATGAGTGTAATAAGTTCCATAAACTTCCCATTCTGTTTGAGCTTCCTGGCAAAGATGCCATCCTAAAAAACCACTAGCACCAGTAATTAAAAGTTTTTTCATAGTTGGAATCAATAGTTCTTAGTCAACAGTTAAATTCTTGACTTTTCACATCCTGACAAAGAATCAAAAAAATGTAGTAAAGGCGATGTAAACTCAAAATTACATCAATAATAAACTTAGCTAGTAGTGGATATCAACCAACAGAAAGAACAATTTAGCAACGCATATCTCCAAGCTGTTACCAGTGTTGCAGGTTATTCTCTTTACAAACCAGCTGTAGATGACGACAGCGTAGACTGGGGAATAGCTGCCACAGGTATTATGGGACGCATCCGTGCGCCTCGTTTGGAATTGCAGCTAAAATCAACATCAAGAGATATCCTTAACAATAAAGCTATCCACTACCCTCTCAAACCGAAAAATTACAATGATTTACGAATGATTGATTTTGTTGTTCCTAGAATCTTAATTGTAGTTTTAATTCCTGACAACTTAGCTGACTGGGTGCAACAATCAGAAAAAGAACTTTGTCTGAGGTATGGCGGCTATTGGTTATCCTTGCGAGGAATGCCAGAAACACAAAACATCTCGACTGTGACTGTCACCATGTCAAGAGATAATCAATTTACAGTTGCTGCTCTCCAATCAATTATGCAAAGTATCTGTCAAGGAGTACAACCATGAAAGTTACAGTGCAAGATGCGGAAATTATTAAAGATATAGAACCACAACAAATCAGAGAGTATTTACAATCTCACGGTTGGCACGAAGACCGATTATTTCTCGATAATGCTACAATCTGGCACAAGCAAGCAGCAGAGGCAGGAGAATTTGAAATATTACTCCCCAGCACCAAAAATTTAGGTGATTATCTTCCAAGAATCCGTGAAGTTATCGACATCATAGCAATTTCAGAAAATCTTTCTCACCTGGAAGTTTTAGGCAATTTTATTAATAATTACCCTCGGCTAAAAATTCAGGGCTTTGTCACACAAATTGCTACTCCTCATGAAGATAAATTCAGTGGGGAAATTACTATTATTGGCAGGGTCTTTGATAAATTACGTAAAATTAAAACTGAACTTATTGACCATGATTATATTCTGGCAATCAAAGCTTATCAAGAACGTTTACCTATAGTTTGTATGGGAGATTTAGTGAAAAAAAATGATATTTTTATTTTAAAAAATTTACGCGATTTTCAAATTGAGAATATTTGAATATGTACCTGCATATAAAAACTCAGTACAAATCGTGAAAACTTATTCTTTATTGTCTCAAATCCCTTTGACAACAGCCTTACAGCTTTAACTTGTCACCAATGTTCTAAAATTAATTTTTCCCCACCTTTATATAACCAGGTCTGCTGGGGCAAAATAGAAGACATGACAATTGAATCCAATTCTCCTAATCTACCAACCCCAGAACCAACACCTGAACAAGACTTACAACCGGATGACTTTGACGGTGGTACAGGTGATAATCATTTAACTTCGGAAGCACTAGCCGCACAACAAGCTTTAGCGGCAATTTCGTCGTTACAGTCACCGCAAAACAAATCTGCTTTAAAGCAAGCCCATTCTAATTTTCAGCAACGCCTGAAACCTCCAATTATAGTTAAGCCGAGGGCATTACTAATTACTGTAATTGGCATAGTCATCACTTTTAGCGGAATTTTCCTGAATAACTGGATAATTGGTGCTATCGGCACATTGGTGACATTGTTGCTGTCGTTGGTGATGCTGTTACCCTGGCTGCAATATGTGATAGAAGAGTGGTTTTCACCTTTGGATAGAACTCTGTTTGTGGCTTTTGTGGGATTGGTTGTATCACTCATCGGCTTTTTGCGGTTTAGTGGTGTGGGCGATCGCCTACTTCTCTGGGGACGTAAAATTAACTGGGAAGCTTCTGGAACTCTGGCAGAATGGTTTGGTGCTTTAGGTCAGATTCTCATTGCCATCATTGCTGTTTATGTGGCGTGGCGACAATATGTCATATCCAAAGACTTGACAATTCAGCAAAACCTATTGACTGTTCAGCAAAACATCATCACTCAGCAACAGACAATTGATTCTTACTTCCAAGGCATTTCTGACTTAGTATTAGATGAAGAAGGATTACTCGAAGACTGGCCGCAAGAAAGAGCGATCGCAGAAGGACGCACAGCAGCTATCTTTAGTAGTGTTGATGGTAGTGGTAAAGCCAAAATTCTCCGCTTTCTCTCCCGTTCTAAGTTACTTACACCATTAAAACGCGATCGCCGTTTGGGTAGAGCAATTCTCAATGGTATGGGCGGTTACGCTGAAGATCGCCTGGAAGGTGTGCGCGTTATAGATTTAGGTGTGATGTTAGCAGGTGCAGACCTTTCCCAAACAGATTTACGTTGGACTGACCTGAGTGAAGCCAATCTTGTCCGCGCTAACCTCAGTGGTTGTGATTTAGTCAAAGCCAACCTCTCTCGCACCATCCTCTACGATGCAAATATCAACGGTGCTGATCTCAATGCTGTGCGCTTATTCTATGGTTCCGTAGAAAAAGCCTCACCCCGCAGTCGCAGCGAACCACCAGATTACAATACAGGCGAACACACCGGTGCTGTCATCGAAAATGCCGATTTCAGCGATGTACAACGTATGTCAGAAGCCAACCGTTACTACTGCTGCGCCTGGAGTGGCGAAAAATCCAGAGAAACAATCCCTGGCGGTTGTGAGGGTATTCCTAATAAGTTGGGAAGGTGAGGGAGTGAGGGAGTGCTGAGTGCTGAGTGAGGGAGTACTGAGTGCTGAGTGCTGAGTATAGAACTATTGCCTAATAGACATCTCCAGAAATTAATTCTGCGTTGCCCGAAATCCTTGTAGAGACGTTGCACTGCAACGTCTCTACATTCATTTTCGGAGATGTCTAATGACCATTGACCAATGACCAATGACCAATGACCATTGACTATTGACTATTGACTATTGACCAATGACAATTACTTACTCACTACTCTCTTAGCTAAACCCAAGGTTTTCAAAGCTTTAATACTCCACCAAGTCACATCAATTTCCCACCACTGGAAGCCTGATTTGGCTACATTGGGGTAAGTGTGATGGTTGTTGTGCCAACCTTCGCCATAGGTGAGGAGAGAAACCCACCACAAATTACGCGCGTTATCATTGGCTGCAAAGGTGCGATAACCCCACATATGTGTGGCAGAATTGACAAACCACGTGGAATGCCAGAGTAATACTGCTCTGACAAACATCCCGTAAATCACAAAAGACCATCCGCCGCAAGCGTAAAGTAGTAGCCCTAGAGGAATTTGCAATAGTAAGAAGTAGCGGTCTAACCAACGATAGAAAGGTTGTCTAGCTAAATCAGGGGCAGACTTTTGATAGATTTTATTGTCAAAAAACTCAGGGCGGGGGTAGAAAATCCACAACATATGACTCCACCAAAAACCGCGTTGAGCAGAATAGGGATCTAAGTTGGGATCTTCCGTATGGGCGTGATGCTGGCGGTGTCCACCCACCCAAAAAATAGGCCCTCCTTGAAGAGCTAAAGCGCCGATGATGGCGATCGCATATTCTAACCATTTGGGTACTTGAAAACTCTTATGGCTAAGTAATCGGTGATACCCCAAACAAATACCAATACTGCCAAATAACCAGTGTAAAAATAACACCAAACCCAAAGCAGACCAGGAAAAAAACCAAGGAGCCAATAAAGCTAAGATATGAATTGTGGCAAAAAATACTACATTTACCCAACTGAGGCGCAGTAAATTCTCCCCCTCAGAGGCGAGTGTTAGATGTTTTGAAGTCATAATAATTGTAAACCAAAGCAAGTGTCACTTACACTTGGTATGCTAACATCTCTATTTCTGATGTGCAAGTAACGCTTGCATTTTATTTATGACCTCTCAACCCCTCTCAACTCGTCAACGCTTGATTCAAGCGGCATTGGAGTTATTTACAGCTCAAGGAGTGAGTGCCACTACAACCCGGCAAATTGCCGAAAGAGCAACAGTGAATGAAGTAACCTTGTTTCGCAATTTTGGGAATAAACATGGGCTACTTTTGGCTGTGTTAGAAGAATCGGCAGCTTTTAAAAACTTAGGCGAGTCTTTGGTGCGACGAGCAACTCCCCCAGGTAATGTTTATCAAGCATTAAAAGATTATGCAAGTGACACTTTACACGCTTTAGAAAGAATACCAGAGTTAGTTAGGTCTGTGGTGGGTGAAGCTGACCAATTTCCTACAGACAATCGTCGTGCTTTGGGAAGAGGATTGACAGAGGCTAACCGCTATGTGGCTGAATATTTAGCAACTGTGATTCAACAGGGAGATTTAAGCACCTATCTACCCGCAGAAAAATTAGCTAGTTTACTCAATGGGATGATTTTGGGTTATGCTGTCATCGAATTTACTAGCGAATTTCACCAACTATGGGAAAGTCGGGATGATTTTCTGGAAAATTTGGTGGAATTATTTCTGCAAGGCGCGATGTCACCCGCTACAACATCAGCAACAAGCCGCATCGAAAGAAGTATTATTACCCCAGAAGTAGCCGATTTACCTGCTGTTTTAGTCCATGAAATTCTCCGTCAAGCCAGAAAATCAGGGGTGCAAGATTATGCGATCGCTTATGTATTATTTGCTGCGGGTTTATCACTCACAGAAATAGTTAACTTACAGCGCAACCAACAGATTTATGATACTGATGGTCACTTTATTCAGATTACAACCCCAGGATTTGTGCGGCAAGTGCCTGTAAATCAGTGGATTTTGGGTAAACGTTATGGTTCCTACACCAACAATCCTTTAATTAAATGGTTGAAAAGTCGGAAAGATGCTGATCTGGCTATGTTTCTCAATACAGCAGCTCAACCAATCTCGGAAGCGGAGGTTTTAGAAAATTGGCAAACATGGACTAAAGGATTATTGACTCCCCAAGGACAAATACCAGAAATTTCGCAAGCTCAACATACTTGGCGTGTGGAAATGTTGATGCGGGGTATGAGTCTAGACAATTTGAGTATACTTACAGGTGGCGATCGCTCTCAATTACAACCTTACGCCCATAGAGCTAGAGAAAAATCGGCTCTAGAGCAAGCAACTCGTCTAGATGCCAAGGGTTAGATGACAAATAAAAGTGATCTTAGTTACTTTGTTGTGAGCGATCGCCTGTTAACCTCTATCTTAGGGTCAATTCAAAAATCACAAGTCAAAGGTAAAAATACACTGAAAACTCTGCAATAAAATAAACTTAGCTTATGAGACGCAAGGTAAACAAAGTATTAGATCAGTCTGGGGTTATTCCTTACAGACAGAGAAATGGCAGGATTGAAATCTTGTTAATTACCACACGCGATCGACAAGATTGGGTTATCCCTAAAGGCGGGGTTGTCAAAGGTATGAGTCCGCCTGCATCAGCCGCTAAAGAAGCATGGGAAGAAGCCGGAGTACTGGGACAAGTGGATGCGAATAAACTTGGTACTTATAAATATCGGAAACGAGGCAAAGTTTACCGAGTGAAGATGTATTTGTTACCAGTTGATATGTTAATTGATAATTATCCAGAAGCCAGTAAAAGATATCGGCGATGGTTGGATGTGACTCAAGCGATTAAATTGATTAAAAAAGATGCTATTAAACGTATTTTAAAAGTATTTATCCAGACTAAATTATCCTATAACATATCTATTAATAATACCAATTTATAATCTCATTCTGACTGAGATACACCTTAATTAAGGTCAAAAAATATAACTAAATTAATTTTTAGTATAGTTAAATAATAGGACTCCTATTTGATTTTCGTTGGTAGCTTTTTAAATTTTGAATTGATATTAGACGTTTGCGTTACAACGAAAATTTATTACATCGGCAGTTGCAAAATATCAATTACGGTTAATAATTTACGATGTACAAAAGGAGGTTATTCGTCAATGGCTGTAGAAAAATATCGACAGTATATTCAACATCTTCTTAGCGAACGTCAAAAGAGAGCTTCAATGCAACGAAATGCTGAGGAGTATGAGGTGCAAACAATTTTTGACGAACAGCAAGACCACTATCAATTACTTTATGTTGGTTGGCGGGGAAATAAACGCGACTTTGGCTGTATTCTACATCTCGATATTAAAGATGGGAAAATATGGATTCAACATGATGGTACAGAAGAAGGAATTGCCAATCGATTACTGGAAATGGGAGTACCAAAACAAGATATTATTTTGGCGTTCCACGAACCCTATGTACGTCAGTTTACCGGGTTTGGAGCTTGAGGAATTAAAGGACATGGGCTATGATTCGGTATGCTGGTTAAAGCCTTGCATTTTCCCGCCCAATACCAAGCGATCGCAATTGCTGATATCTTCTGAATTGTGGTAAACCAGTTTTAGGCTAGCACAGGTAATTATTGATAATGCAAACGACCGAACACATATTCACAATTTCCTTATACAAATTCCCAAGCTATCACTGATGTAAAAAAATACATTTATCACAGAAACTAGACTTAAACTAGTTGTAGGCAGTTATGAAAAGTCAACTTATAGTCATTACCTTAGCTCTAGCTACTACGCTTACTTCGTTTCCTGCAAAAGCTCAAACGGTTTGTAAAGTTACAGACCCAACCGGAACTCTATTAAACTTACGTAAATCACCCAATGGACAAATCATAGGCACAATAAAGAACGACACAGAAGTTTATATTTATGAAATTGTTCATGATGAGAAAAACCGATTATGGGCTAAGGTCGGCTTTGAAGGTAGAGTCTGGGGTTGGGCGTTTCGAGAGTTTATTAGTTGTTATCAGCACTAACGACATAAAGCAATACGGTTCAGTTAAGCATAAAAGTAGAAAAGTAGGTTGGGTTGAGCGACAGCGAAACCCAACAAAGTCCTGATAACGTTAGGTTACTCTCCGAGAAGGCTTACGCCTACATTCTTCAACCCAACTTACACCAGTTGTAGTTTTTAGCTTTAACTGAAGTATATCTTGATCGCAAAAGTAATTTGTAGGTCATTACCTACTGAACTCCAATTTAATGGAGATTAATTAAAATGGCATTTAGTAATTATAAAAGTATTAGTGCAGTAATTAAAAAATTTCAAATCAAATATATACAGGCTAATTTCATGTTAGAAATAAATTTTCCTGTACAACAATCTTTCAAAGAGGAGCTAGATTTACTATTTATCGATGGGGTTATTGATAATTCTGAAGATGCTATTTGTGAAAATCTGATCTATCCAGTATTAAAAGAAGTATGGAAATCTTACCGAAGTAAATTAACACTTTGGAGTCATGAAACATTAGCTTATGATGAAGATTTATCAGGTGTTCCAGATTATACAGTGGCACAGCGAAATCCTCTGGCAACAATTGTTTTTGATAAACCTTATTTTTTAACTGTTGAAGCTAAACAAGATAAATTTGAAGAAGGTTGGGGGCAGTGTTTAGCGGAAATGATCGCAGTACAGCGAATTAATAATGATTTTGAAAATGATGTTTTCGGGATTGTTTCTAACGGAAAAATATGGCAGTTTGGAAAATTAGTTAATGATGTATTTACTCGAAATCAAAATTTGTATGTGATTCAAGATTTAGATAAATTATTTGCTGCGGTGAATTATATTTTTCAACAATGTGAATTAAAAATAAAATCCTAAGACAAATGTGACAGAAGCATCGCTGTGGAGAATAATCATTACTTAACTAATCAGGTAAAAACTCTTGATTTAAACATTCCTCCGCAGTCCAAAAAGACTCTACTGGAAAAATATCAATGGTTAACCCAGTTTCTAAAGCCGCTAACTGACGCGCATCCTGATAACATTCGATAAAGTTTTCAGCAAAGTACTTTTTCAAACTTGGGCTATCTTGCAAATTTTTATTTAGTCTACGTCGATGTTCAAAGATAGTAGAAAGCCAACTATTAGTACGTTTTTCTGGTTGATATTTGTATTTTAATAGGTGCATTAATACAATTACTAAATTGCTTTCTAAAGCTCTTTTTTCACTTCTCCCCATACTTTCAATTTCTTCAATCAGATTTTCTAAATCAACATCAGAAAATCTACCTTCTTTTAACTGTTTAACAGTTGTCTCTATCCACATATAAAAATCTTGATCGTAAAGACGAAAGTTTTTAAAAACTGTTGGTTGAGTCGCTGCCATCTAATTTTCCAACCTCCAAAATCCAAACAGTGAAACTAATTTATTCCTGCTTTGGCTATGCCCATTACATATCTAAAATAGATTCTAACGCAGCGAAAATCTCTAACTGTGCATTATGCTGAAGCGATTACACACCCTACTGTACTGTAAATCACGGTGCTAAGAGTACGATTCTATCACAAAAGCCACCTATACAGGTGGCTTTTTTGAATGGGCAGTACCAGACTCGAACTGATGACATCCTGCTTGTAAGGCAGGCGCTCTACCAACTGAGCTAACCGCCCGTTAATTTCACTAACAATCAATATAGCAAAAGATTTTGAATTGCGCTAGTATTTTTGAGAAAAAATTTTTGAGAACCTGATAAATGCCCTCTGGTCGAACCCACGATCGCATTACTTTATGGGCGTTGCCATTGGTGGCTGGTGTGTCTTTCTGGCAGACTCGCTCTGGTAACGTGACTTTGTTGGTAGCAGGCGGGTTTATGTTTGGTGGGTTGATGTTCGGCCCTGATTTGGATATTTACTCGCGTCAGTATCAACGCTGGGGCTTTTTGCGTTGGATTTGGCTACCTTATCAAAAAAGTCTCCGCCATCGTTCTTTTTTATCTCATGGGCCGATTATTGGCACGACATTGCGGGTAGTTTATTTGGTGAGTTGGTTGGCTGTTGTGGCGATGGTGATTTTGGCAGTTGCTGATAAGCTAGGGAATGTGTCTGTGACTTGGCAAGATTTGGAGGGTAGTGTTAGGCGATCGCTTTCAAGTTATGGGACTGAGTTTTTGGCTTTGTTTTTGGGGTTGGAATTGGGGGCGATGAGTCATTCTCTCAGCGATTGGGGAGGTTCGGCTTATAAGCGGTGGCAAAAGCAGGGGGTCAAGGGTTTGCTACCTCGTGGGATGAAGAAGCGTCAGGTGAAAAGTCGTCGGGCTACGGGGGGGAGAGGGAAGGAAAAGAGGTAATATCTAAAACGCAGAGGCACGCGGAGTTATGGAATTGAGTCAAAATCAAGACAATATGGAGACTTTGGCGGCGTTGCAGGAGTTGATTGAGGTGGTGGCAAAGTTGCGATCGCCTGATGGGGGTTGTCCTTGGGATTTGGCACAAACTCCTGCAAGTCTGACACCTTATGTGATAGAGGAAGCTTATGAGGTGGTGGATGCGATTAAAAGTGGGGTGCAGGATGCGATCGCTGAGGAGTTGGGAGATTTATTATTACAGGTGGTATTGCAAGCGCAAATTGCGAGTGAGTATGGGCAATTTTCTCTAGAAGCAGTTGCCAAAGGTATTACGCAAAAGTTGATTCGTCGTCATCCCCATGTGTTTGGTGATGTAACTGTGGAAAATGCGGATGAGGTGCGGCAAAATTGGGAACAAATCAAGGCACAGGAAAAAGGTGAATCATCGGCAGAAAGTCAAAAGCTGAGTACAAAACTCAGTCGTTATAGCAGGACTTTGCCTCCCCTAACAGCAGCGATGAAGATTTCTCAAAAGGCGGCTGAGGTAGGGTTTGAGTGGGAAAATATTGATGGGGTGTGGGCAAAGTTCCACGAGGAGTTACAAGAGTTTCAACAGGCAGTTGCACAAGAGTCACCAGAACGTCAACAGGCAGAATTAGGTGATTTACTTTTTGCCATCATTCAGTTAGCCCGTTGGCATAATCTTGACCCCAGTGAAGGTTTACAAGGCACTAATCAACGGTTTGTCCAACGGTTGCAAAAAATGGAGGCAGTAGTAAACCGTCCCCTAACAGATTACAGTTTGGATGAGTTAGAAGCCCTCTGGCAACAGGCTAAAGCTGAACTTGCTCAAGAGTAATCTGTTAACCTATTTGTCCTTTTACCCATTCTCTAATTGCTTGTCGAAAAACCCGTCTTCCTGCCATGCGGTATCTTTCGATAAGTGATGGAATTTCTTGAATGTTCAAATGAGGAAATACTAAACTTTTTTCTTGTTGGATATATTCTTTACCTTGCAACTGGTAAATTTTGATTTCTCCAGCGTCATAGCACCAAATTTCGGGTATGCCTAGACGGGCGTAAATGGGAAAGCGATCTAAAGATTTACTAGTAACATCAATTTCTAGAGCTAAGTCTGGTGGCGGGTCTTGATTTAAATCAAACTTAAGTTTACCTCTAATTAAGGCTTCATTTTGGAAATAAAAACAATTATCAGATTCTATGCCAGCCTTTTGTAGTTCTCTTTTCCAAGTAGTTGAGCCATAACACTCATAATCTAGCTCTAAAACTTCAGCCGTATCTTTGATGATGTCACCCATTAGTTCTTTGTAATATTCGTGTTCTGGTAATGGTGTCATAATCTCTAACGTGCCATCATCATAAGCTATCCTAGCTGCACGATTTTCACCTAAGTCTACTAATAGATTTTCCAATTGTTGCCAACTGATATTGTAGAGAATCACTCGATCAGCACGACGTTCAGTTAACAGCATAAGTCCTGGCAAAATCAGTGAGCAATTAACATTTGACTACTAAGGCATATCACCAATGACACACCTTAGTCGTCTCAACTTACAACTTTATGGTAACAGTCTTGATTTCTGTGTACTGTTGTAAGCCATATTCACCTAATTCTCGACCAATACCGGATTGCTTGAACCCACCAAAGGGGGCGGCTGCATCAAAGACATCGTAGCAATTAACCCAGATTGTACCAGCTCGGACATTGTTAGCGATCGCCTGAGCTTTGGTGATATCTTGTGTCCAAACTGCGGCAGCAAGTCCATACATGGTGGCGTTTGCCCGTTGAATCACTTCTTCGATATCTTTAAACTTGATGATACTCATCACCGGGCCGAAGATTTCCTCCTGGGCAATCTTCATTTCGTCACGGACATCGGCAAACACTGTCGGGGCAATAAAGTAACCTTGTTCGCCCACGCGATTACCGCCACAAAGCATCTGTGCGCCTTCCCGCATTCCAGATTCAATGTAGCTCATGACTCTGTTAAATTGTTCTTGATCTACTTGCGGCCCTTGTTCGGTATCGGGATCAAAGGGGTTGCCCACAATGCGGTTTCTGGCTTTTTCTACAGTTTTAGCTACAAATTCGTCGTAACACTTTTCTTCGACAAATAGCCGCGAACCAGCACAGCAGCATTGACCTTGATTAAAGAATATAGCATCGTGAGCGCCGGCGATCGCTTGATCGAAATCGGCATCGGCAAAGACAATGTTAGGACTTTTGCCACCAAGTTCGAGGGTGACGCGCTTGAGGTTACTTTTAGCAGCAGCTTCCATAATGAGATGCCCTACTTCAGTGGAACCTGTAAACGCTACTTTATCAATATCCATGTGGCGTGCGATAGCTGCCCCGGCTGTGGGGCCGTATCCTGATAAGATATTCACCACACCAGGGGGAAAACCTGCTTCGACAATTAATTCTCCTACTCGTAAGGCTGATAAAGGCGTTTGTTCTGCTGTTTTCATGACAACAGTGTTACCAGTTGCCAAAGCTGGGGCTAATTTCCATGCCTGCATTAACAAGGGGAAATTCCAGGGGATAATCTGCCCAACTACACCCACGGGTTCGTGGCGAGTGTAGCAAAAATAAGGGCCGTTGATAGGGATAGTTTTACCTTGTACTTTGTCAGCCCAGCCTGCATAGTAACGGTAAGTAGCAATGACTAATTCCAAATCACTCAAGGAATCTTGTAGCGGCTTACCGTTGTCTAAGGTTTCTAGCTGTGCCAACTCATCAATATTTTGAGCAATTAAATCTGCTAGTTTGTAAAGTAACTCTCCCCGTTTGGTGGCAGATATCTTCGACCATTCTCCACTGGTAAAAGCCGCACGGGCTACTTGCACGGCTTTGTCCACATCTGGCGCATCTGCTTCTGCTACTTCACAGATTATCTCACCTGTAGCTGGGTTAATCGTCTCAAATCTCCGACCGCTAACGCTTTCCACCCATTCATTATTAATTAGCAGTCTGGTGGGGCCGATTTTAACCTGTTGTTTTGGTTCCTTTGCTGTAACCATCAGGCGCTCCTAAAATTAGGAAAATATTTTGTTAAACCTACTATTTATGTTTCGTATAATACAGCAGTTAACTTGATTTCTTTATACATTCTTTGTTTTTGCTTAACATAAATTGGTAATAATGATTAGCCTTTAACTGCTGAAAAAAGGTGTGTTACTCAGAGTAAACCAAGTGCGATCGCCAACAATCCCATCCACCTTTAATTTATGACGAAATTGAAAAGATTTGACTGCTGCTTGTGTCAGTAAACTAAAGTCTCCGTCAATTAATCCTGTGTAGTAGCCAGCAATATATAATCTCTGTTGTAAGGCTACGACTAATTCGCCTTGGCTACCATTTTGGAGAGTAGGCAAATTAACTGCTCCTCCTTTGTACAAGGCTTGCCAAGTTTTCTCATCAACAATACCGTTCTCTGGTAGAAAAACCCGGTGTTGAAATAAAATAACACCTCCAATAGTTTCCGAACTACAAACCCCATCAATAGTTCCAGAATAACAACAGTGATTTCTTAAAAGCTTTTGCAGGACTTTGACTATCTCACCTGTATTACCTTGTTTAATTATCGGTTGATTGTGGTAATTATGATTGTTAATGGAATTAGTCATGCTCGTCATGCTTGATACTCAAGCTGATTACTTAATAGATATCTACAAAGTAAATATCTAGATGACAGTAGACCTCACCCAATTCCAGTACTTTTTGACTACCCAATTGGTTCACCCAATAGTAGGAAGGCCTCTGAATAGATTTAATTTTCCTGTGGGGGACTGTTAAATTCAGGATCAGGCATGATTGGTATAGTTACAGGCTTTGGTGTTGCGGCTTCTAATTGACGTTGTGCTTCGTCACGAGCATTAATTGCTTGATGATAATCTGACTTATATTTAATAGCTTGTTCGTAAGCAGCGATCGCTTCTTGATACTGCTGTAAATTTAATAGGGCATTGCCTTTACTGTACCAACTTTCGTAATGACTTGGTTTGTAACGGGTTGCCTGATCGTAGGAGGCGATCGCTGCTTGATATTCCTGTAAGATATATTGAGAATTACCCAAATTATACCAGACTTGATAATTATTTGGTTTGATTTGTGCTGCTTTTTTATAAGCTGCTATTGCTTCTACATAGCGTTGGCTTTGATGTTGTGACCAGCCTTGCCCATACCATGCTTGATAACTATTGGGATTTATTTGAATGACTTTTTTAAATGACTCAATCGCTTCAGGATAACGTTTTAATATAATCAGAACGTTACCTCTTGATAACCATGCTGCTGTAAAAGTTGACTTATATTGTACCGCTTTATCATAAGCTTGAAAGGCATCTTCATAGCGGTTCAGCTTGACTTTGGCATTGCCCAAGTTATACCAAGCCGGCGCATAATCAGATTTAATTTCTAGAGCTTTGTTGTAAGCGTCAATAGCTTTTTCGTATTCTTGAAGATTTTGTAAAACTAGCCCTTTACTATACCAAATTTCATAAGCATCTGGTTGAAACTCCAGAGCTTTTTCATAAGATTTTAAAGCTTGATCATATTGCTTTAAGTTGCTGAAAGCTACTGCTCTAGCATTCCAGACTTCTGGGTAGTTATTATTCAGTTTTAAGGCTTTATCAAAAGAAGCGATCGCCTCTGCATATCGCTGTAAACTTTGTAGAGTAAAACCGCGTCCACTCCAAGCTTCTACATAATTTGGTTGGAGTTGAATAGTTTTGTCATAAGCTATAAGTGCTTTTTGATATTGCTTTAATTCCCCAAGAGTTTTAGCTTTACCATGCCAACCTTGGGCATAATCTGGTCTAATAGTAACAGCCTTTTGATAAATAGCTAGAGCATCTGGATAACGTTGTAGTTCAAAAAGTATATTCCCTTGTTTAGTTAATTCTGTCGCATTATTAGTATTAATACTATTCACAATAAAAATTGATGTTACACCAGTTGCACTAATTAATAATATTGCTAATAAAAACTTGAGTAATATGCCTTTTTTAATTTGAGGAAAGCTAATTTTTCCAGGTGGGAGAGTAGGAATGATAGCTAGAGTATCAGGTGCTGGTTCTGTGATGGCTTTAAGTGCTTGTAATGCAGCCGTTGCTGACTGGTAACGTTCTCGAAAATCATAACAAACCATTTTGTCAATCAATTTAGCAAATTCTGGTGAAACTGCTGCATGATTGTGCCAGATAATCTCATTCGTATCGTCATCATATTCTAGTTGATGAGTTGATAAACCTGTGAGAGCTTGAATAGCAATAATCCCCACCGCATAGATATCGCTACTAAATTTGGGGTTTCCTTGTGCTTGTTCTCCCGGTATATAGCCAGGAGTACCAATTACCACAGTCGATTTATTTTCACTGGTGGGCGTAATCAGTTGCGTTGTAATTTGTTTAACTGCTCCAAAGTCAATTAAAATCAAATTGCCATCTTGTCGCCTGAGCAAATTTCGCGGATTAACATCACGGTGAATCACATTTTGCTGATGGACAAATTCTAGAATGGCAAGAATTTCTTGCAATAGTATACTGACTTCATCCTGAGTAAAAGTTTTTCCTGGTGTTAATTCTTGACTCAGATCATGACCAGAGATAAATTCTTGTACTAAATAAAACTCAGCATTTTCTTCAAAATAAGCTAAAAGCTGGGGAATGCGATCGCACCTTCCCAACTTATACAAAACTTGCGCTTCCGTATCAAATAATCGCCTAGCTATCTCTAAAGTCCGAGAATCATTAGCTGGGGGTTGGAGTTTTTTCACAACACACTTAGGTAATCCAGGCAAATGAGTATCACAAGCCACAAAAGTTTCACCAAATCCCCCACCTCCCAAGTGGCTAATAATTTGGTATCTTCCAACAAGTGTGTTTCCCAGCATCTAGTTTACCTAGTTCAGTGCATCATGATCTGTTCCAATCTTGCCACAGGTTAAGTGGTTAGTGCTGAGTGAGGGAGTGAGGGAGTGCTGAGGAGTGAATAATGACTAATGACTAATGACTATTGACTATTGACCATTGACCATTGACTATTGACCATTGACTATTGACCAAATCCCATGATTCCTATTAGTGATAACCTACGTTTGCGGCGGCGACCGATTATTAATTACTGGTTAATTGGTATTAATATTATCGTATTTTTATGGGAAATCAAACTGGAACTGAGTGATGAATTAGGTTATTTTATCAACACTTGGGGTGTGGTTCCGTTCCAGTTTACTACAGCAATTCACAACGCAGTTTTTATCAATCCTGCTGCTTGGGTGGTGGTATTTGGACGTTTGCTTTCGTTCTTGTCTGCCTTATTTCTACATGGTAGTTTTAGTCAAATATTGGGTAATTTACTATTTTTATGGGTATTTGGTAGGGCTATAGAGAATATTTTAGGGCATAGACGCTATTTAGGATTTTATCTGATTGCTGGTGTTTTGACGGAACTGGGGCAAATTATCTCAGAGCCAAGTTTGACTATACCTTTAATTGGGGCAAATGGAGCGATCGCCGCAGTTTTAGGTGCGTATATTACCAAGTTTACTAAAGTCAAAATAGACTCTATACTACCATTAATTATTGTCTACATTCCCATCACAGTACCAGCTTATTTTTATTTATTTTGGTGGTATATTCAACAGTTATTTTATGGCATTGGCAGTTTAAATATTCCCCCGTTGGGTGTTAACCAACCAAGTCTAGCTTATTGGATGCAGCTAATAGGTATGATGATTGGTGCAGCTTATATGCGACGTAATACAGCACTAGATAAATAAACAATCTATGTCAAATCAACTAAGTGTTCATGCTGTATTTATTTTGAATTTTGTCGCTACAAGAGTAGCGATCGCTTATCTCATGGTCATCTCACCTTTACACTGCAAAGATATTGTCAACTTAGGCTAAGATATTTAGCATAATTTTTATTTTCATTCATGTCCAGCCTAACAGTAAAAACGCTATGCTCTGAAGCGGCGATATTTTCAACAGTCGAGTCTCAATACCCAGAACCCTTGCTTTATGGTGTTACAGATGGTAAAGCAGTGGGAACCTACTTAGAGCAAAAATTTAAGCTTTATCTGAAAAGGAAATATGAGTTTCTGGAAGGCAATTCAGCAAGTGGAATAGATTTTCCAGGGTTATTGGTTGACGTAAAAGTGACAAGTATCAAACAACCACAGTCGTCATGTCCTTTCAAATCTGCACGACAAAAGATTTTTGGTCTTGGCTACTCGCTCATTATTTTTGTTTATGACAAAACAGACAATAGTGAAAATCGAACAGCAACTTTAAATATTTTACATACAATTTATGTGAGTGCGGAAAGAACAGCAGATTTTCAAATGACTCGTGGAATCAGTAATATTTTGGAAAATGAAGGAAACAAAGATGATCTAATTGCATTCATCCTGGATAGAAATTTGCCTGTTGATGAAATTGAAGCAGGAAATATTGCAGATGAGATACTAATAAATCCACCGATTCAGGGATTTTTAACTATTTCTAATGCTTTGCAGTGGAGGTTGCAGTATGGAAGAGTTATTGATCGTGCTGGACAAGAAGATGGTATAATTGTTGTTTATAGGTCGAATTTATGACTCAGTCTTTAAAGTTAAAAGTAGAATATGGAGATTTTCAAACTCCAATAGAGTTAGCTCAAAAGATTTGCCAAAAGCTAGTTAAACTCGGCATTAGCCCTGATGTGATTATTGAGCCAACCTGCGGTGTAGGTAACTTTATTAAAGCTTCTGCACAGTCATTTAAATCTACGAACAAGATTATTGGGATGGAAATCAATCCCAACTATATAAGAAAAATCAAAAATGAATACTGTTTATCAAATGAAAATAGAATTCAACTTAAGCAAGAAGATTTTTTTCAGTTTGATTGGTTTTCATTAATAAGAGAACTTGAGGGGAATATATTAGTAATAGGTAACTTCCCTTGGGTAACTAACTCACAGCAAGGAGTAATCGCTGGTATAAACTTACCTCAAAAAACTAATTTTCAAAATCACACTGCTTTAGATGCAATTACAGGAAAGAGTAATTTTGATATTTCAGAATGGATGTTGATGCAAATGATTAAATGTTTGCAAAAGCGTAAGTCCTATCTGGCAATGCTATGCAAAACTTCTGTTGCCAGAAAACTATTAAATTATATTCATTCTCAAAAGTTTTATCTTGAATACTTTGCAACATATAAAATAGATGCAAAGAAATATTTTGGTGCAGATGTTGATGCTTGCCTACTATTTTGTAAATTTGGCTCAAAATACAAAAATTATTTCTGTGATGTATTCAATGATCTTGAAGATAATAATTGTTATCGAATAAGTTATCAAGATAGTATTCTTGTTAAAGACATAATGACTTTTGAAAAATTAAAAGACTTGTATGATAGCAAATCACAAAAAAAGTGGCGTTCTGGTATTAAACATGATTGCTCAAGTGTGATGGAACTACGTAAAGTTGATGATATTTATATAAATGGATTAGGAGAAAATGTTAATATCGAAGAAACGTTTATTTTCCCTTTAATTAAAGGTTCTGATATTGCTCAAGGTCGAATAGAATCTACCAATCGATATGTTGTAGTAACTCAAAAGTTCATTGGCGAATCAACTGACCATATCAAATATTTAGCACCTAAAACCTGGAATTATCTAGAGTCTCATGCAAAATATTTAGATGCTAGAAAAAGTAAAATATATCAAAATAATCCCCGGTTTTCTATTTTTGGAGTCGGTAATTATACATTTTCACCTTGGAAAATAGCAATTTGTGGACTATATAAAAAACTCAGCTTTCGACTCATTAGAGTGATAAATAATAAACCTACTGTTTTTGATGATACTGTCTATTTCCTGGCTTTTGAGGATGAGAAAGTTGCTAATCAAGTATTTACACTTTTAACTTCGACATTAGTAACTGACTTCTACTCTTCTCTGATATTTTGGGACGAAAAACGCCCAATTAAAACCAGCATTTTGAACAGTTTAAATATAGAGAAAGCGCTTATAAAAAGTGAATTAGGTGTATAGAGATGTACAGATGTACGCCCCTACTCGTTATTTTGCTTGATGACACAAACCATTAAAACTTTACCAATCTAATGGCAAACCCAACTGGTTTTAGGATTAAAATTGTCGGTTCTAGTGCCAAAATGGCGGCTAAAGCTGCTAGCCGTCTTTGTCCACCGGAAAGTTCGTGAGCTGAACGATTAGTATAGGCTTGATTAATTAGCTCTCAATTTGGGATTTTGGCGGTGTTGGATAAATAATCCTATTGCCATACCAATACCGACAAGAGCAGTAAAGTAAAATAGGCTAATGATGCGGGTATACATTGGTGGTGCAATACCTGTAACTTCAACTTTTTGCGCTGCTTTTAATGGGGTAACTTGCTGGTTAGATCCTGGTAGAGGATTTACTGCTACCTCAATTTTATGAAGTGAACCATCAAAAAATTGCTCTTGCCATGTTAACTGGCCTGCTTGATTTGTTATACCTTTGTAAGTAAAGATTGTTAAATCATGTTCTAGTGCGATCGCTTGTACTTGTAAAGCTACATCTTTAATGGGTTGCCCAGTTTGAGTATCTTTCACCTGAACAGCAAAATTCGCTAGTTTGCCTACCGTCGCATTTTTATCTCCATCTAAACGGATTTCTAAACCTTGAGCTTGTTGAGTAGAAGGTGCAATTATTGCTTCTTGATTGCTGGAGTGTCCACTATGAGCTTCTGCTACTTCTGCACTAATATTGATAAACAACAAAGTGAATATGGCAACTACTGTCAACGCACTTAATAATAGACGGACTGACTGCGGTGCAATTTCTCCTTGACGCAATTCTTCTTGTCCACCAATTACCCAGCCACCCAACAATCCCATTGATAATAAAATAGCTGCCACAACAGCAAAATATTTATATTTAATAGAATTTTCCGGGACATCAATATTTAATATTTGTTCGTAGGGCGTAAAAGCATTAGCTACGAGAGGTGACACATTCACCTTGAGTTGATATTTTCCCCGAATCGGTAATATCTGCTGAATTTCTAACTTACCATCAGGTGCATTGGCACTCATTTGCAGCAATTTTGTTCCCTCAACAATGGGAAAATCAGTTGTTAGCCAAAAATTAGATCGTGGAGTCAAAATATCTAGATTAATTAAGGAATTTTTTAATGGATTACCACTAGCGTCAACAGCTTGCAGGGTGATTGTCACAGGCGACTGAGGTTTTGCAGCTTCGGCTTCAAAAGGTAGAATCTTTTCTATAGGTGGATTAGTAGAGAGTTGGACTCTAGATACAGGAGTTTGGGCAGAACCTACCAATGAGTAAACAATGGACAAAACAATGCCAACAGTAACAATTACTCTAAATAGGTGAGATTTTTTCATAAAATATTCAAGAGTTACTTTGATTTAATGTCGTTAATTGCTGAAATACGAATTAAGTTCAGGTAGTGTAGAGATAGGAAATAAAAAATCTCTACATTACCTAAAATTATTCCCAGCAAAATTGTTTGGACGAAGTTAACGCTATTTTATCTCAATGATTTTGTCAGATGTCTGAGCCAACAAAGCACACTGTACCTCAAAATTCTGGGAATATTATCAATTAGTGACAAGCAACACCGAGAGTATGGTGACGTAGTGAATGGGTTGTGCTGTGGGCTGCGGGATAAGTGGAAAAGAATACAGTCCAGATGACTAAAGAAGATAGCAGCATATAAAGTGTTACCTGTACAGGCTTAGACAGGGTAATACCTGCGGTCTTTCGTAATACTGAATTAGAGGATAAAGTTGTCATTGTTGACCTCTCGTAATTAATTTGGGTAACTCGTTCAAGGACATTGTGCCACTTGATTGCAAAAAGATATACGATAAACTTTGTTTTTGACAAGTGTGTATAAAATGTATTCAATATTTGACATTGATATAGATACTATCAAATCATCTTCAACCAAAGGCTAAATACTTATTAAAAGATAATATATAAGCCAAAAATATGCTCAAAATTTTTATTTTAACTAATAGCTTCTTCCCTGACTGAAGCGACACAGAAAATACACACAAATAACACAGCAATGACACAGTTAGTAGTGCTATGGCAAAGTTAAAGTTCATTAGTAGGTTGGGTGGAGCGCAACCCAAGATGGATCTTAACAAACTCAATGTAGATAATGATATTGGATTGATGTGAGGAAACCCAGTATGGATCTCCAAAACCCAGGTTAAAATGCTTATTGACAATAATTCCTAACTCTTGTAGGATACATGACTGTAATTGCCAATAGTTGGCAAATCCAATTTTGGTGCAGTGGCAGGATTTCATGCCCAATAACTTTACTCTAGATACAAAAGAATTTTTCAGTCGTCGCCAATTGTTGAAACTGGGATTAGGTAGTGCTGGTGTGGTGGGTGCGGCAATTTTGTGGCAAACCTTGAATGGACACAGTAAGTCAATTGTCAAAGTACCATCGATGGGAATAGATGCAACTGATCAGGTTGCTAATCCCATGAAGATGCTGAGAGAATTTGATTATGGGACTGTAAAACTAGAAAATGGTCGGACAATTCGAGAATTTGAATTAACTGCCGGGACTTCTGTTATTCAGCTTAATACTGCTGTTGCTTATAATATTTGGGATTTGAATGGTCGCATACCGGGGCCGACACTCAGGGCGAAACAGGGCGATCGCATCCGGGTATTATTTCATAATCAAGCTGGACATTCCCATTCGCTACATTTTCACGGTGTCCATCCAGCAGAGATGGATGGTGTACGTCCTGTGAGTAATGGTAGCGCCACAATTTATGAATTTGATGCTGAACCTTACGGTGTTCATTTATATCACTGCCATATTGAACCTGTGACTCGTCATATCGCCAAAGGTTTGTATGGAATGTTTATTATCGATCCGCCGACACCCCGTCCCCCGGCGGATGAGATAGTTTTGGTCATGGGTGGGTATGACATAGACGATAATAGCCACAATGACTACTATGCTTTTAACGGCTTGCCGCATCACTATATGCACCATCCGATTCAGATTTACCAAAATCAATTGATTCGGCTATATGTTCTCAACATTATTGAGTATGATCCGGCGGTAACATTTCACCTTCATGCCAATTTCTTTGATGTCTATCGTTATGGCATGAGTATGCAGGCTAGCGAGAAAACCGATGTCATTACAATGGGGATAGCAGAAAGACATATCCTAGAGTTTGCTTTTCGCTATCCAGGTAAGTATATGTTTCATCCTCATCAAGATGCGATCGCTGAAAATGGTTGCATGGGACAATTTGAAGTTGTGAGTGGATAAAATTTTTGATTCTACTCGAAAACTCAACTAATCATGTGCCGAATTGGCAGAATTATCAAATCATCAACTGAGTTTTTATCTATTACCAAATATCCCTACAATAATTTCTGATTTAGTAAAGTTTATAATTTACTATTAAGTATAAAATTTTTGTAAACTTCCTTGACCTTTGATTAGGTAGTTATTATGCTTATGACTTAAATCATCAAGGCAATTGATTTAGACAAATAACTTGATGAGATGACAAAGCCAGTGTAAGCTAGCCAGATAACAACCAACCAGGGCTGATTCTTTGCGATTACCAAAAAACAGAAAAGCGACGTAAAGATTAACTGTAATGTCGTGATTAATTTCTTTGAAATCAGAATTTAGCAGCCAGAATCCAAAATTTTGTGTAATTTTTGAATGTATTTTGCTGCCTACAGAAAGGCGAATACCTCAAACTATCTGCTGCATATATTCTTTTTCTAGTTGACAAATACCAACACTTACAAAGAAAGTACCTATGGTGCAAGATTCTCATACAGATTCAGTTTCGAGGGATTTACCTACACAATTAGATATTGCTAGAACCTGTATTTATGGATTGAGCATTCTATCAGTAGGGTTATTTTTATTCTTACCATTTATCAACTTATTGCATCCTAGCCCTTGGCAACGCTGGATGGGGACAATTCATGGTTGTGGTTCACTGCTGGCGACAATAGTTGCAGTTTACGCTGGACATTTAGCGTTTCCTTTACTCAGAGGCGTGGGTAAAATCTTGCCGCAGATGCGAACCTTAACTTTTTGGGCAAGTTTACTGGCATTTTTAGCAATTGCTTCTGGTAACTGGGCTTACATGAGATATCGTGCTGGTGCAGAATTTGGTTCAGCACGGGCTTGGATTAAAGCAAACACTCCTTTGGTGCATTTTATCTTCATGGAATATCACGAATTTAGTGTGCTATTCACTTTGCCTTTAGGAGTAGCTTGTACTTGGATTTTGTGGCAATACGGCGATGCTATTTTGGAGAAACAAAACAGATCGGTTTTAGCAGTTACCTGCATTGGATTAATGGCAATGATGTTCTTTGCTATGGGTGGCTTAGTAACTGGACTTGGTATCGCCAAAATCCATGCTTTGTAATTTATTTTCAACTAAGTGTGAGCTATGAGTAAAGAATTATTCCGCAGAGATGATACAGAATCAGCAGCTATGTACAGTTTTCTGTGGCAACGTTTAAGATTATTTCCTCAGAGTTTAGCAGAGGGTTCCCATCATCCCCCCAATGTTTCTGGGCCAGCAGCAGCAGCATTAATTAGTGCGGGAATAGGCTGTTTGATAATGATGGTGACTCAGCATTTAGTCAGTGTCACCCCAGAAATAGAAAAAATTGTTTGGGATATTGGTAGTTGGATACCAGGAAGCCATAATGCCAACAAACTATATGGTGAAATTGGTAGCTATAGTGGCAAAGAAACTATCTTATTGATTAGCTGGTTAGTCAGTTGGGTAGTTCTTCATTATTTGTGGCGAAACCGAAATATCAAAGTTCAAACAATGTTCTTTTGGATATTTGTCTTATTTATTGCCGCAACTGTGATGAGTTGGCATCCGCTATTTTCCTATCTTCCTTTGATGTAAATATTACAAAAAACAATGCAAGTTCAAAAGTCTACTAAAATAGCAGCCAAGCAAACCGACAAATATGTTTTAGCTTTAGTAAGTGTTTTGACACTATTTGCCGTTTCATTTGTGACGGCTATTTTCAGAGTCAGTCAAAGCTCAAAATATGATGGTTTGCACCTTAATTCTTGGTCTTTGGGAGGCCAACAGCAACAAAAATTAGGGAATTCTAGATAACAAGTAGAGACGTTGCAGTGCAACGTCTCTACAAGGATTTCGGGCAACTACAAATCTCGATGGGTAAAAGGCTTGGCATCTGCACCCGTGTAAGTGGCAACGATATGTCCTGCACCTGTCATTTGATATTTGTATGTTACTAGTCCTTCTAAACCAACAGGGCCACGGGGCGGCATTTGCTGAGTACTAATTCCTACTTCTGCACCAAAGCCGTAACGGAAACCATCAGCAAAGCGTGTCGAACAGTTGTGAAAGACACCAGCTGAGTTGACTAAACCAAAGAAAGTTTCTACAGTTGCTAAATCTTCAGTGACGATCGCATCAGTATGACGAGAACCATATTGATTGATATGAGCGATCGCTTGATCTACAGATTCGACAATTTTAATTGCCAAGATCAGATCGCTATATTCGGTCTCCCAGTCGAGTGCTGTGACAGGTGCAATCTCCGGTAAAATTTCTAAGGTGCGTTCGTCGCCTCTCAACTCTACATCCACTGCTTGTAAAGCTTGTGCCACTTGGGGTAAAAATTCTGGGGCAACTGCTTGGTGAACTAAGAGAGTTTCAATCGCATTACAAGCAGCCGGATATTGTACTTTGGCATCTACTGTCACTGTAACGGCTTTGCTGATATCAGCAGCCTGATCTATATATACATGACAAATACCATCAGCATGACCTAAAACGGGAATGCGGGTATTCTCTTGGACAAACCTGACAAACGAGTTAGAACCTCTGGGAATAATTAAATCTACATATTTATCTAACTTTAAAAGTTCTAAAGTTTCTGCTCTCGTTGTGAGTAACTGGACTACATCAGGGTTGACATCTGTGGTTGATAACCCTGTTTTCACAGCTTGAGCGATCGCTTCACAAGAGCGTACTGCTTCCTTACCACATTTGAGAATAACACCATTACCCGACTTAATTGCCAAAGAGATAATTTGAATTGCTGCTTCGGGGCGGGCTTCAAAAATGATTCCCAACACTCCCAAAGGACAGGTAATGCGTTTGAGAACCAAACCTGTATCAAGTTCACGGTGCAGTTGTACTTGTCCGATGGGATCTGCCAGTTTACCAACATCCCGCACCCCAGCGATCGCATCTCTTAATTTATGTTCATCTAACTGCAAACGTTTGTACAGAGGTTTAGCGATGCCTGCCGCCGTAGCAGCTGTACAATCAGCTATATTCGCTGCTAGAATTTCTGCCTTTGCTGATTCTAAAGCACTAGCGATCGCGTCCAGAGCTTGATTGCGTGCTTCTGTAGACAATAATGCGAGTAAACTTGCAGCTTGGCGAGTTTGTTGAGCGATCGGATTGAGAGAAGTAACTTGAAAAATAGTCATGATTAAATGGAACTTTTAGCAATAACACAAATATTTAGCTTTTTCCCATCCTACCAATCTTCCGGACTGACGCAACGAGACGATTGGCACAACTAAGCTAGAAGACTGTTTACGTGGGCTGCATTAAGTAAGTTTGTTAAGTTGTGCCGTTGTCATTCCAGCAGTTTACAGAAAAACTAGATACCCTTGACAAACAAGTACAAAGGTATCAAGCTAATTTTTTCAGAACTTAAATGCTTTAAATGTATGGTACTAAGAGAACAACCTATTGCTATCGATTTGTTTGCCGGGGCAGGAGGCTTTGGTTTAGGTTTTGAAATGGCAGGCTTCTCTGTACCTTTATCCGTTGAAATCGATGCGTGGGCTTGTGATACACTACGCTACAATCGCCCTCATTCAACAGTTATTCAAAATGATATCCGCAACTTTAGTACAGAACATGACGTTAAGGATATTTGCATTTTTAAACCTGATATTATAATTGGTGGGCCTCCATGCCAAGGATTTAGTATTGCTGGGCCAGCCCAAAAAGATCCTAAAGACCCTAGAAATAGTTTATTCATCAACTTTGCACAATGGATAAAATTTCTTGAACCTAAAGCGTTTGTAATGGAAAACGTAAAAGGGTTGCTATCCAGAAAAAATGCTGAAGGTTTTAAAGTTATAGATATTATTAAGAAAACATTTGCAGAACTTGGTTATTTTGTCGAAGTATGGGTTTTAAATGCTGCGGAATATGGTGTTCCACAAATTAGGGAACGTGTCTTTATTGTTGCCAATAAAAAAGGTGAAGAACTCGGTATTCCTAAAAAAACACATTCTCTGCAATTTTTAAATTTCCATAGGTCTCAATTATCAATATTTGATGATACGAGTATTATACCTGCACTAACTTTGTGGGACGCAATATCAGACTTACCAGAACTTAATGCGCGTGAAGGAAGTGAAGAGCAACCCTATTATTTAAAACCTCAAAATACTTATCAGGCTTGGGCTAGAAATAGTAGTACTACACTTTATAATCATGTGGCAATGGAACATTCTGACCGTTTAGTAGAACGTTTCCGGCATATAAAATGGGGTGAATCCAGTTCCGATGTACCTAAAGAACATGGAGCTAGACGACGTAGTGGTAATGGTGAATTATCAGACAAATCTTATGATCAGAATAATCGCCGTTTAAATCCTGATAAACCGTCTCACACTATTGCGGCTTCATTCTATGCTAATTTTATCCATCCTTTTCAACATCGAAACTTAACAGCTCGTGAAGGAGCTAGAATTCAAGCATTCCCAGATAACTATAGATTTTTTGGCAAAAAAACTGTCGTATCTCATAAATTATTGCATCGAGAAGAAAGATTTGATGAAAAATTTCTTTGTCAATATAATCAAATCGGTAATGCTGTGCCGCCTCTTCTCGCTAAAGTAATTGCACATCATCTTCAAGAGAAATTAGAGTTATGCCAACAACTGATAGAAATCCTCTAGTTCATGGTTCAAATCTTGAACAAAAAGAGAATCATCGTACAAAATACAGAGATCCTGAAAGCCGAAATTTCCTTAAAGAAATCAGAACTGAATATGACAAATGGCATAAAGCAAATCTGAATCTGATTGGGCCAAAATCAGAAATTACTGACCAAGATGATTTAATTCTTACTCAAAGAGTGGAACTTCTCACTACATATAAAGATTTTTTAGATCAGCAGCATTATGCAGAAAAATTTGATTCAAGATCCAACCTTCACTCTAGTGTTTTAGAAGAATTTCTTTATTATTTATTTAAAGATTTAGTACAAGATTTTGGGCAGAACGCTCTTATTGGTAAGTCACACACGTTCAAAGATATTTTCTTCGTACCACCAAAATATTCGGAAATGCTCAAACGACCTTATGCGCGAATTGAGAGAAAAGATCATGATTTTGTAATTGGTGCAACTATTCAAGCATCATTTGAAGCAGCGCCTCCTCCAGAACAAGATAATACTCCTGGTGAAGTGCTGACAATTTTCAAGGAAGAGCCTGATACATATTCTGAAGTAACAGTCACAGGTAATATTGAGACGCATATTTTTGATATTCCAGTTGTTGCCATCGAATGTAAAACATATTTAGATAAAACCATGCTTGAGGGATCTTCACGCGCAGCAGAGGATTTAAAAGCGAGAAATCCTAATAGTTTATACCTTGTGGTTATGGAATGGATAAAACTGACCAATGATGTAAATTTACGAAAATATAAAGTTGATCAAATTTATGTACTACGTCAGCAAAAAAATACTGATAGAGAGTTTAGGTATGAATCAACCTACATAAAAAATTCAATTAATCCAACGGTAGTACAACATCTTTTCCAGAAAGTGCGTAACCATTTAATAAAGGATTGGGCTGGTGGTATTGAGTCTGGTATACAGCGTGGATGGTTAATTGATGAATAAATCATGCTTGTTTTTAAATTTAATTATATTTAAGAGTATAAAAAGATAGGTATAAGTGCAAAAATGTAAGTAACTATCCTAGTTGAAATTTGTGAGACCATCTATTCATGTTAAATATCGTTTTGAATTGATTGGCAATGTAGTTCGTTTATGCTACTTCTTGAAGTGCAGAATGTGGGTTACGAATTACGGATTGGTATTATATCTTCCACTATCCCTTAGACTAGAGGCAGCAACCTTGTTCAGACTGGTCGAGGAAAGTGGAAAGTGACAGAGACGAACAATTTAAACTCTACCCTTCAGGATGTGTCACGTAGGGAATTGCGGGATTTAGTGAGGACTCAACTGCGAATGCTTTTAGAAGCAGCAGATTTGCAGGGGGCCAAAGCTATTCTTGTACCTGTGCAGCCTGCGGATATTGCCGAAGCGATTGAAGGTTTACCGGAAGCAATGCACGCTTTGGCTTTTCGCTTACTTTCTAAGGATGAGGCCATAGAAGTTTATGAATATCTCGACTACAGTGTGCAAGAGAGATTAATTGAAGAACTCAAAAGTCAAGAAGTCCGGGATATTGTTGATCAAATGTCGTCGGATGATCGAGCGAGATTATTTGATGAATTGCCAGCAAAGGTAGTTAATCACCTCCTAGAGCAACTTAGTCCCGCAGAACGCCAAGCCACAGCGCTGATGCTGGGTTATGAAGCCGATACAGCCGGGCGGATTATGACTTTGGAGTTTATTGCCCTCAAAGAGAATTTTACTGTAGCTCAAGCCTTAGAACGCATCCGCAGCCTAGCTAATGCTAGTGAAATCATTTATTACTTATATGTTACTGATCAGGCCAGGCGTTTAACGGGGATTGTCTCTTTACGGGAGTTAGTCACATCCCAGCCAGAACAAATCATTGGTGATGTGATGACTCGTGATGTGATTTTTGTCAACACAGATACCCATCAAGAAGAAGTAGCGAGATTGATTCAACGGTATGATTTTTTAGCTGTACCTGTGGTTGATAGACAACAGCTGTTAGTAGGAATTGTCACGGTCGATGATGTGATTGATATTCTCCAAGAAGAAACCACCAAGGATATTTACGCTTTGGGTGGTGGTGTGCAGTCTAGCGGTGACAATTATTTTCAGATGGGTTTACTAGAAGTGGCACGCAAACGGGTATTGTGGTTATTTGTTTTACTGATCACCAACACCGTTACAGGCACAATTATTAAATCTCAAGAAGATATCTTGACAAAAGTTGTCACACTAACAGCATTTATTCCCTTACTAACTGGTACTGGTGGTAACGTCGGCGCTCAATCTTCTACTGTGGTAATTAGGGGGATGAACACCGAAGAAATTCGCTCCCTGGGCAGTTTGCAAGTAATTGGTAGAGAGGCGATCGCTGGTGCATTATTAGGAGGTATGCTGGGATCTATCGCTACGGTCTGGGCTTATTTTCTCCAAGGTCGCATAGAAGTAGCGATCGCTGTTGGGACTAGTTTGATAGCTATCTCTGTTTTAGCTTCCATATCCGGTTCCGCATTGCCATTTCTGTTTCGCTTTCTGAAACTAGATCCAGCATTAATGTCAGCACCGTTTATCACTACAGCAGTTGACGTACTCGGCGTTCTCATCTACTTCAATTTAGCTAGAGTAATTTTACAGTTATAGGACTATAGGACTAGTGTTTGATTATTGAAAAATGAAAAAACTCAATACAAGTCGATGAACTTCTTAACCCATTACCTATTACCTAACCTACAATTCTGATGCGGTATCAGGGGCAATAATCTCGCCGCTTCCCAAGTTCAATATTAAATCTTGATCAGTGATTAGTTCGCTGAGTTCTTTAACTTGCAAGTTCATTTGTTCACAAGCTTGTTTGAGTTGCCGTGCAAATGTATTGAGATCATTCCCGTAACCACATTGATAAGCAGCAACCTCAATTCCCTGCTTGGCATTTGCCCTTGCACAATCTACTAATTCTGTACCATGTAATTGTTTTGGGGATGCCATAAAGTGTTTTTAATTTCCTATTTAAATGTTCAACGTTATCTAGGTTAGCAATCGTTCTTGGGGAAATCATCTCTCTGTTGGTAGACATAACAGCAGAAAATCAAATACCTAACTGATTAAATCAGTTATCAGTTATCAGTGAAGAGTCCTAACGGCGTATGGTGGGGGATTTAAATCAGTTATCAGTTATCAGTTATCAGTTAACGCTGATTCAATGATCTTGACTGATAACTGTTCACTGTTAAAGTGGGGGACTTAAACCCAATATACATATAAACCAATACGGTTCAGTTAAGAAAATAAATGAATTCCTACACATAAAACAGATCTATTTTTTGGAGGGGGTTTGGGGGACGCAACCGTCCGAAGTTTTGTGGAAGGAAACCTTCCCCACAAACTTCTCCCAATCGGGGGTTTGGGGGAGAATCCCCCAAGTCTTGGTTTTTGGGAGATCAATAAGCTGACAACCTTAACTGAACCGTATTGACATATAAACTATTTAGAGACGTTGTATTGCAACATCTCTACTGTTTCACATTTAAAAGAAATTGGTATAATTACTTGCCTAGAGACTTCCAGAAAATAAAATATTCAATGGGTGACAGCAAATATTATGATCATTGGAGTAAAGCCCGTTTGCCTGGTGCAGAGATGGATTGCAGATGAGATGCGATCGCCTGTACTTGATGTTCTAACTCTTGGTAAGTTAAAGTATTTGTCTGTCTTTCTCCATCTTTCAAAAATTGTTACTTTTTAAAAATTACACTGTATGCAAATATAGTTATATGAAAAACAATCGTTTAGGATCATTTCTGGGTGCGATCGCTACGATATTAGCCTCGAAAAAATTTGCTGTAATTTTTATCTCTATTCTCTCACTAATACTCATTTTCTTTTGCCTGAAAACCAACCCCATTAGACAGGGTGATGGTTATGAATATGCTTTAATTTTGCAGAGTTTTTTCAATCATTTTAGTCCAGATATTCGAGAAGCCGATATCACCAGCCTGATAAAAATTGTGGAGAGTCAGCCTAGTTCTTACGATGTAAAAGTGCTGCAAGGAATATTAACAGCTTTAAAAAATGGTGAAAATGAAATTTATTTAGGCATTCTCAAGTCGAGCCAAGGAGAATATTTTGGTTATCATTTTTGGCTATATCCATTAATCAATTTACCAGTGAAAGTATTGTTGGCTGTGTTGCGCTTAAATGAACTCAAAGCGTTTCAATTAACCAACTCTTTATTAATTAGTTTCACACTCATTTATGTCTTGCTATTTTCTCGACAATCTCCTTTTACTAGATGGGCGATCGCCCTACTTTATTTAGCCGGGTGTATATTCTTTTATCTCCTATGGCCACATCCAGAAATTTATCTGGCAGCGTCTATTTTAATCTCTGGATGTGCCTTCATTGATCAACGGATTTATGTAGCAGCGATCGCCGCCACCTTAGCTACTTTGCAAAATCCATCAGTAGTTTTTCTTTTAGCAGCTATTTGTCTATTTTTTGTCGCTAAAAACTTCACATTGGCTTCCCTAAAAAATCCTCTAATCTTCGTCAAAAAATATATATGGATAGCTTTGATTGCTGCTATTTCTTTTTTACCTTATATTTTTTATTATTATCATTATCAAGTTCCCAATTTAATCGCTCAACGAGGGTTTGTTGATCCTCGTCTGATTAGTTTAGCAAGATTTAACTCTACACTATTTGACTTAAATCAAGGGCTAATCGTCGGTTTTCCCGGTATCATGGTTGGTGTTTTGACACTGCTGATATATCGCTTAATTCGCGTGATATTTCAGCATCAGCGTCCCATATTTAATCAGGCTGACATATTATTAGTAGCATTTTTCCTGATGCTCCAGCCCACCTTAAGCCAAACAAACTGGAATCATGGACAAGAAGTATTCAGCCGCTACGCTTTTTGGGCAACAATGGCTTTGATTATCTGGTTAGCGGCAAATATGTCAGAACTGAAAGGCTTACTCAAATACTCCTTTCTACCTATAATCTTAGTCTTACAGATTTTTCCCAATTATCTATTTTTTAAACATCCTGGAGATGGACATTATTTAAAAATGAAATCTTCTGCCGCTTGGGTACTAGCGAATTTTCCTAGTTGGTATAATCCAGAGCCAGAAATATTTGCTGAACGTGTTCGAGAATATGAGCAATTTGGAGAAACAATTGCTCCTACCCCTACAGATTCTCCCTTCATTTTCTTAGATAAACAAGGCTATATTAGAAAAATTCTGGTTTATCGAGATTTCGCACTCCAAACACAAGCACGCCTTTGTGGAAACCAAGGAAAACTCACCAGTCTAGACTCACAATATTCTCCAGAAAAACTCTTGTCAGACATGACATTTAATCGCCAAGGATGGGGATATATTAATGGTAGTTTCCGATGTGCTATTCCCTTCAGGATTAATTTTGCCCAAGGGGGTAACTCGCGCAACTTCACCCGTAAAGGTTGGGGAAAAATTGCCGTCGATGGTAGCTTGATGAGATATCCAGAAGCTACATTGATTTTGCCTATTGATACTCGGCAATCAGGTAATATTAAGCTAGTCGTAGAAATAATTAACCTAGCAGAAAATCATAACTTACCAGTCAATTTACAGCTAATCATCAATAATCGTGTTATCACAGCATGGAATTTAAAAACTACAAACCAAATTACTGCGTATCAAGCAGAGATTCCTAGAGAAATCCTGCGTTCTCAAGCTCCATTATCTGTCAAATTGCAAGCAAGTACATCTCCAAAATCTGCTGAATCTTTCAAAGTTAAAGTTGTCAGTATGAAAATAGATATATAAAACTCATATTTGATTTCTGAAAATTACGTAGGGTGTGTTGTCGCGCAGCACAACTCACCAAATTCAGACGTAGGTTGGGTTAAGTCCAGCGCAACCCAACATGGATCTTAAAAATCCAGTATGGATATTGGTGTTGGGTTTCCCAAAGCCTCAACCCAACCTACTAATACTAGATATCCAGAGATATTTTTAAAAACTAATCAGCAACTTTGTTTAGTTTTTGCTTGAGCAACTAAAACAATTTTACCATTGGTATCGACAATCCATCTCTGTGCTTCAACAATCGTTGACGATTCTGGTATATTCACCACAGGAATAAACCTCAATTTATCGCCAATTAACGAATTATGGAGATTACCAAAATCACTATGACGATTAGATAAATTAATTCTCTGATTAATCAAACTTGCTCCCTCTAAAGTTTGAGGAATATTGTTAGTAGTTATGAACAAAGAACTAGGTCTTGGCTGATGATCTGGACTACAAATTTGGACTATGCTTGTGTCAACCTTGATGGGATTGACGGGTAAAAAGGCAAATTTCTGCTGAGAGGCGACATCTAGAGAACTAAGATTAACTACATCATTGGCAGGTAGAGGAACTACTGTCGAATTAGCGTCTATATCTATGGGATTAACACTAGGTAGTATATTGATTAATGGATTGCCTGGAGTGATAGCAATAATGTCATTGCTTAGTAGACGTTGTGCATTCAACTGAGTAATATCGGTAGTTCCTAAAAGCTGCTCAAGTTCTGCTCGACTACGAACAACAAAACCAAAAATTCTCTTGGTGTTAATGGTGACTTTACCACCCTGACCATTAAAAGCGTTAGCGCTGATATCGCTATTTTCGTCAGTAGATGAAACAATAAATGGACTGTTAATTTCTATATTGCCACCATTACCACCTAATAAAGCCGTACCTGCTGAAGTAGAAATTTGACTATTACGACGTAGTTGTAAGATTCTTTGGAGGTTCAGCGTGATATTACCACCATTAGCTGAGGTAGTTTGAGTGAGTAATTGACCTTGACTATCTAATTTGAGCGATCGCGCGGTAATATCTAGATTACCTATTTCTCCACGACCTTCACCAATCATCGACAAACGACTGGGAGTATTACGTCCTATACCGATAACTTCTACAGCATCAGTAGCGTTAACAATCAAATCTCCCCCAGAACCAATTCCAAATGCACCGACTCTTACCTCTCCACCATCCCAAATAGCCAACTGTCTAACATTTAATCTCAAGCTACCTACATTACCAGAACCATAATTATCGGTAGTAATTCTCGCTCCATCTTCTACTCGCAGCAGTCCTGTATTAATATTTAAATTGCCGACATTATTGGTAGCTCCTGGTTGGGCTGAGACAAAAATACCACTGCGAAAAATATCATTAGGCGCTGCTGTTGCTAACTGTGAAGCTCCACTTAACTGGACGCTATCTGAAGCATTGATACTTAAATCACCCCCACTACCCCCATACCTAGCAGCAATCGATATCTGTGCGCCTCCTTGAATAGACAACCGCCTAGTTTCCAGAGTCAAATTACCAGTACCACCAGCATCATCTATCGCATCCACAGCTACTTGAGCAAAAATTCCACTAGGAATATCACCATCCGGCGTTTCGCCTATCAAGTTGATAGTATCTGTTGCTCTCACAAATATATCCCCAGCTTTACCCGTACCAAATGTCGAAGCTTCTATCCCTGAACCACCTGTAAGCAAAAGTCTGCTAGTATTAACAGTCACGTTACCACCACGACCTGTAACGTTCACACAACGAGGGTTGAAAGCACAAACTTGCGAACCAATAAATGATGTTTCCCTCAGTTCCACAGAATTACCAGCCGTAATCAAAACGTTCCCAGCTGTCCCTTCTCCTTCCGCAGAACTGGCAATATTTGAACTACCACTTAATCTAATTGATTCACTGGCACTGAGGATTAAATTGTCACCAGCTTTTGAGCCAAAGTTCAGCGCAAACACCAATGAATCATCACTTACAGTAATATTTCTCCCTTGGATATGGATAGTACCACTACTATCGACAACAGGAAAATCACTAGTATCTACAATTGCACCGTTTGCAAGTTCAATATTGCCAAAATTCTCTACACCAGAATATCCAAAAGCATAACCTCTCTCAACAACACTCAGATTGACAAAACCACTCCCAGTCACACTCCCCAACTCAATTCTGCCTCCTGGTGCTGCCAAACTACTAGCTTGGAGAGACACATTACCACCAATTAAAGCTAAAGTTTGACCATTTTGAACTGTCAGCGCCAGAGGTAAAACATTAGCATTTGGTTGCGAAATATCACCAGAATTACTACCAAATTGCAACCCAACAGGTACACTGACTGTTAGTAATGGTGCATTATTATTGGCATTGGCTCTAAATTCTGTCCCATCAGCAAACCTCAGACTATTCGCTGTAGTAGCAACAAATGAACCAGCAATATTTAAACTAGCATTTGCACCAAAAATTATGCCTCTTGGGCTAATAAAAAACAAATTAGCTCTACTACCTGGCCTCACTGTGATTGTGCCATCAATATAAGCAGGTGAACTACCAGTAATTCTCGTAATAATATTTCTCACCGCTAAATCATGATTGAATAAAGCAGTATTACCTGTAGTATTAGTAGTCAAAACAGAAAAAGAAAATTCTTGGAAACTATGAAATAAATTTTCTCCCCTTTGAGTTCCTCCCTCAATTACCTGAATATTCCGCACAGGTCTAACAGTTGAGTTATTAGGTAGCGTATTATCAGGAATAATTTCTGCTTTGGTGGACGTGATGTTTAGTAGCCAAAATAAAAGAATACCAATCCCAGCTAAAAACGTAGGCTTGAGCATATTTATTGCACAATAAAAATAAGAGGAATGCAGATTTGCGACAATTAAAGAGGAAATTATATTGTTGTATTTGTTTTTAAAAAGTAGTTTTTATAGGCTTACAACATTAATAGCTGTTTTTTCTGGAAAAAATCAGCACTTATTTTAGTAATATTTGTATTTTTTTTAGTATGTATATTCAATAAGCCACTGCTGCACTATCTTGTATATTGCCAGGAATTTATTTTCTACAGCATTTACGTACCAGCATCATAGATACTTTCAAATACATTATGCCTGTTTGCTGTCTTTTTAAAGATGCCTGAGCGCCATCACCTACAATACAGGTATCTCCGATTTTCTGTTCTTTCCAGCGTGTTTTTATGCTAAAAAAAGTCATGTGATTAATTAAAATTATTACTCATCCTCAAACAAAGACTCCAAATCTCGATAACCACTCACCACGCGCAAAATTTCCACCCCATCATCAAGAACTTGATAAAGAATTACATATCCATCTAAGGGTAAACCACGCAATGAGGGTTTAATATGAGCATAACTACGTCCCATGCTAGGAAAATTTGCTAAATTTTGGCACTTTTTATTAAATTCTCTAAATAATTTTTCTCCTGCTTCCAGATTTCTTACAAGAAAGTAATCAGCAATTTCGTTTAAATCTCGACTTGCAGATGGTGCGATAATGTAATTACTCATTCCTGACTCTCACGCGCTTTTTGGAATCTGTCGAGTATTTGCATTACTACAGTCTCACCATCTAACCCTTCACCACGTTCGAGTTCTGCAATTGCAACATCAACTTTTTGCCGAGTTTCTTCTACCCATTCCTGATACTCCTTATCCTGTTTTTCTAGCAATTTTAATGCTTTACTAATCACTTCCTCAGCATTTGCATATCTACCTGTAGCAAGTTGTGCTTGGATAAATTGCTCAATTTCTGGCTTAAGTGTGATATTCATAACTATTACCTCAAATAAAAAAATTAATCTCTGCTTTGCGTCTCTGCGCCTCTGCGTGAGACAAAAAAATATTTATGCAACCCTGCGACGATACGTTTCTATTTCTGCTGCTATCTCTTCCTCTGTCAAGGGATTATCTGCGTGTGTCGCTTGTATTTCTTTGAATAACTTTTTTAATTCTGCTGCTAAACTAGCTCTTTGATTATCCTCTGTCAAAATAATCACTTCAACTCTTTGTCCTACTTTAAATGGTAAATCAGATAATACTACCTGCTTTGGATCTGTAATGGTGATGTAGGTTTTATAAGCGTTCATAATTTATCCTGTTCTCAACTTTTGTCTAACTTTGTTCTAACAATTTCGCCACATTCTCAGCAATTTTCTCCTGACTGTTCACAAGCGCCGACACTTACCCAACTACTAGAACCATCTTCCCAATGTTCTTTTTTCCAAATAGGAGCATTATGTTTGAGGGTATCGATAGCATAGCGACAAGCTGCAAACGCCTCACTACGATGAGGACAACCAACTGCTACTAAAACGCTAATTTCTCCAACTTGTAAATGTCCAAGACGATGATGAATTACCACCCGATTTACATCCGGCCAAGTAGAGCGAATATCAGCAGCAATTTGATAAAATACACGCAATGCCATTGGTTCGTAAGCTTGATATTCCAGAGAAACTACAGGTTTACCATCAGTTTGATTCCGAACCATACCACTCATGACTACCACCGCACCGTTAGCTGAGTCATTAGCTTTGGCATAGATTTCTTCTAGAGATAGAGGCGCAAAAGTAATAGCAAAACTGTCTTCAACTTTTGGCTTAATCACAGTATTAAGTGTAGATGGCAAGATTGATTTCATAATTATAAACATCCCCTTTGATTACTAATAGGACTTACGCACTCAACCAATAAACCCTTCTGAGGGTAGTCAATAGTCAATGGTCAATAGTCAATAGTCAAAATCAAGTTTTTTTGGACTGTTGACTATTAATAAAAAAGCCAGAAAATTTGGTGACACTGCGTAAGTCATAACTAAAATGATTTGTATAGGTAAGTAATAGGCAACAAGCTAGCAAGTTCTTCCATATGTACTGACTTTTTATCTGCAAGCACAAGCTACGCTAACAAAAATAAAATATGAGTGCGATATGATTTTGTAATTATAACTAATGACCAATGACTAATAACTAAATTTCCTCCAACACTGCTAACACTGACTTTGGTAATAATTTATCTTTAAACCAAATAATTTTGGCTGGTACATTATCTAATTTAACTCCAGCTTTTTCTAAATTTAATCTTTCAGAAATCGCTAAAATCAAATTATCACACCCAGAACGACGGACTTGGGAAAACTTTTTTTGTAAATATTCTGGTCGCCAATAACCGACAATTTCTAATAAAAAATCACGTCCATCAGGATGGACTAACCGGAAATCGGGAATCATCACACTACCAGGAATGGGAATTAAGTCTACTTCTCGTTCTAATACCCACTCAGTTTTTAATCCATCCCATTTATCAGCAAAGGATGCTTCTAACATACTATCGTAGGGCTTACCTTTGGAATAATGAGATACTAAACCACATTCAGAATTGAGTGTAAATCTGCCGGTTTTCCAGGTATCTGTATAGACATCACGAATTTGTAGTGTAGCCGCTAGACTCCATTTTGTGACATGAAGTAAGGCGGGAATCATTTTAGCGATCGCTAAACCATAGCGTGTACTAGAATTAAATAAACTGGTAGGCCCATCAATGGTAATGGTAAACCCGTGGTCAGCATCACCTTCGATATAAGCCATTAATTGAAATAGCTTCAGATAGCGAAATAATAGTTTATATTCTCCGGGGACATTCCGATGAGCATTTAATATAAGCTTACTGGCTTTATAGAATATTCCCTGTACCTGAGATAAGTTATAGCGATTTAAGATATCGACTGGTGTGGGTACATCGAAATTAGTCAAAATTTTATTTTCTGACAAATCAGCATACAGTCCATCCCGAACTTGTTCTAGTAAAACCTCTCGTTCTAATTCTTGAGTTAATTCAGCTGCAATTTTACTCAAGGTAGCTGGGGTAGATTCCCGACTAACAACTGATTTTGCTGATAGAGAAAACACTCGTTCTCTTAACATTGGTGGTTCTAGGGGACTCACCACTTCAAAGGTGCAAAAATTGCTTTTAATAATATAAGCTAACCCCCGTTTAACTCGATAATCTGTAGCGTCTCCTTCTAAATCTAAAAGTTGACTTTCTAGCATTCCTTGTGTCTTACCCAAAGCGGCTTGAAAACAGACAATTAACTCATTAGCTAATTCTATAGTTTTATGATCAATTTTCAGTCTCTTGGGAATGATTTCTTCGCCGTTTTGCCGATGGCTTAGGAGTTCTGTTGGTAGCATTGCCCTGATTATTTATGGGAGAATTATCAACTACATAACTTATTTCTAATTGTTCTGCTGCTTTAGCTGTGGGATGATTACCACTACCATAGACAACTTGTAAATTCCCTTTTCTTTCCTCACCTCGTCGTCTAGCAGAAGTATTTTCTTCGCTGGTATCTTCGGCGATTACTTCATATAAAATCGCTTGTTTATCTGGCATATTGCCCTTACGTAAAACCCTGCCTAACCGTTGAATATATTCTCTAGTTGAACCAGTCCCAGATAAAATAATAGCGATGGTAGCAGCAGGTACATCCACACCTTCATTTAACACATGAGAAGCCACTAAAGTATTGTATTCACCCTCCCGAAATTTAGTTAATATTTCATGGCGTTCTTTAACTGGTGTTTGATGCGTAATAGCAGGGATTAGTAAATCTTGGGAAATTTTATAAACAGTGGCATTATCTGCCGTGAAAATTAAAATACGTTCGGGATAATGGTTGGCGAGTAAATTAGCTAAAATTCGCAACTTACCATCAGTACCTAACGCAATTTCCTTGGCTTCCCGGTGTGCTAGCATGGCTCTACGCCCAGCTTGCGATCGCCCACTCATCTGCACAAACATCTGCCAACCTTGAATACTCCCCAAAGAAATTTTGGCTTGGCGTAAGAAATCGTTACGAGTTTGAATTAAATTGTTATATCTTTCTCGCTCATGTTGTGATAGCTTCACCTTGATTTGCACAATTTCATGTTCCGCTAAAGCTTTACCCGCCAAATCCTCGGCACGTTTGCGATAGACTTCCCTACCAATCAAAATATTTAAGTCAGCGTGTTTGCCATCAGTGCGTTCTGGTGTCGCTGATAAGCCTAAACGATAGGGAGCGATCGCATATTCGGCAATCACTCGGTTAAAATCTGTGGGGAGATGATGACATTCATCAAACACAATCAAAGCATACTGATTCCCCAAAGCTTCTGCATGAATCGCTGCACTATCATAGGTAGCCACCAAAATCGGTGATTTATCCCGCGAACCACCCCCCAATAAACCCACCTCAGCATCAGGAAACGCTGCCACCAAATGAGCATACCATTGGTGCATTAAATCCAAAGTTGGCACAACAATCAAGGTCGTACGCGGTGTCGCCTGCATCGCCATCTGCGCTAGATAAGTCTTTCCCGCCGCCGTAGGTAAAACTACCACCCCTTGTCTACCCGCCAGTTTCCAAGCAGCTAAAGCCTCACTCTGGTGTGGGTAAGGTTCCATTTCCAAACTTGCCACCAAATCTATCGAGTAAAATCCCTTAGCTTCATCAATAAAATAAACGTCTTCTGCTTGCAGTGCTTCCACCAAAGCACGGTATCTTATCGCCGGAATCCGAAACTTTTCTACTCTATCATCCCACGTAGCATAATCCGTCCAAGCTTTGCCGCGTGGCGGTGGATGTAAGATAAGTGTGCCACGATCAAAAGTTAAGGTGGGAGTACGAACCATTGACAGCGTTAGTGAATGGACATTGGGGATTAGGCACTGAGGAGAGAATTTTGATCGAATAGAATTCAGGAGTCTAGAGTCAGAATGGGCTAAACGCCCCGCTACCGCTAACAGGATGAATTGGAGTCCAACACTTTGACTAACTCAGTGACTCAAAACCTCAGAGTTAATAACTAGCCCCTTGATTACTAATAACGCAAAATGGACGTGATACTGCTGAGAACAAAAATCTAGAGATTACAAGTTCTCCCTATACCCACCCCCAAACCAATGTGTTTCTTGAAAGTAGCATCAGATAACCCATCCTTCTTTGGTTAGAATTTTGAGAAAATTTTCGGTAACTCCTCCCTGTTCATTAGTCCCTATGTCATACTAGAAGACGAGAATTAATTCGGCGACGGCGTTTGTTTTTAGTATTGACAGGCTTTTTCCTTGTGGTATTTACAGACTTTTCTCCGAAATCTAAATCTCTATACACCTATGATTTTTGATTTTGGGGACAATTTATGTCGATTTATGTAGGAAATCTTTCTTACGAAGTTACAGAAGCAACTTTGACTGCTGTGTTTGCTGAGTATGGTTCTGTTAAACGAGTCCAGTTACCCACTGACCGTGAAACAGGCCGGATGCGTGGCTTTGGTTTTGTAGAAATGAGTTCAGATGCTGAAGAAGCAGCAGCTATTGATGCTCTTGATGGTGCTGAATGGATGGGACGAGACCTCAAAGTTAATAAGGCTAAACCCAGAGAAGACAGAGGTTCATTTGGTGGTGGGAATAGAGGCAATTTCCGTAACCGCTACTAAAGAAATAGATTTAGCTTCGTAGCTAACCTATAAAAACAGCAAATTCATTTGCTTAAGTTTTGGCTCAAGTATCACTACTTGAGCTTTTTTGCTGCCAGATTTATTGAACAGAATTCAGAAATCAGGAGTCAGAATGGGCTAAACGCCCCGCTACCGCTAACAGCATGAATTGGAGTCTAACACTTCGACCGACTCACACCATTTCACGTTAATCACGATACACATAAATTATGTAAAGACGTTGCATTGCAACGTCTCTACTGTTTCTGGGTGAAGAATATTGGTTTATAACGTCGTCCCTTGTGGGGCTTATTTCCCCCTTCCCTGTCCCCTGTCCCCTATTCCCTCTCATTTCATGGGTTGTAACTTTGTCACCTTCAGTTTAAAAGGCCCAACCCCAGTTTCGCCAAAAGAGCGTACACGAATAATAAAAGTTCCTGTTTCATTGATGCGTGTAAACAGGAGAGAATTACTAGTACCATCAGGGCCATCATCATTTTCTGCTAGGGTTGAGCCATCGGGTGCTAGTAATGTGATGATGCTATCAAAACTCTCAGATGATAAATCCACAGCCAGATTATCACCCTTAGTTAGTTTGACTACATAATCACGGGCGAATCCACCCTGACCTGTGGGAATATCCTTATCAGAAAGTGTATCAGCAAGTTCTGTACTATTGGTGAGTGGAATAGGGCTATATAACTTACTTTGAGCAAACGCTGCTGTTGCACTCATACCAATAGCGAGTAAAGTCGCCGGAAAGATGATGATGCGTTGGAAATTTTGAATAAAAGTATGACTAGTCATTGCCTGGGCTGTCCCCACAAAAACAGGGTAGTTTGGTTAATTATAGATTTGTCAGAGATAGCTTGCCCATTAATTTTTAGTGTGTAGATTTTTCACACCAGTAGCGATCGCCGCCAACCCTAAGACTACAATTTGATGTTGACGGAGTGTTTGCACAGCAGATTGGGCAGTAGCGCCAGTAGTGTAAATGTCATCCACTAACAATACAGGAGCGTGGGGACGGCGAGGTGGGAAATCTGACCCCATGGCAAAAGCTTCAGTCAAATTCTGTTCTCGCTCAGACACCGATAAACCAAACTGCGCTGTAGTCTCGCGCACTCTGGCTAATCCATGTTGTTTTAATTTTAGCCCAGTTGTTTGGCAGAAGCTCTGGGCAATCAATGCGGCTTGATTGTAACCCCGTTGTTTTTGCTTGCTGGGGTGGAGGGGAATAGGTACAACTAAAATTTGTGATTCTTGGTGAAGAGAACTTAACAACCACGCTTCGCCTAACCATTGTCCTAAAGTCTGGGCAATTTGGGGTTGATTTTCGTACTTCATCACAGCGATCGCCCTTTTAAGAATACCACCATACACCCCCCAGCTAAATACGGGTATGGGCGGTTGCCATAAAGCTGTAGAGTGTTTGTTGGCGCAATTTTTTAGCTGTCTGGTACAGTTATCACAAAATTCTTGAGATGTAGAACGTTGGCACAATAAACAATTAGTTTTTAAAAATAGGTCAAGTAACCCTTTAAACATTTGTTATGACTCCTGGTTCACTTATTTTAAATTGAGCTAGAAAAAGATGAACGATTTTATTGATATTTTTAATCATTCTTCATCCTCAACTCCTACAGACAAATGTTCCAGTTCTGTCTCCAGCTGTTCAATGGTTGGCAATTTTGTTTGTAACTCTTTTGGCAATGACTTAGTAAGTTTAGTTTGCCATTCAGCAATACCAATTGGTTTATTAACATCACGCAGGGCATACTCAGCAATTACATTATCTTTACTTGCACATAAAATTAAACCAATGGAAGGACTATCTAGATTTGATTTGAGCAAATCATCCACAGCCGAAAGATAAAAATTAATTTTGCCTGCATATTCAGGTTTAAATTTACCCGTTTTCAGTTCGACCACTACAAAACAATGTAATTTCACATGATAAAAAAGTAAGTCTACATAAAAATCATCATTTCCTATTTTTAAATTATACTGTTGTCCAACAAAAGCAAATCCTACACCTAATTCTAAAAGAAAATGAGTAATGTGTTTAACAAGTTCTTTTTCTAATTCTCGTTCTTGCGTGGCTTCTCCTAAAATTAAAAAATCAAAAATATAAGGGTCTTTTAAAGTTTCTCTAGCAATGTCTGATTGCGGAGAAGGTAATATGATATTAAAGTTATTGATAGCTTTTCCTTGACGCGCAAAAAGTCTATTGTCAATTTGTAGGTTTAAAATATTCCGACTCCAACCATTTTCTATGGTTTTTTGTATATACCATTGACGCTCAAAATTATTTTTAACTTTATCTAAAATTACACAGTTATGAAACCAAGGAATTTGTGCAGCAGCCTGCTGCACTATTTGCTCATCTGGGTAAGCTTCAGCAAAAGCTCGCATATACTTAAGATTACGTGCTGAAAATCCCTTTATATCTGGGAAAGCTGCTTTTAAATCTCTGGCAAGACGTTCGACAACTTTTGCACCCCATCCCTGCTGCTGCTGTCTGATGATAATTTCGCACCCTATTTGCCAATAAAGTAACACTAATTCACGGTTAACAGACAAAGCTGCTCTTGCTTGAGCGCTGCGTATGCGTTCTTGTAACTCCCGCAAAAAGTCATCATAGCCATCCGTTAATGAGAATTTATTCGGCATAATCTTGTTGCTTGTTGTTGATCATGGTTTCTATGTTTAATCAGGGCAAAAGAGGAATATCATGTTCGGTGAATCTCTTATGTAACTAATATCCTATGGAACGCCCTATTTTATACGTAGCCATCACTAATCATGGCTTTGGTCATGCTACTCGCACTGCATCCGTTGCGGCAACTATCCAAAAGTTGTGTCCAGAAGTGTTGTTAATTATGGTGACGACTGCGCCACGGTGGTTGCTGGAATGTTATATCGAAGGTGATTTTATCCATCGTCCCCGTGCTTTTGATTTAGGGGTGGTGCAGTCGGATAGTTTAAATATGGATAAAGCTGCAACTTTAGCAAAGTTGTTAGAAATTAAAAAGCAGCAAAATTCTTTGATTGCTTCCGAAGTAAATTTCTTGCGGCAAAATCGCGTGCATTTAATATTGGCTGATATTCCCTTTCTCGCACCTTTGTTTGCGAAAGCGGCGGGGATACCTTGCTGGATGATGAGTAATTTTGGTTGGGATTTTATCTACCGCGACTGGGGGGGTGAATTTGTCGCTATTGCTGATTGGATTAGTGATTGTTACAGTAAATGCGATCGCTTGTTTCGTTTACCCTTCCATGAACCTTTACCAGCTTTCTCTCATATTACTGATGTGGGTTTGACTGGTGGTTCTCCCCGGTTCTCCGATGAAGATATTCGTGCTGTTTGGGGGATCACTGCACCCAAAGAAAAGACGGTTTTGTTGACTTTTGGTGGTTTGGGTTTACAGCAAATCCCTTATGATAACCTCCGCCGTTATCCTGATTGGCAATTTATCGTTTTTGATCAATCTGCCCCTAATTTACCTAATTTAATCAAAATTAGCGATCGTCAATATCGCCCTGTGGATTTTATGCCCATTTGCGGACGAGTTGTCTCTAAGCCTGGTTACGGCACTTTTGCCGAAGCCACCCGTTTAGATATACCTTTAGTCACCATTCCCCGTGATGACTTTGCGGAAACACCATTTCTTTTAGGAGGTTTGGCCAATTACAACTTCCATCAAATCCTCACTCCAGAGGAATTTTTTCACGGTAATTGGGATTTTCTTCTCCAACCACTGCAACCACCCAGACAATCTCAACCACTAGCTAAAGACGGAAATCAGGCGATCGCTCAAGCTATGATTAATTATCTACAATCTCATAAAATCATTTAAAATCAGATAGATTGAGCATGGAATTTCCCGAAATAGATCAGGAAACTTTAGAACTATCTGTTCAAGATGTACGGCGAGTTGTAGACAGACAAAAAGAAGAACGACAGATTTTAATTACGCAAATAAATATTCTGTTTGTTACAAATACCGCATTATTAAGCTTTTTGACAATTTCTAGACTCCTTACTAAATTCAGTCTCTTTAGTGGGATAGAGTTATTATTAATGTTCTTCAACTTTATATTGTTAATCAGGGCTTTATTACCTCGTCAATTTTCTATTACTCCCAACCTCGAAACTGAAGATTTTTTCCAGAGATATTTAGAGTTATCATCCTCAAAATATAAGTTACAGATGTTAATTAACTTGAGAGAGACTTATAATGAAAATCAGATTCGAGTAGAAGATATTGCCAAATCACTCAGATATTCTGCTGTTGTGACTGCTACAATTGCTTTTTTCGCCCTATTACATCAAGTGACAGCTTATTTTATCCCTGAACTACAAAAACTATGAATACCAAACCAGAAAATACAACTTCTAAGGAGCGGTTAATTTTACCAGAGCCAGACACAGCTAATATTACAGTTTTAGCTCACAATTTACCTAATGATCCTATTATCCCTTGGAATCACTTTGCTTATCCTTGGCTTAATAGACAAACAAAAAAACAAGATCCAAGATTAAGTACTAATTTATTGCGGACACTACTAATGTTTCGCTTGTTGAGTAAATTGGCTCCCATAATGGTGATGTTTATTTTAGGTCTGTCATATATCTCTGAATCAAAAGATGAAAACAAGCAAAGTCAACATGAATAAAAAATTTCTTAGGTTTTATATTTACCAACAATAAATATTGAATATGACTCACTACCAAAAATTACTCAGAGTTTCTACTAACGGCAAATCATTTCAAAATATTACCTCAAAAATTGTAGCCATAGTTGCAGAATCAGGGGTAAAAACTGGTCTTTGTACTTTATTTTTACGCCACACTTCCGCCAGTTTAGTAATTCAAGAAAATGCTGATCCTGATGTACTTGTGGATTTAGCTAATTTTATGGCTAAACTTGTCCCAGAATCAGCCAAATATATCCACGATGCCGAAGGTGATGATGATATGCCAGCACATATCCGCACCGCATTGACTCACACTTCTGAACATATACCCATTAATAATGGTCATTTGGTTTTAGGAACTTGGCAAGGGATATATATTTGGGAACATCGTCAGCACAATCATGTTCGAGAGTTAGTTGTGCATATTTCGTCCTAGCAACTGTTATACAGGAATCCGACTTGATTACTAAACTGATTTGCGTAGTCAGGCAATAGGGTTCTAGAAAATCAATATATACTGAGTTTTGTATGTGTAGCCTGCGCTTAGGCATACAAAAATTAAATAGGAGTCCTATAGCTGTTATTCTAAAAGTTAAGTTTATTAATATTATTTGAATAAGTGTTTTGCTCTAGATATAAAATAATATTGACTTACTGCCATCTAAGCTATTTCCATTAGTATGAAACAGCAGACAACATCAACGAATAAGTTTCAATTTTTGGATGATATACTTACTCAGTCACAGATTAACAGCTTAACCCTTAATCCCCAAAAAACGATGATGACTAGTTTTGTGGAATTGGGGAATTTAATTACAGAAGAAACTACAGATACAGACTTAATTAATACATTGTGTTATACATTGGAAATTATAGTTAATGCTCAGTTAAAAAACTTCCCAGAAAATATCTTCTGGGATTTTGATTTCATGGTTAGTAGTATGCTAAACCTGGCTTTAGCTGCGCAAGAAGGGGGAGTAGCTTTTCTAGAAGCTTTTGGACAAAAGATGGTTTGTTTAACAGAAATGTTCGGCATTCAAAACGAAATCCGCTTCCGCTATGTCCATGATTTTATTTATGGTTTTGATTGGGCAAGATGGGTACAAAAAGACTCAGCAATTCGTGCAGGTATAGAACCATTTAGTCTATATTTTCTTGATTATTTATTAGCTAAAGGTAAGGAAATTTTGCAACGCATTGATCAAGGTCAGTCTCAGTCTTATAATTTGTGTGCTACAGGTTTCCGTAATCCTTTTATTTTCTCTCGTGAACCTGAAGATGAATATCTGTTGTTAACTCATCTAGCTGAAAAGCAACTCATACCAGTACCAGCTTGGAATTGGCATGCAATCCCTGTTTGGAATCAACCTTTTCAGGAAATGCGTCAGCAATTAGCAGTAAAATTAAAGATCCAACCAAATACGCATTAATGAAAATTGCTGATTTAATTACTTGGTTTGAAGCATGGGCAAATCCCGCTTGGTGTGAAAGTTGGGATAATTGTGGCTGGCAACTTGAGCCTGGTGTGTTGCAAGAATCTGCTAGGGTTTTGGTGTGTTTGACACCGACTTTGGCGGTAATGGAAGAAGCTATAGCAGTGAGAGCCAATCTAATTTTTGCCCATCATCCCCTGATTTTTCATCCTCTCAAATCTCTATGTCGGGGTGAAGCGATCGCCGACATGATCAGATTAGCATTCTCTCATAATATCGGCATTTACAGCGCTCACACCAATTTTGACCAAGTAGCGGATGGGACAGCCGATGTTTTAGCACAAATTTTAGGACTTAAGGATGTTGCACCTATTGTCCCTACTCAAGGCGGATTGGGTTATGGACGTGTTGGTTTGCTAGAGCCATTTTTAACTTTACAGGAATTACTAACGCTGATTCAAACCCGGCTAGCCCCACCAGATTTAATTTTCTCCCCCAGTGCAAATTTACAAGAGATGATTTTACGGGTGGCTGTGTTGGGTGGTTCAGGGGCTGGTTTTATTTCCGCAGTCGCAAACACTGGCGCACAAGCTTACCTAACTTCTGATTGTAAATTCCACCAGTTCCAAGAGAGTCGCGATCGCGGTGTCATCTTAATTGATGCTGGACATTATGCCACCGAACGTCCTGCTTGCGATCGCTTGGTACAAAAATTTCAGTCTTTAAATCTAGACTGGGTGCAATTAAGTCAGAAAGATGAAGATTTTCGCCAGTTTTTAGAGAGTTAGAAGCAGGTGTTTTTTCCTCACACCTAAAACCTTAGTTTTTGGTAAATGTTAATTATTGTTTAGTAATACATAGTTTTTTTTAAATTCAGTAATTATTTAATAATCAATGTTGCAGAAACAACATATATTTTCATCTCTCTTTAAAAGGGCAAGACTGATTTATGGACACTCCAGGAAATCTCCTTCTGTAATACTACTGTGACTCAGATCACAAATAAATGTAATTATAATCACAACTAAATGCCGTTTCATATCAATCAGTCGCAGTCTAGATTATTCCAAACTAGAGATGAAAAATTGCTCACTCCAAATCACGATGATTCGCGCACTTATTGAATCTGCCTTTGAAACTGGATATCTTAGTGTTGAATCTGAGGGTTTACTCCATCAAGTGCTGGCTACCAAATGCTATCAACCTGAAGATATGGCCCCCTTAGCATCTTTGTATGATGCAGTTAGTACAGGTCAAATCAAACGAGAAGCATCATCAAAACTGCTCATGGAATCTCTCTCTCGTTTCAAATCTCGCTAATACTACGAAATTCTGGCGTGTAAATAGTCATGCTGTATTTGGCAAAAATCTTCAACTCATAACTATTGGGCTGTTGTTGTCGAAAACCGTGTAGGTCAGCCAAAGAATGAGTTAAGATCAAATACGTAGGGGTAAACGTCAAGCCGACTCCCCAGGCTTCTCAGCAATGCTAATGATTACAAGTAGGCAAATTGAACAACCGCAATCATCGCTTGTTTTGGAGTATTTATTATTACATAATGGTAGGAAGTACTTACCAGATACTATTCCTCTGGTGAGGATCAATCCGGAATTGTTTGACTTCTATGAACCAAACATTCCCTAAATAACCCTGAAAGAGATAGAATTTTGGTGCAGTAACCACCAGTTTATGAGCCAGAATTTTCCCCAAACTCATAACTACAAGTAAGTCTCTAGGTGAAGTCACCAAACAAACTGATTCTCAACCGTGAAACTCACTCAATCTCTCAGGGCATTATTTAAGTGGGGTCAAACCCAAGTTTTTCAAGGTTTAACTACGTTGTTTAAAAAGGCAGAAGCAGTACATGCTACACCGCAAGATTTATCAACTGTGTTGCGACGGGCGGGAGGTATGTGTTTTCTTGCGGGACCAGCAACGCTGGATAGAACGCGCCCGCATCATCGACATAGAGGGAGACTTAGTTACCCTACGCTATGAAACAGAAGAAGAAGACGAGATTTGCGCTTGGGAAGAAATGGTTCGGCTCGAAAGCATCGGCGCTGTTACCCAAAAATTAGCTTCAGTACCACGCGGCAATATTGAACCTCTCATGACTGAAGACTGTCCAGAAGCCGAGCGCATCCGTAACCATTACCCCGATTCTAATCCTGAATAAAGAAGGCAAAAAACAAGGAGCAAGAGGTCAAGTAGTTTTGAGAATCTAAACTTTTCTTAAGAAACCTCTTTTCACTTGTACCTTCCTCATAACTGACTTAATAATCCTGAGTAAAACACCGTACTCAGGATTTTTAGTCAATAGTCAATAGTCAATAGTCAATAGTCAATAGTCAGCACTCAGTACTCCCTTACTCTCTCACTCCCTGACTCAGCACGGGCTGCATCGCCCCGCTACCGCTAACAGCACTCAGCACTCCCTCACTCCCTCACTCCCTCACTCAAGTACTTCTGTAACTAGGCGATGATTGAGAGGTTGAATTGGGCGGGCGTTGGTGGGAAATATTTGACTAAACTTAGCTATTTGTTCAGGGGATGCGGTGATAGGCATTGCCATTACGCACCAGAGGACATTTTCTGAACAAGGTGGAGTCGTTAAAGAGCCTGAATAAGTCAAAAATCTGCGTTGTGCTGGTAAAAAGTGGCAAGCATCAATATAAATATCCTTGACTCTATTTTCTCTCCCTGGCTGTTGTGGCATAGCATCCCAGATGAGTTGTAGTTTGGGGTTAAAAGCTCCTGCTTGTAAGAACACACCCAAGACTGCTAAATTGCCAGTTTTATGTCGGTGAACAAAATGGAGTTCCATATCATATGACTTACCGTTAATCCGGTGTTCACTCAAGTGATGAAAATGAAACTGAATTAGCTCGAAGGTGTCGTTCCCATACTTGATGTAACTTCCTGGTTGATAATTCACCTGGATTGTTTTGCCATTATTGATCAAGTGTAATGGTGTGGGCTGATAATTAATTACTAATAAATCCTCACTGTTACTCTGGGCAGTTTTTACTCCCGCAATCTGTAAATTGATTGGCGTTTGTTGGCGACCTAGTTGACAAAGCTGAAACTCAGGAGCCAAATCACCCCAATGTTCTGGACTGGCTTTGCCAATATATCCCCAGTTCGCTGTTGTCGCCAAAACTGGGGATGTGACACAAATAGATAAAGGAGTCCCAACGGCACTCACACCCAAAAGTTTTAGTAATTGCCTTCTGTACAAGGTATGACTCAACTAAAATAATTTGTCATTAGCTATTTAAACTAAGTGCTGCAAACGATTTAAACGCTCGGCGTAATTTCTAATTACCATTAGGGCAAAGACAGGTGTTTCTTGGACAGCAAACAGGAATCTTTTCTCATCTAAATAAGCCAGTTGACAATCTGTTTTAGCGATCGCTGTATAAGTCCGATTGTGTACCCCTACCAATCCACCTATACCAAATATCTGGCCTGCTTCGATTGTTTCTACAACTTTACCATTAACTACTAAATCTACCTCTCCTGTCAAAATACCATACATATAATCACCCGTCTGTCCTTCTGCAAAGATGACTTGGCCAGCCGAAAATGCTTGAGGGTCTGGTTGTTTTTGAAAGATACTGATTGTAACTACGGGACTTAGCATAATTGTGGAAAAACGCGGCTTTTCAGTAGACAACACGAAATCAGTGAAAATTATACTACTTTCTGCCAAACTTCTAACTACGAAATTATGCTAGGGAAAAACATATATTGAAACCTTTTTGTATTAAATTTAACAATTGGCAAAAAATATTTTTGGCAATTTGGCAGCCATAAACCCAAAAACACTGGTATCTTTTATATAGTTATATAGTGCAAGGAGTGTAGCAGAAGTTTCCCCAATCTCACGGTTAGGGTGATTTCTGCGACTTTTTTTATTTTTTTAGCTGTGACAAGAGGTTTGAGGTTCCAGCGTTGTGAGTATGTGGTTGGTGTTGTAGGTTTTTCTGCGGTTTGGGTAGATATTGTAGTGGGAAAAAGCCATTTAAATTTAGAGATTAATAGGTACAGTCTGCTTAATTTTGTTAGAAAGAGAAATAGGAGTGTAAATATCAACATTAACTTCATCTATTACTCGTATAGAAACAATTAGGGCATATCTAGCTGTTTTATTCCAGCCTTCCCACTTGGGATTATATTTCCACCAACCGCTAACAGGATATATACCAATAGAATCTTTCTGAGCCAATTCAGCCGCAGTACCTTGCCAAATATCAGAATGAATTGAACCCCGATTCCATGTTTTGATACCTAAAAACCATCCACTGTCGCCACTTCTAGTAGATGTTATATTCTCCTCAGTTTCTCGTGCTTCTTTGTTAATCCGTTGTCTAAAACTATCTAAAGTCTCTTCAGAGCGTTTAATAGCAAATCTCAGACCATAGGAAGCATAAGAATGTTTATTCTGCCATCCTCTCTCTCCAGGATTGGGTTCGATAAAATATGAAAGTGTTACCCGCATTTCTACTTTTGCTTCACGCAAGTTTTCTAGCTCTTGTGTCGGCCAGGGTAGTATGTGAAGGTTCATTTCTTTTGTTTTTACAGAACCCTTACCACCATCTTTATGAAAAGGCTGGAACTGATCTTCACAAATCATAGTTAAGTCATTTTGGCTACTAAAAAGCGCTCTCTCTAGACTAGGAACACCATATCCGTATCGACGCAGTAAGGTAGATACTTTTTCCTTCTGTGAAGGATTTCTAGATAGGTGGCTATACATTGCAGGAGTCCACTCCGCAGAATGAACTATTAAGGCACGAACTGTTTCTGCCCAGTATTCGGGATTTTCAGCCCAAATACGCGCTGCCACATAGCTACACAAAGCTGTTGCCGCGCTGGTATCTCCAGAAAGATTAAATTGCCGTACATTCGGTTGATAATAAGTTGTTAGAAGTCGTAAGTCATCAATATCCATGCCAGGAGAATGAGGATCATCAGTGGCTAGGTTGCCTCCTTCAAAAGTTACATCCGGTCGGATAGGCCACTTATCAGTCCATAAAAGAGAAGTTCTACTTCGAGGTGAAAGGTCGCCAGCAGGAGCAATCGTTTGCCATTGAGCATACTTTGAATTACTTATATTGACTTTATCAGTATAAGCACCAACAACAAGTGCATTCCACGCTTGGGAAGGATTTTCTGCTTGGCTTACATCATTTCGATTAGGATATTCATTAGATATGATATCCCCACTTATATTGCCAACTGGAATAACCATGAGTCGCTGAAATTCAAAGCAAATTTGATCTACAGCTGCTGACCAAGAAGAAGGAACTCCTTTATGATTGTCAATCTCACTCGTAACAGGCATACAAATGACACGTTGGCGCTTAGGATTGCTAATTTCTACACGAGAAACAGCTTCCTTTGTAATTGCTCCATAGAGCTTAGGGTCGTTTTCTCCTTGGTCTGGAAGTATCTTTACGGATTCCAATCTGTGGGTAAGATATACTTTGCTTGATGTTGCGAGTGCATTGTAAAGGTTTCCATAGAGGGCTAATCCAGCCATATCAGTACCATGCCCACGCCAATGTTTGCTGTCTGCTACGCCCCAGCTTGGATTACACGTAAACAAATCATGAGGAGCAAGAGCTGGCTCAATTAAACGATGTGAGCGTGTAACGCCGCTATCTAATAAACAAACAGCTAAATTAATATTCGATGCTATTACAGTTCGTCCTACAAGTTCTTGTACCCAACTTGCCTGTTCTTGCATATCCATATCAAAAAACATAGACGGTGAATCTTTAGCTAGGCGAAGTTCGGCAATTAAACCATTATTATTAATGATTCGTGATAATGTTGTTACAGATGTCAAAGCCAAAACTACTTCTCTTTCAGGAAAGGTAATTGAGTTTTCTGTTGTTCTAATATCGAGTATTTGAGCTATTTGCTGGAAAGATTCACGACAACCATTACGTAACCAAACTTCCCACCATACCTCCTGAGATTCAGAAGGAAATTCAATATTGTCTGTGAACAACGCACGCACTGTACCTAAGTTAATATCTTCCAAGCATGCTATTAAAGGTTCGTTTTTCGGATTACCTTTTTCAGTTTCTTCATCACGATAAGCTTCTATTTTTGAAGGAAAAAAATCTGATGCTTTTTCTGGTACAAATACAGTTGCTGATACAATTTCATCTGCCTTATCTGATGAATGAACAGCTAGCAACTCGATTTGCTTGGGCTTATTTTCCAATAACTCAACTGCTTTCAGTTCGCTTTTTTGTATCTGGAACTCTAAATAAAAACCGACTTCTCCAACTGCAAGTTCTGCCTCGCGCAAAGGTTTTTGTTGCTGATAATTTTCAAGAGCTTTCTCAAAAGCTTGCTGCAAATTTTCAGCGTGTTTTATACGATTACGATAGGGCAAGGGTTTTTTGTTGACTGGCTTCGTAGGATATGTGTAACTTTGGCTATCCCCCTTTACAACTATATAAAAATTAGGGAGATTCCTTTGGTAATCAGGCATTGGATTGAGAGGTTATTTTAAACACATCTTTATTAAAATCATACAGTAATCACCTAAAGATGATATTTTTGCGCTCTAGTATCGCAGAAATGATGTTTTCTTCAGATATTGAATCCTGATCAGAAATCACGGCTATTTTAGCCGCTTCATCTGCGGCTCTAACTAATTCTGCTTGACTTAGACTACTAGCACTCTCAATAATATGCTGCCAATTTTGCCACTCAGTATCAAAATGGACTAGACGTGTTTCTAGCAACTTGCGAACAACTTCTTGATTTGGTAGCTCATATTCAATAACGTCATCAAAACGGCGAAAAAGAGCCTTATCTAATAAATCAGGATGATTGGTGGCAGCAATGATTAGGCTTTGGCTGTCATCATTCTCCAAAAACTGCAAGCAGGAGTTTAAAACCCGGCGAATCTCTCCAACGTCATTAACTGAAGCGCGTTGTGAACCAATAGCGTCAAATTCGTCAAAAAAATAAACACCCCTTGTTACCAGCATTGCATCAAATATGAGTTTAAGCTGATTAGCTGTCTCACCCATAAATTTTGTAATTAAACCAGTATAAAGAACTGTAAAAAGAGGAAGTTGTAGCTCTCCAGCAAGAGCAGCAGCAGTCATCGACTTACCTGAACCTGATGGTCCAACTAAAAGTATTTTGCGACGAGGTTTAAGATTATACTCAGCTAAACGATGCTGCTTAATATTTTCTATAATAATCCGCTCTAATCTTTTCTCTAAAACTGGAGGAATAACCATATCAATAAGTCTTGTGTCTGAATAACGAACCGATACAAGATTTATTAATTCTCTCTTAGGTTGGGTGAGCGGTACAAGAGAGGCTTTACGCTCAATAACAGATTTGCGTTCTTTTGCTTGATCAATGAGAATTTGGATATCTTGAGCAACTTTCGTGTGTCCTTGTCGTGCTTCATGTGCAGCCATTTGTAGAGCAACAGAGAAAAATTGCTGCTCCTCACCTTCTAGGTAGCTCTTTAAGAGCGCAATAACATGGCGGGCTGTTGACATAAGGCAATTTATCTATAAAGCCTCTCAATTTCTAATAAAGAAAAGCATCCTACTTTACAACTTTACAAGCTGCTTTTAACAGATAAATAAATTAAAAGATATATTTTTATAATTTTTTATAGAACAAATATACTATATTTTCATGCTAAAAGCAATACTTAAGGATTCTTCCCTGAGTTAAGACTAGCCTTTTTACATTTCTTATCCCTATTATGCCTAGCCTATGGTTTGCCACGAGCTACTCTCTCTTACCTCCTTCAAATCAGCACTAAGTTATCCCGGTGAATTACAGTTTCTGCGCCTATGTAACCTAAGATGGACGGAATTTCTTTGGAATGATGACCGCAAATTTTTTGTAAGTCATGGCTGCTATAGTTGACTAGCCCTCTGGCGACTTCATTACCTTGTCTGTCTAGTAACTGCACAGCATCTTGGGGGTCGAATTCCCCAGCTACGGCTTTGATTCCTGCGGGTAATAAGGATTTGCCTGCTTCGACAATTGCAGCGATCGCCCCAGCATCAAGATATAATTTGCCAGAGGGAATCAGACCATAGGCAATCCACCGTTTACGAGCAGAAGTTGGTTCTGGTTGGGGTTGGAAATGCGTGCCAATGGCTTCGCCTTGGAGAATTTTTTCGATGTTGCGGGGAAATCGCCCTTGAGTGATGACGGTACGCACTCCAGCTGCAATGGCAATTCTGGCGGCGGAAATTTTAGTCACCATTCCCCCAGTCCCCCATTGAGAACCTTGATTACCTGTTTGCACTGCTGCCAATTCTTTAATACTTGTGACCAAAGAGATGGGTTGGGCATCGGGTACAGAACGAGGATCGGCAGAGTATAATCTGTCTACATCGGTGAGCAAAAATAGCCAATCTGCCTCTACTAGACTGGCAACTAATGCCGAAAGAGTGTCATTGTCACCGAATTTTAATTCGTCTACGGCGACGGTATCATTTTCATTAACTACAGGGATGACACCCAGTCCTAACAATTCCTGAAATGTGTTGTAGACATTGAGATAGCGACTGCGTTGTACCAAATCGCTACGAGTGAGTAAAACTTGGGCAATTGGTTGTTGTAAGGTGGTGAATAAATCGTCGTATACGCGCATTAATCGACCTTGACCAACTGCGGCGACAGCTTGCTTAAGTGCGATCGCTTTGGGACGTTCCGTTAAACCCAAACGCGCACAACCCACCCCCACAGCTCCAGAAGACACTAAAATTACCCGATTACCTTGCCGTCTCAGATCACAGAGGGTTTCTGCCAAAGTGGCAATAGTAGAAAGGGCTAGCTGTCCGGTTGCGGGTTGAGTCAGGCTAGAAGTGCCAATTTTGACAACAATCGTTTTCGTCATTTACAGCAGATTTCCGATTTTGGCTGCGTTGAGAATAAAAAAGACAGGCAAACAACCTGTCTTCAAAATATTGATTTAAGAAAGAATTTAGAAATTCATTTCCGCAGCTTGAACTTTTTCAACTTGCTTCTTCTTCAGAACTAGCATGACTTGAGCCAACATGACAAGTGCAATGAAAGCAATCAACCAACCAACTCTGTTAGCATCTTGCAGAACGATTTCTACGTCTTTTTGACCAAAGCCACCAACGTTAGGATTGTTGGTTAAAGCATCACCCGCTTTAACTGCTTGTCCTTCCGAAACAATCAACTCTGGGCCTGCGGGAACAGTGTCAGTAACAACTTCTCCAGACTCAGTTTTGATGTCTACTAAATATTTAACGCTACCGTCTTCGCCTTCTTGTTTAGCAATTTTGCTAATTGTGCCAGTAGCCGCAGCGTTGTAAACGTTATTGTTGCTCTTTTCGCCTGTAGGATAGACTTGTCCACGTCCCCGGTTTGCACCGACGTGAACTGAATATTTACCGAATTGAATATTCTTGTCGTTAGCAGGGTTGGGAGAAAGAACGGGGAAGACCACTTCTTGATATTGTTCGCCAGGGATAGGCCCGACTAGGACAATGTTTTCTTTATCTTCGCTGTAGGGTTGGAAGTAAACATCGCCAACTTCTTCTTTCAAGTCTTCCGGAATGCGGTCTTCAGGAGCAATCTTGAAGCCTTCAGGTAACATCAGTACAGCACCGACATTCAAACCGACTTTAGAACCATCAGCACCAACTTGTTGCACGCTGGTGTCGTAGGGAATTTTGACAACGGCTTTAAATACGGTGTCGGGTAGTACAGATTGAGGAACTTCTACTTCTGTGGGCTTTGCTGCTAGGTGACAGTTAGCGCAAACAATTCTCCCTGTAGGTTCACGAGGAGTTTCTGGATAGGTTTGCTGCGCCCAGAAAGGATAAGCAGCAGCAGATTGGGGAAGGACTAGATCACTAGTAAAGAAAAAAGTCACACTAGCGATCGCTATGAGCAATCCTTTGACTATCGCTCTAGCACTGCGAGTTAACCTCGCCATTGTACAAGCATTTCTCATCTCAATAAGGGCAACGATTGAATTTAGTCATTAGTCATTAGTCATTGGTCATTAGTCATTGGTTTAGACTAACAACTCAGCACGGGCTAAACGCCCCGCTACCGCTAACAGCACTCAATTACGCCCACCAGGGTTCTTCATTGGTGCGGAAGTCGGTTTCAGTCCAAGTGGTGAGAACTATCTTGTCGTTGTCTACGTTGGCGTGACTCAAGGCTAAAGACCTGGGTGCAGGGCCACGCACTACCTTACCGGTGGCATCGTATTGAGAACCGTGGCAAGGACACTTAAACTTGTTCTCCGCAGCGTTCCAAGGAACAACACAACCCAAGTGGGTGCAGACGGCGTTGATACCGTAATCGGTAATCGCTTCTTTGCTTTCTACCACAATATAGGTGGGGTCTCCCTTGAGTCCTTGGACTAGGGTGCGATCGCCTACATTATGGCTTTCCAGAAATTTGCTGACGCTAACATCGTTGCCCAGCTCGTCTTTTGCTGTTGTCCCGCCACCTGCACCACCTGTTGCTGGTGGAATAAAGTAATTGACAACGGGATACAATGCTCCCAGAGCCACTCCGGTGACAGTTCCGAAAGTTAGCAAGTTCATGAACTGACGTCGCCCCATATCGGGTACGTCTATTGATTCAGAAAATTGAGCCATAATCTACGCGCTCTGTGTGTATTTTGTTAAGCATTCGACAAGAGTGCTAACACTTGAGCCACTCCTGTCTGAGTCGAAATGCTAACGCTCTTAACGATGCTGTAATTCTTTGTTTCAAGATATGTCGAGCATCCTTTCTGTTAGCATTACATTTCTTTATATCCTTATCATACTTGAGTTACGGAACTTAACATCATAACTAAATGTAAAATCTAGTTGAGAAAAACTATGACAGGACAGGAATTACGCCAACTGTTGTTAAATAAATGGGGACACTCTTATGATGTCCAATTCCGGCGTACTCAAGGAAAAATATTTCTCCAAGTCATGTGGAAATATTTAGAGCAAGCTTCTTTTCCCATGAGTGAGACGGAATATCAAGAACATCTGGATAGTGTTGCCAATTACCTGCAAGCTTTGGGTAGCTCAGTACAGGTACAAACATTCATCACCCAAACAAAGGAACGGCCTCGATTGGGTAAAGCCGTCAGCATCCCCTTAGATTTAGGTGAACGTGCCTCTGAATGGATGGTATAACTCAAGACTAGCTCTTTTGTAATTATTACTTATAATTTTGTTAAGGCGTGGTGATTAATTTGACTTAAGTATAGTTGATTTTATGGCGTTGAGATGATAGTGGGGCGATCGCTCTAAAATTCCTGACTATCTGATTTAAGACTTAGAGGGTGTTTGAAAAGTCTAAATTAATACCACCCCGGCGATTAGAAATCGCGGCTACACAGACGAAACCTGCCTCCGCAGGTTTGAAATACTTGATTTTGTGTTAGTCCACGGAGGTGGACTTTGTTTGTGTAGTAGCGATTTCTAATCGCCCAAAACTTTTCAAACATCCTCTTAAGCACTCAACCCAATACTACTCGGTTAAGAATATTTGTAGGTTGGGTTGAACGAAGTCAAACCCAACCAAGCCCCAGAAATGTTGGGTTACTCTGCGAGAAGGCTTACGCCTACGTTCCTCAACCCAACCTACGAATTTTCTACTACATATACTGAGATTTTTATAGGCTAGTCCAGGCTACGCCAACAGATATCAAATCGAATTTTTATAGTATTTTTAATTATACTAAATATAAAAAAAATATATTAATCTGAATAAATTACTCTGTTTTTATATCTGGAGATAAGTAGGTCGGTGGGAAAAAACACAACTATCTTAAGAAAGATAAATTAGGCTAAAACCCTCTTTCCTCCTGCCTCCTGCCTCCTGCCCCCTGCCTTATCCCAACTACAAATATTTACGCCGTTCTACTTAACACCCATATATTCTTAGTGAGTTATTTAAACAATATCTTTGCAATACTTAACTTTTTTATGATTAAAAATATTTAACATAGATTAAAAATAATAACTAATATCATAAATTGTGAATTTCATCAGGCAGAATTAAGAGTAAGCTTAAACTATTGAAACCTAGCTAAAAGTTAAGTCATTCAAGCGCAATAAAACTTTAAAAACATTAGTTTCTTAAAAGGGTAATCCTTTTTAAGTGTTAATGACTAATGGTTAAAAGTGGGTTTGTGCTAGCTTAATTACTAGGTTGTTGAGCAAGGTGGTGAAAATCTCATCCGAACCAAGAACAAAAAATTAAACACCAAACAATCTTAACAACAAGAACTAACAATGATTGAAAAAATTTTGCTAGCGGTTTCTGGATTAGGTCATGCAGAAGAAATGCTCAAGACTTTGAAAGAAGTACCATCCATTCAATCTGCAAAAGTTACAGTTCTGCACGTAGTCTCACCTCAAAGTACGTCTACTGCCATGACTGATAAATGGGAAGAAGGCGGTAAAATCCTGGCGAATGCAATTCAATCTTTGAATTTAGATCCTAGTCAAGTTTCTTCAATTTTACGCCAAGGTGATCCCAAAGATGTTGTTTGTAAAGTAGCTGATGAAATCGATGCTGATTTAATCATTATGGGTTCACGAGGACTCAAGCGTTTGCAATCGATTTTATCTAACTCAGTTAGTCAGTATGTCTTTCAATTGTCTTCTCGCCCGATGTTGCTCGTTAAAGATGACATTTATGTCAAAAGAATTAAGCGCATTATGGTAGCGATGGACAATTCTGATGCTGCAAAACATTGCTTAAATTTGGCTTTATTCTTACTGCGTGGCATTCCCGGTAGTCAATTAATCTTAGCGAATGTAACTACTGATTTGCGTGGTAAGAACTCAGAACCAACTGAAATTAGTCCAGAAAAAAATTCAGTTTTAGCAACAGCAGTCGCGGAAGCTCAAAAATATGGTGTGCAGACTCGCTGCTACACTAGTACCGGTAAACCAGGTGAGGAAATTTGTCGTTTGGCTGAAGAGTTGAACATAGATTTATTATTACTCGGTTCTCCCGATCGCCGTCCATCGGTTGCAAAGAATTTTGTCGATATAGATAGACTCATCGGTGCTTCTTTGTCTGACTATGTTCGAGTTAATGCCACCTGTCCAGTATTACTAGCCAGGACAAATGCTTAACCTACTTGCAGGTTTGGCAATTGTTAAGTAAAAACCCCTTCATCAAATGATGTAGGGGTTATTGATTTTATACACAAAGCGATTAATTATCTTTTTTACCTTCGCGGCTGGCAGTTTGGATGTACAGAACTATTAAAAATACTGCGGGAACTAGTACGAACAGAATGCTCGCAACGAACCCTAAGTCATTAACTTGCATGGGGAGGAAGCCTCTCTTTACTTTCCAGTCAACAACTTCAGAATAGCATCAACGATGCCAGTGTTTGCTCTTTTTTTTACTGAATATCTATGAGACAAACAATTATTCAAGTAGACGCTTTCACTAATCAACCTTTTGCTGGGAATCCTGCTGCTGTGTGTATTTTGCCAACTCCTCTAGAGGATAGTTGGATGCAAAATGTAGCACGGGAGATGAATTTATCAGAGACGGCTTTTTTAGTCAAGCAAGATGATGGCTTTAGTCTACGCTGGTTTACGCCAACCGTGGAAGTACCGCTTTGTGGTCATGCTACTTTAGCTAGCGCTCATGTACTGTGGTCAGAAGGGCATTTATCCCTTGATGTAGCTGCTCGATTCTACACTAAAAGCGGCTTGCTCATTGCCAAGCGACAAAGCGAATGGATTGAGTTGGATTTTCCTGTGAATCATTCACAAGTGGCGATCGCACCGCCAATACTTTTAGCAGCCTTGGGGATTACTGACACTGATGTTTACCAAAATTCTCTGGGTTACTTGGTCGAATTGGAGTCTGAAGATTTGGTACGGCAAATGCAGCCGAATTTCCAGCTACTAAAAACGTTACCAGTAGGGAAGGTAATCGTCACCAGCAAGGCTAATTTTGATTCTCCTTATGATTTTGTCTCTCGCTTCTTTGCGCCTGGAGTGGGCATTGACGAAGATCCTGTGACCGGTTCTGCCCATTGTTGCTTGGCTGCTTACTGGCGCGATCGCCTGAGTAAAGACGACTTCCTTGCCTATCAAGCCTCTAGTCGCGGTGGAGTTGTTAAAGTCAGCTATCCCGGAGGCGATCGCGTCTATCTATCTGGGCAAGCTGTAACAGTGATGCGGGGAGAATTGTTAATGAGAGAGTAATAAATTTCTCTGTGTCTTAGTGCCTCTGTGGTAAAAAAAACTTATTTAACCACAAAGACACAGCGAAAAGTCGGAGCGGAGGTTTCCTCCGTAGACGCTTTGCGGCTTGCCGCAGGCATCTGAACTTTTCAAGACAGAGACACAGAGAGAACAGCAAAAATCTGGTGGCTGGGCTACTTTACATTCTTATACTCCTTCTCGCAATTTATCCAAAACGCTTCTGTCTTCTAAAGTCGAGGTATCACCAGATACTTCTTGTCCGGCGGCGAGGTTGCGGAGTAATCGCCGCATGATTTTACCTGAGCGTGTTTTGGGTAATGCATCGGTAAAACGGATTTCGCCGGGACGGGCGATCGCCCCGATTTCAGTGACTACGTGTTGTTTTAATTCTTTACTCAAGTCTTCACTGGCTTGATAAGTGCCTTCTAGGGTGACGAAAGCTACTACTTCTTCGCCTTTGAGTTCGTCTGGTTTACCTACTACCGCCGCTTCAGCTACGGCTGGGTGGGAAACTAGGGCTGATTCTACTTCCATTGTCCCTAAGCGGTGTCCAGAGACGTTGAGGACATCATCAACACGTCCCATTACCCAGAAATAACCGTCTGCATCTTTTCTCGCACCATCACCGGCAAAGTAGGTGTAGTGGCCATCTTTGGGGGGGATATGTTCCCAATAGGTGCGGCGGAAGCGTTCTGGATCACCATAAACAGTCCGCATCATGCCTGGCCAAGGATATCTTACTGCTAAATAACCTCCTTCGTTCCTGGGGACAGTATTCCCTTCTAAATCCACCACATCGGCGAGAATACCGGGGAAGGGACGAGTTGCCGAACCCGGTTTGGTAGGGATTGCCCCTGGTAGAGGTGTAATCATGATGCCACCAGTTTCTGTTTGCCACCAAGTATCGACGATGGGGCAACGTTCACCACCAATGACACGGTGATACCACATCCAAGCTTCTGGGTTAATTGGTTCACCGACCGTTCCCAATAAGCGTAAGGAAGAGAGGTTACGGGCATGGGGATGATGTTCACCCATTTTAATAAAGGCGCGGATGGCTGTGGGAGCAGTATAAAAAATATTCACGCCATACTTCTCAATTACATCCCAGAAACAACCAGGATTAGAGGCACGGGGCGCACCTTCGTACATGAGTGTGGTTGCACCGTTGGAAAGGGGGCCGTAGACGATGTAACTATGTCCGGTAATCCAACCCACATCGGCAGTACACCAGTAGACATCGGTGTCTTGCAGGTCGAAAATCCATTTGGTAGTCATGTGGGTATATAAGTTGTAACCACCAGTGGTATGGACAACGCCTTTGGGTTTGCCTGTGCTGCCAGAAGTGTAGAGGACAAATAGCAAGTCTTCGCTGTCCATTGGTTCGGCGGGACAATCGGCTGATACACCTTTTTGTAAATCATGCCACCAGTGATCCCTTCCTCCCGACTGCATATAAACATCTTGCCCGGTACGCTTGACAACTAAGACGTTTTCTACAGATGGTACAGCCCCATCAGCTAAGGCTTTATCTACCTGTTCCTTAAGCGGAACGATCGCATCTTTACGCCAACCACCATCAGCTGTAACTACCAATTTAGCTTGGGCATCAATTAAGCGATCGCGCAAGGCTTCGGCACTGAAACCACCAAACACTACACTATGGGGTGCGCCAATTCTGGCACAAGCTAACATGGCGATCGCGGCTTCGGGTATCATCGGCATATAAATACCAACGCGATCGCCTTTTTGCACTCCCAGTTGTTTTAAAGCATTGGCAAACTGACAGACTTCTCGGTGTAATTGAGCATAAGTCAGTGTCCGTGAATCTCCTGGTTCACCTTCCCAAATCAAAGCGGCTTTATTTTTGCGCCAAGTCGTGAGATGTCGATCTAAACAGTTGTAGGAAATATTAATTTTCCCACCGACAAACCATTTAGCAAAAGGTGGTTGCCAATCTAATATGGTGTCCCACTTTTGGAACCAGTGCAATTCTGTCTCAGCTAATTCTGCCCAAAATTTTTGTGGATCAGCCTTAGCTTTGTCGTAAAGATTTTGGTAATCTGCAATACTCTGAATGTGAGCATTTTGAGAAAATTCCCCAGGAGGCTGGAATAGGCGGTTCTCTTGTAGGATTGACTCTATGGTTGGTTGAGACATGGTGATGCAAATAATTAAGATTGTGACTGAAAACTATTTTTAACCCAGTTGTGTCAAACAATGTTTAGATTTTCATTAAGCTAAAATTGCCTAACTGTATCTCTATAAGTACCATCAGTTTGAGTGGTGAGTGAGGGAGTGCTGAGTGCTGAGTGAGGAAGTGGGGGAGTGAGGGAGTGATGAGTGCTGAGTGCTGTTAGCGGTAGCGGGGCGTTTAGCCCGTGCTGAGTGAGGGAGTGAGGGAGTGATGAGTGAAAAAGTAGTGAAATAATGACTAATGACCATTGACTAATGACTAATGACCAATGACTCATGACTCATGACTAAACAGTCAGGTAATGTTACGATACATTGGACATATCTGTTAAATAATTTATTGGCAAGGTAAATTAAGTATAAATTGTCTAAAAGCGTAATTCCTTGAAAGTAAGGCATCGTTTGCAAGCAAAAGAAATTAAAGAGCAGATCCAGGTGCTAATTGAGCAGGCATCATTGCTAGACCCGAATTTAGCCAGAAGATTGGATGAAATCAATCGTTGGGTAAAAAATCTCAAGCCGGGTTCCTTGATGGCTAAACCGTTTGTCTTGGCATTTCTTTTGGAAGTAATTACGGACTCTACCATTTGGCTGTTGATTAAATCTTTACCTTCACCAGAAGCACAACAAGCCAAGTTTGAGCAGATGACACCGAACGAAAGATATTGGTATGGTTATCTATTTCCCAAATGGATTAATGCGAGTGACTCCAAGTTCTATATTTGGAAACAAAAATTAATGGCCGGGGAGTTTAATCAAGTCGATGATGATATCATTAGAGCTATAGCGCAAGATATTACCAGTCGAGACGGGAGTTTTTGGCAGCGCTACATAGCAGACTTATCTATGGCCACCGATTTGATTGTCAGTAATCGCCACCAGCAACCACTATGTATTCAAGTTACTAGCGTCTGTCAGGAATTGCATCACCAAAAATACCAAGCCTGGGAAAATACACTGCGATCGTGGGAAATTAAAAGAGGGTTGTTTTTAAGTTACAACCCGCAAAATGCGAATTTCGTCAACCAATTAGTGAACGTTGCACTCTATAACAGTGATTATTTGGCTGGGGGTAAATATTTGAATTTCTCTTGAGATAATGAAAAATTTCATCATTTATTATGACTGGTATTTGATTATTGAAAAAACTCACTACAAGTAGATGAAGTTCTTACCTATTACCTGTTACCTATTACCTATTACCTACCTAGTTAAATAATTTATCGGCTCATCATAGCTTGATATGGCTAACCAAAAAGAAACTACTAATAGCTACAAAAATCAGGTGGACAAATTCACAGAAGTCTTAACCACAGCCAGAGAAATGCAGCAAGATTGGCTGCAATATGGGTTAAATTTTATCCATATTTACGTTGACGATGTTGATGGAGATTGGCTAGAAACTTGGGGCAACGATGGGACTTATCACAGTTCAATACTTGATCACATCAAAGAATTTCTAGTCAGTAATGACCTAGATGCGGTGAGACTCCGACAGCATTTAGGAGAACGTTCATTATTTGAGATAGCAGTCAACCTAGAGGAATGTTGGCAAATTCCTGATATTGAGCAAAGGCTATTGGCAATACAACATTTGTTAACTGATGTGTTAACAGGTGAAGTCGAGATATCAGGTTTAGCCGATAGTTTACTGAAAAAACTGGCAGAGATTTTGTAACTTCAGAAAGTTAACGTACAGGCACAGCTTGCAATTGTTGTACATGGTTTTTAAAAATATACCATGTTTGATTTTGCTGATTACAAGGCAATGGTCGATCAAATTGAACTGTATAATAGTCTTTGAGTCTCTCTACCCGATTACCGTTACGGTATTCATCTGTGCTGTTGCGATTATCGTTAAGAGATGAGACAAAGAATTTATCACCCGTTCTCACAGAACACTTCTCATTACTTTGGGTAATTTCCCCGGATTGACGAAACCAGTTGTCTTGTAACTTAAAAGTAGTGCCTCCATTAGCTGTTACTCTTAAGATTTTGATCACGGGTAGACTTGGCGTAGTGCTAGTTTGAGAGTAAACTGCTTGCGGGACTAATGTGCCGGAAGAACTACAGAAGATGCCTAAGCAGATAATCAGCTTTTTTGTCTGTAACTGAGTGTAGCTAATAACCATCGAGAGCAACCTGGCTTTATGTATTATTACATTCTTAATGGCATGATTTTACACTAAAACTTTGTTACTTGTCATTCCTCTCTGTGTCTTTGTGCCTTTGTGGTGAAAAAGTAATTTATTTAAACACAAAGACACAAAGACACAAAGAAAAGTATAAATTTTGTTGGGTGAAGCAAAGTTGCCAGCAAACTTATCGACCTTGGGGAACGGTGACGTTAATATTTTCATTCAATCGCCGAATTAAACGAGATAATTCCCGAATAATATTCACAGCGATTTCGGGAGTTTCTTCAATTGCATCATATAGTTGCTCTTGAGTTAGTTCCAAAAATTCACATGGTTCTAAAGTCGTCACAGAAGCAGAACGAGGTTGGGTATCAAATACTGCCATTTCGCCGAAGTATTTTCCTTGATCTACTTCTGCGAGTAGTTTATCGCCAATATGTACTTTGACTCTACCAGAGACAACAATATATAGCGATCGCCCTTCTTCCCCCTGTCGAAAAATAGTATGATGGGCGGGAAATTGCAGTTCGTGCATCACGGAAGTTAGCCGCACAATAAAATCATCCCGCAATTCTTTAAAAATCGGTACTCGCCGGACAAATAATAAACGGTCAACGCTACTGAGCATAATTAACAGTTACATTAAAGAGGCAGGAGGGAGAAGGGAAGGGTGGGTGAGAGGATAAGTCATTGTCTAGTAAACACTCCTGATGGGTAGATGCAGCCATAGATAAACAGATGTTAAGAGCAAAACTGTCAATTGTTAGCAAGTATACGCTACAGATTGATTGAGAATAGCTAAATCATTGCTGATAATCATGAATAGGACATAGGAATCATCACTAATTCCCCCATGCCCAATCATAAAAGAATGTCCGGTAAATGGTACTTGAGAACTTTATTAATTCCCTTCCTGGGTGTGTGGCTACTCGTGAGTATGAGTTCCCGCTTGGGGGGAGAAATTTTTTGGTTTCAAGAAGTCGGTTATCTGCAAGTCTTCCTGTTGCGCTTGGTGACTCGTGGCAGTTTGTGGATAATGGGTGCGGGGATAAGTGCGGCTTATTTGTTGGGAAACTTAACTTTAGCGCAACGGCTGAATTATCCCCAGTCGGTAAAAATTAATCAATTTACACCAGCCGCAGAACCGCGCACTGAACTGAAAGACTTTCTCAGTCCGCAGTATGGCAAATTTAATGCACCAAAGATATCTCAGGAAGTGCGCTTAAAGCCTTGGAGATTAAGAATCCTCTTACCTGTAGCTGTGGTACTCGGCTTATTGGTAGGCTTAATCTTGGCTCACTATGGTCAAATTGCTCTAGCCTATTGGTATCCTACTTGGAACCAAGGTAGCTTACCACCTACTGCTTTGAGCATAGATAAAATTTGGCAACTAGGAAAACAGATTTCCACTCAAGTTTGGCGTATCGGCTTAATTGTAGGTGTAGCGATCGCTATTCTCATTTACTCACATTTTTGCCTCAGAGCGATCGCCATCATCTTGAGCATCATCTTTGGTTCCATCTTGTTTCAAAACTGGGCCAAGGTGCTGCAATATTTCCACCCCACATCTTTTAACAGTACTGAACCTCTATTTGGACAAGATATCAGTCTTTATGTATTTTCCTTACCATTGTGGGAACTGATAGAACTCTGGTTCATGGGAATATTCTTATATGGCTTCATCGCCGTCACCCTTACCTATCTCCTGTCAGGTGACAGTCTCAGTCAAGGAATTTTCCCTGGTTTTTCACCCCAGCAGCAACGCCATTTATCTGGTATGGCTGGCTTGTTGATGCTGGTGGTGGCGTTGGGTTATTGGCTGAGTCGTTATGAACTGGTTTATTCTCCCCGTGGAGTAAGTTACGGTGCTAGTTACACTGATGTCACTGTACAGTTACCAGTTTATAGCTTGTTGTGTGTGTTGGCAGTAGCGATCGCTTTTTATCTGTTGTGGCAAACAATTTTTTGGCGTTCTCAGCCTAAGTACCAGCGATTTACTATTTATGGATTAGGTGTATATTTATTTGTCGTAGTTGGGGCTGGCTATATTTTACCTGGGGCAGTGCAGTCTTTCATTGTTGAGCCTAACGAATTACAACGGGAACAACCATACATCCAACGGACAATTGCTCTGACTAGACAGGCATTTGATTTAGAAGTCATTGATGCCAGAACATTCAACCCTCAAGGTAACTTAACCGCAGCCGATCTGCAAGTCAACGAATTGACAATTCGTAACATTCGGCTATGGGATCAGCGTCCACTATTAGAAACCAACCGTCAACTACAACAAATTCGTCCTTATTATAAATTTCCCGATGCCGATATTGACCGCTACACCTTAGAACCAGACTCACCAACCCTCACCTTACCTGAACGGCGACAGGTATTAATTGCTGCACGAGAATTAGACTATAGTGCAGTTCCACAACAGGCGCAGACATGGGTAAACCAACATTTAATTTATACCCACGGCTACGGTTTTACGATGAGTCCAGTAAATACCGTTGGTGATGGGGGATTACCAGAGTATTTTGTTAAGGATATCAGTGGTAATAATGATGCCCTATCTACGGCGAATGCGGCGATTCGTGATAGCATTCCCATCGGACAACCCCGCATCTACTACGGTGAAATTACCAATACTTATGTGATGACGGGGACAAAAGCTAGAGAATTAGATTATCCCAGTGGTAGCGATAACGTTTACAACACCTACGATGGACAAGGCGGTGTGAGTATTGGTTCTTGGTGGCGACGCAGTTTATTTGCCATGTACTTAAAAGATTGGCAAATGTTATTTACTAGAGACTTTTTACCACAAACCAAGGTATTATTTAGACGCAATATCAAGCAAAGAATTCAAGCGATCGCACCATTTTTAAAATTTGATAGTGACCCCTATTTAATCGCTGCTGATGCCAATCCTAATGATAAAGGTACAAAGAACTATCTTTACTGGATTGTCGATGCTTATACAACCAGCGATCGCTATCCTTACTCAGACCCCAATAGTAATGGTATCAACTACATTCGCAATTCTGTCAAAATAGTCATTGATGCCTACAATGGCAGTGTGAACTTTTATATCGCTGATGCTGAAGATCCGATTATAAATACTTGGTCGGCAATCTTTCCCAATTTGTTTCAGCCACTAAGTAGTATGCCAAATACTCTCCGCAGTCATATTCGTTATCCGCTAGATTTCTTCACCATTCAGTCGGAACGATTGATGACTTACCACATGACTGATCCACAAGTATTTTACAACCGGGAGGATCAATGGCAGATACCCAATGAAATTTACGGCAGTGAAACTCGTCTAGTTGAACCTTATTATGTGATTACCAGTTTACCCACCGTCCCCTTTGAAGAATTTATCCTGTTGCTACCTTACACTCCCAAACAACGGACAAATTTAATTGCTTGGTTAGCCGCGCGATCGGATGGGGATAACTACGGTAGATTATTACTATATGTCTTTCCTAAAGAACGCCTCATCTACGGAACAGAACAAATCGAAGCTCGAATTAACCAAGATCCCGTAATATCTCAACAAATTTCCCTGTGGAATCGTCAAGGTTCTAGAGCAATTCAAGGAAATTTACTAGTAATTCCCATCGAACAATCTCTGCTATACGTTGAACCCATTTACCTAGAAGCCACTCAAAATAGTCTCCCCACCCTAGTCAGAGTAGTCGTAGCCTACGAAAACCGCATCGTCATGGCACAAACTCTAGAACAAGCTTTACAAGGCATCTTCCAACCAGCACTCACACCCGCACCAACAATTATTCGTCCTGTGGAAGAAGGGAGGGAATAGGGAAGAGTCAATAGTCAATAGTCATTAGTCATTAGTCATTAGTTATTAGTCATTGGTCATTAGTCATTGGTCATTAGTCACTACTCTCCGACTTCCGACTTCCGACTTCCGACTTCCACTCAGCACTCAGCTAATTGCAGATTGATTTGTAACTCTTTCTTAATCTATTCTGTTCAGAATATAAATAAAGATTAAGACAAGTGAAGTGCAGAAACACATGATACACACATTGGCTGAAAGCTTAACTCAGATGGAGGCTAGATTACAGATTGATTGGGTACTAGTAAATGCTTGTTGGCAATTTGCTCTTTGGGGGTGCGGTTCTCTACTGCTGGCGGAAATCTTGAGAGACTCATACCATGCCTTATGTCATCAAGTAAATTGGCTGGCTAAATGGCACAATAAGCATCATATGGCATATCGTCGGGATTTATCGGTAGTATCTCTCAAAGCTTATCAAGAATCCCAACTCTACCACGACATCCTAGAGTCAAGCTTACTGATATTAGTGTTGACAGTAATTGCTTTAGTTATCCCTCAAACCGGGTTATGGTTGGGAGTTGCTTACGCTTGTTCTTTCTTGGGTGGTGCATCCTTGCGATATTTTCAAGGAACCATTGACACAGATTACAATCATTTACCAGGCCCTTTGCAAACAATTCCTACTGTGTGGTGGGTAAATCGCTCTTACCACTGGCGACACCATTTTGATGATGTTAACGCTTATTATAGTGGTGTATTTTCCTTAGTAGATAAGGTGTTGGGAACCGGACTTTCTTTAAAAGGTAAAACCATCGCTTTAACTGGTGCATCAGGTGCTTTAGGACAAGCTTTGACAGCCGAATTACTCAAGCATAATGCTAAAGTTATCGCCTTAACCACTAATCCAGATAAATTAGCAACTGATGCTGGTGTAAAAATAATTTCTTGGCAATTAGGGAATGAAGACGAACTGAAAAATAGTTTAGAAAAAGTTGATATTTTAATCATCAATCATGGGGTTAATGTCTACACCAACCGCACACCAGCAGCAATTAACTCTTCCTATGAAGTGAATACTTTCTCTGCATTACGGTTGATGGATATATTTATCTCCACAGTTACAGGTCCACAAGCCAAAGCCACCAAAGAAATCTGGGTAAATACCTCTGAAGCTGAGGTATCTCCAGCGTTGAGTCCACTTTATGAACTGAGTAAACGCACATTAGGAAACCTAGTAACTCTCAAGCGCTTAGATAATGATTGTGTCATTCGCAAATTAATTCTCGGCCCTTTTAAAAGTCAACTTAATCCTTATGGAGTGATGTCTCCACAGCAAGTATCTCGCGCGATTTTATTTTTAGCCCGCCGCGATTTTCGCAATATTATCGTGACGATTAATCCTCTGACTTATGTGCTGTTTCCTTGGAAAGAAATTAGTACTTGGTTCTATTACCGCAGTTTTAGCAAAACAGTTAACAAACCAGATATCGCATCTTAAGTTTTGAGCAGAAAAATGTAGCAAAACTAAGTTAAGAAGAAATGTAAGTTAGATGGAGACTTTGCGTAACCCAACATAATCTGAGGAACTCAATGTATATCTTAGTGTTGGGTGACGCTATCTTCAAACAGTGAAAAACCTGGTACGAGTTGACCAGGTTTTTCAGTAATTTACAAGTTTCAAGTTGTTAGATTGGATAGACAATTAAGAAAGTTCACAACTAGGGTGGACATAACAACTAGTAAACTCAGCAATCTTTGTTTTTCCGCTTTGGGATTTGGCTTGGCTTCTTTTAAAAGCTTTTTACCACATCGCATAAATTATGCTGAAATTTACTTGGGTTGATGACAGGAGACACCGAGTCATATACCCATTTAGGTTAGTTATTTCTTGTTTGGTGTCTTGATATTTAAGTTAGCACCAAGCTAGTAATAATCAATAGCTATTTTACCAAAGTTAATATTTTGTAGGTTTCTGCAATAATTGCTTAAAACTTTGATCCCCAACTATCTTTTGCAGATATTTCATAGGATATTCAAGTTATCAGCAAATAAGTGCTGATACCAATTCAAAATTCAAACTTCAAAATTAAGAAAGCCTGACTTTACAGGGGTTTCTGTGTTTGGAACTGTATCAGATTTTTAGTGAATTGGTATGAGTGGGGGAGTGAGGGGTGTAAACAGTGAACAGTGAGCGTTTATTAACTGGTAACTGATAACTGGTAACTGATTTGGGGAGTGGGGGAGTACTGAGTGCTGACCAATGACCAATGACCAATGACCATTGACCAATGACCATTGACTATTGACTAATCTAGATACAAAACGTAAAAACTCCCATCATAATTGAAGGGAGTTATGTAAAGTTTGTTTGCAAAAGACGTTTTGTTTAAACTTAGAATACGCTCATAATCGTAATGATACTAGCGCTAGTTAGCATGATTAAAGCACCCAGAAATACATACTCTCGCACTGGGGTGGGTGATTTAGTATTTCTCATTTTTGTAAAATCCTGTAATTTATTTGTTTATTCACGATATCAGCCACCGTATAAATATCTATAAAAAACAGCTAAAACTTAAAATCCCTTAAACTTTCTTAGTAAAGACTGGGGTAATTACTTAAAGTGCATTCATCAAATTATTCTCGTTAGAATGTAGAAAATGATAAATAAATAATATTATAAAGATTTTATTAATAAGATTTGAATATGTATATCAAGCGATCGCCATTGATTTTATGATGCGATGCTTTCAAGTGGTGATTTCCGCACAATATAATTACCTAAATTACCTAATAGCCGAGCGATGTACGTGCCTTTGTAGGGTAAAATTGAGATTAATCAAGGTAATAAAAATTTAACTGGAAATTATCATGACAGCTTCCACAGCATCTAAAAACCAAGTGACCAGCTTTGACTTAGACCAATTAAATCAACAGTTTGAAACTGCCACACCTAAAGAAATTCTGGCATGGTCTATAGAGCATATACCAACAGGACTGGTGCAAACCAGCGCCTTTAATGTGGATGACTTGGTAATTACCCACATCTTATATAGTGAACTTCAGCAACCAGTACCTGTAATATTTCTCGATACCTTATTTCACTTCCCCCAAACCTTAGAACTAGTAGCCAAAACCAAAGAAATTTATAACCTGGATCTGCAAACTTATAAAACTCCCGATATAGATACCCGCGAAGCTTTTACAGCTAAATATGGTGAAGCACTTTGGGATCAAGATATTGCCCAATTTCATCACGTCACCAAAATTGAACCCCTACAACGTGGTTTAGATGAATTAAACACTATTGCTTGGATTACTGGTCGTCGCCGTGACCAAGCAGTGACCCGTGCTAATATGCCCGTATTTGAATTAGATCACAAAGGTCGGCTAAAGATCAATCCTCTAGCTACCTGGACACGTCAAGATAGCTGGGATTACGTAGCAGAACACGGAGTAATTTACAACCCCTTACATGACCAAGGCTATCCCAGCATTGGCGACGAACCCATCACTACAAAAGTAGGCGAAGGTGAAGACGAACGTGCTGGACGTTGGCGTGGCAGCAATAAAACCGAATGTGGGATTCATATTTAATTTTTTAATTTAGTCAATAGTCCACAGTCAATAGTCAATGGTTCCAAGCCTAGGTGTTAACTATTAACTAGTTAACATTTAATATTCCAAAGCCGAAAATAACATTTACTATTGACTATTGACCATTGACAATTGACTAATCATGCTCAAAATCCTCCATCTCTCCGATATCCACATGGGAAGCGGATTTTCCCACGGACGGATTAATTCAGCTACGGGATTAAATACACGATTAGAGGATTTTGTCAATACTTTATCTCGATGTATTGACCGAGCGCTAGCAGATCCGGTAGATTTAGTCATATTTGGGGGCGATGCGTTTCCTGATGCCACACCGCCGCCTTATGTGCAAGAAGCTTTTGCTAGCCAGTTTCGTCGTCTTGTGGATGCGGAGATTCCCACAGTGTTGTTGGTGGGAAACCATGATCAACATTCCCAAGGACAGGGAGGTGCAAGTTTAAATATTTACCGCACCTTGGGAGTACCGGGATTTGTTGTCGGTGATAAATTAATGACTCACCACATCCAAACCCGTAGCGGTAAAGTGCAAATCATCACCTTACCTTGGTTAACTCGTTCCACACTCATGACTCGCCAAGACACAGAGGGTTTATCTCTGGCGGAAGTCAACCAGTTATTAACAGAACGTCTGCAAGTAGTCATTGAAGGAGAGATTCGTCGGCTTGATGCTGATGTTCCGACAGTGCTTTTGGCTCATTTAATGGCTGATAATGCCACTTTAGGCGCTGAACGCTTTTTGGCTGTGGGGAAAGGTTTTACTTTGCCTTTATCTTTGTTGACTCGTCCTTGTTTTGATTATGTCGCCTTGGGACACGTCCACCGCCATCAGAATTTGAATAAATCGAATAACCCACCAGTGATTTATCCCGGAAGTATTGAACGGGTAGATTTTAGCGAAGAAAAAGAGGATAAGGGTTATGTGATGATTGAACTGGAACGAGGAAGCGCCAAATGGGAATTTTGCCCTTTACCAGTCCGGACTTTCCGCACCATCGAAGTGGATGTATCCAAAGCCGATGATCCACAAGCTGCTATTGTAAAAGCGATCGCTAAACATGATATTCAAGATGCCGTAGTGCGACTAATTTACAAACTCCGTTCTGAACAAATGGATGTTGTTGACAGTACCTCTCTCCACAATGCCTTAAGTGCTGCTCATACCTACACCATTCAAGCAGAGTTATTAAGTCAATTAGCCAGACCCCGCATTCCCGAATTAAGTGCTAGCAACAGTATAGACCCAATGGAAGCCTTAAAAACCTACCTCCAAAATCGTGAAGACCTCAAAGATTTAGCCACATCCATGCTAGAAGCCGCAGAAAAGCTACTAGTTGATGATGTGGAAGTAATGAGTGCTGAGTGGGGAGTCATGAGTGCTGAGTGATGAGTGATGAGTAGTGACCAATGACCAATGACTATTGACTATTGACTATTGACTATTGACCAACTCTGGAATATTTGCTGAGGCTGAGTAGTACTGTATTGAACTACTATTTTGTATAAGTAGTTATGCTGTATAATATGTTCAAAATATTGCCAGTTGCATTGGTTGCAGCTACTATCTTGGTAGCAACCGTAGATCAGTCAAAAACAACATTAGCTGGAACTTGTGCTTCTAATTGTGGGGAAAAAGCACTGCAATTTACGCCGGGACAACGTGTGCGGGTAGAAGTGGTAAATAATACGCCTAATTTAGTAGAACTAGAAAAATTGCAAGGTACTACTCCTATCTTGCTGCGGCCAAAACAGAAATTACAACTAGAACAGAGAGACACTACAGAACCCAATATTTCTCTGGTGTTTTGGGAGAAAGAAGGAAGATCATTACAAGCTATTGTGTCTAAACCAAATATTGGGACTTTGCGGGTAGAATTACGTCCTACTTGGCGAGTTCCTGGCGATCGCTCTGTCTATATACTAGATGATGGTCGTGTAAACATCCTCTAAAACCATCATCATGATTTTGGAAGCAGTAATGCTCAGTGTCAAACGTGGTACTGAGCAAGACTTTGAAAGTACATTCCAGCAAGCCGCAAATATTATTTCGGCAATGAATGGTTATATCTCCCATGAACTACATCGCTGCATCGAAGTTGAGGGAAGATATTTATTATTGGTGAAATGGTCAACTTTAGAAGCTCACACAGTCGGGTTTAGAGGTTCGGCTGAATATCAAGAATGGAAAAAACTCCTCCACCATTTTTATGACCCATTTCCCACCGTTGAACATTTTCAACTCATCTCAGGCGGGAATTTAGCTGATAAATTGCCATAGATAAGTACATTTATTGTTTGATTTGCTTAGTGAACAGGGTTATCGAGTAGCGATCGCCAAAAATGGGGAAACTGCCCTACAAAGAATGCAAACATCCCAACCCAACTTAATTTTGTTGGATGTGATGATGCCGAGGATTGATGGTTTTGAAACTTGTCAAAAACTCAAAGCCAATCCCACGACTAAAGAGATTCCGGTGATTTTCATGACGGCGCTGTCTGATACCAATTCACTAAAAATCTGATACAGATCCAAACACGGAAACCCTTGTAGAACAAGGCTTTCTTAATTTTGAATTTTGTTAGCGCAGCGTAAAGCCTTCTCTTTCAGAGACGCTAACGCGAACGGCATAGCTTCTCTACGAGACGCTACGCGAACGCTTAGAGCGAGTCCGCGATAGCGCAGCGTTAGCGACGCAGGAGCGTCGCGTCATTTTGAATTTTGAATTGGTATGACACCGTGGATAAAATCAAAGGCTTGAGTTTGGGTGCTGTGGACTACATCACCAAACCAATTCAGCAGAAGAAGTGATAGCCCGCATCCAAGTACATCTGCAATTACGGAATGCTACTCGCATTATGGAACAACGCACAGATGAACTCAATCAAGCACTAGAAAGCCTCAAACCATTTTATTTCTGACTTCTGAATTCTTCTTCAATTGCACTAATCTACTTCAGTAATTTAATTTTTTCCTTGTTTGAACCATACAGTTCAATGAATCTTTTAAATAATAACATATTAGCCTGTTGAGAAAACTTACTTAACTTGTATACACGCTCTATATTAGTTTCAGCCAAACTGCGTAAATAAGGCAAATCTTCAAATAAAGTCAAACAAGAAGCAAAATGTAATAATATTTGTAAAAAAGGTTTAGGCCAATCTAAATCACTATAAATCTCTATAAATAGCTGGTGTTCCATTTCCTGCAAAGGAAAAGCATAAAATATCACTATGATTCTTTTGTTATCGTAAACTGGAATACTCAATTCAATTGTATATGGACTATGTAAAATGAGATCAACCTCAACTATTGGTTGTCTCCAAATCCTTAAAGCATTAACAGGTGAGTCTAAAAGTGTAGTAAATTTAATAATACCACCAAAACTAGTTGTTTGAAAATCATTTATACCGAGAATTTTCAGGTTATTTAAACTAAACTTGTGAACAGTTTCTAAATGTTTTAGGTTCAAAAGATGGTAAATTTGACAAAAATAAGGAAATGGCAAAATATATTCCTGGCTAATCATATGCCGTTTTTTCAACCCAAATTTATCGGTTTGATTGAGGTATGAGCAACCTGTATTTTCATCCAGGCTATTTTCTGGTTTAAGATATAGCCAACTGACAAAAAAGAAAGCTGTTGTCAGAAGTTGAAATATTTCTGTTATGGATAACGTACCATCAGCAAAAGCCGCTATACTTCTATCGGTGATGCCAAACAGCCATGACGGAATCCCCAGAAACCAGACTCCTATTTTAAACTTATTGATAAATTGATAAAATTCTGTTTCTATAGAATTGTGATGCTGTTTTGTTACTAAATGCTGATCATGATCAGAAAAATTAACAGGCATAGAAAATAAGTTAAATATTCTTCACTTTATTAATGTTAATAATAAATAATGTAATAAAACTCTACCTTTGGCTGTAAGATAGAGTGCAGATTGTAATTAATTAAATTCAACAAAATCCTAAAAAATAAATCTGGCGACAGAGGAAAAAATTAAAATATCTATTAGTAATTTCATCAAGTAAAGTATTTCAGCCTCTCACGATTTTAAGAGAATTTATGGTTTTAGATAATCGACTCATAGCTGATGGTGCAATATCGTTTGCTTAAAAATAGTTATGTTGCGATAGCGGGACAATGAGGTACGTAGTTAGTGTAGTCACCTACCAAGCTGATTAAAGAAGTCGGGTATCTGGCAACTCCAGGATCAATTCCATAGACTATTGCTCAAAAATCATGTAACTTTGACAATTTCTTAGAAAAAGATTGTAATAACTCTGCAAAAAGTTATGAAATTTTTACTATTAAAGCTGTATCATTTTTAAATATTTTCTCAATATTATTTTTCAGACGGCAGCGATGACCATCCGCCATGCAATTAAAACTGACTTACCTGCAATTGTAGCCATTTATAATGCTGCTATTCCTGGGCGTATGGCAACAGCTGATTTAGAACCAGTCACAGTAGAAAGTCGCCTGGCTTGGTTTCAAGGGCGATCGCCTCATCAACGTCCTCTTTGGGTAATCGAACAAGCAGGAGTAATTGCTGGGTGGTTGAGTTTCCAATCATTCTACGGAAGACCAGCCTACAAATCAACAGCCGAACTCAGTATCTATATTGCACCAGCTTTCCATCGGTGCGGGTTAGGCAAGCAACTGTTAGCCCAAGCCATTCACGAAAGTCCTAATTTGGGTTTAACAACTCTCATTGGTTATATTTTTGCTCACAATCATCCCAGTTTAAAGCTGTTTACCACTTTTGAGTTTCAAAAATGGGGATATTTACCCCAAGTCGCTGATTTAGACGGGATCAAAAGAGATTTAGTCATCATGGGACGACAAATACCATAAAACTAGCCCTTTCCAGGTGGATAAAAATTTTAGTTCAAAAATTCCTCTTTGTGTCTCTGTGGCTTCGTGGTAAAAGGGTAATTGATTTAACCACAAAGACACAGAGTAGTTTTTCACTAGAAGTTCAGAACATTAAAGTCACCTGGAAAGGGGTAGTCCCATATAATTCTTCGAGCAAATAAAAAATGATTCACCATTGCCTATTTACTTTTGTGGAGGTTAGTATTGTCTGTAGTAGATAGCATATACTTAAACTTAACCATAAAATTTTTAAATGTAACTATATACACGTTTTTTTAAGTAGATTTTCGCAATAATAGCATGATAGATAAATTTGGTTCCGGAAAACCATTTGAGGGAACTGGAACTAAATATTGAACAGGTTGTCATTTCAACCTGAGTAGGTGGAGTAGTTGAGGAGTAACGAGAATTAATATGTCTGCATCCTATATCTCAGACTCAGTTATTGCGGGTTCGGATATGACGTGGAGTCAAGAAAAGCAAAACCTACTGATGCAGGGTGAAATTTTAGTGCGAACGCGATCGCATACCACCTGGGGTGGTGCTGTATCGGCTTTTATGTATGTACCCTTAGTGCGATCGCAGGTATGGCAGCAGGTGACAGATTACCCTCGTTGGGTACAATACTTTCCTGATATTACCAGAAGCGAAGTTTTACAACGAGGTGAAGTAAAGCGCCTCTATCAAGCAGCCCAAAAAGCCTTTTTCTTTTTCACCGCCCAAGTCGAGATTTACCTCAACGTTGTCGAAGTATTAGGACAACAAATTCAATTCCGCATGGAAAAAGGGACTTTCGTTGATTTTACAGCTCGTGTAGAGTTAAAAGATTGTGGTAACGGTACTTTACTAGCCTATAGTGTTCAAGCCACACCCAGTATTCCCATACCTTCAATGTTGATTCAGCAAGCTATGAACTTTGAGTTACCAGCAAATATGCGGCAAATGCGACAAGTGATTTGTCAAAGTCAATCAAGGTAAGTCAACAAAACCCCGACTGATTCCACAAGTCGGGGTAATAAATTAATGACTAACAACTGATAAACGGTGGCTAACAATAGGCTGGCTTTCAAACCATACCTGAGTTAGTTCATACTCAGAGAATTTGTAACCGAGACTAGAAGCAAAATTGACTATTTTAGTTTTGTCCCAATGATAAGAGCCTAATAAACCCCGACGACGGCAATTAATCAAATATTGTTCATAAATGGTTTTATCTGACATCAAAACTTCATAAAAAGCATACGCTTGCTCTAAAGACATCAAATTTTATCTCCCAAAATTTTTATTTTTATAGTTAATTAACCATACATTAAATCATCAGATAATTCCGGTTTATAGAATCTGAGAAAACTGGATTTTATTTAGTCTTTAAAATATCAATCAAGCTTTATTAAGTCTCTTTTGTTGAAGATACAATGCTTTTAATTAGTTTTGAGGCACGAGAAAACATATCAAATAGTGAAGTTTTTGTAAGTATACTCATCCTAGACAAAGGCTAGTTTGAATTTTAAAGTGGTTTGACTGCGACGACTTTTGCGGCTTTATCTACTTGAAACTCCGACAGTCCAAATTTCTCAATTACGGCGGCGTTGGTTGTTAAGTGGGTACTTATCTCTGCCACTTTGTATTGGCTTTCTTTGGCAGCTAAAGCCGCAGGTAGTAATAATTGATCTGCTAGGTGTTCATCTACTGGTGCGCCTGTCTGATGAAAATGTAGCAGTTGTTCGCAAGCAATTTCCGCGACTTTTTCCGACGACAATCGCAACCGTCCAAAGCCACCAAATCCAGTTAAGCTATTTTGATACTCAGCTGTTAAAAAAATTCCTGCCCCTGGAGCGATGCCTTTTTCTCGCAAAGCTTGTATGGAAACTCTTAAACCGGCTGTGCGTAAAAAATTCTCGGCACGATTTGCCATGCGTTGCGGAATATGGGCTGGTAATTCCGTCGCCACAGCTATTCCCCGCACCTGTTGTAAGTTTCCCCGTTCTAGCAAGTTGATAGCGCCGAGTTGACACCCTCCCCGCACCTGCATATTTACTTCTCCCCTACCTTGGGGATACCATCCCCAAGCGCCTAATTTGACTTGTGCCTCTATGCCCATACGGCGGAGCATTGGTAGGTAGACTTGTTCAATGTAGGTCATGGTGGGGCTAAAGATGACATGAGTTCCACCCCGGAGTGTTACTTGAGAGTCGCCATTGGCTAAAGCTAAGGGTAAGAGAATTGTCTGTAAAACTAGAGTGATTGCTCCAGCTGAACTACCTTGTTGTGCTTCACTCACGTCAAAACTGTAGGTTCCTGCTTGTACCCCACTACCAGGAATGAATTCCAGTATTGTAGAACTCAACGCATCACCAGACAATTGTGCATGACAAATTCTCGCCGCCGCCCGCACTGCTGTTAAATGTTGTGCGGCTAACCCTGGCTTTTTACGTCCAGCGCGAATTCCTGTAATGCGTATGGGTTCACCAGTGATGGCGGCTAGACTGAGGGATGTACGTAGGACTTGCCCACCCCCTTCTCCGTAGGAACCGTCAATTTCAATCATGCTAATTCGTAATTCGTAACTCTGCTGGCAGCTTGCGCCTACGTCATACTTGCCAAAGATGAAAAGCAAGCTACGTAATTGCTGAGGGATACTTTAATTTTGAATTTCAAATTGTAGCATTTTACTTTTATCAGTATTCATCAGTCCGTCAGGATCAACAATTTTTTAAATTTTAACCGCAGGTAACAATTAATTCTGCCCACACCCCACTCCTCTTGCAGATAATCTGCCAGATGGTAGAAACCCTCTCTATCTTGCAAGAGATGCTGATTTTTCCCAAATTGTTAAAGATAGGAGGAGAAAACACAAATAAACTATTAGATTTTAGGTAAAAAAATGTTGGGAACATTTTTAACAGTCTTAGCAACAGCACTCAGCTTGCTAATTGTTGATTTAGTTGTGCCTGGTGTGAATATTGCCAACTTCCCGGCTGCTTTAATTGCGGCTGTTGTCATTGGTTTGATTAATGGTTCTGTCAGACCAATTTTATCAGCTTTATCATTACCGCTTAACCTTTTAACCTTAGGAGCATTTTCCTTAGTTGTTAACGGTTTATGTTTCTCTTTAGCAGGAGCTTTGGTTCCCGGATTTAGCGTTCATGGTCTGATAGCTTTCCTTTTGGGGCCTGTGGTGCTGTCTTTCGCTACCACTTTCATTAACAACTATTTTGCTGAAAAGAATCTGGTTTTAAGTGGAGATACAAAATCCAGAACCGAATTGCCATCAAGCTAGAACTTAGTGATAAGGGTTAGTTAAATTGTCTACCTAACCCATTATGTAATGCCAAATGAAAATAGTTCCTAAGATGGAGTTATTCATTTGGTTTCCTGAGAACAATGTGTTAAACAGAGTCCACAAATAAGCAACAATCCCATGAAATTACTACGTATTCTTCTCGGTTTATTAGTACCTCCGCTTGGAGTATTCTTAACAGTTGGTGTTGGCCCTACTTTAGTTATTAATGTTTTGCTAACACTCTTAGGCTGGCTTCCTGGTAGTATTCACGCTGTTTGGGTAATTGCCAAACACGAAGAAGCCTTCAATAGAGAAGGTGATATTTACTAAGTTTTGACTGGATTTTAAATATCCCCGACTGCTTAGAGAAGTTGGGGATATTTTATGGTTGTATGGATTCTATCTACGTGTGACTTCTTTGTCTTGCTCAGGATGTTCTTTATCCTTAAATAAGTCAGCAGTTGCTAGGAGTAACTCTCTCAGGGTTTGTTTAATTTGACGCTCTTTTTTGGCGACAGCTGTACCAGCTTCACCAAGCTTATATTCTAATTGCGATCGCTTCTGTTCTACTTGGGCAGCTACAGCTTCAGCTTGAGGACGGGCTTGATTATACCAGTTTTGCGCCTCATCTAAATAATGTTTGACTTCTTCTGAGCGTCCGCCGTAGCGGGCAGCTAAATTAGCCCTGACAATGGATAGTTGCGCTTGTAGTTGTGCGTAACGTTTCTTCAATAGTGATGCTTCTTCACTATTTTTGATACTTTCAATAGCAGAGTCAATGGCTGTTTTAGTATGAGCTGTTTTTTCCTGACTAGTTTCAGAAATTTCGGCTAGGATGCCATCAACGTCTTGCTGAAATTTATCTTCTTCGCTATCTAATTGGGCTTGGAGTCTTTGCAATTCTGACTGAGTTTGGACAATTGCGGCGTGTCTTTTGGTGTTAGCGCCTTCGATGGCTCCTTCAATTGAGGCTGTGATGTCTTCTTTAATTTCTGTGCTTTTATCTTGAATGTTTTCAATGACAGTTGTAACAGCATCTTTGACAATTGCTCTGATTTCGCTAGAACCTTCTTGCAATTCTGAAGTTACTTGAGCAACTGCGGCTTTGACAATTTCTCTAATTCTTTCACTTCTTAATTGTCCAGTTGCTTTTGCTTGTTGTATGTCTGTTTGAATTTGTTGTTTGATATTATTTGTCATTCTTAATTTTTGGTTGTGGGTATACCTTTAATTATGGTGTATTCCTTATGGTTGAGGTACTTCCTTGAGATAGAATATTTTTTTCAACGCAGCGAAAAGTTCTGTAGGAGGGTTTCCCTCCGTAGGAAACTTTTCAAGACAGAGGGGCGCGGAGGTACGCGGAGTGTCGTTTGGCGGTGCATTATGGTATGTGAGGAGTTTTGTATGAAGCTGAGATAATTTGTTGTTAATTTATGGGATGATGGGTAAGGATTTTATGATTATTTGAGGAAAGGGAGTGGAGAAGTTAGTTAAGTTGGTATTAGTAACTATTTTGTTATTAATTAGTACTGTGAGTTTACCTGCGATCGCCCAAGATAAACCTGATGGGGCGCAAATATTTAGTGTTCATTGTGCGGGATGTCATATTAATGGCGGCAATATTATTCGTCGGGGGAAGAATTTACAAAAAAAAGCTTTGAAAAAATATGGTATGGATTCGTTAGCAGCAGTCCAATCGATTGTAACTAATGGTAAAAATAATATGTCAGCCTACAAAGACCGTTTGCGTGTCGAGGAAATTCAAGCAGTGGCAAGTTATGTTTTGGAACAAGCAGAGAAAGGTTGGCGATAATTAATTCAAAATACAAAATTAAAAAACAATGATGTTATCAGCAGAGAGTCGTTTACAATTTACATCTGATTTAAATATTTGTCGGATATTAAATGGTATGTGGCAAGTATCCGGTGGGCATGGTAAAATTAATCCCCAAGCTGCTATCCAGAAGATGTTAGCTTATGTAGATGCAGGCTTTACTACTTGGGATTTAGCAGATCACTATGGCCCGGCGGAAGACTTTATCGGGGAGTTTCGTCGTCAGTTAATTGCTAACAGAGGCAAAGCAGCTTTAGCTAATATTCAAGCTTTGACAAAATGGGTTCCTCGTCCTGGTAAGATGACGAAGAAATTGGTTGAGGAAAATATTGATATATCCCGGCGACGGATGGATGTAGATGCTTTAGATTTGCTGCAATTCCATTGGTGGGAATATCAGGATAAAAATTATTTGGATGCTCTCCAATATATGAGTGAATTGCAAACGGAGGGCAAAATTAAACATTTGGCTTTGACAAATTTTGATACAGAACATTTGCAAATTATTACTCAAGCAGGTATTAAAATTGTCTCTAACCAAGTGCAATTTTCTTTAGTAGATCGTCGTCCAGAAGTGAAGATGGTAGAGTTTTGTCAACAGCATGACATTAAACTTTTTACCTATGGCACACTTTGCGGTGGTTTATTATCAGAAAAATATTTAGGGCAACCAGAACCGCGAGGTTTGGATTTAGCTACGGTTAGCTTGCGAAAATATAAAAATATGATTGATGCTTGGGGGGGATGGCGATTATTTCAGGAGTTATTATCTACCCTCAAGCAAATTGCTGATAAGCATGAAGTGAGTATTGCGAATGTGGCAACACGATTTATTTTAGAGCAATCTGTGGTTGGTGGTGTCATAGTTGGGGCTAGGTTGGGGTTATCTGAACACATGGATGATAATGCCAAGGTATTTGGTTTTAGTTTAGATACTGAAGATAGAAACAGTATCAATAATATATCTAGTCAATCACGAGATTTGTACCAACTAATCGGTGATTGTGGTGATGAATATCGGCGTTAATAGTTATGCAACGTCTTTTATTGATTACCGAAAGATTTGCTCCTGATTTGGGAGGTTTAGCTAGTAGTGCCACACGATTAGTAACTAGATTATCTCAGTTAAATCTAGAGGTGGATGTTGTTACTTGGAGTCGTTATTTACAACCGGGTGAAGTCTTACCACCCACATCTTTAGATGAAAAGCCACGCATCTATCGCATTGGTTTATATCGCCATTGGGATATGACAATGCCGCACACTTTAAATTTTTTAGAGTGGTTACATCAAACTCGTAATTATCAGGCAATTTGGGGACATTATTTATTTCCTAGTGGTTTTTTGGCTACTTGGTTTGCGAAATTGCAGGGAATAGCCAGTACCGTGAGTGCGCGTGGTAATGATATTGATAGAGAGATGTTTCCTCCTGGTGATTTTGCGCGGTTACAATGGACTTTGCAAAATGCCAAAGTCATTACCGCCGTGAGTGGAGATATGTCTCGCAAAATTCAATTGTTGAGTGGACGAGATGATGTTTTGGTGTTGAAAAATGCGGTGGATACAGAAATTTTTTCCCCTGTGCCATCTCTTGAGGAATTGAGAGAGTCTTTGGGAATTAATGCTGATGAATTGGTGTTAGGATTTTCTGGGGAATTAAGAGAAAAGAAAGGACAACAGTTTTTGTTAACTGCTTTGACAACAGTGCGGCAAAAATATCCAGCTTGTCTATTAATTATTGGCGAAGTTAGGGTTGCCCAAGAATCTGTGCTGCAATTATATGCCAGTAATCAGCCAGAAGATGCTCAAAGGGTGATAGTTACAGGACATTTAGCTAACCCAGAAATAGTTGCAGCTCATCTACAATTATGCGATATTTATCTCCAGCCTTCATTATGGGAAGGTATGCCCAATGCCTTGTTAGAAGCGATGGCTTGTGGTTGCTGTTGTATTGCTAGTGATGCGGGTGGTATTCCCGAAGTGATTTTACATGGTGAACATGGCTTTTTGTTGCCTCGTTCCCAGTTGCATAAATTAGGTGAGGCGGTGTTGGAGTGTGTGACAATGCCAGTAGTAGAGAAAAACTTGCTCAAGCAAGCAGCACGCGATCGCATCCTCAATCAATATTCCATATCTCAAGAAAAACAGCAACTTCAAACTCTCATTGATCGCTTGATTCCCAGTTCTTGATAAGCTGTAGTTAAGGCTGTACCTGCACGTTGCCAAGTATAATCCTCGGCAACTCGCACTCTAGCATTGGTTGCTAAGTAAGTCGCTAATTCCCCATGATTCTGTAACTGTAACACGGCATCTTTTATCGCCTTAGCTGAACCTGGCTTGACTGCTAAAAAATGCACGCCGTTTTCTCCTAATTCCTGTACTACCTGCATATCACTAGTAATGACGGGGGTTCCTGTCGCCATCCCTTCGAGGATTTTGAGGGGACAACAGCCTTGAACTAAATTGCGATCGTTGGCTGTGAGAGGAGCTAAAATTACATCGGCAGTATGGATATGTTCTACTAACTGGTTTTGTGGCATTGGTTCTAAGATATTTAACTTATCTGCCACTCCTAATTTATTAGCTAGTTGTTTTAAACCTTTGATTTGATAATCTCTAGCTTGTCCAATGACTGTTAAATCAGCAGTCAAATCTCTATTCACTAATCCTAACGCTTCCACCGCCAGATTCACACCTTGCCAAGGTGAAAGCGTGCCGAAATATAGCATCTGTAAGCTGGAATTTTGCTGACTTTCACTATAAGTAAATACATTCAAATCTACACCGTTGGGAATTACCCTAATTTTTTCGGCTGATATGCCTCGACTTTGGAGATATTTAGCTGTCACACTACTAGGTGTGATGAGTAAATCTGCTGCTGCTAAACAAACTTGTTCTTGCGAATATAGCTTGTGTAATAATTCCCGATCATCAACAACAGCCGGGTAACGATATTTTAACTCAATGGAAGGTAAACCATTAACTTCAAAAACTAATTTGTCACAATATTGCTTTTTATTACGAGCAATTATATAACCTTCGTAAATTGAACGAATATGGATAATAGCAAATCGCTGTTTGTGTAACCATTGCTGCAACAGACGACGAAAATGTAAAACTCGTTGAATCAAATTGTCTCCCAATGCTGGCAACATTGTTTGTTGAATATTGGGATAGATTTGCGGGGAATATATTAATTTTGTCGTTGGTGAAACTGTTACTAAATGTATCTCACCAAAAGCTGTTGCTAAAGCCTGAGAAAAAGCGGCAATATGAATTGCTGCTCCTTTTGGCGCAGGCACAATATCAAAAGAAATATATGCTATGTTTTGTTGATTCACAAATATCTATATATGGCGTTGACAGGTAATTTGCAGTTTGTTATACTGACGGCGAACTTGCATAGGTTTGTTTTTAAAAAATAAAAGTTATTAATCAAAATTAATATGGTGGTTCTCAGTTAAGTGAGGTAGAGATTCATGTTTTAAACGCAGAGGGGAGAGGAGGGTTTTCCAGTTTTATTAGCAATGTACTAATACCTCATCAGATTAAGAAACGCTATAAAAGTATAGGACTTGGGCAGTGTCACAGATTTTTTATGCAATTTGGTTTTGACATTTGACCATCCTTGTCAATATTTTTGTGTTCGGTGCATAAGTTTTAAAGTAAGTTAATAGGATTGAAATAATATGCCTATTGAATTAAGCCAATTTCGGAAAAATCTCCTTTATGCAGTCCAAGCTCCTTTAGTCAATGTCATGCATGATTTACAAACCCTATCAGAGATTGATAGTCTAGCAGAACGCCAACAAAAAAAGTATGGTAAGCAAGCTCTGTTTAGTTTTATCGGGGGAATTGTCTTATTCATATTTGCTATTGTAGTTAGTGACAAGGGTGGAATAGCGATCGCCTTATTTTTCACTACCCTGGCTTTGCTAATATTTAGTATCTATGCTTTGGTCAGACGGAGCAAATTCAAACATTTAAATATTGGTAACTATCGATATAATTTAACCAAGCAAGTTGTGCAGATGCTGGCAAGGGATATGGATACAGCATCTATATTTGATATAAATTTGTCATTTCAAGCAATTGAAAAAAAAGAGCATCTCATCAGCACTAATTCCCATCCACATAAATCGGGATGGAAAATAGATAGTTTTCTCCATGAGTGGTTGATAATTAAAAGTCAGTTTTTAGATAAAACTCGTTTTGAGCTACGTTTAACAGGCATGGCTAAAAAACAATATGGCTGGAAACGTGGTAGTAGTGGCAAAAGCAAGTATAAATCAAAATCAAAATCTGGTGGTTTAGATATCGACTTGAGCTTGACTTACCCGCAACGCCGCTATGGAGCAGTGAAAATTTTTAAAAATGAAATTAATGATGCCATTAAGCTACCTCAAACATCAATTCTGCGAGGCTTGAGGGTGACAGAAAAAGCTATTCAGATCAGTGTGAGACTTGCACCACAATTTGCTGAAGATGAATATGCAGTTTATCAAACAATTACATCCATGTTTTTAAGTGGTTATCAAGTTTTAAATTTAGCCAAGCTAATCGCTAAATAATGAATATGCAGAAAATATTGTTTAACATCTGTGTCTCCTGCTTGCTACTAACATTAATTAGTTGCAATAACAATCAGGCGAATAACTCCACAGTCAATCCCAATAGTCCATCGGCAACATCGGTTACTACGAATGTGACAGAAAGTGCTGATAAAGTTAAATTTAAAACTGAAGGTGGTGCTGAGTTATTTTCTCTGAAAAAACAAGCCGATGGAGCCAAGTTAGTTGATGCAAGTAATCAAGAACTAGTCAGAATCAAAGCTGATAAAGCCGGAAAATTTAAATTTAAGAATGCTCAAGATAAAACCTTGGGTTATGTATTCGCTACTAATAGTAACTGGAAATTACAAAATTCAGAAGGTAAGCAAGATTTATATATTCTCAGTCAGCAGGGGAATAGTTATCAGTTAGTAGATGGAGGTAAAAAAGAGATATACAGTATCAATGCCGATAATAATGGTTTAGCAATTACTAGCCCAGATAAAAAACTAGTCTATCAAGTGAGAGTTAAAGAAGGCAAAATCTCTTTAAGAAATCCATCGGGAAAAACTGTGTTTTCAACCAAATCAAATATATCCCCCATCGCCTTCGCTTGCTTCGGTTTTGATGCACTCACCCGCGAACAACAAGCGGCTTTAGCTTACGCTGTCAGTTCCACAGGAGGTAAATAAGTCTTGCAGATTCAGCTAAGTTGGATAGATCCTAACACGGGAAATCGCCGCGAACCAATATTAGAAACCCCAGTAGCTATTGGCAGACAATTCTCAGCCATGCCACCACAAAACAATGGTCAAAGAGTTTCCAGAATAGCTATCGAAGATGACTTAATAGCAGACTACCACGCTTTAATTGATTGGCAAAATCAGGAGTTAATCATTATTAGCCAAAATACACCCAATGGCATTCAAGTTAATGGTGTACAGCTAAATAATGGTAGTTTAGATAATGGCGATCGCCTGCAAATCGGTAGTTGTGAAATAGTCGTCAACTTTACTCCTACTGTATCAAGTGGTGAGTGCGATCGCATGGTAGGATTTCTATTTAAACGTCGTTGTGGACGTACAGATAGAATAGATTGCCCTCACTGTAACCCAACGTATCAAGAAGATTACGCTTACTATTCTGGTTACGGCGATTATCACTCTGGATGTTGGGGAAGTGATTATTATTATAACCGCGATCGCTATTATTATAACCCGGAAACCGGCAATGTAGACTTTACAGAAGCCGATGCCATGAGTTTAGAAAATGAATATGATGGAGATTTTGAACAAAATATGGGAGCAAGTTAAAATAATTCGTAATTCGTAATACCCTACGGGAAGGCTTGCGCCTACGTAATACTCGCCAAAGGCGAGAAGCAAGCTACGTAATTCGTAGTTACAATTCAAGATAAAATTTTCTTGCTATTGACAATTGACTATTGACTATTGACCATTGACCAATGACTAAAACTTGGTTAATTTATGCCCTTGGGGGTGGTTGGGGACATTTGACTCGTGCTTTGTCGTTGGGGAGAATTGCAGCCAAGCAACGAAAAGTTCGCATTATTACGAATAGTCCGTACGCATCACAAATTAACAATGAAGGTTGTTTAATACATTGGATTCCTGACAATACAAGTTTTTCGGCAACTTGTGTAAAAGTCCGGGAAATCTTACTCAATACTCACTATGATTGCTTAATTATTGACACCTTCCCCAGAGGTTTAGGTGGAGAATTAGTAGATATTTTACCCCAGTTGCCACACATACCGCGAATTCTCATTCATCGAGATATCAATCCTCGTTATGTGATCGAGAAAGAGTTGCGATCGTTTGTTGTGGCAAACTTTGATGCTGTAATTGTACCTGGGGAAGGAACAGATTTAGCATTGGCTGATTTACCTGGAGTCCTGCACACAGCACCGTGGTTAATTCGCAACTCTGAGGAATTAGCCGATAAGATGAGTGTGCGATCGCATATCTTTCCATCTGATATATCAAGTTTAAGTATCATAATTTGTGCATCTGGTCAAGCATCAGAATTATCTCTATTTGGTCAACTCACACTGGCGTTACATCAAGCTTTCCCAGAATGTACAGTCAGAATTTTATCTCCTGTGTGTCCTGTAAATTGTCCCGAAAGTTTGTGGATAGTCCATCATCCCGGTATTGAATGTCTAGCGGCGGCGGATATTGTTGTTGGTGGGGGAGGATACAACACGGTTTACGAATGTGCCTCTGTGGGTGTACCTTTGGTAGCATTGGCACTACCGCGACTGTATGATCGCCAACACAAAAGAGTTAGCAAAGGTTATTGGGTGCAAAATATCGCCGAAGCGCTGGCTACAGTCAGGATATTACTAGACCAAAGAGACACGAAAAATCAATCTTTCGTGCGAACTTACACCAATGGTGCTATCCAAGCAGTACATCACATCATAAATTATGAGTTATAAGTTTATGAGTGTTATTTCTAACTCTTAATCCTTAACTCCTAACTTTTTACCCTGTAATGAATCGTGAAGCTACGTAGCCTGATTCCACTTTTTGATGATTCAGTTTCCACTTGGGCATTAGAAGCGCGACTGTTGCGCTGGCTAACATTTACTTGGCTCTTTGTCGGGTTAATTATGCTGTTTTCAGCATCCTATGTAGTAGCTGATGTCCGTCAAGGCGATGGGTTGTATTACTTTAAGCGGCAAATCCTCTGGGTTTTCGCTTCCCTGATTGGTTTTAACATCATCGTCAATCAACCCTTACAAAAAATCATGGGTAAATCCCATTGGTTGCTAGGGCTATTTTTAGTACTAATTTTTGTTACCCTCATCCCCGGATTAGGGAAAAAAGCCTTTGATGCCGCCCGTTGGATAGCCCTTGGACCTATTCCCATTCAACCCTCAGAATTAATTAAACCCTTTTTAGTACTACAAAGTGCCAGATTATTTGGACAATGGGAAAAGTTAACTTGGCGAGTCCGTCTGACTTGGCTAGGGATTTTTGGTTTAGTCATATTAGGGATTCTGGCTCAACCTAACCTCAGTACAGCCGCCCTTTGCGGGATGACAATTTGGCTAATTGCCCTAGCAGGTGGTGTACCTTACAAATACTTGGCAGGAACAGCCGTTGGAGGAGTTTTATTAGGCCTACTCAGTATTAGCATCAAAGAATATCAGCGCAAACGGGTGATGTCATTTCTCAACCCTTGGGCAGATGCCACAGGTGACGGTTATCAGTTAGTACAGAGCCTCTTAGCCGTTGGTTCTGGGAAAACTTGGGGTGCGGGATTTGGGATGTCGCAACAAAAATTATTTTATTTGCCCATTCAAGACACTGACTTTATTTTCGCTGTCTTTGCTGAAGAATTTGGCTTTATTGGCAGTATAGTTTTGCTGACACTCCTAGCCTTATTTGCCACCTTGGGTTTAATTGTCGCCCTAAAAGCTAAAAATCCTGTGCATCGCTTGGTAGCGATCGGTGTCACCATAGTCATGACAGGACAATCATTGCTACACATTGGCGTAGCTACAGGTGCTTTACCCACCACAGGTTTACCCCTACCCATGTTTAGTTATGGTGGTAACTCGATGATAGCCAGCTTAATCGGTACAGCTTTGTTAATTCGTGTAGCCAGAGAGAGCAGCGAAGCCGAAGTAGTCCCATTAAGAAGACCCCAATCAGCAAATAGACGACAGCGTCGGCGGATGTTTTAACAGTGAACAGTTATCAAGTGAGTGATGACTGTTCACTGTTCTAATTAAAAACTAACTCCTTTGCAAGTTAGCAATAAATAACAGGTTTCTTTGAAGCATTCCCTATCTGTCGTAGCACCTAATGATTGGTTCGGTGCGTTCACAAAGTAACGCACCCCATAAGATCAAAGCGATCGCATTTTGTATGTATAATAGGCTGTACCTTAAAACCATTAACTTTGTGTAATAATCGCGTTTTGTACTGCGATCGCACCTTGATTCTCAGATAGCGATCGCCATTGTGGCATTTAGTGATTAACTTGTCTCTCCTGCTTGTTGAAGTGCAAAGTTGATGACTGTATCACTAAGCCGGATACCTTTGTTTTTCATACGTTCAATGGCTTGCTGCATAACAATAGGAAATCCTTCCTCCTTAGCTCGTAATAAAATGCCAATAGAGCCTGTGAGTGAAAGACCACTTAACCTAGCTATTCTTCTACCTACCGTTTCATCTATGCAGACAGTTTGGATATTTTGATTTAAAGCCAACTGAATTACAGATGCTTCACCTAAATCCAGAGAATTGAGTAAAAGAGGAGATATATTGAGAGGGCTTGGCGATTTCTCTAACCAATTGGCAACCTCAAATTCTGGTACTGCAAACCCACTTGTACCTCCTGCTATTATTTCTTGGCAAACTTCAAAAGGAACTAATACTTGAGCGTACAGCGATCGCAATACATCTAAATCACCAATTGCCGCTACTATACTGATTAAGGGAGCAGTGTTAATAACTATTTTTTCTGTTTTAGGCATTCTCTAAATCAGTCAGCAGTTCATCTTCTGTTAAATCAATCATCGTTACACCATAATGATGTAAATTGAGTAAAAAAGAAACTCTATCAGTGCCTACTAATTCAGCTGCCATACCTGAAGATAGACGTTTCATTTCAAAGAGTTTTACCGCCATTGCCCATTTAGCTTCTTGTTCAAACTGTTCTCGTGTCTTTTGTAAGGCATCAGGAAGTGTTGCTGGGTAGTCTATTTTCAGTTGTAATGACATAGGCTGATCACTAGTTTATTGGAAATACCCATTGTTCATACCGAATCAATATCCTTTTTCATAATAAGCGCCATCCTGAAGACATGGGGAGTAAGGAAATTGAAGAATTTTTAACACATCTTGCGGGCTAGAAGCCCATCCCAAAAGAGAAAGGGGGCGAATTGCGTTGGCGTTAGCCTACCGCTTGCGGTATTGTGAATTGATTTAATCTTCTCCGCACCCCCAGCTGTGTCACAATAAAAGACTGTAATCAGAAAAATATTGTTAAGGTAATTTAGTGACTCCAACTGCTCAACCCACGGCAAGTGCGCGTCGCGTGGTATTCCCATTTACGGCAATTGTGGGCCAGGAAGAAATGAAACTGGCGCTACTATTAAACGTGATTGATCCCAAAATCGGTGGTGTAATGATTATGGGCGATCGCGGTACAGGTAAATCCACAACCATCCGGGCGCTGGCTGACCTATTGCCAGAAATCCCAGTAGTTGCCAATGACCCCTTCAATAGTGACCCCAGCGACCCCGACTTGATGAGTGATGAAGTCCGCCAAAAAGCTGACCAAGGGGCAGAAATTCCCATCGAACTGAAAAAAGTCCAAATGGTAGACTTGCCGCTAGGGGCGACAGAAGACCGGGTTTGCGGTACTATCGATATCGAAAAAGCCTTGTCTGAAGGTGTGAAAGCCTTTGAACCAGGACTACTCGCTAAAGCAAATAGGGGTATTCTCTACGTCGATGAAGTTAACTTACTTGATGACCACTTGGTAGACGTGTTACTCGACTCGGCGGCTAGTGGTTGGAACACCGTAGAACGGGAAGGTATTTCTATCCGCCACCCAGCCCGGTTTGTTCTCGTTGGTTCCGGTAACCCTGAAGAAGGCGAACTGCGTCCCCAACTCCTCGACCGTTTTGGAATGCACGCCGAAATCCACACAGTCAAAGAACCAGCTTTAAGAGTGCAAATCGTCGAACAAAGGTCAGAATTTGACCAAAATCCCCCCGTATTTTTAGAAAAATACAAACCCGAACAAGAATCACTCCAACAAAAAATCGTCAACGCCCAAAATCTATTACCAGAAGTCAAGCTTGATTATGACTTACGGGTGAAAATTTCCGAAGTTTGTTCAGAACTAGACGTAGACGGTCTGCGGGGTGATATCGTCACCAACCGCGCCGCCAAAGCCCTCACCGCTTACGAAGGACGCACCGAAGTCACAGTAGACGACATCCGCCGTGTCATTACCCTATGTCTGCGTCACCGCCTCCGCAAAGACCCCCTAGAAGCCATCGATTCTGGTTACAAGGTAGAAAAAGCCTTCGCCCGCGTCTTTGGTGTAGAGTTGTCAGAGGATGATGCTACTCAAAGAAATGGCGCAGGTCAAGTAAAAACAGGTGTTCGCTAGTTCTCATCAGTGAACAGTAATTACAGCTGAAGTCAGAAAGAAAACGAGACTTCATCCCTGACTCAGTAAAAAACTCCTGTAGTAATAACTGTTCACTCCCTGACTCAGCACTCATTACTCAGCACTCAGCACTACTTATGAGACTTTGGCACTCTTGGGTAAATACCTTCATCTTAGCTAGCCAATACAACCCACCCAGATTTGTAGAACTAGTGATGTTGATGCTAGCGATCGCCATGTTAGCGATCGCCACAATCATACCAGATAAGCCTTACATGATCCTGGGTTTAAGCTTTGTAGTTGGTGCAGCAACTTCTATATTAGTCCGAGAAGCGATCGCTCCCTCACCCCAACGCAAAGTTACCCAACTCTCAGCATTATTACTACTGTTCATCAGCCTATACGGTTTTGCCGATTTAATGAAAACTCTCTAATTTAGTCAATAGTCAAAAGTCCATAGCTATATACAAATGACCAATGACTAATGACTAATGACTAATGACTAACCCATAGACAACCCCTTAGATTCTAGCCATTCACGGTTGAATATCCGCGATTGATAGCGAGAGCCACTATCACATAAGATAGTGACGATGGTGTGTCCTGGCCCCAACTGCTTGGCTAAAGCTACAGCCCCTGCCACATTGATCCCAGTCGAACCACCCATCAACAGCCCATCTTTTCGCAGCAATTGGAAAACTACCCGCAAAGCTTCCGGATCATCTATTTGTATTGCATCATCAGCCGGCGCACCTTCCATATTAGCTGTGACGCGACTATTGCCAATCCCTTCTGTAATCGAATTGCCTTCTAGTTTTATTTCCCCAGTCTTGATGTAGCTGTAAAGTCCACTACCCAGGGGATCAGCCACAACGCATTTAATCGCCGGATTTTTTTCTTTCAAGTACAGCGCCACACCTGCAAATGTCCCACCCGTACCAGTTGATGCTACCCAGCCATCCACTTTACCATCTGTTTGTGTCCAGATTTCTGCCCCTGTGGTTTCGTAATGGGCGCGGCGATTAGCTAAATTATCAAACTGATTTGCCCAAATAGCATTATCTAACTCAGCCGCAATTCTACCAGATAGTTTGACATAATTATTTGGGTCTTTGTAAGGTACAGCAGGTACAGGACGAACTTCTGCACCTAAAGCTGCCAGAGCATCAATTTTTTCTTGAGATTGGGTGTTAGGAATAATGATCAGGCATTTATAACCTTTAGCATTGCAAATATGCGCCAGTCCTATCCCCGTATTCCCAGCCGTTCCTTCTACTACAGTTCCGCCGGGTTTGAGTAAACCTTTTTCTTCCGCGTCTTGGATAATATATAGTGCAGCACGGTCTTTGACAGAACCACCAGGATTGAGAAACTCAGCTTTACCGAGAATTTCGCAACCTGTTTCTTCACTAAAACTATTTAAGCGAATCAGAGGTGTATTACCAATAGTGCCTATGAAGCCATTTTTGATATCCATTGTGCCTTGCTTGATTTGAGTCCATATCAAAATTGTGGCTCATAGTGGTGACAGGATATACATCTTACTTAACTTTAAAAGGAGTTATATCACCTTCATCATCAATCAACGTCATTGAGCCAGGAACTAAGGATGGTAGCAGAGGCGTAAAGTAGATGAGCAGGACGAGTACTGCTAGTGTTAAATACGAAAACCCGCAACGATAGATTTCGCAAATTTTGCTGATATGGCAAGTTTTTGTCAGATGTGATGAAAACATCGAATGGAAATATATTTGCTAAAGCTAAAAGCTCTCGATCTTTTGTACCACGCCAGCCCATATCTTCCACATTGTGAACTGTATGTCCTACATCTAGGAACGGTTTTTTCAGTTTTTTACTCAGGAGGTTTTCATCAAGCAGAATGAACACTAGCTTCTCTCTCCTGCTCCAGCATGGCTTTCGCTATCGCTTCCAAAACTTGCAATGTTGGTGTTTTCAGATGGGGAAAGTCTTCCAGAAACTCAGCTAAACCTGATTCACCTTCTAGGTAATCAAACAAGGTTTGTAAGGGAACTCGTGTGCCAACAAACACAGGCACTCCACTCATAATTTCTGGATCGGTATGAATAATACCTTGATCATCAAGAATTTGTTGGATTTTCATAACGAGTTCACTAAATAGAATTGATGAAATCCTAGCATTTAGTAAGCTGCGATCGCTTCTAGGCGGGCGGTCATTGCTCCTTTGTCCAGCAAAATGACATAATCAGAACAACAAATGCGGGGTTGGCTCTAGATTTTACTGAAAACAGAGTCTTTTTTGATTAAATTTCTATATTTCTTTGTTTCCAATAATTTGGTTTGCGCTTACCATGTGCGATCGCAATCACCCAAATTACTTCTTCCAGTTCTGTATAAAAAATTATATAGGGAAAACTTTGAACAGCATAACGACGTATTCCTTCAATCTTGTGTGGGGTTCCCATATTGGGGTTTTGCTGAACTTTCAGAATAACTTTTTCCACTTCAGACAGTAAATCTAGCCCCAAGCCTACTTTTTGATCCTCATAGTAAGCTATTGCAGCATCAAGCTCCTTTCGAGCTTCGGTGTGAATAACAATAAACTTCACGAATATTTTTCTCGTAACTCAGAAAACACTTGAAATGATGGTTCTCCAATAGCTACTTGGTGATGAATATTATTTAACCGTTGATTTAATTCTGTATCCCAAGCAGTTTCTGGATTATCTTCTGCACCTTCATCTAGAGAATGAATTAAAAAGTAAGCAATCTCAGCACGTTCTTTTGCAGACAGATGAGAAAGTTCGAGTTTAAGTTTTTCCGCCGTTTCACTCATACTTTGGGGTCTCCCCAACAATTTTTATTATAGGATTAACTATCCGATTTTAACTGCTTTATTAGTTTATAGGTAAAGCTAACTTGACTAACTAACAATTCTGCATAATTTTTAGTCAAATTTCCGAAAAACGACTAAAATCTATGGAATCTAAGTTCTGAAGTCAGCTTAACAGGTGATCAACACTGTGATTTTACTGTGGCTAATAAATATTGCTGTGAGTTAATATACATTGTTTTAGTAAGTGTTAAAATTATTAGTAACATCCTCGATGGGGTGGATAGCAATGACATCACAAAGCGATCGCCATCAAGAACTTGAGCAAAGAGAACGGATACTACGTCAGAAAGAAGTAGAATTGCGACTCCGCGAACTAGAACAGCAAATTTCGCCAAATGATGTTCCTGTGCAGAAAACAGTCAAACATCAATCCCCAGATACTCCTAAACCCTGGATGAAAAAAGTTATTTTGGGGGGAAAGTTATTTGCTTTAGGTGTAGCGGCGTTAGTTGCAGTAAGAATCGCTTCGGTGTTAGCTGGGGTGGTAATTATTGCAGTTTTAGGATGGGTTTGTTACCAGCTATTTTTTGCATCTCGAAACAATAATCATTAGTTAAGGTGTCATTATTATGGTTAATCAAGTCGCCAGTGATAGATTTATCCAAGATTTAGAGCGTGTTGCTCAAGTACGTTCAGAAATTGCCGTTTGTTTAAACAAACTATCTGACACAATTACCCAAGCTGAACTTGACGGTGACACATCATCAGGAAAGCTAAGTTTAGAAAGAGATTTAGCAGATATTGCTGTCGCTAGTAAAAATCTGCAAAAAGGTGTATTTCGCCTATTAGTTTTAGGCGATATGAAACGGGGTAAAAGCACATTTCTCAATGCTTTAATTGGGGAAAACTTGCTACCTAGTGATGTTAATCCTTGTACGGCAGTATTGACAGTTTTGCGCTATGGTGCAGAGAAGACAGTAACAATCCATTTTAATGATGGCAAGAGTCCACAAACTTTAGATTTTCAAAGTTTTAAATATAAATATACAATTGATCCATCTGAAGCTAAAAAGTTAGAACAAGAAAAGAAACAAGCATTTCCTGATGTTGATTACGCAATTGTTGAATATCCTTTAAGTTTCTTAGAGAAAGGCATTGAAATTGTTGATAGTCCTGGATTAAATGATACGGAAGCACGCAACGAATTATCTCTAGGTTATGTGAATAACTGTCATGCGATTTTATTTGTCATGCGAGCTTCTCAACCTTGTACTTTAGGTGAACGTCGCTATTTAGAAAATTACATTAAAGGTAGAGGCTTATCAGTTTTCTTCTTAGTTAATGCTTGGGATCAGGTAAAAGAATCCTTAATTGATCCAGACGATGCAGAAGAATTAAAAGCCTCTGAAAATAGACTCAGACAAGTTTTTAGAGCTAATTTAAGTGAATATTGCTTTGTCGATGGACAAGACATTTATGATGAAAGAGTGTTTGAACTTTCATCGATTCAAGCATTGCGACGACGGTTGAAAGATTCCCATGCAGATTTATCAGGGACTGGCTTTCCTGAGTTTATGGGAGCGCTAAATACTTTTCTAACTAGAGAAAGAGCGATCGCTGAACTACGACAAGTCAGAACATTATCGAGACAAGCTGTTAATCATACCCGCGAAGCCATTGCCAGACGTATACCATTACTCGATCAAGATGTTAATGAATTGAAGAAGCGTATTGATTCTGTAGAACCAGAATTTAACAAACTAACGAATATTCGAGATCAGTTTCAAAAAGAAATTCTTACTACCAGAGATAGCCAATCTAGAGCCATATCGGAATCATTCCGTAGTTACGTACTAGGCTTAGGAAATACCTTTGAAAATGATTTCTTACGCTATCAACCAGAATTAAATATTTTGGATTTTCTCAGTAGTGGTAAACGAGAAGCATTTAATGCCGCACTGCAAAAAGCGTTTGAAGAATATATTACAGACAAATTTGCTGCCTGGACTTTAACCGCAGAGAAAGATATTAACACAGCTTTTAGAGAACTATCTCGCAGTGCATCAAAATACGGTGCATCCTACAGTCAAGTTACAGACCAAATTACCGAAAAATTAACTGGACAAAAAGTTAAAGTTAATGCCACAACTACCACAGAAGATGATAACTCCCCCGGTTGGGCAAAATGGGCAATGGGATTGTTATCTTTGTCTAGGGGAAATTTAGCAGGTGTTGCTTTAGCAGGTGCTGGCTTTGACTGGAAAAACATCTTATTAAATTACTTCACTGTGATTGGTATTGGGGGAATCATCACAGCAGTCACAGGTGTATTTCTCGGCCCAATTGGCTTTGCTTTATTGGGTTTAGGTGTTGGCTTTTTACAAGCAGATCAAGCACGGAAGGAGTTAGTCAAAACTGCTAAAAAAGAGTTGGTTAAATATCTCCCACAAGTAGCACATGAACAATCTCAAACTGTGTATGATGCAGTAAAAGAGTGTTTTGATGCTTATGAAAGAGAGGTGAGTAAGCGGATTAATGATGATATTACGGCTCGCAAATCTGAGTTGGATAATTTACTTAAGCAGAAAGAAACACGAGAGATTAATCGAGAAGGTGAGTTAAATCGGCTGAAGAATTTGCAAGAGGATGTTATTGCTCAGTTGCAAAAAATTGAGGCTGCTTATAGTGGTTTGTTGGCTTATTATAGGTAAGTTTTTTTAACGCAGAGGCACGCGGAGTTTGAAAGAGGTGGGGAGGATTTTTATATCCTCCTTGCTTGTTGGGAGGAAATTTTGAGGGGAGGGGAAGTATGCCACAGCAGTATGAAGGTTATGGAAGTTTAGTAGATACTCTCAAATCAGCAACTAAGTTATTAGATTTAGAGCGTAATTCCCGGCTAAATCAAGATGTGATATCTATATGTAATTATCTAAAGAATCCTAACTTTCGTATTGCGGTATTCGGGCCTTTTAATCATGGTAAATCGACTCTACTAAATGCCATGTTGGGAACTCGGACTTTACCCATTGATTTGATTCCCACTACAGGCGCGGCGATTAGTGTTAAATATGGTTCAGATGTTAGAACTCGGATTATGTTGGTAGATGGTACGGAAATCTATCGCAGTGGTACAGAAGTTTTACAAACATACGCCATTCTTGATGGAAATAGACAGATGCGAAATGATGTTGCATCTGTGGAGGTTTTTTGTCCTCATCCGTTTTTAGAAACTGGTGTCGAGTTTGTGGATTTACCAGGAACTAATGATAGAGAAGAACAAGATAAATTAATCAAAGAGCAACTTTTAGGTGCAGATTTAGTTGTGCAGTTACTAGATGCACGCAAATTAATGACTTTGGGAGAACGAGAAAATTTACGCGATTGGTTGTTAGATAGAGGAATTAAAACTGTTATTTTTGTGGCGAATTTTCTGAATTTACTGGAAATAGAAGAACAAAAACAGGTACAAAATCGACTGCTGTTTGTTGCAGAAAGTTTTCGTGCTGAATTACCACCAGGGTTTAGTAATTTATATCGGGTTGATGCTTTACCAGCCTTGAGAGCAAGGTTAAAGGGTGATGTGGCTGCGGCGAGTAGTAGCGGTTTAGCAGCTTTTGAAGCGGCTTTGCAAAATATTGTGGGGATTTTACAACAAAATCGCGGTGGTGTGAGGTTGCCGAGAGTGCAGGCGATCGCTTCCCAAATTCAACTATCATTAAAGCATAAAATTGACCCGCTTCGTCTGGAAATTCAAGCCATAGATGACAAACAAAATGCTAAATTGCAAATTAAACAAAAAGCACAAAATTTAATTAAACAAGGTTTTACTACTAGTATTTCAGAGTTACGGGATTGGCTAGCTTTACCTCAATTACTTGCTAAATATCAAGCTGATGCGGCTGTTGCATTGGCAGAAAATAACTTTAAATCTTGGCAAGTTCTCAAGCTAAAAAAAGATTTACATGATTTACAATTAGCTGTAGTCAAATGGCTTTATCAAGCTTATGAGTTTTTTCAAGCAGAACGGCCAGAAGATTTATTCATAACTTTACCCAGTGAACCAATCATTACAATACCCCCAAAGCCAAATCATAATGACACCTGGAGTGAACCAGGTTCAATCGCTGTAGGTGGTGGTATAGGTTGGTTATTGGGAGGGCCTGTAGGTGCGGCTGTGGTGGGAAGTATTTCTTATTTGTTAAATAAGAATGTGCAGCAGCAAGATGAAAAATCAGCACATGAATCTTATCATCAACAAGTTGCCAAAATTTGTATATCTGCAACTGAGGATTATTTTGCTCAACTCAGCTATCAAGGTTTATCAATCTTAGATGAATATGAGCGTCACTCTGAACGAGTCATCTATTTTCAAGTCAGTCAAGAAGCACTAGAATTGACTAGAAAACGGGAAGATTTAAATAAATTACAAAATGGGTTTAATCAATTATTGAGTGAATTAGCAAAAGCCAAAATAAATTCTCAATATCATCCCTACACAGAAATACCAAAACCTCAGCCAACACAACAAGCATCTGTCCAACAGCCAGAAAGAGTTTACGCTTCCCCACCAAGAAATACTACTAGCGAACCACCGAAAGCAACAACTACTAAAAAAGTAGAACCGCCACCAAAAGCTACTCCTTCTCCTAATCCACAAGAATTAGATGCAAAGTTTTATAGATGGGAATTAGATGAAGAAATAGCACAAATGAAAGCACAAATGCGTTCTCCCGGTTTTCAAAATGGTAAGCAGCAAAAAACTCCTAGTCAAAAACCGAAAAACTCAGGAGAAAAAGATAAAATTATCCGCGCTTATACAACTTTAGGATTAAAACAAGGTGCTTCTTTAGCGGATATCAAACAAGCTTACAGAACTTTAGTTAAAAAATGGCATCCAGATTTATTTGTTGGTAACTCACAGTTACAAAAACAAGCACAAGAGAAGATGCACTTAGTTAATGAAGCTTATACAATTTTGTCAGATGGAAATAGTTAACTTCCCAGACAGTATATACACAAAGCAAAAAGGGCTAAAAATGTTGATTTTTAAATATATTTCGCTCTAATTTCTTTAAAAAGTTATATACTATGTAGCACGCGAGCTAATACGTAGTGTATTTTATGTTTTATGTTTAATGTAAAAAAATTTACTAAAACGCTTGTTCTGTGTAGCGTGATGTTTAGTGCTGGAGCAACAGTTGCAACTGTTACTCTTTCATACTTACCCATTGTCACTGCGGCACATACAATTGCACAAGGACTAAAACAGGAAACGCCAGCAGCTAAACTAACTGTTGAAGATAATGGTCTAAGGTTTCAACTCCAAAGCTGTCAGAGAAACCGCGCAATAGTAACTTGTGCGATTTTAATCACAAATCTAGATGATAAACAACAAGATTTACAAATACGAATTTATGGCAATGGCTTTGGCAACAACAACTCTCGAAGTATCGATTCTTCTGGCAATCAATACTTACCTAACCAAATTCAATTAGGCTCAGAAAAATCTCCTAGCGACGCTTATACAAATTTAATTCCAAATGTTCCTATCAAGGGAAGTCTCAGCTTTGAATTACCACAGCAAATAACCAATTTATCTGCGGTTGAAGTTAGTTACTTTACTAATGCAGACTACAAAGTCAATTTTCAAGATGTTAGTATTAGTAATTCTCAGGCTTCTAAAACTACTAATAATAGAAATAATCAGAACTGTTCACCTTCTGCAAGACCAACAAAGAGATAAGATGTTTTCATACTAAGGGGGATAGAAAGCATAATACCTCAACAACTTTTATAGGAAATATTGCTCTACCAAACTTTACTCATATGCAAAACAAATCCGGTTAAAACTGGTTCACAGCTAACTGTGTCGGGATGATCTAAACATTCCTCTGGTTGACCAGGACGATAAAGATAAACTTGACGTTGTTGGCGGTCAATTAACAAGCCTAATTGTATTCCCGGTTCCCTCATATATTCTGCCATCTTGTTTTTTAGAGTAGGCAAATTATCACTGGGGGATCTGAGTTCAATTACAAAATCAGGACAGATGGGAGCAAAACCTTGCTTTTGTGCGGGTGAAAGATTATTCCACCGTTCTAGTTTTATCCAAGCCGCATCAGGAGAACGTTCTGCACCTGTTGATAATGTAAATCCTGCACTGGAGCTAAAACAAATACCTGTACCATCTTTTTCTGACCAAAACCATAGCTGTCCTAAAATATTAAATTCTCGATTACCTGTCTCTGAAACAGTAGGAGGCATAATTGATATCTGTCCAAATTGATTTCGCTCAATACGTAGGTCACGATTTACCTGACAGAACTCGAAGAATTGTTCATCTGTCATTTGCATGGATGACGGAAGTTCTATTACCAAAGGAGATGAAAACATAATACCTCGACAAATTTTCTCGGAAATATTGCTCTACCAAACTTTACTCATATGCAAAACAAATCCGGGTAACACTGGTTCACATTTAACTGTGTCAGAATTCTCTAAACATTCTGCTGGTTGACCAGGACGATAAATATAAACTTGACGTTGTTTGCGGTCAATCAAAAAACCTAATTGTACTCCTGGTTCCCTCATGTATTCCAGAATTTTATCTTTCAGGGGTTGGAGATTATCGCTTGGCGATCGCAATTCAATGATAAAATCTGGACAAATTGGTGCAAATCGTTTTTTTTGTTCAGACGAGAGAGTATTCCACCGTTCTAATTTCATCCAGGAAGCATCGGGGGAGCGTTCCGCACCCGTGGATAAAGTAAATCCTGTACTAGAACTAAACGCTATTCCTGTACCATCTTGTTCTGTCCAAATTCCTAGCTGTACAGCGATATTAAATTCTCGATTTCCTGTTTCTGAACCTGTAGGTGGGATAATTGATATGTGTCCGCATCTATCTCGCTCAATACGTAGGTCACGGTTTACCTGACAGAACTCGAAGAACTGTTCATCTGTCATTTGCATGGATGGCGGAAGTTCTAGTACCAAAGGGGATGAAAACATAATCTTTAACCGCTTTATTTTTATTCTCATGCAAAAAAGCAAAGATGCCAATTGCACCTTTGCGTTTTGAAATGAACTGAAGTGAGAAATTTACTTGTTAGGTTGGGGAGTTAAACGTAGGTAGGGTTTAACTACTTCATAACCTTTGGGGAATTTTTCTTTCAACACTTCGGGATCTTTGAGGGAAGGGACAATGACAACTTTATCGCCGTCTTTCCAGTCAGCTGGGGTGGCGACGCTGTAGTTATCTGTGAGTTGCAGAGAATCAATTACTCGCAACAGTTCGTCAAAGTTACGTCCGGTGCTGGGGGGATAGGTGAAGCTAAGACGCAGTTTTTTGTTGGGATCAATGACAAAAACTGATCGCACTGTTAAAGCTGCATTAGCATTGGGATGAATCATGTCGTAAAGGTCGGAAACTTTACGATCTGCATCTGCCAAAATGGGGTAGTTGAGGGTGGTGTTTTGGGTTTCTTCGATATCACCAACCCAACCATTGTGAGATTCTACATTATCAACGCTCAGAGCGATCGCTTTGACGTTGCGTTTGTCAAATTCTGGTTTGAGTTTAGCTACTGTGCCTAGTTCAGTTGTGCAAACTGGGGTATAGTCAGCAGGATGAGAAAACAGCACAACCCAGCTGTCTCCCGCCCATTCATAAAAATCTATGTCGCCATGTGTAGAGGCTTGCGTAAAGTTGGGTACTGTATCACCAAGACGGAGAGCCATAAAAGATTCCCTGTAGTTAAGTAAGGCCTATGTATTCTATCTTGCCATAATGACAAAAAACATCGGTTTCCCCATCGACTTTTAGTAGTTTGTAACAAAATTTTAATTTTTTACACTTCAGCAGACTGTTCTGGATGGGGAATAATACTGACGGAATCTGATTATCACATAAATTGCGATCTATTTTTTCCAGGCTCTAAACTAATTTGTTGGGTAAGTTTTCCGAAATAGCTGGATGAGGATTTGTAGTTGTGAGAGGAAATTGTGTAATCTGTCACTAATTTTGATGGATTGTGTTAACACATAAGTGTCTTGTCATTAGATATTGCAGAGATTTTAGATAACTGACTTTCTAGGATGGAGAGATGATTCTCAAAGGGTCTTCGTTAAGTACGCGCCTAGCAGCAGTCTTGGGTATCCTGTTACTAACTGCTTGTAACAGCGATGCTAACTCAGTAGATAATTTTACGGGTTTGAAAATTAAAGTTTTGGTGGGTAGTGCTTTAGGAGACTTTTGTAACCAAGCCGCAAAAAATTTTAATGCAACGCAACCAAAATTAGACAACGGTACAGCTTTTCGGGTGCAATGTGAGTCTGAGGGTAGCGGTGATGTGGTGACTAAGTTGGTGGCTTTGACCACTCAGCTAAAAAATGGCACAGTGCAAGCTGATGCAGCAGATTTTCCCACAATTATTTCTCTCGATGGAGATATATATCACAATCAGCTAATCTACCGTATTAATCAGATTTCTCCAGGGCAAAACTACATCCCCAACATTACCGACGCGCCTTTGCTAGCCAATACCCCAATGGTATTTATGGCACAACCGGATGTAGCCGGAGGGTTGCGAAAAGTTCCTGACCCTTATAAGGCTTTAGTAACGGCGAAAACTCACCGGGATATTGACCCAGCTTCACCACCGTTAAAAGTTAATTACGTCCATACTGCACCGACTCGTTCTAATTCTGGGTTACAAACACTGGTTGCACAATATGTCAGCGTATCTGGAAAACGTCCGGAAAATTTAACAATCGCAGATGTGCAAACTTTCCAACCACAAATTCAGCAAATCCAAAGTAAGATTACTCGCTACGGTATTTCCACCAATTCTTTGGCGCAAGCGATGGTGAAGAATGGCCCATTTTGGGCTTCGGTGGGTTCGGTATACGAGTCTAGCGTGATTGCAGCTAATTCTAACTTGCCACCAGGGCAACAACGCTATGAGGCAGTTTACCCTCAAGTAACCTTTACATCGAATATGCGGGCAATTGTTCCGAATGCGCCTTGGGTGAGTGCTGATGAAAAGGCTGGTGCAGAGAAGTTTATCACTTATTGGCGATCGCCTGATACGCAAAAAATTGCCACGGATTTAGGTCTGCGTCCAGGAACTCCGGGAGTGGCTTTGGGTGCTAAGTTTTCCCCAGAATTTGGGGTGGTAGCACAAGCCAAGTATGATTCTTTAAGACCTCCCAAGCCAGAGGTGGTAGACGCAATGTTGAAATCTTGGCAAGAAGCGTCGAAGAAACCATCATTAGTGGTGGTGGTGGTAGATTCTTCTGGTTCAATGGAGGGAAATAAGTTACCAGCCGTACAGAGTACTTTGCAAAATTACATTAATAATTTGGGTGCAAAAGAGCAAATTGCTTTGATTGATTTTGATTCGCAGATTCGTCCACCTGTATTAGTTGATGGTACTCCCCAAGGACGCGATCGCGGTTTGCAATTTATTAGCGGACTCAGTGCTGATGGGGGGACAAGATTATATGATGCTGCTATTGAAGCGCGCAATTGGTTACAGCAAAATCTGCGGAAAGATGCGATTAATGCTGTGTTGATATTAACTGATGGTGAGGATTCTGGTTCACAAACTTCTTTAGATCAGCTATCAGCAGAATTGAAGAAAAGTGGATTTTCTAGTGACAAAAGGATTGGATTTTTTACAGTTGGTTATGGGAATGAGGGGGAGTTTAATGCTGATGCTTTGAAAAAAATTGCTGAGTTGAATGGGGGGTATTATTCTAAGGGTGATCCGGAGACGATTTCGCGGTTGATGGGGGATTTACAGGTGGAATTTTAAACGCTGAGGAACGCTGAGGTAAGCGCAGAGTAACGCGGAGTTTTTTTATGATGTGGAAGTTAGTTAACCCATTGTTTTATCCGGTGGCTGTGTTGGCTGGAGGTATAAGTTTAGTTGTTGGTGTGCGATTTGTACAGTTACCGAGTCCTGTGATGATTCCGCTTGCGGCTGGTGTTGCGGTGGTGGGGGCTGGTTTTTTGCAGTCTCGTGAACCGCAGTATTTGGAGTTAGATAATCCAGAGTTGGAACGGGAAATTAATGCTGTCAAGTCCTCGGCTTTAGCTTTGGCAAATCAAGCTAATGAAATGGGTTTGGAGGTGAAGAAGCTATTAACGGATGCTTTTCAACTGGAACTTTTAGCAGGGTTGCAAATGAACTGCGATCGCGCTGTCGGACTGCCTGCTAAAATTGATCATCTAGCTTTGAGTTTGCATGGAAAAAATTCACTACTTTCGGTTAATGAATTGCAACAGCAATTAGCAGAAGTTCAGCAAAAACTCCGTTCTAGTTCGGGTGTGGCTAAACAGCATCTTAATCAGCTAGCAGATAGTCTCAAGCGCAATATTCAGTTAGCACAAGAAGGTGAAGATACACGGTTAGCTAGGATTATTAATATTTCTACTTTGTTACAAGATTCATTTGGGATTTTCCAACAGTTACAAACTAAGTTACGTACTTACGATTTAAGTGATTCTGAAAAAATTAATGAGTTGCAATTACTGAGTGATGAACTTAATTCTTTAGAAGAAAATATTGATTTGCTAGTGCGTAAGTAACTCTTTGTGTCTTTGTGACTCTGTGGTGAAAAATTTAATTAACCACAAAGACACAGAGTTAAGAGTTATTCCTCAAATAATCTTGATTTTGGGCTAAAAAATTTACCAATTATGCCATCAAAATTAAAAAATACCTCTAAACCACCATCTCAGCGATATATTACGTCGGTTGCTATCATCCTCGCAGCTTTGGGTTTGACTTATGCACCCATTCCGGGATTACAAAAAACCATAGTTATTGTCAGTGGTACGGAATTACAAGAACCATTACAACAGCTAGCAACAAAATTTGAGCAGAAAAATCCTAACATTAAGTTACAATTACAATTCCAAGGTTCTCAAGATATGGTTAACAAATATGTTGACCAGAAAAATGACTTTAAACCAACTGTGTTAATTCCGGCTAATGGAGAGATTTTAACAGAATTAAGCGATCGCCTCCGCGCTACTAATAATACTACCCCTTTTTATGATTCTCCTCGACCTATCGCCAAAACTATCTTAGTCGGGATTGCCTGGCCAGAACGAGGTAAAGTTTTGTTTCCAGATGGGCGTTTTCAATGGCAAAAAGTGGAACAAGCCATGCAAGCTAGTAATTGGGAAAAAATTGGTGGCACTAAAGATTGGGGTAGCTTTGATTTTGTCACCACAGACCCCACCCGTTCTAACAGTGGTCAAGTAACATTAAACTTGTGGACAGAAGCCAAATTAGGCACAAAAGTTGACACTAATAGTTTCAATAATCCATCTGTACAATCATTATTTGGGTTGGTGAAAAAATCAGTTTATCAGCCACCCAGGTCAACAGATATTCTCTTACAAGAATTTATTGCTAGAGGCCCCAATGATGCTGATGTAGCTACAGTATACGAAAGTATAGCCCTTTATCGTTGGCAACAGTCAGCCGCAAACCAAGGCAAGCCATACCAAATCTACTACTTAAACCCCTCTATTGAGTCTACCGCTACGGCGGCAATTGTCCGTCGAGATGTGGATGGTGGAACTGCGGATGCGGCGAAGAAGTTTCTGGACTTTTTGACGGAACCTGCACAGCAAGCGGTGTTAGTCCAGTATGGGTTCCGTCCTGTCAATAACTCTGTGGATTTAAAAACTGTCCCAAAAAGTCCTTGGAACCAAAATATTCCCGGTGCAGAAGTTAAACCTAATATTCAAACCCTACCACCACCAAATTCTGCAACTTTCACAGAAATTCAGCGTCTTTGGGAACGTGTAAATTAAGTTGCTAAGACAAAATTCACAATGCAATTTATCAAGGGTTTGATAGCATTTCTATGGCTGTTTGTTTTACCTGTGGTTATATGGCTTCAGTGTTTTACTGAGAGTGAATTTATTTTTAATCCTTTAATTGATACCCAGTTACCACCTGGTTTTACAAATGAAAAATTCGCCAGCATTAAACCAGGAATGACAAAGGCTGAAGTTTTAAAAATTTTACCTCCACCAGAGTCATTAGCCAATGAGCAAACCTCGTGGAGTTATGGCAATGATGGTGCAGCACCCTTTGGTGATTTTGCTTGGTTTCAGTTTCATATCCACTTTGATAATGAAGGGAAAGTGATAAAAACAGTACGCCAAAAATTTCACGATTAAAATAATTCGGTTCTTGTGTATCAACGGAGATTTGGGTAGTATTTGGTTACAAAAATGCTAGTAAAAATTTTTAAAAACAAAAATGCTATCTTGTCAGCTAGCACTCCTAAAAATTAGTACACCAAGTTGCCTGTACCACGTAACTGTCGCAAGGAATTAATGCAAAATGGACAGTCACACTTAAATATTCTAATTGCCGCTTCGCTTTCTTCATCGGTAAAATTTAGTTCGGCAACTGTTCTATCAGATGGCTGTGCTGATATGACCATCGATTTGGGTGGAGAGGCTTTGGGATCTCTCTCAGAATCTCGAATACAGACAAAATCCTTCATCCCATGAGGATTAGTGATACAAGTACGACCGTCATTAGTATGTACTAATCGCTGGGTAAGATTACTATTAGCATGAGCAGGATTAATAATCGTCAGTGTAGACATCAGTGATGTAAAAATTGAAGAACCTGCAAGCAAATTAAGTATGAGTTTTTTGTTCATAAATTGACTCAAAGAGATAGTTGACTATCTAGGTTATGCGATTCACTAGCAAATATCAAGTGAATTTTGGACGTAACTAATTTGATAATACCCGGAAAGAGAAGGTGATCATTCTGGAGATTCGATCAAATGGATTAAAGGTTGAGTTTTCCCAAAAATCTGCATCTACTCTACTATTTTCGGACTGTGATGATTTGCTTGTAAGCTTGGATTGTTTGCTTGGCGATCGCCTCCCAGCTAAAATGTTGTAAAGCATACTGTTGGGCATTTAATCCCCGTTGTTGGCGTTCTTGGGGATGTTGCAGCGCTTGTGGCAATAGTTCTACAAGTGATTCTACATCTGTTGTCCCCACCCAACCGGAATTACTATCCCGTACCCGTTCCCAAATATGCACTTGGTCGGAAATAACTACAGGTATCCCCGCCACCATTGCTTCAGCAACCGCGATACCAAAGTTTTCATAGTATGAAGGTAAGACAAATATATCAGCCGCTTGCAGTAGACTAGCTTTGAGTTCACCACTGACAAAGCCGGTGATGGTAGTATGCGATCGCAATGGTGAATTAGCTATCTGATCTTTAATGCTCTGTTCGTAATCTGGGTCTTGGGGATTTGTCCCAGCTAAAATAAAATGGAATTCACTTCCAGTTGCTAACAGCTTCTCCAAGGCAGGAATCAATATATCTAATCCCTTTTTCGGGTCAATCCGCGACATATATAATAGTAAGGGTACATCCTGTGGTAATTCCCACTTATTAGCTGCATTCTCCCCACTTGTTTGTAGCGGAATTACACCCAAAGGAATGACTAAATCTTGCGTCTTCACCCCAAATCTTGCTGATATTTTAGCTTCCTGTTCACTGGTAAAATGGACGGCAGATGCACCAGCTAAATTACGCCGTTCAATCAGTGCTACATATAGTTTTTTTAATTGTTTTTTCTTCTGTAAATCAGCCGGATCAAGTGTACCTAAAGGACGCAAAATATAAGGTAACTTTTGTTTGCGACAGATAGTAGCTGCCGCACTACTAACAGGTGAAAATAAAGCATGAATATGGGCTAAATCAAACTCATGTGCATGAATTCTTAACCAGTTTAGTAAATCTAGAGAAAATTTATAACGGCGAAATGGCGCACAGCGAAAATAAATTATTTCATAACCGTCTTGTTTGATGGGAATACCCAAAGGGACATCTAAAGGTTCTTGTCCATTATCACCATTACTATCAGTCGTAATTACAGTAACTTCCACACCCGCTTTTGCTAAAGCAGGCGCTAACCCCAACACCATTTGACTAGGGCCACCATAAATTAGAGAAATCGATGGAACAATTTGTAAAATTTTCATTTAAGGACTTCCAGATCAAAAAATATTCAAAATGTATGCTGTATCACTGAAGAAAACCTACCTACATCAATAAATTCTTCCTACTGACGCACCCTACTAGCGTCGCAAGGCTAAATCTAAATTTGTGCATTAAACGTAGCATTAAACGTAGGTTGGGTTAAGTGTAGCGCAACCCAACATGGATATTAAAAACCCAGTATGGATATTAGTGTTGGGTTTCCTTACGTCAACCCAACCTACAATTTTAACTATTGACCATTGACCATTGACTATTGACTATTGACCAATGACTGATAAAACTCAAACTGCTCTTTAGCTAAAGCTTTATTGGTATATTTAACCATAGCTTTTTGATAACCATTTTCTGCCAATTGTTGAGTTAAATCTGGATTGTCTATGAGTTGTGATAAGCAATTTGCCAAAGCATTAGCATCACCTTCCGGAAATACTAAACCCGCATCACCAATGACATAAGGAATTTCACCAGAATCAGAACCAATCACAGCTACTCGACAAGCCATTGCTTCGATTAAGACATGACCAAATTGTTCTTTCCAACCGACGGAAGTTAAAGTTTTAAATTTATAAGTCGTTTCTGAAGGTAGCACTAAAGTACTCATTAAATTAATATAATTAGCGACTTCATGATGCGGTACACTTTCTAGTAAAATGACTCTATCTTGAATATTATTTTCCGTGGCAATTTTCATTAACTCTTCTCGTAAAACACCACGACCTAAAAGTAAAAGTTTCCAAGATTTATCTTGTAAATTCACTAATGCTTGTAAAAGTGTTAACAAACCTTTCTCAGGAACAAATCGCCCCACAAATCCAATGACAAAATCATCTGGTGTAATACCTAACTTAGCTGCTAACTCCGGTTGAGATTGGGGAGTAAATAAAGTTTCGTCTACACCCAGTTGAGGCATGACTTTAATCTTACCTTGATATCCTCTTTGTCTTAAAATTTCTGCCCCATCCTGATTCCCGGAAATGATCCCGTGACTGTGTTTCAGGTTATATTTTTCTAATAAGGCAATGGGTAATTTTAATTCGTAGGGTAAATTCCACCAAGTAAAAAAGATATTTTTTGCCTTAAGTCCTAATAACTGGTTTAAGACAATCATTTGAGTGTATGCAAGCCCCCTAGAACCTTGTTCAACTTGGATAATTTGGGGACGAAACTCTCGTAATAAAGATATTAAATCAGTCCCAAAAGTCAATAGCCCTTGATGATTTTGACTAAAATTAGCAACCGGGACTATTTTAAATGCACCTTCATCCCTGTAATGTGTTTCAATAATCTTATTTTGCACACCACCAGGATTCCAAGTTTTAGGGACTACAACTGTCACCTCAATCCCTGGTTGTAATTGAGATAAAGCCCGCAATTTTTCGCAGTTAAGGTCTACGATATACGTATGACTGGCAACGAGGATTTTCATTTGATATTTGTTAGTTGTTAGTTGTCAGTTGTTACACCAATGACCAATGACTATTAACTATTAACTATTGACTCTTGATCCAACTGACTATAAATTTGACCATCATTCCAAGCTGATTGGATAAAAGTAGCCAAAGCTTTAAGAAAACCCAATGTATAGAATACTCCGCGCGTAACTATTTTGACGGGAGAACCACTTTTATGACAAGGGGGACGGCCGAGGACATGACAGTCAAATAAACGGGCGTATAGGCGTAAAGCTTGGCTGGCGGTGAGATTTTTCAACCCCATCAAGAAATGATTGTGATAAAAGGTGATTTGATATTTGAGCGATCGCATACTAATATCATGACACCCACCTGTTTCTTCTCCTAAATGGATTAAATCTGCCTCCGGGTCATACCAAATCTTATACCCAGTCTTTCGCAACCGTAAACAAAAGTCTGACTCTTCTCGCACCGCACTACCCCGGAACCTTTCATCAAATCTCAGTCCATACTTGGTGAAAATTTCCCGGCGAAAAGACATATTACAACCCCTGGCGGTTAAAACCTGCTGGGGTTTAATCGTATGCACTAAGTCAATATGATACCAAGCAATTCCTGGGTCCATCGCTTCTGGTGGTAGATATTCAATTTCTACCTCTCCCCCAGAATCACCCAATTTCATTCTGTCAAATACTCGTCCAGCCACAGCCCCTATCTCTGGCTTCTGCACATAGTTTTTCGCATGGGCTGCTAAAAATCCAGGGGTTAATTTAACATCATCATCAATAAATAAAATTATCTCCCCAGATGAGCGTTTTACACCATAATTACGCGCCCCTGGTAAACTCGCCCAACTGAGACGAAACCATTTAATCTTCTCGGCTGCGGCTAGTTCTTCCAGATAAGCTTGGATTTCTGGTTTATGTGTTGGAGATTGGTCTACTACTATAATCTCATAATTTGCATAGTCTTGATTTAATACATCTACAAGACTATCTCTTAGCGGTTCTTCTCGTCCGTATGTGGGGATAATGACACTAATTAAGGGCTGATTATTCATGGTTTTTTATACTTAATTGTCCTAACTTGACTTTTTCGTGACGGATGCCAATGCTTTCATCATATATTTTTCCAGTCTCGTAAATAAATATACATAGGCTATCAAGACAATAGCAGTTATGGCGAAGACAATAATTGTCCTGAAATAAGGATTTAAATGTAAAGCCGGGATAATTTTCGGTAATAAAACAAAATATAAAGGTTGGTGAATTAAATAAATTTGATAAGAATATATCCCTAGTAAGGATAGAAAACTCAACACAGATGATAATGGCTTGACCTTATCTAGGTAGCATAATATTTCCTTAATCATCAAAAACATAAAGGGAGTAAATAACATATCAAATCCCAACATATATATAATATCAATTTGAGTCATACTAAAAGTAGCATAAACAAAAAATCCCACACTAAAAATTATTGTTACTACCACATAATCTACCTTCCTAAATTTTTTATGTTTAGCAAAAACAAATCCCCAGTAAAGACCAAGACAATACTGATTTATATAACTGCCGATAAAATTATTTTGCAAAAAGAATAGATAACTAAAAATATTTCCTTTTAACTTAAAATCTAACGCTATGACTTTAGTGATTACGCCTAAAATAGTTCCCCAAAACAGGATATTTTGAGGATTCCTCCGACAAACGCCAAAAATTAAGGGTGTGATTAAATAAGCTTCTAAAATAGCAGTAAAAAACCAAAATCCAGGATTAATTTCTTGTAACCTGATTCCTGCTATACCTATCACAGACAGAACAAAATTAATAGGAGACTTTATTTTTGAATATTGAAACAATAAATATAATAAACAAGTAATAATTACTGCTAATAAATAAGCTGGATATATCCTAGACAAACGCTTCTGTAACCATGACTTCCAGTTAATATTCATTTGCTCTATACCGTCTTTACCAAACTTAGATATTAGAGCATAACTCGTATTTAACCCTGCCATGACGAAGAATATATCTACAGCAGCATAGCCAATTTTAGCAAAATTTCTATCTAAAACTATAATGATCGGTAACCGATCAAGATAATTTTGGAAAAAATGAAACAACACAATTGATAAAATTGCTAATCCTTTTATCTGATCAATCCAATTAAATCGAGTCGCGTTAATTTTATTATTCATATATTTTGATATCTAGCAATTTTGCTGATACCTGTTGACCTTTAGTAAAGATATCAATTTCAATAAATACTCAGGTGTATTTATCCATTGTCTATCTTAATATATAGAAATGGATCTACCGCAGTGAATATACTGAGATATTCTCAGTTAATCTGCTTCAGAGTAGAAAGCGTTTGCCTTTTTTCTTCGGCTCTAGCTCTTCCTTCTCTTGTTTATCTAACACTGGTAATTTGAATAACAATCCAGCTACAAACCAGTAGTATACAGCCACTGGATCAACATCAAGTGGGTAGTAATAGGTGTTGTAGCTAATAAACAAGACAAACACCCACATAGCAGCTGCATAAGTGCGTAAGTTGCGGTTTTTAACTGAGCGATATGCTTTAAATCCCGCAATTGTCATACTAGTTACAAAAGCGATAAAGCCCAATAATCCGACAATTCCTACCTCATACATCACTTTGGGGTAATAAGTTTCGATCAATCTGGTTGCACCCAAAGTTCGAGCAGAATTAGTAGCTCGTCCTAAACCCATGCCTAATGGGCTATTTAAACCTTTCCAAGTATCTTCAAATTGTTGAATAATAAACTCTTGGGGTGGTGAAGCTTCCCAACGCCCAGTGAAACTCTCTGTTCTTTCTTTGACGACATCAGGGTTATTTACCATAGCAATTCCCAAAACAAGAGCGAGTCCCGCACCGATGGGAATAAAACGTTTGAGGTTACCAATTTGACCTGTCAGGAATAGTAAGATGATAAAGCAAATGGGTACTAGAGCCAAGGCAATTCTTTGTCCAGAAATAACGGCATTAATAAATACCGTTGCCATAGAACCTAAACTAATTATCCGCCAAATGAAAGAAGGATCAGAAAATCCCGAAGCAAAGGCAAAAAAAGTGCTAGAAATTAAAAACCATGCCCATTGCCAAGGAGCAACAAAGGTTCCTGGTAGACGGATAATGCCTTCATCTGGACTGTAGACTAAAGCACCACCAAAGTAACATCTGGCTTCCAATGTAGCTTTAAATAAGTCACCACCAGCAGCATTTCTTGTACCTTGACATATTCCCACTTGCAAGAAGAAATATTGAATAATTCCCAAGACACCACAGATTAAAATTAAGGCAACCTGTATGCGTGTGACTAAAAGAAAATCCTTTTTATCTTTAATTAGATGATAAACACAACCGATCAGAAACACATAACCTAACAATACTTTTAATCCCAAAATACCCATGCCTAAGGGAATTTCTACAGGTGCTTTTGGCAGGAATTCAATACCTGATGGGTTTAATTGCTGACTGCCATTAATAAATACCAACGTTAGTAAACATAAGCTAAATAAGATAAATAATGGTGTTCTAATAGATTTAGGAACAATAAGAGGTAGGTTTTGTTTACGACAAATTTGCCAGATGGCAATTAAAGCTGGAAAGTAAAAAGCATCTTTAGCTAATTGTAGGATGGGACTGTTGCCAATGTAGTAGGTAATAGTACCACCAAAGGGTACATAGGCTAGGAATGCTAAAAGACCGACACGAGGATATTTGTAGCAAAGGGTAATCACCACAATCCCCAAAACAACAGGTACGGCCGTTTTGACACCACTGACTAAAAACAGCAAAAGACCCACGAAAAGACTAACAAAGATCACAGTAGTTAGCACACTAGTCAGTTCTTTGCGTGCTTGGTTAGCTTTGCGCTTTGCGGCTAGTCTTTCTTGCAGAGTAAGAGTAGGAGATTCTGATTTTGACTGATTTTTAGATTTTTTAGAGCGTTTTGTTTTTGATTTTAATATTGCCATAGAGACACTTTAACCTATTAGTCTCAGAAGACGAAGTTTACGGAAGAATTGATGATTAGCTTTAGAACTTACGCAGTGTAACTAAGTTTTCTGGCTTTTTTGTCAATAGTCAATAGTCAATGGTCAATGGTCAATAGGAGCCAGCCGGTTGTTGGGGTTTCCCCATTGTGCGGACTGGCGTTTAAAATCAAGGTTTTTGGATTTTTGACCCTTCGGGTTCGATAGTTGCTTTCCGACGCAAGGCGACAGGAACGCACTATCTCACTATGGACTATTGACCACTCTCATTTATGGTTTTTTGGTTCAGTGCGTAAGTCCTAAAGTTAATCATCAATAATAGATAAAAGGATGTTTATTTATGTCGGTTTTGCTAGATTAAAAGTTGCGGTTATTTGACTATTGACGATCGCCCCCTGGATTTAACTAGATCAGTGGCGTAATACAAAATGTATTTGCATTTATATAAACATAAACTGTGCAGCTTCTGCAAACTCACCTTCAGGGTTGTTTACAGAAGCTGCCAGGAAAAGGCGTTGCAGAACAGAGAGATGAATTTAGGCAAGTAGGGGAAGCAGGGGTGTGAACAGTGAACAGTGAACGTTTATTAACTGGTAACTGATAACTGATAACTGTTAACTGATTTGGCTGTCCCCTATTCCGTGTTCCCTTTAAACTGCTAGGTGTTGCTGGACTTGAGCGACTAGTTCCTCTGTCCAGTAGTTAGCCAATTCGGCGTTAGCGGCTTCTACCATGACTCTAATAACTGGTTCTGTACCAGAAGCCCTGACTAAGATTCTCCCATTATCACCCATTGCTGTTTCTGCCAGAGCGATCGCTTGTTGTACTGGTTCACAATTTTGCCAGCCTAGACGGCGATCGCGATCTAAAACTCGCACGTTCCGCAATAATTGAGGATAGGTCTGAAAGCTTTGGTCTACCAATTCTGCTAAAGAAACACCAGCTTGTTTTACCAAACTGGCGATGTGTAAGGCTGTTAACAACCCATCTCCAGTAATGCCATAGTGACGGCACAGAATATGCCCAGATTGTTCACCACCCAGCATTCCTCCAGTTTTCAGCATTTCCGCCTGTACGTATTGATCCCCAACGGCGGTACGAATTAACTGCCCCCCTTGTTTTTGCCAGGCCTTCTCAAAGCCCAAATTTGCCATGACTGTGGAAACAATCAAGTTATCGGGTAGCTGTTGCTGTTGTTTGAGATGTAAACCCCAGAGGTAGAGGATATAATCGCCATCTACAGGACGACCAGTAGAATCTACAGCTAACACACGATCAGCATCACCATCAAAGGCAAAACCCAAGTCAGCATTGTGTTCTTTGACAGCAGCTTGCAAAATTTCTAGGTGAGTGGAACCGCAGTTAACATTAATGCGATCGCCATCTGCGGCATCATGTAAACATATAACCCCAGCCCCCATCTCTCGAAATACTGCTGGTGCTAAACCAACTGCTGCACCCCAAGCTAAATCTAAAACAATCTTCATCCCTTGAAGATTTACTGTCGGTTTTAAGGGTTGCTGCAAAGCCTCACCATAGTCCCTAATCAATTCCAGACGTGAGTAATGCCTGCCACAATGATTGACACCACTCGTAACGGCAAGATTACCGCGCATTCCCCTTTCTATTTCTTTCTGTAACGTTTGGGGTAACTTGCCACCATTAGCATCAAAAATTTTAATCCCGTTATCTTCCGGGGGATTGTGACTAGCAGAAATCATCACCCCACCAATGGCTGCACTCACAGTAGTTAGATAAGCCACACAAGGAGTAGGACATAAACCCAGATACCAAACTTCTAAACCAGCTGCTGTTAACCCTGCACTCAAAGCCATCGCCAACATATCACTGGAATTACGAGAATCTTGCCCCAGGATAACTGGCCCCGAATGACTGGCATGACTACGTAAAACCACACCCGCCCAAAAACCTACTTGCAAAGCCAAAGGCGCACTCAATAACTCTCCCACTTTGCCACGGATGCCATCTGTGCCAAACAGAGGCGTAGCGGGCAAAGATATCAAGCTAGGGGCAAAATTATTTCCTAGTTCATCCGATTTACAGGCAGATTCTCTGATGTAGCTTTGAGTTCGAGTTATCGACGAAACCATATATTTAAACACCCCACACAATCACACTAAAAAATCATCACTTAAAAGTCAGTTCGAGAAAATTAGAGCCAGGGCTAAAGGCTGAGGAAGAGTGAGGGAGTAAGGGAGTGAGGGAAAATTAAGAATTGCCACTAACTACTCGTTACTCAGCACTCATAACTCACCACTTATAACTCCCTCTGCTTCTGTTCTATCGAACTTACGTAACTTTACACTTTAATTCAACAACTACAAGTAGATACCTTGTGTTTTGCTTTTATGATAGTTATTTTTTTTGGATAAGAATCTTTATTTCTCTAAATTAGCTTATGTAAAAATACTTAAAAAAAGTTATTACATAGTAAATTTTTGATAAAGTTTGCTGCCCCTCAGTTTAACCCTTGCCTCTCATAGTCGCCAGTGGTAAATTAACAACTTCACATAAATCTTATACAAAGCACTCAACTGATGACTAGCTATGCCCGTAGGGTTTTACGGCACTCACCACTGCTTGAACTTAAAAAATATTAATATAAATTCTCATCAAATAGTTTTAATGTAACGTTTTAATGGCATTTTTTAGCTGTCTGTAATTTAAAACTCCAGCAGTTGACCTTTTTAAAGTTGAGAAGTTTAGCATGAGCAGCAATTTAGCAAGCAAACTGCGTGTAGGGACAAAAAAAGCTCACACGATGGCAGAAAACGTTGGTTTTGTCAAGTGCTTTTTAAAAGGAGTAGTAGAAAAAAGTTCTTACCGCAAGTTAGTGGCTAACTTTTACTTCGTCTACTCGGCGATGGAAGAGGAAATGGAAAAGCATAGCCAACACCCGATTGTTTCTAAAATTAACTTTCCCCAACTCAATCGTAAGCACAGCTTAGAGCAAGACCTGAGCTATTATTACGGTGCAAACTGGCGCGAACAAATCAAACTATCGCCAGCAGGTGAGGCTTATGTACAACGTATTCGGGAAATATCAGCAACAGAACCAGAATTGTTGATTGCTCATTCTTACACCCGTTATTTAGGTGATTTATCTGGGGGACAAATTCTCAAAAACATTGCGGTGACAGCGATGAATTTGACAGATGGGCAAGGAACTGCATTCTATGAATTTGCAGATATTACAGATGAGAAGGGATTCAAAGCCAAATATCGGCAAATTTTAGATGAGATGCCCATTGATGACGCTACAGGCGATCGCATTGTCGATGAAGCTAACGCCGCCTTTGGTGTGAACATGAAGATGTTCCAAGAATTAGAAGGCAACTTAATCAAAGCGATCGGTGTCATGTTGTACAACACCTTGACCCGCAAACGCACACGGGGCAGTACCGAACTCGCAACGGCTGAGTAAATTTTTATCAAGTAAATTTTTGCCAAATTAAGGGGCAGTTCCCCTGGGTTCACCTGTAAAGAAGCAGGCGATCTCCGGGAAGCTGCCCCTAACGTTTGGGGAGAGGGGGGATGGGGAGATGGGGAGATGGGGAGATGGGGAGATGGGGGGATGGGGAGATGGGGGGGGATGGGGAGATGGGGAGATGGGGGGATGGGGAGAGCGGCGGAAAATCCTTCACCTTGTCCCCTTGTCCCCTTGTCCCCTTGTCCCCTTGTCCCCTTGTCCCCTTGTCCCCTTGTCCCCTTGTCCCCTTGTCCCCTTGTCCCCTAATTCCCTATCCCCTATCCCCTATTCTTAGAACATCCCCATGCCGCCCATGCCGCCCATGCCGCCCATGCCGCCCATGCCACCCATGCCGCCATCAGGAGCAGGAGGAGCTTTTTTCTCTGGTTTCTCTACCACAATCGCTTCGGTGGTGAGAACCAAACCAGCAATAGAAGCAGCATTTTGCAAAGCCGAACGTACAACTTTTGCGGGGTCGATGATACCAGCAGCAATCAAGTCTTCAAATGCTCCCGTAGCAGCGTTGTAACCGAAGTTAAAATTGCTGTTCTCTTTAACCTTAGAAACAATGATTGAACCTTCTTCACCAGCATTGTCAGCAATCTGGCGTAGAGGAGCTTCTAGCGCCCGTTTGACAATATCAGCACCGATTCTGGCTTCTTCGTCGAGATGATTTTTCACTGCATCTACTTTTGAGGCCAAGTAAATCAGGGTTTTGCCACCACCAGGAACAATACCTTCAGCCACAGCCGCCTTGGTAGCGTTGAGTGCGTCTTCAATTCGCAGTTTGCGGTCTTTGAGTTCGGTTTCAGTAGCTGCACCGACCTTGATCACTGCGACACCGCCTGCTAACTTGGCAATGCGTTCTTGTAATTTTTCCTGATCGTATTCGGAATCAGTTTCTTCTAACTGTTTACGGATTTGAGCAATGCGCTTTTCTATTTCTGGCTTGGTGGTTGTTCCAGAAACAATTGTGGTGTTGTCTTTTTCAATTGTGATTTTCCGGGCAGTTCCCAAGGCTTCCAGGGAGGCTGTATCTAAGCTCAAGCCAATTTCTTCGGAAATTAACTGACCATCGGTAAGAATGGCGATATCTTGCAGCAATGCTTTACGACGTTCACCAAATCCCGGTGCTTTAATCGCTGCTACAGAGAGTACACCCCGCGCTTTGTTAACAACTAGAGTTGCTAGGGCATCTCCTTCTACATCTTCAGCAATGATCAGCAGAGGTTGACCCAAACGAGCGACTTTTTCCAAAATGGGAACTAAATCTTGGATGCTGTTGATTTTCTTATCGGTAATCAGAATCCGCGCATTTTCAAATTCCACCGTCAGGCGATCGTTGTTGGTGACGAAGTAGGGGGAAATGTAACCTCTGTCAATTTGCATCCCTTCAACTACTTCTAGTTCCGTTGTCAGGGATTTTGATTCCTCAACAGTAATTACACCGTCCTTGGTGACTTTAGCCACTGCTTCGGCAATCATGTTACCGACTTCTTCATCGTTACCAGCTGAGACAGTAGCAACTTGAGCGATCGCACTGCCTTCGACTGGCTTGGCAACTCTGGCAATTTCTTCTACCAAAGCCTCAGTAGTTTTCTCAATACCCCGTTTTAAACTAACTGGGTTACTACCAGCAGCGACGTTCTTCAAACCTTCTTTGATCAAGGCTTGCACCAAAACGGTAGCCGTGGTTGTACCATCCCCAGCTACATCTTTAGTTTTAGATGCTACTTCCTGGATCAGTCTAGCCCCAGTATTCTCCAAAGGATCTTCTAATTCAATTTCTTTGGCCACGGTAATCCCGTCATTGACAATTTGGGGCGTACCAAATTTTTTTTCTAACAGAACGTTGCGACCTTTTGGCCCTAAAGTGATTTTCACAGCATCAGCCAGGGCATTGACACCCCGTTCTAAAGCCCGCCGTGACTCTTCATCGAATGAAATAATTTTTGCCATTTTTTCTTTCTCTAGCGCTTCCATTAGACAATTTAGCACTCACAGGCTCAGAGTGCTAAGTAACCAAACTACTGAAATCACAAATAGAAATCAAAAAAATTGATTAATATACTCTTGATGCTCATGTAGGATACTGGCAGTAATGGTTGAATCGGGAGATGAATCTGTACAACTCCCTTAGGTCTCTTGGCATTGCTGACCCTAGCGGCTCCGGCTGGTTGGCAGTAGTATTCACGTTTATCTTGGCTTGGTTAGTAACGTGGCGTTTAATTCCCACGGTACGCAAATTTGCCTTAAGGGTAGGTTGGGCTGATCAACCCAACGCCCGACGACTCAATCGAGAACCTTTGCCCAATGCAGGAGGTTTAGCTATTTATGCGGGGGTGATTGCCGCATTGGTCTTAGCTAGCCTTTTAAGACCCATTGAGCTACAGAACGTCTTAGCTCAAGTACTGACTATTTTACTAGGGGGTTCCATCCTAGTCTTGGTCGGCTTTATAGACGATCAGTTCGGATTACCCCCCTCTGTTCGGTTGTGGGCGCAAATTATCACAGCCTTGTTGCTGGTGGCTAACGGCATTAGTGTGAATGTGAGTTTCGGTACGCCCATTGACTCTATTCTCTCCATGTTGCTCACCGTGCTTTGGGTGGTGGGCATCACTAATGCCATTAACTTGATGGATGGCATGGATGGATTGGCAGGAGGAATTAGTTTTATCGCTGCCATGAGTTTATTGGGAGTTTCTGCCCAGTTTCCTAATCGAGCTGCGGCTACCTTAGTTTTGGCTGCCTTGGGAGGTGCGGCTTTAGGCTTTTTACGTCACAATTTTCACCCCTCCAGAATCATCATGGGTGATGCTGGGGCATACTTTTTTGGTTATGTGTTAGCTGCTACTAGTATTTTAGGTAGCCTACAACGCAATACTCTATTTGCTCTCGGCCCTACAGTTTTATTTTTGCTCTTGCCAGTATTAGATACTACACAAGTATTTATTCGGCGGTTGCTAGCAGGAAAAAACCCCCTCAGCACCCCTGGCAAAGACCACCTACACCACCGCTTACTCGCTTGGGGATTATCTCAACGTCACGCTGCATTTACCTTGTGGTCAGCAACCTTAGTTTGTAATTTGCTGGCAATGAGAATCCAAGGCATGACTTTGACGGTGATTATTGCCACAGCCAGCAGTATTATCATTCTGCTCGGCTTCACTGTCTGGCAAAGAATCCGCCAACAGTCCTGAGTGATGAGTGCTGAGTGCTGAGTTAAGAAAAGGTAAGGAATTAAGATTTAAAACAACAATAAAGCATAACTCATGACTCTATTAAAATTCCTGAATCAGCACTCAGTAAGGGCTACAATCTACTATCGCTAAAATCACTCCCCACTTATTACTCCCCACTCAGCACTCAGTACTCACTACTCATGACTCAGCACTCAGCACTCATGACTCAGCACTCAGCACTGTCTAAGCCATCACCATGCCACCATCGACGTTAAAGACTTGACCAGTAATGTAAGCGGCGGCGGGGTCAGATGCTAGGAAGCGTACCATACCAGCAATTTCTTCTGGTTGACCGTAGCGACCTAAAGGGATGTATTTGAGAATATCGTCAGCTTTGAGGTTGCTGGTCATGTCTGTAGCGATGAAACCGGGAGCAACAGCGTTAACTGTGATACCACGAGAAGCAAGTTCTTTCGCAACTGTTTTGGTAAAACCAATCACACCGGCTTTAGCAGCGCTGTAGTTTGCTTGACCAGGATTACCCATTTGTCCAGCAACGGAGGTAATGTTGATGATGCGACCAGAACGCTGCTTCAGCATGATTTTACTGGCAGCGCGAGTACATAAAAATACACCAGTGAGATTGAGGTCGATTACGGCTTGCCAATCTTCTGTTTTCATGCGTAGTAGTAGAGTGTCGCGGGTGATACCAGCATTATTCACCAAAATATCCACTCGTTGAAACTTTTCCATCACTGTGTTGATCAGTGCATCTACTTGATCAGCTTGGGAAACATCAGCTTGTAGCGCGTTCGCTTCCCCACCAGCACCCGTAATTTCTGCAACTACCTGATCGGCTGCGGTGCTAGAACTGGCATAATTAACCACTACTTTTGCCCCTTGGGCAGCTAATTGGAGAGCGATCGCTCTACCAATCCCCCTTGACGCACCAGTAACAATAGCTACCTGATTTTGTAATGAACTCATGTTATGTTCCTCTATCTTGGAGATACCGCGCTAATTATCTTATGGTGATTTGGGGAACATCTGATAAGTAGTTGGACAAAATTAAGTTCATTTGTGGAGATAGGCAATAGGCAATAGGCAACAGAAGAAAAATATGTGTAATTAATTATCTCTAAGTACTTATCCTCTGAATAAAATATAATTCTTTTAGGCTGCTAATATTGCTAGCATTAACATCTATAAGCTGTTAGCAGCAATTAGGAAATAAACAATGTCATTAAATCAGTACGTATGTTTCCTCTGCTCTTAGGAAATCAGTTTATGAACGTGCTAATGGTTATTGTGAATATTGTTTTATTTTTCTTTCCCAATACCCTGTCCCCTATCCCCTATTGAAATGGGAACGATAAATTTAGCAACAATAAAAATAAAATAATGTTACACCATTTTCAGAAAGCAGACATTAATATTGAATTCAATCAATAAATAATTGGTGTGTGTCATATGACTACTAAAAAACAATTCAACAGCTTTGAAGAGATGCTATCTGGTTCTGATGTACCTGTTTTAGTAGATTTTTACGCTGACTGGTGTGGTCCTTGTCAGATGATGACTGGAATTTTACAGCAGGTAAATGCTCAACTTAAAGACAATTTACGCATTGTTAAAATTGACACTGAAAAATACACAGAATTAGCCACCAAGTATCAAATTACTGCTCTACCAACCCTTGTATTGTTCAAGCAAGGTCAGCCAGTGGAGCGTATTGAGGGTGTGGTACAAGCACCACAGCTAATCCAGCATCTACAAAGTTTCTTTTAAGCAATGTTAAGGTAGAGATACAATTTTTTGTATCTCTACATATTAATAATTATTAAGTTGGGATTTTAGAATTTTTTGGTAACTTACTTACCTAATCAAGAACGCTAGAATTATTTGGCAGTTCATCTGCGTACAAACGAGCCATTATTCCTCTTCATTTTCCCGAATAGCTGTATCAATTTCTTCTTGATATACAGTGGCATAAACCCAAGCGTTAGTTAAGTCAGTTGCCGATAGAGTCGGATAATCTTTCAAAAGTTGAGCTTCACTAATACCTAACCTACGAGCATTAATTAAAACCCAGACAGGAATATGTGGTGGCGATACACGCATCGCCACCACATATTCCTGGAGTTTTTTCAATCCCTCGCCAAGAGTTGCCTAAGCTTTGAGCAAGTAGCTGAATTGCCTGTGCTTTTTCATTTGGTGTTAAAGCCAGTAATTCTGATTCCAAGTTCTGAAGCGTCATAGTATTGCTGAGTTCAGATGAAAAAAGACTATATCTAAATATTTTAACTAAAGCAGCATAGTCTCAGTAAAAAAGCTTGCTCTCCCATCCAACTTTCTTTTAAGAACGTCGCACGTTTAAACAACACCATTCTTTGCGCTTCCACATGGTAGCCACAACCCAACCATGTTTCTCTAAAGCATCAACAACGGAGTTAGATTGCTCAACTAAAATACCGCTAAAAATTGCCCAAGTACTAGGTTTAGTAATCTCACTAATTTCTGGCACTAATTGAATGATCACATCAGCTAAAATATTGCAGACAATTCCATCTACAGGCTGTGCAATTAGTTTCTTTAAAATGTCTACACTACCTTCTGCGGGTACTAAACGTTCTGGGCTAACATCGTTGAGAGCGCGATTGCTGAAAGTTGACTGGACTGCTAAGGGATCAGTATCCACGGCATAAACTTTCTCTGCTCCCAATAAGACAGCACCGATCGCCAGAATACCAGAACCACAACCAATATCTGCAATAATGACAGACTCTTGTTTACTACCTGTATTCGTAAAAGATTGAGGAACTTGACTGAGGCGCATTTCCAGAGATTCTAGACACAGTTGGGTTGTCGCATGATTGCCAGTACCAAATGCAACACCGGGATCAAGACGAATGACTAAGCGATCTGAGTTTTCTGGTAAAGGTAGCCATGCCGGATTGATGAGAAAGCGATCGCCTATTTCCTGTGGATGCCAGTATTGTTTCCAGCTAGTCGCCCAATCCTCCTCATCAATTAGCTGCCAACTCAAGCTAGGAATAGATAATCCTACACACAAAGCATCTTGCCGCAACCATAATCCCAGTGCTGCTAAATCTAGTAGTTGGGCTTGGAATATGGGCAAATAACCCCGCACTAAATAGGAACTGCCTTTACTTTCGCTAGCCGTACCACGACAACCAAAATCTTCCAGTCGCCAGAAAACAGAGTCTTCCAGTGCCGGTTCACATGAAATTTGTAGTTCCCACCAAGTATTAGCCATTTTTTAGTGCTGAGTGCTGTTAGCGGTAGCGGGGCGATGCAGCCCGTGCTGAGTGCTGAGTGCTGAGTGAGGGAGTGAGGGAGTGAGGGTGCAGGGGTGTGAACAGTGAACAGTGAACGTTTATTAACTGGTAACTGATAACTGTTAACTGGTAACTGATTTGGTAGGGGTGTAGGGGTGTAGAAGAAATGCTAATGACCAATGACCTATTTCCCTGTCCCCTGTCCCCTATCCCCTGTCCCCTGTCCCCTGTCCTCTTTTATAGTGTTACTGTATACGCATCTCGAATTCCCGGTACTTTGGTAATCTCGGTTAAAATACCATCGGGTAAGGGATCATCGATGCTGAGAGCCATGACTGCATCACCACGGACGATTTTGCGTCCTACTTGCATACTGGCAATGTTGACATTAAAGCTGCCTAGTAAAGAACCAAGTTTGCCAATAATGCCTGGCATATCACGGTGCAAGGTAAACAGCATATGCTTGCTAGGGGGGACGTTAATGGGGAATCCGTCAACATCGGTGAGGTGAATCTCTTTTTCTCCTAACAATGCACCAGTGACAGAATGTGTACCCAGAGTACCAATAGCTTCTAAACGAATCGAACCAGCGTAGTCACGTACAGAAGCGTCGCGGGTTTCGATGACGCGAATTCCTCGTTCTTTGGCTTCGATGCTGGCGTTGACGTAATTTACCCGTTCTCTCAAGGCTTGATAAAGTAGTCCTTTCAAGGATGCCACTACTAAGGGTTGGCTTTTATTAGTTGCCAGTTCTCCTTGCAGACGAACGTTGAGTAATTCCACTCGTCCCCCTGCTAGTTGTCCTACCAAGTTACCCAAGGTTTCCGCTAGCTGCATATAGGGTTTGAGTTCTTCCAAGACATCGGGGCCGAGTCCGGGGATATTGACGGCGGAACGGGCGGGTAAACCCAAGAGAACATCGCGGATTTGTTCAGCTACGTCAATGGCTACATTCACTTGGGCTTCTGTAGTTGATGCGCCTAAGTGGGGGGTGAGGATGACTTCTTTACCGAGCGATCGCAATTCTGATTCAGCCAGGGGTTCTGACTCAAACACATCCAAAGCTGCACCCGCGATCGTTCCCGCTTTAATAGCTGCGGCTAAGGCTGCTTCATCTATGATCCCACCACGAGCGCAATTGATAATCCGGGCGGTGGGCTTCATTTTTGCCAGCGTGGTGGCGTTGATCAGGTGGGCAGTTTCCGATGTTTTGGGGATGTGCAAGGTGATATAGTCTGCTTGCTGAATCAGCAAATCTAAATCCACCAATTGACACCCGATTTGTTCTGCCCGTTCGGTGGAAATGAAAGGATCATAAGCAAGTAATTTCATGCCCATTGCTTTGGCAACTGCGGCGACATGAGAACCGATTTTACCCAAACCCACGATACCGATAGTTTTTTTGTAAACTTCCGCACCGACAAAAGTTTTGCGATCCCACTCTCCACGTTTGACAGAAGCGTTGGCATCGGGGATATGACGCGACAGAGATAACATCATTGCCAAGGCGTGTTCAGCAGCAGCAATGGTGTTACCTTCAGGGGAATTAACTACAACAATCCCTCGCCGGGTAGCAGCAGGCACATCAACATTATCCACGCCCACCCCAGCACGACCGATGATTCTCAGCTGTGTGCCGGCTTCAATAATTTCTTGAGTGACACGTGTTCCTGAACGAATCATTAACGCATCATACTCACCAATAATTTCTATTAATTCTGCTGGCTTTAGACCTGTCTTGACATCAACAGTAGCAACTTGAGAAAGAATGTCAATGCCAGCCTGGTCAATAGGATCGGAGACAAGAACCTTAGACATGATTACATCATTTATAATTACAAGTTTTGCTGCACAAGACTTTTTAGTTTAGTCTTTATTCGTGGCAATTCAGCAAAAATATTTGTTTGAATAACAACTCATCCTTTATCCACACTTAGTAATGAGAAGATGAGTAACTGTTAATGCCATCCTTCGGGTAAATGATAAACCATGAGCAGTACCAAAAACTTATTTGTTTATTAATAGTTAAGAGTTACCAAGATTTCTGTGGTGATAGGCGATCGCGTTCCGCCCAGCGTTGCTGATCGCCTCAGTATCCCCTACCCTCATAAATCGCTATAATTCTCTTGAGGACACTGGTATATAAGTTTTGAGGCAACCAGTCATGTTAAACTTCGATCTGCCAAGGTACTTACCCTCAGCTGAAGAACTACCCGATTCTGATGAAACGCCTGTGGATAATGAACTACAAGAACTGATACCAGGGTTGCTAAAAGCCATGCTGTTGCTACTTTGGGAAGAACGTATGGACTGGTTCTTCGGAGTAGACATGGGTATTTATTATCATCCAGATAAACCAGCGATTGTCCCAGATGGGTTTTTAAGCCTGGGTGTAGAACGGTTTTATGATGAGGAACTGCGTCCCAGTTATGTGCTGTGGGATGAAAATGTTTTACCAATTTTGGTGTTAGAGGTGGTTTCTCAAAACTACCGTAAAGAATACAGTGATAAATTGCATGACTACGAAGCTTTAGGTGTACTATATTACGTTATTTATTCCTCTCGTCGTCGTCGCAAGCCCCATCTAGAAGTACATAAATTAGTTAATGGTAAATACGAATTGCAATCAGGAAACCCAGTGTGGCTACCGGAAGTAGGTTTGGGAATTGGTTGCGAACGTGGTAATTATTGTGGCGTAACACGTGAGTGGATGTATTGGTACGATGAGCTAGGAAAGCGATACCTTACACCCCAAGAACAAGTCCAACAAGCACAACAACAAGCTAAACTCGCAGAACAACGCGCCCAACAAGAAGCTCAACGCGCCCAACAAGCGGCTCAACGCGCCCAACAATTAGCGGAACAACTAAGAGCTTTAGGAGTAGATCCAGATCAGCTGAGTTGAGAATAGATGACACCACCCACCTTGGTGATGAAGTTTACCGCCGCTTTCAGTGAATAGCGACTATGGGCAAAAAAGCCTTAACTATCTATGTTTAGACTTGCAAACACACACAGTTAAGGCTTTTTAGTCATAGAAACTATTTTTACCCTCTAAATAAAGCACTACGAGTTTCTGGGCCGACTACGCCATCTACACGCAAGCCATTATTTGCTTGAAATTCTCTGACTCGGCGGACAGTCACAGAACCGAAATATCCTGTAGGTTCAACACCTAACGCTCTCTGCACATCGGAAACTGCTTGACCACGAGAACCAAAGCTGAGACTCACAGGCCCCCCAGTCGGCGGTCTGCTACCACCTAACAAGGCATTGCGAGTTTGAGTACCCACGACCCCATCTACACGCAAACCATTGTTAGACTGAAACTCTCTAACTCGACGAGCAGTTACAGAACCATAGTATCCTGTAGGTTCAATCCCCAAAGCTCTCTGGACATCGGAAACGGCCTGACCTCTAGAACCCAAGCTGAGAGTGACTCTGCCGCCAACACCACCACCACCGTTCATTGGTTTATCTGAGCTACTGCTGGATGTGCCACTCACCCATCTGGCAGAGACAAATCTGTTATCAGATAGTTGGGCAAAACCATTAACTCTCCCCACGGTGGAGATCCGAGTGCCATTAGGGATACAGTCTACAACTTCGGCATTAATGCTGGGGTTGTTACGTACATTTAAACAGCTGCCATTAGTACGTACGTAAGCAGCTAAAGCAGACTGAGTCAGAGTTGTCAACAATACCATCAAGCCAGCTACAGATAACCAAGCAGAAGACTTGAGGAGTTTGCGCCAGTTCAACTCAAATTTGGGAAGCTCATATTCGAGATATTCAGCCTGACCATTTGCCTGTTGGTTGGCAATGACCATAGAGGAATAAGCAACAAATTCCATTGGTGAACGCCTTATGTGTAATAGCTAAAAGATGACAATGAATACTAGATTTGTGTATTTTAGACTACTGATAATCATAAGATGTTTTTAATTTTAATGTCATTAAAAAACAAAAAAGTTTATAAAAAAATATTTCCTGAGTAACTGTGACTAAGCCTGTATACTTAAGAATCACTGCATCAAGCAGATGTTCCATGAGGAAATAATCTTGCCAATTAAATCAAAAATCCTTGATATTTTCGCTGACAAATTAACTCACTTTTTTATCTAGTAGAAGTATAAAAATTATCAGTACGTATCTGGCTACCATTACGCCAAATTTCTACTTTTTCTGGACTGACTAAGTAAGAAAAACTACCATTATCTGCACGATATTTGTTGTTACCAATGTTCCAAGCGGGAACTTTTACAGGTTGGCTGGGGTCTTGCTTCAACTCACCAATATAAAATAATTGCCCATTTTCTTCGCAAACCTTGACAAGTGAGTTGGCTGTCTCACCTTTGAGGACAGTCACACCAGTACATCCGAGATGAGGATTTACAGGTGCAACATGAATGGGAATTGATTGTGCAGGGGAAACTGGCTGTTCTACTTGGGGTGGGTAAATTGGTTGAACTGATTTGCTGGCTTGATGAACTTTAGCGGCAGAACTGGCAATTTGTGATGAGGGAATTTTACTAGCGGTAGAAGATGCTAAGAAATTTACAGGATTAACTGCAACTCGACCATTGGGATAATATTCAAAATGTAAATGAGGTGCTGTGCTGTTGCCAGTAGATCCCATTTCGGCAATGATTTGACCTTGTTTGACCTGTTGACCTTGACTCACTAATAAGCGACGATTGTGTCCGTAAACGGTAACACTGCCATTGGAATGTTTAATTTCTATAGCATTCCCCAGTCCCCAATCATCCCATCCAGCTTTGACTACTTTCCCTGCTGCTACTGCTACAACTGGGGTTCCAGAAGCGCCTGCAATATCTATCCCCTCATGACGGTATTTGCGAAAGCCTTGTGAAATGTATCCTTGAGTCGGCCAAATCAAGTTATTACTTAAGTTATTACTGGGAACAGGAATAGAAACAGATGTTTTGCGGATAGAAGAGTTACCAGCTACTTGAGTTAAAGCAGAAGAACTCATGCTGAGTACTGATGTTAAACCAATCAAGCCATAAGTACAGCAGCGTAGGGTAGTGACTTTTTTAGCTAAGTTAAAGAACATAAAAAATAGTTCAGATACAATATATGTATTCGTTATTTCATCGTCTTGGTAGAAGTATCAGGGAAGTTTTTGGTTAAATTTATCACTTTGATAGATGCTGTAGATTAGAAAGACGGAGATTTGACACGGAAAGTGTCAGGGTAAGATAAATTAGGCAAGAACAGCTAAAAATCTTCTTGATCGGTAGTTGGAGAACATCAGATTTATTTTTGGGGATTGGGGATAGGTGATAGGTGATAGGGGATAGGTGATAGGCAAGAGAATAGTATATAGGACTCATATTTGATTTTTGTATGCGTAGCCTGCGCTTACGCATACAAAACTCAGTACACCTTTATTCTTTCTTCCCAGTCCCCATTACCCCTTATCCCCAAAGGGGGCCCCACCTTCCCCAGTCCCTTACCTCTACAAGTGATTCAGAAATCAAATCGGATTACTATATGTAATTATCGTCTCTGAGTACTTACATTATTCAACTGCGGATTGAACCGAATCCTCCGCCTCCAGGGGTTTCTATCACAAAAACATCGCCAGATAGCATTTCGACTGTGGCGGTGCTGTCTAAATTCTCTTGTGTTCCATCTTGACGTTGTATCCAATTATGTCCGACTTGTCCTGCTTCCCCACCATTTAATCCAAAGGGAGGGATACGGCGATGACTAGAAAGAATATTGGCTGTCATTGGTTCCAGAAACTTGATGCGGCGGATCACACCGTTACCACCTGAATATTTGCCTTTACCGCCGCTATCAGGACGTAGACAAAAGCTTTCTACTTGTACAGGATAGCGGGTTTCTAAAACTTCTGGGTCAGTCAAGCGGGAGTTAGTCATATGAGTGTGGACTGCATCAGTACCGTTAAAGTCAGATCCTGCACCAGAACCACCACATATGGTTTCATAATATTGATAATGCTGATTACCAAAGGTAATATTATTCATGGTTCCTTGAGAAGCAGCGATCGCTCCCAATGCACCATATAAAGCATCAACAATGGTCTGGGATGTCTCTACATTACCTGCTACCACTGCGGCTGGGTAGGTTGGGTTGAGCATACAGCCTTCGGGAATGATGATTTCTAGAGGTTTCAGACACCCAGCATTTAGGGGAATATTATCATCAACTAGAGTCCGGAAGACGTATAAAACTGCTGCTTGGGTGACAGCTTTGGGGGCATTAAAGTTACTTTTTAATTGCTTGGATGTGCCAGTAAAATCAATAATGGCGCTGCGATTTTCTCGATTAATGGTAACTTTAACTTGAATAACAGCACCGCTATCCATTTCATAAATAAATGAGCCATCCTTGAGAACATCAATTGCTCGTCTCACTGACTCCTCAGCATTATCTTGCACAAATTTCATGTAAGCTTGTACTGTGTGGAGTCCATATTGAGAAACCATTTGACGCAGTTCCTGCGCTCCTCGTGCATTGGCAGCAATTTGTGCATGAAAATCAGCAATATTTTGCTGAGGATTACGGGCAGGGTAAGGATGATTTAGTAGTAACTCCCGCACTGCTGTTTCCCGAAAATTTCCCTGTTCAACTAACAGAAAATTATCAAATATAATTCCTTCTTCTTCTACTGTAGTACTGTGAGGAGGCATGGAACCGGGGGTAATACCACCAATATCGGCTTGATGTCCACGAGCAGCGACGTAGAATAGGGGACTGGGGACTGGGAACTGGGGACTAGAGGGATGTTTGCTAGTTTCTAGAAATACGGGAGTAATGGCAGTGACATCGGGAAGGTGAGTTCCGCCATTATAAGGATTATTAGATAGATATACATTTCCTGGTTTGATCGTGTTGCTTTGAGCATTAATTAAACTCTGCACACTTTCACTCATTGAACCTAGATGTACAGGGATGTGAGGAGCGTTGGCAACTAATAATCCAGCAGCATCAAAAATAGCACAGGAGAAATCTAAACGTTCTTTGATGTTGACTGATGCGGCGGTATTTTGGAGAACAATCCCCATTTGTTCAGCGATAAATTGATAAAGGTTTTTAAATATTTCTAACCGCACGGGGTCGGGTGGAGATGTAATATACATTTTTGCATCCTGTGAGCGATCGCTAAATATAAGGGACTGCCAACTAAAAAAAATATACAATTACTTTGGTGAGCAGGGGAGGCGGGGGAAGCAGGGAAAGCAGGGGAGGAAAAATCTCATGATCATATTTGCTCTCACCCATTGAATATTTTATTTTCTAATCCCTCTTTTGTTACTTTAGGAAAAGAAAAATTGACAAGAAACTCAACTAGCAACAGAGAAACTGACTGGAGAAGCGCGAAAATCATTCATAAAGTCGATTAATCTCAAAAAGCAACGCTTCATACCAGGAATGTTAAATACTGTGAGCCAAGGTTGAATCAAACAGTAAAAAATATAGGACGGATACTATTCCATTCTCTGTTTTACCTAAGTTTCCAATATATTGCCTAGTCACATAATCTGTTGATTTTCCCTTTTTTTGATCTCCGGTTTCGTCAATACATAAAATTATTTCTCTTTCTCCAATAAACGTTTTGCTCAACCACAGCCTAATTTCTCTTAATTTTTTGACATCCCACAGTGCATCTCTCAAAAAATGATGTAGTGTTTGGCTATCTTTTAACCCCATTGTTTTAGCTATTTCTGGTAGGGTTTTTCGAGGGATTTCTGAAAGTATGCCCAAATGTAAGAATTTGAAGGCTTCAAAATGCCTCACATCCTCAAATACTGAATAATAGTGCTGGCAATAGTTATCTATGAATCCCACTGTGCTTACTGGCTGTCTGCGCGCCGTAACCATTCCTCTTACTTACTTTGTCTGCTTTTTTCCTGATTATACTCTCCCCATAGTAACAAAAGAGGGATTAGGTTAACAATAGGGGCTGCTGTTTCAATCCCTGATAGGGATTTTAGTTCATAGAAACGTTATCTCTGCGCTGGAAACTGATGCTACATGAGTTTCAATCCCTGATAGGGATTTTAGTTAATAGAAACGCTGTTCATATTCTTTCATCTTAGATGATGAATCAGTTTCAATCCCTGATAGGGATTTTAGTTAATAGAAACTGATAATTTAAGCATTGCAGTAACTTTAGTAATTCGTTTCAATCCCTGATAGGGATTTTAGTTAATAGAAACATTGTCACTTAAAGATCCATCAATAATCCTTAAATGTTTCAATCCCTGATAGGGATTTTAGTTAATAGAAACTCCAAAAATTCCAAGCTAAACTTGACGGAGCGATTCGTTTCAATCCCTGATAGGGATTTTAGTTAATAGAAACGCTAAATATGCCTTTGCCAATCTATGGGAATCAATCGTTTCAATCCCTGATAGGGATTTTAGTTAATAGAAACGTCAATCTTTTTTGGTAATCCCTCTGCGCCAAACGTTTCAATCCCTGATAGGGATTTTAGTTAATAGAAACTTGCCCTCAACCATTAAGAATATACTACCATAGTAGTGTTTCAATCCCTGATAGGGATTTTAGTTAATAGAAACCTGTGATGCAATTATCAGTAAGCTCAATGAGGTTCGTTTCAATCCCTGATAGGGATTTTAGTTAATAGAAACGTAAGTTCAATTTTGTAGTGGGGTTTATCTGGTAGTTTCAATCCCTGATAGGGATTTTAGTTAATAGAAACAAAAATTCAAAAACAACAAGGTAATTGAAATAGCTGTTTCAATCCCTGATAGGGATTTTAGTTAATAGAAACGCGATTTGATCTGCCATTTCCAGACAAGTCCGCCGTTTCAATCCCTGATAGGGATTTTAGTTAATAGAAACAATTTGGCATCGCTGGCTAGTTTCCGGTTGTCGTGTTTCAATCCCTGATAGGGATTTTAGTTAATAGAAACCCCAGCGCCAAGCAGGCGAAGGGATTTTATAAGTTTCAATCCCTGATAGGGATTTTAGTTAATAGAAACGGCCTGGGTTTGAAATGCTTGATGTATTTGGTTTTCAAGGTGCAGTTTCATGAATACCACATCAAGGTAGCTTTTCAGACTTTGGATTGTCAAGAGTGATTGTGAGAAAAGTGCTGGAAAGGTTGTAAAAATAAGGCTTTGGTTGGTTGCGTCAACCTCAATTGTAGTGTGAGAGGTTTTAAAAGCAGCAGGGATAAGCATTTGGGGCTAAAAATTTGAGCTTGTTTGCCAAACACCTACAGGTTGACGCAGAAGTTACGCAAAAAAGACAGTGGTATCTATTGGCATTTCGCCGCCGATGCGCTCTACTTTTGGTTGACAGCAAGCACAGAGGAAGTAAAAACGGATACTGTCTTGGTCTGGTTTGATCAGTTTTGCTATACGCGATCGCAGTTTAGCATACTGGGTTGGTGTTAAGTCGCATTCAAAAACAGAATACTGCATCCACTGACCATAAGATTTGAGTGTCTTGTGAATTTTAGTGCGACGTTTATCTTCTGGGATGTCGTAGGAAATGACTAAATACATAAATAATTCAAAATTCAAAATTTAGAAACCTATCTCATGACTAGAGGAGGGTATTTATCTATTTCTCCGAGTAGATATTTAGCTAATAGGCGAGCTTGGATTTCAAAGGTTTGTTGATAGGTGTATTGCTTTTGCAAAACTGGGTGTTTGAATTTATTTTGTTTTTTCTCTTGATATAATCTCAAGAAGATATGTAATCCTTCTTTAGTGAGTGAAACTGCATTACTGATGGGTTCGGTAATAAAATCTTTTGGTGATAGCATCCGGCGGTTGATGGCAGTTAAAACAACAGCGTCTACGATTAAAGGTCTAAATTCCTCCATTAAATCTAATGCTAAGGAAGGTCTACCATATCGTTCTGTGTGTAAGTATCCTAAATAGGGATCGAAGCCGACAATATTTAAGGCTCCTTGGATATCGTGACGTAATAAAGAATATCCTAAACTCAAAAGAGAATTGACAGGATCTATGGGTGGGCGACGGTTACGGGTAGTGAAGCTGAAGTTATCGACACGAATGAGTTGATTAAAACAACCAAAATAAGCAGCACTTCCCGCACCTTCAAAACCTCTAATGGTATCTATAGAATTAGCTTTTTCTAGGGAAGCGATCGCATTAGTTAATTGAGTGATATTACTATTTAAATCAACTGCATAGCGACGCTGTGCTTCTAATAAACTGTGGCGATAGTTTTTCAGTTTTCCCCTAACAAAACCTTGAGTTACATGGATTGCTTGGGGTGATTCTCCAGCCGCTTGCCATTGAGCAGTTCGCACGAAAATATTTTTACCCATTTCTGGCTCCAAACTAGCAAGATATTTACCGTTATTTGTGAGGAAAGTTAAGGGAATTTTTTTGTCGATGAGTTCAAAGACAGCCGCAGGAGAAATGCTGACTCGTCCCATAACTACTAAGCCATCAATTTTAATTAATGGTACATCGAGAATTGTTTTTTTCTCAAATTTGACATTCAGCCGTTCGTCAACTTTGCTGATAAATGAATCATCTTGTGTGATGTAAACTGTCCCCATAATTTCACCTACAATGGATATGTTAATTATTAGCCAAAAGATGAAAAATCTTGGCTACACAAATTTAGTCTGTTCTTGCAGACTTAAACACAAAATCAAGATAGTTAAAAAGTTAGTTAGCTTCTTGATAAGTTTTTATTCTTGCGGAAGCTCTAGGTAAACATTGCAAATTAAGACTGCATCCTTCACAGCGTTTGCTATAAATTGGTTTAGGCATTATGCCTGTTGTGAGCAAATTTGTGACGGCTTGAATGGTAGCGATCGCACTTTGCCGTAACTCTTGATTAATCTCTACCAATTGTCGTTGATGAGAGTGGGCGTAATAAATATATCCTGTAGTAATTGTTTGCCCTGTCATCTCTTCTAAACACAAAGCTTGGGCGCAGACTTGCAATTCATCATTATCCCATTCACCTTTGTGTCCCCGCTTATATTCCACCGGATAAAATTGACCAGATTGGGATTCAATTAAGTCAGATTTACCAATGAGTTTATACTTATCTGACTTCAACCAAATCGCTCGGATTTGCCAAGTTTCCTCCCGGTGTCCTTCGCCTATCGTATGGACGCGCTCATGTAAACTTGTGCCTTCAATGGTATATTGATTATCAACAAATTCATTGGCACAAAACATCCGCCAGCAGCGATGGGAACAGTAAGCATATTGATTCAATGCGGCAATTGGAACGTATTCTTCAGGTGACAGGTGACAGGTGACAGGTGACAGATGAGGTATTTCAGGTGAAAGAATATTTGTGATGTTTTGATTAGTCATTAGCTTTTTAATACACGATGACGAAGAGTAGTGAGCATTTTGCTGATTTCTGTAATCAGAGATAATGTTGGATTAGCTTGAGCTAGAGTCAGATAATTAAGTCTTACAGCCAGCATCAAAAAAGTTTCTGTTTCCATTAATGAACCTTTAGATATAGATAAAAAATGAGCATAATCATTCTTGCTGCTGCTACGTCCATGACCTTCAGCTATATTTGCAGGAAAAGATATAGCTGCACGAGTAATTTGTGATGTAATTCGATATATTTCTGTTGATGGAAAATTGCTGGTTAATTGATATATTTGCACCACCATATCCATTGATTTTTGCCAGACAATTAAATCTCGATGGGATTCAATTTTCATAGGTAATAGGTAATAGGGGAAAGGTGACAGGTGACGGGTGACATTTTATATGAGATTGCTTGAAAATCAGAGGATTGCCATCAAGTAGTATTTCCACTTATTCATCACTTCTAACCTATACCCTTTTTAATACTCTCTTTCTATAACCTATAACCTGTAACCTGTAACCTACGTATCATTCCCATACCCATTGTAGTTTTGCGTCCCACTCCTGCATATAAAGCAAAATCAGCTAAAGCGTTGATTTGCTTAATTTGCATTGGTTCAGCATCCCCTAATATCCGATAGCTAATATCTCCAAGAATGCCAATAAATTTACTCCGGGAATCAGCCACTATTTCTGTATGAATGTTGAGAAATGAGGGAAATATTGACTCAAGCCCAATCTGAGAAAATTCTATGTTGCTGTATTTATTCCAGCGAGAAAGTAACGAGTTAAAAATACATTCTCTCGTGGGGAGAGTGGTATCATATTGTCCTTGACGAAAGGCTGTAGGTGTGGAGAAGGTAAAATTAAAAGTGCGTTCGCTTTCACTAGCTTGCTCATACAATTGAGCATAAGTACAAGCATTTGCCCAAGGTTGAGTAGATTGGGGTGTGCCTTGAATGCTGGTAATATATAGGTCAGCTGGGCCGAGATGCCAAGGATGACTAGGGTTTAGATTGAGCCATAGTTGCGTTAGTTGACTAAAAAGGGTGTCGTCAAGGAGAGAAACACGCCACCAGCAGGGAGTTCCGGCGGGAATAGCTTCCTGATGAAAGTATTGTAAATGACTAGGAGAAACTCTTGCTTTATACCTACCACGCTCCTGTCCCCTATCCCCCTGTCCCCTAATTTGCAAGGGTGAGAGAGTGAAAGCTTTATCTGCGGTAGCATTGTGTAAGCGATCGCCTAATGTGCTATCAACTGAACTAACAAGGGTGAGAAATAGGGCGTGTAAATGTCTGCCAGTGAGATATTGTGGAGGAATTGGTGATTGGGGCAACAAATTAAGGACTAAACTATGAGGCATATTAAATAATTCAAAATTCAAAATTCAAAATTCAAAACCTTAAGTGCGTTTTTTGGTGTTAAGGTGATTGGCTCTGGATTCAATGGTAAACTCTGGAATGTCTTGGAGTTCACCATCGTTTAAACTATACTGTTCACAAACCAAGCTCAAGCGATTTCCTGGCGTTTTCACAGCATTTACAGAATGGGTTAAATCTCCTTGGAAATAAATTAAGGTGTTCATCTGTGGCTTAATTTGTCCCAGTTGACGTTTGTGCGACTTGAGTACCAACTCCCCTCCCTGCATATCCTCTGGTACTCGCACATACAGCACACTAACAAACATAGGCGGTTCAATGGTTTTGCAATAGGAACGCAGAGAACGATCTATATGTGGATCTACACGGGAACCTTCCTTGAGGAGTAAAGGATTGAGGTAAAAAGCGTTACAGTTAGGTTGGAGAGCCAAATCTAGGTACGGTTGGAAGTAGGGGAAGTTTTGCGCTACTTTGAGAATGTGCGATCGCCTGAACACTACAGAAAATCCCTTAGTACCGACAAAATCGCGGTTGAGGTTGTTGACAGCAAAGTAAGGACAAGCATGGATTTCTCCCCAAAGGTGGTTAAGATAGTCGCTAGGGAAGGCGTTTGGTTGTTGTTGGTAGTGTTTCACAAGTGGGGAGCGATGCAGTAATAATTAACTACGAAAATGATATGCCATCCGAGCCGGAATTTTTACATCCTTAACATCACCAAAATAGTAATATTGTCCTCGCATTTGCACATTTTGAATTAGACTAACTGGAGGCATATTCACCACATCGTAGCTAATCACTTGATTAGTAAACATCACATCCAAAGGATTGAAAGGATATTTACAAGTAAATATACCTTCAGTGATTTGTGGTTTAGGTAACTGTTCAACTGTCACTTCCGCCTTACTCATCCACTTACCTAAGCGAATCCATTTGCGTAATTTCAGTTCGTTTTGAGAAATCACAAAAAACTCAAATTCACTTTCTGCTGCTATCTCCTTTGCTCTGCCAAAACTAGGGATATTCTTCTGGGTTTTCTCCATTTCCACATGATAGTTGTTGTTAGCGTACTTCCATGTGTTGAGAATAGCAGAATGTCCCATAGAACGCGCTGGAGTGACATAAATACCTTGTTGATTCAGAGGTGTTAAATGCTCCTCATATTTTGGTACTTGTTCAGGACAAAAATAACGATAGGAATCTTCTTCAGCAACGGTGGTAGAATAGATTTCGCTATCAACTAACCCCAGTGCATAACAGAGAGCATAATTGTGAATTACTGGTTCTGTTTCGTAGAGTCGTCCGATTTCACGAGTAGCAAAATAGAGGCTGTCGTGCAATTCTAATTGACAACGGTAAATCAATACCATCACTCTTTCCCCGCTTTCGCAGCAGGTTTCTTTTTACTAATGTGTTTGTTGGCGTAAGCCTTAGCTTCAGCATCAGCTTTTTGTAAGATGCTTTTAATTCCTGTTTCATTCGCAGTGAGGTTTTTTACTTCTTGAAATAGAGGCTCAAAAGCATCACCAATAAAGTCAGTATGCACAATAAATTCTTCCGACATCAAAGTTGCAATAGCATTTTTAGCAGCAGTAATTACTTCATCTTCATCTAAAGGATCAGGAGATGTTAGAGAATTATTAGCTTTCATTTGGTCATATATAGCTTGAGTCCAGCGCAGATTACTGGTAATTTCTCCGTCAGCAAATACAACACCTATTAACTCGTTTCTTACTCTACCTGTACGAGTTGTTTGCGCTCCATAATGGCGGGTGCGTAAAATGTTATTAAAAACGTAAAGGAAACTAGCTTCTGTGGGGTCTTTGAGGGTGACAATACTAGGAAAGAAAACTTGCGGTCTAATGTGGTCTTGTTGGTTAATTCTGCTAGTAACTTCACCGGGTTTTGAACCATTTTCTCCTTTGGAAGCCATTGTACCATTTTCAAAGGGAGCATTAAGGGTAAAAGTTTCGTGAGATTCATCAAATGCAGTAATAGAAAATGCTGTATCGACTACAACTTTTGATTTTTCTGAACCGGAATCACCAATCGCAAAACCATAAATAATACAGTCAGGATTATCCATTGCAAAGTTGACGTTATATTCGCAGTCTTCCGGTTTCATCAATTCATATTTTCGGAGTAATTCTCGTCCTACTAAACGTTCTGGGGTAGATTGTTTGCGCTTAAACATTGACAAACGACTAATTGTAGTCTTATCTTTAACTCCGGCTCTAACTCGTGCTTTATTTAATTCTCCATCTGTTTGAAATAAAGGGTAAGATTCTGTGATACGAATTGTCAGGAAGTGGGCGTATTTACCCATTGGTTTATAAGGAATTTCGGCTTGAAATAACTGAGAATCAACAGTTTTGAGCAATGCCATATTCATCTCCAAATGATTTAGTAATTTTGACTTCAGATAGCTAATTAATCATCGTCAGATTCGGTGGATTTATCACCTTTAGCTGCGTTTTCTTTGTCGTCTTCTAAACGGTAAAGAAACTCACAAGTATCACGAATTAAATTGATTTGTCGTCCTGCTAAACGAGCGCGATCGCCAGCAAAAGCTTTCTCAAATACTTCGATGACAAAATACTTGGCAAAATCCAACACAGCTTGTCTTTCTTCTTCGCGTTTACTCATTACCCAGCGTCCTTCCGCAGTGGAAGCATGAACGCGATCCATTAGTTTAAAAACTTCTGCTGCAACAGCCGCTACTAATGTTTCTCCATGAAATACACTTGATTCAGCTTTAAGGATAGTTTCTGCTGCAATATCAATTGGTTTTAACACAGCATTAGATTTAGGATTATAACGCTTATTCGCTCGATAAAAACGGCGATAAAGTTCTGTTAAATTCTTTGGATGATTCAGACTTGATTCTGCTTGCACAATCAACGTTTTTGTGTTCATGTCATACTGCACATAAGGGTCAAAACAAGGATAAAAATGATAGGCATAAAGCCTAATTTTCTCGATACGTGCTGTTTCACTTCCTTGGTTACGTACCCAACGATTGAGGTAAGAAAAAACGTACAAAGGACTAGTTTCAAAATCCTTTGCTAGTTCAGTAAATCTACCCCAGTTGGCATCGTAACCAGATTTACCTTGTCTAGCATTCACATCAAGATGGATTGCGTAGGCGGCGGTAAGCACATTTAGAGGTGCGGGATATTGAATGCCGTTGTCATGCCAACCTTCCAGGATGTAATCTAGACGGAAGCGATCGCGTCTGACTAATGCACGGAAAGCATGAGGCGCACTATCGAGAAAAACGCTTTCTTCAAATTCCGCACCATCATTAAATGGAGGAATTGGTGACTCAGACACCACAGTTTTAACATCTAAAATCATCGGAAAAGCAAACGCCAACCAACTTGGCATTATCCAAGATTCGGTATCGGTGCTATCTCGTCCTGGTGGTAGTGCCATGAAATAAAATGTTAAAGGTTGGTCTTCAGGATAAGACAGTTTAAATGTGCGGTCTTTGTCAGGTTGTAAGTTTTCATCAATTAAAAAAGCATCGACACTTTGATAATTTTCTCGTTCTAAGTTCGCTTGTAAATCTTTGGTGATAAAGTGATTACGAACGCTAGTATCAAAGCGAGTTTGAGCAATACCGTTGTAAGCTTTCTGTAAAAACTTGTTGGTTTCTGGTGTGAAATAATAAGTCGGATAAAAGTAGAGATAGCGATATTTACCATCTTCAAATCGTTTACCTACTGCTTGCGTTTGATTCATTAAAATTTGCCTCAGCATCATCTCTACACCAGCAATACTAGAGATGTTGCGCTTGGCGTTAGAACCTCCTAACATTTGCTTATTTGTATAAACTTGGGGAGTAAATAATACTGCCGATTCCATCTGTTCTGTAACTGTGTAAGCAGAATGGGAAATGGAGCAGATTAATTGTCTACCCCGTCCTGGTTTTTTGGCAGCATTATAGTTACTCAACTCAGCTAAAAATGTATCGACTTGAGTTGTCGCTGATGCTTCTTGATGCGTGTTGGATAACATCACAACTCGTGATACCCAAAGCCTTAAATCATCCCAACCATCAGGTAATTCGTACTGTGCAATAATGGGTGAAATTAAGTTTGTGAGATATTGAATAACTTGCTGACAAGTGTCACGTACACTCTCAATTCCAGGATGATTTTCTAAATATTTGGCTGCAAGATAATACCATTCATACGGTACACCTCCCGTATTGCCTTTTAATTTGTTTTCTTTGAGGCTTTCGTTAATGCGTTGAATTTCTCGAATTTGGGGTAAGTATGTTGTCAAGTTCCAAAATTCTGCGACTTTATGAGTTAAATCTAAATTTGGTACTTCTGGCAACTTTTTATTTTTCTTGCGAATATCCTCAATCCTATTTACTGTTTCATCCCAGATTTTGCGACTAACTAAATCACCAAACTCAGCTATTTGATCAATGCGGATATCATCATCAAATTTAAAGTCATAGTCAGCCGATAAAACACTTTGTTGCTGAAACTTAATTAAATTCTCACTGCGACTTTTAGCAACAGAGTCTTTGTTAGGATTTAAGATGCGTAAAGTTGCATCTAACGCTACCTGCATCAAGCCAGGAGAGTCAAAAAATAAGTTGTAATATTCGGCATATTTCATGCCTTTACCATCTCTACCAAAACCTGTTTGTCTCAGGTGTAGTTGTCCCGCACAAAGCGATTTAATATTATCAACTACTCTGTCTGGTAAATCTTGTGGTGAAATAGGAGGTGCATAACGAGATGCTAAATAAATTACGCCTGTTGGCAGATATAACAGAGGTTCATAATAGATATCCTCCTCTGTATTCAGACTAGTATGAGCCTGAATTAAAGCATTGTTAACGACATTAGTTAAAACCCCTCTATTTTCAGCAATGCTGTGATAGGTAAGTTTTAATTGTCCATCACTTAAAAAGTGGAGAACTTCTTTAAGTTTAGGGTGTTCTGCATCTTGGGGATGTTTAACAATTGAGGCGAGGGAGTCAGCTAATAAAGTTAAACCTGATAATTGTCGCAGAGTGCGATCGCGCAATACTGGATTCAACCCAAATTCTGAAAAGTTCCAGTTAGTATCCCAGCGACTTTGTGCATTATAAGCCATGCACAATAAATCATCAATATATTCTTGATAAGTCTCTGGATTCTCTGGATTAATAAACTTATCCAGTCCCAATTGACGAACTTTTATATCAATAATTGGACGATGTTCTCCTAACGGCAACTTGCGGCAATCATTTGGGACATCAGGGAACTTTTCAAAGTCATGTAAAATAAACCCAGCAATTACTAAACGCCGTTCTTTTTCTTTCACCACTCGCCGGACTGTTGTATCGAGTTGCTGTAACCGTCTCTCAATTAAATTAGCTGGGAATAATCCATTTAATAAGTGTGTATTCAATGATTGATCAGCAGCGTTATCTCTTCTGACTTTAGTTTTTCCTTCGGCTTCTCGTTGCTGATCGATCGCATCAAAATACTTTCCACCTTTAGCTGTTACACCAATTGCTATACGTAAAAGATTTGGTAACACATATTCAGCAAAATCTGCCATTACCGAATCATCAGGATTTTGTGCTTGAATTGCTTCGCGTAGTAGTTTTAGACTGAGTAATTCTGCTTGGGTTTCGATAGTGCGGCTACCATCACCATCAAATCCAAAATCACCCGATAACCAATCTTCATCTGCTGTATCAGAATCAGTATCGTTTTCTGTTTCTAAGAGCGATAATTGTTGAAAATCATCTGAAGTTTTACTTTTTTTAGCCATCGTCTTAACTCAATAAGATTAAATAAGAATTAGCTTGTCATACATAAAACGGATATTGTTACAATGCCAAACTTATAGATTTAAAAACTAGGTTTATTCGTACCTACCTAATTCTATTCAAATCCTTTCAATAATATGGCAACTTGCTCAGGAGCAGGTAGTTGATTTTTTAATTCTTGAGGCAATTTTGATACTACTTGATAAGTGCCTACACCAATCGGTTTATTAGATTCCTTGAGTGCATATTCAACAACTGTTTTCTGTTTAGATTTGCAAAGAATAATTCCCACAGACGGATTTTCATCAGGTAGTTTTACTTTGTCATCTAAAACAGCTAAATAAAACTGCATTTTGCCGACATATTCAGGTAGAAACTTGCCGATTTTCAGTTCTATAGCTACCAAACACTTTAAAGTACGATGATATAACAGGATATCTATAAAATATTCTTCATCATCAATTTCTAGGCGATATTGACTACCAATAAATGCAAATTTACCGCCCATCTCTTGTAAAAATGGCTCAACTCTGGTTAAAATTGCCTCTTCTAATTGTCGTTCACTATATTCATCTCCTAATTCCAAAAAATCAAAAGTATATTCATCTTTAACAGCTAGTTTTAATTGGTTACGAATTTCTGATGAAACAGTTTGGTCAAAATTAGTTTGATTTAGCAGAGTTTTTTCATAGGTTTGGTTTTCAATTTGGTGAATCAAAACATTCTTTGTCCAGCCAAATTTGCGCGTCATTTTGATATAAAATTCGCGTTCTAAGTCATCTTTGCACTTCTCTAAAATAACTATATTGTGAGTCCATCCAATTTCTGCCACCATTGGTGGCAGAATTTCTTTCGAGTGATAAGTCAGATAAAAATCTCGCATTCTCCAAATATTACGAGCAGAAAATCCGCTAATTCCTGGAAACTCTCCTTGTAAGTCTTTTGCTAACTGTTCTACTACAGATTTTCCCCAGCCAGCTTCCTGTTGTCGGGTAAAAATCATCCGTCCAATATCCCAGTAGAGAGCAATGAGTTCTTTATTTACGGCCTTCAGTGCTTCATACTGAGCAGAACGAATGCGTTGTTTGACTTCCATTAGTAAATTTCTGTAATCGTCTGGAATTGGTTTACTCATAGCGGTAAATGTTCAACTTATTCATCACAAACTGACCGACGTGTATAGATTAAACAGGCTTGTATATCTTCCCTTTCCAACCAAGGATAACCCTGTAGCAAAGTTTCGATACTGTCTCCTGCCGCTATCATTTCTAAAATATGTTCAACAGCTAGGCGGCGACTGCGAATAATTGGTTTACCACTAAATATTTGTGGGTTGACTGTGATTCGTTCTAATAGTTTTTGTTCGTTCATGGTTTATCTCAAAGATGTTTAAGTTTAAAGAGGGGGCTTTTGAAATGATGAATTCTTAGCCCCCTTAGTTAACTTAAGCAGCCAATATCAATAACTCTCTACGAATTTGATGAGGCTGTTGTGGAAATAGGACGAGTTGCTCGTACCTGACACACTGTTGAACTTCTTCAACCTGAAACTCTTTACTATTGACTGGAGCAACCTGCCCAACTGTGTAAAGTTCCACATCAAAGAGAACTAATTGTTCACCACTCATTTTTGTTATCTCCAGGATTTGTCTGAATGGTGGTTTATGCCCTTTAAAGTTCATAAAAAGGTGTTACGCTACACGGATGCAAGCATCGGAACAGCGAATCTCCGTCTTTGTACTTGAAGGCTTACGCCACCAAGTAGACTTTAACACAGCTTTATAAGTTCAGCATCTGAAGACAAGTTTAATTTTGAGGACACATTTCTATATAATTGAATGTAGAGGGTAACTAATAATCCCTATCAGGGATTGAAATTTCCGTTGCTGCACTTGCAGGCTTACGCCCTCCGACTGTAAATCAGTGCCTAAAATCCCTATCAGGGATTGAAACCTCAACCAATCCATATCTCATCTCCTTTGCTTTTAAATGTGTACGCCAAAGTATCAAGCAACAATGCTGATTGACCAAAAGCGATCGCATACGGTGCGTTAGCATCATGAAAGCTATACTGATCGCTAATGGGGTAAATCTGAAAGTGCATCGGTAGCCGTAGCCGCATCCGCACTTCCGCTACAGGACGGCGCAGCACGTAGCAGACTAAACCTTCTTTCTTCAATTTTTTGTTAATTTCCCCAATCCAGTAGTTTTCAGGTTGCCAAATTTCCACGCCCTTTAAAACCTGAACTTTCCAAGCATCTGCAATTGGTTGCAAGTCGCCAGAATAAGTAAACTTCCAATTTAGCCGTTCCTCGCGGTAGGAACGCAACTTCATAAATGCTAGACAGTGAGCAAATCTGCCTTTGGCTATGGGTTGTCCAGTGCGTGCTGCGGTTTCTTTAAGTGTCCGTGTAAATGCCGCATCTGTCCACATTTCAATTTCTAAATTCCCTAAAATGCTTGGTAAATCGTAGGTTTTAAATCTGTCTAGTTCATTTTCTTCGGTCAAATCATACAAACCACATTGCAGAGGACTCGAACCGCGAAAACTAGCAGCATCATCTGCAATGGGATTTCCTGATTTACCTCCTATCTCCTGCCATTCTTTCAACCATCGTTTTATACTGCCTGCATGACACTTCAGCTTAGTATCAAAAACCTGTTCGCAAGCTTGGCTAAATGCCTTTAAACTAGCTGCATACTGTTGTTGAATGGTCTTATCTTGCAGTTTCCAACAAATTTTAACTGACTGTACTGCACCCCAACGTTTGTAATAGCCACGAAAATCATTAATTTGGCGATATTTATCAGCAATTATGTGATGAAAACTAGGGCGATCGCAAATTTGATTGACTTCTAAAGGTGGTGTATCTCCCAGAAATAAACGTTCTACCAAAAAGTTAGGAATTACGGCAAAAGCTGTAAAATTTTGAAACTGAATTTCTTTACCATCTTTCTCATAGTTATCATGCCTACCTAAGCGACCCAATCGTTGAATAAAGTTACCTGCATCGGAAGATTCAAAAATCAAGAAATTGATTTTAAAATCGACACCTACATCAATAGTACTAGTGCCAATAAGTAAATCTGCTTTTAATGAATCCTCTCTCTGAGTTTTACTTGATAAACCTGTATTTTCCTCTACTGTTAAATCATGAGCTTGGAAAATTAGCTTAAAAAATTGTTTAAGTCTCTTAACTGCTGCAATGGAATTAAGAATTATTGCTCCTTTACTTCCGGGATATTGCTGAAACTGCTCTAAAATCAAATTGCTATTTTCTTTTAACCAAGCTTCTGATGCTTTAAAGCTCGGTTCTAGAGGAATAAAATTCAGCGAGATTGTCCGTGCAACTTGTCGCCATCCTTGGGTTTTAAGTTGCTGTTCTTGTTCTAGTGTATCAGGAAATTGATATTTATCTTGCTCAATAGGATTGATTTCTTGACAACGAAATCCCGCCAATTTTAATCTATCAATTAGATTACTATCTGGTGTTGCAGAAAGGAACAGAAATTTCTTGCGGCGATTTGTACAGCGAATTAACAACATGGTGTTAATCACACTGGCTATCTGTGGTGCAGCAAAAACATGAAATTCATCAAAAATAAACAAGTCAAAATCTTTGTCGATTTTTCCCCAGAGTTTGTCGGGACTATCACCGTGAATTATGTAAGCCCCTCTATGTAAATAATGGAAAATATCAGGGTTGGTTAATAAGGCTTCTCTTTGGCTGGTAAGCGTACCAATTGCTTGACCTTTTTTCAATCCTTCATTTTCTGCATAAATTTCTAAATCAGCACCACTCAATCTGACTACACGCGGTTGATTTGCTGGTTGAAATATTTCTACATATCCTTGAATCTGCGTTTCTTGATCACGGGCTAATTCGTTAGTTGGGTAAAGTCCAATTGCGGAAAATTCCCCCTGAAGAACTTCTAAATATGCAGCCAAGCTTTTACCATCGCCTGTCATTGCAGTGTTGAATACTACGTCAATATTGGGATTACGTAGTGCTTCTAAAGTAGCGACTTGATGCCAAGATAGTGACCAACCTTTTGGTATTTGCACCCCATCAGGTGTGGGGACGGTTTGGGAATAAATGGGTTTGAGATTAATTTTGTAACTTTCGGACATAAACTTAAATAGTGTCCGTAACTGGTTGTTAAAAACTATATTGGCACGCAAAATAGAAGTTGACAAGAGAATAGCTGTATAAAGTATACGGACATTTTTAATGAGTCGAAAAGGTCAATCTATTACACTGTCGATATCAGAACGCGATAAAGCTGAGTTAGAAAACTTAGCTCTGGAATTTGGTATGATGTGGGGCGATCGCCCGAATATCTCTAAACTCATAGAAGCGATCGCTCGTCATCAGTTAACTATTGGTAAAAATTACGACTGGAAAGAATCGCGTATCCGTGCGCTTGACCGAGCAATGCGAGTATTAGCAGACATCGGGCAGAATGAGCAAGCACAGATAATCGCACAAATGTTACTCGAACGTAGTGAACTACCAATACTTCTGCGAACCGAGATTGAAAGTTTTATCGGAAACTTACCGCCACAGTGGCGTTTAGAAATAGACCGTTACATCTTACGTCAGCAACCGTTTCAACTTAGTTATCAAGATGCTAGACATCACGTTTGGAATTTTACTGTACGTTACGCCCAAGTTACACCACACGAAAAACGTCAATATCTTGATTGTTGGTGTGAGGAAACCGAGGGTAACTTGGATGTAGAAGAATTACACCACAATTGGAGTTTGCGTTTAGATAGAATACACGACGCAGCAGTTTTACCTGTGACGGGTGAGTGGCGTTTGGGGTTATCAGAAATAGATGTAGAAATGTATCTATTTACAGGTTTAGCCTTTGCTTATCAACCTAAACCAGAAGACAAAATCAATGAATGGCTTCCAGATACACAAAAAATACGGCGAGTTGTGAGGCGTGTCTTTAGTACATTTTGGTTTATTCGAGAAGTGATGCAATATGCTCCTGATTGTGTAATTGTAGCGCCGGAGAATGTGCGATCGCTTATTCAACAAAAACTGCTTACCTTATGTCAGTTGTACGACCTTGAAATTAAGCAGTAAATTAATTCATCTGCTCAAATCAGTTCACTTATCAAAGCGAATTCCGATAGGGACTTTGCTAGCATCCGCTTGATTTCTCATCTGTTTCCAGAATTTTGCATAAATCTCCAGTTTACCGATGATAGTTCAAGTGTCATCAATCTTCCTCAACAGCAAATCGACAGGAGACAAAAATGAAACTCTATTATCGCGGTGCTAGCTACGAATGCAATCCTCATAGTGTTGCAAACAGAGAAGTACAACAGCCGTTTCAACCATCTGCCAGAAGAGGAACAGCTTATAATTTAATGTATCGTGGAGTGAGTTATCATGTTGACCCCAGCGCCCCAATGGAAGATACTACTCAACCATCCGTAACCTATAAATTGAGCTTTCGCGGAATTAACTACCTTGTCAATCGAAATATACAAGGTAAAGTTAGTTTAGTTTAATTTCTCAAGGCGATTTTACTAGCGTAGCAAGATTACAGTATAAGTATAGTCAAGAATTGTCAGTTGGGGAGCCAATGCACTTAATCCAACCTACATCTAATACTTGCTTCGTTCCCTATTCTCTCGCTACGCAAGTAATTTCAGGAATCAAATCAAGTAGTCCATAGTCAAAATCAAGTTTTTTTAAACTGTTGACTATTGACTATTGACTATTGACTAATTTAAAAATCAACACCCCGTTTTAGTTCTACGCCATGATTAGCGTAGTGTTTATGACAATAAACTTCCGAGTGAATGCTGGCTAAATCAAAGTAATCAGGGTGATTTTGACAACGGCCAGTAATGATAATCTCGGTGTCACGAGGTTTACGTAATAAAGCTTGGACAATGGGTTCAACGGGAAGCAATTCTAAGTCAACGGTGGGATTAAGTTCATCGAGGATGATGGTTTTGTAGAGTCCAGAAGCGATCGCTGTTTTGGCGATTTCCCAACCCCGTTCGGCTTCTATATAGTCTAATTCTTGGCGGGAATTGCGCCAGACGATCGCATCTCGACCGCAGCGTTGATGATCCACCACTTCCGGATAAGATTGACGTAAGGCGGCGATCGCTGCATCTTCTGTATAACCACTACCACCTTTGAGCCACTGCATAATCAGTACCCGCGTTGAACCGGGATGGTTGATACCTCTACCAATGGCCTGTAAAGCTTTACCTAAAGCACTGGTAGATTTACCTTTACCCGCACCTGTATAAATTTCGATCCCTTGAATCAAGAGTTCATTGGCAATGGGATGGTGTTGGGGTTTCATTTCTGAGTGCAAATCCGCAATGTCGAGTAATTTTTGTGGCGCACCTCTACCAGTGGCAATGATTTCCAATTCTTGCGGCTTAGATTTTATTGTCTGCACTACCTCATCAACAGAAAGCAAGCCCAAATCGAGGACGGGGTTAAGTTCATCCAAAACGACAACAGAATATAAACCAGAAGCAATTGCTCCTTTGGCTACATCCCAACCCCGCGCCGCTTCCACACGATCAAAATTTGTAATCTCCTCCACACCAAAAAATTCTGCTCTCCCAGTGCGGACTTGATCGATTAAATGTGGAAATCCACGCTGTAGGGCAGCGATCGCTCCATCTTCATCATAATCACGCTCAGGCCCTTTTAAAAACCGTAGCAATAGTACCCGATTAGAATTGTTGGGTGTATTTATCCCCAAGCCAATCGAGCGCAAAACAACCCCCAAAGCTGCTTGAGACTTACCTTTACCCACACCATCATATATGTGAATTTGACCAGTAAGCCGTTCTGAACGCACTTGCGCCGTGCGGATACCGATACCGTTCCTTGTCATCTGTTGCAAAGCTCTAATGTGGCAGTCTCCTATCTTACCGAAGGTAAGAGTCAATAGTCATTAGTCAATGGTCAATGGTCAATGGTCAATGGTCAATGGTCAATGGTCAATGGTCAATGGTCATTAGTCAATGGTCAATAGTCAATAGTCATTAGTCAATGGTCAATAGTCATTAGTCACTCCCTCACTCAGCACTCACTACTCACTACTTCATACACACCAAGATCGTAAATTACGGCTATACTCTCTACAGTTTCTTTTTTCTCTTGGTTACTTATGTTTGAAGACATTACGCTGCCGAGTATTTTGCCTGTGGGTGCATTTTTGTTTAATTTATTATTTTTACTGATTGCTATCCCGATAGAAGCTTATGTCTATCATCTGCGCTTGAAGTTTGATAAAAAAACTAGTACTTTTTATGCGATCGCTGTCAATATATTTTCTGGGGTGCTTGGTTGGGTTATCTTCTTTTTTATAGAGCCTGTACTGCCAGTAGAATTAAAAGCAGACTTAATTGGCTATGTATTTTTTAATATTTTTAAATCACCTAATGCTCAAGGAATGATAATTTTAACTACTTTTAGTATTTTCTTTGCCACTTTTTTGATGAAGTTTTTCCTGCTCAGAATATTTGTATTTTCCTTAAGTGATGATTTAAAAATAGGTAAGGATAAGCAAGAAATACAAGTACTTCAGCGTCAAAAATGGCGCATTTTGAGTAGAGCTAGATTTCAAGGTACAAATTTAGTTACGACTACACTGATTGCTAATTCATTAAGTTACACTGGCATTACTCTTATTTTACTACTGCGTAATAGATAAGTAAATACCTAAATAGTTGATGGAGGTATATTTATGAGTTTTTTAATCAAGGATTTTTTTGGGGTATTCAAAATTGTTGAAGATGTTTATGAAAGAGTTAAAAAAATCTTAGTTCCACCCAAGGCTTTTTCTTGGCAGACGTTAGTTTATTTGAGTGTCTTTTCTTGGGGATTATCTTATTTTGCTTTGGGGTATGTTCGGGATTTTATCGCTCTGTGTGGATGGCTATTTTTAATTGCGGGTACAGCTTGGTATACCACTGATGATCCTTTGAGGATTCCAGGTACTTTTATGCCGGTGGGAGCTGTTCTGACAGGATTTCTAGTCAGTGTTTTTGCTTTTGGTAATCAGCAAGATATAATTACACCGAGAACAATTGTTCTGTGGCCGACAATATCAGCATTAATTACAGCACTTCCAGAATTTATTGAAGGCACAGATACAGATTCTACAGCCAAGATTCCCAAACCAGAAGCTCGGCAAAAAATTATCATTTTAGTCGCTAGTTCTATGATGTTAAGTTGCTGGTTGCAGTTTTATTTTGTTATGGATAAATGGTTGCAAGAATACCCTAGTTTATTGGCAGACAACTTTAGTCGTAGTACTTTTGTGATTAATCGAGATATACCAGAAAAGATGCCGCAAAATGGTGTTCTTGTCCTCAATAGGTTACAACCATTAGTTGAAGAACAGATTGCAGAAAAACCTTGGTCAGTAGCTGAGAGATGGTTGATTGAAGCAAATGTCAACGTACGTCAATTAGGTCAACAGGTAATAGAGAAAAATTTGGGTCAATATGAAGAAAAAGAACTGTGGCGTGTAGAACCACGTGCAGTTAATATTCCATCTGGTTACAGGTTAGATTTGCTGAATATTTGGGAAGGCCCAACTTCTAATCCCCGTGGTTATTATCTGAGAAAATCCTGCCAGATAACCCAAGTCCCAGTATCTACGAGAACGACTAATACAAGCCGTAGATTAGCGGAAGATAAAAACACAGTAGCAGAGATACAATGCGATCGCACTAATAAAATGTTCGTCGGTTCACCACCACCACAGCAGTGAGGGAGTAATGAGTGCTAAGTGCTGTTAGCGGTAGCGGGGCGTTTAGCCCGTGCTGAGTTGGGAGTGAGGGAGTGAGGGAGTGACCAATGACTATTGACTATTGACCAATGACTATTGACTATTGACCATTGACTAATAACTAACTATGGCTAAAACCTTTGTAATTGCGAAGAATGTATTCCAAGAAGTTGTGCGCGATCGCATTTTATATATTATCGGTCTTTATGCTCTGATTTTGGCGATCGCTATTCGGGCTTTACCGGAGTTTGCTGCTAGTACCGACGACAAAATGTTTCTAGATTTTGGACTGGCGGCGATGAACGTTATCGGTTTGATTATCGCTGTGTTTATTGGTACGGGACTAGTTAATAAAGAGATTGAGAAACGAACTATTTTGTTATTAATTGCTAAACCTCTCAGTCGTGGAGAATTGATTGCGGGTAAATTTTTTGGTTTATCGGCTGTGTTGACTGTTTTGATTGCTAGTATGACGGCAATTTATTTAGTCTTTTTGCAGTTTGGCAATATTTCCCATCCGACAACAAGTATTTTAATTGCGGCTATTTTTTTGTGCTTGCAATTATCTTTAATGACTGCTGTTGCCATTACATTCGGAGTATTTACTAGCTCTTTGTTAGCAGTTGCTCTCACATTTGCTGTGTATTTGATGGGGAATATTACACAAAATTTAGTCGCTTTCAGCCGACTTAGCCGCAATCCAGTAATAGAACAGGCTATCCAAAGTTTATACTTAATACTGCCTGATTTATCTCGGTTAGATTTAAAAAATGATGCTGTTTATGGTCTGCAAGCATTACCAGATACAGCCACATTAATTGGTCATGCGGGCTATGGCATAGTTTACAGTACCATGTTGTTAGCGATCGCTATTTTTATTTTCTCTCGAAAAGAATTTTAGTTCACTCAAAAATGACTATTTGCGGGTAACTGATTTTACCATCAGGCATAATCGTATCTCGCAACTTAGCATAGGCAATTTTGGTATCTTGCAGTTTAGCGTCACTTAAATTAGCTTTAGTTAAGTTTGTCCAGGTCAGGTTCGCATTAGTTAAATTGACGGCTGTTAAGTTAGCTTCTAGTAATATAGCTCCAGATAACTTGGCATCAGTCAAATTTGCTTTGCATAAATTAGCTTCTATTAGAGATGCTTCTATTAATGTCGCTTGACTGAGGTCGGCTTCATGCAAATTAGCCTCGCATAAAGAAGCACCCCAGAGATTAATTTTATGACATTGCGATCGCCACAAATTAGCCCTACACAAATTTGCATCAGTTAAATCCGCATTCATCAGATTAGCGGCCGATAAATTAGCCTCACATAAATTAGCTTCCCGTAAATTAGATTGCATTAAATTTGCCGCAGAGAGGTTTGCACCACTGAGATTACAACCACATAGATTAGCAAAGCTTAAATCTGCACCCACTAAATTCATCCCACTTAAATCACAGCCACTGAAATCTCGACGCTGACAAAATTTATCTTTGATTTGACTCAGTATTAATTCTTGCGGTTCAGCAAAATTTCTCATGGTGTTCACCTGCGAGTGTCAATGAGCGTAAATGTCAATTGTCAAAGTAAGTGTGTATCGAAATTGCACCCTGAAAGCTAAATCGGTAGATTTCTCTGCACTGGTAAATGATACTTTTGTTCAGCTATTTTAACAGTTCCTATGTCTCATTAAAGTCAGGGAATGTTAATAGTGTCAACAAATGACACACTTAGAAAATTCTAGTTTTTGCAGTATACAAGTTTTATCATTTAATAGATACCATCCTGGCAAATATCGATGTCATACCATTTCACGTTAATCATGATACATATAAATTATGTAGAGACGTTGCATTGCAACGTCTCTACTGTTTTACACAACACCAAGATATACATTGGGTTCCGCAGATCATGTTGCGTTACGCAAAGCCTCCATCCAACCTACTAATGACCAATGACCAATGACTCTTACCTATTGCGACTCTTCTCCCCAAGTGCGTAATTGCCAATAAACTAATACCAAAGTAAAAGCTAATAATACTGTAGCGGCGGCGGCAGCATAACCAAAATCAAATTGACCAAAAGCTTCTTGATAGATGTAGTAAACAAGTAAGTTAGTTGTATTGAGAGGGCCACCACCAGTCATGACATAAACTTGCTCAAAACTCCGCAATGTAAAAATAGCAGTGGTAATGGTGGCAAATATAATAGTTGGTCGTAATCCTGGTAAAGTAATATGCCAAAATTGTTGCCAAGCATTAGCACCGTCTAATTCGGCTGCTTCATAGCGACTGGGTGGGATAGCTTGCAACCCTGCTAAGAACACCACCATATTAAAACCTAATTGTTTCCAAATACTTAAAATAATAATTACAGGCATTGCCCAAAATGTATCTCCTAGCCAAGAAATCTCTGGGATACCCAATATATTTAAAAAAGCGTTAACAGGCCCGGAAGTTTGAAATAACCAGCGAAATCCTAACCCAGCCGCTACCAAAGAAATAATTGATGGCAGAAAATAGGCACTCCGTAATACTCCCCGCAATGCTAGAGAAAGATTGAGTAATACTGCTAGTCCCAGAGGAATAACTAAACTAGGTATTAAGGAAGCAAGAGTAAAATAAACAGTGTTACTAATAACTTGCCAAAAATCAGGGTTTAGTAACAATCGCCAGTAATTTTTTAACCCTACCCAATAAATACCTGTGGAAGTGAAGCTACCAGCAGTAAAGCCGAGGTAACACAAATAGGCAATAGGCCATAAAACAAACACACCTAGCAAAATTACAGCAGGTGCAAGAAAAGTCCAAGCAGCAAATGTATCATTGTCTAACCATGATTTAGGGTATGCTTTTGGCATGATAATTTTCCTCTGGGCTAATTATTCTTGACTAACAAGATGCTCAACTCCTTTAATGAAGTCGGGTATCAGAATAACATTATGGGAATTTTGAATTATATTATGACTCTTTGCCCTGATTCTACCTTGAGCCTTGTTTCTCCTAGCATGAATACTCATCAATTTTATGATGGCAAACCTTGGAAATTGGGGATATTGGCTTCTGGTAGTGGTAGCAATTTTGAGGCAGTTGCTCAAGCGATCGCCGACAAGCAACTTAATGCCCAAATACAAGTTTTAATTTATAATAATCCTACAGCAAAAGTAGCCACAAAAGCAGCTAATAGAGGTATTGATGCAGTTTTGTTGAATCACCGAGAATACAACAATCGCCAAGCTTTCGACAGAAAGATTGTGCAAACTCTGCAAGCATATGATGTCGATCTGGTAGTTTTAGCTGGTTGGATGCGGGTAGTCACATCAGTATTTATCGCAGCTTTTCCCAATAGAATTCTCAATATCCATCCCAGTTTATTACCCAGCTTCAAAGGTCTTCATGCTGTCGAACAAGCTTTACAAGCTGGGGTAAAAATTACTGGCTGTACAGTGCATCTAGTATGTTTAGAAGTAGATAGCGGTTTGATATTAATGCAAGCGGCTGTACCTATCTTGCCAGATGATACAGCAGAAACACTCCACGCCAGAATTCAAGTTCAGGAACACCGTATCTTACCACAGGCGATCGCCTTGGCAACTCAGGCTAGTTTAACGACAGTTTAGTATGCAACCTGATTGTCCTATGTTAGTTTGAGTTGTCTTGCTGATGTTATTTGTAGCTGTTTGAGCATCAGCAATGCCTTGTATTAAAGCCAGAGACGCTACGATAAATATAGAATTGAGCAAAGTTGTAAGCTGCATAGATTTTTCCTTTAATATAGTTAAGTCTAATTAGTTACTTAACAGAACTAATCTCAAAACTTATGCAATTTTTTTGTTTCTCTGCTCCCCATAGATGAGAACATCCATCAAGTCTTGTAAAATAAAAGGGTAGGCATTGCCCACCCTAAAATACAAATGACTAATGACCATTGACCATTGACCATTGACTATCGAGGAAATAAATCAGGTGTGTCAATAATCTGCAACTGAACTAATGCAATAATTACCAAAGTATAAACAGTTGAAGATATCAAACCAGAAAATAATTCTTTCTTGAGGTTACGCTCTTTGGATGTTTTTTGAAAAATATCCTGAGAACCAAATTGCATTAGCAGAATACCAATCACATTTGAGAGCCAGTAACCCACAATTGCACAAGGCATAAATAAGTTAGGAGAAAATAGACTACATAGATAACCAAAACCGTAGGCGATTGGCAAATTAAACAACAAATCATTCCACCAGCACAAGGGAGATAATAGATATCCCAATACTAGAAAAAAACCACCTCTGAGTTTTTTAAAAACGTTTGTGTTCAAGTCTCCGGATGCAGTTTGTTGTAACTGTTCCTGGATGCTGTCTGCTGCTAGATGAGGTTGCTGATTAACTTTTTCGACGGTTTGCATAAAATACACTATTCCTACCTTATTAGTGTAGTTTAATCTAGAGGTGAAGCAAAAGTCTAGTGTAGTAGTGATAAAATTTGAGATATTTGAGTTTTGCCAATATAGACGGGATCAAGTCATGGCTAAGTAAACAGGGTGAAGTTTGACCAAAATATAGTAAATGTCCAATTGTAATCTGAGTTGGGCGATCGCCATCTCATTCTGCTAAAATTCAAATAATGGGACTCTATAACAATAGATGATAAATTCAGACTTAACTAATTATTTATTAATAGCGGGTATAGTTTTTCTAGTAATTTCTGTTTTAGGACAGATAAAACTAGGATTTTTGGAAATTAATCCTGGCTGTTTTGGTCGCACCCTAGCATTAATTTTAGGAACTTTGAGTCTCCTTGTTGCGTTAGGTACGGTTGGTCTTCCTCTAGAGACATTCGATTTAATCAAAACTTATCTGACACAACAAATCCAACAGTATTTAGGCTAAGTTACTCAATCTAAGCTGCTGTATCATCAAAAAATCATCACCACTGAGTAGTATTAGTAGGTTGGAAAGCCACTGCGTTGCGGAGCCAGTTGCATGGGCGGGTTTCCAACGCCACTTGCTCATGGGGGAAACCCCCAAGACCTCAGTGGCTCGACTTGTGCAAACTGGCATCGGGTTTCCCGCGTTGTAGCAAGTGGCGTTGGAGGCTTTGCGCAACTCAACATAATCTGCGGAACCCAATTTCATATCAGTGCCGAAACAACATAAATTACATTTTTGCATAACTTTGAGGTAGGCAAATTCCTCTAAATCCAGCCAGAACAAGGAAATTATATGTTAAAAGTACATCACTTTACAAAAACTTCATATTCAATGTGTTCTAGGAAACGTTCAAGATAAACAATTTAATGTTTTATTTATATTTGTCTAAGCACTTTGTCGGAAGTCAAAGTCCAGGCAAATATTTAACGGAAGGAAAATCACAGTACATGACTACATCTCTTCAACCAGTGGCAGATGAGTTTGTTACAGACCCCACCATTGTGGACATTAAACCCTCACCTGAATTCAACCTTGATACTTTGAATGAGGAATTACTTTCAGGAAAGGTAGTTGCTACTGATTTCGTCCGTTTGTTCACTGATGCAGCTTTTGTGGAATCAATTCAGTTGGCTAACCCGCCAGCCGAAGTTATTGCCACCACTAGCGATACACTTAATGATTTTGTTATCAAGTTTGCTCCTGATGTAGCAAATGATCCAGTTGCTTTCGAGGAATTTTTGACTGCTAGTCAGTCACTGTCTTCAAGTGATGTACTTTTAACTTCTTCAAAGACTGATGCCCAGGTAGCCAATGCTACTTTTGTTAAAAAGCTATTTCACATCATTATTGGCACTGCTGGTAATGATGTTTTGATTGGTAAAGCCACTCATGATTTTATTTTTGGACTGGATGGGAACGATTTCCTATTTGGCCAAGGCGGCAATGACTTCCTTTTTGGCGGCAATGGCAATGATATCTTACTTGGTGGAACTGGTAACGATCTTCTCTTCGGCGAAAGCGGCAACGACATTCTGTTTAATGATGCTGGCAGTGATACCCTCATCGGTGGCACTGGGGATGATTACTTTTTCGTCTTAGATGCCAGTGGCAGCAGCTTACTCAATGGTGAAAGTGGGATTGACACAGCCGATTACAGTGCTTTAGGCCAAGCAATCACCTTGAAGTCCACTGGAACCGTCACCAAAGGCATTGGCTTTGGGACAGACCAACTGGTTCAAGTCGAGAGAATTTTTGCAACTTCATCACTCAACGACTGGATTGATGCTTCTGATGCCACCAGTCCAACCTCAGTAACAGTAAATTTACTGGCTAATTCTCTGATTGTTAACAATGTTCCTGGTTTAGGAACTCTCAACTTCACTGTTAGTAGTTTTGAAAACGTCAGAGGCACAGCTCAAAACGACAGTATTACTGGCAACAACGCTAACAACATCCTGAGTGGAGGTGCTGGTAACGATGTGTTTGGTGGTAGCAGAGGCAATGATACCATCAACGGCGATGCAGGTACTGACACTGCCAACTACAGTGCGCTAGGACAAACCATTGTTCTCGGCCCCACAGGTACTGTTGTCAAAGCAGGTGGATTTGGTACTGACCAATTGAATGGGATTGAAATCATTACCGCTTCTCTGCTACTGGGCGATACAATTGATTCCTCCACAGCAACTGGTAACACAAGCATCACGGCCAATCTGGGAACCAACAGCTTGATAGCAAACAATGTGCTGATTGGTGGCTTTAACACTAACCTTAGTTTCACCGTCAATAACTTTGAGAATGTCATCGGTACTGCTCAGAATGACAGCATTACTGGTAATAGTGGCAACAACATTCTTAAAGGCGGTGCTGGTAACGATGTGTTTGGTGGTAGCAAAGGCAATGATACCATCAACGGCGATGCAGGTACTGACACCGCTAACTACAGTGCGCTAGGACAAACCATTGTTCTCGGCCCCACAGGTACTGTTGTCAAAGCAGGTGGATTTGGTACTGACCAGTTGAATGGGATTGAAATCATCACCGCTTCTGTCCTACTGGGCGATACGATTAATTCTTCCACAGCAACTGGTAACACCACAATTACTGCCAATCTAGGTATCAATAGCTTGATTGTCAACAATGTGGTAATTGGTGGTGTGGCTGTTAACCTCAACTTCACCGTCAATAACTTTGAGAATGTCATCGGTACTGCTGGTGGTGACAACCTGACTGGTAATAGTGGCAACAACATTCTCAGTGGTGGTGGTGGCAATGATGTGTTGCGTGGTAGCAAAGGCAATGACACCCTTAACGGTGATGCCGGCATTGATACCGCCAACTACAGTGGACTGGGAACATCCATCGTTCTCGGCCCCACAGGTACTGTTGTCAAAGCAGGTGGATTTGGTACTGACCAATTGAATGGAGTCGAAACCATCATCGCTTCTAACCTGCTGAACGATACGATTGATTCCTCCACAGCCACCGGGAACACAACCATTACTGCCAATCTGGGAACCAACAGCTTGATAGCAAACAATGTGCTGATTGGTGGCTTTAACACTAACCTCAGCTTCACCGTCAGTGGTTTTGAGAATGTCACAGGTACAGCTCGCAATGACAGCATTACCGGCAATACGGCTAACAACGTTCTTAGTGGTGGTGCAGGTAATGATGTGTTTGGTGGTAGTAAAGGTAATGACACCATCAACGGCGATGTCGGTACTGACACTGCCAATTACAGTGCGCTAGGACAAACCATCGTTCTTGGCCCCACAGGTACTGTCACCAAAGCAGGTGGATTTGGTACTGACCAGTTGAATGGGATTGAAATCATCACTGCTTCCGTCCTACTGGGCGATACAATTGACTCCTCCACAGCTACTGGGAACACAAGCATCACTGCCAATCTGGCAACCAACAGCTTGACAGCAAACAATGTGCTGATTGGTGGCGTTAACACTAACCTCAGCTTCACCGTCAACAATTTCGAGAATGTCACAGGTACTGCTCAGAATGACAGTATTAGTGGCAATGCTGGCAACAACGTTCTTAAGGGCGGTGCTGGCAGTGATGTCTTATTAGGTGACGCTGGTAATGATAATCTTATCGGTGGTAGTGGTGCTGATGTTTTAATTGGCGGTGCTGGCAACGATCAGTTCACCTTCTTAAATCCTGGGGAAGGTTTAGATATCATCACTGATTTTACTCCTGGTGCTGATAAGATTGGGGTTTCTGCCTCTGGTTTTGGTGGTGGTTTAACAGCTGGTGTACTTCCAGGTCTTCAGTTCTTTGTGGGTATCTCTGCAACAACCGCTTCTCAACGCTTTATCTATAATTCTGTGACGGGTGGATTGTTCTTTGACGTTGATGGTACTGGTGCTGCGGCACAACAGCAAATTGCTAGCCTCATCGTTGCTCCAGCCTTAACAGCCAATGACATCCTGGTTATTGCTTAAGGACTGCTTGTCGAATTCACGTTAAGATAATCATCTGCTGGGAGTGGGGAGCTGCTAACAAGTGTAAATTTTTTTGATAAAAGAGACACTCACAGCCCCCATTGCTCATTCTTACCAATAAAGTAACCATCTACCGTTGTGGTATACCCCATGACCTTGTAAGGTAATTCTCTCATCATCTGGATAAACTTTAGCGATCGCCCCAATTTGATGTAGTGAGTGTCCACCATGCAGGACAATATTTCCCACAGTATAGGGATGAAAAGTCTTGTTTCTCAAGCGCTGCATCACCTCAATATCACCTAAATCATGGGGATCACGACTGTTGGTCAATTCCTCATAAGTTAAATCCCAAACATTCAGTCCCCCACCCAAATGAGGTAATTTAATGGGTAAAGTAAAAGAAATTGTCTGACGGAAATCTATTGTGTCTTTATTTTGCCAATTCAGATTTTGGTACTGTAAATCAAAGTGAACTGATGCTGTAGACTTAGTAAAAATAGCTGGTGTTTGCCAAATATGAAATCCTGGTAAGGCAAAGTCATCATGATAACTAACTGGGGCTTGTAGTTGTTTTTCTAAAGAATTTCTGACTAATTCATACAGCCAAGCAAAATGTTGTTGCAACAAAGAATTGTATTGTTTTGCTCTTGGGTAATAATCACCAGAAAAGTTAGATATATTTAAAAAGTCTAAATATGCTGCTGTTCCCAATGTGAAAAAAGCCGATGGCTCTTGTCCTCTAGAAAGCCAATGTTCTTTTAAGTCTTGAATTGTAGAATAAACTTCAGCACATTGTTCTGTGGTGATGATTTCTGCTGACAGTATGCCACCATGATAAAATTGTTTTACAGATGGATTTTGTTGAGTGAGCAAGGCTAACAACGAATCAGTAATTCGTCCCTGATCTCGAATATCATAACCATCATATCCTGGCATAGGATTTGCTTCTAAACACCAGTATTGATGGTCTTCTGTCACCTTAAAATCCCAGCCAGCAAACTGTAAACCAAAAGCAGCCGTAGCCGCAATAATTTGTTGAGATAAAGACTCTGGTAATTGCCAAGGAGAATATTTTGCTTCTTCATAAGAACGGCGATAATCTACTTGAGGACAATTAATAATTTCCGCATGAACTTGATCACCCACAACATGAGCGCGGACATCAGCCCCAGAAACATATCTTTGTAGATGTACTGGCCCTTGGGATGGGTGAAAATCTACAAATTCTTCGGCTGTAACTAGGCGACTATCAGCCCGAATACCCGATGCTGGTTTAACGACAGTTTTACCAACACTAGCAAAAGCGGCTAAAAGTTCCCCATCAGAACTAGTCAGACTAGCGGGAACATTAAAGCCCCAAGATTGCAAAGAATATTCATGTAATGGTTTAGAAAAATTATCAGCACGCCCACCAGGACGATTAATCACGACTCCGGGAATATGTTCTAACCAAGAACAAAGTGCAGCTAATAAACTCCGCCAACGCATTGCTAAAGCCATGTCTGATTGGACGGTAGAGAGATCAATAATTCGGCAATAATAAGCGGCGTGGGGATCTAATTGATATTTTTTATCCCCCACACTCAACCAACTCAACCCATCATCAGGTAGCGCCAGTCGCCAATCTCCAGTGAGAATGACATCACGGAGGTTAATTGCTTGAACTGCGATACTGCGCTTGGTTGTTTCACGAACGAAATGACGAAAAGTGCGGTCTGAGTCAATACCAATGACGTAAATCATGAGAACAAAACCTCCAAAAGTGCAGGCGCAAGCACAGGCCAAACAAACTGAATTTGCTCCATCATCGGAAAGGGATCAATCCGTGCTAGAGTTGCATCTTCTAAGTTTTCCGAAATGCTCCAAGTGACAGTAGCAAAGGTCAAATCTAAATTTCTAATTAGGGAAATACTTTTTTCTTCTAGTAATAAATGTTCGAGAGGAACATTGGTAGAACGCCAGGCTTGATTATCTAAAACCACAACAACTTCATAACCAGGATCAAAATCTGCCCAACGTCCCCGATAAGCGCCTTCTCCAGGAGGAATATTCGGGTAAGCGGTGGTGTTGTATGTGGATAAATCTTGCACATACCATTGTTGATTGAGTTTTTGGGTTGCGGGTAAGAGTATTTGTGAGGAAAATAACTCAATGTCGTTGTCACGCCAACCCCCACGCATCGCTGTTAACACAGAAGAGTAGGAGGTTTTACCCCAAATCCCATTAGCTGTAGGGCGATTAATGACTGTGGATTTATTCAGGGTAGCAGCTGCCCATAAAGTTGATAAACATTCACCATACATGAATGAATCATCAAAACTTTTGCGAATAGTAGATGGTGGTTGGATTCTTAGTAAAAGTGGGATATCGGGGGTGACACAAACTTGTCCATCTTCCACACCAACCGAGAATAACCTAGCCGCATCATAGATATTTAAAATGTCCGCAGTGTAGCCTATTTGTTGTACTAAATCGAGAACTTCCGTACAAAAGCGATCGCTCTGATCGCCTACAATTATCAAGTCCATTGTTTTATTATCTGGGAAAAGGGGCTAGAAACTAGAGGCTAGAGGCTAGCCCCTAAACTACAAAACTGACATTCTAGAAAATCGGACTATTACCTTTGAGCAGAGATTTAGAACGAATATTCTGGAGTTGTACAGGAGCTTGTAAACTATCTGCTGGTAAAATATAGCGGTCTTTATAATTGAAAAATCCACCGCAGGGATTATCACAAGCTTCTTTATTATCGGAACCTTTATCAGAAGCATCCTTACCTTTATCAGAGGCTTCCTTTCCAGTCCCACCATCGGTATTAAATATTGGTGATTTATGCAAATCCAAGAGAGTATCACGGCGGAAACTATCTTGAATGAAAGGTTGACTTTGACGCAAATTAACCTGCCCAGGTGACGCTTCTTGAGCTTTGGCTCCAGCTATTGTAGATAGCATGACAGCCGGAATAGTCAGACTCAACATCAACAAAAACCGAGCTGATAATGTAGCTCTCATCTTCATAATTTTGACAACCTCATTGAGTAATTGAGATGTTAAGCAGCTTGCATCTATTCATTACCTATTGATGTCAGCTGCTATCTCTTTAGTAGGTTTACCCATGAAATTTTATGCAATGTTTAATTACTACTCTGGGAATATTTTGCCTGGAGTCTTCGTTAGAAAAAGTAGAAATACCTTGTCAAGACAAAGCAAGCTCAGTAAATCTAACTGCAAATCAGCAAAATTGATGAAGAAAAGGGAATGATGGATTATGAAAAAACTAATCTTGGCTACTGTGCTTTCTATCTGCTCTCTGATTGGGCCTTTGAGCTTAACCGCTACAGCACAAGGATGGGTGGTAATTAATGGAGAACTGTTTCAAGGGCAAAAGCTGTATAATTTAGAGAGACTTCTAGGTTATAGTATTCCGTCTGGTCGCTATTGGCTGGATGTAAATACTGGTGACTGGGGTTATGAAGGGAACCCAAGAGTCCAAGGAAACATACTTAGACCTAATCAAAGCTCATCAACCCCCGGACGGCGAACACCTTTTGGTGATATTTTAGAGAACGGTGGTTACTTTGATCCCAATACTGGTTGTAGCGTTATTCCAGGTGAAGGTCTGAGTTGTTGAATTGTTGCTCTCTTTCATCAGCCTTTGCGCTTCTTCCTATTCTTGACGGCTTTCCATGTTCCACCGTAAACGTAAAAGGGGTTATTCTCGCTGACACCAGTCCAACATTGAGGGCAGACGAAAATCCAATTACCCCCATCTTCGTATTTCACCCTATACAAAATCGGTGCAGCTTGGCTACACCGATCGCATAACTTAACTCTATTTGTACCAGACATTTCCCTCACGCCAAGGCTGAAGCTTGGGGTTTGGCAAAAATCATGCGTCCGGCGGAGGTTTGCAAAGCACTGGTAACTACCACTCGCAGTTCACCACCCACATAACTGCTACCTTCTTCCACGACAACCATTGTGCCATCATCGAGATAGCCGATACCTTGGCTGGGTTCTTTACCTTCTTTGAGAATTTTCAAGTCGAGGTAGTCCCCAGGTAAATAAGTAGGACGGACGGCGTTTACTAAGTCGTTAACATTTAAAACAGGCACTTTTTGCACACTGGCAACTTTTGATAAATTGTAGTCGTTGGTGAGCAGTGTGCCGTTAATTTCTTGAGCAAAACGCACCAATTTAGCATCGACTGTGGCAATATCCTCGTAGTCGGATGCGTTGATTAAAATCCGATCTGGGTAATTTTCTCTGACTCGGTTGAGAATTTCTAATCCTCGTCTTCCCCGCACTCGTTTTTGGTCTTTGCTAGCGTCAGCTACCTGTTGCAGTTCCTGCAAGACAAACTGGGGGACGATGATTTGTCCTTCCAAAAATCCAGTTTCTAGCAGCGTTTCAATGCGCCCATCGATAATACAACTAGTGTCCAAAACTTTGGTATTGGCTGGTTTCAATGTCCCTTCCACTACCATTGATTCCACAGTGTTGGGATTAATAAATCTTAATAAACCACGTCCGTGAGTGTCAGCTAAATTCATACCTGTAACGGCAAGAATAATACTACCAACTACGGCTACCAGTGGTTTAATAAAACTAAAATCTGCCGGGATTGGTAACAAAAATAGCGGTGCTAGCATGAGGTTGGCTACTAATAGGCCAATCACTAAGCCAATGGCACGGGTTAAAATCACCTCTAGGGGCATTTCTCGGACTTGGGTTTCTAAACGCCGATATGTAGTTTGAAAACTCAATCCGATCGCCCCACCAATAATGGCAGCAAAGACAGCAAAAGTTAAGCGTAGAGCTTCCAGATTCGTCACCCTGTCTAGCGTACCATTGGGTAGTAGTTCGGTGGTGTAGAACCCGATTCCTGCTGCTGCCAGGATGAATGAAAGAATAATAATGGCATCAAGCATGGTTGTGTTGTTTCCTGCGACTGTTTTACCCGATAAAGTCAAGTATTTTTAATTTCATCGGTCAGAGAGACTAACTATATTGACTTAGACTAGGGTTTTATGCAGGCAATATCTGCAAACATTATAACTAATGTGTTTTTGCTTAATATTTCTCATAATTTTGGTGGGGGAGTGAGGGAGTGCTGTTAGCGGAAGCGGGGCGTTTAGCCCGTGCTGAGTGAGGGAGTGAGAGGACAAGGGGAGCCAGCACCGTGCGGGGGTTTCCCCCGTTGAGGTGACTGGCGTGACAAGGGGACAGTGAGATAAGAATAATGACTAATGACCATTGACTAATGACTAATGACTATTGACTATTGACTATTGACCAATAACTACAAATCCAATTTTCCGTTAATTAAGTTTATTGTTGTTCACAAATATGCAAAAAGTTACTGTTGGTGACATGGCTAGTTCTGCTTATGTACACATTCCCTTTTGCCGACGGCGGTGCTTTTATTGTGATTTTCCTGTATCTGTTGTAGGCGATCGCCTGCGGGGGGAAACATCTGCTACTATCTCTCAGTATGTTGATGTCCTATGCCAAGAAATTGCGGTTACACCAACCTTTAACCAACCTCTGAAGACAGTTTTTTTTGGTGGTGGGACACCTTCGCTATTATCCATAGAGCAATTACAACGGATACTGGAAGTATTAGAAAAGCGTTTTGGGATTGCCTCTGGTGCAGAAATTTCTATGGAGATTGATCCGGGAACCTTTGATTTAGCACATATCAAGGGATATTGTAGCGTCGGTGTCAACCGGGTAAGTTTGGGTGTACAAGCGTTTCAAGAAGAATTACTCACAATAGCTGGGCGATCGCACTCGGTTAAAGATATATTCTCAGCTGTAGATTTGATTCACCAAGTCGAGATTCCCGAATTTAGCATAGACTTAATTTCTGGATTGCCGCATCAGTCTTTAGATCAATGGCAAGATTCCTTAGACACAGCAGTTAAAATTGCTCCCACTCACATCTCTATCTATGACCTGACCATTGAGCCAGGAACAGCTTTTGGTCGCTATTACAAGCCCGGTGACACGCCCTTACCTACGGATGAAGCCACGGTAAAAATGTACCAAATGGGACAACAGGTTTTACATAATGCCGGTTATGAACATTACGAAATTTCTAACTATGCCCAACCAGGACACCAGTGTCAGCATAACCGCGTTTATTGGGAAAACCGCCCTTATTATGGTTTTGGCATGGGTGCAGCTAGTTACATAGATGGTAAGCGTTTCACTCGTCCCCGCAAGACTAAGGAATATTATCAATGGGTGCAAGAATTAATTGCTAATCATGGTGTAATTGATTGGGAGATCACACCACAAGCAGATGTATTGTTAGAAACATTAATGCTGGGGTTACGTTTAGCAGAAGGGGTGAGTTTACCAGCACTCAGAGAAAAGTTTGGACAGGAGAAAGTAGCTAAAATTCGCCAATGTTTACAACCCTATTTTGCTAAAAGATGGGTGCAAGTTGTCGATGAAAGGTTGCAGTTGCATGATCCCAATGGTTTTTTGTTTTCTAATGTGGTGTTAGCCGACTTGTTTAGTCAGCTGGGATCGTGAACTATGTGCGCTTTCACTACAAACCCTACCACAAAATCAACCTCCTGCCCCCTACAGCTGATTTTGACACCAGTGGCGAAAACTGGCATGATACAGGCTGTAATGAGTTTCCCCTGCGATTTGTTGCTGTTGCAAGAACTCTACCCAATCTTCTAAGACTTCCTCCACATCATACTCATCAGCATTGATTGTATGAGCGATCGCCTCCACTGTCACAGATACTTGCTGCACCAAAACACCAAGCACAGCTAGGCTAAAATCTGCTGTAGCTTGAGGAATCATCTGCTGGAAATGTTGTTGGTAATTTGCTCAAACTCCGTTTATGACTGGGGAGAATTTGTAATACAGTCTGCTTTTAATAGAGAAAATTTCTCAGTTTCTAAAATCGAGCATTTTTTCGTTAACTTTGCTAATGCTGGAGTAATGCCTTGTTCCAAGCTATTTAAAGCTTTTGTAAAAGCTGGGTGAAAACTTCTCAGCCAGGTTTTTTGAGTTAAATACTCTGGCTTAAAAGCTGTATGTTCCACCAACCATAAATTTACTTTATATATTTGAATTAATCTTTTTGCTGGTTCTAAGTTCTGACTGTATTGAGCCTGAATTAAATCAGTAGTACGTTGACGAATCTGGGAGTAGTAACCAAGATGGAAAGGAAGTGCGTATTCTCTGCCTATCAAAATAGACCTTTTCCCAAAAGTTGGGATATTATCAGCCTCATCTGAAAGAGTGGCAATTAAACTATTTTTAGGTTGCTGTTGGAGAAATTTATATAAAGCTGATTCTCCAGATTGTCGGTAATCGGTTATGGGGAAATGGTCTGAGAGATTGGGGTAGAAAAGGAGGACAAAAACTAAAGTAGCTGCTAAGATTAATTGCCATAAATTGTGTTTTTCCTGATAAATATGAAAAAACTTGTCTAAAATTAAAGTTACAGTAATACCAGCTGCAATAGCCATAACAATTCGTAGACTATGAATTGTATAACGAGTAGGAAAAAACAGCTTTAACAGCACGGCATGGGCTGCAAAAAATAAATATAAAGAGACTATGATAATTTGCTGTAATATTTTAACTTGAATTGTTAATAGACTAACTAACGAGAATTGAAATCCATTTCGCAGCAGTATTGGTAACAACAAACCAATCCAAATTAGCGGTGGCATTAACGGCGGTATTATACCACTATGTTGTCCAATCAGCCAAAATTGCCAAGGATTACTGTCAAAAAATGGATGTCGTCCTCCTGTCCATAATTCTGGCATTGTCCTAGCTTGAGAGGCAGTCACTACCGGCCCAAATTCTGAAGAAGTCAAAGCATAAGGTAACATCACTAAAAATCCCAATCCTAGAATAACTACTAGCCAAACATAATTACGCCGCAAATGAATGAGTAAGATTCCTAAAGAAATAAATAATAATGGAGGATAGAAAAGTCCTTGCAGGACAATTATTAGATAAATAATTAGCCATGACTGACGCAGAAAATAGTACAAGAATGCCAGTAGTAAGGGATATACAAAAGCTTTGGGTGTGGCAGAAACTAAGTCACTTTTGAACCAGAGACTTTGATTTAACAGTAAAGTGCTAATAAACCCAGCAATAGGTATGGGAAAAATTTCGAGGCAAAGCCAAAAACAGTAGATAGTGATAATCAAACCCAAACAGATGGGTAAGATTTTACTTAAAAATAGAGGATGAACTCCTATACTAGCCATTAGTTTGTAAAAAGTTGCAAATCCTAATGGCGTAATTGATTTAAAATAATTTGCTATTAAATCATGAGGGAATAATTCTGGATCTACAAATTGCTGCATCCAAAATACATATACTCTTGCATCATCCTGAGCAACATACTCACTTTTGAATGCTCTTTGTAGTCCTAAAAGACTGTAATATACTACAAATATTAGGCTGAGAGTTAACCATAATAAAGCCGATTTCCTGTTGGGTTTCTCACCAATAGGAGGGATTAAAAATCTAAGCATGAAAATCTGATTATAAGACAGTCCTAGATCATAAGCCGTTTGGGTAGCCAACGTGAAAAGTTTAGAAGCAATTTAATCTTTTGTTTTGATTTCCTACTTTTTTTCCATAGCTTAAAAAGCTTTGGGAGATCCAGTGAGCGAAAACCGCTATAACTTCACACCACGAATTGCATAATCTAACAATTCCATAGGATGCAACACAGAAATTTTCTTACCCTGTAACTGTAAATGCTTGGTGATTTGTAAAGCACAACCGGGATTAGGAGAAGCGATTAATTCAGCACCAGTGTTTAATAAATTCGTGACTTTTTGCTGACCCAATTCTTCAGCCACTTCCGGTTGCAGCATATTATAAACCCCAGCACTACCACAACATAAAGCCGCATCTAATGGTTCTTTAATTTTCACACCGGGAATTTGCTGCAACACTTGACGAGGTTGGACACTAATTTTTTGTCCATGTAATAAATGACAAGCATCTTGATAAACTAAATTCACAGGTTGATCTGTCAGTGGTGAAAGTTTAGCTGTTAAACCAACAGTAGCTAAAAATTCTTGAGCATCTTTAACTTTAGCCGCAAAATCTTGGGCTTTTTCTCGATATTCTGGGTCACTTTCTAAGATATGACCGTATTCTTTTAAAGTATGACCACAACCAGCAGCGTTGATAATCACATAATCCACATCACTATCAGCAAAGCTATCAATCATCTGTCTAGCTAACGCTTTGGCTTGTGCTGTTTGTCCTTGGTGTTCGGGGAGTGCGGCACAACAACCTTGAGATTTAGGAATAACAACTTCACAACCATTGGCAGTTAAAACTCTCACTGTTGCTTCATTTACTGGGGAGAAAAATAACCGTTGTACACATCCTAAAATCATCCCGACTCGATAACGTTGCTTGCCTTGGGCAGGGATAATTGTTGGTAGGTTATCTTGAAAGCTTTTCAGAGTAATTTGTGGCAGAATTGATTCCATTGCTGCCAATCTTGGGGATATATAATTGAGTAATCCTGTAGCGCGAACTAGTTGAGAAATACCTGATTTTTGATAAAATAACAAAGGAATTAATAAAATACGTAAAATATCTGGGTTGGGGAAGAGAGAGAAGATCAATTGACGCACTAATTTATCAGGTAAACTGCGAGAATAATTCCGTTCTACCTGATGGCGAGTAGCAGAAATTAGCTTGTCATACTGCACACCAGAAGGACAAGTCGTCACACAAGCAAGACATCCCAAACAAGAATCAAAATGCTCAACTGTGGCAGTATTTAAAGCAATTTCACCCTCATTAATTGCATCCATTAAATAGATCCGTCCTCTGGGCGAATCCATCTCTTTGCCAATTACTCGATAACTAGGACAAGTTGATAAACAAAATCCACAATGGACACAACTATCAATTAATTTTGGATCAGGTGGATGATTCCCGTCAAATCCCTGTAAATTTTTGATACTGGCAGTATTATTAAGAGAATCTTCAGAAACTTGCATATCCATTTTTTCCCTGGCTGCACTCTTGAGTTAATTGCTTAAATCCCACTGATAAATCGACCTGGATTTAAAATATTTTTGCTATCAAACTGTTGTTTAATCTGCCGCATTAATGGCAAAGCATTGCCAGTGTATCCCCATACATCTATCTGTTGTTTAACCGCCAGTGGTGCTTGGAGAATTGTTAAAAAACCCTTGTGAGATTGACAGTGCGATCGCGATCGCTCAACCTGCTTTTCATCCTCTACTTGTAACACACCTAGACCACTACTAAGATGAATCAACCCAACTCCTACTTGCTGCAAAATCTCGACAGCCGCAGTGGGTAGTATGCCTACTTTGCAAGTAATTACAGACTCTGTAGCGGGAGAATGTATTTGTTTTGACAATCTCTGCCATAAATGACTTTCATCTGTGTCGGCAAAAATAGCCACTGTTAAACCTAACTTTTCTCCCCATTCCCTCAATCTCTGAGATTGTTCCTTAACACTTTCACTAATACTTTGAAACCGAGCAATTAATCCCACACCCTGACCTAATCCTAAGTTTGACACTAATTGAGGAGAAATTAAATCAGCTTGAGTGGGTGTCAATGCTGAACCACGTAAAGTATTAGCAACTTGCGATATTAATTCTGCTGCACCAGTTAATACTACCGTTCCTGATGCTTCTTGTAGAGGATAGACACGAAAAGTTACTTGAGTAATAATTCCCAATGTCCCATACGAGCCTGTAAATAACTTCATCAAGTCGTATCCAGCAACATTTTTTACCACCCGTCCCCCAGCTTTAGCAATTTCACCATCAGCACGGACAAAACTAATACCTAAAACTTGGTCACGGACACTGCCATAACGTTGTCGCAGAGAATTAGTATCAGCCGTAGCCACAATCCCGCCAATGGTTGCTGATTCTGGTGTAGAGGGATCAAGGGCGAGAAATTGTCGTGCATCTGCTAAAATCTGCTGAAGATGGGAAAATTTCATTCCCGCTTCCACCGTCACCGTCAAATCACCAATGGCGTGTGCAATTAATTGATTGATCCTTTCTGTACTCACCACCACATCAATATCTTTTGTTAATCCTCCCCAAGTGATTTTACTTCTACTTCCACAAGAGAGGACGCGCCAGTTATTTTGGTTAGCCGTGGCAATGACTGCGGCTAGCTGTGCTGGAGTTTGGGGATAGACGATGCAACTGGGAGGTTTCCCAGAAGCTATAACTTGAAAGAGTTCGAGGTTTTTTTCTAAGTAACCGATATTTTCTTGACCAACTATAGATGCAAGAGTAGAAGCAATGGCTGTCATCAGTTTATTGGTGATTCCCTACATCTCATTCTCTGTGATGATGACACAAAATCGACAACCATAACTAGTAGGACTTACGCACTCAACCAATAAACCATAAATTAGGGTGGTCAACCCCTTCGGGGAATTCAAAATTCAAAATTATTAATTCAAAATTAAAGTAGTATTAGTTGGTTGGGTGGCAATACTGCTCGGTTAAGCAGAAAAGCTGAAAATTAGTAGGTTGAGTGGAGGCTTTGCATAATCCAACACCAATATCCATACTGAATTTTTAAGATCCATGTTGGGTTAAGTGCAGCGCAACCCAACCTACTCTCAGACTAATGCTAAAAATGTGCTAAAACCTGTAAAGCTAATACTAACATTTATCCAGCTTGTAGCAATTTTTAATTAAAAATAATCTCAATAAAATCAGTGATTTATACAACTTTATAGCTAGAGGTAATCCTTACTGCGTAAGATTTTGATACAACTTATTTTGTTTGCACGTTCATATTAGAAGTACACTTAAAATTCATATAACCTGATGTTAAAAAATATCTATGGCTTACGATAACCGTGCCGCAGTACGGAAAGTTTTAATTATTACCCTATTACTCAATCTATTTGTAATGGGACTTAAAGCATTCGTTGGATACTTTACAGGTTCACTCAGTCTGCTAGCCGATGCCTTACATAGTGTCACAGATAGTGCTAACAATGTTTTAGGATTATTTGCTAGTAGGTTTTCTTCTCCCTATCCAGATCGCGAGCATCCTTACGGACACCATAAATTTGAAGCTGTGGGTGCTTTGGGAATTGCTGCATTTTTGGGAATCGCCTGTTTTGAAATTCTTCAAGGAGCAATTGAGCGTATTCTCAAAGGTGGCGCAACTGTGAGAATTTCACCGCCTGAGTTGTGGTTATTATTGATTGTCTTGGGTATAAATATTTTTGTCGCCTTTTACGAACGCAATGAAGGTAAGCGAGTAAATAGCCAAATTTTAATTGCTGATGCCACACATACCATGAGTGATGTCTGGGTGACAATATCCGTCATTGGTGGTTTGATTGGGGTTTGGCTGGGTTATCAATGGCTGGATATAGTATTGGCATTTCCTGTGGCATTGTTGGTATTTTGGAGTGGTTGGTCAGTTTTGCGAGATAATTTACCTTGGTTGGTAGATCAAATGGCGATCGCACCAGAAGCAATTCATGCGATCGCTGTTTCTGTACCTGGGGTAATTAATTGTCATCAAATCGCCTCACGGGGAATTCTCGGTCGTCAAGTTTTCATGGAAATGCACTTAATCGTAGATGCACCAGACGTAGAAACAGCCCACCGCATTACTGAAGAAGTAGAAAGCAGACTAGAAGAACGCTTCAGCCCCGTCAGAATTTCCATTCACGTAGAACCACCCGCCTATCAATCTGAGCAAATTAGTTTTGCACCAGGAACAAAAGAGTGATGAGTGCTGAGTGATGAGTGAGGGAGTGAGGGAGTGAGGGAGTGAGAGGACAAGGGGAGCCAGCACCGTGCGGGGGTTTCCCCCGTTGAGGTGACTGACGTGACAAGGGGACAGTGAGATAAGAATAATGACTAATGACCATTGACCATTGACCATTGACTCTTCACTTGCCTTTATAAAAATTAAAGTTTATTTAAATTGTCATAAATAAAGATTTACGCACAAATATGACAGGTTTAAATGAATTTAAACCTACTCATGCTAGTTACCAAGAATCATGAGTGTAGATGTAATTATTCATATCTGCACTCATTGTTATGCTGAGACTGTAAACTATTTGCTGTGAATAATTATCAGAACTTCAATAGAATTATGATAGCGAAAGTATATTTATAGTCAGTCTCTACTTTGGGTGTAATCATGAGGACTGAAAAGTGAACACCAACGACACAACCATCCCCTTTCAAGTTGACCTTAGTAACTGTAATAAAGAGCCAATTCATATTCCTGGCTCTATTCAGCCTCATGGTGTACTGCTAGCATTGCAAGAGGTAGAATTAACCATACTACAAGTTAGTAATAATACCTTTGATTTTTTTGGTATTTATCCCGAACAACTACTGGATCAACATTTAAGTTGTTTACTAGAAATAGAACAAATTAATTTACTACAAGATTGTTTAGCTCATGAAGATTTACCAGTCATTAATCCTATCGAGTTTTGTATCAAAATAGCTGATAATACCTTATATTTTGACGGAATTGTGCATCGCTCTGACGGATGTTTAATTCTAGAGTTAGAGCCTAGCTCATCGGAAAAGAATAATACTTTTTTTAGGTTTTACCATCAAGTAAAGCTAGCTATGTCAAAAATACAAGGTGCAGCTAATGTTATTGGCTTAAGTCAAACTCTAGCTCAAGAAGTACGAAAAATTACTGGTTTTGACAGGGTAATGATTTATCGATTTGATGAAAATTGGCATGGTCAAGTAATTGCTGAAGAAAAACCAGAATATCTCACATCTTATTTAGGGTTACACTATCCGGCTTCTGATATTCCTCAACAAGCCAGACAGCTATATAGCCAAAATTGGTTGAGGCTGATTCCCAACGCACACTATCAACCAGTGGCAATGATTCCTCTCTGTAATCCTTTAAATAATCAGCCTTTAGATTTAAGTAGAGCAGTTTTGCGTAGCGTCTCACCTTTGCACATTGAATATATGCAGAATATGGGTGTGACAGCTTCTATGTCGATTTCTATTATGAAAAATCAAAAATTATGGGGACTAATTGCCTGCCATCATCAAGTTCCAAAATATATTCCCTATGAAATTCGTACGGCTTGTGAATTTTTGGGACAAATGACTTCTGTGGAAATGAGCAATAAAGAAGATAGCGAATATACAGAATCCAAAATTCACTTAAAATCTGTTCAGAGTAAGTTAATAGAGTACATGTCAGGGGAAACTAACTTTATTGATGGTTTAATTAACTATGAACCAAATCTACTTAACTTGGTAAATGCACAGGGAGCAGTAGTTTGTTTTAATAGTAATTATTACCCTGTGGGGCAAACTCCTACGACAGCAGATATTCAGAATTTAGTGGAATGGATTAGTCAAAATCTCCAGGACGAAATTTTCTATACAGAGTCTCTAGCACAAGTTTATCCAGCAGCAGAAAAAATGCGAGATGTGGCTAGTGGTTTGATAGCACTTTCTATTTCTAAAAGTCAGAAAAACTATGTTTTGTGGTTTCGTCCGGAGGTAGTGCGAACTGTAGATTGGGGTGGGAACCCAAATAAACCGGTAGAAGTGACGGCAAACGGGGGAGTTCGCTTATCACCCCGCAAGTCTTTTGAGTTATGGAAAGAAACAGTATTGTTGAAGTCACTTCCCTGGAAATCTTTTGAAGTCAATGCAGCACTGGAGTTAAGAAATGCAATTATTGGTGTAGTATTGCGGAAAGCCGATGAACTAGCTCAACTGAATATTGAATTAGAACGCAGTAATCAAGAATTAGATGCTTTTGCCTACATTGCTTCTCACGATTTAAAAGAACCATTGCGGGGGATTCACAATTATTCCAATTTCTTAATAGAAGACTACGGCACAATTATTGATGAACCAGGTAAGGAAAAATTAGTTACCTTAATTCGTCTAACGCAAAGGATGGAAGATTTAATTGATTCGTTGCTGCATTTTTCTCGATTGGGGCGAGTTGATTTATTCATGCAGCAAACTGATCTTAACGAGATTGTACATCGTATTCTAGATATGTTGAGTGGGCGAATTGAAGAAACAGGAGTAGAAATTAGAATTCCTCGACCATTACCTACAGTGTATTGCGATCGCATCCAAATCGGTGAGGTCTTTAGCAACCTGATAGCCAACGCCATTAAATACAACGATAAACCCCAAAAATGGATTGAAATTGGCTATCTAGAACATCCATCCCCAACAACCACCTTCTACGTCCGAGACAATGGCATTGGTATTCGAGAAAAACACTTTGAAGCAATTTTCCGCATCTTCAAACGCTTGCACGGGCCAAGCAAGTATGGTGGCGGGACAGGTGCAGGACTCACTATTGCTAAAAAAATAGTCGAACGACATGGGGGTAAAATTTGGTTAGAGTCTATCTACGGTGAAGGGAGTACTTTTTATTTCACGTTGGAATAGGCAATGGTCATTAGTCAATGGTCAATAGTCAATGGTCAATAGTCAATGGTCAATAGTCAATAGTCAATAGTCATTAGTCAGTGGTCATTAGCATTTCTTCTTCTCCCCTGCACCCCTGCACCCCTGCACTTATCTCTCTCACTCCCACAAATTCATGATTGGTAATATTGCTCAACCTTTGCTGATAATTGAAGATAGTGACGAAGACTATGAAGCTTTGCGGCGAATTATGCACAAAGAAGTGGTGTTAAACCCGATTTTTCGCTGTCATGATGGTGATGATGCTTTAGATTTTCTCTACCATAAAGGGATTTACAACAATAACCAAGCTGTGCCACGTCCAGCAATTATTTTACTTGATCTCAACTTGCCAGGAACTGATGGTAGAGAAATTCTTGCTCAACTGAAGCAGGATAAGGATCTGAAATATATTCCTGTAATTGTACTCACGACTTCTTGTAATCCCAAGGATATCGAAATATGCTACAGATACTGTGTGGCTAGTTATATTGTCAAACCCATTGATATTAATCGGTTGGTGAAAACTATTCACAGTTTTTTAACTTACTGGTTAGATATCGTGATTCTTCCTGATGCTGTTAGCAAGTAGTCATGGTGCAATCGCTAACTGTTTTAATTATTGATGATTCTCCTGAAGATCGTCAGGTGTATCGCCGCTATCTCCAGCAAGACCTAGAAAATTGCTACAGGATTCTAGAACGAGAATCAGGAGAAGAAGCGTTAGAATTGTGTCGGGAATTTTCACCTGATGTGATTTTATTGGACTTTTTGTTACCAGACCAAGATGGGTTAGAGTTTTTGGCAGAGTTACAAGAGCTGGTGAAGAAAACTATGCCAGCAATAGTTATGTTAACTGGTTATGGGAATGAAGCGATCGCTGTCCAAGCCATGAAAAGTGGTGTCTATGACTACCTCGTCAAAGGACAAACAACGGCAGAACGTTTGCGCTCAACTGTTCACTCAGCCATTCTTCAGTCACAGTTACGCAAAGAACTCAAACGCAGTGAGGAACAACTGCGAGAAAGCCAAAAATTTATCGCTCGTATTGCTGATACAACACCAGGAATTTTGTACGTTTACGATTTAGAGGAGCAACGGAACGTCTATATTAATGGTCAAATAACTAAACTACTTGGCTATTCTCCTCAAAATATACAAACCTGGGGTAAAGAATTCCTAGTCAAATTAATGCACCCTGAAGATTTAGCTCAATTTCCTGATGTCTGCCAGAGGTTTAAATCGGCTGAGGATGGGGACATCATAGAACATGAGTATCGGATGCGCCACGCCAATGGAGAATGGTATTGGTTTTGTAGTCGCAGTTCTATCTTCACCAGAAATAGTGATGGTTCACCACAGCAAATAGTTGGCACAGCTTTTGATATCACTGCACGTAAGCAGATGGAAGAAGAATTACGTGCTAGTAATGAGCGTTTTCGTCTCGCTGCTGCTGCCGTGAATGCACTGATTTATGATTGGAATGTGGAAAAAAATATCGTCACCAGAACTGAGGGACTGACTAAGATTTTAGGCTACTCTCTGGAAGAAACTGTACCAACGCTGCAATGGTGGCAAGAACAGGTTCATCCAGAAGATAGACATTTCTTAGTGCAGCAATTCCAGAATATTCCTGTGAATCAAAATAATTATGCTTTTGAGTATCGAGTACGCCACAAGAATAGTCAATATCTGTATGTCTTAGACCAGGGAGTAATTACCAGAGATCAAAATGGACAGGCGGTGCGGGTAGTTGGTAGTACAACAGATATTAGCGATCGTAAACTAAATGAAGCTGCATTACGTCAAAGTGAAGCTAAATTCCGCCGGATTGTTGAATCTAATATAGTCGGGATATATTTTGGTGACTTTAGCGGGCGAATATATGAAGCCAATGATGCTTTTTTAGAAATTATCGGCCGTTCTCGTCCGGAATTAGAAGCAGGAATTATCCGTTGGGATGTGTTAACACCTCCAGAATACCAAGACTTAGACCAGCAAAAAATCCAAGAGTTACAAACTTCAGGAGTTTGTACTCCTTTTGAAAAAGAGTATGTTCGCAAAGATGGTACTCGTATACCGATTTTATTAGGCATTGCTCAAATTGAAGGACGAGCAGAAGTAGGCTACAGTGTTTGTTTTGTCCTTGATTTAACACAACGTAAACAGGTAGAAGCCGCATTGCGTGAAAGTGAGGAACGTTACCGCTATTTGTCTAATGGTATACCCCAACTCGTTTGGATTAAAAATCGTCATGGTGAATGTGAATATGTCAACCAACAATGGTGTGAATATACTGGACTAACACTTGAGGAGGCATTAGGCTTTGGCTGGCAAAAAATCGTTCATCCAGATGATCTAGAAAAAGTGATGCAAGCATGGACACAAGTCTTTCAGACGGGAGAAATTTACGAACAAGAACTACGCTGTCAAAAACACGATCGCATTTATCGCTGGTATTTAGCAAGAGCTATACCCATTAAAGATGAACAAGGGCAAATACTCCGGTGGTTTGGCACAAGTACCGATATTGATGAGCGCAAACAGTTAGAAGCGGAACGGAACCAACTTTTACAACTGGAAAAAATTGCCCGCGCAGAAGCTGAAGCTGCCAACAAAACCAAAGATGAGTTTGTCGCTATGGTATCTCATGATTTGCGATCGCCACTCAATGCTATTCTTGGTTGGGCGCAACTCCTCCGCAATCGTCAGTTTGATGAAGCCACTTTTAATCGTGCCTTGGAAACCATTGAACGTAATGCACAATCTCAGTCAAAACTTTTAGAAGACTTATTAGATATATCCCGCATTCTCAGAGGTAAGTTACAGTTAGAATCCTTATCAGTTAATCTGTCAGCAATCATCGGTGCAGCAATTGAGACGGCTTATCCATCAGCCAATACTAAAAATATTCATTTAGAATCCATCATAGATGATTCAACTCTATCAATCACTGGTGATGTCAATCGTTTGTTACAAGTTTTAGCAAATCTCCTTTCTAACGCCATTAAGTTCACACCCCCAGGGGGAAAAGTCAAAGTAGAACTGTTACACAAAGACTCACAAGCCCACATCACAGTCACAGACACAGGTATAGGGATTAGTCCAGAGTTTTTACCCCACGTATTTGAACGCTACCGTCAAGCACAACGCACTCATGCTCAAGATGGCATCGGCTTAGGTTTAGCGATCGCTCGTCATCTAGTAGAATTACACGGTGGCACAATTCACGTTACCAGTGCCGGCGCAGATCAAGGATCTACTTTCACAATTATTTTGCCTGTGTAGCAAGCAATTAATCTGTTTTTAAGAACTGGGGGTGTAGGGGAAGAAAAAGCGAGGCAGTAACATAATTAAAGATGAGAAATTATGGAAGCAAACAGACTATGATTACTAAAGAAGAAATTACTATTAAAGTTCCGTCTGAGATAGCAGAGGCATACCGCAATGCCACTGAAGACGAACGGGAACAAATTGAAGCCCGAATTGCAGTGTTACTAAAGTCTTCCATGACAAGCAAGCAGGATGCTATTGACAAGCTCAGACAAACAATGGATGAAATTGGTAGACGAGCCGTCCAAAGAGGTTTAACGCCAGAAATTTTGGAGTCAATCTTGAATCACGACGAATGAAAGACGGTTTGTGTGTGATGTCAATGTCATCATTAGTGCGGTGTTATTACTAATACTGCATTCTTATAGTTACTGTAAAGCAAAAGCGATCGCCCTATGCGGATGAGGCTAGTTACTCATACCCTAAATATAGGAGCCTTTTGTATTAAGTGAATCTCAGCATGAAACGAACCGCGAAGTCTCTGCTGCTAACTTTGAACTGGATACTATTGTCAGTTGGCACATCGCTTGTGATTATTCTCACCCAACCGACAGCACCCGTACCAGCCCAAGAACCACCAGCTGCTGTTAAACCAAGCAACACACCCCAGTCAGAAACCTCAGAGCAAAAGTTGCGGGATGCACTCAAACGCTCATCTCAAACTCAACCACAACCAGAGTCAACACCACCGCCAGAAGCGACAGATCCCAACCAACCCAAAGAACCCCAAAAGCCAGACTCAGAAGAAGATCCACCACCCACACCAGAAGAAGTTGCTCGTCAGCAAAAATTCATCGAAGCAGATAAGCTGTACTTAGCAGGAAACATTGCTGAAGCCGAAAAAATTTACCGGGAAGTCAAAGCACCCTTTGTCAAAACAGGTATATCCTCAGAACGGAAACCAGCTATTTCTGATCCCACACAACTATCACCAGCCGGGAAAGTCTATTGGCGAGAAGCCGAGGCGGGGATAGCTAGCAAGTTGCAAACCAGGACTTTAGTACCTCTGCAATTATTGGTAGAACAATATCCCGAATTTATTCCCGGTCATATTCGTTATGCTGAAGTACTCATACAATATGATCGCACCAAAGAAGCATTAGAAATTTTAGAACGGGGATCTTCTCTGTATCCCAATCAACCAGAATTAATCAAAGCTAAAGTTACAGCCTTGGCTAAAGCCAACAAATGGATGGAAGCATCTTTAGCCGCCAGACAATTTGCCATTCTCAACCCGAAAAATCCCCAAGCGCCAGAGTTTACCCAATTAGCCGAAGACAATCTCAAACGCTACAAGTCTTATATTCGCTCAGAAATTCGCGGTAATGTCATTAGCAACATTATTACAGGTGCGTTGGGGTATGCCGTCACAGGCAGTTTATTAGGGCCATTTTCTGCCCTTGATTCTACCATCTTGCTATTACAAGGTGAAGGATCTGTAGGTGAATCGGTAGCGAAACAAGCCAAGAAACAACTACCTTTGATTGTGGATGAGAATGTTTTAGCCTATGTCAATGAAATTGGACAAAAACTAGTCAATGTTTCAGGACGGAAGGAATTTAAATATGAATTTTTTGTCATTCCTGAAGAGGACTTGAATGCTTTTGCCCTGCCGGGTGGGAAAATATTTCTCAATGCAGGTGCGATCGCTAAAACGAACTCAGAAGCAGAATTAGCTGGATTAATTGGCCACGAATTATCCCATGTTGTGTTATCCCACGGTTTTCAATTAGTTACCCAAGGTAATCTCATCTCTAACGTGACTCAATATCTACCTTTTGGGGGAACTATTGGTCAATTATTTGCCTTCACCTACAGCCGTGATATGGAACGACAAGCCGATATTCTCGGTACACGTTTGATTGTGGCTGGTGGTTATGCGGCTGATGGTTTGCGTAATCTCATGGTGACATTAGAAAAACAACAAAAATATAAGCCTCCCACTTGGTTATCTTCTCACCCAGGCGGTAATGAACGAGTCACCTATCTGGAAAACTTGATTTCTCGCAGTAGTTATAACCGTTACGCCTACGAAGGTGTAGAACGTCATCTAGAGATTAAAGCCAAAGTGAAAAAGCTACTCAAAGATAGAAAAGAACAAGAGAAGAAAGAACAAGCAGAAAAAAAACAACCCACTGAATGAATCAAAAGACAAAATTTTGCGTCAACTGAATTATCAATACCCTAATTTCTGACTATTTGAGGAGCCTTCATGTTGTCTAAAAGTTGGAAAGTTGCTGTTTTTAGCAGTCTGAGTTTAGCTTTTTTCCTGGGTAATTCCGCAGCCTTTGCCCAAATTGATGATAATGTCGTCGTCCCCACTGTACCTTCAGGTTCATCAACTTCCACCAACACACCCTATCCCACCGATAATGGTGTACCCACCTCTGCACCCATTGACGGCATAGCTCGGTTTAGCTGTCAGTATTATAACGGTCAATATACCGTGATGTATCAACCCCAAAGCCAACCTGGGCAATATTTCCCTTGGGCTGCGCCTGCGGCTTTAGGTGGTGGCTGGAATCCCCAATTACGTTGTAATACTATTGCCAGTCGCTTAGAATCCTATCGTCCAGATGGCTTACAAGAACTGCAAACATCTGTTCTCAATAGGGAAAACGTTGTTTGTGTGACAACTGACGCTAACTCTCAGTGTCGCATTGTCTTGACTGTCCCCCGTGGCAAAGACCCCTACACTGTACGTAACAATGTTTTTCAAAACTTAGTTGCGGCTGATAATGGGGATCAAACTGTCGCTGTCAATACTTACAGAGGAAGCGGTGATGATCTTTATAACTTAGGTCGTACCCTTTTAGGTAATGGTAATAATCGCGTCAGTTCATCCAAACGCGGGATTGATCTTAAACCTTACCTCGACCCCAGAGATGGTGGCACAGCCAGAAGCTTAAGAAATGGTGTAGCTATTCGTCGCCAATCTCCCAATCAAGTCCGGACTCGCCTGAATCCTGATAAATTCCGTTAATTTTGGTGGTATTTTAACCGTATGTATATTTGCCATAGGGTGAGCTTTCGCTCACCCTATTTATCATGAGATAAGATCAGTAGAGCCAGAAAAAAGCGATCGCTATGACTCTAACTACAGCCAAATGGACAATAGACGAATATCATCGCATGATTGCGGCAGGTATTTTAGATCATCGACGGGTAGAACTACTGAAAGGGGAAATTATCGAAATGTCGCCAGAGGGAGAACCCCACGCCTATTTTAGTAGTGAAGCCGGAGAGTATTTAATTAAATTAATCGGTGATTTGGCAATGATTCGTCTAGATAAACCCATCACCTTACCAAACAATTCCGAACCTGAACCTGATATTGCTATTGTCCAACGATTAGGGCGTGCATACTTAGCTCATCACCCTTATCCAGAAAATATCTTTTGGCTAATTGAATACGCCAATTCCAGCTTAGAAAAAGACCTAGAGATTAAAAGTAAAATCTACGCTGAAGTCAACATCCCTGAATACTGGGTGGTTAACTTAAAGACAAAACAGCTGATAATATTTCGTGAACCCCAAGATGGAGAATATAGGGTTAAATCTACATTCATAGATGGGACGATTTACCCGATAGCATTTCCAGATGTAGCTGTATCCGTCTGTGCAATCATTAGCAACTGATGCTAACACTCAATTTTTCACAATTAATTATCCCACGGCAAAATCAGTATAGTGACGCATTTTTGGCGGATCAAAACCTAAGACAATATCTTGCTTAGGAACTCCCAGTGCAACTAATTTATTGGCAATACCCACTTCTGTACCATCTTGCTGAACCCAAATTTTGCCATTAATAATATCGAGGTGAAGCACTGTACCGTATATCCGTTTGGAATTGCGCCAACCAACATAGACTAGTTGATAGTGGTCATGTTCCACATCAAAAATTGTTTGGGCTTGAATACGTTCATCCCATACAAGTTTGGCGTGTTCGTTTAGTAATTTTTGGATATATTCTCTATATTCATTGACGGTAGCCATCGTTCGATTACCTCCTCATCAATAAATTGTTAGACTACAAGATAAAATAACACGAGCCAGAGGAAAGCGATCGCTCCTCTAAAACTATTCACTTAACCAATTGCGTAATGTTTGCATAACTGCGTTTTGATTCTTGGCTTGTTTGCCTTGTTCTACTAATACTCTTAAAAATTCTCCTGTCACTTTCGGAAAGGCTAAACTGTATTCACATTCTACATACTGCCCTGCTTGTAACTGCAAAATCACTAAACCTTGGCGATGGTAGCGCCAGATTTCCGGAACTCCCATAATTCTGTAAATACTTAAGCGCGATTTTGATGAGCTGGTAATATCAACTTCAACGACCAAGTCGGGTGGTAAATTGGTAGGTGGTTGGTTATCTTCCAGATTGACATACTCAGCATTTTGAATATAAAAACAAGAATCTGGTTCAACTCCTTGTGCGATTTCCTCTTGCTCAAAGGTTGTCGAACCAAGCGCTAACACATTCATCTCCAATTCTTCTGTTAGGGTAGTGATGATGCGCTCTAAAAGTCGATTGATGAGTTCATGCAGTTTTGATGGCATTTTAATTTCCAGAACTCCATGATGATATGCAAGTCGCGCTGCTCGATGTTCTCCCATATCGGCTAACAACGATTGGTATGTTTGCCAACTGACGTTGTATAAAACAACAAATGGCACTTCGACAGACGAAACATCATCAGATGGGTTTTGAATTGTTTGAGTAACCATAAAACTACACTCAACTAACAATCAATAATCCAGTTACACGTCCATACACTAGACAATTTGCTAAATCTCATCAGGGTTAATTCCCAAATCCCGCAACCTCTGTGCCAGTCGTTCGGCGCGTTCTCTTTCTTGTTCTACTAACTCCTCTGGTGTCGGTAATCTATATATAGCTATAGTTTAAACCTAAATTCATTAAATCCCAGTTTTAGCAAATAATTGTAGGTTGGTGGAGCGCAACCCAATATCAGATTAAAGTGTACCTAAAAGTACCTTTTGATCAAGAAAATATTTCTAATATTTATAAGAGCAAATCGCTCATACCATTTCACGTTAATCATGATACACATAAATTATGTAGAGACGTTGCATTGCAAATTATGTAGAGACGTTGCATTGCAACGTCTCTACTACAGTTTCACATTTAAAGGAAATTGGTATCAGTTATGGGTGAGTTGGATATTGGATAATTTGCTATATTTATATAGTTGTGGCTGACTGTGTAAAAGCTATCATAACTGTGTCTGATCGCCAAATCAGATATTTTAACTGGCGGAAATATTTCTAAATCATTGAGTACTTTGTGCAAGTTGTGCTGTTTGCAAGCACAAAGGACTAAAAGTTCATAGATGACTATAAAATGAGTATTTGGTCTTTATTGACATTAGCACTAATTTGCCATGCAGCATAGCTTGTGGCAGCACTCAAAAAGCTCTATTACAACAGTAGTAATCTTACCAATTACCCATTACCAATTACCCATTACCAATTCCCCTGTAAATTAGATTTGTTATGGCATTAGATTTAGAAAGATTTTATCAAGCTTGTAATCCCAGCCGACCTCTGATGGTGGAAAATGCCACCGATCGCCGTTATTATATCGATTTTGCCTCAGTACGGGGTGGTAAAATTATTGAGGCCCTGCTGCGGACAATTACGAAGATATCGCCAGCATCTCCGACTTGTCAGTTATTTACAGGACATCTTGGTTGTGGCAAATCTACAGAGTTATTACGACTCAAGGCTGAGTTAGAGGAGCAACAATTTCAGGTAGTCTATTTTGAGTCCACCCATGTCTTAGAAATGGCTGATGTGGATGTGACTGATATTTTACTGGCGATCGCTGGTCAAGTGAGCGAAAATTTAGAAGCTCTCAAAATCCGCCTCAAACCCAGTTACTTTACTAAATTGTTTACAGAGGTGGTGGATTTTCTGCAAACTCCTATTGACTTGGGTGTGGAAGCTGAGTTATCTGTAGGCATTGCTAAAATTACTGCCAAGACTAAAGAAAGTCCCCAGTTACGGCGGCGGTTGCGTGATTATCTCGAACCGCGTACACAGAATATTTTGCAGTCGATTAACCAAGAATTGCTCGAACGTGCTAACCAAGAACTCAAAGCTAAAGGTAAAAAGGGGTTAGTGGTAATTGTCGATAATTTAGATCGAGTGGCAATTCGCCCTTTACCATCGGGGCGATCGCTGCCAGAATATTTATTTATAGAACGGGGTGAGCAGTTACGGAAACTCAACTGTCATGTAGTTTATACTATTCCACTGGCCTTGACCTTCTCCAACGATAGCGCCGAATTGCAACATCGCTTGGGTGGTGGTGTCGCACCGAAGGTTTTACCCATGATACCTGTACGTCTGCGCTCTGGGGAAATTTTTGCTCAGGGATTGGCATTGATGCGGCAAATGGTGTTAGCTAGAGCTTTTCCTGACATTGCCACCAGCGATCGGTTAGGCTTAATTACAGAGGTGTTTGATAGTTTAGAAACACTAGATCGATTGTGCTTGATCAGTGGTGGTCATGTACGGGATTTGTTGGGGTTGCTGTTTGACTGTCTGCGAGAACAAGATCCACCCTTTGAAAGGGAGTGTGTCGAGTTGGTGATTCAAAGACAACGGGATTATCGTGCCAATGCCATTGATACTCATGAGTGGGATTTAATCTTTCAAGTAGTAGCACAGCAAAAAGTTAGAGGTGATATTGAATACCATACATTGTTGCGGAGTTTGTTTGTGTTTGAATACCGGGATCATCAAGGTGCTTGGTTTGCTGTCAACCCAGTTTTAGCAGAGACACAGAGATTCAAGTCATGGCTGAAGGATACCCAGTAGCAGATATTCGTGCCGCAAATGAACGTGCTGTACGGAGTTTATGGCGAGCGATCGCTTTATCTAGCGGTCATTTTTCCGTGGTTTTAGTTCAGTGTAATTACAGAGTTTTGCAAGAGCGTATCCTGCGACGACTCGATGAATTAGCGATCGCTATTCCTATCCAGAAGGTCGTCTTACCTCACAATACCAGAAGTCTCTATACAACTATCCATCTGAATTTACTGGCTGATGCAGAACCACCATCAGCTTTGATGATTTTGGGTTTAGAAACCGTCGAGGAAATTGACGACTTATTGAGGTCAATTAATCAAATTCGAGATGAATTTCCCAAACGTCACCCATTTCCGATGATTTTTTGGGTGACAGAAACAGTTTTGCAGAAATTAGTCCGATTAGCGCCCGATTTTGCTAGCTGGGCAGCAACCCCGATTCGGTTGGAAATGACGACCCCAGAGTTGTTACAATTTCTGCATCGAGAAACTGACTCTTTGTTTGCCAAAATATTACCCCAGGATACGACCAGCTCAAAACCGCCAGTTATAGACGACTATCCGACTTTAGAACAAGTCTGGGAACATAGTGATGAACTCCATTGTGCCATTGCCGAGTTGCATGATCGCGGCATCACGTTAGAACCAGAATTAAATGCCAGTTTAAAGTTTGTTTTTGGGTTGGATGATTATGTCAGCGATCGCATTAACTACGCCTTAAGTCATTTTCAACAAAGTTTGCAAGTTTGGCAACACTTGGTAGAAATAGGTGATCCCACAGATGCGGTAGAACAGGACGTTTTTACTTCCCCTACTCCTCCCACGCCTCCATCTTCCCCAATTCTCAGACAGGGAGTGCTGCTATACTACATTGGTCTATGCTACTGTCGCCTAGCCGAGCAAAATCAACTAGATCATCTCCGTCATTGGGATGCAGCGAAATTCTACTTGCAAGAATGTTTGCAGGTATTGCAGGCGGCGGGTAGGCCGGATATTGCGGCTGAGTTTATTGGACAATTAGCCGAAGTTTTAGAACATCTGCAATCCTGGACAGAATTACAAACGATCGCCCAAAAAGCCTTAGAATTGCATCAAACTTATGGTAGTCAAATTCAACTAGCTTGTGACTACGGTTTTTTAGCACAGGTGGCGTTACAGCAGTCACGGTGGGTACAGGCGAGTATTTTAGCGCACGTATCCCTATTGAAATTAGCTGAGTCAGAAAATTACAGTGATAGTAACCCCCATGATTGCTTATTTCCCTTACTGTTAGCGCAGATATATTATTTAATTTTAGCCAAAGCTCAACAAAAGTTAGGTGAGCATTCAGTGGCACGAGAATATTTAGATAAAGCTGCCAAAGAATTAACTACTGCGTTAGAAAATAGCGCCCATCAATATGATGCCCATCGTTATATTCGGCTGTTACGGACATTGCGATCGCTTTATTTTGAAGCTGGCAGATATTTAGAAGCCTATTGTATTCGCCAAAAACGGCGTTCTGTCGAGCAACAGTACGGTTTTCGGGCTTTTATTGGGGCGGGAAGACTGCAACCTCAAAGACAAGCAACTAACCCAGCCTTGATGTCACCATCAGGAAGTAGCAGCGTAGCTTTGGAAATTGCCGCTTCTGGTCGAGAACGTGATATTAATAACTTAATTGGCAGAATTAGCCGGGCTGATCAAAAGTTGATTGTGATTCATGGCCCTTCTGGTGTGGGGAAGAGTTCTACTGTGACGGCGGGTTTAGTGCCAGCATTACAAAATCGAGCGATCGGTGATCAAATTGCTGTGCCTGTAGTATTGCAAGTATACACTGATTGGGTACGAGAATTAGGTAAAGCGCTAAATGAAGCCGTTACGCATATCGCCGGAGATATCAGCATTGCCCCAGAGGTGTTATCTCTACCCGCTACACCCATCACCATTGATGATATCTTCCAACAATTACACCAAAATGCCAATAATCATTTAATTACTGTTTTAATATTTGACCAGTTTGAAGAATTTTTCTTTGGTTATACAGACAGACAACAAAAACAAGAGTTTGATCAATTCTTAAGTCAATGTCTCAATATATCTTTTGTAAAAATTGTGTTTTCCTTAAGAGAAGATTATTTACACCAATTATTAGAATTTAAACACCTGGCTAATTTAGAAGCCATTAATAATAATATTCTCGATAAACATATCCGCTATCAATTAAATAATTTTTCTCCCGAATATGCTAAGGCAATTATTCAGAAATTAACTGAGCGATCGCAATCTAATTTAGAACCAGATTTAATTGATGCTTTAGTTGAGGATTTATCGACAGAATTAGGAGAAGTCCGACCTATTGAATTACAAGTCGTCGGCGCACAACTCCAAGACGAACGCATCAATACCTTATCACAATATCAACAATATCGCCCCAATAAACTCATAGAAAGATATATTAAAGAACTGATTAAAGATTGTGGTGCAGAAAACGAGCGAGCAGCTTTACTCGTCTTATATTTATTAACAGATGAAAGTAACAAACGTCCGTTTAAAACTCGTGCAGAATTGACGAGTGAATTAGCCGAGTTAGAAGATGCCAGTAAATTAGAGTTAGTATTAGATATTTTAGTGCGCTCTGGGTTAGTAGTTTTATTTCCCGATGTTCCCGAACGCTATCAATTGATTCATGATTATTTAGTAGACTTAATTCGCTACCTGCAACAACAAGAATCAAGCTTGCAAGTCCAACTTAACCAACTGCGTCGCCGAGTAGAACAAAGTCAAACGGAAATTGAACGCCTCAAGAGTGAATTGAGACAAAAAAAACAACAGTCTAAATTCACAGATATCTATCCCCAACAGGGATTAGATTTAGTCACAGAATTACGCGAGTTACGCAAGCGAGAAGAACTCAGTCAACTAGAAATTGAACAATTACGCGCTGAAGTCAAAGAGAAAGAATTAACTGCTCAATTAGCAGAAAGTCAAGAACAACAAAGAGTCAGTGAAGCCAAATTAAATCGTTCCCTAAAAATTGCTCTAACTGCTTCTATTTTAGCCATTTTGGGTTTGAGCGTTTCCATTGTCACAGCTGTCGATAGTGAAATTAAAACCTTGAGTGTTTCCAGTGAAGCTTTGTTTGCATCCCAAAAAGGTCTTGATGCTCTCAAAGAAGGTATCAAAGCCGGGAGGAAACTGCAACGGGCAATTTGGGTAGATGACAATACTAGAGAACAAGTAAAAACTGCCTTGTATCAAGCAATTGTTGGCGCTAGGGAATATAATCGCTTGGAAGGTCATACTTCTGGAGTTAACAGTACTGCATTTAGCCCTGATGGGGCATTAATTGCCTCCGCTAGTGCCGATAACACGATTAAACTCTGGCGTTTTGATGGCAGTTTTGTGGCTAATTTAGCCCAACATACTGATGTAGTCAATAGTGTGAGCTTCAGTTTGGATGGACAACTGATTGTTTCTACTAGTCAAGACCAGACAGTCAAATTGTGGAATCGCCAGGGTCAATTGCAGAGAACTTTAACAGGACATACTGATGTCGTCAATAGTGCCAGTTTCAGCCGCGATGGCCAGACTATTGCTTCCGCCAGTAGTGACAAGACAGTGAAACTGTGGGGACGAGATGGAACACTGCGGAGAACTTTAACTGGACATACTGATGCAGTCTTGGGTGTGGCTTGGTCACCTGATGGGAAAATTCTCGCTTCTGTCGGTGCTGACAAAAGCATTAAACTTTGGAGTCTGAGGGGTGAATTACTCGCTAGTTGGCAAGGTCATGATGATGCCATTTTAGGTGTAGCTTGGTCGCCTAACTCTCAAACCATCGCTACCGCTAGCTTTGATAAGACTATCAAACTCTGGAATCTCCAAGGCAATTTGTTAAAAACCTTATCGGGACATACGGCGGGGGTAACTAGTGTGAGTTTCAGTCCCAATGGTCAAACTCTTGCTTCCAGCAGTCTGGATGAGACACTGAAATTATGGAATCCAGACGGTTTGTCCTTGGGAACCTTAAGAGGACATAATAATTGGGTCAATAGCATCAGTTTCAGCCCTGATGGTCGGACTCTGGCCTCAGCTAGCCGGGATAAGACAGTTATTCTCTGGCGTTGGGACGATGTGTTGCGGCGTAACCCCAAAGCTGATGGTGATGACTGGGTGACGAGTATTAGCTTTAGTCCTGATGGTCAGACTTTAGCGGCAGCGAGTCGGGATAAAACAGTTAAAATCATAGCACGGAATGGTAAATTATTAAAGACTTTCTCAGGACATGATGGACAAGTGTGGGGTGTGGCTTGGTCGCCAGATGGTCAAGCGATCGCCTCCGCTAGTAAAGATAAAACGGTAAAATTATGGAGTCGGGACGGTCAACTACTCCACACCCTCCAAGGTCACGATGATGAGGTTTTAGCTGTAGCTTGGTCACCAGATAGCCGTGTTATCGCTTCAGCCAGTAAAGATAAAACAGTAAAATTATGGAGTCGAGACGGTCAATTACTCCACACCTTACAAGGTCATACTGATACAGTCAATTGGGTCAGCTTTAGCCACGATGGTGAATTATTAGCCTCTGCCAGCGACGATGCGACAGTCAAACTGTGGGATCGGCAAGGTCAAATACTTAACACCCTCAAAGACCATAGCCGCCGAGTTAATGGGGTAGCTTGGTCGCCAGATAGTCAAGTTTTAGCATCAGTCAGCATTGATAGTACAGTGAAATTGTGGAATCGGGATGGGAATTTGTTAAGAAATCTGACAGGAAATGGAGACAGTTTTATTAGCGTCAGCTTTAGTCCTGATAGTCAAACCCTAGCCGCCAGTAGCGATGATAAAGTCAGGCTGTGGAATCGTAAAGGTACGCTCTTGATGGTCTTAAAAGGTGATAAAGATGAGTTAACCAGCGTCAATTTCAGTCCCGATGGTAAAACATTGGCAGCAGGTAGTGGTAACGGTAAGGTAATTTTTCGCAATTTAGCCGATTTAAAACTCGAAAATTTACTAGCACGAGGTTGTAACGTGCTACGAGATTATCTCAAAACTAACCCCAAAGTGACAAATAGCGATCGCGCTTTGTGTCCAGGGAAATAGTAGGTAAAATTTTACAAATTTTGCTTGTTAACTGTAGTAAATTAATACTATTCAGTTAGCAAATTATTGACAGTTCATAAACAATATTAATGGTATATTCAAAAGATTTCCCAGAAAATTGCCCTCCACCAGAATCAATTGCCGCACTAGGGGAATTTTATAGACTTCTGAAAAAGACACATGAAAAACCCAGACCAGAAGACTTTCTGTCATGGAGGCAAGAATATCCAAACAAGGAATGTCCAACAAGTTTATCCGAATGCCAAGCCTGTGGGTTATCAATTCATTCATCTTTGAGTGATGTGAGAAATCTATCTCTGAGAATTCCGCGATTCAAAAACACAAAAATTGCTCAGGGTAAGTTGAGTGAAGACATGGGTAATTTAAAACATACTCCATCAAAAAACGAAAAATCTCATCATACTTGGTGGATAACAGAAAACAGCAAGCCTTGGGAGAAATTTAATGTAATCGACTTATCCGGACAAGAGACTAATAAAACCTAAAAGCTTATAAATATGAGTTTTTTGCCTAAAAAGACAATACTAGGACAGCTTGAAATCATAGAAGTTTATGACTTTTATGACAAGCCAGTATTGTTTTCTTGCAAAAATAAATCTGGATTAATTTTTATTGTTGTCTGTGTAGATAGTTCCGACTTCGCCGAAATATGGTTGTACGCGCCTGTATCTTCATCCAGATTCCAGGATATAAACTATGGGGCTGTCGAACTGAGAGATATATTTACTAATACTGAAGATGCTTTTGTTTACTTAGTAGAAATACCTTATGAAGATGGGTTAAATGCTATCGTCAAACCCATTGATTGTCAGGAAATACAAGAAGATTACCTACCATCTCTGGGTCAAATAATTGAATTAGAAAATAACTCTAACAACGAAATCGAGTTAATTGCTAAATATAAGAAAAGAGAAATTATAGATTTAATTTTACAGTTTCCAGATGAAGAAACTAAAGAAGCTCCTGTGGGAGAATTAGGTTTAATTTTATATTCACTACAAGAAATCCTGGATGCCATAGGACAAATAAAATTAGGTAAATCAGCAAGTCATATAATACAACCAGAGGTTAAAGAACAAACTCAAATAGTTATATCTGGAGTTTTTAGCGGATCTTTTGGGATGCGTTTAGAAGGAACTGTGTATACAGAAGATACTTTGGGATTAGATGAGTCTTTTTTAGGGCAATGCTTAAAAGAATTTATACAACTAATAAATCTTGGAGCAACCCAAGATGAATTACAGGCGAAATTAAATATACTAAACCAAAAAACTGCACGTAAGTACACTGAATTTTTAAAAGCTTTAACTAGAATTGGTATAAGCAAATTACATATAGATTGGGCTTCTCCTGAACACCCAAAGAAAACAGGAGAAATAGAATTGGAAACTGTACGCAAGGCTCTTGATATCATCGGTAAGACAAAAATAAAAGCAGAAGCAGAAATTCGGGTGAATGTAAAATTGGTGCAAATTAATTACAAAAATAGAAAAACGACTTTACAAGAAGTTGGTTCTAGGAAAACATACAAATGTCTCATAGCAGATTCGGCTATTAATGATGTCGAAACAATTTGCAAAGCGTCAGTCTATGAAGCGACTATTCAAGACTATGTAATATTATCTGCTGTGGTTGGTAAGGAAAAGCATGGTTATGAGTTGTTGGGACTAAAGTTATCAACAAGCCCAGAGTTTACGGAGGTGAAGTCTTAATTCACTTGTAATTACAAATTACCAAATCCATAAACTTGAATTATTACCCCATCACAACCAATTACCAATTAACACATAAGCAGACCAATAACTCGGCGCTTTGTAGTTTGGATGTTTGAGTAATTTCATCTGAGCGCGGCGGAGGGCTTCGGCTTTGGTGATGTCACTACTTTTGAGTCCGCGATAGAATTCCCCGATGAATAAGGCTGTTGATTGATCATCAATTTGCCATAAGGATGCTATTGTACTACGCGCCCCGGCGCGGACAGCGACTCCAGCTAAACCCAGGGTGGCGCGATTATCTCCAACTGCTGTTTGACAAGCACTTAAAACTAATAATTCGATCGCTCCTGGTTGGATGCGTTCTCGACTACGCAGGAGGGTGTCGAATTGGGTAACGTTGATGGGGCCATCAGAGGCTAAAATAAAGGTATTTTCCGCACGAGAACTAAATTGACCATGAGTTGCCAGATGGACAACGTTAAAGGAAACTGTATTAACTTCTTTTTCTAGGGCTTGACGAGTGAATTTCTGGTCTAGCAAGCTGGTGGTGGAGACTCCCGCGCTGGCAATTAGATCCACTTCTGACTTGATTGCAGGTAGGGGGGCAAAGTCGGGAAAATTGGGTGGAGGCTGGGTTAGTCCGGCAGTTAAGGCTCTGAGTTGCCTGCGTTCTAAGGGTTTGGGATCGAGGAGTTGCAAACCAACGCTCAGAGCGATCGCATATTTTTCGACTAAATATTCTTTACCATCATAGAGAGTGGCTAGTGGTAAATTCCGAAAAGCGCCATCTGGCACAAATACCAGAGTCTTGACTCCACTGGTGGCTAGTTGTGGAGCGATGGGTTTGATTAGCCAATTGTAAACCTGTTGGGCTTGTGCTTTAATCGCTTTGGTGGCAGTGGGATTTACTAGATTTTTGCGTAATCCACTGAGAACTTTGTTTACTTCTGTTTCACTGATGTCGGTGCTGTAATGTTGGAGGGGCTTGTTAGGAATTTTGACGATGACTTGAATTTGTTGCGGTAGGATAATCGGGTAAAAAATTGCGGCAGTTGGGTTATCTTGATCTACCACTTTATCAAGTTGCACAGTCTGGCCTTGCAGACAAGCTTCCCTAAAAAAGTTATCTAACTCTGCCAGTTGTAAAGCTTCAATCCGTTGACGGGCTTTATCTAGTGTTTTTTCATCTACTTTTTCGGGACGAGACTGCAACAATAACTCTACTGATTGACGATAGATAGGTTCTACACTATCCCGAAAGTTAAATTGCACATCTTGGTTGACGGCTACTAAGTCACTACGCAACGATTTGAGGGTGGCTACCGCCGCATCATAAGCGGTAATTGCTTCCGGGATATTTTTTTGCGCCCATAACAGTCTACCCAATTGCCACTCTAAACGATAGATAATATCTGGGGCATTGCTACCCTGAGCCATGATTAATGCTTGTTGGGTGACGGTTTTGGCTTCTGCCCATTGCTGGTTTTGTTCGTACAAACCACCTAAACTCAAAAGTGCGTAGGCTTCAGCCCTGGTATCACCCAAGTTCCGCGCTTGTTTAACTGTATTGGCTAGTAATAAGGCTAGGTTGTGAGTTGTCAGTGGGGGCAGGGTTTTTCCTATTGCTATTGGTTCTACACCCATTTTCATGAGACTTTGGGCAAAGTTAATTTGAGCGTAGATGCTGGCGCGACTGGGGGAGAGTTGGTTGATTTGGGTTTGAATTGAGGGTACTAAAGCTTGAGCTTGTGTGTGTTGCTGATTTTCTAGCAGCAAGCTGAGGTGATTGATTTGGGCTTGAATTTTTGTCAGGGGTGGGGCTGATGTGGTGATGATTTGTTGATAATAAGCGATCGCTTCTGGCATTTGCAGTTTGGTTCTGGCATGATTGCCCAAGCTGAATAAACTGGCAGCAATTTCTGTTGGCGATCGCAAGCGCTGGGCAACTGCTAAACTTTGCTCTAAGGCTGTGCGCGACTCGGTTAAATCTCCGACTACCATTAAGGCATCACCAAGCGATCGCAATCCTACGGCTTTTTCTAAAGAATCTGGTTGTGATTGTAACTTCTGCCCGACTTCTAATAAGATTTTGACAGCCCGACGATAAAAGCCTTGGGTACGCCATGCCTGGGCTTGATTGATTTGCGATCGGATTTCGCTATGATGGTTTTTGCTTTGTCGATAAATTTCTGCTGCTTGTTGCCAAGTCGCTAAAGCTACCTCTGGTTTACCCATTGCTAGTTGTAAACGGCCTTGAATATCTAGAGATTGGGCAAATACTTGCTGATTTTTGCCTCTGAGTAAATCCAAGCTCTCAGTAATTACCTGTTGGGCTTGTTGCCAGTCCCCTAGTTGTTGGTAGGCTAAAGACAAATTACTTAAAGTTGCTGCCAGTCTAAGATCATCACCCTGTTGTCTGTAGGCTTGAGATGCTTGCTGTAATACCTGCACTGCTTCGGCAAAACGCCCAGCATCATATAAGGTTTTACCCTGTTCTATCAAAGTGACAGCTGCATGGCTGGAGGGATTAATCGTGGGAGGAATCATTGCTAGCACCGGTGAACTGATAGTGCAGAGCAAAGATATGAGAAAGCACAAAAACCATCGCCACTGAATTTTGAGGTTCACTACACCCTACACCCTAAGATTACTTTTTCCACCACAAAGACACTAAGAGGACGTTGGAAAAGTCTGTTTCTTTGTCATGTTGAATGCAGCGTAGCGGAATGAAACATCTCGGTATGTGCCACAAAACCTAGATTCTTCCTTACGCTCCGCTCCAGTCAGAATGACATTTTTATACCTACTGAAAATTTTCCAACACCTTCTAAGACACAGAGAAGTTTATCACCAAAAATTGAGGATGTGAAAGTTAGCTTATGAATTATTTGGACTGGCTAGATTTTTCCAAGCTTTAATGACTGCTTGTATATTCTGAGGTAAACTCTCTTGGGAAATATCGTTGTATTCCACCGTACCTTGGCGACTAGTGAGAGTGTAAGTAATAAAATCGGCTGCTCCTTGGGGGGCTGGATAGCGGAGATTATTAAAACCACTTCTAGCACGTTGTAGCAATTGTTGAAACTGCCTTAGTTGTTGGCGAGTTAGACGACGCACACTCCGTTCAGAGTCATTCGCATCACCAATGCGCACGCGAATCAATTGCCCATCATTGAGTAACACTGTTTGGTAAGTTCTCCCAGCAAAGCCACCACTAGAAATTTCTCGGAAAATGACATTTCTATCTAAGGGTGGCGGTAACTCGCTAGTGGGAATAGGTATTGGTTGAACAGTGCTTGTGTGACTTTGATTGAGTCTGACAACGGAACCTGTTTGATTGGTATGATAAATCCAGTTTTGTTTACCACGAGAAACCACAACTCGCCAACCCGGAACTAAAGCTTGGGTGCAGATTTCATCTGGTTGGGCTAGTTCTAAACAACCATTTCGCCAAGTTTGTTGACGATAACTAGTAATATTTAATTCTCTGAGGGGAATTCCTTGTCGCTGTGATAAGTCTTTGAGGACAGCATCAGCTACTTGACGTGGTAAGCGGTTGACTTTTGTATTTTTTGGGGAAAGTTCATTTGGTGTTGCGGCTAGAATATCTCTGGGTAGAGCAGTTGCACTCTTGATGACTGTAAATCCACTACTTACAGATAAAATCCCAGTTAAAATTAAAGCAGTAAAAATTCGGGCTTGTTTGGTGTTAGGATGATTTCTTAACATAATTCCTCAGATAAAGTGCTGACATCAACAATCAAGGTGAGTTTAGCAAAGATCAAAACTGAGGTTTAAGTATGAACACTTGCTAGTCTATCTTTGCAGTATATGTGAAGTTAGACACTCTTGTCTTCATGATTTGTTCCTCAGTATTTCTGTAGAAACAGCAATTAGAGCGCTAGCGGAGCTTACCGTAGGTATTGCCTACCTCCCTGCATACCTGCATTTTTCACAAACTACTAGGGGCGGGTTCATGAGATATTCGTGAATAAGTGTTGGCAAATCTATTCAAATCTAATAGTATTAGCCGTCCAGTTTTTCAAATCAGGTGCTAACCAAACTAGTTTATGGATAATTTCATCATTGACCCACAACACTAAGGGAAAATGAAAGTCTTTGCGAAACTCATCTCGCATGATATTTGCACTCAGAATGAGTTGGTTTATTGCTTCGACAGATTCTAAACCCTTGACTATTAGAGCTTCCGGTTGAGCAGTGCCAATGGCAGTTTTAATGGTTGTGTAAAGTGTCTCATCTGTTGGTAACAGCGTCACCTCTTGGATCTTGGTTAAGCAAGATTTATGTAATAGATTCAGTATTTGCTGTTGTCTTTTAACAGAGTTGCAACAGGCTAAAATCAAGGAAAAATCTCCACCAGCAAGCATCATTGCTCTTGCTAATCTTTGAGCCGCTACTGTACTATCTGTCAGTACATCTGGTGAATTACTTAAACTTTTCATGATTAGCCTGATGTTTACTTGTTCAAGTGGTATGCTTTGCCAGTACTTTTACTGAGGAACGTTAGTTTTATTTTCAGTGTTTTTTAGCAATTGGATGATTAATTTTTATTCCTAACATTTAGCATAATCCTAAATATGGAAAAATAGCTGAATATGAAGTATAGATTTTACATTTGTCAATTAAGTATAAAGATAGTGTAGTCAGCAAAGCAAAGAAATGTCATCAAAATAGTCTGCTAGTTAGAGATAAATTTATATTGTTTTATGCCAGCTTGTAGTTAAAAATGCAACTTCTAGTCAGCCATAGCAGTCATGGTTCATGTTTTCTGGTGTAATTTCTGTAAAGATGTATGAAAACATTTGTAGAGTGGTGTGAGGATTTTTTGTTACGGAAAGTTTATCAAATTCAAAAGCAGACATGGTTTGCAATCATCATGATTTTCAGCTTGGTAACTACAGTGATGCTATCGTTACCTGTGAATGCTCAAATCACACCTAGTTCATCACTGACATCTGAGTTAAGAGGAGTGTGGTTAACTAATATTGATAGTGATGTACTATTTGAGAGCGATCGCCTAAAAAAATCCCTACAACGCCTTGATGAACTTAACTTCAACACAGTGTATCCGGCGGTATGGAACTGGGGATATACACTTTATCCTAGCAAAGTGGCAGCAAAGGTAATTGGCAAATCCCTCGATCCCACTCCAGGATTACAAGGGCGAGATATGCTCAAGGAAATCGTCGATCAGGGACATAAACGGGGGTTAACCGTCATTCCTTGGTTTGAATTTGGGTTTATGGCTCCGGCTGATTCGCTGCTAGCTAAAAATCGTCCCCAATGGCTGACTAATCGCAGTGACGGTACTCGCATCGTCAAAGAAGGCACACATAACCGAGTTTGGTTAAATCCTTTTCGTCCTGATGTGCAACAATTTATCCAAGATTTAATCATAGAAATCGTCAGCAACTACGATATTGACGGGATTCAATTCGATGATCATTTCGGCTTACCCTCAGAACTGGGCTATGATGCCTACACAGTGGCTTTATATAAGCGAGAACACGGAGGAAAAGCCCCAGCCAAAAATCCTAAAGATACTGAGTGGGTGCGTTGGCGAGCCAGTAAAATCACCAACTTCATGCAAAGAGTTTTTAAAGCCATCAAAGCTGTTAAAAAAGATTGCTTAGTTTCCGTGGCTCCTAATCCCCAACGCTTCTCCTACGATTACTTTTTAGCAGACTGGCAAAAATGGGAACGCATGGGACTAATTGAAGAATTGGTATTGCAGATTTATCGAGATGATTTGAATGTGTTTGTCAAAGAATTAGAATATCCAGAAGTCAAAGCAGCTAAACAACATATTCCTGTGAGTGTGGGGATTTTAGCTGGGTTGAAAAATCGCTCTGTACCCATGCAACAGCTAAAAACTCAAGTGCAGAAAGTACGCGATCGCAATTTTGCTGGAGTCTCTTTCTTTTTCTACGAAACTCTCTGGAATTTGAGTCAAGAAACACCATCACAACGACAGAATGGCTTTGAGCAAATTTTCTCTCAACCAGCAAAATATCCCAATATTATCACAGGCTGGAAACCTTAAATCAATCAATGCTATATCTGCTTTGATTACTCAACTGATTTGCGTAGATCAGGTAATAGGTAATAGGTAATGTAGCGTTTCTCAGTTAAGTGAGGTACATATTTTTAGTCAACAGAGGCTACCCGCATTTCTCACAAGCGGTAGGGGCGGGTTAAGTGAGATATTGGTGAATAATGTCAGCATATCTGTTAACCCGCCCCTACTACGATCTCTGGACTAGAGGAAATTGATTTAATAAATCTATTTTATTTTTGGATACAATATAAGTAATAAGTCTTAACTTCAATAATTATGAGCGTTGTTGCCGCGAAAAAATATCCTGATAAATTAGAGTTTGCAGCTGATAGTATTCGTGTGAATGGTTACTTAACTGAAAATTCTCGTGTAACTGGAGATGAACAGGGTAAGTTATTTGAAGTTAATGACATGATTATTGGTAGCGTGGGTCATGTGATGGAATTAAGTTTTATGCAAATCTTTGCCAGAAATCATAAGCCATCAGCCGCAACAATAGAGTCAGTTTTAGATTTTATTGTCGAATTTTATGCTTGGGCTAAAAAAAAGGATGATACTTTTGGGCGTAAGAATAGCTATTTAATTGGTATGGGAAGCGAAATCTTTAGAGTTAGCAATAGCTACTTAGTTGAGAAAATTAATGAATTCAGTGCTATTGGAGCAGGACAGCACTTTGCTTTAACAGCTATGTATTTAGATAAGAGTCCTCAAGCGGCTGTAGAGATTGCCAATGAACTATGTATTTATTGTTCTGGGCCAGTAAACGTAATTACGAAAAATTTAAACACAGTTCACATTTAACAAATAATTTTCATAATCTCTGGGGACTTTCAATGCTTTGATCATAAGTAGGTCAACTATATAATTTCCTCTAAAAGCTCAAAGCGATCGCCTGTCTTAGTTGAGGCGATCGCTCTTTATTTCTACACCCCAAATCAGCTCACTGAGCAATAAATCTTGGTATACTAACCTAGCGGATATTCAATGATAAAAATAAAGAAAAAATTAAATTTTTAGCTAGCTCATGAATAATCACTTGACATCTACCGATACAGATAATTTTGCACTCATCCTATCTCAGGTAGCAACAGCCTATCGAGCCAAAAATAGCTCTCGTCCCACACCGGAAGTATTAGTGAATGCTTTGTTACAAGCCGAAAAAGTAGCCAAGCAACAACAGCTAACTAATAATTTTGAGTCCTTAATAGGTAAATGGCGATTGTGTTTTGCGACAGGTACAAAAAAAGCTAAAGCACGAGGGGGGATTATTTTAGGTAAAGGTTGGTACATACCTCAATTTATAGCCATTCATCTTGCCTTTAGTTACGCTTCAGAACAAGATTTAACTAGAGGTGAGATTAGCAATCAAGTGCAATGGAGTACAGTCACATTAAAACTTACAGGGCCAGCAAAACATTTAGGTAAGAAAAATTTATTGGCTTTCGATTTTACGCAAATGTTGATTAATGTATTTGGACGGACAATTTACCGTCAGCAAATTCGCTCTGGTAAAATGCAGACTGAAGATTTTTATACTCAACCTATCACTAAGCTACCCTTTTTTGCTTTTTTTATAGTTACAGAAGATTTGATTGCGGCTCGTGGACGTGGAGGAGGTTTAGCATTGTGGATTCGAGATTCCGAAAGCAAGTAAATGTTGTGTAAATCACATTTTAATTTAAAAAAATTATCGATTTACTAAAAACTGTCTAAATGATTATAAAATTTATTTTTAAAATTACTTAACATAGAGATAAATTATGAATCTCTAGAGGTAATATGCCCCAAAGGATAATTATCAAGATAAATAGCTGGTTTAATCGAGATAGAATTGTCAATAATCTAGAATTTTTTCAAGATATTATTATTATTTCTCTTTGCGTCGGCTTATTTTGTGTTATGCTGATCCGCTTGGGAGATATGTTTTTGTCATTTTTGCGTCCATTAGATTTACGGGAAGTCACATCAGATATTTTATTTATTTTGATCCTAGTAGAATTATTTCGCTTATTAATTGACTATTTGCAATCACAAAAGATATCAGTAGGCGCAGCCGCAGAAATTACCATAGTTTCCGCATTACGAGAGGTAATTTTGCGTGGTGTTTTGGAAATTCCCCGTGATCAGCTTTTAGGAATTTCGATATTCTTGCTAGTTTTAGCAGGAATTTTAATGGCGTTACCTTGGATCTCTCGCTTTTTTGAACACGTGAGAATCACTGATGTTGAATCAGTAGCAGAAACCACAGAGTTAATGTCTGATTTAAAAGCAGATTAAATTGGCAATAGTATCTATGGCAATAATTTTGCCAATGTTTATAGGTACATTTAATTTTTAGGAAATATTTGCATAAAATCATTATCCCCTAGATAAAAAGGTGATGGTGTCTACAGTATGCAGAAAGAAGTCGAAATGATATGTTAAAGCTTACGTCTAGTTAACTAAAAAATTAGACTTTGTGGAAAAATTGCTCATTTTTCTCTTTTTAATTGCTGGCTTCATGAATTAACGTTTTTACTCTCCTCTCCTTGTAGGAGAGGGGCTGGGGGTGAGGTCAAAATCCTTTGCATCGAACTCACGTTAAATTAAGTGTGCTAGATATGTGCTAAAAGTTCTAGCTAAATGTAGTTATGGCACTCATTTAGTTTTAGAGTGTGTTCTACCAAATTCAGGCTAACAATCTACCTTTGTTTCCTCGGAGACATTTACCAAATGAACCAAGTTTTGATTAATGATACGACGCTCCGCGATGGAGAACAAGCAGCTGGCGTTGCTTTTAACCTAGAAGAAAAAATAGCGATCGCTAAATTTCTCAACGCGATTGGTGTGCAGGAAATTGAAGTGGGAACCCCAGCAATGGGTAAAACAGAACAACAAGCGATCGCCACAATTACTAACCTAGATTTATCAGCACATCTACTCGGCTGGAACCGGGCTGTAATTTCTGATATTCAAGCTTCTATTGCTTGTGGTTTACAACGAGTACATATATCTGTTCCTGTTTCCACAATTCAAATTGCTGCCAAATTTCAAGGACAATGGCAAGTAGTTTTTCAAAAACTCCAAGACAGTATTAGCTTTGCTGTAGATCAAGGACTTTTTGTATCTGTCGGTGGCGAAGATTCATCTAGAGCTGAAGAAAGCTTTCTGTTGGATGTTGTACTCGCAGCTCAAGAATGGGGTGCATCTCGATTTCGCTTTTGTGACACAGTAGGTATTCTTGATCCCTTCACAACACACACCCAGGTGAAACAGTTAGTCACATCCTTATCTATACCCATAGAAATGCACACTCACAATGATTTCGGTTTAGCTACCGCCAACGCTCTCGCCGGAATCAAAGCAGGTGCTTTATCAGTAAATACTACAGTTAATGGTTTAGGCGAAAGAGCCGGAAACGCAGCTTTAGAAGAAGTTGTGATGGCTCTTAAACATATATATCACTATGATTTAGAAATAGATACAAGGCGTTTGCCAGAAATATCTCAATTAGTAGCTTCAGCATCAGGTTATGATGTACCGCCTTGGAAGGCAATTGTCGGTGAAAATACTTTCGCTCACGAATCAGGAATTCATGCTCACGGTGTACTACAAAATCCCCATACCTATGAGCCATTTGCACCAGAAGAAGTTGGTAGAGAAAGGCGTTTAGTCGTAGGTAAGCATTCTGGTAGACATCTATTATCTAGTGTGTTGCAACAACACGGCATTATTTTGAATCACGAAGAAACGCAATCTGTATTAGATGCAGTGCGACAAGAATCTGTACAGAAAAAACGCAGCCTCACCTCACAAGAACTTTTGTCTCTAGTTCAGGTACAACAACATTCTCGTGCTTGTTGAATTTTAGATTCCCGAATTATCAGAGGGTAAATCTCGCCAATAGTGGTTCACCCACAAATTGATTATTAGAGACGTAGCATCGTTACGTCTCTATTGTTTTTGGCTGATGGATGATTCACTCAATTTTTGCACAAAAGATTGATGCTCTTGTGTAGATAATCCTTGCTGTAAAACAGCTAATACTTGAGCTAAATCTCCTGCTAATAGTGCTGATTTAGCTAACCATAAACCAGGGAAAACTTGAGAGCAAATGATATTATCTGGATTTGGTTCTATGGGAATATATGCACCTGCTTGCAACTTAAACCAGTCAAATTGGTGATCATACACTCGCCAAACTAAATACTCTTGAACTTGATTACGACGATAAACTTTTAATTTTTCATGCAAATCATAGGAAGCACTAGAAGCCGCAATTTCTACAATTAATTCGGGCGCTCCTGCCAAGTAATCATCATCAGTAATGGATGATTGTCCTCCGTTTTCAATTCTTAATAAAGCATCTGGTTGAGGTTCGTTGTCAGCATCGAGACGCACTGTAGTATTATCCAGTGTTTCTACTCCTAGAGTAGCAGCTTCATATGTGCCTAACCAAGTCATAATGTGACTATGAGGTTTACCGTGTTTTTTCGCTCTTACAGGTGATGCCAAGTAAACAACTCCTTCAATTAATTCTGCTTGCTTGATATGAGGCATAGCATGATAGCGGTGTTCAAATTCAGCACGAGTGAGCTTGTCACCATTTTCTAAGGGCAAAATTGTCCCAACAGAATAATTTTTATCAACAGATATCATAACTTTTAATGCTGATGGCGAATTACTAACATTCTTCATTTTAGGCTTAACGCACGGAGAAATATGGTGGATAAACAGTGAACAGTTAACCGTGTTTATTAACTGGTAACTGATAACTGATTTGTAACACAACGGCAATAAAGCGGGAGGAACATCCACGCCGCTTTTTGCCTCCCCTACCTTAATATTTACTTTGGACAAAATCTTGATGTTCTTGTGTAGATAATCCTTGCTGTAAAACAGCTAATACTTGAGCTAAATCTCCTGCTAATAGTGCTGATTTAGCTAACCATAAACCAGGGAAGACTTGAGAGCAAATGATATTATCTGGATTTGGTTCTATGGGAATATATGCACCTGCTTGTAACTTAAACCAGTCAAATTGGTGATCATACACTCGCCAAACTAAATACTCTTGAACTTGATTACGACGATAAACTTTTAATTTTTCATGCAAATCATAGGAAGCACTAGAAGCCGCAATTTCTACAATTAATTCGGGCGCTCCTGCCAAGTAATCATCATCAGTAATGGATGATTGTCCTCCGTTTTCAATTCTTAATAAAGCATCTGGTTGAGGTTCGTTGTCAGCATCTATGATGACTGTCGTATTGTCAGCTAAACCCACGCCTGGGGTCGCTGCTTTGTATGTAGCTAACCAACCCATAACATAAGCATGAGGTTCTCCATGACTTTTGATTCTCAATGGTGATGCCACGTAAACAACTCCTTCAATTAATTCTGCTTTCTTGAGATTAGGCATAGCATGGTAACGTCGCTCAAATTCAGCACGAGTGAGCTTGTCACCATTTTCTAAGGGCGGAATTGTTAAAAGAGCAGAATTTATCTGAGTAGATATCATAGTTTTCTTGTATATAGTAAATTGACTGATATCACTAATTTTAGCAAGGAGTTGAAAACGGTAATTTTTCTCCTGGGAGTTTCGTTCAACTCAATCTTTGTTGTAACCACAAAGCTAATAATGGTAGTGCTAATCTATAACCTTGTTCTGCACCATAAATTAAACCTTTATGTTGTAAACCAGTTAGCGCACCTTGGAGGCTACCACCTCTAGAAAGTCCGTGTTTTTGAATGTAATCTTTACTTTGAGGTTTTTCTGTAGGATCTAAAGCTAAACATTCTAAAAGATGTACTTGGTTAGCTGGTAGTAACATGAGTAAAGATTCATAAGTCATTGATAAATCTTTGAGCAATCCTTCGATCGCCTGTTGAACATCTTGCTCGCTAATCAACCCATCAGCACGAGTAGAAGTTTGCAAGCGGCGAATTAAAGCGATCGCATCACCAATATGTCCCTGTGCTGCGTCTAAAAATAATTGCAGTGCTGCGGAACGCGGATCAAATGTGAGTTTGGCTGTATGTAAGATTTCTCTCGCCCACATTGCCAGGATATCTCTACTGAGGGGTGGTAACTGTAAGGTTTCTAAGGGATAATTATCTTCATCTGCATAATTCCCTGTCTCAGCAATGGTGGCAATCAAAACATAACTGACGTGAGTGTGTGCTTTGATTTTACGCCGGAATGTTATTTCCCATAAACCATTGCGATCCCATGAACGGATGTGGGGGAAACTCTGTAAAATCAACACTACGCGCTGATTTAAATCAATAGCCATGATTTGCGGCAACTCTAGCAATAGTTCAAATGCTTGCCATAGCTGTTTTTCGCTGAGGGGACGCAATAATTTCAGCTTACTTTCGGGATGAAAGCCAAAAAACTCACTCTCAGTTTGAGTAACCCAGTTGTGAATTTTCTCTGGTTGCCAATTTTGACTAATCGCTTCTGCTAATAACTGTAAAAATCTCCCACCATCGGTAGCGCGGATACAGTCTACCTCCAGCACAACAGCACCGACTTCTTCTGCACCTCCTCTGACTAAAGTACGTCTCCCACTACCGGGTACTCCAGTAATTAACAAGTCACCATCTTGCGCTAGGACTTCAACAATGCGCTGAAATTCTCCTGAGCGCCCAATCAGTTGTAATGGTGTAGATAAATCCAGATTCACGTTTTTACTTTGAGGTATAGGGGTAGTTCTCATCCTCACTCTAAGGGATAGCATACTCGATCTTTCCGCAACCATTGGTGATAATTATGCTAGCTATTGAAAATAAATAGTGTTAAATGTATTTTGGCACTAATAAATAGTGTTATTTTATTTTTAACACCAATTCACAGAAAACAAATAATTATGATGCAAGCTGTAATTGCACCAGGAAAACAACAGCCGACAGTTTGGCACGCCTTAGATATACCAGAAGCGATCGCTAATCTGAAAACCGATGCAGAGATGGGTTTAAATAGCGCCCAAGCAAAACAGTTATTCACAAGTGTGGGAGCAAACGAACTCACCGCCAGGAAAACTCAGCCTTGGTGGTTAAAGTTTCTGCTGCAATTCAACCAGCCATTGTTAATTATTTTGTTGTTTGCAGGTTTGGTGAAAGCGTTGAGTGGTAGCTTGGTGAATGCTGGGGTAATTTGGGGTGTGACTACCACCAATGCCATAATCGGATTTATCCAAGAATCAAAAGCCGAAAGTGCGATCGCTGCCTTAGCCCAAGCCATCACCACAGAGGCTACTATTATTCGGGATGGGCAAAAAATCCGCGTCCCCTCACGAGAATTAGTCCCTGGGGATGTGGTGCTGCTGACTTCTGGCGATAAAGTACCCGCAGACTTACGCTTAATTCAAGTGCGGAACCTGCAAATTGATGAATCTGCCTTGACTGGTGAATCTGTCGCCATAGAAAAAGATCCCCAAGTTTTACAGCCAGATACAGGATTAGCAGAACGCAAAAACATGGCTTATGCGGGGGGTTTTGTCACCTTCGGACAAGGGACTGGGATTGTCGTCGCTACAGGAAATCATACCGAAACAGGACGAATTTCTCAGTTAATGGAGCAACATACAGATATTTCTACTCCTTTAACCCGAAAATTTAATAAATTTAGTCAAAATTGGCTATACATGGTGTTGGGATTAGCAACCCTGTGTTTTGCTGTCGGTTTAAGCTCTAGAGGTTTTCAAGAAGCCTTAGAAGCAGCAGTCACGTTAACGGTTAGTGCTATTCCCGAAGGTTTACCAGCCGTTGTGACTGTGACTTTAGCGATTGGTGTTTCCCGCATGGCAAGGCGTAACGCCATTATTCGCAAATTACCGGCAGTGGAAACCTTGGGTAGTGCGACTGTGATTTGTTCTGATAAAACCGGAACTTTGACAGAAAACCAGATGACAGTACAAGCAATCTACGCCGGAGGACATCAATATACAGTTAGTGGTGTAGGTTACGCGCCCGATGGAGAAATTTTAATAGATGATCAACCAATTGATTTAAACAGCGCTCAAGGTTTGCAGGAATGTCTCGTTGCTGGCTTGCTGTGTAACGATTCTCATTTAGAAACAAAGAATGGTAGATGGGTGGTGATGGGAGATCCCACCGAAGGGGCGTTAATTACATCAGCGAATAAAGCAGGTTTGAGTCAGCCTACTTTAGCAAGAGAAATGCCGAGAGTTGATAGTATTCCCTTTGAGTCTGACTATCAATATATGGCAACCCTGCATACCACACCAGTCGGTAAGACTATCTATGTTAAAGGTTCAGTAGAATCAATTCTTCAGCGCTGTCACCAGATATTAGATAGTGATGGAAAATCCCAACTGGGCGAAGCGTGGCGCACAACCATTGAACGAGAAGTGAATATCATGGCGCGCCAAGGCTTGCGGGTATTGGCGTTGGCGAAAAAGTCAGTCAGCGATCGCCAAAATGGTATAGATCATGCAGATATAGCTGATGGGTTAATTTTCTTAGGATTGCAGGGCATGATCGATCCGCCGCGTGAGAGTGCGATTAAAGCCGTACAAGCTTGTCAATCAGCCGGAATTCAGGTGAAGATGATCACAGGCGATCATGCGATCACAGCTCAGGCGATCGCTCGTCGTATGGGTATCAATAAAAATGGTTCAGTTCTCGCTTTCACTGGTGCAGAACTAGCCAAAATGGATCAAACAGAACTAGCCCAAGTTGCTGAAGAAGGAGTAGTTTTTGCCCGTGTTGCACCAGAACAAAAGCTGCGTCTAGTCGAAGCCTTGCAATCCAAAGGTGAAGTAGTCGCCATGACAGGGGATGGTGTCAACGATGCACCCGCCTTAAAACAAGCAGACATAGGGATTGCTATGGGTGGCGCGGGTACAGAAGTCGCCAAAGAAGCATCAGATATGTTGCTAACTGATGATAACTTTGCTTCCATTGAAGCAGCAATTGAGGAAGGACGAGCAGTTTATAAAAACCTGTTGAAAGCAATTTGCTTTATTCTCCCTGTTAATGGTGGGGAGTCAATGACAATTTTAATTAGTACATTATTTGCCAGAGATTTACCGATTTTATCCCTACAAGTCCTCTGGTTAAATATGCTAAATTCCATCACTATGACCGTGCCTTTAGCCTTTGAGCCGAAAGCACAAAACGTCATGCAGCAAGCGCCCCGTCATCCCAATGAACCCTTACTATCAGGCAGTCGCATCAAACGGATCTTAGCAATTTCATTATTTAACTGGATTGTCATCTTTGGTGTTTTTGAATATATCCGCCAAACAACAGGTAACATTGATTTAGCCAGAACAATGGCGATTAACTCCCTCATTGCTGGACGGATATTTTATCTCTTGAGTATTAGTCAATTAATTCCCAATTTAATCGCCAAAATGGACGGCACAATTAAAGAGAATGTTGATATTCCCGCCATCGCATTTGGCATTATCGGTGCGATCGTTTTACAAATTATCTTTGCCCATGTGCCATTAATTAATGACGTGTTTGAGACAGCACCTTTGAGTTTACAGCAGTGGTTGTTTTGTTTAGGGGTAGGTTCACCAATGATTGTATGGGCTACAATTGTGAATCGTTTTGATCCACCAAATTAATCTAGCGAAGCGATCGCTAAAGTCAAACTTATAAATAAAAATGTAGATGCAAAAATCACTGCTATTCTACAAGCTGTAGGTTTGCAAAATTATGCCCAATACTACCCAGATAACCTGTCTAGGGGACAAAAGCAACGGATAGCGATCGCTCGCACTTTTAATATCAGCACCAACTAATAAATAAATCTTTTAAAAATCATTTTCTGGCATTTTTTAATATCATTAAAACTTCCACATTGCTGGCAAAATCTATGGCTTTAAAGTCATCCAAATTTCTTAAATCTAAATTAGGCTTATATTGTAGTAATAATTTAACAACCTCCATTTTACCTGCTGATGCTGCATACATTAATACAGTTGCACCATTATCATTTTGGTTATTGATATTAATGCCAGAGCCTAGCAACAAATTGATTAAATCATAGCGATCGCCAAAACAAGCAAACCAGAGAGCATTATTATTATCATTGTTCTTCGCATTGACATCTGCACCCAAATCAATGAGTTCTTGCACAACCGGATAAACACCTTCTCGTGTGGCTTTGATTAAAGCCGTATCACCATTTTCTCCTCTTTGATTTAAATTCTCAGGATCATAGCCTCTAGTAATTAACCATTTACTAGTTGCTGTACTCATATTTTGCTGACTCTGTAAGTTCATAATCAATTATTGTTTCTAAACAAATTTTCCTCATCATCCCTAAGTAGAGTAAATGGTGAGCAATGCCCACCATTTCTCAACACAATTCCCGAATTTCTCACGACATTTATCAAACCGAAGTCCAAAGACTGTAGGGGCGGGTTCACAAATATGCTTCAATCATTCACGAATATCTCGTTAACCCGCCCCTATCGTTTTGTGAGAAATGCAGGTATTAACCTGCGGTAACAAGTTGTGGTTGTTCAGAAAATAGCTCTCGTGAAGTTTTTTCTGGTTTTGGTAAACCATAAAAACAAGCTTCAGCTTCAATCTCGTCTACGAAATCCCAAGCTTCAATCGCTCTTTTAGAATCTGAACCATAGTTAGCAGCAATTCCCCGTGCATCTGAGATCGCCTTGTGTAATTCTTTGCGCAAAAATACTAGTTTTGGTTTAGCAATAAAATCACTCTTGCCAACAATATCGCTCACAGAAATTATGCCCAGTAATTCACCCCTAATTACAGGTACACACCACACATTTGTGTTTTCTAATAACCGGGCTACATATTCTACATCGAGATCAGGATCGACAACGATGCAAGGTTTACTCATAATTTCATAAACATGAAGTCTCTGAGGATCTTTACCATAAGCAACAACCTTGCCTGCAATATCAGCCACAGTCACAATACCATAAGCATCCCCACTGTGACGAGGTTCAACAATCAAAGCACGCAGTCCTTTCAGCCTTAATAATCTCACTGCTTCTGCTACTGTGGCAGAACCACGAATAGTAGTTACATCTTGAGTCATAATTTGTTTGGCTTTCATAATTACTGCTCCTTATTTTTGCAAGTAAGGGAATGATTTCTAAACTGCTGCAATTTTCCCAAACTGCATTTGCACAGCCTACACTCAAATAGAAATTTGGTGTGGAAAAACGCTTAAGGTAGTGAGAGACATACTTATTAATCTGGTTGTTCGGTGGAAATATTTACGCAGTGTTCCCAGAATATTGTGCTGACGGTAATCATTGTCTACTCAATTTTTTAGTTGCACCAGTATTAAGGGAAGAATGTCTGAGAGAACCTCATAATCGCTTTTGATTGAGTTTAGGTTCACTGCTAACAATTTAGCTTACTTATATAGTATCACTCTGATCAGCCAGGATTATTAATGTTTATCAAGATCCGCGTATACATTGATTAAATACGCTTAAAAATTACTAAAACAGCAGTCATTTTGAGGGTTATCTTGTATGATGTCAGATTTTTTTATCCAGCGATTGAGGTTTTAATCAAATATCATTTATCTATCACGTTGTCTATAAAATAAATATATAGGAATTCGACTTGATTATGGAAATTATCTGCGTAGGTAGGGAATAGGAAAAGAGGGGACAGAGGTGTACTGATTTTTTTTGATTGTTTAATTTATATCCAACAAAATTATTAAGAGAATCTAAAAATACCAATTAGCTATTCAAAATGTTGGTATTGTAACTGATGTAAACATCCAGGGTCATAAAAATATGGAAGTTAGCGCTCGCAATTTTTTGAAAACCACAGTGAAAAAGGTTGTTGCTGGTTCAGTTAACACAGAAGTAACTTTAGAACTAGCACCTGGGGTAGAGATAGTTTCCATTATTACCAAATCATCTGCTGACAAGTTAGAACTTGCTGAGGGTAAACAAGCTTATGCCTTGATTAAATCCTCGGATGTCATAGTCGCCATTGATTAAATGTAGTTTTCAGCACCCATCAGCAGTACCGACGATAAAGCAATCAAATTCAGCAACACCTCTGTCTACTAACTTATCTGCACCTGTTAGTAAGTCACTACCTCTTTGGTGTCAGCACTTTGATATAATTCATTCTTTAATTGAGCGATCGCTAAAAACTTAAATCATGAAGAAACTGGTTTTGCTGTCTAAAAATTAAGTTATTCACTCAATTTTTGAGTAAAAATCAGTATAAAATCCTAAATGATTAGCAACTGGGCGAGAACGCATTGGTATCTTAGTATGGATTGGTGCATTTAAAACTTTTGGCTTACCTTGATTTTCTGGATTTGCAACTACTAAGGTGGTAGAACCTCCGCCATCAAGATTTATGGCTGAATAGACTCCTAATTTTGTCAAAAATTGTGTTAATTCAGTTTTAGTCATGCCTTCACTATATAGTGGTTGCTTGCCATCCACTAAAATTAACCATAATTTTTTCCCTAGTTTGTCGGTAGCTACCACAACTCTGGGATATGGTTTTTCGTTGTAGAAATTTGCCGGATTTTTGGGTTTATTCTGAAAAATTAATATGTCATCTCCGGCTATTCCTTGAGTAGTATTTTTTGGACACTCTTCACCACCGGGAATTTGAGCTTGACTCTTGTTAGTAAAGCATAAAACATACCAGTTTGATTTTTTACGGGCATAGATTTTACCATTAGCAATAGTTTGTCCTACTGTGTTGGTTTTATCTCCGCTATGAGGATAATAACTCCAAGGTGTCACTTCACTAAAAGGATAAAAATAACTGCCATTAATTGCCAGTTGAACTGGAAATTCTTGGACAAATTCTACTGTGGTTCTAGCTTTAGTTTCATGATCAATGGTATTGTTGATTGAATTTTCAATACTGGGAGTTACTACTGGTTTAATTTTTGGTGTCGTTAAATCAATGGTAACAGTATGAATCACTACTGGACGGGGATTTGATTCTATCAGACGTTGATAAACAATCCCAGGAAATAATTTTTGTTTTGTTTCGCTGCGGTGTGGACGAATAAAATGACTCCAACCATACATTAATATGGGTAAAGATAAAAAAATAGTGCTGATAATCCAGTAATAGTTAGTTTTTTTAGGAAAAAATAGCCATTTCATTACTAAATTTGTTAATTTAAAGGTAAATTATTTTACCTGAAAATTTGCAAATGAATAGCGATCGCCTGAATTTCTGTAATCAAAATTTGCAAAATCGCTCATTTACCGGACTCCAACTTAATGACGCAAATTTTAGTGGTGCTGATTTACGAGGATGTGATTTTCGTCATGCACAATTACAAAGAGTTAATTTTGTGAAAGCTAAATTTGGTCAATCACCCAGAGTTTTTATCAGTTTGTTAATCACTGCATTGATAGTTGGATTGATAGTTTTTACAGCAATTAGTGAAATGGGATTTGGTGTACTAGGCAATACTCCAGAACTACCCGCATGGAACTACACTCAAGCTTTAGTTATTAGCTTGCTAATTTCTGGAATCAGTGCAAGTTTCAGGAGAGTTTTTCCAGCGCAGCCAATTTTAGAAAAGATCATCACAATTTTATCAGGAATAGCCTCAGCCGCATTAATGGGTTTTTATTATGGTGGGATTTTTTATAATAAGAATCCCCAGGCTGCTGTAATTTCAGCATTGATTGCATCTATGATCACAGCAATTTTATGTTTGACTTTTCAGAATGGTTGGATACGGGTAATTATTGCAGTTGCAGGTTTTATATGTAATTATAGTTTAGCTTTTTTAATTAGTAGTGTAGCTTTTGCATATCTCAGTATCCAACATTATATTATCGGTGGTTTTTGGGGGATATTGACTTTGATTTTACTGGCTTTGACAATGCGATCGCTAAAATTAGTGATTCAAGAAATCACGAAAACTGGTATTACCAATTTTAGAGGTGCAAATTTAGAGGATGCTAAATTCGACGCAGAGTTTAAGTTAAATAAAGTTTATTTCACAGGTGTAATATTATGAAAGACACCTTAAGAAAAATTATTTAAATTATCCGCACATAAATAGCCCGTGCCAATTCTTTATCTATTTCTAATAAAATACTACCCACTTTAACAATTAAAGTAGGGAAATGCTGTTCTACAGTGATAGTCGTGCCTGTTGTTAAACCTAGTGATGAGAATTTTTTGATAATAGTTTTATCTTGAATCTTACAGAACTTGACTATACCGCGATCGCCTGTTTTTAGCAAATCCAATGAGCTACCAGTTACGCTAAAAGGAGTAAACATTAATAGTATCTCAAATGAGGATAAAAAATCAGGATGAAGAATGTCATTCATCCTGACATAAACTATGCTGACAAAAGCTGTGATTAGTAGCGACTACAGCAATTGATTAAGCAAGATATGGTTCTTGATGTGTCTTAATTGTGCAGTTGGAACGAGGGTAGGTAACACAAAGTAGAGCAAATCCTTTACCCATTTGCTCATCATCTAAGAAAATTTGATCAGATTGATCAACTTCGCCTTCTACAACCTTACCTACACAGCTAGAACAAGAACCAGAATGACAAGAGAAAGGTAATTCGATACCATGTTCTTCAGCCCCTTCCAAAATTGTTGTCTCTTCGTCGATCTCAATTGTGGTATCGAGGTCTTCTTTTTTGTTAATCAATCTAACTTGATAGCTAGCCATTTTCCGATTCTCCTCAGATTTATAGGATTAAATTGGCTTTCTCGAAGTTTTGAATTCTCCCTGAATTCTTCGAGAAATGATGCGGATTTAGACACTGCATTTGATGGGGAGCAAGTGTCCGTTGCGTTTACAGGAAGCCTTTAGTAATTCGTAATTCGTAATTGAAGAAATAATTTTTTAGTAGTCTATTCAGGACTAATTGACGAATAGATGTTTTATAGAGACAGCGATTTATTGCGTCTTCTTAAGCATCAAAATTTGTTTAGTAGACTACTAGTATTAGGAAAATAATTACGAATTACGAATTATTTAACTGCAAGGTACACCTTCGGGTGAACAGTCACCTGCTTGGAAAGATTTTCCACAACCGCAGGTACTAGTGGCGTTGGGGTTAGTGAATTTAAAACCACTTTCTACTACCCCTTCGACAAAATCGATGACAATTCCTTCTAAAAGAGGTGCGCTTTTAGCATCGACGTAAACTAACACCTTACCTTGAGGAATTACTAAATCATCTGGCTGCGGTTTGCTGGTGATATCCATTGCATATTCGTAGCCATTACAACCACCATCTTTGACAGAGACGCGGATACCTTTTTTTGTCTCTTCTGTGTCAGTTGCGGAACCTTGTAAGAATGCTCGCAGACGAAATTCTGCTTTTTCTGTTAAAGTGACAGTCATTAAAATCTCCTATTTAGTGCTGAGTGATGAGTGATGAGTGATGAGTGATGAGTGCTAACTAATTACTAATGACCATTGACCATTGACCATTGACTAATGACTAACCATGTGTGCAATTACTACTGGGTTCCATAGAATTAGGCTGGTTGTATCGCCAGGGTGCATTATTGCCGCATACTGGACAAGAGCGATCGCGGTATGAACGACGTTTAGCAAATTCCATCCGATTCATGTCTATTGTCAGCAATTGTGAAAGTAGAGGCTGACTAAAGCCAGTGATTAACTTAATCGCTTCCAAGGCTGTCAAACAAGCCAGGGTTCCAGAGACAGCACCGAGAACAGAAAAACCACGACGATCCCATTCCGGCTTTTCGGGAAACAGACAAGATAAGCAAGGAGTCACACCAGGAATAATCGTTGTTAGATAAGCTTCCATCCCATCCATCGCCGCCTCCACCATTGGCTTCCGCCAGCGCACACAAGCCTCATTCAGCAAATTACGTTCTGTAAAATTGTGGGCGCAGTCTAGCGCCATATCAGCAGATTGCACTAGTGAATCTACGTTTTCTGGGGTAATGTAATCGTGGACTGCTTCTATTTGGATATCAGGATTGATAGCCTGTAGGGTTTCTTTCGCTTTAAATACCCTTGGTTTACCTACCCAATCATCACTCATGAGAATCTGACGATTCATATCATCAAGTCGCAAATCACCACCCCGGACTAGGATTAGTCGCCCAACGCCTGCTACTGCTAAGTAAAGCGCCGCCGTACCACCTAATCCCCCCACTCCTGTCACTAAAACCGTTGCTGACTTTAGGCGCTTTTGAGCTGCTTCGCCAAAATTAGGAAGCATCATTTGGCGACTATAACGTTCTAACTCGGTAGGCGTTAGGTCTATCACTTTAATACCTCTTAATCAGACGAGAGTTCTGTCAGCGTGATTACATTTTTTGGCTTGTCGTTAAACACCTTGAACAGCTTTTGTTCTTGGGGTGATGACTCTAGAAAAACCTCATAAGCTTGTTGCAAAGCTAAAGAATATTGAGTTAACTTTTCCTCAACACTTAAATTAGGATAATTCGTATCTATTTCGCTAATTAGTTGAGCGAATTTTTTCAAAATATGCAAACGATTAACATTGACAAGTTTTTGGTCATAAGGTAGTTCAAAGAATTGAAAATATTCTTCTGCATCTACAATTTTCTTGAAGTCTTCGATAGTCTTAGTCATTTAACATTCTCCAATTGCTTGAGCCGTTGCTTAAGTTCGTCAAGCTGACGATAAATTTCAAAAGTTGCCGCCGCAACATCCATAATTTTTGTGTAATCTGTCGGCAAACCCTCTGCTAAATCATGCAGATCCATTTTCATTTGCCCAGCTTGACTGTTGAGGCGTTTGATTTTGGTTTTAAGTGCCTCAATACTCGTTTCTTCTACTTGCATCTTTTTCTCCTTTGTGTCTTTGTGCCTTTGTGGTGGAAAAGATTTAACTAACCACAGAGACACAGAGGCACAGAGTTTATTTACAGTTTGCTCACTTCTTTATAGCGTTTAGCTAAATCAAGTCCTTTCTCAACAAATTTCTCGCCTTCTTCTGCTAGCTTTTCTAGAGATTCAAAACCAAAGCGATGTGCATCTCGTAAGGTTTTGACAGTGAGTAAAAGACGACCAGAAAAAACTAGCGCCCAACCAAAACCTTCATGGCTTAAATCAATCACAACTTGAGAAATTAAGCCTGTTTCTTGTTCAATTCTGGCAGCTACAGCCCGGAAAAATGACATAATTCGGGCTTGAGTTACTGCGTCAACTTCACCTTCAATCGAAATTTCCCGTTTCTTTTGTTTGGTGACAACGAAAGCTTTGAGAAGTAAATCATCAGCCCAACTCCGGTAAACTCCATAAGCATCTTGTCCCCGGATTTGTAAGACTAATGTTTTTAAAAATGGTGAGGTGGCAACTACACTATCAGCAGTGCCGTTTAAATTATTTTCTGGACTCATACTACTGCTTCGTCCTCAATTTCATCAGCAAAATTTGTGGTTTTTGGTTGCAAGGCTTTCCGCAACCAAGGTGGGGGATTTCCTTTCAAGGTTTCGACTAATTTATTGAGGATTTCACTAATTTTTTCTTCCTCTGATCGCGCCTTTACGGGAGTCACACCTTTTTTGATTAATTTAGCAGCCGCAGTCCCACCAATAGCCACAACATAAACAATGGCACAATCACCCAATGCTTCTAGTTTTGGCGCGAGTTTATCCTCATTTCCATCCTGTTTTAAATCGCTCTCAAATTTCAATGTTTCTAAGAATTGATATCCTTCAGCATTGATTTCATAAACATCAATTTCTTTTGCCGATCCAAAGTGAGAATTAACATGAACTCGGTCGCTGGTGGTGAAGGCAATTTTCATTCTGATTACTCCTCTTTTTAGTGCTGAGTGGTGAGTGCTGAGTGGGGAGTAGGGGCGTATTGCAATACGCCCGTACAGGATTTCTGAGGGTTGAGTTTGAAGTGTTGAGTTTGAAGTAAAATTACTCAGCACTCAGCACTCGTTACTCAGCACTAACTTCTATTCCCCATAAACTTTTAACTCTCGCTTCTTCCGCATCTATAAATAAGTTACCGATGCCAAATAAGACTTCCATTGAGCCGCGATAGCCGACCTTGGTAAAATGACCATTACCTAAACGGTCATAGATGGGGATACCGAGACGATAGAGGGGGATGGAAAGACGTTTAGCGATCGCAACTACATTAGAATTACCAATTAGTAGGTCAGATTCCACTCCTAGTTCTTCAAAGTCTTCTAAATCACCAATAGTGACACTCTTGATGGGGAGTTTTTCTAACAAAGGTGAACGTGTGGTGGTGACGGCGGCGTGAATTTGTGTCCCCATTGACTGTAAGAAGTGTACCATTGACCAAAGTAAGTCTGGTTCTAGGGCTAAAGAGATGCGCTTTGCACCGAAGTAAAAGTGTGTGTCTAACATCGCATCTTGGAGTTGGCGACGTTGACGGCGGTACTTTTCTGGAACTGGTTGACTGCTGAGGATGGCTAAGGCTTGTAAAAATTCATCAACTGGTTCTAATCCTGTCAGTTCAGTAAACACCTCGTAGGGGATGTTAAACCGATCTTCCAAAATCCGCGCCGCCCCGCGCATACTTTCACCCAAGGCGATGGTAAAGGCAGAACAACCAACATTTTGTAGCTGGGTTACAGTTGTGCCGCTAGTTGTGATTGCTGCATACTCATCTTCTAGGTGTCCATCTAAGGAAGCACCAATATCAGGAACAAAGATGGGGACTAAGCCGAAAGCGGTGACAATCTCTTTAATTTCTTGCAAATCTCCTGGTGTGAAAGCAGAACCAGCCAAAATTGTCACTTGTTCACTTCTGGTTCTCCCTGGTTGGGGAATTTCTGTAACGATACTTTCCACAGCCGCCGCAAATCCATCTTGCAACGCCCCTTTAAAATCTGGTGTAGGCGCGAATACAACTGGGAGGTGAGATATTTCGGGATGGCGATCGCGTATATCCTTGAGGAAGCGTTCTATATCATCGCCCCTGGTTTCTGTCAGTCCAGTGCTACACAACCCGATAATTTCTGGGCTAGACTTCTCCACCAAAGTGAGAATAGCCTGCTCGATATTATCTTCACCACCCAAAATGGTAGTTACTTCCGTCATTGCTGTCGTGGCGAGGGGAATTGCTTCCCGAAAATGCCGGACTAACACCACCTTGGCAAAAGCTGTACAACCTTGGGAACCGTGAAACAGAGGAATCATCCCCTTCAATCCCAAAAATGCCAGAGATGCGCCCAAAGCTTGACTTTGTTTGAGAGGATTAACTGCAACCGATTTATTAGGGATGGTGACGATCGCCATCAGATAAACTCCTCTATAGAGGTAACAGGTAACAGGGAACAGGGAACAGGGAATAGGGAATAGGGAACGATAGCGATCGCCATCAGATAAACTCCTCTATAGATGCCAAAATATGATTTTGATTACTTGTATATCCTTGTACCCAGGTTCCATCCTCATCCCAAGGCGCAGGTCTGCGAATTTGCTCCCAAATCGGGCTATAAAGCGCTTCGTACAACTCCCGCGCCATCTCAATCATCCCCATATAGCCAGCATAAGGATGATGGCGTTCTTGGTTGATATCGAGGAAGGGAATCCGGGCTTTTAGGGCTGTATATTGGTTCCGACCACCAGCAATTAACATATCAGCTCGTGTATCCTTCACCAGTTGCAGCAGTTCTTTGGCATTGCCTTTCTCTAGCATGATGCCATCGACACCCAGCAACTTTTTGATTTTTGCCTTATCCTCCTCAGTACTCTTTCTCGTACTGGTAGCCACAACTTCAATGCCCAAGTCCTTGGCTGCCGAGATAATCGACCAACTCTTAACACCACCTGTATATAATACAACTCGCTTACCTTTGAGGCGATCGCGATAAGGAGCCAGTGCCAAATCTAAATTAGCCGTCTCCTCAGCAATCAGCTTTTCTGTCCGCGCTTGCAAATCAGCGTCGCCCAATTTAGCCGCAATTTGCCGCAGACACCGATTCATATCATCAATGCCATAAAAAGATTCTTCAATGTAGGGGATACCGTATTTTTCCTCCATCTTTCTCGCCATATTGAGCAGCGCCCGTGAACAGATCATCACGTTCAGCTTGGCGCGGTGAGCATAGCGGATTTCTTCAAACCGAGCATCGCCTGTAATTTTGGACAGGACGCGAATACCCAATTTTTCTAGTAACGGCAGGACTCCCCACATTTCCCCGGCGATGTTATATTCGCCAATTAAGTTTATATCATAGGGTGTTGTGTATGCCGGTTCTGCTGTGCCGACAACATATTCTAATAAAGATTCACCACCAAAGCGGTTGCCTAAGTTCTTACTACCAATAAATCCCGGCGCAATTACTGGGATCACAGGAGTGCCAATTTTCTCTGCCGCAGTTTTGCACACAGCATCGATATCATCACCAATCAAAGCCGTCACACAAGTAGCGTAGACAAACACCGCCGATGGATTGTAGCGCTGATGTATTTCTAAAATTGCCTTATAGAGTTTCTTTTCTCCACCGAAAATCACATCATTTTCTGACATATCGGTAGTGAAACCCATCTTATACATTTGGGGTCCAGAAGAGAGACTACCACGACTACCCCAAGAATTACCAGCACAGGCGATCGGCCCATGCACCAAATGAGCCGCATCGACAATCGGGACAAGGGAAATCATCGCCCCATCAAAAGCACAGCCCCCTTGAGCCGCCCCCGGTTGCGCTTGTTGCGTACAAGACTTATTCTTCTTTTCGCTGTGTTTGTGTTGGTTATGCTCACATCCCGACTCATTCAGCAGCTCGTTGATTTTACCTTGGGTGTTCTTCATCTCTCTTCTCGTAGGCGATCGACATTGATAATTGTCAGTTATTAGTCATCAGCAATGAGTTTTTAACAGTTAACAGTTATCAGTTAACAGTTATCAGTGATGTATTTATCTTGGGGTCAAATCCCCGACTGAAACTGTAATAACTGTTAACTGATTTAATTATCAACTCATCAACTGATGACTGTTCATAATAAACTCTTGCAAAAATCTTCTCTAAACCAGACACACAAGTTAATTCGTAATTCGTAATTCGTAATTCGTAATTAAGAAAGTAGAATTACATCTGTACTTTTCTGAATGAATTAGCATAATTCATCAGTGTGTATCGGTGGGTTCATTTTCATAAAATAGACCTTTGCAAGATAGATTGCCAAATGATTAGGTAACACAAAAAGCCAGAAAATATCTCATCTCTAGCCCCTAGCCTCTAACCTCTAGCCTCTAGCAAATGTACTTCGTTACATCCTCTCCACATTCATCAGCTAAATAAGCTAAAGCGCGAAAACGCAACCCGACAAAATCGTCATAAAGCGGATTGAGTTTACACAAAGCGGGAATATGGATAGACTTCCCAAATAAACTAATATTTCGCTCAAAAGGACAACAGCAAGGGATTACTTGACAGATGATATGAGCGAAACGATTATGTTTAACGGGAACATTTTCCACTAACCGACGCAAAGGACTAAGAACATCAAAAGCGCCAGGTTTCTTATAGTTGGGTGGATGGAAATTAGGATGAGGGTGAGTGTGAGTTGATGACATACTTAGGAAGTTGAGGTGAATAGAGGAAATAGGGATTGGGAATCGGGAAGTTTTGAGTGCTGAGTCCTGAGTGCTGAGTAGGAAATTTTACTCAGCACTCGGAACTCATGACTCAGCACTCATTTGTCTGTAGACTTTAATCGCGCAAGTTCTAGCGAATCAAGTCAAAGGAGATATCGGTCTTACCAGTGATATTGGTGTTACGATCCATTTCATCCAACAGAGTGTTAACAACCCAGTTGAGGATGTTTAGACCACCTTGGTAGCCGAGAGTAGCATAGCGGTGTAAGTGGTGGCGATCGAACAGAGGATAACCAATCCGTACCATGGGGATTTTGGTATCGCGCCACAGGTACTTACCGTAGGAGTTACCCACGAAGAAGTCTACAGGCTCAGTGAACAACAAGGAACGGAAGTGCCACAAGTCTTTTTGAATCCAAACTTTAGCTTCTTTACCGAATGGGCTAGCTGCGAGGATCGCTTCCATTTCTTTCTTGAAGGTGTCATCACCGTTGTTGCAGAGGATGTGTACTGGTTCAGCACCCATTTCTAACAAGAAGCTGGTGATGGAGATGATCAAATCAGGATCGCCGTAGATAGCGAACTTCTTACCATGAATCCAAGCGTAGGAATCAGTGATAGCATCAACTAAACGACCGCGATCGATTTCCAATTCTTCAGGAATCGCTTTACCAGTCAATTCAGAGATAGCTGTCAAGAATTCATCAGTACCCTTAACACCGAAGGGGCGCAATACTTTTGTTTCTTGCTTCCATTGAGTAGAGATATACTCACGGGTCTTGGGTGTGGTGTAAGCTTGGAGTGCAACAGTCGCTTTAGCGTTGATAGAATCAGCTGCATCTTCTAGCTTTGTACCGCCTGGATACATATCGAATTCACCAGTGTTGGGTGAATCGAAGTAGTCGCTGCTGTCAGACAGGATGGTGTAGTCAACATCCATTGCATTCAGCATCCGCTTAACTTCGCGGTTGTTACCTACATAGGTATCAAAACCAGGAATAATGTTGATTTTACCGTTGCTGTTAGCTGTTTTCTTGCCTTCTGTTAAATTTAACAGAATGCCCTTCATCATGTTGTCGTAGCCGGTGATATGAGAACCAACAAAGCTAGGAGTGTGAGCAAAGGGTACGGGGAAGTCTTGAGGAATAGAACCAGCTTGCTTAGAGTTGGTGATGAACGCGCCTAAGTCGTCACCAATAACTTCAGCCATACAGGTAGTGCAAACAGCAATCATCTTTGGCTTGTACAGTTGGTATGAAACTTGCATACCTTCAATCATGTTGTTCAAGCCACCGAATACGGCTGCGTCTTCTGTCATCGAAGAAGACACTGCGGAGCAAGGCTCTTTGTAGTGACGGCTCAAGTGTGTACGGAAGTAAGCAACGCAACCTTGAGAACCTTGTACGAAGGGTAGAGTAGCTTCAAAACCCAAAGCAGCAAACATTGCGCCTACAGGTTGGCAACCTTTAGCAGGGTTAATTGTCAGTGCTTCACGAGCGAAGTTCTTTTCCCGGTAGTCCCAAGATTTTGTCCACTCAGATACCCGTTCTACTTCTTCAGTAGAGTGAGCGCCTTCAAAGTTCTTTCTCTTGTTTTCAAACAGTTCGGTGTATTCTGGCTGTTTGAATAAATCAACGTGGTCTACAATTCTATCTGGATTCTGTGGCATTTGTGTATCTCTCTACGCTTGCTGGTTGGTTTGGCTGGTTGGTTTTTAAGTGATGATTTGACATAGCCTGGGGGGTTCACTCCCATCGAGAGAGTCACGAATGATAAATCATGAATAATGAATAAAATATCTATCTATCCAGCATTCAGCATTCACCATTCCTCTCCAGATTCCTGGGGCTAAAAACCCCAGGCTATCCGTCTATTTACCTGGAAATTAGGCAGCAGCCTTAGCTTTTGTCGCAGCTTTCTTCCAAGGAGCGCCAATTAATCCCCAAGTTGGGCTGTTGAGTGCTAAGTCCATATCACGAGCGAAGATAGCAAATCCGTCATAACCGTGATAAGGGCCGGAGTAATTCTTTTTGTGGTTTAATAGCCTATTGTTTACAATAAGCAGTGTTAATTCCGAACATTGTTTACTCAAAACATATTAATTTTTAGGCTAAATATAGGCTAATACCACAGTGATACAAAATCAGGGTCAAGACAAATATCAACAAGCCTTTGCAGACTTAGAGCCAGTCTCATCTACCGATGGCAGTTTTCTCGGCTCAAGTCTGCAAGCACAGCAGCAAAGAGAACACATGAAAACAAAAGTACTAGAAGAATTAGAAAAGGTAAATCTGCGGTTGAAGTCTGCAAAAACAAAAGTCTCAATCCGGGAATCAAACGGAAGTCTGCAATTACGAGCAACATTACCGATTAAACCAGGAGACAAAGATACAAACGGCACTGGCAGAAAACAATACAACCTCAGTTTAAATCTTCCTGCTAACTTAGATGGACTCAAAACAGCAGAAGAGGAAGCCTACGAGTTAGGTAAATTAATCGCCCGGAAAACCTTTGCATGGAATGACAAATATTTAGGCAATGAAGTAAATAAAAAAGATTTAAAAACTGTAGGAGAGTTACTAGAAAAATTTGCCGAAGAGTATTTTAAAACCCATAAACGCACGACAAAAAGCGAACACACCTTCTTTTACTATTTTTCCCGAACCCAACGATACACAAATCCCCAAGATTTGGCTACTGCGGAAAATCTCATCAATTCAATCGCACAAATCGATAAAGAATGGGCTAGATATAATGCTGCCAGAGCCATATCGGCATTTTGTCAAACATTCAATATAGAAATTGATTTGTCTAAGTATGCCAAAATGCCCGATCGCAATTCCCGCAACATCCCCACAGACACAGAAATCCTATCAGGAATTACCAAATTTGCAGACTATCTAACTACCAGAGGTAATCAAGTTAACGACGATGTAAAAGATAGCTGGCAACTCTGGCGCTGGACGTATGGGATGTTAGCAGTTTTTGGTTTACGCCCCAGAGAAATATTTATTAATCCTGATATTAATTGGTGGTTAAGCCAAGAAAACACAGACTTAACATGGAAAGTAAATAAAGAATGTAAGACTGGAGAAAGACAAGCATTACCATTACACAAAGAATGGATAGATGAATTTGATTTAAGAAACCCCAAATATTTAGAAATGCTGGCAATAGCAATTAGTAAAAAAGATAAAAGTAATCATGCAGAAATCACAGCTTTAACACAACGGGTTAGCTGGTGGTTCCGTAAAATCGGCTTAGATTTTAAACCCTATGACTTACGCCACGCCTGGGCAATTCGCGCGCATATTTTAGGCATCCCCATCAAAGCAGCAGCCGATAATTTAGGGCATAGTGTGCAAGTTCACACCCAAACCTATCAGCGTTGGTTCTCCCTAGATATGCGGAAGTTGGCGATTAATCAGGCTTTGACTAAGAGGAATGAGGTTGAGGTTATTAGAGAGGAGAATGCAAGGTTAAAAATGGAAAATGAAAACTTAAAGTTGGAGATTGAGAAGTTAAAGATGGAGTTAGTTTACAAGCGTAGTTAATTTAATGGTTTTTGATATGTTATCATATCTACTGTTATGATCTATCCCTAAAAAAATATGTCAATAAAAACCTTAAAGCAAATACTTAAACTATATAAGTGAAACTGGATCGATTTGTAAATAGTATATTTCTTGTGTTATCAAAAAAACAATGGAAATTCACGAACTTAAAGCATTAATTAAAGAGAGCATACGTGAAGTTTTGAGAGAAGAGCGAATATTGCTCTGTCAAGTTCTTATACCCTATGTGAGTGATGAAGAACAAACAGAACTGAATGAAATTTTTGGTTCACCATCAGATTATGAAGAAGAGGAATCAGTTGATATGACAGAGTGGGTTAGATATGGCAATAAAATTTCGTAAGAATGCCATTAAGTTTTTAGAAAAAGCAAATATTGAAGAGACTGATAAAATTCAAGAGAAACTCAACCAACTCCTCATTATTATTGAGGAACAGGGGATTATTCCCTTCACAGAGCTTGATATTAAAAAAATGAAGGGAGATTGGGAAGGATTTTATAGACTGCGGCTTGGTAAAATTAGAATTATCTTTACAGTTACTATCGATTCTGGTGAAATTGAAATTTACACTATTGGTATGAGAGGAGATGTTTATAAATAAAGAATATTTTAGTGGTTTCAGATATTTTTTGAGCTTTTCACAATAGTAAAATAATGATGCTTACTGTTAAAACTGCTTAACTACCTCCAAGGGTAAATCTAAAGCTTCTGCGATTTGCTCGTCATTTAAACCAAACTGTCGTAATTTATAAATTTTAGTTTGATTTTTATTAATCTGTTGCGAATTATAACTATCAGGATTATTTTTATTAGCTTTGATTTTTGGTTGTTTGGAAGTAACTGTTATACAGCCAATTATATTACTGTCAATTCTACTATTCTCACCGAGAGAAATATTGATATTCCGTTGACGGTCTAAAACGGATTTAAGATTACCTTTATCAACTGGCTCATTAAAAATATCAGATAACATTTGCAAAAGTTCATACCCTACATCCTTGGCATGACCAGGACTACAACCACAAGTATCTGCAATATCAGAGTAAGTTTGATACTTTAGTGTTCCTTCAATAACTCCACGCTGTAAGTCATTGAGATGCTGACCTGTCTTAAGATAAACAGCGTTATCCACAAATTGTAATAGTTCGTGAACTTGCATATTTAAGGATGTAAAGTGTTACAAAGCATTTTAGCAGACCTTATCCGTATTTTTCAGACTTTTTCCGTCTATTTCGTAATTTTTTTTAATCCGCTATTTTCCGCTTTGAGAATTTAAGTGTTACTTGTATTATTTTTGAACCCTTTGAAATAAGTCAATATTGACTCTGAGGCATCCTATAAATCTTTGCAGGTTGAGGACTACAGGATAATGAGTAATGACATTGAAAAAATACAACAAGAAACTGGTATCCAGGATCTAAAAACATTGGATCAGGATAAATTAGACAAAGTTATGGATGCGGTAAATTCTAAAAAAATTACTGCTGAAGACCTAAAAAAGCTAATAGAAATGTTTCCCAGTGAATTTCTAGCATCTCTGGGACTTGCAACACAGGGTATCAAAACTAGTCTCGATCAGGCAAGCTCTGCCCAAATGGAGAACCTTAAAGGAACAACTGTTACACAAATACAAGTTATTAATTCTGTAACAGATTCTTTAAGGACTATTGAAGAAACTATTAGGCTGCTTGCAACTCAGACTCAATCCGATTCTTTTAAGTCAGAAGTAGCAAAAGTGTTGATGGAATTGGCAAAATATAAATTAGAGATAGCGAAAATATTGCAAAGTATTAATGATGCCAACAATAATAATCGCTTGGAAACTCAGCGAGAGAATAACAACTTCTTTGCAGGAATGGCAGGTGGCATTCTTACCTTTTTGGGCTTTGTAATATGGGCAAGCACTGGTGGAAAAACTCCACCACCATCTCCACCAAGAATTTGATAGGATAAAAAAGAAAGAAAAAGTAGGGTGTGTTGCCGCAAGGCGCAACACACCACCCTCTCAAACATCCCAAACATTTGATGAAAGCTGAACTTCACCACCACCCCAATCTAACGGATAAATCTTTTGCTCAATAAAACGATGAATACTCGAAAAAGCCCATTGTTGAGGTAATTTACAAAGCTGATGCCGCACAGAGTTAAAATAATAAGCGTAGTTATGTTTGAAAGTCGATGAATATCAGTATTGATATACCTGATGAGGTGCGCGTTTATGTAGAAGCTCAAGTAATGGCAGGTGCATATAGCAGCGTTGAGGAATATTTTCTGGATTTAGTAAAGCAAGATCAAAAACGCAAGGCACAAGCAAAATTAGAAGCATTTTTAAAAGAAGGTATTGATTCTCAAGGGCAGGAAGTAACACCGGAATATTGGCAGAATTTGCGTTCTACCGTTTTAGGTCAGAACAGCATAGGAAATCCAAGCGACAGATGAACTATCGCTTAATTGTCAAAGACCGAGCAACACAAGATTTGCGACATTTGGCAAATTATATATTGGTCAATGGGAATGCAGATGCAGCAGTTAAATTCTTAAGTGCCGCCGAAGTGACATTTGCTCAGTTGGCAAAGACTCCTAAGATGGGAAAGGTAACGCAGTTAGTGGTATCGAGATTGAATGAAATCCGACAATGGCGCATCAAAGATTTTCAGGATTATCTAATTTTCTATCGTATTGAGGATACTACCATTGAAATTCTGCGGATATTTCATGGAGCAAGAGATTTAGCAGATGTACTTAGCGAATTAGACAAAGATGATTTGTAAAATCAAAATTATGGCGAAGTTTGCTGGAATTTTGAGTGATTTTGAAGCTAGGGAATTACAGCAGGCGATGACCTACGGTTGGTCGACGACCATCACCACTGAGTTTGATCTGGTAAATTTAATCATAACGATAAGCAAGATATTATAAGGATATCGGGTTCTAGTTAGCAGATCAGGTGATGGAAAGTATTAAAATTAGAACATATATTGGTGATGATGGAATTTTACAAATCCAGCTTCCACCTGAAATTGCCAACCAAGAATTAGATGTGGTAATTGTTTTTCAACCTGTAATCAAAAAATTATCACAGTCTCCGAGCAAAACGCCGGAAGAGTTAGGATACTCTCATAGATTTGTGGAAGAGGTAGTAGGTAGTTGGGAAGGTGAACCACTTGAACGTCCAGAACAGCTTCCTTTTGAAGAACGGGAGGAGATTCAATGGCCTACCTCCTAGATACAAATGCGTGTATTCAAATTCTCAATTCACCAAATTCACCTGTTACTCAAAAGATTTTATCAATCCCTTTTAAGGAAATTTACATTTGTACGGTTGTTTATAGTGAATTGTATTACGTTGCATACAAAAGCTCAAACGTTAACAGAAATCTAGATCATCTAGAAAATCTATTTGCTAAGTTTGCTGATTTACCACTAGATCGTCAAGCTGCAAAAATAGCTGGAAATCTTCGCGCTCGTCTTAATGCTTTAGGTACTCCAATTGGAGCAAATGATCTATTAATTGCGGCGATCGCTTTAGCAAATAATCTCACTCTTGTCACCCATAACACCCGTGAATTTAGTCGTATTCAGGGCTTGAAGTATGAAGACTGGGAATAGTAGAAGGAGCGTTGCATCAGCTTGCTTATGCTATTTTATCACGAACATGAATTAATGCTGAAGCCCTCCTGTATCTTAGAAGAAGTACCATACCATACACAGATCACTGCTGTACTTATTTATTAAAAGCAGAGGTGTTGGAGCGATCGCTCTGGTAAATTGTTAACAGTGTTGTCTGCTCGCCCCATCTTATCAATATCTAGACTATGAAAATCAAACGATTGCAGGAACTTAAGCAAAAACTGGCCAAGGAAGCAGACCTTTCTGTGATCTGGTCATTTTATATGGATCATTTTGCAGATCATCCCGAATTCACTGATATGGGTGAACCTGCTCATAATGAATACTTAAATGTTGTTGTCCACAAAACTTGTCAGCAAATGTTTGGTAAGGCAACAAAAATTAGTAATTTTTTCTTGATATACATTGCCAAGTACCAGTTATTTCATGGCCCTTTCCAAGTTAAAGGACGTATTGGAGGGATAATTTATTTAGAAGATATAAAAATTGGCTTAATAGCAGTGTCGGCAGATTATCCTCCTACTGATATGGTTCAGTATTCACGTTTTTCTGAGGTAATGCAACTGTCAGACCCTAATGGCAACGATCGCAATTAACAGACGCACGACTTATCAAGAGGTGTTTTGAGGAGTGCGTTAGCGGAGCTTACCGTAGGGATCGCACTTCTCAAAGTTAATTTAACATAAGTACTAGAAAATTAGGCGATCTGTAATATTACGTAGGTTGATTGTTCATACTCCTGGTTACAATTGTGAGATTATTTTTAGTCTGACATTGTATAAGGGAGATAATCACTAAATGGCTCTTACTGAAAAGATTATTGAATTAGTTCTGGATAAGATTTTACTTGGTGGCATTGTTTTAGTAGCAGGATACTGGCTGAATAAAAGATTTGAGATTTTTAAAAATGAAACTAATGAGAAATATCATCAAAGACAACTGATTGCTGAACTAGAAAATCAACAGCAGCAACATATTTCTGAACTAGAAAATCAAATTGCTATGACTCGCTATAATTCAGAGTTAGCATTGATTGAAAGACAAATCTCTGAGTTTTACTGGCCGATATACTTAAGGCTGGAGAAAGATAATGTGATGTGGAAACGCATAAAATCTTTAAGTCCAGAACAAAATGTTTTACCAGAAGCTGCAAGTGTGGCGATAGAGAAAGAATTTATTCTCAAAAATCATCAAGAAATAGTTGAGATTATAGAGTCTAAAATTCATTTGGCAGAAAATTCCACTAATAGCAAAGACTTGATAGATGAGCTATTAAAATATATTAAGCACGTTGCAGTTTACAAAACAATTCGTTCAGTAAAAGAACTCGAAAGATTTAATCCTGTGGATATGAATGAACCTTTTCCAGAAAAACTTTTTCCTTTGATTGAAAGTAATTTCCGCAGATTACAAAGCAAGTATGAGGATTTAAGAAAGCTGGAATTTGCGGAATTTAAGAGATGACATCAGCTAGATTTTATCAAACAGGAGTCAGGAGTCAGAATTCATGCTGAATTCTGTACGACTGGTGGATGTAGCAAGCTCCCATAGGGTATTCTGACTTCTGAATTCTTCTTCAATTAAATGTTTTAATTAGGTAAAAACTTATCTCTCAGCTAAAGAAGTGCTTCTAACCTTGAATACCTTGATGTAAAATTCCTAAAATCTTATTTACTTCTTTAATATAATAATTATTCAAATCAACAAATAAATTAGCATTTTCCAGCTTCAAGAATTTCCAAATATCTCCTGTTGTTACTGCGCCATAAATAGTTTTAATTTGGTTGCTTTGCTGCTCATTAAATATCTGTGCTGCCAACATCGCTGCCATACATTGACCTAATCCACCTTTAATATTTTCATTTTTGGCCTCAACAATTATCATGACTGGTGCATTAATTGTCAACTGTTCCTTTGAACGACTGATCACAAAATCACAATAACCATTCAACCCTTTCTCTGGCTCAACATTAAACTCTGTTCCTGAAAATAAACTAATCTGATAATTCGCTTTACGTCTTACCTCCAATAAAATTGGTGTAATAATCATTTCTGAGCGCGCTTTTTCTGTATTGATTGCTAAAGCTAACTCTGTGGTTTCTTCTAGAGTATTTGTTAGTGTATCACTTATCTTTATAGGCTCAATATTTGCCAGCAAATCAGTTTGTTCATTAATATGAATCTTGAATTTATTTTTAAATGTACTCAAAGTAAAGTCGCTATAAGCCATTGGGAATACCTTTTAACAATTCAAAATTCCAAATTAAAGAAAGTATTGTAATAGCGTGGCAAGGCTAAGATATTGCTCAAAAATTGTATGTTGATTGTAGTGGTAGCTTCACTCAACATTAAGATATACGTTGTGTTTCTTAGATTATGTTGGGTTAGCAGAGCCTCCAACCAACCTACTAATACAATATTTTAACCTTGCCACATCACGATGTATATTTATATAAGTTCAACCTCACATCTATTTTGCAGTAGAATGTTGATAAAGCTAATTAAACTACCTCGTCAAAAGAGTCTCAATGGTACAGACCCCATCTAAATCTATAACTTTAGAGGAGTTTCTGAAACTACCAGAAACGAAACCTGCTAGTGAATACATAGACGGTCAAATTATCCAGAAGCCAATACCAAAAGGAAAACACAGCGCAATTCAAGGGGAGTTTTCTACTAACGTTAACATAATCCTTAAACCACGACAGGTTGGACGAGTATTTTTAGAGTTGCGTTGTACCTTTGGTGGACACTCAACAGTTCCAGATGTGTCTGTGTTTATTTGGAGTCGCATCCCACGTGATGAAAATGGTGAGGTGGCTAATACTTTCTCTATTGCTCCAGACTGGACAATTGAGATTTTATCACCTGATCAAAGTCAGACAAAAGTGACAAAAAATATTCTTCATTGTCTGAAGCATGGAACTCAAATGGGTTGGTTAATTGATCCAGATGAGCAAACGGTGTTTGTTTATCGTCCTAAGCAAGAAACAGAAGTATTTGATGAACCAGACGCACTTATATTTGTACCATCGTTTGTGGGTGAACTTCAGCTAGCTGTTAAAGATTTGTTTGCTTGGTTGCTGTAGTCAAAACAATGTTATTCAAAAACAACACCACGATAAATTTCTGCCATTGGTAAATCAACCCCAACTGACTCTAGGAAAATAGAATGGTCTAAACCGTTAAAATCACTCAGCAACCATCCTTGAGTTTGTTTACTATAGCGTTCGACAAAAGGTTCATCTTGTTCGACTAATAAATATTCGGTAAAACTGGGGATGGAGCGATACATCCGAAATTTATGTTGTCTGTCGTAATCTGCGGTGGAAGGAGATAGAACTTCTACAATCAGGATAGGATTTAACACTTCATCTAAACGTTCTTCATTCAGTTGTGGTTCACCTGCAAAAACCATCACGTCTGGATATACTCCCCGTCGATATTCAGGAATCCACAGTCTTAAATCGCTGTTAATTGGCTCGAATTGAGTATCGCGTAGGACAGAGGTAAGATTAGTCAAAATATTACCACCGATGCGGCTGTGTTTGAGCGTTTCTCCTAGTATTGGGACAATTTCTCCATCTTGATATTCGCTGCGTCCTTCTGCTTTTTCTTCGATCGCTCGATATTCGTCTAAACTATAGCGGTGTTTGACGGTAGAAACCATAATCCCATTGGCTCTAGAACAACAATACTATTTTGTCATGGATTTGATTGTAATATTATGTTGCAATACGATGTCCACTATAGGCGATCGCTTTTAACAAAACAAGCTGATTGTACATAGAATAGCTGATATAGCGATCGCATACTTGCTTAATATTATAGTGTGTTGTGCTAAGATACAACACACCTCATTGATGTTAATTTGTCACTGGTACGTTCTTTCCATTTGTATTGGTATCCACATTGGCAACAAATAACGGTTCCTGTGAACTGGAAGCTAGCGACTCACCTCGCAGTTTCTTGCGGCGCTGGTTCTTGGGGACTCCTCCCGCCATACCATACTCCACACTGCTTTTACCATATCGAGTCGCAACTCCCAAGAGCATATGTTCTGCCATGTCTGCTAACTCGCGTTCTGTATCCAGCATTTCCAGATATAATTTATCCAGGTTAGAAAGGGAAGTATTGTAAATATTTTCTCTAGTTCGCATTGTCTCAATCAAAGTTAAAAATGCAGGTAGAGTCAGTCCATTACCTAAATCTAAATTTGGATTAATTGAATTGATACTCGCTGCGCGACGAGCTGCTTTTTCTAATACCTGAGAAGTTCTTTTTTTACGAGCCATGATATCCACCTTGTTATCTAATACGGTTAACATTCTTTACCTTAAAAAATTTCCGTATTGATCAACCTGAGAGAATTTCGGCAAATCTGCAATAATTTTTGCTACACAGCTATAGTTGTCACAAGTGCGTGAATTACTCAAATGAGTAAGCAAAAAAGCTAAATTAGAACACAATTTAGCTTTTTGTTGATGTAAAACACTAAAATAACTGCGCGAAATACTGAAATGAGTTAACAAATAAGCAAAACAAAAAAGCAATATAGCTATTTACGGACAAAAAATACTGAAATTGCAAAACAATATGGCTATTTGATAACTCAAAATATTAAAATTAATATGTAATATTTTCAAATTAGCGTTGATTGATCAAGTAAATTTTCAGTAGTAAGCGTGTCTAGACCAAAATCAGGATTTTAACGACAATTGAGCAACCATCTCTGCACGAGAGGAAACATCCAGCTTGCGAAAGATCCGTTTTAAAGCTTGCTTAACAGAATGTTCTGTAATGTGGAGAGTTGAACCAATTTCGGCATTAGTCAATCCCTGAGCTACCAGTTCAGCAATTTCTATCTGACGAGGTGTTAAACAATCGGTCTTTAAAGATGGTTTTATCTGTGCGCTGATGATTGTTAACCGAGTTGATAAATGCAGACATAAAGCGCTTAAGTCTGCTAGGTTTTGGGTATCAAAAGCAGGATGAGAGCGATCGCGTGTTAAGCCAATGCCCCCAATCAAGTTACCATTACTGACAATGGGGCCTAACATTACATGATAGTGATCAGCACGGGGACAAATCAGCCGCCAAGCTTTTGGTGAGACAACTAACCCCTCATGAACGGGTGCATGATGCTCAACTAGGTAGCGTAACACGGGATTGGATTCTACAGATAAGGCTCTTTGAAATACACTCTGAAATTGCACTGGTAAAAGAGCCAGCTGATCATGAAAAAACAGCCTCCAGCGTTGAGCCGCAAAATACTCTCCCACTTGAGCCATGATATCCTGCTGTAGTTCTTCTTGGTCATGAGCATGAGCGATCGCTTGCAAGAGATTCTGTAAAGATATATTCATGGAAATTGAGCAAAGTGTACTCGATCGAGGCCTATGCGTAGTTAGTAATCAAGTTATATCTTGGCTTTATTGAGGCAAGTCCTCTACTGCTTTACTTTACAAAAATAACCCACGTATGACAATCAACTCCAGTTTTGAGCCAATGCCGACATCTCGGCAACAAATTGACTTCAAGTTTCATATTGTAGCAGTGCTTTTCAATCTCTGCTTAGGTGTCCAAGTGCTAACTGTGGGAATGGCGTATTTCTATCAGCCGGAGTGGTGGAATTTACACGTTTTATTAGTACGTGGGTATTGTGGCTTGTCGCTGATTCTGGCGATATGGGCATATTTGAGTCCCTTTCCTGTCCGAGTGCAAGCTCTTGCTATCAGTTTACCTATACTGCTCATCTTACAATTTCTCACCATCCACCTGAAATCTGCAATCCCTCTCGGCGTATTGCATCCACTCATCGGCTTTACGTTATTCTCTGTTTCCACCAGCTTAGTCCATAAAACATCAGTGCGATCGCTATTAAACTCAGACTCCATTTGAAAAGTCTGTTTCTTTGTCATGTTGAATGCAGCGTAGCGGAATGAAACATCTCGGTATGTGCCACAAAACCTAGATTCTTCCTTACGCTCCGCTCCAGTCAGAATGACATTTTTATACCTACTGAAACTTTTCAAACACCCTCTCAGACTCCATTTGAAACTTAAGGAAAAAAATGAACACTCAAAATACAGACAATAAGTTGCAAATCGGCATTTGTGTAAGTCCTGACTGCTATATTCCAGACATTATTGGTGTATATACAATATTTAGTGTTGTTCCTGACTGTGATATTCATTTTATCTGGAAACACAAAGAACTGATCATGGGCTATCCGAGTTTTCCCATACACGCCACTACAACCTTTAGTGAGTGTCCAGAAAATTTAGATGTCCTTGCCATTGGCGCTACAACAACAAATATCTTGACCGATGAAGAAACCCTAGCATTCTTAGCAGACCGAGGCAACAAAGCAAAGTATCTCATTGGTATTTGTTCTGGTAGTTTAAACCTTGGGGCTGCGGGTTTACTTCAAGGCTACCGGGCAACAGGCAATTTTCACATTGTTGACGAACTGGCTCACTTTGGCGCTATTCCTGTCAAAGGCGGCGAAGTTGTCATCGACAGAAATCGACTGACAGCTAGTCCGGTTTCTGGTTCCTTTGATGCTGCATTAATTGTGTTAGGAAAACTGTGCGGAGAAGATTTAGCTAGAGAGATAGAATTAACTCTGGAATATGCGCCCCACCCCCCATTTGGTACAGGTAGCCCAGAGTTAGCAGGTTCTGAACTTACACAAAAGGTACTGCAAAAGTACGAGCCAATGTTTAACCAATATCGTCAAGCTGTACGCCAAGCATCAGGACGGATACTACTAAAATCATCGCCAACCTTCTCATGATAAATGATTTTTTACCACACAGACACAAAAGACATCTGGTGAAAATGAATGTAGAGACGTTGCAGTGCAACGTCTCTACAAGGATTTCGGGCAACGCAGAATTAATTTCTACCAGATGTCTAAAGGAAAAAGGCAGAATTTCCTTGCCAATAGAATTTTCCCGCAATCAGGAGAATCTCGTGAATCTTAGCAAACGCTCTCAAAAAATATTACTAGTTATTATCCTACTTAATCTCATCTCTACCTGGCTTCACTACACAGACAATGCCGTATTTATAGAGCAGTATCCCGAACCGCAATGGTTCACAACTGCTGGGATCTTTGCTACTGTCATTGTCATGACTCCCGTGGGATTTTTGGGTTACTGGCTGTATACCAAAGGGATGTTTTGGTTAGCGTACCTGTCGCTTGGCTTGTATTCAATTACGAGTGTTTCTAGTCCAGGACACTATCTGTTCCCCAGTGTGACACCTATGTCTGCGAAAATGCACAGTTTGATTTGGTTAGATGCAATTTCTGGAGTGATACTCATCAGTTTTCTCCTCTGGTCAGCTATTTTGGCGCAGGAGTGGCGTAGTATACAAGTCGTCGATTAATCTAGTCTGATGGTCAAGGCGATCGCTTTACCCCTGCTAAAATAAAAGCGATCGCTGCCTCTGTATGTTCTCCAATCATATCTGGATTTAAGCGCTCAATATTTGGTGTCAGATGTTTCCAGTTTTCATGCACAGTGAAGTAAAACAGACAAACACTTAATATATGCGTCAATGCCAAAAATGGGTTCAGGGGACGAAAACACCCTTCTGCAATACCTCGCTCTAAAACTTTTACTAGAGGTTCATGTAAGTTAAAAACATTACACTCTTTAAAGTATATTCCCTGGTTTTGGCTAGCTTCCTGAAACCACAGCATTTGCCGTTGAGGATTTTGCGCTTCGTTAGTAATAGCAAGACGAATAATCTGCTCAAGGGCGATTTCGGGGGATAAACTATCAAAGTCAACTTGCCTCAGTTTACTTTGAACTTCATCAACAGGGCGTTGTAAGACTGATTTATATAAGCTCTCTTTATTTTCAAAATAGTAATGGAGTGTTGCAGTTGTCACTTTAGCACCATCAGCGATCGCACTCATCCGCGCACCCTTTAGCCCATGTCGAGCAAATTCTCGCTCTGCTGCGTCTAATATTTGCTGTTGCGTCACTTCAGCATCTCGTTTACCTGATCGAACCACAATATTTTGATTCTTAATTAACCTCTATATCTTACCAAAGTGCCTTGGGAATTGACGTAATTACAAGCTATTGCTAAACTTACTAACTAATTAATAAGTTATTTGGATTATATTTATGAAGCAATTACAAGGCTCGCCGTGGCTTTTGGCACATCGTTCCATGCTCAAACCCAATCAGCCCAAAAAAATTTCTTTACTAGGCAAAGATTACGTATTTTGGCAAGACGAGCATGGTGCAATTAATGCCTTACCCAATGCTTGCCCTCACATGGGTGCAATGTTATCTGAAGGATGGTGTGTCACAAAAAGCGATGGTAGTAGTGCGATCGCCTGCCCTTTTCATGCGTTAGAATTCGACCATTCTGGCTGCACAGTGCTACCAGGTTCCCAAAAACCAACCAAATCACTCATCCAACCATTAGAATTAATAGTCCAAGAAGATTTTATTTGGTCTTATGGTGGATATCAACCACAAATTCCCATACCCACCCTGATGAACGAGATTGCAGCCGAGTACCAGTTTATCGGCGTTACAGGAGAACGTAGCCTTCCTACAGATATTCTGAGTCTACTGCTCAATATGCACGACTACAACCATCAAAATGGCACACATCGAGAATTATTTGAGATTGAACAAGTACAAGTAAAGCAATTTATTGACGACGGTTTACATTCCCATGCTTACTTGTCACAGCCCAGAAAACGACCGACATGGCGAGATATTCTCAAAAATCCCGGTCAGCTAGCAATGCCAAAAGTATTAGAAGCACATCTAGAAAACTTTTTCCCCTTCATGGGATTAATGCACGGTGAGAATCAACTCTTGAGCTTGAAAGAATGCCATTTTTATCTACCAGAAGCAGAGTATCAATCCCGTGTATTTGTCTTAATGTATATGAAAGCCTATTCTCCTATTGCCCACCTAATCAAAGGTAATCTACTGAAGTTGATTGATGTAGTCATAGAGCAAGATGCCAAAATTCTAGGAAAAATTTACCCCAACACACCTCAGCAAATAAAGTTGAACAATGAAGTAGGGATGAATTGGGTACGACGCAACTTTGCCAGCTTTCCCGCCGTTATGCACCCAAATTTATCTCGATAGTTGCCAGTCACATCAACTCTCAGGAATTTGGTAATATTAACAGAGTTGGCGATCGCCTTTTCAGCAGAGTGGCAAAAAACTATGACAAAGCGTAAAAAAAGCAATCTCCAGTGGATTAAAGAAACGCTTGAACTAAAACCCGACCATCGCTGGGAATCTCCATCAGGCTATAAAATTTTTGTGGCCAATCGTGGGGCTGTTCGCTTCAACGTCCCCCAAGACTGGCATTTTGAGCCACAAGAAAAATCCTTTAAGTTCTGCGATAAACAACCACCTGATGATGATAGTTGTTTAGAAGTATCCTTCAATCAACTACCTCCCCGCGACTGGAGCCTATTTCCTCTCAAATCTACTTTAAAAAAAGTTGTAGAAGACGACAGCCGTGACGTGATTGAAAAAGGGGAAATAATTACCCTCAAGCGCCAAACCGCCAAGATTGTCTGGACAGAACTGAAGTTTATCGACACTCAAGAAGAACCAAGAGACGCTTTTTCCCGGATTTGCATCGGTTTAGGGTCAAATGTGCAATGCTTGATTACATTCGAGTTTTGGGCAGATCAAGCAGAACAAATGACACCTGTTTGGGATGAGGTGATGCGTAGTCTGACACTAGGTTTGTATATCCGTGATCCCAGAACCGGTTTAGCCTTCCCAGACTAAAGCCGAAAAAACTATATTTAATTGCCAAAATACTTAACTTGTCAAGACAAATTCCTCTGTGTCTTTGTGCCTCTGTGGTTCAATAAATCATTCTTAACCACAAACACCATAGCGAAAAGCCATATTTAATCGCCAATATACGGCATAAAAAATCCTAATAAAAACTTTTGTTAATTTATGTAAAGTTTTGTGATAACTTAATCAACGAGAGTAAAACATTACCCTCTGATCGTTCTCAGGTAAATTTAGAAAGGTTTGATAATATGCCATTTACCATTGACTCAGCTCGGAGTATTTTCCCGAAAACACTATCGGCTGATGCAGTACCAGCAGCGATCGCTAGATTTAATCAGCTCAATGCCGAAGACCAACTAGCATGGACATGGTTTGCTTACCTAGAAATGGGTAACACCATCACAGTTGCAGCTCCCGGTGCGGCAAGAATGCAGTTTGCTGAAGGAGTCCTCGAACAAATCCGCAAAATGACTTTTGAAGAGCAGACACAAGTCATGTGTGATTTGGCAAACCGTACAGACACACCAATCTGTCGCACCTATGCAACCTGGTCACCAAATATCAAACTTGGCTTCTGGTATCAGCTAGGAGAATGGATGGCTCAGGGTATTGTTGCTCCTATTCCCTCTGGCTATGAGCTTTCCGCGAACGCCTCAGCAGTACTGCAAGCAGTTAGAGAACTAGATCAAGGTCAACAGATTACAGTTTTACGCAGTGCGGTAGTTGATATGGGATTTGATCCCAACAAATTGGGTGACTATACCAAAGTTGCCGAACCTGTTGTCGCACCTAAAGAAGCATCACAACGTACTCAAGTCACCATCGAAGGTGTAACCAATCCCACCGTGCTAAGTTACATGGACAATCTCAACGCCAACGACTTTGGCGCACTGATTGGTCTATTTGCTCCCGATGGCGCTCTCCAACCTCCTTTCCAAAGACCTATTGTGGGTAGAGATGCTGTATTGCGGTTCTTCAACGAAGAATGCCAAAACCTGAAATTAATCCCCGAACGAGGCGTTTCTGAACCCGCAGAAGATGGTTATACCCAAATCAAAGTTACCGGCAAAGTCCAAACTCCCTGGTTTGGTGCGGCTGTGGGTATGAACATGGCTTGGCGCTTCTTGCTCAATCCCGATGGCAAGATTTTCTTTGTCGCCATCGATTTGTTAGCATCTCCTAAAGAACTTTTAAATCTAGTTCGTTAGAGAAATGCTCAGTCTAAATAGACTGTAACCGGTTGTGTGAGCGCTCTGTGGTCAAGAGCGCTCAGTTCTTTTCAGTAAATGGCACAGAGTAATGCAAGTGAGTGACATTGAGTGGTCTAAGGTAGAGGAGAAGGTAGCTCAAACAGCTTTCGAGAAAGCCTATGAGCGAGAAATCAGTACTTTGGTTCAAGAAGTGCGTGAACAAGCCAGTACAGTTTCTGAACTGAATGATGTGTGGCAATTACACAATTTCTTAAGCGCTAGGAGACACGAGATAGATGGTAAATATGACTATAGATATTCCGTTTTAATCTTTGTCTTCGCCAGATTAGTTAAGGAAGGTTGGCTACACCTCAATGAACTAGATGGACTAGCAACTGACAAGTTAACTAAAATCGTCGCGCTTACACGTATGTAACCAGTCTACAAACACAGCCAAATCACTTGGTTGTATAAAAATGACAATAGCCACTGATGGAGTTGCAAAGATTACCCACAATCACGCAACTCCATCACTTGTTTCCCAGCCCAAAATAGCAATCTTACGCTCTAGTCCCCATCGATAACCCCCAAGTTCCCCTGACTCCCGAATCACGCGATGGCAAGGAATTAAATAACTGATGGGATTTTTACCAACAGCATTACCCACAGCTCTCACTGCTGTTGGACGACCAATCATTTCTGCTACCGTCTGATAAGTAATAATACCACCAACGGGAATTTTTAACAGCGATCGCCACACTTGCATCTGAAAGTTAGTACCTTTAACCAAGAGTGTTAACGGTTTCTCTGTGCTTAAGCTGACTGAATAAAAAATCTGCTCAGATAATAACTGAGTCGCTTGTTGATCACGAATGATCTGTGCGTTTTTCCATTCTAACTGGAGTGTTTGCTCAGACAGATGCTCATCCCCATCCAAAAAGTAGAGATTACAAACGCCACGCATAGTTGTTGCAATCAGAGATTTACCAAACGGGGTTTCGTGAATACCATAGCGAATTTGCAAACCTGCTCCACCTGCTTTGAACTCTCCTGGAGACATGGCTTCTAAATTTACAAATAAATCATGCAATCGTCCTGGACTCGATAAACCTACATCCAGAGTCAAGTCTAGAAGATTTTTCGTCTGCGTAATTTTAGACTTGGCATACTCAACATTGAGATATTGCAAAAAACGCTTCGGGCTAATACCTGCCCATTGAGTAAATAATCGTTGAAAATGATATTCACTCAGTCCTATATGTTGTGCTACCGTTGCTAAATCAGGCTGACTCTGGTGATTTTGCCGCATGAAGGCGATCGCCTGAGCAATCCGATTATAGTCTTCAGTGTTATGGATACTCACACTCTTCAGGAAAATCATTTAGTCTAAGGTAGGTTTCTGTTTTACTTTACTGACTCTAAAGACTTAAAAGCCACCCGTTTCTTGCGCATGAGTGAAACTTCCTGGACATTGACAATTCAGACTGAACGATTGATCCTGCGTCCTCAAATGCCAAGTGATTACGAAGTTTGGTATGCCGGCTTTTCGGGAAGATTACCCAAACAACATCAATATGATGATGGATTGGTTAGTTTAGCTCATTGCGATCGCCAGTGGTTTACAGATTTGTGTCAGCGTCATCAACAGCAAGCGTTAAGCGATCAGATTTTTGTCTTGGGAATTTTCTCACGCCAAACTAATCAGCACTTGGGAAACATCGACTTATCAACAATTCGTCGCCGTGAATATCAGTGGGCAATTTTAGGCTACGAAATTCATAATCAATATTGGCAAAAAGGCTTTGGGAAGGAAGCCGTTCGATCTGCCTTGATTGCTGGGTTTGAGACGCTGGGTTATCATCGCATTGAAGCCGCTATTAACCTAGATAATCAACCATCAATTGCCCTAGCTGAAAGCGTCGGTATGCAAAAAGAATGTATTCGTCGTGGCTTTCTTTACGAGAACGAGCAATGGGTAGATCATCTCATTTATGTTGCCCTACCTCCCAATCTAGGTTTAGTTGAGCAACCACCAGTAAAAGATTTATCCCAGGAAAATACTTAAACTCTTTGGTTAAAAAGTTCAGATTTCCTTAAGCTGAGTTACTATCGTAAATTTACTGAGACTGCTAATATCAGTCTAGGATATTGTTCTTGAAAAATGATACAGCAAAAAGCTCGACGCAATCGGGGTGTAATCTTGACCCTCAACGGCTGGAAGAAATTTCGAGATGCCAAAGCTCAAGCCGAATCTGATGAGAATGGTGGAGATAGCTTTTCTTTAGAAGAACTAAGCGATCGCACCCGTTTAGCTCTACACACTATATCTAGAATATTGGCACGCTTGGAACCTGTAGATAAAAGTTCCTTGCAGTACGCCTTCGATGCCTTTGGGTTGGAGTTGTGTAAAAGCGATTATACCCGGACAACCTCGACCTTAGAGGTACTAGAAACTCGACAAGCAAACCCCCAGTATGATTGGGCAGAAGCACCGGATGTATCTGTGTTTTTTGGTCGCAGTCCAGAATTATTGCAGCTACAACAGTGGATATTAGAGGAACAGTGTCGGTTAGTTGGACTCATAGGAATTGGTGGTATTGGCAAAAGCACTTTAGCGGTGAAGTTAGGACTACAAATTCACAGCGAATTTGAGGTAGTGGTGTGGCGCAGCCTGCAAAATGCACCGCCAGTAGAGGAGCAAATCACCAACATCCTGCAATCTTTCCTGTCGGCGTTGCAAAAGGAGATAGCGATCGCCGAAAGTTTTGATAGCAAACTAGCAAAGCTGATGGAATGTTTGCAATCAAACCGATGTCTGCTGATTTTAGATAATGTTGAGACAATTCTCGCTGGTGGTCAAGCAGGGCAATGTCGTGCTGGGTACGAGGGATATGGTCAATTACTCAAGCGCGTTGGCGAAGTACCACATAAAAGTTGTGTTCTCTTCACTTCCAGAGAAAAACCCAGAGAAATGGTAGCGTTAGAAGGAGAGAGAACAGGAGTAAAATCTCTAGCATTAAAGGGGTTAAATCCTACCGAAGGACAAGAGCTATTTCAACAAAAAGGACAATTCACGGGTACAGAACAACAATGGCAAGAACTCATTGAGCATTACGGGGGAAATCCTTTAGCGCTCAAGATAGTAGCAGCAGGAACTCAAGAGCTTTTCGACGGTAGAATTGCGCCGGTTTTAGAGTATGTGGAACGCGGGATACTAATTTTTGAGGACATTGGTGACTTGTTAGAACGGCAGTTCTACCAATTGTCACCAGTAGAAACAGAAGTAATGTATTGGCTGACAATTAATCGAGAGCCAGTATTTCTTAGCGAGTTAGTTACTGATATAGTGACATCTTCTTCCCAGCGTCTCGTACCTTCAGCAATTAAATCTTTATTGCAAAGGTCATTAATTGAAAAAAGCGGCGAACATTTCTTCCTGCAACCAGTCGTGATGGAATATACTACCCAGCGATTGGTTAAACAAGTTTGTCAACAATTAGTAGGGGAAAAGTCTATCCGTTTAGGCTTATTCCAAACTCATGCTTTAATCAAAGCAACAAGCAAAGACTACATCAGGGAGACACAAAAGCAATTAATTGTCCAACCCCTGCTTGAGCAATTGTTAATAGAGTTAGGCAGTCAACAAAAATTGGTAATTTTGTTGCAGGATATATTAGAGCAGCAAAGACATCAAGCTGCAATCTTAACTGGCTATGCTGGGGGCAATGTCCTCAATTTGTTAAAGCATTTGCAAGTAAATTTACAGGGGTATGACTTCTCAAATTTGAGCATGAGGCAAGCGTACTTACAAGGTGTAAATTTAGCTGGAGTTAATTTTCAAAATACTACTTTTGATCAGTCTGTATTTGCTAAAAGCTTAAAGAGTATTTTTTCACTTGCCTTGAGTCCAGATGGAAAACTGTTGGCTACGGGTGATATGGATGGACAAATTCATTTGTGGCAAGTGGCAGATGGAAAAAACTTGTTGATGTTTAAGGGACATAAGAATTGGGTTTGGACGGTTGCTTTTAGTCCAGATGGGCAAATCCTGGCAAGTGGTGGTCATGATGGACTTGTCAAATTGTGGAATACACAAACGGGAGATTGCTTAAAAATTTTAGATCAACACACAGGTATTGTTTACTCTGTCACTTTTAGTCCGGATGGCCAAACTCTCGCAAGTGGTAGTGTAGACACTTCTATTCGGTTGTGGGATGTCCGTCTAGGTAAGTGTCTCAAAGTATTGCATGGTCATAATAGTGGGGTATGGTCAGTTAGCTTTAGTCCTGATGGTTCTATCCTGGCAAGTGGTAGTGATGATTGCGATATTCGCTTGTGGGATGTCAGTGAAGGTATTTGTATAAAAAAATTGCTAGGTCATGATAGTAGCGTATTATCGGTTTGCTTCAGTCCAGATAGTAAAACTCTAGCCAGTAGCAGTAGTGACAACTCTATTCGATTATGGGATGTGAGTAAAGGTACTTATATCAAAACATTTCAAGGCCATAAAAATGAAGTACGGTCAGTTTGCTTTAGTTCAGATGGCCAAACCATAGCCACAGGTAGTTTTGACTCCACTGTGAGGTTGTGGGATGTCCAGCAAGGTACGTGCATTAAAATTTTTCACGGACATACCAGTGACGTGTTCTCAGTCACTTTTAGTTCAGATGGTCAAACCATAGTTAGTGTTGCTCAAGATTCCAGCGTGCGTTTTTGGAATGTAAGTAAAGGTTTGTGCGTGAGAACTTTACAGGGTCATCATAGCGGGGTACATCCGGTCAGCTTTAACTCTAATGATTGTATGTTGGCAACAGGTAGTTTAGATGGTTTAGTTCAGCTATGGGATGTTGCGTCTGGATACTGTACTAGAGTTTTGCAAAGTCACACAGATTGGGTATGGTCAGTTTGCTTTAGTCCTGACGGTTCTATATTAGCGAGTGGCAGTCATGACAAAAGCATTAAGTTGTGGGATGTTATTTCCGGTCATTGTATTACAACTTTATACGGTCATAGCGGTGGAGTAACATCAGTTAGCTTTAGTCCTGATGGTCAAACCTTGGCTAGTGCTAGTAGAGACAAGAGCGTGAAATTGTGGGATATTCACAAGCATAAATGTGTAAAAACATTAGAAGATCATACAGGTGACATCTGGTCAGTTAGCTTTAGTCCTGATGGCAACATTTTAGCTACAGGTAGTGGGGATTGCTTGGTTAAGTTGTGGGATGTGGGTGAAGGGAAATTTATCAAAACTTTGCCAGGTCACACTGATCAAGTCTGGTCATTGAGTTTTAGCCCTAATGGTAAAATGCTGGCTAGTGTTAGTGTTGATGGCTCAATTCGATTGTGGGATACCAGTAACTTTACTTGCGTAAAAGTGTTGCAAGGACATACTTCTACTGTATGGTCAGTCAGTTTTAGCCCTGATGGTTCCATCTTGGCATCCGCCAGTTCTGACCAAACAATTCGCCTATGGGATATCAATAACTTTACCTGTTTAAAACAGTTGCATACTCATAGTAGTGGAGTATGTTCTGTTTGCTTTAATTCTGTTGGTAATATTTTGGTTCATACTAGTCCAGATACGGGAATTAAGCTTTGGGATATGGAAACTATTGAGTGCATTAAAACCCTGAAGGTAGATCGCCTTTATGAAGGGATGAACATTAGGGGAGTGGCTGGGTTAACAGCAGCGCAGCGATCGGCACTTTTGGCGTTGGGAGCGGTGGAAGGTGTGGGAAAATAATAGTAGTACCTGTCCCTACAAGCAATCAGAGATTTTTGACTTGACTATGCTGTTCAAGTCGCTCGGCAATCCATACTTTTATAATTGATTGTCGGGTTACACCAATTCGCTCTGCTTCCTTATCAAGCGCTTCAATTACCCATAAGGGAAAATCAACATTTACTCGTCGCTGCTCGTAGCCAGGACGACGAATTGTAGAAAGGTCTAAGTAAGAGGTAATATCCTCTCCAGAGTCAAATTTTTCATCAAATTCTTCAGCCTTCATATATTTTTACCTCTTCATCTCTTGCTCGCCTGACTGATATGATTCGCACCCGCTCTTCTCTGTATGTGATGACGGCAGACCAATGCTTCCCATTTATTAGTCCAATTACGAGAAACCTTGGTTCATCAATGGCTTTGGGATCTGTGGATAGTGTAAGGTAGGTTTTGTTGTGGGAGATGTCTATCGACAAGCCGCTTCGCGTCTACGCTTTTTTGAAATAGGTGGTAAGGGGGCGATCGCCGAAAAAATATTGAACCTGATTAGAGAAATTCTTTTAGAGTTTTTGTGAGTATTTGAATTCACCTCGCTCGTTCTTGGACTTGAACTCCTCTTTCGCCCCTTTTATTACATCCTTCACATCACTATCGTTGGTAACGGTTTTAGCAATATTCTTTAATTCCTGTTCACTAAGCGTTGTTGGATCAATTCCCTTACTGAAAAGTTGAGTCATAATCTTTAGATAGACATAACCCGATGCTAATGTCAGCGCATAGGAAGTTCCTCCCATGATCGCAGAGGCTGCGATATTGCCTAATCCAGGGAAAATTGAAAATGCTGTTGATAAAGCAATCACACCAACAATGCCTGAAGCAATGTTAGTCGCCACTCCAGATGCAAGGGACTTCAGAATGTTTTTAGAAATTGGTAAATCTATTTCTGCACCTATCCTCCCATACATAGTCCATATAAAACCTGCACAAATAGCGGTGGCTGCGACTCCTCCAGCACCAGGAACCCAAGCAGAAGCTATGGCTGCGGCAGCAGCACCCTTGGAATGAAACTTGACAATGTCCGCAATATTTTGAGGTAGATTATCATCTACAGTTTTATCCATAGCCTCTACTAGTTTTGTTGCTTGTCCAAGCAGTAAATTCTCCATATTCTTTGCTCCTTTAGTATTTGAAGTGGCACCATCATCACAAGTGTTTATAAGCTCTGCTTCTTGTCGCTAGACATCACTCATTGGATATAGTTGCTCAAAGAACGATTGCTTCTTTGAGATAGTTGGTAACAGAGCAATCGCTTGTTTTAAAGCTATCACTACAAGCGCGATTACTTTTTTTTAAAAGAATCTTTAATAGCAAGAAAACCAAGCGGAGCTAAAAACACCATACTGAATGCAAAAACTTTTGCTATGCCGTCGCTAGCGCCATGGTTTTTAGCAAAATTGTAGGGACGGTCAAACTTTGAATTTGCACTTGCCCTTAAAGAGTGGTTTCCTAGAGGAATGGCAAGGCTGGTAATAAACGCAAATGTTCCTACAATAATGAAAGTTTTGGGTTTCATAAAACGCATAATTTATCTCCTAATTAGTGTTTACTGGGTTACTTACTGCAACTGGTAGTTGTTACATGTTCCAGTTTGCCGACTTTCACCTACTGATACCAGGCAACTTTAGCAAGTTATTTTCAACTTATTTTCAACTTAAGCGTTTCTGTAACCAACGAGAGCGATCGCTGATTTGAGACAGTTGCTCAGGGTGCGATCGCGTACATGATCATCAATAAAGGCGATCTGCCAAGTCTAAACGTAGACCTTCTCTAGACTGGGCATAGTGAAAGTTTAATCAGTAAAGGCGATCGCCTACGGTGTATGCTGAGAGCGATCGCCTAAAGTATTGCTGAGTGATATCTTCGGAGCTTACCGTAGATATCGTATTGCTAATCAAGTTAATTGAACAAGGAACGGTTAAGCTACGCTAAAGGATATGTCATCCTATAATCAAAGCACTGCAAAACTATGGCTTACAGTGACTTTACTCTAGAAAAAGCTGCGGCTGTTCTGGGAATTACTACCCAAGAAGCTGATCTGTTTCCTCAACTTGTACCCCTTTCTATACCTGCTTGGTTAAATGAAGCTCTCAAAAAACAAACTCAATTATTTTTGATTAGTGAAAAAGCTCGAAGTGAGTTTATTATTGCACCGATTCTATTAGCTTGCCGCGATATTAGTCAAGATAGGTTAGCTATTTTCTCTGGACAAAGACTTGATGTTGATCCCACACAAGGTTTAATTGGAGAATGTGATTTTATTCTCGCATTAGCTCCAGCATTACCACCATTGCGATCGCCAATTATCACAGTTGTAGAAGCCAAGAAAAATGATGTTGAAGCGGGATTAGGACAATGTATAGCACAAATGGTGGCAGCAGATTTATTTAATCGTTCAGCTAACCAGCTAGAAAAGCCTGTGTATGGATGCGTAACCACAGGAGAAATATGGCAATTCTTGCAACTTTCTCAAAAAATAGCTTTCGTTGATCAACAAAGATATTACTTGGATAATGTAGGGGCAATTTTAGCAATTGTGCAGACAATTTTTCAGCAATTCATTGGTGATTAGGTTTTTGAGTAGGAAGTGCAAATCAAGGTAATTATATAGCACTTACAATATTATCAAGTCAGAGTAATTGCAGTTAAACTTAATACCAAAAAATTTACATCAGTGCTGTGTTAACGCATTCAGAATATGATCAAGAAAAATGGCAGGAATAATGCAAAGTTTTAACATCGATCAAACTGTTATCGCTTGATCATCCATTGCCGATAATGTTTTTGTTCCTCATACTGAAGAGGAATATGAGCGATTGGTACAGATGCTAGATTGTTTGATTGATCAAGTTGGTGAAGATGAAACTCATCCACTTGCTTCATTAATGGAAGTCATTAGTGTTTTAATCGAAAACTATGAAGATGAACACGTTGCTGAGTTAGATAAAATTGCTGGAATTTAAGCAATATAAATATGAAACCTAGCATTTTTTTAGGGCGTTAGCGGAGCTTACCGTAGGTATCGCCTATGGCTGCTTGGCGCGTTGGCGTAGCGTCTCGCAGAGAAAGCATCGCTTATCAAGACTGCGATCGCTTAATATGTGTGCTGAGTGCGATCTTCTCAGCTTACCGCAGGCGATACCTGCGGTGTGTCTGTGCTATCACTCTTTGGATAACCAAGAAACCTAGACAGACATCTCAGAGAGATTACATAATTCCTAATAGTTCAATCACTTCAGATAAATGATTCTTAACTTTGTACAAGTTGAGTAATCTCTCTTGGTCATATCTTTTGGGGTATTCCATGCGTCTACCCTCAAAAGTCACCCTCAACAATGCTGACTGTTCCGGTGTGAGTGTTCCCATTTGATCTAGAATCTCAGCTATTATCTGTAATTGATCAAAGGTTGGACGAATTAACCCTCTTCTTTCCTCTAACTGTTGGAGAGCTAAAACTGGAAACGCCATCAGGGTAGTGAGGTAACTTGTCTTTTGTCCACCTGTTCCTGTAGGTCGTAATCCGTACCGTTTAACCAACAGGCTTAATTCTGGAATCGTTAACAATTCCAGCTCTTGACGTGAAAACACCATAAAATAGTATTGCCCTTTTTAAAAGTGGTATCGGCAGGTAACAACTTTTCCAGGGTGATTACCTACCGATTTAAAACTCTACCTGTTTGCGCGCAGACAGTTCAAGCCTTATTTATATTTCTCAACAATGCCTAATCGAAAGGGGAATCCAGAAAATTTAGAACCGATACAACCAAAGGGTGAAGAACCCATGACAGCTAATCTCAGCTTTCGCGTCACCGAATCAATGAAGCAAGCGGTACAAGCACAAGATGACCCTGCACAGTTTTGTAGAGATGCGATACAGAAAGCTTTAGACGAAACTAGCAACCAATAACACGAACGTAAGCATGGTGTATCGTTTGAGGAGGCGCAAACTGTCTTTTATGACGACAATGCCCGTTTAATTTATGATCCAGAGCATTCAATTGAGGAAGATCGTTTTTTGATGCTTGGTATGAGTGATGAGTTTCGATTATTAATAGTATCTCACTTGTACAAGGAGAGCGATCGCTTAATTCGGATCATCTCTGCTCGTCTAGCTACAAAGCACGAACGTCAGCAATATGAGGAGTTTTTGCCATGAGAGAAGAATATGATTTTTCAGAGTCTGTTCCTAATCCATATCTAAAAAATCTAAAAAAGCAGATTACAATCCGCTTAGAAGAAGACGTAATTGAGTATTTCAAGACTCTGGCAGAAGAAACAGGTATTCCCTATCAAACTTTAATCAATCTCTACTTACAAGATTGTGCCAAGTCTAAGCGTAGACCTTCTTTAGACTGGGCTTAGTGAAAGTTTCATTAATTAAAAGCGATCGCCTGCGATGGGTTGTGGGTGCGATCGCCTAAAGCAGTTGTTGGATGCTATCTTTGCAGCTTACCGCAGGCGATACCTGCGGTGTGTCTTTTGTGCTATCACTTTTTAGATAACCAAGAAACATAGACAGACATTTCAGAGAGATTACATAATTTCTAATAGTTCAATAGAAGAAACTAGCAACCAATAGCGAGTAGGGTGCGTCAGCATTAACTAATTTTCACGATGAAACAGTTTACCGAAGTTGACGCACCCTACAGAACTACTAACAAGCAATCACCAGGATTTCAGCAAAGTACCAAAGTTTATTCAAAATTCAAAACTATATCTAGTGCAGCACGAATTTTCTCCCAATATTCATCTTCCAAAATTCCTATTAACCCCAATATTCGACTATGATCAACACTACGAATTTGTGCAACATCAATATAGCGGTTTTGGTCTAAACCATTGTTTGTTGTAGCTTTGACATTCACTACATAAGGAGCTTTTTTCGTTCCCGGTCGAAATGGCATCACTATAGTTAAAGAACCATATTGATTCATCACATCATTCTGCACTATCAGGCAAGAACGTGTTTTTTGAACTTCTGCACCCACAGTTGGATCGAGTGTTACCCAGCGAATTTCCCCTCGTCGATAAGTTAAAACACTGTTTGGCATTATTCAATACCATCTCCCACAATGGTATCCCAATCTGCTATTTCTGCTTGATATTCAGGATTTTCATTATCTTCTTTGAGTGCTGCAATCATTTCTGCTTCTAAAATCGCGCGACGATGTTCTGCTAAAACAGCATTGACATAGCCACTGCGGTTGGGAGTATCTCCAGCTAACGCAGCCTGTCGGTCGATAAAAGCTAGAATCTCATCATCAAGGGTAATAGTAACTTTTTTAGCCAAGAATATTCCTCCTTAGCCTTACTATGATGTCTTACTAATTTATCTTAATATTAAGACAGACTTGGAAAACTAGCCAGACTCTATATATACTTTGGTGAGAGTGTCAAAGATACCAACTGCCCAAAATCGATAAAATTAGAGTATGAGGTTTGAATGGGATCAGCAAAAGAATTAGCGTAATATTGTCAAGCATGAACTAGATTTTGCAGATGCTTATCGAATTTTTACTTTACCGCTTCGGATTTCGCTAGATGATCGTCAAGACTACGGCGAAGATAGATTTATCGGACTAGGAATGCTTGATGGACGCGTTGTAGTTGTCGTATTCACAGAACCAGACGCAGAAACAATCCGCATTATTTCACTTCGGAAAGCTTTACCTTATGAACGAAAACGCTATGAACAATACCTCAAAGACGAACTGGGAGAAGCTTGATTCCTTGTCAGAAGAAGAGATTGATACATCGGATATTCCACCTTTGACGGAGGAGTTTTTTAGCAAGTCTCGCTGGTGGAAGCCTGTTCCATCATTGAGTGTTCTTGTCAAGATAAACCCTCAAACATTAGCTTGGTTTAAGTCTCAGGGTGAAGATTATCAACAGAAAATGGCTGCTGCATTGCGGATATATGCACAAGCTCACCAAGTAAAATCAGAATGAGAGTTTAATCAATCTGGGCGATCGCCTACTCTGTGTATTTTATGCGTTAGTGTAGTTTACTGTAGCGATCGCCGTCTTTTGTGCGTTAGTGTAGCTTATCGTAGTTATTGCCTAGTTAATCAAGGTCATTGCATGATGTTTATTGAGTAGCCCAACACAAAAAGAATTTGATAGTCTACCAAGAATACCACTTGTTTTACGACGAGGCGATCAAAGCATTGACACAATTGGTTTAGTGGATAGTGGAGCAACAGTTAATGTTTTACCCTACGAGTTAGATGTTCAGTTGGGGGTTGCTTGGAGCGATCGCAAAGCTATTATTCAGTTAGCCGGCAATCTTAGCAATCAGCCAGCTATCCCTTTATCTGCATCTGCTGAAATTGCAGAATTTGCAGCAGTGGAGTTAGTATTTGCATGGGTGCGTAACTCGAATGTACCACTGATTCTCGGTCAAACCAACTTTTTTCTTGAGTTCGACGTTTGCTTTTACCGTTCTCAATTCGAGTTTGAAGTCAAACCAAAATTCTCAACAGCAAGTTAATCGGTAAGATGAGATATTTAATATGGTCAATCATAATCAAACCCTTCATTTATCTCACTCCTTAGCGCAATGAAGCCAAAAGTTTACATTGAAACATCTATTCCCAGTTTTTATTACGAGGTACGTACTGAGCCTGATATGGTAGCACGGCGAGAGTGGACACGGGAATGGTGGAACAATGCAAATAATAACTATGAGCTAGTTACTAGCGTTGCAGTGCTGGATGAACTCAATCGCGGTAACTTTCCCAGAAAAAAGGAAGCAATAGAACTGATTAGTGGCTTGTCATTTGTTCCGATTGAAAGTGTAATTGCTGAAATTGTTGAAGTGTATATTCAGCAACATCTCATGCCTAGTGATCCTCTCGGAGATGCACTACATCTTGCGCTGGCTTCGTACCATAAATGTGATTTTCTGTTGACTTGGAATTGTCGCCACTTGGCAAATGCTAACAAGTTTGGGCATATCCGACGGCTGAACGTTATGCTGGGTTTATACGTTCCCACGTTAGTCACGCCATTAGAGTTAATCGGAGCGCAAGATGACGAAGAAGGATGAGACAATCAGTCAAATACGTAAAATTCGCCACTTGATATCTCAGGAAAATGGACACAACCCTCAGACTTTGGTGAATTATTACATTGAACTCCAGAAGCAATATCCTCACCTCATACAATATAATCAACAGATAAAACTTTTGAAATCACCACCATCAGAAGGTATTGAAGCTTAAGTAAAAAATTTTATTGCGTTAGCGTAGCTTACCATAGCGATCGCTAACTTTAGACATGAGTGCGTTAGCGCAACTTACCGTAGGTATCAGCATTAACTAATTTTCATGATGAAATAGTTTACCCAAGCTGACGCACCCTACAGAACTACGACCGATCAGAGATCATCGCACAGCTAATCACTGCTTAAATAATTGTAGAGTAAACCTGTGCTGAGAGTATTAGTCTGACTCCATCCCATAAAGTATCTAATTCCAGTTATGCCGTTATCTCCAAATGAGATTGAGAAGACAATAGAAAGAGTTGAAAGTCTTGTTGATCCAACGAGTAAGCGTTATGGACATTTACTTAACTGGCAAAACCCACCTGATCCATTTTGGCACTATGGAATTGGTCTTTCCGACACACACATTTTTGATACAGGTCAAGGGTTGTGTCCGTTTGAGAGAAAGGAGGTTAAATTCGTTGTTGGTATTGATGAAATCGCCTTTGAACCAGAACAAACAATTGAGCGACTAAAACAAGCCCTTCGTGTTTTTTCGAGTTGGGAGTACACTTTTACTGGCTGGAACTGTGAACATCTTGGACGATTAATTGCAACTGATCAGCCAAGATGCTACCAAAGTAGTTTTCTATGGTGGCTGTGCAATATGTCTCCCGAAGGAGATCACAAAACAGCAAATCAAATATTTCGGGATTATTTAGAGAAAGTTGCTCCCAGTCTTGCTAGATAGCCAGCGATCGCTCACCTTATCATCTTGTTGAGTAAAAGCGATCGCCCAACCATCTCAAATTAATCTAAAATAATGTTAATCAAAATAGTCTTTTGTTTTACAATTTTTATCTCACCCAAATCTAACTAAAACCCGAAAACCAGATCCCATAAGAGTTATATTATCTAAAGCAGCAAAAATATATTGTTCTCACATCACCCTAAAACGCCCATTTAGGCTAAAACTAGACTCTTTATTCTCCCATCACTAAAAAACCTTACATTACCTTATATCTGCACCCCATCGCTAGGTTCGGAGTAATCCCAAGAGTGCATTTGACGGAAAGGAAGACCCATCTTTTGGAAGGCGTACTTCTCTTTAATACCAGAAGCGATTAAATCAGGCTTCTTAGCTTTGACGAATTCCTCGAATTCGTAGGCGGTAACGTCATCGTAAATGATGGTGGCGTTATCGATGTAGTGGGTGGTACGTTTGTAGTCGTCGTTGTGAGCAAATTCGTAACCTGTACCGACAACCTTGATACCCAAGTCTTCAAAAGCGGGAACAACGTGACGAGGACGTAGACCACCTACGTACAACATAACGGTGTTGCCTTCCAAGCGAGGACGGTATTTTTCTAGTACAGAGTTCATTACTGGTGTGTACTTAGCAATTACCTTCTCAGCGTTTTCTTGAATCTTGGAGTCAAATTTAGCAGCGATTTCGCGTAAAGATGCAGCAATCTTGGTGGGACCGAAGAAGTTGAACTCCATCCAAGGCATACCATATTTTTCTTCCAAACTACGGCAGATGTAGTTCATAGAACGGTAGCAGTGGATGAGGACTAACTTAGCAGCAGGGCCTTGGATCAACTCGTTAAGAGTACCATCACCAGACCATTGAGCTACTACACGTAAGCCCATTTCTTCCAACAACATCCGGCTAGCCCAAGCATCACCACCGATGTTGTAGTCACCGATTAGGGCTACATCATAGGCGCTTGGTTCAAAGTCAAGTTTGTTTTCTTTCTTAACCTTGTCAAATTCAGGGAAAATCCAGTCACGGATAGCATCGTTAGCGATGTGGTGACCTAGAGATTGGGATACACCACGGAAACCTTCACAACGTAAGGGTACAACGGGCTTACCAAATTGCTTAGAAGCTTTTTTAGCAACTGCTTCGATGTCATCCCCAATTAGACCGATGGGACATTCAGATTGAATGGAAACACCACGATTGAGAGGGAATAGAACTTCGAGTTCTTCGATCAGTTTAGTTAGTTTTTTGTCACCACCGAATACGATGTCGCGTTCTTGGAAGTCAGAGGTGAAGTGCATAGTACCAAAGGAGTTGATGCCTGTGATACCAACGTAGTAGTTACGACGACCAGACCAAGACCAGTAACCGCAACCTACAGGGCCGTGGCTGATGTGGATCATGTCCTTAATAGGACCCCAAACCACACCCTTAGAACCTGCATAAGCACAACCACGGGCGGTCATGACACCAGGAATGGATTTGATGTTAGACTTAACGCCGCAATCAGACTTGTTTTCTTCGTGGACGTTGAGGTGTTTTTCGCGTTTTTTGCGAGATTTTTCGGGGTAAGCTTTGAGAACTTCTTGAATCAGTTCCTTATTTTCATCTACAAGATTCTTGTTGTCGGGAGGTGTCATAGTCTGCCTCAGTAATTCTTAGCGAATGGGGGAAAGGATAGATGGGGAGGGAGAGAGGGAAGAGGAATTGCTTCTGAATCTTCCTGTCTCCGTATCTCCTGATTACGGCATTACCTATTTGGTAGCTTCTGCGGGCTTACCAATAACGTCTGCGTGCTTGGTATCATCATCGAGGATACCGTATTCAATCAACAGTGCTTCTAGTTCATCCATTTCGATTGGTGTAGGAATGGTGAGCTTGTCGTTGTTGATGATCTTCTTAGCTAATGCGCGATACTCTTGACCTTGGTTGCTGTCAGGTGCGTATTCGTTAACAGTCATCCGACGCAATTCAGCGTGTTGAACGATGTTGTCACGAGGTACGAAGTGAATCATTTGAGTGTTCAAACGTTCAGCCAAGTTTTCGATTAGTTCAGCTTCCCGGTCTGTCTTACGGCTGTTACAAATCAAACCACCCAAGCGTACACCACCGGAGTGAGCATATTTCAAAATACCACGAGCGATGTTGTTAGCAGCGTACATCGCCATCATTTCACCAGAGGTAACGATGTAAATTTCTTGTGCTTTACCTTCACGGATAGGCATAGCGAAACCACCACATACAACGTCACCCAATACGTCGTAGGATACGAAGTCTAGGTCTTGGTAAGCGCCGTTTTCTTCGAGGAAGTTAATAGCGGTGATGATACCACGACCGGCGCAACCTACACCGGGTTCTGGACCACCAGATTCTACGCACTTAACGCCACGGAAACCGGTCAACATAACTTCGTGAAGTTCTAGGTCTTCTACTGCACCGCGTTCAGCAGCCAAGTGTAGTACGGTGGTTTGAGCTTTAGCGTGCAGCATCAAACGGGTGGAGTCGGCTTTAGGGTCGCAACCTACAATCATAATGCGCTGACCCATTTCTGCCATAGCTGCTAGGGTGTTTTGGGAGGTGGTAGATTTACCGATACCGCCTTTACCGTAGAAAGCTATCTGTCTAATGTTTTCGTCAGTCATGGTTCTATCTTTCCTGCAATTGGTTGGTTAGTTGGTGGGTCTTTGCGTTTGTTTGTCGGCTGCTCATGCCTGATGGAGCTTTGGCAGTGAGCCTTATGTAGAACGTTCGCCAAAGGGGGCGATCGCTCCACAGAATAACCAGTAGAATTAGTGTTCATGATGATTCGTAATTAAGTGATAAGTACTGAGTGATGAGTGCTGAGTTTTGACTAATGACCATTGACTAATGACCATTGACTAATGACTCTTGACTCCTACTTAGACTGCTTCAACTAAAATGTTGGGACTAATGCGATCGCGTAATCTGGATTCAATCGCTATCTTTAAGGTGGCGGTACTGCTGGAACAAGAACCACACGCACCTTTGAGGATGACTTTGATAATGTCGCCGTCTACGTCGTAGAGTTCTACATCTCCACCGTCGGCAATCAATACTGGTCTGACTTCTTCATCTAATACTTTTTGGATTAGGGCAATCTTTTGGACGTTGGTTAGTGGTCTTGCTTGCCCAGATTTAGCAATTTCTGTAGTATTTTTGCCGTTTTTTGTGTTGAGGTTTCTTACGGCTTTGTTTTCCTTTACATCTTTAATGATATCATCAATTTTAGCTAAACAGGAACCGCATCCGCCACCAGCTTTGATGTAATTTGTTACCTGCTCGGCAGTAGTCAAGCTATTTTCGACAACTATGCGGCGCACCTTGTTTTCGCTGACACCAAAGCAAGTGCAGACTAACGCACCTTCATCATCGTCATCATGGGCAGCGAGAGGAATGCCACGATAGTTATAGATAGCAGCTTCTAGAGCTTCTTGTCCCATAACTGAGCAGTGCATTTTGGCTTCTGGCAAGCCACCGAGGTAATTAGCGATGTCTTTATTAGAAACTTTGAGGGCTTCATCTAAGGTTAGACCCTTAATCATTTCTGTCAAAGCGCTAGAAGAAGCGATCGCACTAGTGCAACCAAAGGTTTGGAAACGAGAGTCAATAATTTTGTCTGATGCTACTTCGACTTTGATGTGCAATCTCAGCGCATCACCGCAAGCAATACTTCCGACTTCACCAGTGGCAACCTTCACACCAGGTTCGCCGTTTTCTTCAATAACTCCCTGATTCTTGGGATCGTAAAACAGTTCTAATACTTTCTCTGTGTAGTCCCACATATTTAGTTCCGAGTGCTGAGTTTTGAGTTGAGAGAGGTGACAGGTGATAGGTGATAGGTGATAGAAAATTATCTGTAACGTGTAACTTGTTCCCTGTATGTAACCTGTAACCTGTAACCTGTAACCTGTAACCTGTAACCTAATTAACGATGAGCCAATGTTTGTTCTTGCAACCAGCCGGCTTCGTCATTTTTGAATGGTGAGAGGGCGCGGAGGCGTTCGACGATTTCGGGCATGACTTCGATGACTTTATCGATTTGGGCTTCTGTAGTGTAGCGACAAAGGCTGAAGCGAATCGAACCGTGGAGAGTTGTGTATGGTAAACCCATTGCCCGGAGGACGTGGGATGGTTCCAGTGAGCCTGATGTACAAGCAGAACCAGATGAAGCACAGATACCGTGTTTATTTAACAAGAGTAAAATTGCTTCACCTTCGATGTATTTGAAACCGATATTGGTGGTGTTGGGCAATCTCTGCGTAACGTCACCGTTAACTTCGCAATCAGAGATTTTAGCGAGTAAAGATTGTTCTAGGCGATCGCGCAGCCTTGTTTCTTTCTTAATCGCTGTTTCTATTTGCAGCATTTCCAGTTCTGCGGCTTTACCTAAACCGACAATGCCGGCAACATTTTCTGTTCCTGCACGCCGTCCCCGTTCTTGGTGTCCACCAATCAATAGCGGACGAAATCTCACACCACGACGGACATACAAAGCCCCAATACCCTTTGGTGCATGGATTTTGTGACCAGATATGGTTAACATATCTACGGTACTGGTCTTCATGTTCAGAGGTATCTTACCTACTGCTTGTACCGCGTCTACATGGAAAATTGCGCCTTTTTCCTTGACTCTTAAACCAATTTGCTCAATCGGGAAGACTACGCCTGTTTCATTGTTGGCGTACATAATCGTCACCAAAGCAGTGTTACCAGTCAGGGAAGCTTCTAGTTCATCTAGATCCAACTGTCCCTGACGATTCACAGAAAGATAAGTAACACTGTAACCTTGGGTTTCTAGTTGTTTGCAGACATTTAAGACTGCGGGGTGTTCTACCTGGGTTGTGATGATGTGGCGCTTTTCTGGCTGGGCTAATAAGGCGGCGCGAATGGCAGCATTATCACCTTCAGTTCCACAACTGGTAAAGACAATTTCTGATTCATCAGCCCCTAACAAAGCCGCAACTTGTTCTCTGGCTGTTCTTACCGCTTTGGCTAGTTGTCCGCCAAAGCTGTGCATACTTGAGGGATTACCATAATAGTCGGTCAAGTAGGGCATAATTGCCTCTACAACTTCTGGGTCTACCTTAGTGGTAGCATTATTATCCAGATAAATGATGCTCATTTTTATACCCCTAAGATTTCACCCTGATGCTTTTGCAATTGCTCGGAGAATTTCTGAGAATAACAATTAAACCAACGCTCCCAATAATCTTGTTTCTTTGTTAATTTCGCTATAACTCGGTTGTAATTAGCAAACCAACCTTCCCAATAATCGCTAGGTACTTTAACGCAACCATCGCAGGTAGGACAACCAGATTTGCATTGAGCGACAGTGTAAACGCTACCAACGCAGTTTGTACACAGTTCGCTGTCAATCCAATGTTGACCGTCTTCTGCTACCTTGATTGCCCCGGTGGGACATACAGACCGACAAAGATTGCAAGCAATGCACTGACTGGTAATTTTGTAAGCCATGACTATATCTCCTTGTTGGGGATTGGGTACTGGGGATCGGGGATTGGGTATTAGGGATTGGGTATTGAGTATTGGGTCAATTAATTACCTAGTTCCCATTCCCCAGTTCCCAGTCCCCAATCCCTATTCCTTAATCCATTGCTCGTAAAACTCTAAAGCAACCTTCTCAATTACGTCGTAAGCTTCAACAGTCTGTATGCCGGCTTGGAGCAGTTTGTCTTTGGGAGAGTCGCCAATCTTGGAGACTAAAACTGCTTGACAATCTGCGATTGTTTTCACAATATTGTCAAATGTGGCTGCTTCGCCGTATCCACCTTGACAATAATGGTCAACTTTGCGATGACTGACAAAGCGAACTTCTCTACCATCAACTTCGTAAACTTGGAATTCCTTCGCGTGTCCGAAGTGTTGGTTAACTAATCCACCGCCTTTGGTAGCGATCGCTACGAGGATTTTGGGGTTGTCTTTTACAGACGCTACCTGTACCTTCTCTACAGCTTTTTCCTTAGCTACTTTGAGTTCTTCTCTAAATTTCTCAATACCTTCGTGGACTTCTTGACGTTTGTCGTAGTCGTATTCTGAAGCCATATCTAAGAATTTATCTTTAGTAAATTCTTGGCTACGATCTTCTCCTAATAAGCCTACAGCATCAGCACGGCACTGGCGGCAATGGCGCATCATTTTCATGTTGCCAGAGCATTGGTCTTGCACTCCCTTCAGTTCTTTTTGGGAAGGGCCACGTTGACCGGTTAAGCCGAAGTGTGTACCGTGTTCTGGTGCAGAAATCAGAGGCATAATATTATGCAAGAATGCACCATTTTCCCGAATCATTTTGTTGACTTCAACTAGGTGTTGGTCGTTAATGCCGGGAATCATGACGGAGTTGACTTTACACAAGATGTCTGCTTCTTTGAGGGCTTGTAAGCCTTCCATTTGTTTTTCAAGCAGAATCTTTGCACCTTCAACGCCTCTATAACGTCTCCGTTTGTAGTGAACCCAAGAATAAATCTGAGCGCCGATTTCTGGATCTATGGTATTTAAGGTGATAGTAACGTGGTCGATATTTAATTGTTTAATGCGATCGACATATTCCGTCAGCATCAAACCATTGGTTGAGAGACATAACTTAATGTCTGGTGCTTTGTCGGCAATCAACTCAAAGGTACGGAAAGTCTTTTCTGGATTTGCCAGAGGATCGCCAGGACCAGCAATTCCCAAAACTGTCATTTGGGGAATTTTGCCGGCAATCACTAAGACTTTGTGTGCTGCTTCTTCTGGTGTCAGTAATTCGCTAACAACCCCAGGACGGCTTTCATTGGCGCAGTCATATTTGCGGTTGCAGTAGTTGCACTGAATGTTGCAGGCAGGAGCGACTGCAACGTGCATTCTAGCGTAGTGATGATGAGCTTCTTCGCTGTAGCAGGGATGTTTAGCAATGCGTTCTTGGAGCTTTTCGTCCCTTTCCACGGTGGCGCTGCTGTTGCTGTCGCAGCCGCAACCACTTGATTTTGCTACGGTAGGTGTCAATTCGGTAAAGGAGGAGCCTGTAACCTGTGGTGTCATTGAATTTCGCAAAAGTCGGTGGACTAGCTGCCACTGTGGGAGATGCCGTTGCTAATTTTTTGCCCGCAGAATTGAAGTTGTGGCTGTCACATTTACCTTGTAGCGGTTTCGCTGAGTAGGGCAGGTTGTGAGATCCTGGGATTTGGGCTGGTGTGTGTCAACTTTGGGTCTGGGGTAGAATTTGTGTGTACAGCCGCAACTTCTATTCACAAAGGCATAGTGCTATCTCATCCCTCCACCCACTTTTCGCTTTTGATTTATGTAGAAGCGTTAAGTGATTGGCGATATAAGATTTATAGCAGTCCTCTCACATTTGAGTGGTGCGCCTCTCTGGAATAGAATTTATTGGATTTATTAGAGTTGTACTCAAAATCTCCGATGGAGAGTTTGAGGTGGGTTAAGAAATTTAAAAGATTTTTTTCAGGTAGGGGTTCTAGTATTTTTTAGCTGGGGTACGAGTATTTATGGAAATGGGTTCAGGATTTAGTTGTACTCATCTGTAACCCAATCATAGCAAGGTTTTAAGGGCTGTTTGGGCTGACTTATGACTATACAATTTTGTACTCAGACCCTGCGGAAATCCTAGTCAAAGCAATCATTTACTAGGGATTTGGAGGGAAAAACTGGAGTAGATTACGTTGTACTACTCCAGATACGTGCGAAATTCAATTCTGTATCTAACATATCATTTTTTTTTAGGGAAAAATGTAATTTATTTTTTTTTAATATTTAATTAGAAATGATGTGCAATTATGCTTGAAAGTCTTGCTTTATCAGGCATTTAGACCATGGCAAAAGACTTAATTAATGCAGATGATTTTCAATAAATTTAATTTTTTCTTGCTTTTTTTAATAAGTTTAAATACTTGTTTGTTTGATAATTTTATTGGTCACAATGAGATTGTCTCTGTTAGACAGAACCGAGAATTATGAGTTAGATTAATTTATAGCGATCGCCCAATACTGTTCGGTTAAAAAAAGAGACGCGATAAATAGCCGTCTTTACGATCATCCTTGCTTCCCGCTTACAATGGAATTAACCCTGACTCTGAAAAATTCCATGCAAAATTCCTAGTAGGATAAATCACCACGCCGCGCCAAGGATTTTTGCGTCTATTTTGGCGTAAGTATAAAGAAATTTCTGATACTCAGCGCAAGTAAATCTCTGCGTCTGGCTGAAACTGAACCTCGACAAAATAAATCGGTACTTCTTGATTTTGGATGGGCAGAAATACACCATCTATTCTGAAGGCTGTTTGCTTGACTTCAGCAAATATCTAACGTTATAAGCATAATAGTGTAAGAATGCAAAAAAAGCCTACATCCTTAATAAGAGAAAAATGTCAGTCATTGTTAAACTACAACTCTCCTTAGAAACTTTTGCAGAAGCAATATCTTCTTTGAATTTAGAAGAAAAGCGTCAACTTCAAGAGATAATTGAGCAACAAATTTTTGAAGCTGAAGAAGCGGTGTACGAAGACGATGCAGAAACACGGGCAGAAATTCAAGCAGTTCGTGCTGAGTATGCAGTTAGTGAGTCCATGACTATGGATGAATATCTTGCTGAACGCTCAAATCGAACATCATGAGTTACACTATCGTTATTTCAAAATCTGTACAAAAGCAGATTGACGACTTGCCAAATGATATTGCGGAGCGTGTAGTTGAGAAAACTCAAAATCTTGCTTTGGAACCCCGTCCTGATGGAGTTGTCAAATTAAAAGGTTTTGATAATGAGTATCGTATCCGGGTTGGTGATTATAGAGTTCGTTATGAGATTGATGATGAAAGTCAAATCGTGCAACTTTTGCAGTGCAAGCATCGGAAAGATGTTTATAAAAAATCTTGATTAACCTGCAATAATACTCAAAACTGCTAACTTAGCACTCTCTACTCTAGCTGCCAAATTTTGATAGTTTTGTCATCGCTACCACTAACTATGGTAATTTTATCATGATTCATATTACTAATATTTGTTTGGTGCGTGACGGCAATTTGAATATGTGGGTGATGTTTTCAATCTTATCACTGCCGTCACACACCCTACTTTGCTCAAGTAAATGGATTGAGTATGGCAATACCACATCCCTCGAAGTCTTTTGTGTTTCTAGTTACTAATGTAATTTGGTGAATTTCGGCAGTTGCGGCAATAATTATGTCCGCTTGAGTGCGAGGTTTTCCTTGAGTTTGTAAGTATCCTCTTAATTCACCCGCACGTTGACCTAGATAATCTTGATTAAGGAGTGATGTCAACAATCATCCTTGCTTACCGCTTACAATGGAGTTAATCCTGACTCTGAAAAAATTCCATGCAAATCTTTTTGCCCCCAGAGGTAGAAGCCCTGCTACAACGCCAACTAAAGAGCGGTAAATATCATAATGCTGTTGACGTTATTGTTGCAGGAATACAACTACTAGAACAGCAACAAGAAGACATATATCAAGGAAGACTGGGAGAGCTTCAGATGGAAGCACGTATTGGATTGGAAGCGTCCCAAGAAGGTAAAGTAGTTGATGGCTCAACTGCAATGGCTCAAATTCTTGCCAATTTGAGATCGCGCTACGGTGTCTCAGACGAAGTATGACTCCACAATTTCGCCTCACTGAGCCTGCAATTCAGGACATCGAGCAGATTGCAGACTATATTGCAAAAAAGTTTGGGTTGACTCAATCAGAGTTGTTCTTGAGTAAACTTGATGCTAAATTTATCAAAATTGCTCAGTTCCCAAAATTAGGAAGAGAGCGTGACGAAATTCTACTAGGTATCCGTAGTCTCCCCATAGATAACTATCTCATCCTTTATATGCCCATAGGAGAAAATGTCGAAATTTTCCGTGTGATTAGTGGTTATCGAGATTTATCATCACTATTTCACAATGATGATGATTGACATTTCTTTCACAATAATTACAACAAAATTCTAGAAATAGAATAACCATTATTATTTAATTGGAGATGAATTGTAATTGAGCGATCGCTCAGAGAGTTCAGCAAATGGGATATGGCGATCGCCGCTACATCGTGCAGGAGTTTCTAAAGTATAATTCTCTTCAGCACACATTTGACGTAGTTCTACAAAGGCATCTCCCAGAGAAGGGACTTGTTGTTGCTGATGCCAAGCCAGGAAATTTTGGAAAAGGTTAGGTTCTATGATTGCAGCCACTAATTTTTCCTCCTTGAAGATTAATTGAGGTTCTGATGCAATAGCATCTATTACCTCTGGCAGTTTTTGTTGTGCTTCGTCAAGTTTCCAGTTCATTGATTTTCAGATTTAATAGCAGGTCATTTTGATTTTAGTTTAGGTTACTTTTTCTGTGTCTACCTCAATATGCAAAACCACTAACTCAGCACGGGCTGCATCGCCCCGCTTCCGCTAACACTACTCTAGCCGCCAAATTTTGATGGTCTTGTCCCGACTACCACTGACAAGCGTTTTGCCATTTAGCTCTTTAAGCCTTAATATTATTTATGCCACAATTGAGGAACAGAATATATATCCTACAACTCGGCAAGCACTCATGTGTATAATTATTTGCCAGTACCTATCCAATTTCTACCGGGATATTCAGCTATTTCGTTTTAGTGACATAACTGGCAACGTGTTTATTTTGGCAGGTGATGAACTGCAAATCATTGTATTTCGTGAGGGAACTTGGAGATTTGTCAATGAAACCTAATTTTGCTCAAATGTCCACAAAAGAATTAAGGGTATATGTACTGGCTCATCGGGAAGATATAGAAGCTTTGGAAATTCTATTTAGTCGCCGTACTCCTGACTCAGAAGCAATTATATATCCGTCAATGTTTACTGAAGACGGTCAACCAATTGAAGAAAATATTCGCATAGCAGAGGAAGCGATTAAACAGAGAATTGACGCGGAAAATAGCGACGATAAATAAGGCGTTACCGAGATAGTTTAGGTGACTTTTTCTGTGTCTAGCTCAATATTCAAAACTGCTAACTCAGCACTCACTACTTTAGCCGCCAAATTTTGATGGTCTTGTCACTAAATAAGGAAAAGCCATTATCATCACCACTGGCAAGGGTTTTGCCATCTGGGCTGATGGCGACAGACCTAAGAAGAGAGTACTGTCTGAGGGTTCATATTTTTGTTATTTAAACTATATACCGCAAAAAATTTATAAATTAAACGATCGCTTGGGTTGATGCTGTTGTTGATTTGGGTGGAGGTAATGACACCTTCAACGGTGGTGTCGGGTCTGATAATATCTCTGGTGGTAATGGCAATGATACCTTGTTGGGTGGTGATGGTAGCGATCGCCTAACTGGAGGTAACGGTGATGACACTATCGATGCTGGTCAAGGTAACGATACACTCATAGGTCAACAAGGACAAGATTTATTAATTGGTGGTGCTGGTAAAGATAGCTTTTATCTAACTTTGCCTGTAGCAGGTGATTTTGATACCATCAATGACTTCTCCATTACAGATGACAAACTGGTGATTTCTCAAACTGTATTTGCTTTGAGTCAAGTTTTAGGTGTACTTGATCCCAGTGTATTTCGGTTAGGTACTAGTGCAACCACAGCAAGCGATCGCTTGATTTATGACCAATCTACAGGTAACTTATTTTTTGATGCCGATGGTTTAAGTACTATTGCTCAAATCAAGATTGCACGACTAGTAAATCAATCCCCTCTGACTAGTAGTCAAATTACAGTGATTGCATAATGCTATTTTTGCTCTCTGGCTTGTTCAGCAGCCTAGATGTAGGCTGGCGATCGCTCATACATAAATTAACCAGAGCTTAAACTGACTTATACTAGACAGGAAATTTATATTACTGTAAATTTAGGGAATAAAAGTATTACAAAAAAGTGCTGTTATGTGATGGAAAAAATCAAGTTTCCATCAGAGTAAAATTTCGACTTGTCATCCTTATCTCAGAGTAATACTGACTGAAACTGAGCATCTCTTGGATAGCTGGATATAAAAATAATGAAAAGAATAACACGCCGCAAATTTATCGCTACTGCTTCTTTAGCAACAGGTTTTGCAGCCGCAGTACAACCCATTTCGGCCGGAGTCATCACTACTGATAATCAAGGATTAGTAGCTGGTGCAGTGAAAATTCCTGTGCCAGATGGTGAAATACCAGCATATAGAGCATTTCCTGCTACTGGCAGCAATTTTCCGATAGTGCTAGTAATTCAGGAAATTTTTGGTGTACACGAGCATATTCAAGATGTGACTCGCCGTTTTGCCAAGTTAGGATATTTAGCGATCGCTCCTGAATTATTTGTCCGTCAAGGCGATGTCTCTAAATTAAGTAGTATAGATGAAATTAGGGCGATCGTTGCTAAAGTACCAGACGCTCAAGTACTATCTGACCTAGATGCCACTGTCAAGTGGGCTGTGAAGTCAAGCAAAGGTAACGGCAACAGGTTAGGAATTACAGGTTTCTGTTGGGGTGGGAGAATCACTTGGCTATATGCAGCCCACAATCCCCAAGTGAAAGCAGGTGTAGCCTGGTACGGGCGGTTAGTCGGTAATGCTACAGAACTCACTCCCAAGCATCCTGTTGATATTGCCTCTACATTAAAAGTTCCCGTTCTCGGACTGTATGGTGGTAAAGATACAGGTATTCCCCTCGATACTGTTGAGCAAATGCGTCAGCAACTCAAAACCAGTAGCAGTAAATCGGCAATCATTGTCTATCCCGACGCACCCCATGCCTTCTTTGCTGATTACCGTCCTTCCTACCGCCAAAAAGAAGCTCTTGATGGTTGGAAACGTCTTCAAGCATGGTTTAAAAAGTCTGGTGTGTAAAATTCAGTAATAATGCGTACGTAATTGGTCAATCGCACTTTGTAGTCAAGCATATTAGCTGCAACTTGTAGCTAGTACAACCCATTGATTTGATTTATTTGTGTGTGAACCCTGTGATAGAAGCATTTTCTACAGCTCGCATGATTGCAGAGCGCTTGCGCTTTGAACATTTTGCAGAGATTGATACGATGCACCAAGATCCGCAGGTGATGGCCACCCTTGGTGGTGTGCGTTCTCCTGAACAGACACGACAGTTTATCGATAAAAACTTAGAACATTGGGAGCGTTATGGTTTTGGCTTATGGGTATTTAGAGATAAAGTCAATGGAAAATTTATTGGTCGTGGAGGTGTGCGCTATGTGAATGTAGCTGGTAATGATGTAGTAGAGTTAGCCTATGCCCTCATGTCAGCATTTTGGGGTCAAGGATTAGCAACAGAAATGGGTGAATCTATCCTCAAAATAGCTATTGAGCAACTGGGTTTTTCCGAGTTGGCTTGTTTTACCATGACTACCAATTTTACATCTCAACGAGTTATCCAAAAATTAGGATTTCGATATGAAGGTGACATCGTACACGCCAATTTACCTCACGTATTTTACCGTTTGCAGGCTCCACATAGTCTAAAAATAGGGGCTAGAAGCTAGATGGATTTTCATGTTTGGTAGCAAATCATATCAAGTTCAGCTAACTACTTACGATATGGTTAGTCTTGTTGGTAACAGGTAATTGATCTTTACTATTACCTATTACCAATTAACAACGTCAAACAGATTATAAGTGTTTAGCTGTAGAGAGTGGTGGTATTGGGCGTACAGGTCACGTTTTAGCCGCCTGGCTAGTCAGTGCTAGGGGATTTTCAACCAAAGATGCCATAACTGCTGTCAAACACACAGGTAGAAATCCTTATGAAGCCGTTATTGCCTCCATCTTCATAGGTAAAAACCCTTTTAAAATTGCTAAAGAACTCAACACACTTCTGAATAATTGCCGTTTGCATAATACCTAAAAGTTAAGCTTTCTCAAAAATCTTAAGTATTTTTTCCAAATGTAACTGTCTCAATCCTTACTTTACCTATATAGAATATTTCTCAGTGTGTACAGGATGAAATATGGCAGAGCTGAATGGCACGATCATGCAATACTTCCACTGGTACATCCCCAATGATGGCAATTTGTGGAGCAAGGCTGAAAGTTCAGCACAGGAATTAGCTAACGCAGGTTTTACAGCCTTATGGCTACCACCGGCTTATAAAGGATTTGCGGGATCGTATGATGTTGGTTATGGTGTGTACGATTTGTTTGATTTAGGTGAGTTTGATCAAAAAGGCTCGATTCGGACTAAGTATGGTACACGCCAGCAGTATATTGATGCAGTTAAATCTCTGCAAGCCAAAGGTATTCAAGTTTATGCAGATACGGTGTTGAATCATAAGATGGGTGGTGATGCAGCCGAAACACTCAAAGCAACACCCTTTCCCCAAAACGATCGCCTGAATTCTAAAGGTGGATTACAAGAAATTAAAACATACTCCCATTACTATTTTCCAGGGAGAAAAGGTAAATATTCTAACTTTGAGTGGCATTGGTGGCACTTTGATGCTGTTGATTATAACGAATATAACAGTGGCGATCGCGGTACAGTGTACTTATTAGAAGGTAAAAAATTTGATGATTATGTAGCTTTAGATAATGGGAATTTTGCTTATTTGATGGGTTGCGATCTCGATTATCAAAACGAGTGGGTGCGGGGCGAAGTTACTTATTGGGGTAAATGGTATCTTGATAATACTAATGTCGATGGTTTTCGTATAGATGCGATCAAGCATATTTCCGCTTGGTTCTTTCCTCAATGGATTGAGGAGTTAGAACGCCATGCTGGTAAAGATTTGTTCATGGTTGGGGAATATTGGGCTAACGATATTAATACCCTCAATTGGTATATCAATACTGTTGGTGGACGGATGTCTGTATTTGACGTACCGCTTCACTACAACTTCCATCAAGCCAGCAAATCTGGTGGTAAATATGATATGCGGCGGATTTTGGATGGGACATTAATGCAGCAACGTCCCACCCATGCTGTGACATTTGTGGAAAATCATGATTCCCAACCTCTACAAGCATTGGAATCTGTTGTCGAACCTTGGTTTAAACCCCTAGCTTACGCCATCATTTTATTGCGGAGAGAAGGTTATCCTTGTGTCTTTTACGCCGACTACTACGGCGCAGAATACGAGGATCGGGGATACAAAATTTATCTGCCAGCCCATCGTTGGATTATTGATAAGTTACTTTACGCACGCCAACATTATGCTTACGGCCCACAGTATGATTACTTTGATCACTGGAATACGATTGGTTGGACACGCTTAGGCGATGCAAATCATCCACAAGCGATCGCTGTTATTTTGAGTGATGGCCCAGAAGGCTCCAAATGGATGGAAGTTGGCAAACCCAATACTAAGTTTATCGACTTAACAGAACACATCAAAGAACCCGTATTTACTAATGATGCCGGTTGGGGTGAATTCCGTTGTCAAGGCGGTTCAGTATCGGTGTGGATTCAAGCCTAGAAATTTCACCCTTGATATCAATTAAAAATTCAAATTTTATCGGGGGATGGGCAAAATGCTCACCCCATAAAATTAATGATTTATTTCTGGGAAAGTCCTTAATGAAAAAGTTGTTATTTATCTGTAGCCAGAATAGATTACGAAGTCCCACAGCTGAGGCTGTATTTGCTGACTACGAAGGATTAGAGACTGATTCTGCTGGATTAGATCGCTCTGCCCAAGTAGTAGTTTCTTCTGAGGCTATTGAGTGGGCTGATATAATTTTCGTGATGGAAAAATCACATAAACAGAAATTAGCTAAAAACTTTCAGCCATTCCTGAAAGACAAGAAAGTGATATGTTTAGATATACCAGATGAATTTGCATATATGCAGCCGACTTTAATTGATATTTTAAAGAAAAAAGTGATACCTTTATTAGGTACATATTAGAGGACGTTTGAAAAGTCTGTTTCTTTGTCATGTTGAATGCAGCGTAGCGGAATGAAACATCTCGGTATGTGCCACAAAACCTAGATTCTTCCTGACGCGGAGCGTAAGGAAGAATGACATTTTTATACCTACTGAAACTTTTCCAACACCCTCTTAAAAATATGTAGTATAATATAGCAGTATACAGTTGATTATTAGGCAAAATTTTAATTAAAAAATAAAATAATCAGGTAATGCTAACTGCTATATTGAACCTCTAATTTGCTGATCGAGAATTATTATTTACCAGAGCAGTAACTATTGATTTCTTTGACTATCACACCTTCTTCCACACTACTTTTTTGTAAGGTTGCCAAAAAGCGATTGGCATCCTTGATATTCTTTTTATCTACAGCTGCTGCTGTATCATTTAAACCTTTGCTAATGTCTTGATAGAGTTTGAGAAAGCGCGTTTGAAAAGCCTGTAATTTTTCATCTTTGATTTCTAAGCCTTTCATTTCTGTACTGATTTGGTCTATCTTGGTAGCAAGCTCCTTCAAGCTTTGAGAACCCTTAACAGCTTGAGGATCTTTACTAGATTGTTGACCTAATACAGATGCTTGATTAGCAACTTTGATGATTTTGTTACATTGAGCAACCTTACTTTCTCCACAACCAGCAAATAGTAAGGCGATCGCAGCTGCTAGAGAAAGTGTAGCAGTTTGTTGAAGCACACTGGACATATCTTCTATTACCTCCGCATATTTCTGAGACAAGTGATACCATTTCACTTTAATAATGATACAAATACGTGAGTCCGTCAGTCCGTCAGGGATTGTAAATCCCTGTCTCATAGCTAAAGTCCTCTCAAGAGGACTGAATATCAGAGTCCATTTTAATGGACTTAAGCTATGAGACCACCGTTTTAACGGTGGGCGGACAATACCCAACGAGTAAGCTATATGTATCAGGATTTTTGTGAATTGGTATGAGGCTTAAAATCCATTATCAGCAAGGATTTTGCCACTAACTTTTTTAGCAATACTACTCTATACTTGATTATTTCTTATATGTGTATCTAATTACATTTCTATAAAAAAAGCTGAAACACACTGCAAGAAAGTGTTTCAGCCTGAGTTGATAATTTTTCTGTTTTGCTACTGTGATACCTACTGCACCTGTTGACTGGGGAATGCACCAGGTCTGACAGCTAAATTCACGTTTTGGCCATTGCGTCGTACTTCTAGCTGCAAGTCTCCACCTACTTGACTATTTTCCACTGCGTTCTGCACACTACTAGCATCAGCAACAGATGTTCCATTTAGCTTTTGAATGACATCGCCAGCACGTATCCCTGCTTTGGCGGCTGGGGAATTAGGCATGACTTTGACAACTAAAACACCTTTATCTTCATCCACACTCAAACCACTATTGGGATCTGAGTTAATATTTTGCTTAATTTGTGGTGTCAAACCTACCATTTGGATACCCAGGTAAGGATGCTGTACTTTACCTGTAGCGATCAATTGATTAGAAATACGCTGTACTGTAGCAATGGGAATAGCAAAGCCTAAACCCTGTGCGCCTTGGATAATGGCGGTATTCATCCCAATAACTTCACCACGGTAATTCAGCAGAGGGCCACCAGAGTTACCAGGATTAATTGCTGCATCAGTTTGAATATATTCTACGCGCTTGTCGGGTGCGCCAATTTGATTGCTAGTACGTCCGGTAGCACTGACAATACCCGTAGTGACTGTATTATCTAATCCTAAAGGATTGCCAATAGCGATCGCCCATTGTCCTGGTTGTAGTTGCTCAGAATTCCCCAATGCTACTGTTGGTAAATTGTCTGCCTGAATTTTCACAACCGCAACATCGGTTAATTCATCTTTCCCCAATACCTTACCTTGATAGCTACGCCCATCTTTGAGTATCACTGTCACCGTATCCGCACCATCGACGACGTGGGCATTGGTAATAATCCGCCCATCATTACTGATGATAAAACCAGAACCAGTACCTCGTTCGACTTTTGATTGTGACTGAGGTAATTGGGAACCAAAGAAACGTTGGAAAAAGGGATCGTTAAATTCTGCTGGTAATTCAGATTTGACAGTCCGAGAAGAATCAATGCGCACCACAGCCGGGCCGACTTTCTGCACCACCTGAGTTACAAAGTTGGGATCTGTGGTATTCGGTAATGGTGGAGCTGCATTGACACGACTAACAGCTAAATCAGCTGCTTTTTCCCGCAACTGCTGCTGATTTCCGGCTAAATAGCCACCTGCTAAAGTCATTCCCGATCCCAGAAGCACCAATGATAGCGATGCCACCGCTTTTTTCCAAGAAGCTTGATGATAATTTTTATTGTTTAATGCTGGAGATTGATCTTGTATTTGGTTCGCCATAGTTGTCTGTAAGGATATTTATATCTAGTAACTAATCTAAATATTGTTTATGGCGACTTTGTGGCGATATTGTTGCACTGTTGTGAAAATTTAGTACTGGGTACTGGGTATTGGGTACTGGGAAGATGGAATATAAAAATACCCGACTTTTTTAAAATCGGGTATCTGATTATTTCAAGCTACACAAATTAAACAGGATAGCGATTAATCTTCAATTGGTGCGTTAGGAACACTGGCATCAATATCAGCCTGGGAAAGGTTAGGAATCGACCAAGTTCCTTCTCCTGCTTTAAAAACTTGAGTTGGCGGAACATTGAATTCAACAGCGCCAGTTTCTGGATTAGCTTTAGCTACTAATTGTGTTCCATCGACAATTTTAATTGCTAGAGGTTCGGTTAATTCTTGTCCTAGTTCAGTCACTAAGCTACCAGTTGGTAGATAAACACCATCACAATTCCAATCGTTATCTGTAACTTGACCATCACCTAAAAAGTAGAGAGTATTTTGTTGAGGTGATTTTTTGGCTTTGTGAGCATACACACCTAGAGTTTTGCCTGTTTCATTACGGCATTGTGCCCAATCTTGTGCTGTTTCTAAAATGTATTTTTGTAATTTCAAATCACCCAATTTTTTTTGAATCTCTTCTGGAGTATATTCAGTTTGATCAGGTGTATTTTTGATTTGCAGGAGATTATCAATTGCTTGGGTAACTTCAGTGTAGTCCGAACTTTTTGTTAAATCTGGTCTGCCTGCCCAAGAGGGTTGAGCAATGAACAAATTTAGCAAAAGTACTAAGGCAACGAGGGCTGTTTTTAAAAGTTTCATAGATTTTGTCCTGGTAGTTTTCGAGATAGAAAATTTGCAATTAGCTTTTCTATTTGCTTCTATAGACGGCTAACAGTAGGTGCTTTGTAAACTTGAATTATTTTCATGATTAACGCCAAGCACACACAGCTTATGACTAAAGCCATAGGAGTCAACGAAGCATGATCTAAAACAATGAACACACCGATACTGATCAATACGAGAGGAACAAAATTGTTGCCGTATTGAGTAATTATGTTGGCAACTATTGGCTGGCAAGTCAGTTTATAAGTCATGAAACACCAAACTCCAACTAATAGTAGAAATGTGCTAATAATAATTAGTAAACTATAAAAACTGGTATTAGCAAATAATGGCATATAAATACCTACATTATCACCACCATTAGCAATAGTTATCGATGCTACACTATATATTTGAGGAGAGAGAAAACCCAACACCTGAGAGGAATAATTAGATATATCTGCTTCTGGTTCATCTGTAGCTGAGGAATCATCCTCTGGATGCAGAAGACGACTTATGCCTGCAGCGATGGGTACTAAACCTAACAAACCAGTCCAACTGGCGGGTAAGATTAAGCCTCCAGCAAAACCAACTAGACTAGCTACAATCAATGTACCAAAGCCAAGATATTGACCGATGACAATGTGCCAACTCCGGAAAGTTTTATTCACCTGGGAGAATAACAACGTCAGGATGACTAAATCATCTATGTTAGTCGCTGTAAAAGCTGTAATTCCGGTGGTAATTGCTGTCATAAGTTCATTCATTTCTATCTCTCCTCAATCTTGGCACTGGCTTTGTCTAAGTTATGTTTAGTGGATGTCTGTCAATACAAGTGAATATTTCAGTCACTAAAATGCTGTAATGATAGTGTTGATATAAACCCAACCTGCCAAAACCAGACTTTGACTAATCAAAAATCTCCAAGAACCAACTTCAGCCGCTAACTTATCGGCTAGGCGTTCTCCACAAGTCATGTTTTCACTGGAGGTTGCTTTTACCACTTCTACAACCTGGGGTTTTTGAGCTAATTTGGCATCAATATTGTTGGAGAAGAGTTTTTGTAATGGATTCATGTTGCACCCGTCTGTTTAATTTCCATCTTTGTGTTGCTTGATGTTTTTAATCTACGGTTGAAACATGATAACTGCAAATACTATTTTTTGTTGATTTGATAAATTGATTTTATGAATTATGCGGTTTTGAGTTGCGGAGTAGTGCGGCAAGGGTAAAATGTTGCTAAAAATTGTAGGTTGATTGTAGGGGTAGCGTCACCCAACACCAAGATATACATTAGATATCTGGTGAAAATGAATGTAGAGACGTTGCAGTGCAACGTCTCTACAAGGATTTCGGGCAATGCTAAATCCCCACCTATTCCTTCAGTCTGGCATATTGAGGGCGACAAGGACTACCCCAGCATACTTGCCCAGCAGGCATATCCGTGAGAACACTACTACGCGCACCGATGACAGCATTTGCGCCTATGTTCACTCCTGAGGCGACGAAACAGTCGGTAGCTACCCAAGCGCCATTACCAATGGTGATACCTGCTGTCTTTAAGCCAAAAGCAGGATCGTGAATATCATGGCTACCAGTGCATAAATAACTTTTCTGGGAAATTACGCATTGTTCACCAATATAAATTTCATCTAGGCTGTATAAAACTACATCATCACCAATCCAACTGTAATCACCGATAGTGATTTTCCAGGGATAGGTAAACCGGGCGGTAGGGCGAATAACTACGCCTTTACCAATGCGCGCACCAAACAGCCGTAATATCCAACAACGCCAAATATTTAAAGGATGAGGCGATAGGGGAAAAGCGATCGCCTGTACCAACCACCATAACAAAATATACAGTCCAGAACGTCCCCGATCAAACCTAGATTGGTCATATTGGCGTAAATCTACGAAAGGTTTGTCGTTAGTCATTGGTCAATAGTCAATAGTCAATAGTCATTGGTCATTGGTCAATAGTCAATAGTCATTGGTCAATAGTCAATAGTCAATAGTCATTGGTAAAACTCTTACCCATTACCCATTACCCATTACCCATTACCCATTACCCATTACCCATTACCCATTACCCATTACTCATCACTATTCTATGTTGTCGATTGTTCGATTTCTGGAGTTAGAGATGGTGGTAATGTGGTGGAAGAATTTGCGGTGTTGAGTTGTCCACCACAGTTGCGTAATTCGTACAGTTTCACACCTATTTGATATTCATATTGACTGAGTAATCTGCCATAGATATATCCAGCTTGTCCATCTAAAAAACCTAGCCGGATAATATAAAACAAAATGAATCTTAAAAGCGGTTTAAAGGGGAGACGTACCCAAACTTTTTTGAGAAAGCGTTTACGTTGGACGGCTTCACCAAATAAATTAGCTCCAATAGTACCGTCATCCATTTGCCCTGTGATGAGATTATAATAAACGCGGGCTTCCCAGTTGGAATAACGGTTGTGTCGCTCTAACCAGTGGTAAACATCACGGAAATCTTCATGGAGCATATCATTTTTGAGATATCCGACTTTACCTTGTAAAACAACGTGTTCGTGAACTTCGTTATCGCCAGTGTTGGGAACGTCTTCGGTGTGCAAATTTTCGTAGCGACCTAGTTTGTGTTGAAATAATCTCAGATTCCAATCGGGGTACTTGCCACCATAACGAATCCATTTACCTAAGAAAAATACGCGGCGATTGAGATAATAACCTGCGTATTCTTCAGTTTTAATTACTTGAGCAATTTCGTCCCACAATTCATTGGGGATACGTTCATCACAATCGACAATCAGTACCCATTTGTTGCGAAATGGTAGGTTATCTAAAGACCAATTTTTCTTTTTTGGCCAGCGTCCATTAAAGTAAAACTGGACTAAATTAACACCATATTCTTTAGCAATTTCAATGCTTTTGTCACTGCTTTGAGAATCTACAATAAATATCTCATCTGCTCTTTGAAGACTATTGAGACAAGCTGGTAAATTAGCTTCCTCGTTTTTGGCGGGAATGAGTACAGAAACAGGAACTTTTAATGACATATATGATTTATTTTAAGTGACTATTGACTACTTTCTTGTTACTTTTTACTATTTCCGGCAAACAGCAGACCTTGAATGGCAGCGTTTAAGTAACCTATCTGACCATAACTATATACAAGGTTATCAAAACGTTCTGCTGGATCTGTAAAATATCGCATGGCTTTGTACAAACCGCGTACAAACCTTTCCCCTCCCCGTGATAACTGACTGATACCCGCTTTTCCAGATAATTGTTCTCTATAGCACTCACTAATTCCTTGCCACCAACCCCGGTTTAAGAACCAAGAACGATTGAGGCGTTCTGGGGCTACGTTGTGAGCCACCAAAGCTTCTGGAAGATAAGCGACTTGCCAACCACATTTGAGAGCAAATTCTGTCATTTGCAGTTCCTCGTTAGATAAGAGGTTTTTTCCTACTCGACCCAAATGAGGATCAAAACCACCAATTTCTTCTAGAAAAGTGCGGCGGATGGAGTAATTTAAGCCTCTGGGAGTTAGCCCTGGTTGCTTGATGTAGATTATGCTATCACCTAAATCATAAGCTCCTAAATTTCCTGCTAGTCCAGGTGATAACCACCGTGGCGGCTGGATATCTGGAGGCCACAAAAGGGTGACTTTACCGCCAGCGATCGCTAGTTGTTCATTCTCTTGATAAGCTGCATACAATACTTGCAGCCATTGATGACTAGCAACTGCATCATCGTCTAAATAAGCCAGAATCGCCGCACTGGCAACTTTAGCACCAGTATTGCGAGCTACAGATAAACCAATGGTAGGTTCAAAGATATATTTTAGCCGGGGATGGCTTTCTCTTTCGGCAACAACTTCGCGGGTGCGATCGCTAGATCCATTATCTACCACCACAACTTCAAATTCACCTGAGAAATCCTGAGCCAACAAGCTATCAATCGCTGCACCTAGATAGGTATCACGATTGTGAGTACAAATAATGGCAGAGATTTGGATTTCTGGCATAAGTATCGGTTGTGAATTTGACAACTAAATTGGTAATTAGTAATTGATTTTTTGCCGTAGCCCGTCCTTGAGCATAAATATTCACGCAATCTCTACCTTTGTTTTACCTCCCTTCTTTTCTATTGCCTATTGCCTGTTCCCTATTTCCTACTCCCTACCAGCAGGTGTGATTGCCCAGAGCTAATCTATACTCAGACTTTCCTCGCTACCAACCGGGTTTCTGCGGAAATAATATCAAAATTTCATGTTTGCTGGATGTGGCTGTGTAAAACTACCAGTGTTTCTGCTAGTTGACTAAGTTTAGTTTCCAGGTATTGCTTGCGTCCCAACATTTGACGTAATTTTTGGTAACGAGCGATCGCCATACTCACACTGGCTAGCTGATCTGATGGACAAGGACGTGACCAAACTTGACCAGAATTATCAACCCCACAGAGGCGGTAACCTGTAATTTGAGCTGGTGATTTTCCCTCACTAGCACAAATTTCTTCGACATAATTCATCAGGCGATCGACTTCTGCATGACGCAGAGTAGCTGTACTTCCTGTTTCTGGTTCTTTGGGATTAGATTCTAACCAACCATTAACAATCGGCCCTTCCAAATAAATATCTTGAATTTGTTGTAATATGCTTTGTAATTCCTGCTGCCACCCAGCTACGTGTTCTTGAATTTCTTGGAGTATATTCATTGCCAAGGCGGGATTAGCACCGTGGCGATGGCTACTGAAGGAAGGAGTTTTAAATTTTGGCAAACTAGGCGTTTTTCCAACCCCTTCTTCTGTAGGAAAGGTTTGTACAGAACTGTGGTGAGGAAATAAATTTTGTTCTGTTCCCAGTTCAGCTTGAGAGTCTACTTCCCACTCCTTTGTCTTTTCTTGAGCGCTAGCTTCGCTTTCTGTAGTATCTTTAGCTGTGACACTAATCCTAAAAGACAGTGGCCGCTTAGTCGCATCTCCTGCTTCTCCAGCAGTATCTTTAGTGTCTAAATCGTGTAAGGTTGCCTCAATCCGTTTTATGCCTGCTTTCATAATGTATTATCCTGAAATCGACTTGCCCCAAGGCTATTAAATTCATGAAAAATGGGGTTGTTAAGATTCTTAGCTTTCGCTAATTTTTGCATATAAAATGCTGGTAATAATTTTATCTCTTAAAAGTTATTTAGGTTTATTAATGTCAATGGTCAATAGTCAATGGTCATTAGTCATTAGTCAGTGGTCATTAGCATTTATTCTTCTCCCCTGCTTCCCCTGCTTCCTCTGCCTCCCCTGCTAAATCAGTTATCAGTTACCAGTTAATAAACGTTCACTGTTCACTGTTTACTGTTCACTGTTTACACCCCTCACTCTCTCACTCCCCTTCCTCTATCCTGTATATCTGGAGAAATAACTTTGGGTAAAGTCGTTTTAATTACGGGGCCGGCTAGGTCTGGCAAAAGTGAATGGGCTGAGATTTTGGCGGTACAATCACAGCGAACTGTGATTTATGTGGCTACGGCAACTAAGAGTCCTGATGATGGAGAATGGCAACAACGCATTCAACAACACCAAAATCGTCGTCCTCCAGATTGGGTGACACTGGAAGTTCCTGGGAATTTATCGGCTACGCTTGGAGAAATTCAGCCGGATGCTTGTGTTTTGGTTGATTCCTTGGGAACTTGGGTAGCGAATCTTTTAGAGCAGGATGAGGTGAGATGGGAAGATACTGTAGCGGAATTTTTAGAGACGGCAGAGTTAGTGGCGGCTGATCTGCTTTTTGTGGCTGAAGAGACTGGTTGGGGTGTGGTTCCAGCATATCCTTTAGGTAGAAGATTCCGCGATCGCTTGGGTGCTTTAGTCCGTCAGTTAAGTCCTCTGTGCACGGCTGTCTATTTGGTGACTGGTGGTTATGCTTTAAATCTCAAACTGCTGGGTACACCGTTACCAACATCATCAGATTATGAATGATTAAGTATTTATTGAGAGATGTTAAGAGAATTTGCTTGTTATTTAAACGTGCAATCTCAGACTGATTCTTAATAGAAAATTAAAAAGTTTGTATTAAAAATTTCCCAATACCGACTGTAAGATCATGGTATGGCAACTAAAGAAGAAGTCAAAAGATATCTCTCCTTCTGGTTTCAGTTGGGTAAGAGAGTAGTGGTCGGTAATGGGGGAACAAGCTTGTTACCTCAACCTATTTTCCAAGGCGATCGCTATAGTCAAGAATTTGAGGAATGTTGGCAAAAGATTATCTTGCCATCGTCAGGTGATTGTTATCTGGAGGGGACTAACGAGACTATTGCCGAGATGCTAACGCCAGTATGGGAAATATTAGCTTGCAGCCGTTGCACCATGCCAGTACCCATGCGAAACATCGGTATGCCCCCAGAATCATGTCCATGTACTACTTTACCAAGCTGGCCTAATACGGAAATACCAATACCCAGACACCCAGTTAGTAATCAAGAACAACTCAAAGTAATCCGCGATCGGCTTTTGCAAAATCTGACGAAAACCAAGTAATAAACATAACTAATCTAAATTAATTTACTGTGCTTTCCCTGTGAGAATGCACAGTATTTTTTGTGGCTATTTAATGAGAACTGGGGCGATACTCCTTAGCAAACAGTGGCTGAAGGGCTAATCCAGCTTTTTTCATATTCAATGTAGTGGAGTCACTTCTGACCTTTATCCTAAAAAAAGACGCAGAAAATCCTAGAGAGATACCTTTAGAAAATAGCTATGGAAGTCCCCAACATCCCTGAAGATTCCCAGAGAGATAAGTTGAGCCAGCAAAAAGTCAAAATCCAGACGATGTTGCAGTTAGGCTTATTTCAGATGGGATTAGGCATCATGTCGGTTTTAACACTAGGAGTGCTAAACCGGGTGATGATTGATGAGTTGAAAGTACCGGCGTTGATTACAGCTGGAGCTATTGCTATGCACCAATTTGTCGCTCCGGCGCGAGTGGTGTTTGGGCAAATGTCTGATGCCAAGCCCTTGTTTGGTTATCATCGGACAGGCTATGTTTGGCTAGGATCAGCTTTAAGCGCGATCGCTTCTTTTTTAGCAGTACAAGTAGTTTGGCGAATTGGTTTCAGTTTGCAAGCTGGAACTTGGACAGATGCAACCTCCGGTTGGGTAGCACTATTGGCTTTGATTTTCGCTGTTTATGGTTTAGCTCTAAGCGCTAGTTCCACTCCATTTACGGCTTTGCTGGTGGATATTTCCGATGAGGACAATCGCTCCAAATTAGTCGGGGTAGTTTGGTCGATGCTGATGGTAGGAATTATTGTTGGGGCGATTATGAGTAGTGGTTTACTCAAGCAAATAGAGTTAAACGCTCCTTTAGAAGTCTTACAAACCCAAGTCAACCGCTTGTTTACCATTGTGCCGGCAATAGCATTTGGACTATGTTTAGTAGCTACAGTGGGTGTAGAAAAAAAATATTCCCGCTACAGTAGCCGGACTGTGGTGGCTAATCGGGAAGATAAAATAACTTTGGGCCAAGCACTCAAAGTTTTGACTGCTAGTCGTCAAACTGGCATATTTTTTACCTTTTTGTTGGTGCTGACACTCAGCTTATTCATGCAAGATGCAGTCCTCGAACCCTATGGTGGTGAAGTCTTTAAGATGACGATCGCCGAAACTACAAAACTCAATGCTTTCTTTGGTACAGGAACCCTGTTAGGCTTAGGCTTGACGGGGTTTTTGATTGTACCGCGTTTGGGTAAAGAAAAGACAACTAAGCTGGGTTGCATTGGGGTAGCCATCAGCATGATCTTGATTATCCTGGCAGGAACAACAGCGAATCAAAAATTGTTGCAAATGACCTTGATCTTGTTTGGTTTGGCTTCTGGTGTCACCACCACTGGTGGATTAAGTTTAATGCTCGATTTAACAGCCACAGAAACGGCGGGAACATTTATTGGTGCTTGGGGATTGGCGCAAGCAATGGCGAGGGCCCTTGCAACTGTCTCTGGTGGTGCAGTATTGAACTTAGGCAAAAATATTTTCCAGACACCCATCCTAGCCTATGGGTCAGTGTTTGCTACTCAAGCATTAGGCATACTAGTAGCATTGTGGCTTTTAAGTCGGGTCAATGTGGCAGAATTTCAGACAAATGCCAAGACAGCGATCGCTTCTGTGTTGGAAAGCGAGTTAGACTAAAATGCTTTTGCGTGAGAATTGCTCATGAACGATTTTTGGACTACAGTTCTCGATTTTGCCCAGACTACCACCATCAGAGTGGGACAGCAACTAATGCAGGATTTTGGGCAGGTGCAAGCTTTGCAAAAAGCTGATGGTAGCTTAGTAACACAAGCTGATAAATGGGCAGATCAGGTAATTCGAGATGCGATCGCTTCTACTTTTTCTGGCTATGGGATTTTGAGTGAAGAAGGCGAACATACTTTTCCTGATACGGAATGGTGTTGGGTGGTTGATCCTTTAGATGGGACAACTAACTTTACACGGGGTATTCCCATCTGGTCGATTTCTCTGGCTTTACTTTATCAAGGTACACCGATTTTTGGTTATGTCTACGCACCACCACTTAATCAAGCCTTCCACGGTTTTTGGCCAGGTACATCGGGATTAAGCACACCATCAGGGGCATTTCTCAATCATCACCCCATCCATACCAGTAGTGATCATCCCAGTAGTAATCACTTTTTTAATCTCTGTTCTCGCAGCCTATCAGTGATTCAAACAGGCTTCCCATGTAAAATTCGGATGCTGGGTGTAGCTAGCTATAATTTCCTCACAGTTGCCACTGGTGCAACATTGGGGGGTGTGGAAGCGACACCTAAAGTTTGGGATTTAGCAGGTGCTTGGGTCATTGTCCAAGCATCTGGCGGTAGCTGGATATCTCTCAATGCACCACCATTTCCCTTATTAGTGGGGGAAGATTATGGCGATCGCTCTTTCCCCACTCTCGTTGTCAGTCGTTCCGAATTAGTCCCAGTTTTTACACCTTTCATGAAAAATGTAAAAATTCGTACTACGTAAGATACTCTTATTTACCTAAGTTGTCTGTAAGGTAGCCAAAATTTTACAAACGACTTGGGTAATTTCTCAGGATCTTAATTGTTTATCCTGTATTATGTATTTAAAGTTTCAGTAATACTAATTAAATATCAAATCGGCAATAGAATCAATTTATTTTCCTAACTTGTTGTCTAAAAAATTGCACATGATACCAAACTGTCTATCTATGGATTTTGGCTGAAAATATTGAGTATAGCTACCAATCTTCAACCGATATTCAAGATAAGTTATTTAGTAAATAATGATCAAAACAAGCATGGTGATTATTTATGAAGTTGTTGATAATTTCATACCTTCAACTATCCATCTAATATATTTATTTTCAGTATTTCTACTATGTGAATGTGAAAATTTAAAGTTATAACTTTATAATCTACCTGAATTAATTTACGCAAAATATTAACATACTGATGGTGCATTAAGTATAAAAAGCAATGTTATCTAATTTAGATTTATTAAGAGAATTTGTAGCCCAATCCATCCAAAAACAAGACATTTTGTTAGCAAATGCGACTTTACAGGCTCAGACAGTTTATAAAACCAACCAAGTACTAGCTAAAACAGAAGGCATAATTGCAACTACTCAACTGACTAATACACAACTAGAATTCTCCATAAAAGCTACCTCATCCTATTGGGAATTGATGAATGAAGCACTAGCGGATCACAACTACATTCTCACAGGAGAAATAGATAACCGTAATTGCTACCGTTATCAGTACTGCCCATTGCCCCAAGGTTATCGAATGCACTGTACTAAATCAGTCTCCCTATGGCGAGCTTGGTGGAAATACCGTAAAAATAGATTACAATTAGGTATTCCCTTAGATTTGCTGATCCGTACTCGCAATTCATGGTATCCCATCAGAGATTTAATTATTAGTGATGGTCTTCTGTATATCAAAACTTTGGGAAGTGAAATTGCTGTCCACTCCAACGACTTGGTAATTTGGTTAAGTAAAGTAGAAGTGAAATTCTCCAATACACCAGAACTTGAAGACTAATTCGTAATTCGTAATACCCTACGGGAAAGCTTGCGCCTAAGTAATTTTTAGTATGAAAGGAATCTGGCTAGAAAATAGGCAATTACAACTACGTTCTGATATTCCTATCCCAGAACCACCGCCGGGAGAAGCTTTGGTGCGTGTCTTGCGTGCAGGTATCTGTAACACAGACTTGGAACTACTCAGAGGCTACTATCCTTATACTGGGATTTTAGGACACGAATTTGTTGGTGTAGTTGAACAAGGGCCAGAACACTTAATTAACCAGCGAGTAGTGGGAGAAATTAACGCTGTTTGTGGTAAATGTCGTTTTTGTCGTCGTGGACAACCCACTCACTGTGAAAACCGTACAGTTTTAGGTATCGTTAACCGTCACGGGGCTTTTGCTGAGTATTTGTGTTTACCTGTAGAAAATCTTCATCCAGTACCGGAAAATGTACCCACAGATATAGCAACATTCACCGAACCTCTAGCAGCAGCATTAGAAATTCAGCAGCAGGTAACTTTCAGTAGAGACGATCGCGTGTTGGTCGTAGGAGATGGTAAGTTAGGTCTACTAGTAGCACAAACACTGGCTTTAACTGGTTGTCAACTGTTGGTTGTTGGTCGTCACCCAGACAAACTAGCTCATCTACAAGCACGAGGAATTAAAACTGGTTTAGTTGATGCTGTAACAGATAGAGCTTTTGACATCGCTGTAGAGTGTACAGGCAACCCAGAAGGATTTGCGATCGCTCAACGATCTCTACGCCCTCGTGGTACTCTAGTACTAAAAAGTACCTATGCAGGCAAGCTGAGTTTAGATGCGTCAGCTTTAGTAGTAGATGAAATTACACTAATTGGTTCCCGTTGTGGTGTTTTTCCCCCAGCACTCCAATTGCTAGCGGAAGAAAAAGTAGACGTAAAACCCCTAATTCATACCTCCTATCTCCTCACGGAAGCACTGACAGCTTTTGAAACAGCTCAACATCGGGGTGTATTAAAGGTGTTATTGGTCAATAGTCAATAGTCAATAGTCAATGGTCATTGGTCATTAGTCATTAGTCATTAGTCAAAACTCAGCACACTCAGCACTCTCACACTCCCTCACTCACTCTTTACTCATCACTCAGCACGGGCTAAACGCCCCGCTATCGCTAACAGCACTCAGCACTCCCCACTAACAATGGGAAAAAATGCCCCACTGGGCCTTGTCCTTGGCCGATATCTAAGGCGTAAGTGAGTGCGGTGGTGACGTAATCTTTGGCTTTTTGTACAGCTTGGGGTAAATTTTCACCTTGGGCTAGATTAGCGGCGATCGCAGCTGATAATGTACAACCAGTACCGTGGGTATTTTTGGTGTCTACTTGCTGTGTGGTGAGAGTTTCTAGCTTTTGTCCATCAAACCAAATATCCACACCACGTATATTTCCCTGCATCCCTCCACCTTTAACTAAGACAGCTTTGGGTTTTAAATGACGATGAATGACTTGCGCTGCTGCTCTCATATCATCTAGAGAATTTACAGGTAAACCGCTTAAAATCTGCGCTTCGTAGCGGTTGGGTGTAATGATAGCTGCCTTGGGGATCAATTGTTGACAGAGCGTTTTTACAGCGTCATCATCAATTAATTGCGCTCCTGTCCTTGATACCATCACCGGGTCAACAACTAAGTTATCAATTTGTAAAGCTTCTACTTGTTGAGCAACAGCCGCAATAATTTCCTGGTTAAGTAACATTCCCGTTTTTGCCGCTTGCACCCCAATATCTTCAACAACTGCTTGTATTTGAGCTACAACTGCCTCTGGTGGCATTGCATCAACTCTGGCTACTCCCAATGTATTCTGTGCTGTAACGCAAGTTACCGCACTAGTACCGTGGACACAATGAAAAGCAAAGGTACGTAAATCAGCTTGAATTCCTGCACCACCACCACTATCAGAACCGGCAATAGTTAAAGCAACAGGAACCCTGGATATTATTTCAGTGTTCATAAAATGAGTGAGGGAGTGAGGGAGTGAGAGAGTGCTGTTAGCGATAGCGGGGCGTTTAGCCTGTGCTGAGTGCTGAGTCAATTTTCACTCTGTTTCTAATGACTATTGACTAATGACTATTGACTAATGACTAATGACTAATGACCAATGACTGCAAAAACTTCCCCCATTCTACGGCTAAAGGAATTTCGGTAAATGGCACTAATACAGAATTAGGAGAGTCAACAAATTTAAATTCTAGACCGATAGAACGACCTTTTTGTGGAGGTGTTTCTAAATTAACTACCTTGTTATCAACTAAAAGTTGAATCTCTTTGACATCATCTAAAGAGAATGTTTGCAGTTGAATTAGACCTTTTGGTGTAGGTTTTCCCCAGGTAATATTGTTATCCTTTTGACCCAATACAGCATAGATATCATACTTAGCCCGATCAAATTGCTCTGCCCAGATACGATAGGCTTCAACCTTTTGATACTCCTGAGAGCCTTGCCAAGCCAACCAGAAAAATATAATTAACAGTGGCAACCAAAAAAGACCACGTTCCATTGTTTCAACAGTCCTCGGTGAAAGATTTAACTAAAAACAGTTAAGTAGATCACAAATTACCGCCTTCAGGCACACAGATAGGTTATCGTAGTGAAAAAACTGGCCAAAAGCGTGATGAGTTGCTATGAGAAAACTTATATTATTATGCTTGTTTTTCATCGGGCTGGTATCTGCTGTATTTGGTTTCCTGAATTTTCAGGGACTGGCAGCTAAAGGCGAATTTCAAACAATTTTGTTGGATTTTCGGGAAGATATTCCAGCAGAGGTGATCAAGCAGGATTTACAAGCGATCGCTCAACAATACAATGTTACGCCCCAATTAGATAATAAATTCTCCGAGTCGGATCATGTTTATATTATCAAAGGCGATCGCCAGCGACTCCAAGCACTGCAAAAATCTGCCTTTGCTAAAGCTACTGAAATCATTGAGCCAAATTACATCTATCATCTGACTCCACCAGCTAAACCCGTCTGGCTGGGAGAAATTTTGTCACCCCAACAAGATGAGCAAAAATACACTCCCTCATTAACTGCCCCCAACGACGAATACTATAGCAAACAGTGGAACCTCCACAAAATCGGCATTGAAGGTGCATGGAGTCAAACCAAAGGCAGTGGGGTAACTGTAGCAGTCATTGACACGGGTATTACCAAAGTCCTCGACTTACAACAAACCAAATTTGTCCAAGGTTATGATTTCGTCAACGATCGCGAAACCGCTACAGACGACAATGGACATGGTACTCATGTGGCTGGTACTGTCGCTCAATCCACCAATAATAAATATGGTGTAGCTGGAGTTGCTTACGAAGCTAGCCTCATGCCCTTGAAAGTACTGAGTGCCTATGGTGGCGGTACTGTTGCTGATATTGCCGAAGCCATTAAATTTGCTGCTGATAAAGGCGCAGATGTGATTAACATGAGCTTGGGTGGTGGTGGTGAGAGTCAATTACTCAAACAAGCCATAGACTATGCTCACAATAAAGGTGTGGTGATTATTGGGGCTGCGGGTAATGAAAATGCCAATTCCGCTTCCTATCCCGCCCGTTACCCCCATGTTATCGGCGTTTCCGCTTTTGGCCCCGATGGCGAAAAAGCCCCCTATTCTAACTTTGGTGCTGGCGTTGATATTTCTGCCCCTGGGGGGACGGATGCAGGCGCAATTCTGCAAGAAACTATCAATGAACAAGGCGAAGGAGTATTTTTAGGACTCCAAGGTACGAGTATGGCTGCTCCTCACGTGGCAGGTGTAGCGGCTTTAATCAAAGCCAGTGGCGTGAAAGAACCAGATGAAATTTTTAACGTCCTCAAGCAGTCAGCACGAGCCATTCAAGACGATGGACTCAACTACTACGGTGCAGGACAACTCAACGCCGAAGCCGCAGTGAAACTAGCCGCCAATGGACAAATCAGTTTCCAAGATTTCTTCCGTTGGCTAAGAGATAACGGCTATCTCAACCCCCGCTTCTGGTTCGATGGTGGTGCTGTCGCCCTCATACCCAAGATATTAATGGTACTTGGTTCCTACTTACTAGCTTGGTTTTTACGAGTTTACTTCCCCTTCACTTGGAGTTGGTCTTTATCCAGTGGCTTAATTTTCGGGAGTTCTGGCTTATTCTTTCTCAAAGGCATCTATATATTTGACTTACCCCAGTGGCCTTTCCGAATTTTAGGCAGTTCCATTCCCGAATTAGGCAATAGCTTACAGGGAACCGACGCATTGAATCCCATATTTGCCAGTGTGTTGATTCCTATTGTGTTAATAGCATTACTACTAGGTCATCCCACCGGAAAATGGTTTGCTGTTGGTTCTACCCTTGGTGTTGCAGCTTGCTTAACAGTCAGTGCAGTCATAGACCCAGCCGTTTGGGGTTTAGGTAATGATAACTTAGCTCGTATATTTCTCATTACCAACGCCCTACTTTGTTATGGACTAGCTCGTTTAGCCTTGAAAAACGAAGAACAAACAGCATAGGAGTAATTCGTAATTCGTAATAGGCGAGAAGCAAGCTACGTAATTGAGAAAGTCTCACTTTGTCTGAGTTTGGGTGCTTGTATCTGTTTCCTTATTTTCGTGAAATGGTATCAGCACTCATAACTCACCACTTACCACTCATAACTCAGCACTCAGCACTCAGCACTCTAATTATGAGCATCACAATCACAGGCAAAATCGAACGCCGCAACATTGGTACTGGCGCATGGGCATTAGTTACAGATGAGGGTGTGACTTACGAAATCCTCAAAGGGGCAGATAAAGACTTGTTGAAAGCAGGACAAAAAGCCAAAATCAATGGACAGGTGCGCGATGATGTCATGACTATCGCCATGATTGGCCCTGTCCTAGAAGTTAAGTCTTTTGAACTGCTTGATTCAAACTAAAATATTCTGTCAAGTCAACTTTAGTACAAGCACTTCATACACTAGCTGCGGCATCGAGAACCTGCTGGATGCGGGTTCTAAACTCTCCTTTTGGATGACCGCCCTTAACTTCACCGATGATTTTAAATTCTCCTTCGGGAGACTCACAGATAATATAGGTAGGCCATCCCATTTCCGATTTGTCAGGATACTGGGTGAGCAAAATCTGACGATACTTGCGATAAGTCGCCGTATCTTGCATTTTGACATCGATAAATTGTAAACCCAGTTCTTCAGATACTTTTTGGTCGTAAAAAGACATTTTGTGGCAGATGCCGCACTCTTCAGAAGAAAATTTAATGACAGCTAAACTCATGTAGCTTTGTGTCTCTTGTTGATGTAGCCGATATACTTCAGCATAACGCCTGAGCTACCGATATCATGCCATACAGGCATAAAAGTAAACAATCTAGAGAAAATCAGAAATTTAGACACAAGCGCCAATATATGCTCTCTCTGCACAAAAACGGTTATTTGTTTCCCACTAGTATAGTGACTACTGACCCCAGATGCGTGAGAAGCTTTGCTAACGACCTATCGCCAAACAAAATTCTCTTTCAACGACTCTTCACAAGAATACGATAAATTTAGACATCAAAAAATCAAAAAAGTAGGTTATGATTCTTAGGACTCGAAAAATTCTAGTCAACAGATGGTGACAATCATCCCAATTATTCACTATCCACGCTAGAATGTAGTTCCAATCCTGGGCTACAATTCAGCCCTCAGCAACTACCAAACTAATAAGGCAAATTGAAGCGTTAGTTATCGAAAGTCTTTAGCGACTAATAACTAAATTCAGGGAGTTAGTTATCAAGGTGCATCCACCCACTACCAGTGAATCTCAGTTAATTAGGGGAGTTAATTATTAAGGTGCATCTACCAATTAGTTGTTCTATTTTAAATCCCAGTCTTCCGGAAAAATTGAAGTAAAGGTCGGCTGTGATTTATCACCAATAAAAAACCCCTAGTGGTGGCAGCCAACTAGGGGAAGTTAGTTATCAGGGTGCATCTACCAATTAACTGTTCTAGGATTTAACACTATGTCCCGGATAAAATTGTCACAAATGAAATTGCTTTTGCTGGAAAAAAAGCACCTACAGGTGACAGTCAATTGGGGGAGTTATTTATTAGGGTTCGTTCATCATCAGAGTTAATTTCATAGATAAGCAATCAATATATTTCCAATGAAACTGATTCAAAGGTTATTTGGGATTATTGATTGCTAAACATAAAAAAAGCCCCCAGTCGGTGTAAGCCAGCTAGGGGAGTTAGTTATCAGGGTGCATCTACCAATTAATTGTTCTGTTGTTCGTCGTCTGATTCCGGAAAAATTGCTAAAGAGATAATGGCTATTTGCTAAACATAAAAAAGCCCCCAGTCGGTGTAAGCCAGCTAGGGGAGTTAGTTATCAGGGTGCATCTACCAATTAATTGTTCTGTTGTTCGTCGTCTGATTCCGGAAAAATTGCTAAAGAGATAATGGCTATTTGCTAAACATAAAAAAGCCCCCAGTCGGTGTAAGCCAGCTAGGGGAGTTAGTTATCAGGGTGCATCTACCAATTAATTGTTCTGTTGTTCGTCGTTTAATTCCGGAAAAATTGCTAAAGAGATAATGGCTATTTGCTAAACATAAAAAAGCCCCCAGTCGGTGTAAGCCAGCTAGGGGAGTTAGTTATCAGGGTGCATCTACCAATTAATTGTTCTGTTGTTCGTCGTTTAATTCCGGAAAAATTGCTAAAGAGATAATGGCTATTTGCTAAACATAAAAAAAGCCCCCAGTCGGTGTAAGCCAGCTAGGGGAGTTAGTTATCAGGGTGCATCTACCAATTAATTGTTCTGTTGTTCGTCGTTTAATTCCGGAAAAATTGCTAAATATAGGAATCCGATTTGATTACTGAACAGACTTGTTTAGGTAGGTAACAGGCGACAGGTAACAGGTGACAGAAAAGAAGGAAATTAGAGGTGTACTGACTTTTTTGTGTAAGCACAGGCTACGCCAACAAAAATCAAATATGAGTTTTATAGATAATGGCTATTTTTTAAGCATAAAAAAGCCCCTAGTGGTGGCAGCCAACTAGGGGAGTTAATTATCAGGGTGCATCTACCAATTAGTTCTTCTAGCTTTATTTGGTCTATTCCGGAGAAATATCGCAAAATTAGGAGGCAATAGTTATTGGTCAATAGTCAATGGTCAATAGTCAATAGTCAATAGTCAGTACTCTCCGACTTCCGACTTCTACTCAGCACTCAGCACTCCCTCACTCCCTCACTCAGCCACGATGGAAATGATTTTTAGTTACTGAGCATATTGTGGAATACTCTAAGTAGATACTTGGTTATAGAAAAAACCCCCAGTGGACATTACCAAACTAGGGGATTTAAAGATCAAGGTGCATCTACCAGTAAACTGTTCTGGGCAGATGTCAGCTAATCCGGATAAAGTTGTAGAAGTAGGGCGAGCAAAACTAGTAGGTTAAGAAACATTCAGTGCTTTGCTGCATCTACAGTATGAGTAGGGTTAGAAATCCCGATTTTATTAGTAGTCAATTGAAACTTCCGTGTTTCTGACTAGATTGAGGAGGCAAAGAGGAGCATTTGTGACCCAGGAATTTCATCTATCTGTAACGCCAGTAGGGCAAAATGACTACTTGGTGCGGACGGAACAAGTCGCGCCGGGAGTGCCATTGGCGGAAGAATTGGTGACTTGGCCTGTGGATGATTGGTTGGCAAATGCTGGAAATTTGATGAATGATCCTTTAAGATCCGTGTTGCAAGGAGATGGAATAGTCTCCGATCAACCGGAGGTTTTTCCTAGCACTAGCACTGAAAATAAAAACAGTAGAAATTCAGTTAATTTAGTAGCATTAGGTCAGCAATTTTACAATGCGCTGTTCCAAGGTACTCTTAGAGATAGTTGGATTACTGCTCAAGGAATTGCCCAGAACCATCAACAAGTTTTGCGTCTACGTTTAGGCCTCAAGGATACAAGATTAGCACGTCTGCCGTGGGAAGTGATGCACGCAGGCGATCGCCCCCTGGCAACTGGCCCCTACATTGCTTTCTCTCGTTATCAAAGTGGTATCTCATCAGTATCTCGTTTACCTTCTACCAATAGACACAATTTTCCTGAAGATGGTGTGGTTAGGGTTTTGATGGTACTCGCATCACCTCCAGATCAAGTTAGTTTGGATTTACTTAAGCAAGAGGCTATTAGACTACAAGCTGAATTAAACCGTCAGCTACCCAGAAGTGTCGAAGGTAGTAATTATTTACCAGAAATTGCACTGACTTTATTAGATCAGCCAGGGAGAGAGGAATTAACTCAAGCTTTAGAACAAGGAAGATTCCACGTTTTACACTACTCTGGGCATAGTAATTTAGGCGCAAATGGTGGTCAAATATATTTAGTCAGTAGTCGCACTGGTTTAACAGAAACCCTTAGTGGCGATGATTTGGCAGGCTTACTAGTCAATAACAATATCCGCATGGCGGTGTTTAACTCCTGTTGGGGTACATACACAGCTACCAATACTGTTAAGGATACAGGGGAACGAAACCTGACAGATAGCTTAGTCAGACGGGGGATTCAAAGTGTACTGGCTATGTCAGAACGCATTCCCGATGAAGTGGCGTTGACACTCACACAATTGTTTTACCGTAATTTGAGTCAGGGGTATCCGGTAGATTTGTGCGTGAGTCGAGTACGTCAGGGATTAATTTCTGCTTATGGTTCCCATCAGATGTACTGGGCATTACCAATTTTATATCTCCAGCCAGAGTGTGATGGTTTCCTCAGTCCTAAAGTTTCTGCGGCTACCAGTGTTAATTCATTAGATGAATATAGTTCGTCTTCGGCTGCAAGTAACACAGCTATTTACTCTGGTGTGGTGGATGACACACAAATAGAAATGTCTTTACCCATTGAAGATCCGATTCCCTCTCATTTGGTGCGAGATACTTCTGGGTTGGACTGGTTAGGAGAAGAAACTTGGGGCGATTTGGTCGATGAAATTGAGTATGATGACCCAAGTTATGCGGAAGATTCTGCTTTTGTGTCTGATTTATTTCGCCAATTAGATCAGCAAAGCATCGGTAATACAGAACCAGATTTTACCAGGGAAATGGGGCAATCTGTACCAGAAAATAGACCGATCGCTCCTACACCCAGGCAGGATTTTTCTAGCACAGTCACACCTACAACAAATGAGACTCCCCCTAGCCTACCTCAAAATTTAGAGAATTTTCGCCTCCAGGCAGCGAGGGATCGCGTCCGTCGTCAACGTTGGACGATCGCTGGTATTGTGGGGGCAGGTGCGATCGCTACGCTGATTACTTTGAGTTTGTGGTGGCAAAATCGCCAATCATCTCAAGTAGCCGACATACCACCTATTCCTACTCAATCTTCACCTAGTATCAATCAGCAGCCAATTGACTTAACACAAATGTCTACAGCACTTGTCACGGCAACTGCTACAGAAAAGTTGAATCAAGGAGATTTAAACGCTGGTTTGGCAGCTGTGGAAGAATTACTTAATCGCAATGCTCTCGAACCAGCACAAATAGCCCTAAATTTAATCCCATCAACAGCAGAAAAACCAGCATCTATTAATTTTCTCAAAGGGCGATTAGTTTGGCAATTTATCCAAACAGGTGACAAGAAATATAGCATTGATGATGCTCGTCGTTATTGGGAAACGGCGGTAAAAGCTAATCCAGATTCTTTTATTTATACAAATGCTTTAGGATTTGCTTACTATGCCGAAGGGAATTTAAATCGGGCTAATGATTCTTGGTTTAAAGCTTTAAATTTAGCACTCAAACAACAAAATACAAATGCTTCTACAGGCGTATCTCTCAATAAAGCTGTACCTCATGATGCTCTAACTTCCTATGCAGGTTTAGCGCTTGGCTTATATAAATCTGCTCGGAATTTATCTGCTGATAAACAAGCACAATATATGAATGAAGCGATTAAATTACGGCAAACAGTCCTCAAACAAGATCCGATTAATTTTCAAATCGATAAATTGAGCCAGAATTGGTTGTGGACAGAAAAAAGTTTACAAGATTGGCGATCGCTTCTCCAGCAAAAAAGTACTGGGGAGTGAGTGTAAATAGTAACAATACAAGGGGAACAACAAGTCATCATAATTACCACTGACTAATACAAATCATGTTGACATCTGACTATTATAAAGAATTAATTAAGTTAAGTTAAAGCCGAGTAATTGTAAATATATTGAAACATTTTTTGGGAAAACTAAATATAGCAATACTGCTTTTCTATTATCGGGCTGCACTTAATGCCAGTTCTCTAAAATTCATTACCGTTTTTCATCATTGATTCAGATCCCCGATTTCTTTAAGAAGTCAGGGATCTGGGAACTTAACAACATGAATTTGATAGACGACTAGTTGGTCAGATATAACAGCAGTAAAAATATCCATAAGGCAAAGGAATTAGATGATGCTAGCTACTTATAGCATGGAAAGTGCTAATGATTTGAGCCTGCAATTAGATTCGACTTTACAAGAATTGCCAGTGTGGGAGGTGGAAATTGAGGTACATCTCACTGGCAACAAATTAATGAGACTTTTTGAAGATGAGCCTCTATTACCAGGAATTATCTTGACTAAAAACCAAGAATTTGTAGGGATGATTTCACGACAGAAATTTTTTGAACATATGAGTCGTCCTTACAGTTTTGGTTTGTTTGCTATGCGCCCACTTGAAAGTCTCTATAACTTTCTCCAACCAGAATTTTTCGTCCTTTCTGAAGAGACTTTAATTGTAGACGCAACTCAATTAACATTGCAGCGATCGCCTGAATTTGTTTACGAACCAATTCTGAGCAAAAATTCGACGGGAAAGTATGGAATCATTGATTTTCACCAGCTACTCTTAGCTAATTCTCAAATTCATAGTCTGACACTTGCTAGATTAGAACAAGTACAAGAACAATCCCAAGTCGCTAAGGCTGGGTTTCGTAATTTGAAAAATAACTATACGCGACTATTACAAAATGAAAAAATGGCTGCTTTAGGTCAACTAGTTGCAGGTATTGCTCACGAAGTTAATAATCCTATCAATTTTATTGCTGGTAATCTGCATCATGCTATGGATTATAGTCAGGAATTACTAAGTCTTATCAGTCTTTATCAAAAGTTTTATCCTCACCCAGGAGCTGATATTCAAAATGCGATCGCTAAGAGTGAATTAGAGTTTATCAAAACCGATTTACCTCATCTCTTAAAGTCTATGGAGAGTGGTTGCGATCGCATTACGCAAATTGTGCTGGCTTTACGAAATTTCTCTCGTTTAGATGAGTCAGAAATCAAAAGTGTTGATATACATGAAGGAATTAATAGCACTCTATTAATTTTACAAAATCGGCTGAAGAATTATCAAAACCATCTCAACATTAGAGTGATTAAAGAATATGGGAAACTTCCGCTAGTTGACTGCTATGCTGGCTTACTCAATCAGGTATTCATGAATATCTTGGCAAATGCTATTGATGCGTTGGAAGAATCAATAGTCAAAAATCCTCAACTATTCATCCAACCACAAATTATGATTCGGACTGAACTGAGTGAGGATCAGCAAGCAGTGATTAGCATCGCTGATAATGGTATGGGGATTCCTCTTGATGTCAAAAAGCAATTGTTTGATCCATTTTTCACAACTAAACCTATTGGTAAGGGTACTGGTTTAGGCTTATCTATCTGCTATCAAATTATTGTAGAAAAACATGGTGGACAGATGCTTTGTGTATCTAAAGTTGGACAAGGTGCTGAATTTATTATGAAAATCCCCGTCAAACGCAATGGGTAAATGGGTAATCCTTGTATTGTGATGCCATTTTCCCTACTCTCAATTCTCAACTCCCCATTTTTATACAGGAGAATTGCCAGTATTAACCGAGTTTTATGATGATAAATCTACGGAAAACCATTACAGTATATTTGTCGTAGTTTAAAATTTTATGCTGCAAAAATTGACAGTTAACGTGTTTCTACTGGCTGCTTTGAGTAATCTGGCATGGACATCAGATGCTAGGGCAAATTTTAATGGCAAGCTGACTGTAGAAATCGATGGATTGAAAAATAAACAGGGGCAAGTCTGCATTACTATATTTGCTAGCAGTCAAGGATTTCCTAGCGATCGCAACAAGTCATTAAACAACCAATGTCTTCCTATTAGCGAGACTCCGTTAATCGTTACTTTTGATGATCTGAAAGCAGGTAGTTACGCAGTTGCTGCCATACACGATAGTAACAGCGATCGCACCCTAAATCGCAATAATTTGGGGATGCCCACTGAAGGTTTTGCTTTTTCCCGTAACCCAGAAGTTCGCACCAGTGCGCCTAAATTTGGTGATGCCGCGATTCTACTAGCTGGCCCTAACACGACTATCCAAATTCAGATGAAATATTTTTAATTCTTAATCACGCTTTGAGGTTGGGCATGAGTAGTTAACTCATCTCCAATCTCTCATTCTTCTTGAGAATTTTTCAGCGCACTTTGCTTGTCAGTTGTATTTCGCATTCTATTCATTTGATTAAGCGCATACTTGGCTGTTGCTTGCACTTCTGTATCAGCATCATCTAAGGCATGAACTAATATCTGACTCATTTGATTCATCATGTCATAAACACGAGTCAAATCACGAATCGCGTTTTGCCTTACTTGGGGACTTTCATCCTGCATGGAGATGGCTAAAGCCTTGTTGATGGGTTTGAGTGTGCGGATGTTAATTTCTGACAAAGCAGCCAAAATTAAATTTCGTTGTTGTGAATCTGCATCAATCAAGAGATTTACTAGTGGTTGAATTGCCCGTGAGTCACCTTGCTGACCTAAATCCCAAATGGCTTTTTGTCGCTTTGTTGGTTCAGTACTACGTAAATCTTGAATTAATTCATCAACAATATTAAGTTTCGTCAGGCGAGAAGTTGGTTCTACCGGTGGCGACTGCGAAGCAACAGATGCTTTTGCTGTTTGTGGATTGTTTGCTTGGGCAGTATTTTCTTGGTAATTGGCTGTGTGTGCTAACTCTTGTAAAACAGGCGTGATTGGATTTTGTTTAGCTGGACTTAAAGCTTTTAATGTTGAGGGTTTGGTAACTTTCGCTGGTTTTTTGGGATCAAACCATTTCACAGCAAAAATAATTGCCCCGATACTTCCTAAAGTTCCTAGACCAAGAATCGACCACCACAGAAAATCCCTGGTACTAGCATTAGCATCAACAGTGTTGGAGGCAGTGGTGCTAGCCGATGTCAAAATCGGGGAGATAGCTTCCTTTTGACCATTTTGACTTGTCAAGTTTGTTTGCAGAACCTTCCTAGTCGCTATATCCGCAATTCCATCAACTCTTTTTAAACCCTTGGCTTTTTGAAATTGGGCTACAGCGATTTTCGTACTTAAGCCATATTTCCCGTCTACAACGCCGTTGTAATACCCTATCTGCTGCAATTGATTTTGCAGTTTCTGCACATCCGCGCCTTGGCTACCGATATCAAGTAAAACTTGTGCAGTCGAGGCGGTAGGGTTAGCTTGTGCTACTTTGAGAATTGTAGGTGTGGGGTTATTTGTCGCTGCGATCGCCTGCGTTGAACAAAAACCCACGCCAGAAAAACAGGTAAGTATGAAAATTGAGGAACGGTGTAGCCTCATATCAAAAAATTATAGCCTGAGTGTATTTTTGAAGTTATTGGTAGCCCAATAACCTAAAACTATGTAAATGTTAACTTTTATTTTGACGAAAAAATTTAAGTTTTAGTTGCTAGTATTTTACCTTACCTTGTTCGATCATTAGCTTTTTTCTACTTAAATTTACCAAGTCCCGTTGGGACGGGTGTATGGGTGTGAGGTTGTGAGGAAAAAGACTAGATCCACATAAATTATGTAGAGACGTTGCATTGCAACGTCTCTGTCTCTTCAATGTAAGGTTTCTGGTTTCGATTCTCTTACCTGTACAGTCACAGAATTGAGTTTTTTTACCGATGCTTCTGCCAGTTGGGGTTGCTGTGTTGTGGAAGTTTCGCTAACAGACAGTTTTTTGTTCTGCCCAGCTAAATTATCACGCTGATTGATCAGGTAGATACTGATTAAAGTCAGAAATACTCCTACCCATTGTATTGTACTGAGAACTTCTGAGAGTAAAAGATGACCGAATAGCAGGGCAAATATAGGTGTGAGAAAAGTGAGAGAACTAAAACTGGTGAGACTACCGCTAGAGGCAAAGTAGAAAAATAAACCGTAGGCGATCGCACTACCAAATACAGTAGCATAACCCAGCGCCAGCCACTCGGAACCGACTAGATGCTGCCATTGTTGTGATTCCATGACTGACGAAATTCCCCATAATGGCAACCCACCAATGATCATGTGCCATCCTGTAGCCGTCACAGGGTCAGTATATCTGGTCACAAACCTAATCAACACCGTTCCCACAGCCATCGACAAAGCAGCTAGCAACATTAACCACTCACCACTAGCAAATAAGTTCTGCCAGTTGCCAATTGACACCTCTGCACCTGTACCCAACAGCCGGAAAATCCACTCATCCGGTAAGCCAATTAAACTAATCCCAGTGACTCCCAACCCTAATCCCAGCCAGCCCCACAAACCAATTCTTTCTTGAAATAACCACAACGACAGCAAAGCCACTGCCAAAGGTTGCGAGTCAATCATCACTGAACCCAAACCCGCACTAGTTTTGACTAATCCCTCAGCCAAAAAACCCTGAAACAAAGTGCCGTCAACTATTCCAAATAAAGCTATCCATAACCACGCTTGCCAACTACTTGGTTGTGGTCTACCCGATACAACTGCGGCTAGTATAATTAACACCCCAGCCGGTAGCAAACGCATCCCCGCCATAAAAAACGGTGTGGTATGGGGTATGACTCCTTTCATCGCTACCATTGCTGTTCCCCACAAGAAAAATGGGGCAATGAGTATTAACAAAGCTATGGGAGATTTGAATGCACTGAGTTTCAGTTGCATGAGTTTGCTGATGCCTTTGGTTTACAGATGCAGAGATTGCCTTAACCAATTCTACCTAATTGTGTCTTTTTGTAAAGAAAAGAATACTCAACGCTAACTTTAAACCATGTGCCAGTTTGATAATTGTCTATTTATACTCCTTCTCTACAAGAGGCTACGCCAACGGAAAAGCAAGCTACATCCGCCCTTCGGGTTCAGCCGTCGCTCATGGGGGAAACCCTCAAGACCGCGCTGCTTCACCAGTCGCACAGAATTCATACTGAATTCTGGCTCCTGACTCCTGAATTCTGTTCGATAATATTCTTTTGATAAATATTAAATATTTGCTGCTTTTAGTAGATGAAATTACTATTCTGTTATCGTAATTATGAAAATAGTCACATACAAAAACCTTTGCAGTTGTTTAAACTAAAAGTCAAAACATCTGTTATTCTGCAACGGTATATCAATGTAATTCTGCTCTAATTGTGGATGTTTGGAGAAAGGAAAGTTATGAAACTAAATCTAAAACGCGCATTTCTACCCAGCCTAATGGCTGCAAGTTTAGCTAGTGTCAGCTTGGTTCCCATCCAACCTGCTGCTGCTGATGATAGAGTTATCGAAGATTTAGCTATTGGCGCAGGTGCTGGTGTGGTAACTGGAGTTTTTACCAGATGTGGTTCTGTGTTAGATAATGCTGTTAAAGGTGGAGCAGCTGGTGCAGCTGTTAATGGCGCAAATGGCCTGAGAAGAAATCGGAGAAACCGTAGTGTGGTTCAAGACTTAGCCGTAGGTGCTGGTGCTAGTACATTAACAGGTGTAATCACTGGTGGTTGTAGAAGACCTCTAAATAATGCCATTAATGGTGCAGCCGCCGGTGCAGCAGTTAATGTCTATCGCAACAACATCAGAAGAAGAAGATAATTTATTAAGGATGGGTAATGGGTAATAGACATCGACCGAATTTAATTCTCCGTTGCCCGAAATCCTTGTAGAGACGTTGCACTGCAACGTCTCTACATTCATTTTCGGAGATATCTAATGGGTAATGGATGATAACTTCCTCTCAATGACCCATTACTTATTACTACTGCTAGGAACTACTTTTATCTACCTTGAGAACCGTAGTTTTGTAGGTTAGGTGCAGCGATAGCGTAACCCAACATAAATAAGGTGGTAATTTTGAGTTGCGTTTCACTCCACCCAACCTACATAAATATATCTTTTAAAAAAATTAAATATGTCCTAACTCACGCCGAATATGATAGGGATAAATGGAAAAATGACCCGTACTTTTAACCCTGAATCTTATGGTAGATTGCTAGCTGAGTATCAGCCAAAAACAATTACCACGGAAAAAGAAAATGAACAAGCCATCAAACTTGCTTTATCTTTAGAACATCGTTCTCATCTTACACCAGAAGAAGAGATGTTGTTGGAACTGCTGATAACGTTAATCGAGAAGTTTGAGGAAACACATTACTCAATTCCCCAAGGTACACCAAATTCGATGTTAAGACATCTGATGGACGCGCGCGATATGACAACTCAAGAACTAGCTGAGGTGCTTGGTTCAGTGGAAGTTGCCTTGTAAATTGTTGACGGCGATCGCATGATTAGTCAAATTCAAGCAGAATTGCTTGCAGACTATTTTCGTGTAGATGCAAGCCTATTTACCTAGCTAATTTACAAAAATTTAATATTTCTGAAAAATTCCCACCCAACCGTCTTTTTTCCCTAGCCAGCCAAATGAAACAAAGTACAGCAATACGTTAATAAATTCTAAAACTTGATAAAACTTTGTCGTCCAGTTTCTGATGCACTTTCCTCGCACGAAAACAAACCTGTAAGGTCTTTTACGAAACTGTAAGTCTTGGAGACTAAGTTTATTCCGAGAATAGTATTGAACCTGAGTAGTACTTTTCCCAAACACCATTAAAATGCCCACTGGTAGGTATGGTTGGATGTGGTCAAAATCTTCGTAAAAATAATCAGTTAACAAAGGTGTAGCAATAATTAAATATCCACCAGACTTGAGTCTATCTAGATAAGAGTCCATAAACTCTTTCAAATCAGATGGATTGAAATGTTCAATAATATGCGACATTAAAATAGCATCGAATTTCTCTGTTCTTTGAGATAATTCCTCTAAGGTGATACAATTTAAACCTTGCTTTTGACAAATCTCTACAAGTTGGGGATTCACATCTACACCTAAAACATCGTAGCCAGCATTAGCCAAAGCTATAGTTTTTTTACCATATCCACAACCCACATCTAACACTTGGTATTGTGACTTTTCTGATTTAGCATATTTATCCAATAATTTGCCGATAATTGGCTGATCATGGTCGTATCTGATTAGTGAATAATAAATTTCCTTAAGTTGTTCATACAAATTTCCAGAAGCCTTGTTACTCATATTCTTATTCTCCAATAATTACAATTAGGCAGTTCTTGATTAGTTAAATTTGTAATTAAGTTTTTTCCTATCCCCCATTACCCATTACCTCTGTTCTATAACTAAGTAGGGTAATCCGCATCTGTTATGTTCAGATATTACTGATTCACTGATGAGTGACAGCTTGGCGAACAGCCGTTAAAATCCTGACTGATAACACTTTTATTAATTAAAAGCCATGCTGGAACAAGGCACTATCAGTATTCATACCGAAAATATATTCCCGATTATCAAGAAGTCGCTATATTCCGACCATCAAATTTTCTTGCGGGAACTTGTATCTAACGCTGTAGATGCCATCCAAAAGCTGAAAATGGTATCTCGCGCTGGGGAATACGCCGGAAATGTGGATGAACCGGAAATTCAGATTGCGATCGCCAAAGATCAAAAAACTCTCTCCATCACCGATAATGGGATCGGTATGACAGCAGAGGAAGTGAAGAAATATATCACCCAAGTCGCTTTCTCCAGTGCTGAAGAATTTATTCAAAAGTACCAAGGCAAAGCAGACCAACCTATTATCGGTCACTTTGGTCTGGGTTTTTATTCCTCCTTCATGGTGGCGCAAAAGGTAGAAATTGATACCCTATCTTACAAAGAAGGCGCACAAGCAGTTCATTGGACTTGTGATGGTTCACCAGAGTTCACCTTAGAAGATTCATCCCGCACAACTGTTGGTACGACAATTACCTTAACTCTCCTACCAGAAGAAGAAGAATACTTAGAACCATCACGAGTTAAGAATCTTGTCAAGACTTACTGCGACTTCATGCCAGTACCCATCAAACTGGAAGGTGAAGTCATAAACCAACAAAAAGCAGCTTGGCGGGAATCTGCTAATAATCTCACTCCAGAAGATTATCTAGAGTTTTACCGCTATTTATATCCTTTCCAGGAAGAACCCCTGCTGTGGGTGCATTTAAATACAGACTATCCCTTCATTATCAATGGGATTTTGTACTTCCCCAAAATGCGCCCTGATGTTGATGTCACCAAAGGACAAATCAAATTATTCTGTAATCAAGTTTTTGTCAGTGATAACTGTGAAGAAATCATTCCCCAGTTTCTCACACCAATGCGGGGTGTGATTGATAGCACAGATATTCCCCTGAACGTATCTCGCAGTGCCTTACAAGGCGATCGCACAGTCCGCAAAATCGGCGATTATATTGCTAAGAAGGTAGGCGATAGACTTAAAGAACTGTACCGCGACAACCGAGAACAATATATCAGCGCTTGGAAAGACTTAGGGACTTTTGTCAAGTTCGGTGTTCTCAACGACGAGAAATTTAAAAAACAGGTCGAAGACATCATCGTTTTTCGCAGCACAGCCAAACTTGAGGAACAAGCGGCGGCAACTCCCGCAGTTGAAGTACAATCCCAAGAGGGAGATGTTTGGCAAGATGTCAAACCTGCTGCCACATCTGGCACACCTTACACTACCTTAAAAGAATACCTAGAACGCAACAAAGAACGCCACGAAAACCGGGTATTGTACAGCACCGATGAAGCCAGCCAAGCCACTTATATCGAACTGCACAAAAACCAAGGCTTAGAAGTCCTGTTTATGGACTCCTTCATCGACACTCACTTCATTAACTTCCTGGAACGGGAATACAACGATGTCAAATTTACACGGGTAGACTCAGACTTAGATAATACCCTACTAGAACAAGACAAAGCTGGAGAAATCGTTGACCCCACAACCAACAAAACCAAGAGTGAGATTATCAAAGAATTATTTGAAAAATCCCTCAACAAACCCAAAGTCAACATCCGCACAGAAGCATTAAAGTCTGATGATCCCCAAGGTACACCACCGGCGATCGTTCTCCTACCAGAAATTCTCCGCCGTCTGCGAGAAATGAACGCCATGATGCAACAGCAAAATGCCGAATTTCCCGAAGACCACATTTTACTAGTGAATACAGCCCATCCCCTCATTCAAAATCTCGTCAACCTCAATCAAGGTACAATCATTCAAAGTGACACCCAATCACCCACAAATCCCCTAGTTAACTTAATTTGCCAACACGTTTACGATTTAGCACTCATGTCCCAGAAAGGCTTTGACGCAGACGGCATGAAATCTTTCGTCGAACGTTCCAATGAAGTACTCACCAAACTGACACAACAAGCAAATAGCTAGCAACCTGTTCAACAAATTCCTTTGTGTCTTTGTGCCTTTGTGGTGAAAAAAAATCATTTATCTAACCACAGAGACACAGCGAAAAGTCGGAGCGGAGGTTTCCTCCGTAGACGCTTTGCGGCTTGCCGCAGGCATCTGAACTTTTCAAGACAAAGACACAGAGATATTTTGCATTGGCATCACTAATATTCGTGCTAGAGCTTCTAAAATAGAAAGGCTGTACTTGAATTCTCACCTGGAGATCCGCATTATGTCTCGTCGCTGTGACCTAACTGGTAAAAAGGCCAACAACGCCTTTGCAGTTTCCCACTCCCACCGCCGTACCAAACGCTTGCAACAAGTTAACCTCCAAAGCAAGCGCGTTTGGTGGCCTAGTGGTAATCGTTGGGTAAAACTGAAGCTATCCACCAAAGCTATCAAAAGCCTAGAAACCAAAGGCTTAGAAGCAATGGCAAAAGAAGCTGGGATTAACCTCAATCATTACTAAAATTCTCAAGTAAGGTATGGAATATCCTGGTTGTATTTCCTGGATAATTTCCATCTCCTTTGAGAGTTTTACGTAAGTGTATCCCCCTTCCTTTCTCAAGGGGGTAGTAATTCGGATAAATTTCCTTTTTTTAGAAAAATTTTGGGTGTATTCTGATCTCATAAAAATTTATCAAGAATATTTACTTAATCAACCTTCTCTTGTCGAGGAGGTTTTTCATTATTTAATCTTATTTTTGCTTTAGTGACATATTTTATTGTCTAGTTGGGTAATATAAGTTCATCTAAATAGGGATATCTTCATAAAGTCTGCTGCCCATGAAATACCTTTTTATCAAAGTAATGTAAATTCATGATGCTGCTATCTTTGCTAACTCATGAGTTAAATATTTTGATAAAATTCAGTATTTACCGAAAAAACTCAAAACCAAAACAATGATATAAAGTAAAAAATCAAAATTGGGAGTTAGTAAAACAGTTTTCTAGAAAAGAAAATAACTTTAAAATGTGCCTTTAGATTAAATCTATAGGCATAATTGTCAATTGCGAAAAAAGATAATTCTGTAACAAAATAGTTGACAGGAAAGCAGTCATGCCTATCAAACGCCAGCTAATCAAGACAATAAAAAAAAGCTCTAGGAAATTTAGAAAACAATATTTATTACCAATTAAAAAACAGATTATTTGGCTACTACGCACGTTTTTTGTCAATAGAAGCAAGCGTAGTACAGTTAACGCTGGCTTTGTTTTACCCACAGTAGCAATGGTAGCGTTGGTAGTTGTTTTGCTAACCACAGCAATTTTATTTCGGTCTTTTGAAAGGGCAAAAAATGCTAGTAATGTGCGGGTAAATGAAGTCGTGTTGAATGCAGCAACACCAGCCATTGATCGCGCTAGAGCTAAAATGGATGCTCTATTTGAAGATCCTACGCTACCAAGAGGAACTCCCTCTGATAGTTCTTTATACGAAGCATTGAAAAGAGATAGATATAAGCTTGGTGATGAAATTCGCTTAAAAATGGGTTTCGATATAGATAATAGTGGTACTATCTCTCAGCCAACGAGCAGTACAACATTAGAAAATGATGAAACATTAAAAACAGCTTGGAAATATGCCGTTGACACAGATAATAATGGACTAAAAGATACCATTACGCTCTACGGTATATTTTTCCGTTCACCCACCAGAGATGCCACAACAGGAAATTTTAATCGTAAACGAAATTCCTTAGAAGCTAGAACCCCACCTATGGATAATGCCACAACAAACCAGGCGTGCAGTAATGCCACTGGTTTTGCTAGTTTGGTAGGTAATTCTAGTTGGTATCGGCTAAATAGTGGAAATTTGGGGAAAAGCTTTTTTGTTTATGTTGTGAATGTGCCACTTACTAATATTGGTAGCCTGAGTACAACCGAATACGAAACTTACAAAGGCAACCAGAGTGTTGTTGCTTTAGAACTACAACAAGACCGCAGTCGTATTCCTCTACCAAATAATGCAGTTTGGTTTGAGAATGACTTAGAAATAATGATTGGTAGTACGAATTTAGCACTTAACGGTCGAATTCATACCAATAGTAATTTGCTAGTCGCTGAAGTTGGCGGGAATATAACTGTTCGACAAGTTAGTAGTAAAACATCGTGTTTTTATAATCAAGATAACGGACAGATTATTGTTGGCGGTAATGTTAAAAATGGTAGCTTCACATTAGCAAGTGGTGGTGGTGTTACAGTCGATCTTTTTAGAGGTTTTGGTAATAACATCACGACTGCTGACATTGATGGTACGAACAGATCGACAGGCGCTTCTAATAGTGCTGGTAACGTCGAATATAATGATGCGGCATTTAACCAACGCATCGCCGCGATGAAAACAGATGCGATCGCATTATGTACAAGTTGTAATAGCGCCACTACTACTAGTGCTTTCAAAACTGCTATTACTGGTAGCACTTACCCGGATGACATAAAAAATAATGCCAATAATAAAATTCTCAGTACTGACGATCTAGAAACAGCAAAAAATATTCTCTACGACGAAATGGAAATTTATCTGCGAAATCGCACCCGCAGAGTACCCTTTGCAGAAGTATCAGATGTCACAGGAGTAGGAGCGACAACAGGATACACCAGTTCTAACTTGGGTGATACCACTATTGGTGACACTCTCGCACCTCCAGCAAGCTGGAGAGAACCAATTAACTCCAGTAATCAGTTAACTGGTGCAACCACTATCGCCATGACCCCAGCTCAACTAAGAGCCACACATCCCAATTTGCAAAGGAGAGAAGGGGTTCAAACTGAATTAGGCGATCGCATTTTAGTAGGTAATAACCTCCCAGCAAAATGGGTACTTAATAACAAATATGTAGGTTCAGAAGCAAACCAGCCAATTTTCTCCAGTGGTACTACTGCCCAAGCATGGACGAGAAATGGTACAGAACCACAAACGCAAAGATGGCGAAACACCCAAATACAGGCACTTGCAGACTTAGGTCTATCTGACCGCAACGGCTTCTGGGAAGAAAACGCTGCTAAAAATCCTATCAACGATTTAGATAGTGTAGGTGGTGTCAGAATTGTTACCGGTGCAGGACTCTATGTAGACGGGCCGGGTAGTACAGTCAACGCTACAACTACGGCTTCGACTGGCCCATATTACCCCCGCACTCTTAATTCCTTTTTACCTGTACCAACTGCGGCTCCCGGTGTCACCCCAGGTACAGATGATGTACTAGTTTGGCCTGATACTATGCCCATGTCTAGCCCTGGAAGTAATCTTCCAGGCGATTTACTCATGCGGGCAACGGCTGTTTATCACTATAAAGTAGATTCGGGTAACGACCAAGAGCCGATTGCTTGTGTCAGTAGCTACTACGACCCCTCAGATGAAAACTCAAATAAAAATAAAACAGGTCTAACTGTTCCACCAGTACCACCAGCAACTACACCCACAACTGTTAACCTACCCTGGAACTCTGCTACTGGAGGTAAATCTAACAATGGTATTGTCTACAGTTACCCTACAGGCGGAAGAGGAACCTTTTATAACACCAACAAAGCTCGTTTAGAAAGACAAGCTAACTTAAAATTTCCCAATGGGCGTTGGGCTAATGACTCTCTACGACAAGCCTTAGTAAATTTAAAAGCTACCAATGCTGGTAGTTTACCCACCACAGTACCCAGTACAGGCTTACAGTTATCTGACTATTCAGCGATTGATACTGCGTTGTGTGCTATTTCAATTTTGAGTGCTGAAAACTCTTTTGTCGCAACCCCCACTAACCAACCTAAGCATGGTGCAATCAGTGAGTCTGCGTTCCTGGATGCGCGGGAAGTAAAGCAACTGAGTACACCAATTACATCAACTACATACAACGTAGACATTGAACAGCGTCAACCTCTAGAAGTTCGGGTCACAGACATTGATTTAAGCACAACAAATAGTATAGGTATAACTAACACGGCAATCACAGCTGATGAGTATCTTTTACCTTACAGTGGCATTGTTTTTGCCACTAGAGATGATGGCTTGCGTGATGAAAGTGTGGGCTATACCGAAGGCAATGTTCGGGAAGAATCCAATTCAAAGTTACTCAGTCCCACAGACTTTAGGCTTGATCCTCGTCGCCGTCCAAATGGCATTCGTCTAGTAAACGGAGGAACATTAGCTAGAACTAGTACAAATGTTCATAACTCTAAAGAAAAAGGTTTGATTTTAGTTACAAACTTGCCTGCCTACATTAGGGGTAACTTTAATTTGCACAGCACAAGCACTACTAGTGGGATTGAAGAATTTACCGAAACAGAAGCAACTACCAACTTCTACAATCGCAGTACCCGTAATGAAAGCTTTGCTTGTCGTAAAAACAGACCAGGATGTACTTTACCTGCTGGTGATACAACTGGCGACTTTTGGCGACCTGCAACGATTATTGCCGATTCCATGACATTACTTTCTACCAATTTTGTTGATGGTCAACGGAGATACGGCGACTACGATCTGAACAATAACACGGGTATTGCATTAGAAGATGGCTTAAATCCCACAGCTTTACCAGCGACTTTAGACGATAGAAGACGCAATCGTTTGAAAAATGGCTTCTGGGAGAATAACTACGCTACCAGTTCCCTATGGACAGGTGGTGGTAATACTCCTAGAACAGAAGCTATTCATTCTTATGTAGTTAATGGAGTCACACCAATTCAGCGCCGAGTTAATAGTCATCCTTTATATGTCATGGAAATGTGCCGCAAATTGTTAATTTCAGAGTGCGGGCCTAATGACTGGGTAGTCGGGTTTGATATAAACGGGGATGGTGATGTAGGCGATATAGCTTCATTTGATGTTAATGGTGATGGAACAGTAAACAGTAGCGACTTAGAAAGAGATATTAAGGCATATCAGTTAGGAAGAGCAACACTTGCTGCGGCTCCAAGCTCAACTAGCATCACTTCAACTTGGTGGAATACTACATACGGGACTGGTAGTAAGACAATCAGACAACGACTAGGAGCCGGAGATACTTCAAATGATAGGTTAGCTCTGCAAGGTTCAGTAGATCAAGATAGACGCTTTCCTCGTCGGGTTGCTTTTGCCCGTGATAATAACAACAACTTGGTTGAATCCAGTACAGGTATCTATAAACCGATGGGTGTCAGTTGTCCTCTAGACACGACAGGTAATACTTATAGCAATAATGGCTGTACCTACGGTACTGATTACGGTTCAACAAGCACCAGTACCCGCGCTCTCTGGTTTAGAACCACCACTAGCACAACTAACCCAGGAGACATAACAACAATTAGTTACGCAAGTGACAAACCACTCTTCTATTACCCCCCTATAGATGGCCCTGATGCTGGTACTGACCCTGATTTAGATGGTCAACCGCTTTTAGTACCAGTCTTGCAGATTCACGATGCAAATAATGTCCCTCCCAATTTAAGGGCAGATGCTACTACCATCGCCAATAGTGATGACTCTAGAGGTAGTTGGCTACAGCAAGGAGCTAACACGACATTCAACGCTACTTTTGTTATAGGCAATAGTCCCAGCAGGACAGATGAACTTTCAGCAGGGTTACAAAACTTTGTCAGGTTTTTGGAAAATTGGGATAGCAGAACAGCCAGAATTAGCGGTAGCTTTATTCAATTAAAACGAAGTGGCTATGCTACTGCACCAATTTCACCCATGTTTTCCAGCAGACAATCTACAGTTGCCACTGCTGCGGATAATCTCAGTTTGTTTGATTATGCTTTAGATATTTATCCCACGAAAAACAGCGACGGTCTATTACCAACTTACTCACCACCAACTAACAGAACTTGGGGTTTTGATGTCGGGTTATTGTCAGAGCAACCAGATTTATTTGCTCAAAGATTTACCTCACCTCCCACAAGTCGCCCGAATGAGTTCTTTAGAGAAGTTGGTCGAGATGATGCTTGGGTGAAAACATTACTTTGCGCTGGTGAACTGGGAACGGGAACGACATATGTAAATGCAGTTCCTGGTCAATATCGCCCCAGTGATTGTAAATCGATTCCCAACGATTAATATCTCAAGTCTGATAAATCTCTTGACTTACCGTTTTGATTGGTAATTGGTGATGGGTAATTGGTAATTATTTTTTGTTCCGATTACCCATTACTGATATCAACAAATCATTGAAGTTTTCGAGCAGGTGTGACATAAAAACTTGTCGTAAATACTGGGTAAATTGCCATGATTAGGAAACAAGCGAGTAAACAAAGGTTATACAAAAATAGGGTTAGAAAGAAAGCACTATCTAGTGAGCAGGGTTTCACTATTGTCGAGTCTTTGGTAGCAATCATTGTCGTGGGCATTTTGCTAGTAGCGATCGCTCCCGTCCTTTCTCTATCAGTAGCAACTCGTGTACAATCCCGACGGGTGGAATTAGCGACTCAAGCTGCTAGGTCATATATCGATGCAGTCAGAGCTAAAAAAATAGATTCTCCAACAGCAAGTACTGCTGACATATCAACATTTGCTGCTCCCACACCTTCAGGAAGTTTTAGTTGTAATACCAATTCCTACTGCACAAATACATCAACATCACCATTAAATACACCAACAAATTTGTATTGCATAGATTTCGATAATCTACCAGTTAGTACTGCTAGTCCTCCTGATCCTCCTAAATGTGAACATACTAGCTCTACAGATATGGTGATACAAGCTTTTCGCTACAACTCAGTTAGTGGTAGTACAGCTAGCAATGGATATATTTTAGGTGTAAGAGTTTACAGAGCTGATGCCTTTAAAAGCAGCATCAGTCTGAGAGCATCAAAGGACTATAACGATAGTCAGTCACTTACATTGAAAAAACAAGCAATTTTTACCGCAGGTATAGGTCAACGTATTACACCTCTAGTAGAAATGACTACAGAAATTAGTGACACTGTACCTAAATACAGCGACCTGTGCGCTCGTGTTGGTGGGTGCAATTAAATGTTGATTTTTTGTCTCTGTCAACAAAAGGAAGTCTCAGTATAATGAGTCCACTAAAGTTTATTCTCAGCCTACACTTAAAACATCAGAGAATTAAGACAACAAATAGCGGATTTACCTTAATTGAGCTATTGGTAGCTATAATTCTGGCTTTTTTAGTCATAACACCTTTAATGTTGTTTATGACTGGTCTTTTAGATAGCGATCGCCGAGAACAAGCAAAAGTCACTACTGAGCAAGAACTGCAAGCCGCACTAGATTACATAGCACGAGATTTACAACAGGCAGTTTATATCTACGATGCTGATGGGCTAACACGCGATCGCAATACTACCACTATTGGTTCTTCTGGAATTAGAGACCAAATACCACCAGTCAAATCTGCACCTAATTGTAGTGTCGGTACTGGTACTAATCCTAGTGTTTGCACCCCAGTATTGGTTTTTTGGAAACGAGAATTTGTCGAGGGTAGCGTTGGTGTTAGTTCTGCTACTGATACTGTAAAAAATGACGGCTATACCTATAGCCTAGTAGCTTATTACCTAATCACCAATCCCAATGGTTCTAACACTACATGGTCGCCTTCAGCACGAATTGGTAGATTTCAAATTCGAGGTACAGTTAATGCTGCTAATGCTAATGCTGTAGGCAACAATAGTAGTGCAGGGTATAATCCACCACCACTATCCGATACTATTACTGGTGCTAGCCTCAAGGAAAAGATGAACCAATGGCAAACTGCATTAACTGCATCGGACAATTATACTCAGCGTGTAGATACTTTGGTTGATTTCATTAGTACTAGTACTAATGCCCCCGCAGCAACTTGCTCTAGTGGACAACGTGTCGGAAATGATAGCAGTGGTAATGTTAGTGGCTTCTATGGCTGTGTCGATGCGACAGAGATACTAGCACAGGTTTATTTAAGGGGCAATGCTTTTGTTCGCCTATACAACAAAAATAATATTCCCTTCACTAACAGTGTTTCTGCTTATTTCCCCAATGTCAGTGTCCGGGCGCAGGGTCGAGGATTCATCTTTACCAAATAACCTTTGCAACTTCTTTAGCTAATCAATATAAAGGATAGTATGCACAGCACAGCTTTATTGAAGTTACAAAAATTTAATCATAAATTTCTTTTAACCAGATTCCAGCAGCGAAATAGATTTGCTCAAGCAGATGCTGGTTTTAGTATGATAGAAATAATCGCAGTAGTATTAATGATAGGTATATTAGCAGCGATCGCTCTACCTAGTTGGTCTGCTTTTATCAACCGACAAAGAGTCAATAAAACAAATGATGCTGTTTTAGCAGCCATCCAAGATGCACAGCGACAAGCCAAACAAAAAAAACTGGCTTACAGTGTTAGTTTTAAAGTTGAAAGTCAAATACCTAAAATTGTCATTCATCCAGATACAGAAGCTGCATCTTCTATAGCTAGCAATAGATGGCGGTCTTTAATTGGAGACTTAAGTATTAAACCTGGACAAGTTATACTTACAACAAATCTTAGCGGTAAAAACACTGTTGGTACTTCCTTTGATGATTTGAGTACACCACAAACAATTGCTTTTGATTACATGGGTACTCTGATAAATCCCAACTTTCCCACAGGTTCAACAGAAACGCCCGGCATCAAACTTGTTGCATCAAATGGTAATCTCAAGCGTTGCGTTATCATAAAAACCATCTTAGGTGCAACGCTTACCAAGAGAGATGCCGAGTGTGATTAGCTAAGTAGTTGATGTTGCTAATTGCTAACCAATACCCCATAAAAATACTGTACGATAAACTGTGTCTTCAAAGCAAAATTGTCATATCCCGGATTTCTCACGAAATTTATCAAACCGAAGTCCAGAGGCTGTAGGGGCGGGTTAACGAGATATTCGTGAATGATTGAAGCATATTTGTGAACCCGCCCCTACCGTTTTGTAAGAAATGCAGGATATGAGGTGCAGTTTTTTAGTCTTATATGTTACTAATTATGTTACCGACACATTGAGAAATCAACTCAATCCAATTGTCATCTATAAACAATGAATGCCAGCCTTGATTTTACCGTAGCTATACCGACATACAACGGCGCGAATCGCTTGCCTGAACTACTAGAAAGGCTGCGAAATCAAATCAACACTGAAAATATTGCTTGGGAAATTATTGTTGTAGATAATAACAGTACTGACAATACAGCCCAAGTTGTGAAGGCATACCAAGAAAATTGGCAGTGTCCTTCCCCTTTGAAATACTGCTTTGAAGCAAAACAAGGTGCAGCTTACGCTAGAAAAACCGGAGTAGAAGTTGCGGCGGGTAAATTAATTGGTTTTTTGGATGATGACAACTATCCAGTATCAACTTGGGTAGCAGCTGCTTATGCTTTTGCACAAAAATATCCCCAAGCTGGTGCATATGGTAGCCAAATTCACCCGGACTGGGAAGTGGAACCACCAGAAAATTTTGGTCGAATTAGTCCATTTTTAGCAATTGTCGAACGAGGTAATCAACCTTTATTTTACGACCCCATCAAAAAGCTGCTGCCTCCTTCTGCGGGGCTAGTTGTCCGGCGAGAAGCATGGCTAGAGAGTGTCCCAGAAAACCCGATTTTGACTGGTAGAGTGAGTGGTAATATGCTCACTAGCGAAGACTTAGAGATGTTGTGTTACATCCAAAAGGCTGGTTGGGAAGTTTGGTATAACCCAGAGATGGAGTTATATCACAAAATACCTAGTGGCAGATTAAAAAAAGAATATCTCATTCCTTTCTTTAGAGGAATTGGGCTGAGTCGCTATGTAACGAGAATGGCAAATGTCAAACCATATCAAAAACCATTCCTGTTTGTTCTTTACATGATTAATGACATCAGAAAGATTATTGTCCAAATTCTCAAGTATGGCACGAAGGTAAAAACTGATTTAGTCGTAGCGTGTGAAACTGAATTGTTTCTCAGTAGCCTGATTAGTCCTTTTTATCTATGGAAAAATGGTTATTTAAATAAAGCTAACAAATTATGAATGAACTCATAGAGAAAAATTTGGAAACATTAGATTTTACTGTGGCTATTCCGACGTGGAATGGTGCAGAACGTCTACCACAAGTTTTAGACAGACTTTTGACGCAAACAGGAACAGAAAATATCCGATGGGAAGTTATTGTTATCGATAATAATAGCAGCGATCGCACACCTGATGTTGTCAAAAATTATCAACACCAATTCACTCAATGTTCTTTACATTATTTCCTAGAAACCCAACAAGGACTAGCCTTTGCCAGACTCAGGGCTGTCAATGAAGCTAAAGGGCAATTTGTCGCTTTTCTTGATGATGATAATTTACCCGCATCTGATTGGGTTGTAGAGTCTTATAATTTTGGTAAAGACCATCCTCAAGCAGGGGCATGGAGTGGTCAGATACATGGTGATTTTGAAGTAAAGCCCCCAGATAATTTCTCACGCATTCAAGCTTTTTTGGCAATTCGAGAACATGGTCAACAAGCATATATATTCGATGCCAAAAACTTAAAATTACCCCCAGGTGCAGCACTTGTTATCCGCAAACAAGCTTGGTTAGAAAGTGTACCTCAAGAGTTAATTTTTAAGGGCAGAATCGGTAACTTAATGGTTGGTGGCGAAGATACAGAAGCCTTGCTACACATCTACAAAGCAGGCTGGGAAATTTGGTACAACCCCGCTATGCACATTGCTCATAAAATTCCCCATTGGCGATTTGAAAAAAAATATTTGCTGAATATAGCCCGTGGTTGTGGACTATGTATTTTCCAACTCAGACTAATTAATGCTAAGAAATGGCAGTCCCCAGTAATTTTACTAAAAACTATTTTTGGTAATCTGCGGAGAATACTGCATCATATTATTAAATATAAAAACAATTTACCTAATGATATAGCGGCACTTGTCGAATTTAATTTCTATTTAGGCAGTCTACTAAGTCCTTTCTACTTACTTGTATTCTATTTCCATAATTTAAGTAAAACTTCTGAAGCTACTAGCCAAAATATCGAATAAGTTGAAATTAGCTAACCATTCATAAAATAGACATCTCCGAATATGAATGTAGTATTAGAGACGTTGCACTGCAACGTCTCTAATACAAGTATTTTGGGCAATGCAGAATTAAATTCGGTCGATGTCTAATTATCGGTTGATTTAAATTATTCAACCGAGGCATTAGAGTATTCTTCATTCAACATATTGAATGAGGGATTCTTGTCAATTTTTAGTGACTAAAAATCTAAAAATAAACAATGAATGAACTAAATTCAACTTTACCACTAATCTCTGTAATTATACCAGCTTATAATTGCGAAAAAACTATCAAAGCCACAATAAATTCTGTTTTACAGCAAACTTTTGTAAATTTTGAATTAATTGTCATTAATGATGGTTCTCAGGACTCAACTGTAGACGTTATTGCTAAAATTCAAGACCCCCGACTCAAAGTATTTTCTTTTGAAAATGCAGGCGGAAATGTGAGTCGGAATCGGGGATTAAATTTGGCGGTAGGTAACTTCATCAGCTTTTTGGATGCCGATGATATCTGGACATCAGATAAATTGGAATCTCAGTTGACAGCATTAAAGAAAAACCCAGAAGCGAAAGTTGCTTATAGCTGGACTAACTACATTGATGAAGATGGTAACTTTTTAGTGGCGGGGACACATACAACTGTCAATGGCAATGTCTACGCAGATTTACTAGTTAACAACTTTTTAGAAAATGGTTCCAACCCTTTAATTTCTAGAGAAGCTTTAATAGAATTGGGTGGTTTTGATGAATCTCTCAAGGCTGCTCAAGATTGGGATATGTGGTTGCGATTAGCTGCACATAATTCTTTTGTTGCTGTGCCTGTGGTACAAATATTGTATCGAGTTAGCGGTAATTCATTATCTTCCAATCTTGTCAGGCAAGAAAAAGCCTGTTTACAAGTACTTGAACGAGCTTATAGAGCAGCGCCTAATATAGGTAATCATATTTTGCATTTAAGCTTGGCTAACCTTTATAAATATCTAGCTTGTAAAGCTCTACAACAGCCATTTCAGAGAAAAAAAGGTGCAAATGCAGTCAAGTTCGTTTGGCACTACTTCCTTTATGATACTTCTAGATGGCAACGATTAAACTTAATCTTCAAGCTTTTTATCAAAGCTATGTTTATCATGATTTTGCCTGCGGATATATCTACAGTTTTACTTACTAAACCAAGAGTCAAAACTTTACAGCCACAGTTTTAACTAATATCTGGTAGTTAAAATTCTTCATTTATATATCAGGTGCATCGATTATATTTCGTTCATAGAAAAGATATCTTAAAAAATTGCTCTACTGACGGTTTTTCTATCCCGGAAATATTAGCAGTTCTTTTAATGATTGGTATACTAGCCGCTATAGGATTACCCAGTTGGTTGGCTTCTCTAGAAATTCAGCGTCTCAATAAAGCGCAAAATGAAGTTTACAATGCCATGCGGCAAGCCCAAAGCCAAGCCAGCAAGGAAAAATTGTCTTGGCAAGCTAGCTTTCGTGAGCAAAATGGTGTGGTTCAATGGGCTGTTCATCCGATGAGTGTGAATCCTGCTGCTGCATACTGGAATGACTTAGATGCGAATGTGCGTCTAGATGACGAAACAACTTTACAGCAGTCTAGCGGTGTCAGGCGCATCCAGTTTGATTATCAAGGTAATGTCAGACAACCACCTTTAGGAAGGATTACTTTATCTGGTAAATATGGTGGCAAGGTCAAGCGTTGTGTGTATGTTTCCACTATTTTAGGAGCCGTACGTACAGCAAAGGAGCGTAGTACAGCTAATAGTGGGGGTGATTATTGTTATTAGGCAATAGTCAATGGTCAATGGTCAATAGTCATTATTTCTTCATTTTGAATTTTGAATTTTGAATTGATCCTCACTCCCTCACTCCCTCACTCAGCACGGGCTAAACGCCCCGCTTCCGCTAACAGCACTCACTACTCCTTAATCAAATCAGATTGCTATAGTGAGTGTGATAATTAACTAAATTAAGCAGGATTTGTGTGCTGAAATCACTACAGGTTAATAGACAGCACTTAATTGTTTTTACGCGCTATCCAGAACCGGGGAAGACAAAAACTAGATTAATACCTACTTTGGGTGGTGTTGGGGCTGCTGATTTGCAACGGCGGATGACTGAACATACCCTGATGCAAGTTAAAGAACTGCAAACAAAAGTTAGGGTATCTTCAGAAGTGAGGTTTGTGGGCGGAAATTTGCAACTAATGCAAGAGTGGTTGGGATTTGACTTAGTATACCAATCCCAAGGTGAAGGGGATCTGGGTTTACGGATGGCGCGATCGCTTAATGATGCGTTTCAAAATCATGCAGAACAAGTGGTTATAATAGGTACAGACTGCCCAGGTGCAAATTCTCTGATTCTGGCTCAAGCTTTTGCACGAATGTCAAGTGTTGATTTAGTCATTGGCCCGGCGATTGATGGTGGTTATTACTTAATTGGTTTGCGCCGCTTTATCTCAGAATTATTTGTAAATATTGACTGGGGAACCTCGCAAGTATTACAACAGACTGTAGATATTGCTACTCAACTTAATATCTCATCTATGTATTTGCCTATTTTGTCTGATGTTGATAGACCAGAGGATTTACTGATTTGGCAAAGAGTCTGGGAGACACTACCATTAAAATCATACTTGCGAGGGGATGGGGATTTTGGTAATGGATAACACTTTAGCCTCTATTTTCCTGACAGTTAAAATGATATAAGTAAAATTATGATTTTCTTGTATTGAAAAACACTAAAACTTTTCTGGCGACACCTCAGAGAACCAATGCTACCGTAGTATAGTTTCAAACCCAGGGGGAAAATTTTTGTAACATGATGGCATTGACTTTTTTGTGAGCCACATGGGTAGATTCATACAACAAGCAGTGTTACGGGAACAATATTCAAGTAACTTTAAATAGGACAATCACTCGAATTTAGTAAAAGTCTGGAAAACTATGGTTAACCGCTTTGCCTCTGTAAATGCTGCCCTCATACTCAAAATTGTGGGTATCGTTTTAATTGTCTCGTTTTTACTCGATTTCCTGATTCTGTTATTGCCATTTCAACCCACAGATAGGTTATGGCAAATCAATCTAGCAACAGCACTTGTTGACAGGGGTATTGTGCCTTTGGTGGGAATAGGCGCATTATTTACTGGATACTGGATAGAAAGTGTTGGCGATAGCGATCGCTCGACAGGTTTTGATTTAAGATTCCCAGTATTGATACTTGCCAGTATCTTAGGGTTGATATTCTTGCTGATTTTTCCCTTACATCTCAATAATGTCCGCCAAGCTAGTGTACAAGCTGTCAACCAAATCAATCAAGAAGCACAAAACGCAGAAAATCAACTGCAAAGCCAGCTATCTCAATTTCAAGCTCAATTGAATAACGAGCAAGGAAAAGCCCAGTTAGAACAATTACGTAACCAAGCTAAAGCACAGTTTACGGAATTGTTGCAAAATGACCAGAAATATCAACAAGCTTTGAATAATCCCCAATTGCCAGCAGCACAAAAAGAATTGTTGAAGAAATTTAAAGCAAATCCTCAAGAATTGGATAAGTTTATTGCCCAGCAAACAGATCCCCAAGGACTTGCTAATCAAAGATTGAATCAAATTCGTCAACGCAAAGAAGACGCTGAGAAACAAGCTAAAGATAATGCTTGGAAATCTGGGTTAAGGATTGGTATTAGCAGTCTCATATTGTCAATTGGTTACATCATCATCGGTTGGTCAGGACTGAGAGGTATGGGTGCTTTTCAAGGTGGTGGACGCACTAAGAAAGTGCCAGCCCGTTAATCCATGATTCATCAATAGGGCAGTAGTGCAAATCAAATAATCTTGAAAGTGCCTACTGCCTGTTTGTTGAACTCATCTGATAATCAAAAGATACTGAGTATTTAGCCAAATTACTATAAAACTAGGCAATGTTCTCGATTTACATATTGACTTATAACGAAGAAATAGATATTGCTGCCTGTATTGAGTCGGCGATGCTATCGGATGATATTATTGTTGTCGATTCTTGTAGCAGCGATCGCACTTTGGAAATTGCCCATCGTTATCCCATCCGTGTTGTCGAACACGCTTTTGAAAGCCACGGCCGCCAACGCACTTGGATGCTAGAGTCGATCCCCCCTAAACATGAATGGGTATATATTCTCGAAGCAGATGAACGAATGACACCAGAATTGTTTGCTGAATGTGAACAAGCAATTCAAAATCCTGACTTCATCGGCTATTATGTCGCCGAACGGGTGATTTTTATGAATCAGTGGATTCGCCGTAGCACTCAATACCCCCGTTACCAAATGCGTCTGTTCCGTCACGGTAAGGTTTGGTTTACAGATTATGGTCACACTGAGAGAGAAGTTTGCAATGGGGCTACCAGTTTTTTGAAAGAAACCTATCCCCATTACACTTGTAGTAAGGGCTTAAGTCGCTGGATTGAAAAACACAACCGTTACTCGACTGATGAAGCGAAGGAGACTTTACACCAATTAGAAAATGGCAAGGTGGAATGGCTAGATTTGTTCTTCGGTAAATCAGAAGTTGCCAGAAGACGGGCGTTAAAAGACTTATCTTTGAGACTACCTGCTAGGCCATTACTACGTTTTTTATATATGTACTTTATTTTAGGTGGTTGCCTAGACGGGCAAGCAGGGATGGCATGGTGTACACTACAAGCTTTCTATGAGTATCTGATTTTGCTGAAAGCTTGGGAAATGAAAAATATTCCTACTCCTAGCCTAGAAGCACAGTTAGTTCCCAACCTACAAAGTAACTCAGAATCTCACCATACCACATCAGAAACCCCAAAATTCAGTGAGGGAGAGAAATCAATTCAAAATTCAAAATGACGCGACGCTCCTGCGTCGCTAACGCTGCGCTATCGCGGACTCGCTCTAAGCGAAGCTATGCCGTTCGCGTTAGCGTCTCTGAAAGAGAAGGCTTTACGCTGCGCTAACAAAATTCAAAATGAAGAAATAATGACTAATGACTAATGACCAATGACTAATGACTAAAGTTAATATTTGTAAACCCTGTTTTCAGAAAAATCTCTTTTACCTAGTCTGTTGTAAGTTAGAGACAGACTCAGCTGACGACTAAAATTAGCCAGCTTTTTCTAGATGAGCAGCTTTTAACTGAGTGCGATATTATTGGTAATAACTAAGAAATTTGCAACAATCATTTACAAGTTGTACAAAGAAAAGTAAAGTCCTGCCAGACAAAAATACTTTTTGTTTTGATGGGGATGTGTCTCAATTCGCTCTATGCTAGTAGTAACCGCACCCTAGCAAAAGTTTGTAGTAATTAGCTAACATTCCCCAAGCTTGGTACTTGGGGTATTCATTGGTGGTATAAAAAACCACAAGAAACATCTTGCCAATTCAACATATTTACTGGAATGAGTACCAATAACGAAAGTTCCACTATCCTGAAAAAAGAGAGTAGAAGTTTGGGGATTGAGCGCTTAAAACAAGACTTAAAAAATGACTTAATTGCTGGGTTGCTGGTAGTCATTCCGCTAGCGACAACAATTTGGTTGACAATTACCATCGCTAATTGGGTAATTGATTTTCTTACGCAAGTTCCCAAACAACTTAATCCCTTTGATGGACTAAATCCAATACTAGTAAGTATACTGAATTTAGCAGTGGGCTTTGCTGTACCACTACTAAGTATATTGGTAATTGGATTGATGGCGCGAAATATCGCTGGTAGGTGGTTGCTAGACTTTGGTGAGCGATTATTACAGGCGATTCCTTTAGCGGGACAGGTATATAAAACCCTCAAACAACTGTTAGAGACATTACTCAAAGATTCCAATGGGAAATTTCGCCGGGTGATTTTAGTCGAGTATCCGCGTCGAGGAATTTGGGCGATCGCCTTTGTTACAGGTGTGATGAGTAGCGAAATTCAATCCCAAATGTCTCGCCCGATGCTGAGTGTGTTTATTCCCACTACACCAAACCCAACTACAGGTTGGTATGCTGTGGTTCCCGAAGATGAAGTAGTCAACCTCTCTATGTCTGTAGAAGATGCCTTTAAAGTAATAGTCTCTGGCGGCATTGTTGCACCAAATCCACCTCTAACAACCTTGAAAATATCCCCAGAACATAATCTGAAAACAACAACCCAAAAGCTCAAACATCCAGCCATCTCCATCGAAGAAACCTAAAAAAATCCGGTAAAGTCGCAGCCAAATAGATAAGATGGTTGTCTGGCTTGATCAAATATTGATTAATTTGCCACCAAAAAATTAAATTAGTACTGAAATACTTACTTCTATGCAAGACCGTAAACCACAGCAGATTGCTCGTGAACTGGCTCTTTTAAGCCTGAGTCAGTTACCAGTAAACCCGAAAAAATTAACAGAAGAACACCTACCCAAGTTAGTTCTAGCTACAGTGCGTACCTTGAGAGCAGAAGTACAAGACACTCTGGATAATGCGGCGGCTGAACTACAACGCAGTAACGATCGCCTATTAACCAGTCAAACTCGTGCTTCCGATTTAAATACTGCTCGGACTATGCTGCAAGAAGCAGTTGCTTACACGCAAACAGCAATTAATCAGCTAGGTGCAGCAGTGGAATTTCCGGAATTAATTCAGTTGGCAAATCAGGATCGGGAAGTTGGCAGATATGCTATCACCCTTGTCAAAACAGTCAGCGAAGAGCGTCGGATGATTGATGAGCAAATTTCTCAAGCTCTAGTAGACTGGCAAATGACACGCCTAGCCCAAATTGACCGTGATATTTTACGCATCGCTGTGGCAGAAATGTTATTTTTAAATCTGCCCAACAGTGTGGCAATTAACGAAGCGGTAGAATTAGCTAAACGCTACAGTGGCGATGAAGGTCATCGATTTATCAACGGTGTACTGCGCCGAGTCACAGAACAAAAAAAGGCAGAATTGATTCATAATTCGTAATGGGTTAGACACTATATTTTCTTTGTGTCTCTGTGTCTCTGTGGTAAAAAATCATTGGTTTAACCACAAAGGCACAAAGGAATTTAGCGTCAGCATTGAAATTTCAGGTGAGGATAACTGGGAGGTTTTTACACCAGGAAAGAGTACACAGTTAAATTAAACTTATAACTCATAACTCACCTAAATAACTACCACCGTTAGCTGCAATGGTTTTTAATTGGTTCCGTCGTCCCGAAAACAATCCTTCAGATACTCCCCCGGATACACAGCAGGGAGAAACACCCCCAGCACCAGAACCTACCGCAACGTCAACACCGACATCAGATGTTCCAGACTCTACATCTGACTTGTTGGCCTTTGCGAAAGCTGCTTATAAAAATATTCAAGAAAAACAAAAATCTTCAGAAGTAGAGACTACAACAGATTCAGCAACAGAAACTGTAGAGGGAGAAACTACTGAATCACCAGTTATCGACACGACGGAAACTACTGCACCACCAGAGGAAGAAGTAACAGAGGTAAAAGCTGAAGCTGAGTCAGTAGTCATGCCGACTACACCAGAAAATATAGAAATATCTCCAGAACCATTAGCCTCAGCATCTACGGAAACGTCAGATATATCACCAGAAACCTCACCAACGACATTATCCTTCCTCGAACGGGCAGTCGCAGAACGGGAAGCCAAGCAAGAACGGTTGATTGCTAGTGCAATTGAAGTACCAGAACCAGAAGTCATACAACCAACTGCTACAGCACAAACAGCCGAGGAAATTGGCGGATTGTCGTTTGATGAAGGGTTTGTTTGGTCAGCAGAAGTATTAGCATCTCAAGGTAGACGAGCAGAAGATATTTCTATTGAAGAGATTACTTGGCTGAAAAAACTCCGGCAAGGCTTAGATAAAACCCGGCGGAATATTCTCAACCAGTTGAAGGCAATTGTTGGACAAGGGCCTCTCAACCAAGCGGCTGTGTCAGAAATTGAGTCGCTACTTTTGCAAGCTGATGTGGGTGTAGAAGCGACAGATTATATTATCGATGCCCTCCAGAAAAAACTGCGCGACGAAGTTACCCCACCAGAAGAAGCGATCGCTTATTTGAAAAAAATCTTGCGGGATATGCTAGACGCACCCCTCAAGACAACTCACACACCTAGCTTTGCTCCAGATAAAGATAGTCTGAATATTTGGTTAATCACGGGAGTCAATGGCGCAGGTAAAACCACTACTATTGGTAAAATCTCTCACCTGGCACAAAAATCAGGCTATCGCTGCTTGATTGGTGCAGCCGATACATTCAGAGCTGCGGCGGTGGAACAGGTAAAAGTTTGGGGGAAAAGAAGTGGTGTAGAAGTAATTGCTAATCCTGGTAAAAATACAGACCCAGCCGCCGTTGTCTTTGATGCGATCGCAGCTGCTCAATCTCGCAATACTGAATTATTACTGGTAGACACCGCCGGACGACTGCAAAATAAGAAAAACTTAATGGATGAACTCAGTAAAATCCGCCGGATTATTGATAAAAAAGCCCCTGATGCCAAAATAGAATCTCTCTTGGTTTTAGATGCCACTCTAGGTCAAAATGGCTTGCGACAAGCCGAAGTTTTCTCTCAAGCAGCCCAACTTAGTGGCGTAGTCTTAACCAAGCTTGATGGTACTGCTAAGGGTGGTGTTGCTTTGGCAGTTGTTCAGCAGCTAGGTTTACCCATCCGCTTTATTGGTGCAGGGGAAGGCATTGAAGACTTACGTCCCTTTTCTAGCTACGAGTTTGTGGAAGCTTTGTTAAGTGGCTAGGGGAAGGAGGATATTTCGGGGAGGGGATTTTAGTATACTTTTTGACTTTTCAAACATTCTCTAAAACTTCTACCTCCTCCCCTGGTGCAATTAATGTTCTACCCACAGGTAACACAGCTAGAGCATTAGTTTGCGCCAGATTAATTAAATTACCAGAGCTATGACTCCCACCAGCCTGATGAAACTCGTATACTCCATCAACCAAATGTAAGCTTCCCCAAACATATACTTCGCGCTTACCGTCTGATCGCAATTCATCATGCGATCGCACTTTCACAAATCTTGGCTCCCAACCCTCAGCCAGTCCCCCTAATTTCCTTATCACTGGTTGCACAAATCGCCAAAACGTCACCAATACTGCCGCCGGATTTCCTGGTAAACCGAAATAGATGGGAGACTGAGGGAAGGTGGCGACAGTGAGGGGTTTTCCGGGACGCATGGCTACGCTACGAATGTGAATTTCTGCGCCTAGTGCCGCTAGAATTTTGTCAATATAGTCATAATCGCCTACAGAAACACCACCGGAAGAAATGACTATATCAGCATTATTGACATCATAATTAATGGTTTCTGTCAAGGCTGTGGGATGATCTTTGACGATACCTAGTAATATTGGTTCTGCACCAATTTGCCGCACCAAAGCAGCTAAAGCATATTGATTAGAATCAACAATTTGTCCTGGTTGTAAAGGCTGTTCCAGTGTTACCAACTCGTCTCCTGTAGAAAAAATCGCTATGCGAGGACGGCGGTAAACCTTGACTTGTGAACACTGTAAAGCTGCTAACACAGCAATTTCTGGTGCATTTAACCTAATACCTGCTGGTAATAATTGTGTCCCTGCTTGATAATAAGCGGCTTTGCGTCTGACAAATTCCCCTGGTTTTGGTGTAGCCATAATCAACACGCGGTTATCTTCCCGGTGTGTTCTTTCTTGCATCACCACAGTATCCGCACCTTGAGGCATCATCGCCCCTGTAAATATTCGCGCGGCTTGTCCTGGTTGCAGTGTAGACTGTGGTTGATCACCTGCGGGAATTTCTGCGACAATTTCTAAACTAACTGGCTGTTCACCACTAGAATTTTGCACATCCTCATAACGTACCGCATAGCCATCCATCGCCGAATTATCCCAATGGGGAAAATCTAGAGGACTAATTACAGGTGTAGCCAGAATGCGTCCATGTGCTGTAGATAAATCGACGATTTCTGTGTCTTGTTGACTATCTAACGGCTGGACTAAATTAAAAATAATCTCTGTGGCATCCCTGACTGATAACATAGCGATCGCTACTAAAATTTTATATACCTTGATTAAGCAAAAAGCACTTTATTCAGATTAATACCTTACTGAATAAGGTACAACTTATTAGGCTATTATTGAGAAATAATATAATCTGCAAATCCTACAGTCTCTACCACATCTTGATTTGTTACTTCTTGAATTATACCCGATATATCAATTGCAAAAAACTTAAACCCTAGTGAAGAAATCTCTTGAGTAAATGATGCTAAACCTCCAACAAATTCAAAAGTTCCTGGAACGAATTCCATCATAATTTTTACTTCATTGTTTAGTTTTACAACATCTAATAAGCTACGAAATATATAAGGTTCTGCTCCTTCTGCATCGATTTTGATAAAATTTGGTATGAAATTGTTATTTAGCAGATAAGCGTTAATATCGACCGCAGGAATTGAAATAGTGTTTCCGTCATTAAGTGAATCCGTCCAATCTTCTTCATAAAGAGCAATATGACTACCTGCTGCATAACGTGTAAGTTGTTTAAATTCAACTACACCATCTTTGTCAAAAGCTGCTTTATTTTCTAAAGTAACTCTTGGCAAAATACCGTTAGAAACTATGGAGTCATTGAGATAAGCGAATGTCTGAGGATTTGCTTCAAATGCAACAACGTGACCTTCTGATCCCACTAAAAATGCCATAGTCAATGTGTGAAATCCCTGGTTAGCACCGATTTCTAGGCATTTCATTCCTGGTTTAATATTGGCTTTTAAGTAATTTACTATCCCTGTTTCATAAGCTTGACTGATGATTTGTGGTGTGACTAGAATACACCGACTGTCTAAAAAGATATGACAAGCCAAAGGATGTGGGGCAATTACTCGATTATTGCCTAAGTATGTAGCATTAAACTGATACCTATTTCTAGGTATATAAAATTCTGTAACTAAATTCGACTTTGTGAGAATATCAAGCTGTTGTTCTATGTTAATAAGTTTTTGTGGGATAGTATCAAGCTGTTGTTCTACATCTACAATTTTTTGCTGTATGGTAGGAAGCTGTTGTTCTACATCTACAATTTTTTGCTGTATGGTAGGAAGCTGTTGTTCTACATCTACAATTTTTTGCTGTAGAGAATTCAATCCTAGCAAATTCTTGAGTGAGTGCTTAACAGAACTTGGAAGTATCTTTTTTAGTAACAACATAGAAACCTTAATTATTTTTATTTTTTACAACAGAGTCCACCTCATACATCATCATAGTATTAAAGATAAAAACAACAATTTTTTCAATGTAAATAAAATCCCTATTGTTATGACGATCGCCCGAATTCCCAAAAAACATTATCCTAAAGCTGATACTTGGCGGCGTGGCTTGGCTTTGGGGTTAGATTTCCTTGGTGTTTGGTTAGTCAGTTCTTTGCTTGGCAGTAATAATCTGGGGATTCAAGTGACGCAAATTTTTGTCTTTATTGTCGGTTGGCTAATTTTGCGAGTGCTGGTAGTCTACAACAATCAAGGGCAGAGTTTAGGGCGTTGGGCGTTTGATTTAAAAGTTTTAGAAGTGGAAGACGGACAAGTTGTTGCCAGGATTCCCGAATTACAAGCACTCTTGAAACGAGAGGCTATAATTTGCTTTGGTGCTATTTTAGTGTCCATTGCTTTGGGCAATATTAGGGCGAATCCCACTGCTATACTGCTAGTGATTCCCCTAGCGCTTGACTGTGGTGCTGCCTTCTCTGATACTCAGATGCAGCAGGCTTGGCATGACCGCTACGCCAAAACTTCTATTGTTTCGTCCCGTCGTGGCTATTCGCTGGATATAAAAGTTAAGCGACTAGTTGAAATTTTGCGGCGAAATGTGAGAAGATAGTCATTTGTGTTAATTCTCTTCAGGCTTTAGCGTTTGTAAGATTATGGCTAAAAGTAAAGGTGTCCGTATTGTAGTGACACTAGAGTGTACTGAGTGTCGGACAAATCCAGACAAGCGATCTCCAGGTGTTTCACGGTATACAACAACTAAGAACCGTCGGAACACAACCAACCGTTTAGAACTGAACAAGTTCTGTACCCACTGTAATAAACATACTGTTCACAAGGAAATCAAGTAAAGATGAGCTATTACCGTCGTCGTCTGTCTCCCATCAAGCCTGGAGAACCGATTGATTATAAAGATGTTGATTTATTGCGTAAGTTCATCACCGAACGTGGTAAGATTTTACCCCGACGGATTACTGGATTGACTGCTAAACAACAGCGAGACTTGACATTAGCAATTAAACGGGCGCGGATTGTGGCTTTACTGCCATTTATCAATGCAGAAGGCTAAAACCATTTTGAATTTGTGATTTCAGATTTTGGATTATGAGGAAAAGCTGTATTGCGTTCAACATTTAGCTTTGTCTATCTGAGTCCAAAATCTTAAATCTACATCAGAAAGTGTAAAATATACCACTGCATGAGAAATAGTTGGATCAAGGATTTAACATGATAGATGAAATCCAAAATCCAGAATCAAAAATCTAAAATTACTAGAGTGCGAGAGTTGTGGAGAAGGGGACGCTAGTTGAATTTAGGGTTCAAGGCGATCGCCGTTTAGGCGTAGTAGATCGTCCAGACGGTAAGACCCGTTGGTTTGTGGTAGATGAACGCGGTCAACCCCACAGCCTCGCGCCTAGACAAATTACATATATAGTTAACGGTAGTACCTACAAGCCATCTGATATCAGTGGGTTTTTGCAGGAAATCCAGCCTTTCTTAGACCCTTCCAGTTTGGAAGTAGCTTGGGAATTACTGGTGGAGGATGGGGAAACAGTCACACCGGCTGCTATGGCTAACTTACTGTTTTCGGAATCAGCACCTGCTCCCTGTTATGCTGCTCATTGCCTATTATCAGATGACAAGCTTTATTTTAAGCAAAAAGGTGATGCCTACGAGCCGAGAACGGCGGCTCAAGTAGCAGAACGCAAACACCAGATAGAAGTAGAAGCCCTCAAAGCTAGAGGACAGCAAGAATTTTTAGTGCGTATAGAGCAAGCACTCCAAGGTGAAGCAGTAGAATGGTCACGCCATGACCGTCAACGCCTAGAAGCATTGGAAAAATACGCAGCCTTACTGGCAGATATTGTCCGGGTAGGGCTAAACTTTGATTCTCTGGCACGTGCTTATCCCCCCCCGGCCACAGTTTTAGAAACAATGAATCTCTTGGGGCGAACTGCAACTCCCCAAGGAGCTTTTCAACTACTGGTAGACTTAGGATGGTGGAGTGCTAATGAAAACTTGTTCCTGCGTCGTTCGTCTATCCCAATTCAGTTTCCTAACAAGGTATTAGAAGTGGCGCAACAGCGTTTGGATTTCCCGCCAACAGACTTAGATGCAAATCGCCTCGATTTGACTCACCTGAAGGTTTATACGATTGATGACGAAAGCACCACAGAAATAGATGATGGTCTAAGTTGGGAAAAACTCCCAGACGGTAAGGAACGGTTATGGGTGCATATTGCTGATCCGACACGCTACCTAGTGCCAGAAGATGATTTAGACTTAGAAGCTAGGAAACGGGGCAGTACAGTTTATTTGCCTACGGGGATGGTTCCCATGTTTCCAGAGTTGTTGGCAACTGGCCCGATGAGTTTAGTCCAAGGTAAAGTTTGTTGTGCTTTGAGCTTCGGTGTTGTCTTAGATATAACAGGGGCAGTAGCAGAATTCACGATTCATCCCAGTTCTATTAAACCTACCTATCGTCTCACCTATGAAGATGCAGATGAGATGTTGCAGTTAGGCGTACAAGCAGAACCGGAAATAGAAGCGATCGCGACCTGGGCTAAAAAGCGCAAATCTTGGCGCTACAATCAAGGAGCCATCAGCATCACCATGCCGGAAGCGATGATTAAAGTAAAAGGTGACGATATCAGTATCGACATCCTAGAAGACTCCGCATCACGGCAGTTAGTCGCAGAAATGATGATTTTAGCTGGTGAAGTTGCCGCCCGTTACGGTCAAGTTAATAACATTCCCTTACCCTTTCGTGGTCAACCACAACCAGAATTACCCCCAGAAGACGAACTTCTCCAATTACCACCAGGCTTTGTTCGCGCTTGTGCCATGCGTCGCTGTATGCCCAAGAGTGAAATGAGCATCACCCCAGTCCGCCACTCTGGTTTAGGATTAAATACTTATACCCAAGCCACCTCCCCGATTCGTCGTTACAGCGACTTACTCACCCACTTTCAACTCAAAGCCCACCTGCGGGGAGAAGCACCACCTTTTAGTGCCGAACAACTCAAAGAAGTAATGATGACTGTCACCAGCACCACCCAAGAAGTGACAATGGTGGAACGGCAAACCAATCGCTATTGGGCATTAGAATATCTCCGCCGTCATCCAGAGGAAATTTGGCAAGTGACGGTTTTAATGTGGCTACGAGAAGACAGCAACTTAGCACTGATATTGTTAGAAGATTTGGGCTTACAATTACCAATGGTATTTAAGCGATCAGCTGCATTGGGTGAACAGATATTAGTCAAAGTGAGTTTTTCTGACCCACAAAAAGATGTGATCCAGTTCCAAGAGATTATCTACCAAGAAGCCCAGACAGCAGCAAATTAGGGGTGTGGGGGTTTAGGGGGGCAAGGGTGTAACAAGCCCCGTTGGGGCGGGTGTAGGGGGAAGAACTAGCCCCAACACCTTCAACTCCTACACCCTTACACCCCTAATGAACTTGAATATTCATTAAAGGTAAATGCTGACTACTGCGGAGGTTTTGCCGCATACTACACAAAATAACATACAAGTCAAGAAAATAATTATTAAGTGTACGTTTGCCGATAGTTGATATTAGTAGATAAAGATTTAACTAAGCAATGCAATAATCTATACTAAGCGCAGATGGCTTGAGACAGATTATTAAATTGGAAAAGTTTTTCTAATGAAATTAACTCAAAAGCTTTGTATCGTTACTACGGCTGGGGTAATAATGAGCCTGGGTTTACTAGAAGCTGTCCCAGTCCATGCAGTTACACTCAACTTTGATTGGACTGGTAATGCTGGGTATTCAGCTAAAGGCTCATTTTCTTATGATGAAACTCAAGGTTACACAACCATAGATAATTCAAAGCTGCAATCTATTACAATCGCTTTTTTTGACCCAAGTAAAAAATTGTTGAATAGTTTTGCCCCAGTTATTAATGGCAGTATTGGTTATGATTTTTTAGACTTTAACTACGATACAGTCACGAAGTCTTTGTTTGGATATTTTGATGTAGGTCAAGATAACGGACAAAGTACAGATTATTATCTGTTCGGGAATGTTAGTTTTGGCCTTAGTCTGAGAAATCCTACAGAGGGGACAATAGATCAGAGCAATGGATTAAATAATATTACCTCTAAAACTCCAATACCTGAACCATTAACAACGAGTGGTACAATTTTTGCTGCGGCGATCGCCTGGGTGATGAAGCGTAGACAAGTTGCTACTCAAAAAGCCAAAGCTTAATCACTGGACTGCTGACAAACATCCCTACCAACTAAATCAATTCGTAACAATGCTCCGCCCTGCTATATCCCTAACTTCTTTGAGAAGCTGGGGATTTTTGGCTGGCAATTATCGTGAATTTAAAAATCAAATAACCCTCTGTAATTAATCTATGAGAATAATTTTCTTAAACTTATAATTGCAGATTTTGTCTTTATTTTTTCTCTCATGAGAGTTATAAAATAACGCTATTTATGATTACCAAATTGCGAAGAATGATTAAAAATTAATTTAATATAAAACACAATTTTAAAGTGTGAAATTGGTGGCAATTAGACCGATGATAAAGTCACAAGCAAAATTCAACCAGGGTATTTTAGCGTGAAATATCATCTGACAAAATATTATAAGCTGTTAGTTCTTTTTGTTTGTACGACGTTGTTTGTCTTTTTCGGTCAGATAGTTATTGCTCAGAGTAACTATAATCTAGGCACTCAAGGAAAACAAAAAGTAGAATTGATTGTCAGTAGCGATTTCATCGTGACGATGAACGAGGCACAACCAATTATTGAGAATGGAGCGATCGCTATTCAAAAAGGCAAAATTGTTGCCGTAGACACTCAGTACAAAATCATGGCAGCTTACAAAGCCGACAGGACGCTGCCAGGTGAGGGTATGGTAATGATGCCGGGTCTTGTTAATGGTCACTCTCACTCAGCAATGGTTCTATTTCGCGGTCTTGCGGATGACTTGGCGTTGGAGGATTGGCTCCAGAATTATATCTTCCCCGCAGAAGGAAGATTCGTTGACAAAAATTTTGTCCGCGTTGGCGAACAGCTTGCTTGTTGGGAGATGATACGCGGTGGTACAACAACCTTTGTGGATATGTACTTTGAGCCAGATGTGGCTGCCAATGTAGTGAATGAATGCGGCTTACGGGCTGTGATTGCGCCCTCCTCAATAGATTTTCCCAGTCCTGGTTTCCAAGGATGGGATGATGCCTTTGCCTCAGCGATCAATTTCCTGAAACAATGGAAAGGCAAGAATGAACGGATCATCCCGGCTATTGCTGCTCATGCTCCTTACACTGTCTCACCAGATCATCTGAGCCAAGCTATTCGCGCTGCACGTCATTACGATGTTCCCCTGACGATTCACTTAGCAGAGACACAAACCGAAGTTAGAGATGTCCAGCAGCGTTATAACGCCACCCCAGTCCAACATCTAGAAAATCTCAGCTTCCTAGAACCCCGTGTATTTGCCGCACACGTCGTCTGGCCTAACGCCAGTGAAATTGCTCTGCTGGCTAAACGTGGTGTGGGTGTGATCCACAATCCTGACTCCAATTTAAAACTGGCTTCCGGCTTTGCACCGATTCCAGCGATGTTGAAAGCAGGAGTTAAGGTTGGTTTAGGTACAGATGGAGCCGCGTCGAACAACGTTCTGGATATGTGGAATGCAATTCGCCTCACTGCTCTCATCCATAAAGGGACTACCCTGAATCCCACTGCTGTACCAGCTAAGACAGTTTTGCGGATGGCAACACTTGGCGGAGCAGAAGCACTGGGCTTGTCAGATAAAATTGGTGCAATTAAGTTGGGGCTGCAAGCAGACGTAATTCAGGTGAAACTTAAAGAACCGCATATGCTGCCACTTTACAATGTCATCTCGCATTTAGTTTATGCAGCAGATGCCCAAGATGTTGATACTGTGATTGTGAATGGGCAAGTTCTCATGCAGAAACGTCAGATGCTGACGCTTGATACTGAGAAGATTCGCCGTGAAGCTACTTCTATTGGCCAGAAAATTAAAGCTCAATTCCGACCCTCTAATTAATTACTATTTCTCTGATTCCCCAAAAAATCAGGTTTGGTTCCACTATTAAACTTGTGGCGATCGCTGGATATAATTCTTGCAGATAATGTAATAGTAAAAGGCGATCGCCTCCTTTCATCACTATCTTTCCTTGAGGAAACAAACGCCACCACTCCTCAACAAAATCTCTAATTCCTGCCACTAAGGTATACATCACTCCACTTTGAATCGCTTGTGGGGTATTTAGTGCAAATCGTCGAGGTAAATCTGGAATTGTCTTTATTTCCACTTGCGGTAATTGTCCAGTTTTTTGACCTAAACTCGCCAATTGCAAACCTACACCCGGTAAAATTGCCCCGCCAACTAAACACTGATGAGTATCCGCAGCAGTAAAAGTTAATGCTGTCCCCGCATCAATTACTAACATCGGAAACCCCCAAGTTATCCCCGCACCCCACAAAGCCAACGCCCGATCAATTCCCAATGTAGGATATATGTCTTTGAGGGGTATCTGATCTAACGTGATGACGCGAACATTAGGGTAGCTTTGCCAAAGTGCCGTTTGTTGCGGAACTACAGAGGCGATGGTGAGGGACAGGGGGAGTGAGGGAGTGAGGGAGTGAGGGAGTGAGGGATGAGGAGAAAGAATTTTCCTCTTATCCCCTTGTTGCAAAATCTTCAGTAATTCATCTAGTGTTCGAGACTCAGCCAATTCATGTACGACTGACTCAGGTAAATACTCAGTATCCCAAGTACAATTTAGAGTATTACCGAAAAATAAACCCCAATGCAGCCGGGAATTGCCAATTTCCAAGGCTAGCCATATAGTTTTTATGTGTCTGGGATAATTGTCTGATGTCACACTTTTGACTTTTTTAAGTTATCTATAGATTTTTTAATAAAACTTAACAAACAACCCATGTCACAATAGTAATAGAGGCATAAATACTCATTGTGTTAAGGAGAGAGTTATGGTAGCACTCACAGATAAAGCTGAAAAACGGCTCACCATACAAACTGGGGAGATTGCGGAAGATACGACAGCAATTCGCTCTTTAGATTGGGATCGCGATCGCTTTGATATTGAGTTCGGTTTGCAAAACGGGACTACATATAACTCATTTCTGATACGCGGTGAGCAGATTGCTCTAGTAGATACTTCCCATGAAAAGTTTCGTCAGCTTTATTTAGATACGCTCACAGGATTAATCAATCCTCAAGATATCGATTATTTAATTGTCAGTCACACTGAACCAGACCACAGTGGTTTAGTCAGAGATTTGCTGCAAATGGCTCCCAATATTACCGTTGTGGCTTCTAAAGTAGCAATCCAATTTTTAGAAGATTTGGTACATCAACCATTTAAGCGGCAGATAGTCAAAAATGGCGATCGCTTAGATTTAGGCAACGGTCACGAAATGGAGTTTGTCATCGCTCCTAATTTACACTGGCCTGACACCATCTTTAGCTTCGACCACAAAACCCAAACCCTCTACACCTGTGATGCTTTCGGAATGCACTATTGCGATGAGCGTACCTTCGATGAAGATTTAAAAACCATTGAAGCAGATTTTCACTATTATTATGAGTGCTTGATGGGGCCGAATGCGCGATCTGTATTGTCTGCCCTCAAGCGGATGGGAGAATTACCCAGCGTGAAAATGATTGCCACTGGTCACGGGCCATTACTTTACCACAACGTCGAGGAATTAATCGGACGTTACCGCAAGTGGAGTCAAAACCAAAGCAAGCCAGAAACAACCGTCGGCATATTCTACGTTTCTGAGTATGGGTATAGCGATCGCCTAGCCCAAGCAATCATCAATGGTATCAGCAAAACTGGTGTGGGGATAGAAATAGTAGATTTAGGTTCACCAGTCGATTTACAAGAATTACGCGAACTAGTTGGACGTTGTGCGGGATTGGTAATTGGTACACCTCCCGCTTCCGGTGCAGCCAGTATTCAAGCCGCACTCAGCACCGTTTTAGGTTCTGCCAACGAAAAACAAGCGATCGGTATATTTGAAACTGGCGGTGGGGATGATGAACCGATAGATACTCTCCTGACTAAATTCCGTAACTTAGGTTTGACAACAGGTTTCCCCGCCATTCGCATCAAACAAACCCCTGGTGAAAACACTTATAAACAGTGTGAAGAAGCAGGTACAGACTTAGGTCAGTGGGTAACACGCGATCGCAGCATTAAAGCAATGAAGTCTTTAGGTGCTGATTTAGATAAAGCACTAGGTAGACTTAGTGGTGGTTTGTATATTATTACAGCCAAAAAAGGTGACGTATCCAGTGCCATGTTAGCTTCCTGGGTAGCACAAGCCAGCTTCAAACCTCTGGGATTCTCCATCGCAGTCGCCAAAGATCGGGCGATTGAATCATTAATGCAAGTAGGCGATCGCTTTGTCCTCAACGTCCTAGAAGAAAGCAATTACCAAAAACTCATGCGTCACTTCCTCAAACGGTTCGCCCCCGGTGCTGATCGTTTTGAAGGCATCCGCACCCAACCAGCCCAAAACGGCGCACCCATCCTCACCGATGCCCTAGCTTACATCGAGTGCGAAGTCGCCAGCCGCATGGACTGCGGCGATCATTGGGCAGTCTACAGCACAGTCTACGCCGGCAGCGTTTCCAAACCAGAAGCATTGACAGCAGTCCACCACCGGAAGGTGGGAAATCACTACTAAAACTTTTTGCTACTCATCAGAGGACTTGTAAAAGATGAATGAATAGCGATCGCACTTTTGAGTATGAGGGGAAGTGCGATCGCTATCATGCTTTAAGACATATAGGAATCATATTTAATTTCTGTTGGCGTAGCCTGTGCTTACACAAAAAACTCAGTACACCTCTATTACTTCTTTTTCTGTTACCTGTTACCTGTTACCTATTCTGTTGAGTCAGGAGAAATTTTTATGTTGACCTCTGAGACTAACAAAACATTATATGAACAAGATTTTTACTTATGGATACAAACTACAGTTAAACTTTTGCAGGAAGGTAAACTCGAACAATTAGATATTGCGAATTTAATTGAAGAAATTGATAGTATGGGGCGGAGCGAAAAGAAAGAACTTAAAAATCGTCTAATCATTTTAATTGAACATTTATTAAAACTGCAATACTGGACAGAAGAAAAAGAGTACAATGCTAAAGAATGGCGTAATACTATTGTTGAGCAAAGACGACAAATAATTTATCTTTTAGAAGATAGTCCCAGTTTAAAATCTGTTGTAGAGGATGTATTACTAGATTGTTATACAGATGCGAGAAATGATACTATCAGAAAATATCAGCTTCCCTCAGAATTGTTTCCAGCACAATCGCCTTTTTCTATAGTTCAGATTCTTGATGCAGATTTTATAGCTTAGAGGTTGTTTGAAAAGTCAAAAAGTATACTAGAAACCCCTCTCCAAACCTCTCCCCGAAACGGAGAGAGGCTTTGAAACCCTTATTTTCTTGTTCTCCTTCCCTAGTAGGGAAGGGGTTAGGGGTTAGGTTTTTGAGATTTTGATGTTACTCATGATACTTTTTAAACATCCTCTTAATTTGAGAGCGATCGCTTTGTTGTTAGATATGCAGATAAAGACTGATAAAATTAATTCTGAATAATCCCAATATGGCGATATTTTAGTGAAACGTGACTCCATTTATTACCAAATTTTTAAGCGATTTCCAGGGTTAATATTTGAACTTGTTGATAACCGTCCTGCACAGGCGCAAAACTATAGATTTGAGTCAGTGGAGGTGAAAGAAACTACTTTTCGGATTGATGGTGTTTTCTTACCACCAGAAGGCGCAACACCCAGAGTTATCTTTTTTGCAGAAGTTCAATTTCAGAAAGAGTGCGGCTCGTTCTCAGCAGGAACCCCTAGAAACTAGGGATTTATGGCTAAGGTACATTCTGAAAAATCAAATTCAAAATGTATAACTGTTCATTTGATGTAGGTGAGCCAAGTACCCTAGAAAAGCAAGACCTACCCTTGAGGAGACAAGTGACTCCCTATCTGCCCACAGTGACCATACTCGGAATGATGGAGGCTGAAGCTGGGAACAGGGCGCAATCAGTTGTAAAACAAGCAGGTAACAACACTGGCGCTAACGGGGAGATGGCAAGGGTAAACAAGTCCTGAAAAAGTGTCTTAGGAATTAAGCTACAACCTGAACAACCAATGTAGACCACATCCTCTAGATTCTCACAGCATCATTCTTTTAATAGCTGTCATCTCCGAGAAGAGGATAGGCAAAGTGGACTGCCCAAAACCATCAAACAATCAAAAGAACGGAACGAGTAAAAACGATGTATTGGTCTGGGGAAAGGTCGAAAACCCCAGTAGGTAAGACGAGATACGGAACCCCAAAAACATCGGGTAGGACAGAACGTAACTGTTGTGAGGTATTCAGAAAACGCTTGCTTAGAGTAAAGCATGGTTAGACACGATAGAAATATCAGTGAACTATGGAAATCACTACCCTGGAAGAAATTTCGGGCGAATCTTTTCCGCTTACAAAGAAGAGTGTTTAAAGCTGTTCTAGCTGGAGACAAGCGTAAAGCAATGTCCCTACAAAAGCTAATCCTGAAATCTCGTGCGGCTAGGTTTCTGGCAATTCGTCAAGTAACACAGCTAAACGCTGGGAAAAAGACTGCGGGAATTGATGGTAAAACTGCCTTAACTTATGAGGAGAGATTTCACCTCGAACTGTCACTCAGACAGCCAAACTGGTATCACAACAAACTCAGACAGATACCAATACCCAAGAAAGACGGCTCCACCAGATACCTGAAAGTTCCAACTATTGCAGACAGGGCTTGGCAATGTCTAGCCAAATACGCATTAGAACCAGCGCACGAAGCCACCTTTCATGCCCAAAGCTACGGATTTAGAACGGGGCGCTCTGCCCATGATGCCCAAAAACAGATTTTCCAAAATCTCAGTTCCCATGCAAACGGCATCAACAAAAGAATCCTTGAGCTTGACATAGAAAAGTGCTTCGACAGAATAAATCACTCAACCATCATGGAAAACCTGACTGCCCCAAAAGGGCTAAAACTGGGGATATTCCGATGCCTAAAAGCAGGAATCAACCCGGAATTTCCAGAACAAGGTACTTGTCAAGGTGGGGTAGTGAGTCCACTGTTAGCAAATATCGCTCTGAATGGTATAGAAGATATACACAAATATCACGTCAAAAGAGGATGCAAAATTACAGCCAATACCCCCACAAAGGATATTGTCAATGCCTGTGTCCGATACGCCGATGATATGGTATTTTTCCTAAGACCTGAAGACAATGCAACTCTAATACTTGACCGCATCAGCCAATTCCTAGCAATAAGAGGGCTAAAAGTTAGCAAGAAAAAGACAAAGCTTACCGCTTCGACAGATGGTTTTGACTTTCTCGGTTGGCGATTCTACGTCCAACAAAACGGAAAATTTAAAAGTGTTCCCTCAGAGGAAAACTACAAAGCATTCCGCAACAAAGTCAAGAACATCGTCAATAGCTCGAATTATGGCGCTACTGTGAAAGCTCAAAAGCTTTCCCCAATAGTCAGAGGATGGCGAAATTACCATAAGTTCTGTAAGATGGACGGTGCTAAATGGAACCTCTATCACATACAATACAGAGCTTTTAAGGTGTTTAACCGGGAAACAAAACTTGACCACAAATCTAGTAAGAAGTTGCTAGACCAAGCGTTTCCACTGGTTCCTTACTCCGAAAACCGTCACACCAAAGTCAAAGGAAATAAATCCCCTTTTGATGGAGATTTAGTTTACTGGAGTGAACGTAACAGTAAACTATACGACGGCATTACCTCGAAACTATTAAGGAAGCACAGCCATACTTGTGGGTATTGTGGTCACAAATTGACTTCAATTGAACGAGTGCATCTACATCACTTAGACGGTAATCACGGCAACTGCAAGGTATCAAACCTCATGGTAGTACACGAAAGCTGCCACGATTACATCCACATGGGCAAAAGGGAAAGGGAGCTACGTTCTACAACGCCAATTGGTCGGGAAGTTACCGAGGAATATCTAGAAAATCATCCTTGGTAAGCCAAAGCCAAGCGTGGCAAAGACAGAAACCTTAACCTTCAAGAATATCGGAAGCTGGATGAGGCGAAAGTCTCACGTCCAGATTTAACAGAGAGGGGCGGAGCGTCATAGCTCCCCTCGACTCTACCTGAAGCTTTGTATCATCGCTTTTTTACCGAGTCGATGATGTATTTGAACCGCAATCAATCCCAATACGATGATTGGTACTGTGTGGTAATATTTCCATCACGCTCTTTAGAGCCAAACGATAAAAAAACTCATCGTCTGTTTTTAAACAGCGACCAAGTGCAGCGCATTTATTTGGATGAGTTAGGTACTGCTGATACTCTACCAATAGGTATCAATTTAATGCAGTTGACGACCGCCTCAGACAAAGCAATGGCAGAGCAAGCCAAGCAACTAATTCAACGGGTAAAATTAGAAGAAACAGGTAGACTACCGAAAACAGAAATCATAGATATTATTACAACAATTGCTGTTTACAAGTTTTCGTCTTTGAGTAGAGAGGAAGTAGAAGCTATGCTAGGACTGAATTTAGAGCAGACAAGAGTATATCAAGAAGCCAAAGCTGAAGGTCTAGAACAAGGTCTAGAACAAGGTCTAGAACAAGGTCTAGAACAAGGTCTAGAACAAGGTCGAAAACAAGGTCTAGAACAAAGGGAAGCTGAATTGTTGAAAGTTGCTGTCCCCCTGTTACTAAAAACTGGGATGAGTGTAGAACAGATTGCTCAACAATTTAATGTTGCTGTAGAATCTGTGGAGAAATACAGGTAAGATTACCTTTGATGAGTTTTAGCGATCGCATTTCATCTTACCCCAATTGGTAAAGATAGCCACTAAAAGCGATCGCTAGCAAATTTAGCGCATCAGTAGTTTTACCAGTAGAATAGACACATAAAATTTTGCCGCTATTTGGCTTATTGATAGTGGATTTATGATAACTGTGAGCTTGACTGCTGTAGCTACTGCGATCGCAACTACCCTGTGGACTAAAGCACAGGAGAAAATCGGCGAAAATATTGGTGATGCTTTCTGGGCTGCTCCTGGTAAGTTGAGAGAATTACTGCGCCGCAAGAATAAAGTCCCATCTCTTACCAGTAATGAACCACAACCATTAGATTACGGTCAAGCAGTGCTGGAACTGACACAAGCCGCACAAGATCCCGAAATTGCTCAAGCAGTTTTAGAAGTTGAAGCAGCAGTTAATAATGATCAGTCTGAGGCTGCTAAGGAAATTAAAAATAAAGCCGAAGAAATCCAGTCACATCCGTCAGTTATTAATAATGGTGAGATTAAGAATTTGTTTTTTCAATCTCAATTTCATGGCCCAGTCACATTTAATTGACTACAGCCGTCCCCAGGGGAGGATGGGACAAAGTTAACTCCCGATGACTGGCGTGAAGTCTGTCGTGAAATAATTGCAGAACGGCGTAAGCTGACAACAAATCCTTTGACATCAACTGAAGGAGTCGCACTGCAAGTTGATGATGTTTACGTACCACTGGGATTAGTTGAGCGTAAAAAACAGTCGAAGCCTCAAGATAATATTTCTCCAGAACAGGGTTCAGAACTGTACAAGGAGACGGAAATTACCAAAACTTATGAGCATAATGCTTTTTTGGAAGAAGTTCTCAAACAGAAGAACACGCCGAAAAGTCAAGGTAAGCGAATTGCCATTATTGGCGAACCAGGTGCAGGAAAAACAACATTATTACAGCAGATTGCTGATTGGGTATCTCGTAAGATTCCCCAGTCGATTGTCATTTGGGTATCTTTAGCAGATTTACAAGAAAAACAAAAATTAGAGAAATATCTATTCGAGACTTGGCTAAGTGCTGCTGTGAAGAAAAAAGGGAAAGCTAAACCTACTCAGCAACAGGATGATGATTTTGTTACTCTGTTTAATCAAAATCAAGTGTGGCTGCTACTTGATGGATTAGATGAAATGTCTGCATCTAATCCTTTAACAGAAATTGCCCGCCAATTTCGGGAATCAGGGTTGATTTCTCAAGCGCGAATTGTGCTGACTTGTCGGGTTAATCTGTGGGATGGTAGTAGTAATGCACTTGATGATTTTGATATCTATCGCACTTTAGATTTTTCTTATCCAGAACAGGTAGAGAAATTTATTCACAAATGGTTTGCTGCTATTCCCGACACTGGAAATCAGTTATGTATCGCGTTGCAAGAACCGGGTAAAGAAAGGATTCAGGATTTAGTGAAAAATCCTCTGCGATTGACACTGCTGTGCTTTAATTGGCAATCAAAAGATGGCAAATTACCAGATACTCAAGCGGGACTCTATCAGCAATTTGTTGATGACTTCTACAAGTGGAAACAAGACGAATTTCCCATAACATCTCACCAAGAGCAACAACTCAATCTCAAGCTTGGGAAACTAGCTAAAGCAGCTATAGACGAAAAAGAAATCCGTTTTCGCTTGCCGCAAGATTTTGTTAATTCCGTCTTTAAGGAACAAGAAGATGAGATGCTGCTGAACTTGGCACTAAATCGCGGCTGGCTGAACTGTATAGGCGTAGATGATAAAAAAGTTTATGCTTTCTTTCATGCTTCATTTCAAGAGTACTTTGCTGCTAAAGCAATTAATCACTGGCATTTCTTTTTAAAGCACGTTCCTCATGATCCGAGTCAACGAACTTATCGCATCTTTGAACCGCAGTGGAAGCAAACAATATTACTTTGGTTAGGACGACCAGAAGAAGATATCAAACAGCAAAAGCAAGAGTTTATTGATGCTTTAGTTAGTTTCAAAGACGGATGTGAAAAATTTTATGAATATCGCGCCTATTTTTTAGCAGCCGCAGGCATTGTAGAGTTTAGAGATTATCTTAAAGCAGATAAAATAATCAAACAAATTGTCAACTGGACAATTAATAGTCGAAGTTCAATCCAAGAGGAAGCTAGTTCAGCACTGCAACAAACAGACCGTAAAAAAGCGATCGCGGCTTTGGTGCAACGGCTGCAATCACAGCGTGTGGATAACTACACCCGTAGGGAGGTAGCAGAAAGCTTAGGGAGAATCGACCCAGGAAATCCAGATGCGATCGCGGCTTTGGTGCAACTGCTGCAATCACAGGATGTGGATAACGACACCCGTTGGCGGGTAACAGATAGCTTAGAGAAAATTGGTACAGGAAATCCAGATGCGATCGCGGCTTTGGTGCAACTGCTGCAATCACAGGATGTGGATAACAACACCCGTAAGTGGGTAGCATATATCTTAGGGACAATCGACCCAGGAAATCCAGATGCGATCGCGGCTTTGGTGCAACTGCTGCAATCACAGGATGTGGATAACAACACCCGTAAGTGGGTAGCAGAAAGCTTAGGGACAATCGGTAAAGGAAATCCAGATGCGATCTCGGCTTTGGTGCAACTGCTGCAATCACAGCGTGTGGATAACGACACCCGTAGGCAGGTAGCATATAGCTTAGGGACAATCGACCCAGGAAATCCAGATGCGATCGCGGCTTTGGTGCAACCGCTGCAATCACAGGATGTGGATAACAACACCCGTAAGTGGGTAGCATATATCTTAGGGACAATCGACCCAGGAAATCCAGATGCGATCGCGGCTTTGGTGCAACCGCTGCAATCACAGGATGTGGATAACGACACTCGTAGGCAGGTAGCATATATCTTAGGGAAAATCGGTAAAGGAAATTCAGATGCGATCGCGGCTTTGGTGCAACTGCTGCAATCACAGGGTGTGGATAACGACACTCGTAGGCAGGTAGCATATAGCTTAGGGAAAATCGGTAAAGGAAATCCAGATGCGATCGCAGTTTTGGTGCAACTGCTGCAATCACAGGGTGTGGATAACGGCACTCGTAGGCAGGTAGCAGATAGCTTAAGGACAATCGACCCAGGAAATCCAGATGCGATCGCGGCTTTGGTGCAACTGCTGCAATCACAGGATGTGGATAACGACACCCGTAGTCGGGTAGCAGATAGCTTAGGGACAATCGGTACAGGAAATGCAGATGCGATCACGGCTTTGGTGCAACTACTGCAATCACAGGATGTGGATAACTATACCCGTTGGCAGGTAGCATCTAGCTTAGGAAGAATCGGTACAGGAAATCCAGATGCGATCACGGCTTTGGTGCAACTACTGCAATCACAGGATGTGGATAACTATACCCGTTGGCAGGTAGCAGATAGCTTAGGGAGAATTTTACAAGATAATAAACATCGCTTTGAGGTAGTTAAAACTTTAAGTGGTTATTGGCAACTCGATTATCAATACTACAATTTAGCCTGGAAATGCGCCCAGAATATGCCTTACCCCGATTTCTATCAAGCTTGGCATCAGCATAATTTTGCCACTCGCACCATGCGAACCTTAAAGAAAATCCTTTTCACCAGAATCATTTAAACACTTTTGCAGCAGCGACGTTACAAATAGTTATTTAACGCGATGTGCGACTTATTCTTGAAACCCCTTTCCATAGCTTGCTTCCCGCAGAGTACTTCTCTCCTGCAAGGCTACTGTGTACACACAAGTCTTTTAGAGGATGTTTGAAAAGTGGTTGACTGTGATTTTAAGCACTAGTTGATCCCCCCTAACCCCCCTTAAAAAGTCCCCCTTTTGAAGGGCAGGGCTGTTTCATTCCCCAAAGAGCTTTAAAAATCAAGGGTTCTAGCGATGAAAAATTAGTTATTTTGTTACCGACGTGCCGATGAAACCAACTATTTTACTGATATTTCAGTGCTTAAATGTTCATCTCTTCGTCACGCTTACTGACAATTTTCTTGCTAACCATCTTGACAAATCCTGTTTGAAATGGAATGAAACAGCCCTGCTTTTGAAGGGCAGGGCTGTTTCATTCCCCAAAGAGCTTTAAAAATCAAGGGTTCTAGCGATGAAAAATTAGTTATTTTGTTACCGACGTGCCGATGAAACCAACTATTTTACTGATATTTCAGTGCTTAAATGTTCATCTCTTCGTCACGCTTACTGACAATTTTCTTGCTAACCATCTTGACAAATCCTGTTTGAAATGGAATGAAACAGCCCTGCTTTTGAAGGGGGATTTAGGGGGATCTGAAAGTATTTGATAGATAATTAAGGACTTTTCAAACATCCTCTTAGAGTTAGTCGATACATTCACAACGTCAGGCGATACATTCACAACGTCAGGCGATACATTCACAACGTCAGGCAATACATTCACAATGTTGATGCAGTTTTAGGTTGGGTTGACGCAAGGAAACCCAACATCATCAAGATTTTTTTGGGTTGCGCTACTTAACCCAGCCTTGTATCTTAACTGTTGTAGCTATTTGTTGCTTTTGTATTGCACTGCGATCGCTAGAGTTTAAAATAAAACGATAAAGCCAAATATTGGAATCTACAAAGCATCGTGTCACCTCACCAGCGTTCATTTGCTTCTTCTCTGGTAAGTTGTTTGAAATCGGCAATCTGGATAGGATTTGCAGTTAGCTGCGCTATGATACCCGTTGGTGGAAAACGTTTCTTTTTTGACGAGGGCTTTAATATCACAATTTTCACTATTTCGGCGTTGTGTATCTCATCTTGATACTCAACAGGAATTTCGATTGTACCGTTATTGACTTTAGCGTTAAATTGTATGTCTGTAGTCATAGGTGACAAAACTTTTAAAAATCGGTCTAAATCTATCTGAGCTTATTTTAAACTTCAACTCACCATCCAGCATGGGCAAGTGCCTCATAAGTATCAGCTTCTTCCAGATAGGGATAAGCTTTGAGGATATCCTTATTGCTGTGTCCAGATGCCATATTCCGGCACATAAATGCGTAGAATTAAAAATAAATACTTAAAAAAAGAAGTTATTCAAAAACTATGCCCCAAACTAAACCCCGCGACGTACAAATCCTGCCCATTGGCACAGATACAACAGTCCTGCGATCGCGCAGTTGGACAAGACTCAGATTTGAGATTGAGTATGCTTTAGCCAAGGGAACGACAGCTAATTCTTATTTAATTCAAGGCGATAAAATTGCCTTGATTGACCCGCCTGGAGAAACTTTTACCCAAATTTATCTAGATGCTTTGCAAAAACGGCTAGATTTAAAAACTATAGATTATGTGATTCTCGGTCACATTAATCCTAACCGAGCAGCTACCTTAAAAACTTTGTGGGAACTAGCACCCCAAATTACCTTTGTTTGTTCTAACCCTGGTGCAATCAATTTGCGAGGCGCATTAGAAAATCCTGATTTACCAATATTGATTATGCGGGGAGACGAAACCCTCGATTTAGGCAAGGGACATAATTTGCAATTTGTGCCTACTCCCAACCCCCGCTACGCCGACGAACTCTGCACCTATGATCCCCAAACAGAGATTCTTTACTCAGATAAACTATTTGGGGCGCATATCTGCGGGGATCAAGTATTTGATGAAGGTTGGGAAACTATCAACGAAGACCGCCGTTATTATTATGATTGCTTGATGGCTCCCCATGCCCGGCAAGTGGAAACTGCCTTAGATAAATTGGCAGATTTACCAGTACGCCTATATGCCACGGGACACGGCCCCTTGGTGCGTTACGGCTTAATCGATCTGACTCATGCCTATCGGGAATGGAGTCAACAGCAGACATCAGCAGACTTGACAGTAGCCTTGATTTATGCTTCAGCCTATGGGAATACAGCAACCTTAGCTCAAGCGATCGCTCGTGGGATTACAAAAGCTGGTGTAGCGGTAGAATCAATTAACTGCGAATTTGCCGCCCCAGAGGAAATCCAAGCAGCAATAGAAAAATCGGCTGGCTTTGTCATTGGTTCGCCTACGCTGGGCGGTCATGCACCCACACCAGTACAAACAGCTTTAGGTATTGTCTTATCGACTGCGACTAACAATAAACTAGCTGGGGTGTTTGGTTCCTTTGGTTGGAGTGGTGAAGCCGTTGATTTAATCGAAGGTAAGTTAAAAGACGCTGGTTATCGCTTTGGTTTTGATGCCATCCGCGTCAAATTTAAGCCCAACGAAGTCACACTGCAACTATGCGAAGAAGCGGGAACCGATTTTGCCCAAGCATTGAAGAAAGCCAGGAAAGTCCGCACTCAAAGTCTCCCGGCTACTAGTGTAGAACAAGCCGTGGGTAGAATTGTCGGTTCCCTATGTGTTGTCACAGCCAAGCAAGGGGAAATATCTAGCGCCATGTTAGCCTCGTGGGTAGCACAAGCCAGCTTTAATCCCCCTGGTTTAACCATTGCTGTTGCCAAAGACCGCGCCGTAGAAACACTGACACACTCTGGTAACAAATTCGTACTCAACATTCTCAAAGAAGGCAGTCACTTAGGCTTGATGAAGCAATTCCTCAAACCCTTTGCCCCAGCCGAAGACAGATTTGCTAATGTCACCACCGCAGCAGCCGAAAATGGTAGCCCTGTACTTGAAGATGCCCTTGCATACTTAGAGTGTTCAGTCCAAAACCGGATGGAATCTGGCGATCATTGGTTAGTTTATGCCACTGTTGAAAATGGCAAAGTCCTCAATCAAGATGGCGTGACAGCAGTGCATCATCGCAAATCCGGCAATCATTATTAAATTGGTATGAGGTAGAAATTTTCAGAACAAAGCCATATATCAAGGGAGTTTCAATTCTGTTTCCTGTTCCCTGTTCCCTACTGTGTGAGGCGATACAACCCTGAAAACTTGGAAAAAATCTAGCTTACGTAATTACGAACTTGCTGACAGTTAATAACAGTTCGTAGCTGAAGCAGCAAGTACCTTTGTCAAATCGCTAGCAAATGTAGCTGTATATTTGATGGGTGAAGCAGTACAAGTCATCGGATTTTTATCAGGACGGCGGGGAGTCCAGGCTGAATCAGCTTGCAAAGTTAAAGTTTTGCTTGTACTATTCCATGACAGGTTAGTCACAATCAAAGAGTTAGTTTTACCAGTACTAGCTCTTTTAGCAGATACATAGCTGGCACTCAAAATGTTGCCATTCGCAGGATTAATCTGAGCCAAAACTGCAACTTTTGCGCCGCCACCATTGCCATAACTAGTCAGCCAACCTTTACTAGCAAAGCGCCGAAAATCATTACCAGTTTGGGTTCCTGTGGAAGAGAAAACACCATATAAAGCGCTTCCCCCATCCCAATACAAACCGTAACCTGTCCCATCATCATTTGTTGTTTCGTAATCACTACGACACCATGTTTTCACACCATTATCAAAACGAATAATGCGCGGATCTTTATTGACAGATGATACCTGCTGATAACCGATATAAATAGTTGTTCGCCCCATCAATACCTTGGGGCCATTTTTAGCTTTGATGCTCGACTCACTATCATTGCAACTGAATGTCACACTCTTACCATTTAAACCAACAGATGATTTAATCACCGTTTGAGCAACAACTGAATGAGTAGCTAAATCAGCTGTTAATACTGCTGTTAAAGACAAACAAGCCAGATATTTAGAAAATTGGCGATATTTAATCATTGAATCTGTCCTAGTGATTTTCAAAAAAGAATTCAGGAGTCACGAGCAAACATTAAGCATATATTTTGCCGCACCATGATATTTTGACCCCTAAAATTGGCAGTGTAAAACAACACTTTAGCATAGGATTTTTTAAATGCAAATTTTAGATTTAATTGTCTGTAATGCTTTTAAGATAAAGTTATTTTAGTATTAAGGAAAATATTTGATTTAGTATAAATACGTATTTTATAGTGATTATGGTAGTTAGTACTGAAAATGTTAGTAAACTAACACAAATAGTTTAATATCTTCTTAATGAACGGTTAATAATAAAAATACTCACAAACTCACGTGATTTTAGAGTCAAGTTATGATGATATAACTACCGTAAAAAGGATAATTTCGTTATGTTAAGACCACAGTTTTTTCTCTTCATGGGAATTAGCATTTTGAGTATTACTAGTACAATTGCAGTCCAAGCTAAAATTGAGCCATTACAAATAATGAACACTTCGGCTCAAGTTAATAATACAGCCAGTTCACACACTATTAGAGGAAAACTGATTGCGTATGGCACTGATACTACATCTGTTGCTTGTAACCAAATTAAAGTGAAGGCAGAAATATGGCATAACGTTACTGGAGGAGCAGCTATTCCAAAGGTAGAGTTAGCCTCTACAAACGCACAAGGTAGCATCTTAGGTGACGGCTGCACTTATTCCCTAACGTTCAATTATTCACCTTCACTCGAACTGCCTAAGTCCTCTGAGTATCGCGTTTCAGCAGAAACCCCAACGATTAAAAGTCAATTTGGTGATTTTAGTGCTGGGTATAGTAATGTTATCAGCAATCCATTTCCAGAACAGTTTGACATGACAATCTAAGTAAAAATCGGTGAACCAATCAAGTTCAAGACACTCGCTATGCTAACATGAATACAAAGATCCCCATCCTCTTCAAAAAGTTGGGGATATAATAGGTAATTTATAATTATCAAGTAACCCTTAAATTGTCGGGTGTGTTATGGCAACGTTTAACGCACTGATAGACATAGTGCGTTACGGCTAATTCTTACTCTCTCAAACTCCTAAATTCTTGCACAGCCGTAACACACCCTACTGGCTGATTTTTACAAATCAAATAGAACTACTATAAAATTCCTATATCTAGCAATTACAATAAAAACCTAACCTTGCTTGTCCAATATCCTTTAAATTATAATTTATCGCCAAAAAATGTACTGTTTTTGATTTTCAGACAGATTTTTACTAATTGTGAACAAATCTTTTTCAGCAAGAGAAGATTTGCAATAAAATGGGTGTTTTGGTGTTCTAGATGTGTAGTCAAAAAATATCGAAAATCTCTCTGAAGATACTGGTAACTTACCTTTATGAAAGATATTTGCCGTATCAGCAAAAACAACTGTACCTGCAATGCCTGTACAGGATTTCCAGTTAGCTGAAGATATCACTTGTTGCATAATTTCATCTGTGATGTAGTTATCGTCATATCTTAAAGATTCAGCAATAGATGAGGTGAACAACTTAGGAATATATTGAAATGGCCCGCTATCTTCATTGACATCATTAAGATAAACAATCACTTTGAACATTTTTCGATCTTCTTTGTCTAAATGCCATAGTCTTGATTTTTTCTGAACTGGACTAATGATATCTCTACGAAAATAAGCACCATGATAGGCTACTGGTAGACCAAGATAATTTTCTACAATATTCAGCAACCGTTGTTGCAGTCCCCACATAAAGATTTCCGAATGTTCGATGATTTGCTCGGAAGTGGCATGAATTGTAAATTCGTCTTTGCTTGTGGGAAGAGTATTGGAAATTTTTGGGAGCAATTTTTGTGCAGATTGGAGCATTTCTGGAGTTGAGGGAATTGATAGTTCTGCTAATGAAGTAGTAACAATACCTTCCTGTTGGAGAGTGTTAATTAAGTTGAGATCATTCGCTGAAATCACAGGTAGTTGATTGATGTGATGTATGATTGCCGTTTGATACGCAAGTGCGGCTGGATTGCTCACCACAGGTAAACGATATAATTTTCTGATGATTTCATTACGAACCTTTTTAGCAATAGTTTTCATGATGATGACAATCCCCATGATATGCAGTTAATTTGCAGCTAAATTAGCTGAGAAAATATGCTTTTTGAACCTATCTAAAACACCAAATATGGCTGAACTAGAAATTCATAATCATAATTAAACCAATGTAGATATTTATGAGCATTGGTTTCATCAAGATTACTCATATATGGTGTTTTAACCCGATATATAGAGCAAATGCTTGTAGTTTGGCTGTTTGCCAATAAATTTCCAATAATAATATCGGCTTGTAGATTTTTATAGGAGCCATATTGGCAGTAATATCAAGTGATAAAATTATGTTGCTGAGGAAAATAGTTTGTATTTGAATAAAAAATTAAATTTTGAATGTTTTGTGTTGAAATGATGTATTTTCCCGGCGTTGAGAGGTGATTTATAAAGTAAACCTTGAATTGTCAGGTGCGTTATGGCAACGCTTAACGCACCGAGAAACATGGTGCGTAAACAGTGAACAGTGTTTATTAACTGGTAACTGATAACTGATAACTGTTAACTGATTTGTAACACACCCTACCTTAATATTTACTGTATTTAATTTTGCGGAAAGTTGCCTGCGCGGGTTTCCCGCGCCCGGCAAACTTTTCAAGACGAATTTTGAATTGATTCATTCTCTATCAACTGGCATATCCAACCAATTGCTTAATTCTTGAGCTAACCATTCTAACTCTGCTGCTGATTTTATCCCAGTATTCATCCCTAGCTGATATTTTTGTATTCCTGCCCAAATATATAGTTGTGCTGGGGTTTGGGTTTGAGTCCCATCTGCATCTTTGCTCAAATGTGGTTGTATGTAAACTAACTTGGTAATACTGTCTCTAGGCGAGGGGCGGGGGCGATGGAATTTAAAGCCAAATAATTCACGGGTGAGGCTAATTTGTTGACTATGCAAACGTAGTCGAACACTGCCGAATAAACGCATCAGTAAAGTGTAGACCATTAAATAACCAACACCCCAAAAAGGCAGTGAGAACAAAGGTAGGGGGAGTCCTACTAGGGCAGATGTGGAGATGGCATTGATAGTCCAATATAGGATAAAAGAATTCCAAGCGATCGCAAATAAACCGGTAAACACCATTCCCGGTTGAGAACCAACTGGAGGGATAAAAATTTCTAAGCTATCCTCATTCTTCGTGAGGTGAATTTTACTACCAGCTGGTTTGCCAATCGTGAGAGTACTAGTTGTACTTGTTAACTCAGGCTGATCTAAAGCTGTCAATGCTGCTTGTGCGGAATCCAACCGACGCTCTAAACTCGGTTCAATCATCAAATTTAGCCAGTTTGTCAAACCCGAACTCAGAGAAACTACCGATGCAAACTGGATGCGAAAATCCTTTTGGGGTAAATCGGCTGGGTGAGAACCTGTAACTAAATAAATCAATGTTGCACCCAAACTGTAAAGATCAGAAGCGGGTACTGTGCGTCCACCAAACTGTTCTGGCGGCATATAACCGTAGGTTCCAACAACAGTTCTGGTTCCGCCTTCTGTATGTAAGGCTGTTTGAACTGAGCCAAAATCTACTAAATAAACTTGACCAACACTATGACCAGAACGCTCTCCCAGCAAAATATTGCTAGGCTTAATATCACGGTGGATCACAGGCGGATATAATCCATGTAGATATATGAGAATCTCTAAAATCGCTCTGGCTATTTGTTGCACATCAGATTCACTAAAAGTGCGGCCAGACTGGATATATTGCTCTAAGGTTGGAGACGGGATATAACTCTGTACTAAAGCAAATCCTTTAATTGTGGGAGAATTTACCTCAAAATAGTCTAAATAACGAGGGATACTGGGATGTGATAAAGATTTTAGAGTTTCAGCTTCACGCTCAAACAGTTTGAGATCATCCCATTCAAAATCACTACTAAAAGCCAGCAACTTGACAATTACCAATTCATCAGTGACAACATCCTTAGCTAGTAGCGTCCGTCGCCCTGCTGTTTTCCCCAATTGCTTGTGCATCTCGTAGCGAGCGTGGAAAATTTCTCCGATCATGATGATGGTTAATAACGCTACGTTGTAAAAAACTGGATTGACTATATCTTAAATATAATCGTGTATTCCTATGCCTTCCCAACTTTGGCCTTATGTTACTCCTGGTATTCCCGATGAGTTATTCGAGCATTTACCGGGAATTCCCCTTAGTCAACGAGAAATTAGACTGTTGCTGATTTCTCAGCTACGTTTAGAAGCTGATTCAGTTGTGTGGGACATTGGTGCGGGTACAGGGACAATCCCTGTAGAAGTGGGACTACTTTGTCCTCAAGGACAGATTATTGCCATAGAACGAGATGAAGAAGTCGCTAATTTAATTAAACGCAATTGCGATCGCTTCGATGTGAAAAATGTGGAAATCGTGGAAGGTAGCGCCCCAGAGTGTTTACATGAGATCGCAGTTGCTCCCCATCGAGTTTGTATTGAGGGAGGACGACCCATACAAGATATCTTGCAGGCAGTGTGGGAGTATTTGCCCTCATCAGGTAGGGTAATTGCCACAGCCAGCAATCTCGAAAGCTTGTATGCTATTTCCCAGAGCTTTTCTCAATTACAAGCGAGAAATATCGAAGTTGTTCAATCTGCTGTCAATCGCTTAGAAACCAGGGGATTTTCTCAAACCTTCGCGGCAGTTGATCCTATTTTTATCCTCAGTGGTGAGAAACTAGACTAGGGACTGGGGACTAGGGACTGGGGACTGGGAACTAGAAAACGAGTAATGAATTATATTGATCTTATTCTTACATTTAATACCCAATACCCAATCCCCCAATACCCAATCCCCAATCCCCAATCCCCAATCCCCCAATCCCCAATCCCCAATACCCAATCCCCACTCCCAAATACTTCATATGCCTTGGTCTCGGATTATTAGCGGAATTGTTGCGATCGCCCTTGCTTTAGTTGCTGTCTTGTTGGGGGGTTGGTACTTCACCATCTTGCTTGCAGTTGTTGTCTTTTTGGGACAGCAGGAATATTTTAATTTAGTACGAACTAGAGGCATTTTGCCGGCAGCAAAAACTACTATCTTCCTCAGTCTCGTTTTGCTGGCTATTTGTACCCTGGATGGCAATTTAGCTGATGCTGTCATGCCGATCGCCGGCACTATTATTTGTTTTTATCTCCTATTTCAGCCGAAAATGGCAACGATCGCTGATGTCTCAGCATCGATTATGGGGTTATTTTATGTGGGCTATTTGCCTAGTTTTTGGGTCAGGCTACGCGCTATAGGTACTACAGCAGTCAGTAATCTGCCCTTGGGTGGATACTGGCCTACCGCCTGGAAAGACATTCTAGAAGAACAAAATTTTGTCTCTCTACCACTAGGCTTGAAAATGACAGCACTGACTTTTTTTTGCATTTGGGCAGCAGATATTGGCGCTTATACCATAGGTAAATTCTTTGGTAAAACTCGCCTGTCTGATATCAGCCCCAAGAAAACAGTCGAAGGTGCGGTTTTTGGGATCAGTGCTAGTTTGGTTGTTGCTCTGGTTGGTGCTTATTATCTGGAATTACCCAAATTTTTCTTTACTGGTATGACACTAGGTTTACTGATTGGTTTGGCGAGTCTTTTAGGCGATCTCACTGAATCGATGCTCAAGCGTGATGCTGGAGTCAAGGATTCAGGACAATTAATTCCCGGTCATGGTGGTATCCTAGACCGCACTGATAGTTACATCTTCACAGCCCCGCTAGTATTCTATTTTGTCACTCTGATCTTGCCACTTTTAAGTAAGTTGTGAGTGCTGAGTGCTGAGTGCTGTTAGCGGAAGCGGGGCGTTTAGCCCGTGCTGAGTGCTGAGTTGTGAGTGCTGAGTGCTGAGTGCTGAGTTGTGAGTGATGGAGTGAGTTAAGAAGTTTTTCTCCTCTGCCCCTCTGCCCCTCTGCCCATCCCCCCATCCTCTTCCCACTCCCCATATCTTACGGGTTGACATTGACTCGTCCACGGCACACCAATTTACCGGGGATCAAGGTGAGTTCTTGGATATCGACATCGGAACCAAGATCCAAGTTGTAGGTATCGATCCCGTCTAACAGCGCTACTGCGTTTTGCTTTACTTGGATTTTTGATAGTTGCAACTCATGCCCACTCAGCAATTCTATGTGTAAGCAAATTTCTAGGGGTGTAGGTTCAGTTGTAGGTGTTAGGATAGCATTCAGTTTGATTTGATGGTTGTCCAGAATTATCTCTTGCCAAAAAATAGGCTTGGATTTTGGGACGTATTCTGGTAAAAGTTTATCCAGTACATCATTTAAAGCAGTAGACAATAGCTCAGAAGATAAAGAACTATTTAGATCCTTTGCTTCTATGAGCAATTCGCCACTTACAGGTACTACCTGCAACAGTTGCAGTGGCTGCCCTTTAAGTACTTGGCCAATATTGACTTGAATATTCTCTGCTGCGAGTTTAATTTGTGTAATATGGAGGCCTTGATAGATCGCGTGATTAGCAAATATAGACACCCCAGGAATGGAACCGGAGAGCAGTTGCTTGTCGCTAGCCTGAATCTCTACATCGAGTTGAGAGACTTGGCTGACTTGCGATCGCAGCCACAACTTGATGGCTGTTGTCAGGATGTTGGTAATGATGCGGATTTTGCTTAAATTTCTGGTTTGTGAATTATTGTCTGGCATTTAACCACTGGTTAATGGGTATTTACTCAGTATGAAACTGAACTTAAATCAGCATTAACTGTAACATTTATGGCTACCATCTATGAAATGTCAATATTATGATTGTGATGAGGACTGACGGACTTGACATAGATCAACCCGAAAAAGGGTGTTGACTAGGCAAAAGTCGATGTTCAAAATCGAGTTTTTTGGGACTTTAGACCCTTGAGCATTGATAAATAAGAGTCAGCAATCTCTAAAAGTACGTCAGTTTTGACTATATAAATCCTTAAAGTAGTATCAGTAATTTCTACATGGAGGCACGGTTACAAAAAGTTCTTTCTCAATGGGGTATTGCCTCACGTCGAGAAGCTGAAGAAATGATTCGGCGATCGCGGGTGCGGATTAATGGCGTTTTGGCGCAACTAGGTCAAAAAGTTAACCCTGACAGAGATATAATTACTGTTGATGGTAAATCAGTATCTGCCCAACAGCATCCTCATCTGACATATTTATTGCTGAATAAACCTGTCGGCGTAGTTTCTACCTGCTACGATCCTCAAGGCAGAAAAACTGTGTTAGATTTACTGCCAGAGAAATTACGTAAAGGTTTAGGGCTTCATCCAGTTGGTCGGCTAGACGCTGATTCTACAGGAGCATTAATACTGACAAATGACGGAGATTTGACGTTCAAGCTGACTCATCCACGTCATAGTATTCCCAAGACTTATCAAGTTTTAGTTCAAGGCCATCCCCCTGAAGCCGTGTTAGCAATGTGGCGACAGGGTGTGCTGTTAGACGGGAGAAAAACCCGTCCAGCCAAGGTAAGCTTCCTAGAAAGTCTCGCTGATCAAAGTCGCTTAGAAATTGTCTTACAGGAGGGAAGAAATCGCCAAATTCGCCGCATCGCCCAACAGCTAGGATATCCAGTCACTGAGTTACATCGCAGTGCGATCGGTTCAATTCAATTACAACCACCACAAAAACCCCCGTTACCCACAGGGAACTATCGTGTTCTCCAAGATGACGAAATTCGCTGTTTGCAAGAACAGGTAAAGGACGTACCTATTAAAGATTCAGCTGAGGTAAGGAGTGTAGAAAAGTCATGAAATGGCTAAAAAGAAAGCAGAATGAGCCACCAAAAATTTCCCTAGACCAACAAAGAGCCGAGAAGTTAGCAGAACTAGGCGCACAACTGTGGACTGCGCGTCAAGAAAAAGGTCTATCCTTGGAAGAAATGGTCGCTATGACCAAAATTCCCCGGCGGCTATTACAAGCCATTGAAGCAGGCAATCTCCAAGATTTGCCAGAACCAATTTATATTCAAGGTTTAGTCAGGCAATTTGCTGATGCACTTGGCTTTAAAGGTACAGAATTTGCTAGTCATTTTCCTGTAGATTCTCAGCCAATAAACTCTCAGTCTGTGGGTCAAACTAAATCAATTGGTTTGCTGCGTCCTATTCATCTTTATGTACTTTACATATTTGTCATTATCTGCTCTGTCAGCAGTCTATCTCAGTTATTGAATAATGCTGATTTACGGGGAGATAATCAAGACGCTCCACTACCGATAGATCAAGAAACTATTGTCAACTCTCAACACACTCAACCACAACAATCAAATAAAATCCAACCAGTCAGCGATCGCCTCAGCAGCGATAAACGTAATCAATCAGTGCAGATTGGTGTCACTCTCAAAGCATCATCCTGGATTCGCGTCATAGCTGATGGTAAAACCGAGTTTGAAGGTACTTTACCAGAAGGCACTCACCGAGTTTGGAAAGCCCAAGAACAGCTAACGGTAAAAACCACTAATGCTGGTGGTGTACTGATGAGTGTAAATCAGCAAGCAGCCAAGGAAATGGGAGAACCAGGACAGGAGGAAGAGGTGAAGATTGCAGCCGCTAAACCATAAAAATGTCAGGGTATGGGGGTATAGGGGTGTAGATGGGTGTAGGGGTATAGGGGTGTAGGTGCTTAAAAACATTACACTTCTACACCCTGATACCCAAAAATTATCTTGGCCTAATGACGAATTACGAATTAGTCGTGTTTCCCCTGCGGGGCGCGTCCGTAGAGTTTAGTGAGAACTTTTAGGCGATCGCTTAATTCATCACTCAACCCTGCGGAATGGTAACGCCACTCCCAATTACCCTCAGCCACACTAGGAAAGTTCATCCGCGCTTCATTACCTAAACCCAAAATATCTTGCAACGGAATAATTGCTTGATTGGCAATAGAACTTAAAGCCAGCCTAATTAAATCCCAATGGATACCTTGGGGATCAATGCAACCTAAATAAAGCGAAAGATTTTGCTTCTCGTAATCATTAGCTGTATTAAACCAGCCCACAGTTGTGTCATTATCGTGAGTGCCGGTGTAGACAACAAAATTACGAGCATAATTGAAAGGTAAAAACGGATTTCCAGGATCAGAACCAAAGGCGAACTGTAAAACCTTCATCCCTGGAAATTCGTACTTATCTCGTAATGCTTCCACCTCTGGTGTAATGATCCCCAAATCTTCAGCTAAGACAGGTAACTTCCCTAACTTTTGTCTAATCGTATCAAATAACTCTTCTCCCGGCGCTGTCACCCATTCACCATTGATAGCAGTTTCTTCCCCCTGCGGTACAGCCCAGAAAGCTTCAAAACCCCGAAAGTGATCAATGCGAATCACATCTACATAATCTAGCATCGCCTCAAAACGCTGCACCCACCACTTAAAGTCCTGTTGCTGCAATTTTTCCCAGTTATAAACTGGATTGCCCCACAACTGACCGGTAGCACTAAAATAATCGGGTGGAACCCCAGCCATCAGTGCAACTTCTCCCGTCTCTTCATCCAAGCAAAAGATATCTGGATTTGCCCAGACATCTGCGCTATCATGAGCCACATAAATCGGAATATCGCCAATAATATCGATCCCCCGCATATTGGCGTAACTCTTCAAATCAGACCACTGGCGGAAAAACTCATACTGGATGAACTTATAATAAAAAATCTCCTCAGTGAGTTGACGCTGCACTTGCTCTAAGGCTTCTGGTTCACGCTTGGCTAACTCTGGTTCCCAAGTATGCCAACTGGCGCTATCTTGAGAATCTTTGAGCGCCATAAATAAGGCATAATCATCTAACCAATAGGCTTTAGTTTCACAAAACCCAGCAAATTCTTTCTGCTGTATCGATGATGCTTTGGTTTTGAAATTCTCACAAGCTTTTTTGAGTAACTGAATCTTTGTCGGTGCAACTTTGTCAAAATCTACTTTGTGGGTGTCAAAGTCTGGTAAATTGGCAAAATCTGATTCAGTTAGCAAACCTTCATCCAGTAATTTGTCTGGACTAATGAGCAAATGATTACCAGCGATCGCCGAATATGACATATAAGGCGAATTACCGTATCCAGTCGGCCCCAACGGTAACACTTGCCAATATTGTTGATAGCTTTTTTCAAGAAAATCGATAAATTTGTAGGCTTCTAAACCTAAATCCCCAATACCATATCGACTGGGAAACGAGGTGGGATGCAGCAAAACGCCACTTGATCTACGAAAAGGCATATTTTTGACATTCAGGAGGAAGCGATCCCATCGAATCTATCACGCCAAGGCTACCTTGGAAAGCTATCGGTAGAGAGGGAGTGAGGGAGACAAATCAATTCAAAATTCAAAATGACGCGACGCTCCTGCGTCGCTAACGCTGCGCTATCGCGGACTCGCTCTAAGCGAAGCTATGCCGTTCGCGTTAGCGTCTCTGAAAGAGAAGGCTTTACGCTGCGCTAACAAAATTCAAAATGGAAGAAGGGGACAAGGGACAGGTGACAGGGTAGAGGTGACAGGTGACAGGTGATAGGGGACAAGTTTGAAAGTCTCTGACCATTGACCATTGACCATTGACCACTGACCATTGACCATTGACTATTAACTATGACTTACAAAAATCCTGCACCGACGGTTGATATTATTATTGAATTGGTAGACCGACCTCATAGGCCGATTGTTTTGATTGAACGACATAATCCGCCTTTGGGTTGGGCTATTCCTGGAGGTTTTGTCGATTATGGGGAAGCGGTGGAAGTAGCGGCGAGGCGGGAAGCAGAGGAAGAAACAGAGTTAAAAGTGGAATTAATCGAACAATTTTTGGTATATTCTGATCCCAGCCGTGACCCGCGTCAGCATACTATTAGTATTGTCTTTTTGGCAACCGCTACAGGAGAACCGAAAGCGGGAGATGATGCTAAAAGTGTAGGTATTTTTGAACCTTGGCAAGTACCTAGCAACTTATGCTTTGATCACGATCGCATTCTGCAAGACTATTGGCGATATCGTCATTATGGGATACGTCCCAGGTTGGGTTAGAAAGAAGTTTACAAGCGATCGCCTTTGCGGTAAAAGTTAGTAAATCAGCAGTATTGTGAGAAAAAGTGATATCTATGACTCATCAAGTTATTCGTACCGATCAAGCACCTGCTCCCGTTGGCCCTTACAATCAAGCGATCGCTGCTAGTGGTAAGATGATATTTGTTGCTGGACAGATTGCGATCGATCCCCAAGTAGGTGATGTTGTCCACAGAGATGATATAAAAAAGCAAACTGAGCAAGTATTCGCTAACCTCAAAGCCATCTTGACAGCCGCCGGGGCGAGTTGGCAAAATGTCGTCAAAACTAGTGTATTTCTCTCTGACATGAACAATTTTGCCGCCATGAATGCAGTTTACGCCCAGTATTTTGACGAAGCCACAGCCCCAGCCCGCGCTTGTGTAGAAGTCTCACGCTTACCTAAAGATGTGCTAGTAGAAATTGATTGTATTGCCGTAATTCCTGAATCTTAGGAATATACTCAAGCTCATGTTTAGATATAAAGCAGAAAACTAAAAGTGTAAATCTTATGTCTAGCTATCAGGAAGTATTACAACAAGCTAAAAGTTTAACCCCTGAAGAACAAGTTCGATTAATTGAAGATTTATCTAGTTTAATTAGTCAAAGGGTGACGATGACATCTCAGCCAAAGCGTAGCATTTTAGAATTGCGTGGGTTGGGTAAAGAAGTTTGGAATGGTATTGATGCTCAAGAATATATCAATCAGGAACGTGATTCATGGAATGGCTAGTCCAGTTACATGATCAAATTGTGGGATTGGATACTGCACCACTTATTTATTTTATTGAAGAAAATCCTAATTATTTGGATATTACAGATGTTTTCTTTGAAGCAATGTTTCGTGGTGAATTTAGTGTTGTCACATCAGTTTTGACTATCACTGAAGTCTTAGTCTATCCCTTGCGGCAAGGAAACACGACATTAGCTCAACAATATCGTGATATTCTGTTCAACTCCCAAGAATTGACAACTATCGAAGTTTTTCCAGATATAGCGGAAACTGCTGCTCAACTAAGAGCAAATTACAACTTAAGAACCCCAGATGCTATTCAGATTGCTGCTGCTATTCGTGGAGGTGCATCGTTTTTCTTGACTAATGATGCGCGTTTACCATCGCTACCAGGTTTATCAATGTTAGTGTTAGAGCAATTGATAGTTTAATGGTTTTTCAGATTTTCCAGTAGGATATAATTTGAAGTAAAGTTGTAAAATGAACTGGTCATCATTTTAATTTTTATCGTGCTAAACTACAGAAATTATTTGACAATGACTGCTTTTTCCTGTCACCATATTCTGCCAAGATTTAACACAAAACCCTTTAAAACATCTTCCCCTGAAACTGTGTTAGGCGACTCTAATACTTCAACTTCCCAATTCATTAATTGTTGATTGATTCTACCATTCCTATTTCCCGTTTCTCCCCCCGTAGGTGGCATAATAATTAATTCTCCCTTAGCCGTGCGTTCAAATCTCAATTCGCGGTTTGCTTGACATAAATTAAAAAACTGCTCATCTGTCAAGTCCAAGACGGATTGGGTATTGAGCCGAGATACGTGTAATTTTCGGCAAGATGGTCTGGAAACAGTTGCTGTGTCTATGTTTCAGCGATTTTGACTCTTCTGTTTATAAGACTTGCCGCACATCGGACAAAATTTATACTTCAAAGACACAACTAACTCACCACAGTGAGCGCAACTCGTCTGCAACTGCATACCGCACAGATAACAAAACTTAGCCCTAACTTGACTCCAGAGAGGATCGGGATTCGCCCCAGGAGTCCAGCAATGCGGGCAAAACTTAACTGCACTGACAGGCTTAACGGATTCACCCCTTTCAACAGCTTCCAGATATTCCTGGGGAATGCCTAAGCCACCAGCAAGACCACGCAGCGTTTTATGATTGAGTCTGGTGGTTAATCCTCGTTCAATCTTCCCAATAGACCGAGAATGAATTCCCGCAGCAATAGCCAACTCAAACTGAGTCATCCCAACAGATGTTCTAATGCGCTTGATATAGTCAGCCAGGGATTCTTGGGGTCGAGGCAGTTTTAAAGTATCCATAAGAGGATGTCTTGCTTCATGCCTAAAAGATATATGATTGAGTCAGAAAAAACCTTGAGAGAATCACACAAATTGAAGTGAAACAGACAGTAACATTAGCCACTGTCGTAGTTGAATTTTTAGAACGTCCTGGGTTGGCATTCAGTACCAAGGAGACATATTCTCTGACCTTGGGATTGTTACTGCAAGAGTATGGAAGTTGGGCCAATTGAAATTATCAGTCGTCAAACATTAGTCGAGTATTTAAATACCCTGACACATTTAAAATATACAACTCACAACAAGCATCAAGCGATACTACAAAGCCTATTTAACTTTGCCATAGAACAAGGATACATAAAATCCAACCCCATTCGGGGAATCAAACAGCGTCCACCTTCACGAGAAAAAGGTGAACATCGCACAGATGAAATTATACGGTTCTTAACTCCATCACAGTTAGAAATACTGTATAACGCTGTAGCCGATGACCCCCGCCTTAACGCGATTGTGCATTTATTACATCACACAGGATGTAGAATTGGTGAGCTTTTGGCACTAAATCTAGAATCGGTAGACCTCCTTAATTGGAAATTTCAAGTATTGGGAAAAGGAAATAAACAAAGGTGGTGTTTCTACAACGAAGCTACGGCGATAGCACTAAATAAATATATAAATTACGACCGACATAAACAATCACTCGCCTTATTTACAGCACAGCATCCAGTGACGATGAAAATCAGTAGAATGAGCTACCGAACACTGCATGATTACTGGCGAGAAATTACCAATAAACACTCACTCCTTCAAGGTGTTCGTATTCATGATTTACGACATACATTTGCCACAGAGCGCGTAGGCATAATTAGTATTGAACAACTGCGTGCATTGATGGGTCATGAAAGTATCCAAACAACTTTACGCTATCAAAAAGTTACATCACAAAAAGCAGAAGAAGCTGCACGTCTTGCCTTCAATCTGTTGACTAAAGTTGATAAATTAGACTGATATTCCTGGAACTATTCTCTTCAAAAATTAAAGCAAGCGAGATAGTAAGCAACCATATTTTGATGACAATTATCGCTGTTTACCACAAAGAATATAAAATACTATGGGGTTGAACAGTGAGGGATCAACCGTTATCTAGTTATTTTGGGCATTTTGTATGTTGCAAATATCACTTGAATGACCTTAATTGACCGGACTGCATATCCTAAATTCAAACAATTTCCCAGCCCGAAAGAGCTTGCAGAGCTTTATACCCCACAAAGCGCAGAAATCAAGTTTGCAAAGTCCAAAACTAAGAGCCACGAAGGATTTCTTAGTTTTATGGTCATGCTAAAATCCTTCCAACGACTTGGTTATTTTCCCCACCCCGAATTAGTACCGATTGCGGTTACCCGTCATATACGGTCGTGTTTAAAGTTACAAGATTGGGTAAAAGCAGTCCCATCTGAACGCCAACGCTACACTTATCTTCAGGCGATTCGGGATTACCTGAAAGTCAAACAGTATGATAAAACAGGTCAAAGATTAATAGCCGCATTAGTTGCAGAAGCTGCTGAGGTAAAAGACCATCCTGCTGATTTAATCAATGTAGCCATTGAAGAATTAGTTAAAGAACGATACGAGTTACCAGCATTTAGCACCCTTGACCGATTAATTCGCCACATTCGTTCAATGGTCAATAATCGCTTGTTTGCACTTTGTTCTGAGGGGCTTTCCATCAATGAGCAGATTTATTTAGACCAATTACTGGTGGTTACAGATAATGAGGTAGATGAAAATGCTACTCTTAATTTACTAAAATCGCCACCGAAAAGTGCCAAACTTAGTGGGATAAAACTCCTACAAAGTAAGTTTGATATTCTTATGACCTTTGGTGATGCCAAGCGACTGCTGCAAAGTATTGCCAGAACTAAAGTTAGACATTTTGCGTCCCAGGCTAGGGCTTTGGATATCTCAGAATTTCAAGATATCAATTTACCCAAACGTCGGACATTGCTGTTATGTCTATTGTACGAGGCACAGGTGAAAACCCGTGATTATCTTGTCGATATGTTCATTAAACGTATCCTCAAGATTCAAAATAATGCTAAACAGCGATTGCAGGAATTACGCGATAAACATTTAACTGAAACATCAGAGTTATTGGCTACCTTGGGGCAAGTATTAAAAGCATCGACAAAAGCCAAAGAAACTCAGGATAATGCTGTTTTTGGAGAACAGGTGCAATCAATTTTGGATGAACATGGTGGTACAGAATTGTTGCTGCAAAAGTTGGATGAGATTGCGGCGTATAACACCAACAACCATTTACCGTTGATGTGGCGGTTTTATTCTGCCAATCGGAAAGCACTTTTTAGTTTGGTACGTTCTTTAGATATTCTCTCTACTTCTGCTGATGAATCAGTAATTAAAGCATTAAAGTTCGTGTTAGACCATGAACACAAACGTGCTAAGTATTTACCTAATGAGATTGATTTAGATTTTATTAGTAGTAACTGGCGTGCGCTAGTTGTAGAAGAAATTGATGGCACTGAGGTTTTGGTTCGTCAGCAGTTAGAAATTTGCATCTTTTCAAACCTGGCGACTGAATTTAAAACAGGAGATGCTTGTGTTGTAGGTTCAGAAAGTTATGCCGATTTCCGCGAACAATTATTGAGTCATGCTGAATGTGAACCATTGATAGAGTCATACTGTCGCTTACTTGAATTTCCTGCTAACCCGGATGATTTTGTTAAACACCTACAGGATAAATTAACGATTGTCGCTGACGCTGTAGATAAGATTTGTGCGGTTGATAAACAATTCACTATCAATAAAGATGGAGAACCTGTACTTAAAAGAATTCCATCCCTAGCTCAAACGCATGAAGTGGAAGAATTAGAATCAAAAATTCGGGCTTTAATGCCGGAACGTAGTATCTTAGAAATCCTTTGTAATGTTGAGCATTGGTTGAACTGGACAAGGCATTTTGGTCTGTTTTCAGGAAGCGAACCCAAAATATCTGAGCCTGCTGAACGTTATATTTTTACTACGTTTAGCTATGGCTGTAATCTTGGCCCAAATCAGATGGCTCGTCATTCCCAAGGTGCAGTGACTTCTCACATGATTTCTTATACAAACCGTCGCCATATTAGTGCTGCCAAAATTGAAGCGGCAATTCGGGATATTATCAATACGTACAACCGTTTTAGTTTACCGTCTTGTTGGGGTACAGGGAAGAAGGCTGCTGCTGACGGAAGCAAGTTTGAGATATACGAGAATAATTTACACAGCGAGTATCACATCCGCTACGGTGGTTATGGTGGTATTGCTTATCACCATGTCTCTGATAAATATATTGCTTTGTTTACCCACTTTATCACCTGTGGTGTGTGGGAGGCTGTCTATATTTTGGATGGGTTGTTGAAAAATCTCTCAGATATTCAACCGGATACTTTGCACGCAGATACTCAAGGTCAATCTGGGCCTGTGTTTGCTATTTCCTACCTTCTTGGTATCAAAAGATACGGTGATTATGTGGTGAATTTACATAATATTCCCCAACCATTGGAAGCTGCTATTAATCTTCCACCAGAAATCTTTGAAATGTAGATATAGTAACGGTTTCCAGACCATCTTGCAGGTTTTTACACGTATCTCGGCTCAATACCGATTGCAGATTGACTGTTAAAGCATTCATACTGATATTGCCACTAGAAAAATTAAGTAAGTCAATACCCCTAGTCTACAAACTATTCTAGACATTATCCTCAGCGCTATCCCAAACTGCATCTAGTGATGTTTGACTGACTTGAAGCCAAAATTCATTTTCATCATCAGGAAGCAGCGTTACTAGCACTCTTGTTCCTTCTGGTAATTCCGCAAACTCTAGCAGTTCTATCTTTCCTTGTCGAACAGTAGCCCAAAGCGTTTTTAGCATATATTTCAACTTGTTTGTATATCAAGCTGGTGCAAAATCTGTAAACTTTCTCACATCGGGAGGCTGAAAAGCAAGCACAATATCATTGCTAGTTACGCCCAATCTGATTAATTCAGTCGCTATTCCCTCCTCTGTAAAATCTTCCTCTATGTAAATTTTTTCATTCTTAATCCGGATATGAACATGAGTATATTTAAGTCTTTTGCTACCTTGCCAATCTACTGTTAACCAGAGATAATGATCATGAATTTCATCAAATACTAAACAAGTTTCTGAATGAGTATCAGGTGATTGGCGAGATAAATGATCATATTCGGTAAGCACCTGTTTAATTAACTGCCGATATTCTGCTACTTTTTCCATAAAGTAATCTCCTCTTTTTCATTATTGAAAATAATAAACTTAATCTGATGTAGTTCTACTACTGCTTGAATAGATTTTCGTTGAAAGAATGTATCAAAAATTGTATCTCTAATTGCTAAATATATCTCATAGTTCTTATTGGCTAATTGCAAGATGTCTCTGTATAGAATATATTGACCTAGGGCATTTTGAAAATCTTTCATAAGAGAAGGACTAATAAAACTCTTAATTTCAACAACTATTTTTTGTCCTTTTTGTTCTGCTAATATAGCTTTTTCAGCAAATAAATCAGCATAAAGTTCCGCATCTTCATACTGCAAAAAATAAGGATCAGCTGTAATTGTCCAGGCATCTTTAATTAAGGCATTTTTAACAGCATCATGGTAAATATCCTTAGCTGGCATTTCATTCTGGTAATATGAGTTAGATAAATTATACTAATTGTGCGAAGCGAATACTAAAACATCGCACTCTCCACATCCCTAAAAGCGATACCTCCGGTAAGCTGCGAAGATAGCCTGTTTGTTGATCGCCTTTTTATTTTAAATTAAGCAGACATCAAACGTTGTCGTGGTTCAGGAATTAGACGACCAAATTCTTGAGCAGTTTCAATCCATTCCTGCATAATAATTTCTACATTTTGTAGTGCTACTTCACAGATCAGTAGACCAAAGAATGATGGAAAGCATTCAAGAAGACAATAAGCAATATTAATTAAATTTGGTGTTTATTAAACTACACAAATTCTTTAACAATGGCTGCCTTTTTTCTGTCACCACACTAAACCAAGATTTAATACAAAACTCTTTAAAACATCTTCCCCTGACACTGTGGTAGGAGACTCCAATACTTCAACCTCTTTTCCTTGCCTATAAATCTCCACTTGTCGAGATTTGCGATTAATTAACCAACCTAAACGCACACCATTATCTAAATATTCCCTCATCTTTTCCTGAGCAACTTTTAAACTATCATTTGGCGAAAGTAACTCAATGACAAAATCGGGACAAAGTGGTATAAATTTTGTCTTTTCTTCCTGAGTTAGTGCATTCCAGCGTTCTAGTCTCAGCCAAGAAGCATCAGGGGAACGGTCTGCGCCGTTAGGAAGTTTAAAACCTGTCGAGGAATCAAAAGCTATTCCCAGTTTATCTTGCTCATTCCAGATCCAAAGTTGAGCAGTTATCCCAGCGTTACGATTTCCGGTTTCTCCCCCCGTAGGTGGCATAATAATCAATTCTCCCTTAGCCGTGCGTTCAAATCTCAAATCGCGGTTTGCTTGACATAAATTAAAAAACTGCTCATCTGTCAAGTCCAAGACGGATTGCAGATTGACTGTTAAAGCATTCATACTGATATTGCCACTAGGAAAAATTAAGTAAGTCAATACCCATAATCTACAAAATTATTATATCTTTTGTGGGCTATGGTATAGCTATGCTCCCAATACTCATGCTAGTTTGTATTAATATCTATTCTTCTAAACCAATGTCATGACTTGCTCATATTCTTCTTTATGGCTTTGCAAAGCATCCCAAACATCTACTTTTTGCTGAAGATTGAGCCAAAGTCTAGGGCCATTTCCTAATGCTTTACCAAGACGGATTGCTATGTCTACTGTAATCGAGCTTTGACAATTAATAATTTCATTAACTATTTGATTAGATACTCCTAAAATTTCTGAAAATTTCGTAGTGTCAATATCTAACTCATCTAGAATATCTGCAATTACTTCCCCAGGATGTATTGGTCTGACTAATCGAGTATCAGTAATATCTTGCCAATTATCCATAATTAATACTCATTAGTTGATAATTTATTTAACTGTATCGATGTCTAGCCATTTTAGACGATATTAACACAGGAGTTAATGATAATCCTCAAGATTGATATCATAAGCATCACCATCTGCAATAGTAAAGTAACCTTATTTTCAGTATTCAATTATCAAGTTTGCGAATGCGGATTGTTGTTGATGTGATAACAGTAAACGCTCCCATTAATTCAGCATTGTGTTGATTAATTGCATTGGCAATAATCTCTGTTTTGCTGATTGTAGATAAGCCTGCTAATCGAATTAATACAACACCTGATACGATACGACGTAAGCGGAAAACTAACTCACCAAAATCTTTGTCAGATGTTAATAATATTGCTTCTTCTTGATTGGCTAAATCCAACACTACGTCATCTGAAATTCCCCGTTCCATTTCAGCAACGTACCACACTAAATGGCTATCTTGACGCAAACGCTCAACAATCTGCCAATCTAAATTCTCGTCTGCTAGAAATTTCAAGAAGCGTTCTCAACAATAGGATAAATGACATCATATCGTAAAGCCTCAACGGCAAATGCTAAAGCTGCTTGAATTGATTCGCGTGTGAGTCGCGGATGTGATTCTAAAATTTGGTCTGGGGTTTCACCAGCAGCTAACTTTTCTAGAATTAACTCAACAGTGATGCGTGTACCAACAATCACAGGTTTTCCCATCATCACTTTTGGATCGGATACAACCATTTGTTTAAGCTGCTTTTGCATGATTTTGGCTGATATATTTCTTATTTTTCAACTAAATAAGCTATAAACTGCACTAATTTTTTCACCCGATACATCTTGAGGCTGTTTTTCATGCCCATCTCTGATATAGAGCTTGTTGTCATACCAAACAGGCTCTTTTCCTGCTTGAATTTCAATCATTAATACTGTGTGGTCATGATATGTAATAGGTGTTAACGCTGTATTTACACTAGTTTTTAAGGATTCAGGTAATTTTGAGTCTCTAATTTTTCGACTTATGTTCAGTATATATTCATCGAGTTTTATACCTTGAAGTGTTGCTTCTCGCTCTAGTCCTACGATACCAAATGGAAAGAATTTAGGAGCAGAAATTTTATCAAGTTCTTCAATTAGCTTGGTATCTTTCTCTGTATCAGATATTCCTAAAAATATATAGCCTTTTTTTCCTTTACCGAGATTTGCCATAGCTGCAATATTTTGGCAAATTTTCTCAAAACAATTGTTATCAAAAATTCGATTAGAAGGATTTAACGAGAACAGTCCTTGTTTAAAATCATAATTTGGAGCTTCTGTTTTTGATCTCCTTAAGTAGTTCTCTAAATCTATAGCATAAGAGCCACTACTACGTATTGTAGATGTTGACAATTTAAAATAATTTTGAATTAGTCCTTTCGTAAGACCAATATTTCTTGTTCTTTTATCAGATGTAATACTAGCGCTTACTTCTATTTTTGTCATAAGTCCCATTACAGCGCTAAAAATTGCTTGATAATCAAAAGGTTCTTTAGATTCTTGAATTATTAGGTCATAAAAAGCCATAAATAATGTATAAAACGGCTCCTTAACTGGGTTACTAACTCCTCCGTCACGACTAAGAATCTTTCTGAGAAAGTTTTTATCATTTGCTGAGTCTATTAATGAGACTGAATTAACAGAATTTTTGATTTGTGATAATATAGCTTTAATATCTTTTTTAAGGTTATCTGTCCCATAGCGTGTAACTGCTAATTCTATTTCATCTGATTTATCTGTATCTCCCTTGCCATAATAAGCATCAAAGTTCTCCTTTCTTGCGGGAAAAGGTTTTCCTAAAGCTATAGAAAGTATTATATCTGCTAAGAGTTGTTCATCTGCACTCTCCCTTAAATCAGAGTTACTTATAATACCTTGACGACACCAAAATGTATCTTCTGCAAGAACTCCATATCCTAAATCTATAGATTTAGAATCAATACTAATCTCAGGCATTTCTGAAAGAGGAACAATTTCTCTTGATACATCACCTCGAATTTCAGAAGCTAATAATCTAACTAATTCTGCAAAATTACTTGTAACTCCAGCAGATCTTACTTCTTGAGCAGACAAGTGTTTTCCATTGGAATTAATTCTATTAAAAACATCTTCAATTTCTTTATTACTATTAGCCTCGTATATAGTAACAGCTAATGAATATTCTAAAAAATCTATACATTCTTGAGCATTTAATAAATTTTCTATACTTGTTTGTACTCGTTTAAATACGTCTTGATTACTTAGTTCATTAGCTAATGGATGCTTTGTAACATCAAAAAACTTAGTATGAATTGAAAATTGGTTTTCGATAAAGCCAAAAATAGAATTTAATCGTTGCATTCCGTCAATAATTTCATACATATCTCTTCCATCTTTTTTAAATTTTCCAAACAAAATTAGTGGAATAGGATATTTTAAAAGAATACTTTCTATTAAAGACGCTTTCTCTGCTTTAGCCCATACAAGTTTACGTTGGTATCTACGATTAACAATAAGATTATTCTCTCTATAAAGTCGATATAATTCCAATATACTTATTCCTTTAGGTGTAATACTCATAGTGTATTGTTAATTATTTTTATTATTTTGCAACTCTTATAAATGATAAAGGTGGACAAATCGCCCACCCTTATCATTTACAACCTATTCTATGCCTTCGATGCGGTCTTCGACTTCTTGGTACAACTCGCGGAGGCGATCTAGATTCTCCTCGCTAGTGTCCCAATAACCGCGACCATTTACTTCTAACAAGGTGGATACCATCTTGCGGAAGGAATGGGGGTTGAGGTTCATCAAGCGTTTTTGCATTTCTGCATCTTTGATGAAGGTTTCGTTGGCATCTTCGTAAATCCAGTTGTCTACAGCGCCGGCTGTAGCACTCCAACCCATTGTGTTTACCAACCGCTTGGAGAGTTCGCGGACACCTTCGTAACCGTGAGACAGCATACCTTCATACCACTTGGGATTTAACAATTTGGTACGGGCATCTAGGCGGACGGTTTCGGATAATGTGCGGACTTGGGCGTTGGCTGTGGTAGTGTCTGCGATGTAAGATGCTGGGGTTTTGCCATCACCGCGCAGACTGGCGACAAGTTTGGTGGGATCTGAGTCGAAGTAGTGGGAAACGTCTGTCAAACTGATCTCCGAGGAGTCGAGATTTTGGAAAGTTGCATCAGCAGTTTTTAAGGTACTTTCAAAAATCTGTCGGGATTCGTCCATGATTCCGGGGTTATCGGAATTGAAGGAGAAGGATTTGCGTTTGAGGTACATTTCTTGTAACTCGGCTTCGCTGTCCCAAGTGCTGTTTTCTACTGCTAAGTTGATGTTTGAGGAGTAGGAACCGGAAGCGTTGGAGAAAACACGGGTGGCTGCTTGTCTGAGATTAATTCCCATGTCTTCAGCTTGTTGCAGAGCGTGTTTGCGGACAAAGTTCATCTCTAATGGTTCGTCTGCTTCCGCCGCCATTTTCACACCTTGATCAAGCAGGTTCATTTGGTTGATGAACAAGTCGCGGAATACACCAGAACAGTTGATGACTACATCAATTCTGGGTCTTCCTAACTCTTCTAAGGGAATTAACTCCAACTTGTTCACCCGTCCCAAGGCATCGGGAACGGGACGGACACCCACCATCCACATGATTTGGGCTAGGGATTCGCCGTAGGTTTTGATGTTATCGGTTCCCCAGAGGACACAGGCGATGGTTTCGGGCCAATTACCACCGTTTTCGGCTTTATTCCGTGCCAGTAGCCGATCAACAACAATTTTAGCTGATTGGACGGCGGCGGCGGTGGGGATGGATTGGGGGTCGAGGGCGTGGATGTTTTTACCTGTGGGTAATACATCAGGGTTACGGATGGGATCGCCACCGGGGCCAGGGAGGATGTACTCGCCTTCTAGGCCTTTGAGTAATGCGCCGAGTTCGTTGTCTGCACAAACTTGTTGCAAGCAAAACTCTAAGTACTCGAACAAGGGTTTGAGGGCTGCGGTGTCAACTTTGGGATAACCTGCTTGATGCAGTGCTTCTACCCAAGGTTCCTTTTTGCCCATGTTGAAGAAGTTGAGTTTGGAAACTAGGGAAACTCGTCCTTCAGCATTGGTTTGTTCTTCTACTAAGCCACGAACGGCGGCGCGGGTAGCTAGGGTGATGTCTTGTAGGAGTTGGACATCTTCTAGGACACCTTTGTCGCTGTTTTGGTAAATTTCGTCAATGTCCCGGCCGATGCTGTTGGCGATGATACGGGGTAGGCTTTGGACTTCTTCTTCTTGACGATCTAGGCTGGCAATGTTGACAAGAGTAGCGATCGCTTCTTCTGCACTTGGAGGTTTACCAATGACGTGTAAGCCACAAGGTAACAACCGCGATTCGATTTCCATCAGCTTGCGGTACACACTACCGACGATATTATCCCGTTCTTCCGGGGTCATATCTTTGGCATCAGTTTCCGGCAAGTTGATATCTTTATCCAGGTTGACGATGCGGCATTTATCCATGATTGTGTTGACGATGGGTATACCGCGACCGCTATCTTTTAAGGTTTGGTAAGAAGCAATTAATTCGCTGAGTTCCTTTAAACCTTTATACAAACCTGCGTTTTCTGCGGGTGGTGTGAGGTAGGAAATTGTCTCCGCGTAACTGCGACGCTTGGCAATTGTGGCTTCGCTGGGGTTGTTAGCTGCGTAGTAGTATAGGTTGGGAATATTACCAATTAAGTTATCTGGGTAACATTCACCAGACATCCCCATTTGCTTACCTGGCATAAATTCTAATGAGCCATGAGTACCAAAATGTAGTACTGCATCAGCACCCCAAATTCTCTCTAGATATGTATAGTAAGCGGCAAAGCCGTGGTGAGGGCTAGCAGAACGGGAGAACAACAACCGCATGGGGTCGCCTTCGTAGCCAAAAGTTGGTTGTACACCAATGAAGACGTTACCGAATTGCTTACCATAAACCAGTAAGTTTTGTCCATCGCTGTTGAGATTTCCTGGTGGTGGGCCCCAGTTTTCTTCTAGGCGTGTGGAATATGGTGTGAGTGCCTCATATTCTGGCACTGACATTTTGTAGGCGATGTTGAGTTCGGGACTAGCGTACTGTGCTTGTGCGTCGTGGATGACTTGTTCCATCAACTCTTTGGCATTTGCTGGCAAGTCTTGCACATCGTAGCCGTTGTTTCTCAACGCCTGCATGACTTCGTAGATGGAACCAAATACATCTAAGTATGCAGCAGTTCCCACGTTACCTTTATCAGGGGGGAAACTGAAGACGGTGATAGCAACCTTTTTATTCAGCTTGGGTTTGCGACGTAGGTTAGCCCATTTTAAAGCCCGTTGGGCTACAGCTTCGATGCGATCTTGGAGGGCGATCGCTTTCCCTGTGGCCCCATCCCTACCTGATAAGATAATCGGCTCGATCGCTCCATCCAATTCCGGAATAGCGATTTGTAAAGCTACTTGAATCGGATGTAACCCCAAGTCGCTATCTAACCACTCTTCTGTGGTTTGGAAAACTAAGGGTAAGGCCACCATGTAAGGACGGTTCAGGCGTTTGAGGGCATCAATTGCTTTAGGATGGTCTTGTCTGGCTGGCCCCCCGACTAGAGCAAAACCTGTTAGAGATATCACCGCATCTACTAACGGCGTATTGGTGGTGGGTTCGTAGAAATAAGCATCCACTGGCTTGGAGAAATCCAAACCACCGGCAAACACAGCCAATACCCTAGCCCCTAATGCTTCCAACTCCTGCACCATCGCCACATAATGTGCATCATCACCTGTAACTAGGTGGGTGCGTTGTAATACCAAGCCAATACAAGGCGCTAGGGGATCTTTTAAGTCACTGGCAATATCTTTACGGGCTGTGTACCAGTTGAGGTATTCTCTCACATCCTCAAACATGGTTGTGGCTAAAGGATGCCAAATTCCCATATCGGGATACACCACTGGTGCTTGATATTCCACTTGAGATGCGGAATTTTGTTTTTCTACACCTTTAAATACATATTTATCAGCTAGCATCAGCAAGAAGTTTTCCAGGTTTTCTGGAGAACCACCCAACCAATACTGAAAGCTCAACATAAAATTGCGAGCGTCTTGTGCCTTCTCCATTGGTAGATACTTCAGCACTTGCGGTAAAGTTCGCAACAACTTCAGCATCCCATCTTGGAATCCCGCACCGGATTTTTCTTTGCGTTTTCGCATGAATTGAGCGATCGCACTCTTGGACTGTCCCAACTGTGCTAAGGAAAAGCTGCCCATTTTGTTTAGGCGCATCACCTCTGGCATTGAGGGAAAGACAACGGCAACGTCCAAGCTATCGCGGTGTGGTTCTACGGCTGCAACTACTTTCTGTGCTAAGTCTTCGATGAAAATCAACGAGGCGATAAAAATATTGGCACTGGCAATATCCCTTTGGAACTCTTCGTAGTTCTGGGGATCTCTCAGTTCCTCAATTAAATACCCACTGATTTCAATCGCCAGGTTAGGATTGTTCGAGTTTATCGTGCGAACAGCTTGCGACAATGCGCTCTGGTACTGGGACTCAAGCACGACATAGACCACCTTAATTAAATTACGTCCGCGCAGGTTATCAGGCGCAATGTGTCTAATGGTGGACTTGACGTGGGTGAACATGCTTCCTCGGCTCCTTTGATGCGTGTTCTCTACTAAGAATTCTCTAGCGATCGCTGCCGCTAAAGGTTTGTGATTTTGTTCGGCAATATCAGTTTTTTATCAGAAAAACCTTACCCAATGGGCATTTTGTCTTCTATCTGACACAAATCGATATAAAAATCGCAAACTTTGTTAACAGACATTAATAAATAATACGAGTAAATGCTCGCACTATGTAACGAAAAATTAATACTTTCCTTGTAGTGGCTGAAAATACAGTTAAAAAATCTAGACTTACGCACTCAACCAAGAAACCCTTCTGAGGGTGGTCAATAGTCAATAGTCAAGGGGAGCCAGCCGCTTGCGGGGGTTTCCACGGCAGTTCGCTCAAGTCGGGAAACCCGCCCACGCGACTGCCTTCCCGTTGTGCGGACTGGCGTTCAAAATCAAGTTTTTTTGGACTGTTGAATCTTACGGGTGATACCAATTCACTAAAAATCTGATACAGATCCAAACACGGAAACCGTTGTAAAATCAGAGTCTCTTAATTTTGAATTTTGCGAAAAGTTCTGTAGGCAAGTTTCCCGCCGTAGGAAACTTTTCAAGACGAATTTTGAATTTTGAATTGCTATGACGCTCCTTCTCCCAAGGAGAGACGCTACGCGAACGTCGCTAACGCTGGGTGATAGCAAATATGCTCATGGGATTTTTCTTTCCCTGCCTCCCCTACTCAACAAAGCGATTGTATATTTTTTTAGTTGGAAGTCTCTTATTGACCTTCTTGCACCATCCAAACTAACATTCCTAATAGTGTTTCCACTGGAGGCACTGTATAATCATGCAAATCAATCCTCAGTATTTGCCCTTGTAGCTGCAAAAATCGCCAAGCCGTGCCACTGCTAACGCTGCCATAAATTGTTTTAATAGGTATATTATTTATTTCATTGAATTTTTGTGCGGCAATCATTTCTGCTGCACATTGACCTAAACCAGGTTTTAAATCACCTTTTTTCGCTGCAATAATCACAATAACAGGAGCTTCAATAAATATTTGTTCGGATGAGTTGCTAATTAAAAAATCACAAGTTCCACTCAAACCTAAATCTGGTGCAACTGTAAAATCTTCACCAGAAAACAAGCTGACTTTGCGTTCGAGAATTTTTCTAACTTCTAAAAGAATAGGACTAATAATTAACTCTGAACGAGCTTTTTCTGAACCTGTTGCAGTTGCTATTGGTAATCCTTCACTTAATGCTTCTTGAAGGTAAATACTAGGTTCTATGGATTTTGTTTCGGGCAGAAATCGACCATTTTCAACTATAGTTAAGTTAAAGTCGCGTTTGACTTTAGCAAGAGAGAAGTCACTATAAGACATTGCAAAATATCTTGATTAATCATGGATTTGCCGATAATATTACTGCGTTTGAGTGTCTTCTGTTTGAGCCTGTAATTTTTGCACCTGTTCCATAGTTAAACCTGTGACATCAACAATTATTTCCAGACTAATACCCTTATTAATCATTTTGATGGCAATCTCTTGAGTGTTTTGTTGAATCCCCTGCTCAAGCCCTTCTTGTAAAATGTCTTGATAAATTACAGATTCGCGCATAATATCACTGAGCTTGAGTGTCTTCTGCTTGAGCTTGTAATTTTTGCACCTGTGCCATAGTTAAACCTGTGACATCAACAATTATTTCCAGACTAATACCCTTATTAATCATTTTGATGGCAATCTCTTGAGTGTTTTGTTGAATCCCTTCTTGCAAAATGTCTTGATAAATTACAGATTCGCGCATAATATCACTCCGCAAAATTCTTTTAATCAGGTCTTTATTTAATACTAGCCCAGATAACACTGCGGTTGAAGCCGCAACATTACTGCGGATGCGGGTGTCCTTGATTGCTTCAATAATTTGAGCGACTTCTTCTAAGGTTCGCGTTTTATCATCGGTTTGACTTAAAGTTGCAAACGGTAGCAAACCTGGAGAATTGAGAAATATTTCCGTTGGTTGTTCCCAAAGTCGAATTACATCGAACCTGTGCCAGCTATTTTCTAAGACAAATTCCGTTTGATAAACTAGCTCAGAATCGCTTGGTTGTAAATAAATTACTACCTGACGCATTTTTTTATCAGGAAATTTTCTATATCCCCGTAAACGATAATCACACATCCGAAAGGGAATATCGGCTTTTGGGCGAGTTTGAAATTCTAGATGGAGGATGATTTCATCGGACTGCAACAAAATTAGTGCGTCGGCACGTATTGGTTCGAGTGATAATTCAGATGGACTAAGTTCAGTGAGTGTAATTGGTTGATTGAGTAACCAAGTTGCAAAGTCAGTGGAAAATGATTCGGCCAGAAATTTACAGACGTTATCAAACATAGTCTGTCATTATATCAGTAACGTCGTGTCTATTTGATGACTTAATTTCACTCTTAATTATTAACTTATGAGTCCAGTAGATGTTCTCATTCTTTCTAATGGCCCTGGTGAGGTAACAACCTGGGTGCGTCCTGTGGTGAAAGCATTGCGGGAAAAGTTAGGTGATGATCGTGAACAGGTGAGAATTTCCGTAGTTTTATCACCTTGTCCTCATGCTAGTGGCAAAGAAGCAGCGATCGCACTCTCGTACCCAGAAGTTGATAGAGTACAAGCAGCAGAGCATTTTTGGCAATTTTTGCTGTGGGGAAAAACTTTCGATAATTGGGATTGGCGCAGTCAAGGTGTAGTTGTTTTCTTAGGTGGTGATCAATTTTTCCCTGTAGTTATTGGCAAAAAACTCGGATACCGGACAGTAGTTTACGCCGAATGGGAGGCTCGTTGGCACAACTTAATTGATCGCTTTGGCATAATGAAAGCAGAAGCAGCAGCCAAAGTATCACCCAAATACGCCCACAAATTTACCGTCGTCGGCGACCTAATGCAAGCAGCCCAGTCCCCAATACCCAATACCCAGTCCCAAGTCCCCACTCCCCACTCCCCAATCATCGGTATTTTACCCGGATCAAAAGCAGCAAAATTAACCCAAGGTGTACCATTATTTTTAGCGATCGCAGAATATATTCACACTCAAAAACCCCAGACAAAATTTATCATTCCTGTAGCCCCAACTTTGGATTTACAGACTTTAGTTAGTTTTGGGGATGCTCAAAAAAACCCTTTTGTGGACACATTTAAATTTTCTGGTGCTTCTTTAACTGTTTGTGAACAAAACAATCAACAACCAATCATTAAAACTGGTACTGGGGTAAATATAGAGCTACGGCAAGAAAATCCTGCTTATGAAATATTGGCTCAATGTAGTATCTGCATAACCACCGTTGGCGCTAATACAGCTGAGTTGGGTGCTTTGGGTGTGCCAATGCTGGTTTTACTCCCTACTCAACAACTTGATGCGATGCGTTCTTGGGATGGTTTACCGGGATTGTTAGCAAATTTGCCGGGAGTTGGTTCTACATTTGCCAAGATAATTAACTGGTTTTTCCTCAGACGTAAAGGTTTATTAGCTTGGCCAAATATCTGGGCGAGAGAAGAAATAGTACCAGAACTTGTCGGTAAATTACAAGCTCAAGAAGTGGGAGAAATGGTTTTGGATTTTTTAAATCATCCAGAAAAATTGGCCAATATCAAAGCAAAGTTACGCAGTGTTAGAGGTGAAAGTGGTGCAGAAGAAAAGATCGCTAGTTTAGTTAAAGAAGAGACAGAAAGTTTCGGGATTTAACAAAACAAACTTTTAACCTTCCAGCGAGTAAATAAATATTACGCTAGTTGGATTTTTGTAAACTTTGTGAGTGATTTTATTTGGTTACTTATGCTGATTGAAAATCACTCAGTCAGTTCGTCGTCAGCAACTGTTATCTTAATTTTTGAAATACTTTAAGTGCTGACTACAAACATTGACAAGTTACTAGTCGGCGATGTCTTGATTAGGAAACTACATCAGCGTAACTAGTAATAGCAGGTGTAGACTCTGGCGATCGCATAACAGGTATCTTGGGTGTTTTACTCTGAGGTTTTGCCATCAAAACTGTTGATAACAGTTTTGGTAGAACTAGACAAGCAACAGTGTTGACTACAGTTAAGAGGATACCATCCATCAAGCTCATAGATAACCGCCTCTTTCTAAAAGAACTCTGTTATCTAGTGTGAAACATAATTTGTTTTATTAGTCACATTTGATAATTTGAATTTCTTTTGAATGATATAAGTTTAATATATATATATTTTTATTAAGATAAAATATTCAATTATCTACATTCTGAAGATATAAAGATTGTATCTCAAATTGAGGATAATTTTCTCATTGAGATTCCCGACTTTTAGGAGAAGTCGGGAATAGAGTTTTTCACTGATGAAATTCCCCACCAAAGTAGAACAAAAAACTAGACATGGTAACCCGAATTTCTCACGAAGTTGATAAAACCGAAGTCCAGAGGCTGTAGGGGCGGGTTCATGAGATATTCGTGAATGATTGAAGCATATTTGTGAACCTGCTCCTACCGTTTTATGAGAAATGCAGGGTAAGAGTTATGCAGAGATTAGTATGGAAACTGCCCATCAATTTGGCGAACACTGAGAACAAAAATGCGGACTAAATTTACAATACTGACTACCTGTTATGGCGTAAGCAGTACAGTAGGGAAAACTGGTAATTTCGATTCTCGCTGCATGAGATTTTAGACCCTGGGATAATCGTTTGGTATGTTTGACTCTGGGAGGGTCAAGAATCACGGATAGAAGCTTAGGAAATACCAAACAGGCAACTATGTTGATGAGAGTTAGGAAAAAGGCATCAAGTAAAGCTATAGGTGATCACCCCCGTGAATAACTAGGTGGCTACTGTAAGCAATTGCCAATTTTCATTGACAACTACAGGAACACCAAAATCATCAGTTTTGGTTTATATAAATTAACTTTAGCATAAGTTTTTATCAATACTATCAGTAAGGTTAGGAAACTGTATATACCTGAGATGGTGTAGAGATGGAAAAGAGCTATCCTAACGTAGTAACAGCATCAATTAAGACAAAGACAATTGATAAAATCTGAGGTGATAAGCAATGGTAAACAGTGAACAAGGATCAGCTTTACTCGTCAATATTACAAAGCAAGAAAGTCAGGAAATACAAGGCTTAGTAGACTATACAAACGTAGAATCCATACCAGAAATTTGGCCGATCGCTGCCCAACAATTTGGTGAGACGATCGCTCTCTATAGTCCTCATGCTCAACCAGAAATAGAGATTACTTTTAGTCAGTTAGCAGAAAAAATCCAGCTATTTGCGGCAGGATTGCAAGCATCAGGAGTACAAGCAGGCGATCGCATTTCCCTCGTCTCTGATAATAGCCCCCGGTGGTTCATTGCCGACCAAGGAATTATGACAGCTGGCGCTGTCGATGCGGTACGCAGTTCCCAAGCCGAACGAGAAGAATTAATATTTATCCTGGCTAACAGTGGTAGCACCGCCTTAGTCGTGGAAGATTTAAAAACATTTAATAAACTCAAAGATCGACTCCACGATTTACCCATTCACCTGGTAGTCTTACTTTCCGACGAAACACCACCAACAGAAGCAACCCCAAAAGTTCTCAACTTTCTCCAGTTAATCGAAATTGGTCAAAACCATACCTTTGTCCCAGTCAAACAAAACCGCGACAAACTAGCAACATTAATTTACACTTCTGGGACTACAGGCAAACCCAAAGGTGTCATGCTCAGTTACAGCAATTTGCTACACCAAATCACCACATTCCGAGTAGTAGTTCAACCAAAAGTAGGTGATACAGCCCTGAGTATTTTACCCAGTTGGCACAGCTATGAAAGGACAGTTGAGTATTACTTACTGTCTCAAGGTTGCACACAAATTTATACTAATTTGCGTTCTGTCAAAGGAGACTTGAGACAATACAAACCCAATTACATGGTAGCTGTCCCCCGTTTATGGGAATCCATCTATGAAGGTGTACAGAAGCAGTTCCGCGAACAACCAGCCAATAAGCAACGCCTAATTCAGTTTTTGCTAAGTGCGAGTGAAAGATATATCAAAGCCCGGAGAATTTCCCAAGGATTGAGTTTAGATCATCTCCATGCGTCATCTGTAGAGCGTTTTGCTGCTGGTATCCTCGCCTCTGCTTTGTTCCCTCTCCATGCTTTAGGAGAAAGATTAGTTTATGCCAAAGTGAGAGAAGCTACAGGTGGCAAAATCAAGCAAGTAATTAGCGGTGGTGGTGCGCTACCCAGACACATAGACACCTTTTTTGAAATTATTGGTGTGCAGATTTTGCAAGGTTACGGTTTAACAGAAACTTCTCCTGTGACTAATGTGCGTCGTCCTTGGCGGAATTTTATTGGGACATCCGGACAACCCATACCCGGCACAGAAGTTAAAATTGTAGATCCTGAGACTCGCCAGCCTCTACCAGTTGGAGAACGAGGCTTAGTGTTGCTGAAAGGGCCACAAGTCATGCAAGGCTATTACCAAAACCCCGAAGCAACAGCCAAAGCAATTAATCCGGAAGGTTGGTTTGATAGCGGTGATTTGGGTTGGGTGACACCAGACAATGAACTTGTACTGACTGGCAGAGCAAAAGATACCATTGTCTTGAGTAATGGGGAAAATATCGAACCACAGCCGATTGAAGATGCTTGTTTGCGATCGCCCTACATCGATCAAATCATGTTAGTCGGACAAGATCAACGCAGTCTGGGTGCTTTAATTGTCCCTAATTTAGAAGCTCTAGCACAGTGGGCAGCAAATCAAAATCTCGTCTTGAGTGTAGACAATGATAATTTAACCTCTTCATCCAGTCAAAAAATTAACCTGGAGAGTAAAATGATCCAGGATTTATTCAGGCAAGAATTAAATCGGGAAGTAAAGAACCGTCCTGGTTATCGTGCCGATGATCGTGTTGGGCCGTTTAGACTGATTCTGGAACCATTTTCCATGGAAAATGGCTTGATGACACAAACGCTAAAAATCCGGCGCAATGTTGTCGCAGAACGTTACCAAGACCTCATCAGTGCCATGTTTGTCTGATGATTCCACACCGCAAACTAAATTTAGAGTGAACGCGAAACTTTTATGGATATCTCCAACCCTCAATTGCTGTTGAAGCGCATCGTTAACGTCAAAGTGATTGTCACCCCTTTGTGGAAAGAGGAAGTGCAACAGCAACTGCAAGCACAAATCAATCAACTTGACCAGCAATTGCAACAATTAGATATAGAAGGACAAAGAGCGATCGCCGCAATTCAAAAACAGAGTCTCCAGCCACCAGGCCCCCAAACCCTGCAACAAATTGACAATATTCAACTCCAAGTCAATCAAAAGAAAAGTGAATTCCTAGAACAAAAAAACCAACTCCTGCAAAACCTCCAGCAAGTACAGCTACTGGAATTAGATCAAGAAGTTAATCAATTTCAAATGGAAGGCTTTTTCCGCGTGGAACGAGGCGATAACTTGATTAGCAAAATGCAGGTAGAAATCGTCATCCGCGATGGTGTTGTTGAAGACATTCGAGGCGACATTTAAACATAAGTCAATTGTGCTGTGTAACTGACTCCTCTGATTCCCTCAATTGATGAAGAGAAATTTTTAATTTTTAATTTTGAATTCACTCGTAGGGAATTTTTGCGAACCAATCCAGACAATTTGCCATACAGGAGGTGAACTAGCTAAAAGCGATCGCCCAAAGCTAGTCATCTCCAATCTGTATTTAATCTTTCCAGATTTATTGTTACCTTTGAGAGCTTGTGTCACCGTCACCAAAGCTTGATTATGCTGAGGATAAACAACCTCAACCTTTCTTGTCACGCTAACTAAAGTAAAATCATCCAAAAAATTTATCGCCAGCGTCGCCGGATCACTACCTTGGAGTGGAGAATTGATACTCTCTAATGGTATAATTTGATATTGGTTACGCTCTGGATCTACCAAAATTTCCTGAGAGTTGTTTACTGCCGATAATTGCTGTGGCTCACTATGACTCTCCACAATCAATGTAGTTGTCTGGTGCTGACTCATATAGACCCCAGCCCCAGCAGTGGCAAAAACACTCAGTAGCAAAATTAAAAACAACTTCAATTTTACTGACATAAGACTAAAGCAGCTATTTCCAAAAGGCTAATTATCCACCGTGAATCTTAAATTGAAGTTAAACCACTCACACCCTACCATCTACCTAGGGACAGCTTTAATGTATCGTCGATTAGTTATCAAAAATACAAATATATATAACAATCCCCATTGAATAGACCCTGAGCTTGTTGAGAAGTTCCGCAAATTGGTCAATGGTCAATGGTCAATAGTCATTAGTCAATAGTCATTAGTCATTAGTCAATGGTCAATAGTCATTAGTCATTAGTCATTAGTCAGCACTCAGCACTCCCCCACTCCCCCACTCCCTCACTCCCCCCACTCCCCCACTCCCCATTCCCCATTCCCTAACCTAAAATATAAAATCTCCACCATAAAACCCTCGTGCCAAGATACAATTCGATCTGGCAAAAGCTGTTAAATTCCATTAACCATTGATTCTGATACCACCCTATGAGCATTCACGAAATATTCATGCCGGCGCTGAGTTCCACCATGACCGAAGGCAAAATTGTCTCCTGGGTGAAGTCGCCAGGCGATAAAGTGGAAAAAGGCGAAACAGTGGTGGTTGTCGAGTCAGACAAAGCCGATATGGATGTGGAATCTTTCTATGAAGGATATCTTGCCCACATCGTTGTAGAAGCTGGTGATAGCGCGCCCGTAGGAGTGGCGATCGCTTACGTAGCCGAAACCGAAGCCGAAATCTCCGCAGCCCAGTCCCTAGCCAATTCTGGCGGCGCTGTAGCTACTTCCACCGCCTCCCCTGAACCCGTAGCTGCCGCCGTCGCCGCACCAACCACAGCTTCACAAAATGGTTCTAATCACGTTGAAGGTAGACTTGTAGCCTCACCTCGCGCCCGTAAGTTGGCGAAAGACCTGAAAGTTGACTTAACAACTCTCAAAGGTAGTGGCCCCTACGGTCGGATTGTCGCTGATGATGTGGAAGCGGTAGTTGGTAAAGTCAAGCAACCAGCCGTCACACCTGCTGTATCTACACCAACCCCCACCCCAGTTGTACCCACACCATCTAGAACAACTGCACCTGTCCCAGCACCTGTTGCCGTCACTCCAGGACAGGTAGTGCCATTTAATACTCTACAAAGTGCTGTCGTTCGGAACATGGTAGCTAGTTTAGATGTGCCTGTTTTCCGTGTGGGTTACACAATTACCACTGATGGTTTAGATAAACTGTACAAGCAAATTAAATCTAAAGGCGTGACCATGACAGCGCTACTAGCAAAAGCTGTGGCGATGACATTGCAAAAACACCCATTGTTAAATGCTAGTTATTCAGACCAAGGTATTGTTTACCATGCTGATATCAACATTGCTGTCGCGGTGGCAATGGATGGCGGTGGTTTAATTACACCAGTCTTAAAAAATGCTGACAAGGTAGATATATATTCCCTTTCCCGCACCTGGAAGTCTTTAGTAGATCGTGCTAGAGCCAAACAATTACAACCTGACGAATATAGTGGTGGTAACTTTACCTTGTCGAACTTAGGAATGTTCGGTGTAGATACATTCGATGCCATTTTACCACCAGGACAAGGCTCAATTTTAGCGATCGGTGCATCACGTCCCCAACTAGTAGCCAATGCTGATGGTTTGTTTGGTGTTAAACAGCAAATGCAGGTAAATATTACCTCCGATCATCGGATTATTTACGGTGCTGATGCAGCAGCATTTTTACAAGATTTAGCTAAATTTATTGAGACTGATGCTCAATCTTTGACACTTTAAAATAGGGAACAATGAACGGATTTTCTAGTTGCTTAGTTCCTGTTTTTGATGATTAATTAATTTCCTCATCTACTTGGCAACTGCCATAAAAAAACTTTTTGCATAAAGTTAGTAGTTAGGTGCAGATCCCCGACTTCTCTAAGAAGTTGGGGATCTTGTTTTTGATCAAAGACTAAAACAGAACTAGTGTGAATACAGAATATGCTTTGATGTTGCCTTGATTAACTATTAAGAATCTACAAATATATGTGTTTTTACATAATATGGGACTCGGCGATCGCTTTATAGACTACTGTTTACTTTTAGAAATTATGTCCGAAAATAGAAATATCAAAGATTAACCAGGGATTAGCCATCTACCTTATTTTTTCAGCTTTTTTCGCGGCTTAGTTCCCTCGTGAGAATAAATTAGATGGCTAGAAATAAAAAGAAATCATCTAGTTTGCAGTGTGACCATTCACTCAATACTAGATGCCCTATATGCTGTGTAATTCCACCGCATATGTTAGAAAATATTGCTGTCAATGGTACAACACGGCAGAAGAATTGGGCTTTTCAAACATTAAATGTTTCAGCCCAATTGCGTGGACGGAGAAATGTTGTTGGCAACGTTTTTTTTGCTCCATCTCCAGGAGAAAAACGGCGGACAATCTACAATGCTCAAGACAGTGAACAATTACCAGGAACTATTGTGCGTGTGGAAGGTGATCCCCCCAGTAATGATGAAGCTGTCAACGAAGCCTATGATGGTGCTGGTGCTACATATGACTTGTTTTACGAAATATTTGAACGTAATTCTATTGACGACAAAGGATTACGTTTAGACTCGACCGTCCATTATGGTGTGAAGTACGATAATGCTTTTTGGAATGGCGATCAAATGGTTTATGGTGACGGTGATCAAGAATTATTTGACCGCTTTACTAAATCCATTGATGTCATTGGACATGAACTAACTCATGGTGTAACTCAACATGAAGCTGGTCTTGTATACTATGGTGAACCAGGAGCGTTAAATGAATCTTTTTCTGATGTTTTTGGTACGTTAGTCAAACAAAGAGTTAAAAACCAGACAGCAGCTGAAGCCGATTGGTTAATTGGAGATAGTTTATTAATGCCCAACGTCAAGGGTATAGCGATTCGTTCCATGAAAGAACCAGGAACAGCATACAATGACCCTGTTTTAGGTCAAGATCCCCAACCTGGTCATGTGAAAGATCAATACACTGGCTGGGCTGATAATGGTGGGGTACACATCAATTCAGGCATTCCCAATCGAGCTTTTTATCTAGCCGCAGTAGAAATTGGCGGTTACGCTTGGGAAAAAGCAGGTAAAATCTGGTATGTAGCCTTACGCGATCGCCTACGTGCTAAGGCAGACTTCCAAAAAGCAGCTGATATGACTATACAAGTTGCAGCTGAACTCTATGGTGATGGTAGCCCAGAACATCAAGCAATCAAGAATGCTTGGAAACAGGTAGGAGTTTTGACGTAATTCGTCATTACAAATGATATTAGATCGAAAGTCCTCATGTAGAACTAAACTCATGGGGAATTTTGATTGTGGATGTGGTTATTGTTAGACTGGAGTGTAATTATCTTTCAGTCTGATGAATAAATGCGGGTACTCTTAGAACGGACGGGTGGCTTTGCAGGAATTAGTAAGAAAATTAGTGTTGACACGAATACACTTCCATTAGCAGAAGCTGAAGAATTGCGACAACTAGTAGCAACAGCCGATTTATTTTCATTACCTGAACAAATTATTTCTTCTAGTTCTCAAAGCGATCGCTTTCAATATCAGCTGACAGTAGAAGATAATAGTCAACAGCACACAATCATAGTGAGTGAAGCTGCATTACCTACCAGCTTAAAACCACTAATTGCTTGGCTACTGAACTTTGGACTAAAAGCCTAGAGAAAAGCACTCCCTCACTCCCTCACTCCCTCACTCTCCACTCTCTTGCGATGGTATCCACACTGTAAAAATTGAGCCTATACCTACGGTAGATTCTACTTCAATCCGTCCTCGATGTAGTTCTACTAATTGTCTAGTTAAGGCTAAACCTAATCCTGTGCCTTCGTAGCGGCGGCGATAGGGTGTGTCTAGTTGTTGAAATTTTTCAAATAGTAAAGGTAATTTTTCTTCAGGAATACCAATACCTGTGTCTTCTACTTGAAAAATTGCGGTGTCTTCTTCTACCCAGATGCGTAAGGTAACGCTACCGCCTTCTGGGGTGAATTTAATGGCATTGGTTAAAAGATTCCAGAGAATTTGTTCTACTCTTGTGGCATCGGCGGTGAAGCGATCGCGTTTTGGGTCTATTTGTAAATCTAGTTTAAGATTTATTTGCTGCGATTGGGCTTTTTCTTGTAGTGATTCTATGGTATTTTCGGCTGTCTTGGCTAGAGAAAATTGCAAAATGTTTAAAACTGTTTTTCCTGCCTCAATTTGCGATAAATCGAGGATGTCGTTAATCATTTCTAATAAATGTTCGCCACTGTCATGAATTGTTTGTAAATAGTCTCGTTGTCGTTGACTCAATTCACCCAAAGGCCAGCGTAGTAATGTGGAAGACATCCCAATCACATAAGTTAAAGGTGTGAGTAATTCGTGGCTAATGGTGGCTAAAAATTCACTTCTGAGGCGACTAGCAGCTTCCGCCGCTAATAGGGCATCGCGTAAAGCCATTGTCCGTTCAACTACGCGCTGTTCCAGGGTTTGTTTTTCTTGAGTCAGAGATCGCATTAATTCTTCTTGGTGAATAGCGATCGCTAGTTGTTCTGCAACTGAAGTGAGTAGGTTTATTTCACTCTCAACCCATTGATGGGGAGTATAGCATTGATGGGCGATCAACAATCCCCAAAGTTTATCTTCAAAAACAATTGGGGCTGCTAATTTAGCTCTAACTTCGCTTGTCCTTAAAAAATTCAGTAGGCACTCTTCTAGAGCATAGGTTTTTTCAATATCATCGACGATTAAGGTAAATCCTTGGGAATACTTTTCCCAGCATGAGGAAGTCCGACCAAAGCAAGTTTTTTCCTGATAATGCAATACTGAGGGAATGGCATCCGTCGCACGAGCTTCATAAACGATGCAACCCCCGTAATTTTGCCACTCTGATATTTGCCGTTGAGTGGATTCTTGGGAGTTGACTCTAGAACCTGCAAATTTATATATTACTAACCTGTCTAATTCCAGAAACTCTCGTACTTGAGCAATAGCTGTCGCCATAATCACAGGCAAATCTAAGCTTTTGCGAATTTGCGTAGTTACTTGATTCAGCAGTCGCTCTTGAGAAATCTGTTTTTTCAAGGCATCTTCGACTGCTTGACAAGCATAAGGCTCTGCTGGATTGTTTGTAATAGGTACTGCTGTTTCCGTCTCAGTTTGCCCAGGCAGTAGATGTTCTAATAACAACAGTGTAAATTGACTTTGGAGTGTAGCATCATTGGGGCGAAGAATTTGACGATAGCGTTCAAGGTGTTGGTAAGTATGGGAATCATGGTCAAACAAATCTCTCAATTGCAACAGGAAGGAAGCGATCGCTTCTGTATCAAAAGTTAATTTAGTGCTGAGTAGTAATTGCTGAGTGATGTTAGCAGTAACAGGGAGTTGAGCCAGTACTGAAGGGGTTTCTGGTTGTGGTATTTCCCTGGCAACCCAATTGTTTTCATACTCTTGCCAAGGCAAAACACAAATAGAAGTAGTCGAATTTGGTACTTCTGTTTGCTCCCAATTGCCCAGTAAGAGCGCGCTAAAACGCTCTGAAACTATCAGCGTAAATTTTTGCCTTTGCCATTCTACTGATAAGTGAACTCGTGATAACAAAGCTTCTGTAATTACAACAACAGTTTCTACAGATTGAGCCATTTGCTGCAATAATTCTCCAAGTTGATTGAATACAACTAACGGCAAATTTCGAGAAAAGCTCAAATCAGAAGAACTCAGCATTTTTAATAGTCTGGTAAGAGGGGCTAGGCTGACAAATAGCTTGATTATGTTCTAACCAACAGTTTAAAGCGGTAATAAAGGATTATGCATCGTATAAGTACCACATCAGTAGGATGGAATCAGTCAGAGGGTGTGATTTTTCTAGAACAAACCCCAGCCCCTTTTGTATTGATTACGGCTGCTGATACCGATATTCAAACTTTGGCAGCTGCCGTCCCCAAATTACCTGCAAAATTTCCTGCAATTAGAGTTGCTAATCTGTTGCTGTTACAGCAACAAATAAGTATAGATACTTATGGAGAACAAGTTTTAGAACTTGCTCAAGTAATTATTTTGCGCCTGATAGGGGGACGTTCCTATTGGGCTTATGGTTTAGAAGTTGTGCAAGAAATTGTGCAACGTCAGGGTATAACACTAATTGTAATGCCAGGAGACGATGCTCTCGATCCTGAATTGATCTCTCAGTCTACCTTGCCTGCGGCTACTGTTAACCAAATATGGCAATATTTCCATGAAGGTGGGGTAGAAAATGTTGTTAATGCTCTCAAATTTGTTGCTGATACCTGCTTATCAACTGCATATGATCCTTTGCCACCGCAACAGGTTCCCCGTGTTGGGTTGTATGTCCATCCCTCTCTCTCCCCATCCCCCTCTCTCTCCCTCTCCCCACGTCCTAAAGTCGGTATTCTCTTCTACCGCGCGCACTACTTGGCGAGTAACACTAAAGTAATTGATGCGTTGTGTGCGGCTTTGTGTGATAGAAATTTACAACCTGTACCTGTGTTTATTTCTTCCTTACGTGATCCGGATGTGCAGATAGAATTGTGTGAGTTTTTCCAAGCTAAAGACTCAGAACAGATTGCCATCTTACTGAATACCACCAGTTTTTCCTTGGCGCGTTTAGATAGTGAAATACCCCAGGTGGAACTGTGGGAAAAATTAGATATACCGGTTTTACAAGTTATTTTGAGTGGCGGATTTATTGAACAATGGGAAGCACAGATGACTGGGCTTTCTCCTCGTGACATAGCGATGAATGTGGCTTTACCAGAAGTTGATGGACGCATCATCAGCCGTGCTGTGTCCTTTAAGGCAGTGCAAACACGTAACCCTGATTTAGAAACAGATGTGGTAGTTTATGAACCAGTGAGCGATCGCATCCAGTTCGTAGCTCAACTAGCAGCTAATTGGGTACGCCTACGTTCCAAGCCACCCCAACAGCGACGCATTGCCCTAATTTTAGCGAATTACCCCAACCGTGATGGACGTTTAGCCAATGGTGTCGGACTAGACACACCAGCCAGTTGTGTAGAAATTCTCCAAGCTTTACAGCAAGCTGGGTATGTAGTAGAAGATATACCCAACAATGGTGATGAGTTAATTCAGCGTCTCACTTCTGGTGTCACCAATGATCCAGAAGGCAGAGAATTACGTCCCATACTGCAAAGTTTATCGACCACAGAGTATCAAAATTATTTTGCGTCTTTACCTACAGAAGTACAAGAGAGTATTAATGAGCGTTGGGGACTAGAAACTGAAGGACAAGGGGACAATTCTTTCCCCCCATTTCCCCCCAACCCCAGAGGGGGCCCCGAAGCCCCCCATCTCCCCATCTCCCCATCCTCTTCATTCCCTATCCCTGGTATGCAACTAGGCAATATTTTCATCGGTATTCAGCCATCGCGGGGTTATGATCTTGACCCTAGCTTGAATTATCATGCGCCGGATTTAGAACCGACTCATGCCTATTTAGCTTTTTATTATTGGGTGAGGCAATGTTTTGCTGCTGATGCTGTGGTTCATGTGGGGAAACATGGCAATTTAGAATGGCTACCGGGTAAAAGTTTGGCTTTATCTAGTAACTGTTACCCAGAAGTAGCATTTGGTGCAATGCCGCACCTATACCCGTTTATAGTCAATGATCCTGGTGAGGGTTCACAAGCCAAGCGTCGCGCCCAGGCAGTGATTATCGATCATCTCACACCCCCCATGACTCGCGCAGAGTTGTACGGCGCTTTGCAAAAATTAGAAAATTTAATTGATGAATATTATGAGGCAGAAAGTTTAGATCCTTCCCGCCTACCACCGATACGCGATCGCATTCGGGAATTAGTCATCCAAGAAAATCTTTATAAAGATTTAGGCATTCAAAACGAATCAGACATTTTGAATTTTGAATCTCTAATTCTCAACTCCTTAGATGGATATCTCTGCGAATTGAAAGAAGCTCAAATTCGGGATGGCTTACATATTTTTGGGCAATGTCCCCAAGGCAGACAACTGAGAGATTTAATAGTAGCGATCGCCCGCATCCCTAATCGCTATTCTTCAGGTATCACCAGGGCTTTAGCTGATGACTGGGGCTTAGATTTCGATCCCCTCACAGCCGATTTCAGCACCCCATTATCCCCATCTGCTCAACAAATCCTAGCTAACAAAACCCCAAATCCTCACCGCACAATCGGCGATGCCGTCACCACCCTAGAAGAACACGCCGCCCTACTAGTAGAACAACTAATCACCCCCCACCTCCCCACTCCCCACCCCCCCCCTCCCCCCACTCCCCCCACTCCCCCCACTCCCCACTCAGCACTCAGCACTCAGCACTCAGCACTCCCCAGTACCCTAACTTGGATTAGCACCAAACTCCTCCCATCCCTACAACAAACCCACACAGAAATTACCAACCTCTTACACGGACTTGATGGTGGATACGTCCCCAGCGCCCCGTCTGGCGCACCTACACGCGGTCGCCCGGAAGTGTTGCCGACTGGCAAAAATTTTTACTCTGTTGATATTCGTGCCATTCCCACAGAAACAGCGTGGGATATTGGACGCAAAGCCGCAGAGACTTTAATTGAATCCTACACACAGGAGCATGGTGAGTATCCTAAAACACTAGGCTTATCTTTGTGGGGAACTGCGGCGATGCGGACTGGTGGCGATGACATTGCCGAAGCCTTAGCACTACTAGGTGTGCAACCAGTTTGGGATGGGGCTGCACGGAGAGTTGTAGATTTAGAAATTTTACCTCTCTCAATTTTGGGTCGTCCCCGTGTTGATGTCACCTTACGGATTTCTGGATTTTTCCGCGATGCTTTCCCCAACTTAATTGATTTATTTGATCAAGCAGTTAAAGCCGTCGCTGCACTTGATGAACCACCAGAACAAAACCCTCTAGCAGCCCAAGTCATCGAAGATACGAATTTTTGGATACAACAAGGCTTAACTCCGGAAGTAGCATATGAGCGATCGCACTACCGCATCTTCGGTTCTCAACCAGGCGCTTACGGTGCTGGACTCCAAGGTCTAATCGAATCACAAAACTGGCAAGACGATCAAGACCTAGCCCGTGCTTACATTAACTGGAGTTGTTACGCTTATTCTTCAGGGGATGAATCAATTCAAAATTCAAAATTCAAAATTCAAAATGGCAGAATTGGACAAGGTGATAATTCTTTCCCCCCATCTCCCCCCAACCCCAATCCCGAAGCCTTCACCCAACGCTTATCACAGATGCAAATTGTCTTGCACAATCAAGACAACCGTGAACATGATTTGCTGGATTCTGATGATTATTATCAATTTCAAGGTGGGTTAACGGCTGCTGTACGTTCCATACAAGGGAAAAATCCTCAAACCTATTTTGGTGACAATTCCATTCCGGCCCATCCGAAAATCCGCCAACTTAAAGAGGAAATTGCCAGAGTCTATCGTTCTCGTGTAGTAAATCCCAAGTGGATTGAGGGCATGATGCGCCACGGCTACAAAGGGGCATTTGAGATGGCAGCAACAGTAGATTTTTTATTCGCCTATGATGCTACAGCCAGATGCGTAGAAGACTATATGTATCAAGGCATCATGGAAGCATACTTGCTTGATCCGGTAGTTTCCGCATATATTCAAGATAAAAATCCTCATGCGTTGCGTGATATTGCCGAAAGATTATTAGAGGCACACCAGCGCAATTTATGGCAGGATGTAAACATACAAACACTGGAAAACTTACGTAATTTAGTACATCAAGCTGAAGCAACCATTGAAGAAAAATAAGTGGTGTAGGAAACTAATATGGACAACATAGCCTATTTGCACCTAGCTTTCGCCCACGAAGAAACCGAATCTAGTGACTTGGTGTCTCTGAGCTACTTGTTTAATACAGCAGCTACACCAGACTGGAAACGACTTTCTAGTAGGGCTTGGAAGCATATGCTACCTTTAGCTCTCACATTATCAATTCTCGGTAGTGTGACGAGCGTCTGGGCATTGGAACGAGGGGATCAAGGCCCTTCTGTGAGAACTTTGCAACAGAAACTGCAACAAGCGGGTTTTTATCAAGCTCCAGTGACTCAAGTCTATGACTTTACCACCGAAGCAGCCGTCCGCAGTTTCCAACAAGCAGCTGGTTTACCAGTTGACGGTGTTGTCGGAGCCAGCACTTTAGAAAAACTAGATAACTGGCGTTTATCACCTGTAACTAACCAAACACCTAAGCCTACTACTCCTAGCACACAAACAGTTAGGCAAAATAATACAACTACTGTTCCAACTGTCAGTAGACAAACAACCAAACCAACCAATACAACTACAGTCCCGACTGTCAGTAGACAAACAACCAAACCAACCAGTACAGCCACTACACAAAAAAGAAATACTGCTGCTAGTACACAAACTAAAAATACAACTGCTAGTAGCACAGTAACCAACAAGCGCAGCAATCCTAATTACCTTGTCAAAGGTGATGAAGGTGAAAATGTCAAGGTTTTGCAACAACGCTTGAAAGTAGCAGGTTTTTACTACGGCAATGCTACAGGTATTTTCGGCCCCATTACAGAAGAAGCTGTCAAAAGATTTCAAGCAGCTTATAAATTAGATGTTGACGGGGTTGTTGGGCCAAACACCCTCCGCAAATTACCACCAATAGGGGTTGGCGGAGAAAATCCTCCCAAGAATACAACTAGTAAAGATAAACTCAGTTTAGGCGATCGCGGTGAAGCTGTGCGAGTATTGCAAGAGCAGTTAATTCGCGCAGGATACCTACAGGGACAGCCAAATGGATATTTTGGCCCCTACACCGCAGATGCAGTCAAGAGGTTTCAATCAGCCAATTACTTAACTGCTAGTGGTGTTGCTGGCCCTACTACTAGAGCTAAGTTATACGGATCAGTCAATAAAGCTGCCAAAAGCGATTTTAACGTCTTAGAAATCCAAAGACGACTGCAAGAAAAGGGTTTTTATAAAGGTCAACTCAATGGTGTCATGGCCGATGACACGAAAAAAGCGATCAAGCAAGCCCAAGAATTCTACGGTATTAGTCTTAATGACGTTAAAAGCGGACGTTTTTAACATCCGCTTTGGGATTTGTGTATAAGTCGTTAGCAGGTTCCTTACCTCCAATAACAGTGAGTGAGAAATAGCTCACAATTCCTGTTCTAGGTTGATTTGAGTAACTCTCTCTGGTTATCATACCCAGGTGCTACAGTGGCATCAGCGCTCGTTGGCACTTGGGACAAACTGCATGAATGGTCATTTGACAGTCAAGTAGGTGGAAGCCTTCTTTTTGAGCAGTTTTTCCCCCAATTTTTAAGATTGAGTCGTTCTTGAACTCAATAGTGGAGTTGCACTTTACACAAATCAAGTGATGGTGGTGATGGGGGTATGGCTGATTAATTTCATAATGTTTATGCCCTTCGCCCAGTTCTAGTTCCCGTAAAATTCCCATCCGAGCCATCAGTTTCAACGTCCGGTAGATGGTTGAAAGACTGATACCTTCACCATCAGTTTCTAAACGGTGGTACAAATCCTCTGCACTTAGATGTTCACCTTGGGGCAGTTCTTGAAAAATATGTAAAATAGTTTCTCTTTGAGGAGTTAAACGCCAGCCTCTCTCGTTTAACTCTGCCTTAAGTGAAGTTGTTGTGTAGACAGTCATACTAATTTTTCTCAACAAAGCCTGTTAGTTGAGAATATAACAAATGTTTTGGTCTATTTGCAACAAATATTGCTTATTGAGAATCTTTACCAAAATTTTAACAATACTTGATGAAATTTGCATACTATAGCCGAGAACAGAGAAAAGGCTGGAAAGTCTTTAATTATCAATGCTTAATGATTAGTAGGTATTCTAATCTATTTAGCAACTGCTATAAAATCTTCTGATGGTTATCCCCACTGACAGTAATTAATTCAAAAGTTAAAATTGTAGAATACAAGCCATGCAAGCATTGTATCAATTAACTATGGATTTTCTCTACCCATGACCTCATATCTCTTGGGAAATGGCGATTAAAACCATTCTTTTCTTAACTGCAAAAATTTCTTATGAGGGATGAGTAACTGTTAGTGGGAAAATCGCTGGAATTCCTAGCAATTGGATAGTCCAGAGTCAACAATCTATAGTATTAAATTTTGTCACTATTGACTATTGACTATTGACTATCGAATTAGCTTAAAGATTCCAAGTAATCGCGGATGAGGTTACGACGCTTGGGTTGACGCAGCTTTTGCAAAGCTTTGGATTCGATTTGCCGCACTCTCTCCCGTGATAAATCTAGTGCGCGACCAATTTCTGCTAAGGAATAAGGATGACCATCAGCCAAACCAAACCGCATGAGAATGACATCACGCTCACGGCTGGTTAAATCGGCTAACAAATTTTGCAAGTCTCTTTGTAAAGATTCTCGCATTAACATTTCTTCTGGGGTGACACTATCAGTTTCTAGTAATTCACCTAATTCGGTGTCTTTATCCTTACCGACCTTAGTTTCCAGTGACACAGAGCGAGGTACTCTTAATAAAACTTCGCGTACTTGGCTGGGTGTCATATCTAACTCCAGAGCTAGGTCTTCTAAAGTAGGAGTGCGACCTTTTTCTTGAGCTATTTTGCGTTGAGCTTTTTTAATTTTGTTTAACTTTTCTGTAATATGGACAGGGAGACGAATTGTTCGACTAGAAGTAGCGATCGCTCGTGTAATTCCCTGACGAATCCACCAGTAAGCATAGGTACTAAAGCGGTATCCTTTAGTGGGGTCAAATTTCTCTACGGCTCGTTCTAAACCCAGCGTACCTTCTTGGACTAAATCCAATAATTCCAAACCGCGATTTTGATATTTCTTGGCAACAGACACAACTAGGCGTAAATTAGCCTTAATCATGTGTTCTTTGGCTTGCAGTCCTTGAGACTGGAGTTGATCCAATTCTTCCACAGTCAGCTTGGCAATTTCTGCCCAGCGACGCTTGCCTTCTGCTAAAGTTGGCTTAAGTTCAGATAAGTTGATACCAGCAGTAGTAGCCCATCTTTCTAAAGATGGACGATGACCTAGTTCTGATGCTAGACGCTCTTGCACTTCAATTAAGTGAAGATAAGGTGCGGCTACAGCATCGCCTTGTTTGGCAGCATTGGCTAGTACAGTCCGTAACCGTAAATAACGCTGGACTTTTTGGGCTTCAGAAACTTCTTCATCCCGTCCCAATAAGCGGACACGACCAATTTCCTGAAGGTATAGACGCACTAAATCTGTACTGCGACGGTTAGCGCCGACAGCAAAGTTAGCGGGATCAGCAGCAGCTATCTCCAACTCTTGGAGATCATCGACCGACAACTCACCTTCATCGACAGTGAGATCCGGGTCTAACACCTGGCTGGATTTTTGGGTATTGTAGGCGGCATCTGCGTAAAAAGATGTTGCTGGCATAAGATCGTCTCTATGGCTCCAGGTAACAATAGATTGCGGTCAGCTAATTAACTGTTGCTATTGTTCCCGTGATTCTAGATGAACTAACACGGTTGAGGTTTTCACTAAGATTTTTTTTGCAAAAAAACTTAGTGGTTGTTTTCAAACATTGCCACCAAGCTATGCTCGGTTGGTGAGCGTCTGATTGAACCAATAGCTATTCAAATCCATGATTAGGCTTTAAGTTCCGAATTACCTAGTCAGCATTTCCACCTTGATAGATATCAGCTATTACTTTGGTAAATGGTATAAACATATTTCAGTGAAATTATGTTTATCATCGGCATAGTCACATCTACATGAATGTGTAAGTACTTTCCTGACGATTTTCTAATTTTTTCTCAGGATTTTTTGGACTCAGTAGAGGTAATAGGTAATGGAAGATGATTGAGTAGTCTGCAACAACCGCTACCAGCAATCCATGAGTTGTATATAGCTAGTACTTTTTCATCAATACTTCACACTTAGTTGGTATCCGATGAATATTTCTTCATTTAGCTTCGAGAATTTTAGTTAGGACTTACGCACCTCAACCAATAAACCCTTCTGGGGGTGGTCAATAGTCAATGGTCAATGGTCAATGGTCAATAGTCAAGTTTTTTGGACTGTTGACCGTTACGAGTTCAATAGTTGCTTTCCGACGCAAGGCAATAGGAACGCACTATTTCACCATTGACTATTGACAAAAAGCCAGAAAATTTAGTGACACTGCGTAAGTCCTATTAGTGATATTCTGGCTTGATGTCGCGCAGCATCAGTTCATCAAGAGCTTGTCTTGGTGTCACTTCACCTTGTAGTAAACGATGAACTTGCTCGGTAATGGGAATAACTATATTTTGCTGCTTGGCTAGTTGGACTAATACTTGACAAGTGTTTACCCCTTCAGCCGTTCCTGGCAAATTTGCCAGAGTTGCTGTGAGAGTTTTGCCACTTGCTAGTTGGTAACCTACTTGGTAATTGCGACTCAACGGACTGTTACAGGTAGCTAACAAGTCTCCTAGACCAGATAAACCATAAAATGTTTCCGTTTTAGCGCCCCAAAAATTGCCAATACGCACCATTTCTGTGAGTCCACGAGTGACTAGAGCCGCTTTAGCATTAGTTCCCAACTGTAACCCGTCACAGACACCGGATGCGATCGCTATGACATTCTTGAGTGTACCCCCAAGCTCTACACCTATAGGATCAGGATTTGTATATACCCGAAAACGTGGGGAAGAAAACGCTAGCTGGACTGTTTCGGCTGCGGTGACAACACGACTAGCTACTGCTGTCGCGGCTGGTAAAGATTGTTGAATTTCTTGAGATAAATTTGGCCCTGATAGAACGACTATGGGATTGTCAGGAAAAATTGATTGCCAAATTTGCGAAGGCGTATTAATCGTATCTGGTTCTAAACCTTTTGTAGCGGTGACAAAAATTGTTGCTGGGGGAAGGGTGAGAGGTTGGATTTGGGTAGCAACTTCTCTCACACCTTTCATAGAAATAGCGGAGACAATGATCTCGGCATCTTCGACAACTGAAGCTAGTGTCTCTGATCCCCGGCGTGACCAGATTTTCACCCCATGACCATTTGCTGCTGCTAAACTGGCGAGAGATTCACCCCAAGCACCTGCACCTAATATTGATATTGATATGGTAGTTTCTTGCACCGATGGAAAATTTGAAATTCAAAAATAATCACTCATGTGGAGAGACGTAACATGGTACGTCTCTACCGTGGATAACGCTGCATTAATTCTCGCACTTGCTCGGCGTGGTAGGAACTTCTGGTTAGGGGTGAAGATACGACTTGTAAAAATCCCAGTTCTTCGCCATAGGCTTGCCAAGCAGCAAATTGCTCTGGACTTACAAAGTCGTTGACTTGCAAGTGTTTTTGACTGGGTTGGAGATATTGCCCGATGGTTAAGATATCACAATCTACAGTGCGTAGGTCTTGCATAACTTGGCGAATTTCAGCATCGGTTTCACTCAGTCCTACCATGATGCCGGATTTGGTGTATGTCCAAGGAGCAATTTGCCGAGAGCGCTGTAATAATTCTAGTGTGCGATCGTAATTTCCTTGGGGACGCACTCGACGATATAGACGTGGTACTGTTTCTGTATTATGGTTAAGTACTTCTGGTGAGGCTTGGAGAATGATCTCTAACGCATCCCAATTACCGCACAAATCTGGGATCAATACTTCAATGGTAGTTTGGGGTGAGAGTGCGCGCACCGCTTCAATACATTTGACAAACTGAGACGCACCACCATCTGCTAAGTCATCTCGGTTGACAGAAGTGATCACCACATGATTGAGTTTCATCCGGTGTACAGCTTCACTTAATCTTGTTGGTTCTGTGGGGTCTAAGGCTTGAGGTTTTTTCTCAAAGTCGATATCACAATAAGGACAAGCACGGGTGCAAGCTGGCCCCATAATCAAAAAAGTGGCTGTACCAGCTTGGAAGCATTCACCAATATTTGGACAGGATGCTTCTTCACAAACTGTATTCAGCGCTAAATCCCGCAAAATTTCTTTAACGTTACCAACGCGCTCCCATTGAGGCGCTTTAACCCGCAACCAGTCTGGCTTTTTCATAAACACGCTAAATCAACAGTTACAGCTTCTAACCCAAATTTAATGCTCAAATAATGTTCCAAAGAATTGTTTTGGGCTTTTCACTTAGATGTATTAAAGCATTATTGCATTTGTCTAAAATGCTCAATCGATGCTCAACCCAGTCTAATACAATAGAACTTACGCAAGTGTAACTAAGTTTTCTGGCTTTTTTGTCAATAGTCAATAGTCAATGGTCAATAGTCAATGGTCAATGGTCAAAATCAAGTTTTTTTGGACTGTTGACCAAATCAGTTAACAGTTAAGTAATTGGACACACTTAAATTCTTATGTACAGATAGGGGACAGGTTACAGGTTATAGGTTACGGGAAAGAACTTGTGTAATTAATTCTGTCTGATTACTTATCAGTTACCAGTTAATAAACGTTCACTGTTCACTGTTTACTATTGACTACCCTCGGCAGGGTTTTTTGGTTCAGTGCGTAAGTCCTAAAGGAGTAATATGTATAAATTAAATTCGGAATCCCAGCATTTTAAGAGAGTGCAAGTAATAGGATATCTGCTGATATTTTTAGCGATCGCCATTGGTTTAATCACTAGAATTATTGCTGTTTTCCAGTACGTAAGCTTTGATATCGGTCAAGACCCTGATCAAGTGAGAGATGCTTTTGTTGTCATTAATATGTGGCAGGGAGATTTGCCCACACTTGGTTCTCAAGTTGCGACTATCGGCAGACATCACATTTTACCACTTTATTATTATTTGTTCTTCCCTTTTACTATTTTAGGGGCAGACCCGGTTTTTCAAGCTTTACCTAATGCTTTATTTTCATTTTTATCTATTCCTTTATTAATTTATTTAGTTTATCAACTTTTAGAACATATTGAAACACCAATTAGAATTTTCCTCAGTGGTTTAGCTGGCTTTTGGTATAGTCTGCTGTATGGTGAAATCTTTATTAGTAATTTTCAATGGAATCCTAGCTCGATTCCTTTTTTTCTGCTGCTTTTCACCTTACTGTACTATCTACAAATGGAGGGAGATTTTTCGTTAGCAGTGCAAATGCTTCTGTGGGTTGGCTATGGCGTGACTCTGGCAATTTTAGTCAGCTTACATTCTTCCACACTGTTTGTTTTGCCTATCGTATTTATGATTAGTTGTGGAGTTTTTATCTATCAAGTCGTCAAACAAAAACGTTATCTCTTAATATCATTGCCCATTGTCAGCATTCTCTCAGCCATATTAGCATTAACACCTTATTGGATAGGCGAATTTAGCCGTGGTTTTCAGAATACTAAAAGTATTTTTAAAACTATAGTGACTAATGATTCTCAAGCTGGTAATTCATTTTTGATGAATTTAGGTAAAAAAATTAGTAATTTATTCTTGAATTACTTCAAACTATTTCAAGAAGCATATCTCTGGAATCACTCGTGGATTGCTTTAGTAGTATCTGTGATTTTTCTGGCGATCATTACGTATTGGGGAATTACTAAATTTAAAGGTAATAAATATATTTGGTGTATTTGGTTATCTACTTGGGGCATATATTTATATGCAGCATCTAATCTGGATTCGGAAACTACAGTTTTTCACTACAAGTTACTGATTATTTTTGCCCCAATTATTCTCACTATTACATCTCTAGCATATCTAAACTTATCAAAACAAAAAAATCTGATATTTTATGTAATTACTGGCATGATTATTACCTACTCTTGCTTGAGCAATCTATTCTATGATTATCAATTTATGCTGAGTAAATATGGCAATAATCGGTTAATTAATACAGCAGATATCACCAAAATTATTAATCAATTGCCAGATGGAGCAGTTATTTGTGACCCCAGAGTCAGAGGTAAACGCATAGCCAATAATCAGTATAAATATATTGATACCAATATCACTCATAAGAACATTAGCGTGGTCAACGTGTGTGTGTCTGGTAATTATGTCATTCATCCCCAAAGATTACTACTCATAGATGGCACTATCCTCAACGACCCAAGTTATGAAAAAATTACTTACGTGAAGTTTACGCCACCAGAGCCAGTCAAACTATGGCCGATATTTGAAATTGTACAAAATAGAGCGATCGCCAGACCAGCCAAGCTCGTTTTCACAACAGATACAGCTAATGTATATCTTCTCAATTAACTCTGTTCAATATTCCTGAACAAATTGATGCTTTGTTAAGGAATTTAAATCAAAAAGTTACGATTAATGTAGCGGTATGTAACAGTCCGTAATCGACTCATGAGATGTGGTAACTCGGTGCGGTAAAATCCTGAAAATAGTTAAAGATGATAAATAGAGTCTTAAGAGAATGGGACAGGATCGCAAGTCAACAGTTGTAATTACTGGAGCCTCTTCAGGAGTTGGTTTGTACGCAGCCAAAGCATTTGCCAAAAGAGGATGGCACGTTGTTATGGCTTGCCGAGATTTAGCCAAATCAGAACAAGCAGCCCAATCTCTCGGCATCCCCAAGGACAGCTACAGCATTATACACATTGATTTAGGCTCATTAGAAAGTGTACGCCAGTTTGTGAGCAACTTTAGAGCCACAGGCAAATCCTTAGATGCTTTGGTGTGTAACGCGGCAATTTATATGCCCTTAATCAAAGAACCGTTACGCAGCCCAGAAGGTTACGAATTAACCATGACGACCAATCACCTTGGTCATTTCCTCTTGTGTAATCTGATGCTGGAAGACTTAAAGCAATCCTCAGCACCAGATAAGCGGCTCGTCATTTTGGGAACAGTCACCCACAACCCAGACGAATTAGGTGGGAAGATTCCACCCCGTCCAGACTTGGGTGACTTACAAGGCTTTGCTCAAGGCTTCAAACCGCCAATTTCCATGATTGATGGTAAAAAGTTTGAACCCGTTAAGGCTTACAAAGACAGCAAAGTCTGTAACGTACTAACAATGCGGGAACTACATCGGCGTTATCACGATTCAACTGGTATCACCTTCACCTCGCTTTATCCAGGATGTGTAGCCGAAACACCACTATTCCGCAACCACTATCCCTTATTTCAAAAACTCTTCCCCTTGTTCCAAAAGCACATCACTGGGGGTTATGTATCTCAAGAATTAGCAGGAGAAAGGGTTGCAGATGTAGTCACTGAACCTGAGTATAAGCAATCTGGTGCTTATTGGAGTTGGGGAAATCGTCAGAAAAAAGACGGTAAATCCTTTGTCCAAAGAGTTTCTCCCCAAGCCCGCGACGACGAAAAAGCCGATCGCCTGTGGGATTTAAGCGCTAATTTGGTAGGTATTGCCGGACAAAAGCCAGTCGCCGTTCATAATTGACAGCAACTGGGTTAAGCTCTTGACTCCTATCTCAGATGGATATAATATTGAAATCTATGAAAGAAGGGGAGTAGCTACTGGCACAAAACATAAGAGCCAGTACATCTAAATCAACATACTGGCGATGAGCCTGGTTTAGATGGCAAGTATCAAATATTTGGGAGCGAGACCTTCACTGAGTTTACATCAAAGATGTAAAGCTTGGTGAGGTCTTTTGGCATTCATCAAGCTGCACATCGGTCAACGATTCTTGAGGAGCTTGAGAAAGTGCTAACGGCTTTTACCGCAGGTTTACTACTAATTACAGTTTCCGAATTAGGAGATAAAACTTTTTTTATCGCTGTGATTTTAGCCATGCACCATTCACGGCGATGGGTATTTACAGGAGTGGTAGCAGCTTTAGCCGCCATGACAATTTTGTCGGTGCTATTTGGCCAAGCTGCTTCTTTGTTACCAAAAGTTTATATTCATTATGCCGAAATTGCTTTGTTTGTGGCTTTCGGACTAAAGCTGTTATATGACGCGAGTAAAATGTCGGCGGCGGATGACAAAGCCGAAGACGAGATCAAAGAGGCAAAAGCAGCCGTAGAAAAAGCAGATTCACACCTACCAAGACAAAAAACCCCTTGGACAATTATAGCAGAAGCCTTTGTTTTGACATTTATGGCAGAGTGGGGCGATCGCACACAAATTGCCACCATCGCCCTAGCAGCCGGTAATAACATCATTGGTGTAACAATTGGCGCAATTTTAGGTCATGCTATTTGTGCAGCGATCGCTGTCATTGGTGGCAAAATGATCGCAGGACGAATCTCTGAGCGTCAACTCACCTTTGCAGGCGGATGCCTCTTTTTGATTTTTGGTATCGTTGCTGGAATGGAAGGATGAGCACTTTCTTAAAAAGAGGGAGTGCTGAGTGAGTAATGAGTGCTGAGTGCTGAGTGCTGAGTGGGGGAGTGAGGGAGTGAGAGAGTGGGGGAGTGGGGGAGTGCTGAGTGCTGAGTGAGTAATGAGTGCTGAGTGCTGAGTGCTGTTAGCGGTAGCGGGGCATTCAGCCCGTGCTGAGTGCTGAGTAGTGACTAATGACTAATGACTATTGACCATTGACTAATGACTAAATGACTAATGACTAATGACCATTGACCATTGACTATTGACCATTGACCATTGATTACGTTGCCAGAGACAGTTTACTCTGTTGTTTATAGCTAAGTTCACCAAAAGCTGGGATTATTTGCCTGGACTGATTAGTTTTGTATGAGAATTGCCTTATTCACTGAAACCTTTTTACCCAAGGTTGACGGGATTGTGACACGCTTGCGTCATACCGTTGACTATCTGCAACGTCATGGAAATCACGTTTTAGTCATTGCTCCTGATGGTGGGATTACGGAACACAAAGGAGCAAAAGTTTATGGCGTTAGTGGTTTTCCCTTACCTCTGTATCCAGAGTTGAAAATGGCACTTCCTCGCCCGGCTATTGGTTATGCTTTAGAAGAGTTTCAACCAGATATTATTCATGTGGTGAATCCGGCTGTTTTAGGGCTGTCAGGGATTTTTTATAGTAAAGTTCTCAAAATCCCCTTGGTGGCTTCTTACCATACTCACCTACCACAGTATCTGCAACATTACGGTTTAGGGATGTTAGAAGGGTTACTATGGGAACTGCTGAAAGGAGCGCATAATCAAGCATCTCTCAATCTTTGTACTTCTACCGCCATGATGGCAGAACTATCAGGACACGGTATTGAAAGGGTGGATTTGTGGCAACGTGGCGTAGATACAGAATTATTTCATCCTGATTTAGCTAGTTTAGAAATGCGATCGCGTCTCACACAAAATCATCCAGAAAGCCCCTTATTACTATACGTCGGTCGTCTTTCCGCTGAAAAAGAAATTGAGCGGATCAAACCCATCCTAGAAGCCATTCCGCAAGCTCGATTAGCCCTGGTGGGAGATGGCCCCAATCGCCAAGCCCTAGAAAAACATTTTGCTGGCACAAATACCAACTTTGTCGGTTATCTTATGGGACGGGAATTAGGCTCGGCGTTTGCTAGCGCTGATGCTTTTATTTTTCCCTCCCGCACAGAAACACTGGGTTTAGTATTGCTAGAAGCAATGGCAGCTGGTTGTCCAGTGGTGGCTGCCCGTTCTGGGGGCATACCAGATATTGTCACAGATGGTGTCAATGGCTATCTTTTTGATCCTAAAGCAGATATACAAGATGCGATCGCTGCTACTATCAGCCTCCTAGACAACTCCCAAGAACGGAACACTATCCGCCAAAACGCTCGTCAAGAAGCTGAAAAATGGGGCTGGGCAGCCGCTACACATCAGCTACAAGATTACTACCAAAAAGTAATCCGTACAGAACAGTTGACAGCGTTACGATGAAGGAGTGCTGAGTGAAGGAGTGTTGAGTGCTGAGTGAGGGAGTGAGAGAGTGAAGGAGTGCTGAGTGCTGTTAGCGGTAGCGGGGCGATGAGCAGCGTGCTGAGTGAGGGAGGAGAGAGTGAGGGAGTGCTGACTATTGACTATTGACTATTGACTATTGACTATTGACTATTGACTATTGACTATTGACTATTGACTAATGACTAATAACTAATGACTCTTCCCAATTTAGGTAGCGTCTTGGCTACATTAACTGAACTTACACAGGTTAATCGGACACACACTCTATTGCGTCGGGTTAAAGACCTTTCGGTTAGCGAGTTTGGTTGTTTACTGGAATTTATTACAGCCGAATTTCAGCAATTTCTCAGAGCTATTGAATTAATCAATAATGAAGCTCTGGAAAATATGCTGGAGAAAGTATTAGAAGCCATCACACTTAAAATTGGGCAAATTCTCCAAGCAGAACAGACAACTATTTTTTTAGTTGACTATGATAAAGGTCAGTTGTGGTCAAAAATACCACAAGATAATGGGCAAAAATTTTTAGAAATTCGGACTCCGATTACAGTGGGTATTCCTGGTCATGTGGCTAGTACGGGGCAATATTTAAATATTGCGGAAACGGCTACTCATCCTTTGTTTAGCCCAGAGCTAGAAAAACAAATGGGTTACACAATTCGCAATATTTTGTGTATGCCTGTGGTGAGTAGTAAAACTCAGGTAGTAGCAGTCGTCCAACTAGCTAATAAGACTGGCAATATTCCCTTTAATAGTGATGATGAAGCACATTTTCGAGACTTTGCTGATTCTATTGGGATTATCTTAGAAACTTGTCAATCTTTTTATGTAGCAGCGCGTAATCAACGTGGAGTCACAGCACTCTTACGTGCGACTCAAACACTAGGGCAAAGTTTAGATTTAGAAGCTACCTTGCAGATAGTGATGGAACAAGCCAGAGTTTTAATGCAAGCCGATAGAAGTACATTGTTTTTGTATCGGAAAGAAATGGGTGAACTTTGGACTAAAGTGGCAGCAGCAGCAGACACGACAAATTTAATGGAAATTCGCATTTCTGCGAATCGTGGTATTGCTGGTTATGTGGCTTCTACAGGTGATGCTTTGAATATTCCCGATGCTTACAAAGACCCACGATTTGACCCAACAACAGATAGAAAAACTGGTTATATAACTCGCAATATTTTATGTTTGCCAGTATTTAATTCGGCTAATGAATTGATTGGCGTAACACAACTAATTAATAAACAACAAGGGAGTTTTTCTACTTCCGATGAAGAATTCATGCGGGCTTTTAATATTCAGGCAGGAATTGCCTTGGAAAATGCTCGGTTATTTGAAAATGTTTTATTAGAAAAACAATATCAAAAAGATATTTTACAGAGTTTGTCAGATGCTGTAATTTCCACAGATATGACAGGTAGGATTGTCACAATTAATGATGCAGCTTTAGAATTACTTGGTTGTCCTTTAGGTGAACCTAATAGCAAAGCTAATAAAATATTGTGGGAACAAAACTTAACTGGTCGTTTAATTTGGGAGGTTATACCAATTGAAAATTTGCAGATGCGTTTGGAAGATAGTTTAAAAAGTGGAGCTAAACATTATGTACCAGAGCAGAGTTTAACTGTTGGTGTCTATCAACTACAGAGTCCAGATATGCGAGTTACCAATGAAATTCCTGATGCACAACTGGGTAATGCCTTCTCGATTTTAACAGTACGCGATCGCTCTAATCCTGATACTTTTCTACCTTGGAATTTACCCCTAACTCCCCAATCTAAGTTTTTAAACTCCACCCAAGTACAAATCCTCGAACGCAGTATTAATCTCACAGTGAATCATCTCACCAACCCAGAAGGCGGAGTCAGGGGTGGTTTGGTAGTTTTAGAAGACATTAGCCAGGAAAAACGCCTGAAAACAACCATGTATCGCTATCTTACACCCCATGTAGCCGAGCAAGTCATGGCACTGGGGGAAGATGCTTTAATGGTGGGCGAACGGAAAGATGTGACTGTATTATTTTCTGATATTCGTGGTTACACTACACTCACAGAAAATTTGGGGGCGGCGGAAGTTGTATCACTGCTAAATCAGTACTTTGAAACGATGGTTGAAGCAGTATTTAACTACGAAGGTACTCTGGATAAATTTATTGGTGATGCCTTAATGGCAGTATTTGGCGCACCTCTACCACTAACAGAAAATCATGCTTGGCAGGCGGTGCAGTCAGCATTGGATATGCGCCAGCGTCTAGCAGAATTTAATCAACGGCGAATTATTCAAGCCCAACCACAAATCCGCATTGGTATTGGTCTTAGTTCTGGGGAAGTCGTCTCTGGCAATATCGGTTCTCACAAACGCATGGATTACACAGTTATTGGGGATGGGGTAAACTTGAGTTCCCGCTTGGAAGCAGTCACCAAAGAATATGGCTGTGACATCATTTTAAGTGAGTTTACCTATCAACTATGCAGCGATCGCATTTGGGTACGCCAGTTAGATAGAATCCGTGTCAAAGGCAAACACCAAGCAGTCAACATCTACGAATTAATAGGCGATCGCACTACTGCTTTAGATGCCAATACTCAAGAGTTCCTCTTTCACTATCATACAGGTCGAGCCGCCTATCTCTCCCGCAATTTTACACAGGCGATCGCTTGTTTTACAGCCGCAAAACATATTCACCCTCAAGATCAAGCGGTGAATATTCACCTAGAACGCGCCTACTACTACCAACAAACACCACCTCCAAATCACTGGGATGGGGTTTGGACAATGATGGGAAAATAGTCAATGGTCAATGGTCAATAGTCAATAGTCAATAGTCAATAGTCATTAGTCATTAGTCATTAGTCAATGGTCAATAGTCATTAGTCATTAGTCACTACTCAGCACTCAGCACTCAGCACTCAGCACTCAGCACTCAGCACTCATTACTCCCTCACTCAGCACGGGCTAAACGCCCCGCTACCGCTAACAGCACTCAGCACTCATTACTCACTTCTCTTCCGGTTTATCTTCGCCATCCTGAAAGGGATTTTCACCTATTTGTAGTTGTTTTTTAGAGCGTTTTAAGTTCTTCCACAGAGCTTTTATTTGGTCGTAAGCTTCTTCTGGGGAGATTTTTCCCCCTGTTTCTAAGTTGCAAACGTAACTTACTCGTTGAGCAAATTCTTGCAAATTGGCATTAAATACCAAGTTTTCTGGCTTTACATGACCATAATAACGACCACGGGGATAGAGAAATTCGTCTTTACCCACTAATTTTTTCTCCATTTATATAACTTCCTTTTTTTATGTCTAAAGCTGATGTTGATAGCAGCCTATTTTCCTAGAATTGCCGTTGAGGAGTTTACTTTTACTATGAAACTCCGATATTTATTCATTTACAAAAAAAATTACAAAAAATCGTATTTGGGGAAAATTACTATCTGAGGTTGATAGTTGTGTAGATTCATTTTTAGTTTACCTACACGAATTATGAACACATGAGCAAACAACTAGACACTGATTTTAGCTTTTTTGTCTGAAGATAGATTCTATCTTTAGCTCAATTTTACTTACGAATATCCCAAGAAATTGGGAGATTTTAGTTCCAGGAAGAGGTAGTCATGGCAAAAATATCTTGATCTGAGTTTTTCTGCCAAAAATTACCCATGATGCGAAGTGAGAAAATTTTTTGACTCCTATGCAATGACAATTTGTTACATCTTATTTCATTCTTTGTGAGAATTGGTGTGATATTAATTTTTATTGAGATTTTAAAGAACTTCATCATATAACTTGATGAGTGTGATCGATGAAAATTTTACAAAAACTTGGTTATCTACCCTGATATCCGACACCCAGACTCTCAAACCCTGGTTTATTAGAGCCAAGTGTACACAACAGACCGTGCCTCCTTTTACAGCTAATAGCTAATCGTTAATAACTAAAGATAAAATGGTGAAGCCCGAAAGGACAAAAGCTACTCATCGCTCACACCCTACTTCTTGCTATGTCTGTTCATTCCCGGCTCTACGAAGGCAAAGCCAAAATTCTCTATACAACCGACGATCCAGAAATTTTGCTGGCTGATTTTAAAGATGATGCAACAGCCTTTAATGCTCAAAAGCGAGGCAGTATCGTTGATAAAGGCAGAATGAACTGTAGTATTTCCAGTCAGCTATTTCAACAGTTGGAAGCATCTGGTATAAAGACGCACTTTATTGATAGCCCTGCTCCCAACCAAATGCGGGTAAAAGCAGTTAAAATTATCCCACTAGAAGTGGTAGTACGTAATATTGCGGCGGGTAGTTTGTGTCAACAAACAGGTTTAGAACTGGGTACAATTCTCAAACAGCCCTTAGTCGAGTTTTATTATAAAAACGATCAATTGGGAGATCCACTCTTAACACGCGATCGCCTGTTACTCCTAGAACTAGCCACGGCGGAACAAGTAGAGGCAATTACCCATCTAGCATTGCAAATTAATCAATTTCTCCAGGACTTTTGGCAACGTTGCGGTATTACTCTAGTAGACTTCAAACTAGAATTTGGTTTGGACTCACAACAGCAGTTACTATTGGCAGATGAAATTAGTCCGGATACTTGCCGTTTGTGGAACACAGCAGAAGCAGATCCCAATCGACGAGTGCTGGATAAAGACCGATTCCGCCGAGACTTGGGAAATGTCGAAGATGCCTACCAGGAGGTTTTACAAAGAGTCCTACAAGTAGTAGACATGAAAAAATAGTTTTTGATTCTTTTACAGCAAACAACTATATTTGTTTTTGACCTTTGACATCAAAAGCGATCGCCTTGTGATGGTGTGTGGAAGTGAAGAGGATTGTACAAAAAATGCGTTTATCTCCAGTATTAATGGTGGCTGTAGCAATTGCAGCACCCTTGAGTAGTTGCCTGAGTGCCAGTGGACAAACTCCTAACAGTTTAGAACCGACAACAGAGGTCTTCCCATCTGCGACAGACCAACAGTTACAACAGGATGAAATCGCCCCATCTCAGCCTAATTTAACGGAAGTGAAAGCCCTGGCAAAGCTGCCATCTCCAGATGTTAAATTATCGACTAATCAATCAACCAAATCCGCAACAACGGAGACACAAGAGGTAGTTGTCCCCACAATAGCTGCACCAACTACAGCCACCCTGATAGCGCAAAAGTTGCCATCCATCGCGGAAATTGTCGCTTCAGAAGTTGGGCAGCGAGGATCAGCTGCTGTTCTCAGGGACAATTTGCCCAAACAACAATCAGCAGCCAAATCACCCGTTGTTATCCCTACCAACCGTCCAGGGACAACAACGCCCAAAGTTGTTCAAGTTCCCCAACCAACTCCTGCAACTCCTACCCCAGATCCTAATTCTCAGCCGGAGACTCCCCCTCCCAGCACTGAGCAACAACAAACACCCGCACCAGCGCCAAGTCCCATCCCTGGACAGCAGAATTTTGATACCCCCAACGCCACACCAGAAACCACAGAACCCCGTGTTTTGGTATCAGAAGTCCAAGTAAGGGCGCAATCTGGGCAACTTGCACCAGAATTAGAAACCCAAGTCTACAACGTCATTCGTACCCAACCAGGCAGAACCACCACCCGTTCTCAGTTACAAGAAGATATCAACGCCATCTTTGCTACTGGCTTCTTCTCCAACGTCCAAGCCACCCCAGAAGATACACCTTTAGGGGTGAGAGTCAGCTTTGTCGTCCAGCCGAACCCAGTACTAACAAAGGTTCAAATCCAAGCTAACCCTGGGACTAACGTTGGTTCCGTATTACCTGCACAAACTGCTGATGAAGTCTTTCGTGAGCAATATGGCAAAATCCTCAACTTGCGTGATTTACAAGAAGGCATCAAGCAATTAACTAAGCGTTATCAAGACCAAGGTTATGTGCTAGCTAACGTCATTGGTGCGCCACAAGTCTCGGAAAGTGGAGTGGTGACACTGCAAGTAGCGGAAGGGGTAGTTGAGAATATTAACGTCCGCTTCCGCAATAAAGAAGGTCAAGAAACTGACGAAAAAGGACAACCAATTCGGGGTAGAACACAAGACTACATCGTCAAGCGAGAATTAGAGTTAAAGCCAGGGCAAGTATTCAACCGCAACACTGTGCAGAAAGACCTCCAGCGAGTCTTCGGCACAGGACTGTTTGAAGATGTCAACGTCTCCCTCGACCCTGGTACAGACCCCAGCAAGGTGAATGTAGTAGTGAATGTGGTGGAACGTAGTAGTGGTTCCATCGCCGCCGGGGCGGGGATTAGTTCTGCTAGTGGTTTATTTGGCACAGTCAGTTATCAACAACAAAACCTCAACGGGAGAAACCAAAAATTAGGTGCAGAAGTCCAGGTGGGTGAGCGAGAACTTTTGTTTGACTTGCGCTTCACAGATCCTTGGATTGCTGGCGATCCTTACCGCACTTCCTACACAGCCAATATTTTCCGTCGTCGTTCGATTTCCTTGATTTTTGACGGGAAAGATAACGATATCAGAACTCTTGACCCGAACCCCAACAATCAGAATGATCCAGATAATCAGGATCGTCCGCGTGTCACCCGTTTCGGTGGTGGTGTCACATTTACTCGTCCCTTGTCAGCAAATCCCTACGAAAGATCAGAATGGACAGCTTCAGCAGGCTTTCAGTATCAGCGAGTTACCACTCGTGATGCTGACGGGAACATCAGAAGAACTGGGGCAGTATTTGATAATGACAGATTAAAACCTGGAACAGAAGTGCCTCTGAGTGAATCGGGTACAGGTGAAGACGATTTGATTTTATTGCAACTAGGCGCACAACGCGATCGCCGCAATAACCCTTTGCAACCTACTAGTGGTTCTTACCTACGTTTAGGTATAGATCAATCAGTACCTGTTGGTTCAGGGAGTATTTTCCTCACCAGATTACGTGGTAGTTACAGTCAATATCTACCCGTGAAATTTACTGGTTTTGCCAAAGGCCCAGAAACCATAGCTTTTAACATCCAAGGCGGTACAGTTTTGGGTGATTTGCCACCCTATGAAGCCTTTACCCTTGGTGGAAGTAATTCTGTCCGGGGTTATGAGGAAGGTGCTTTGGGTAGTGGACGCACTTATGTGCAAGCATCGCTGGAATATCGTTTCCCTGTCTTCTCAGTAGTCAGTGGGGCTTTATTTTTTGATGTGGGTAGCGATTTGGGAACCAGCACCAGAGCAGCTGAAGTGCTAAATAAAAGTGGTAGTGGCTACGGTTACGGTTTAGGGGTGCGTGTCCAATCTCCACTAGGGCCAATTCGCATTGATTACGGTATCAACGATGATGGTGATAGTCGAATTAACTTTGGGATTGGGGAAAGGTTTTAGGTTAGTCATTGGTCATTGGTCATTAGTCAAAGTTGTGACTGTAGACAGTTGACTCTTGACCCTTGACCTTGCTAATTTTCGCATTGATTACCAGGGTGTTTACCAAAGATGAGTGATGAATAATCAAAACTTACATATATTCGCTTATTACCTATGCAGCATACTCTAGCAGAGGCGATCGCTCACACTGGAGTCGGGCTGCATAGTGGTGTCAGTACTCATGTCCGGGTATTACCTGCTGATGTGGGTAGTGGACGCTACTTTGTGCGGGTGGATTTGCCAGATTTACCCATCATTCCTGCTCAAGTAGCAGCAGTGAATCAAACTGTTTTATCTACACAGTTGGGTAAGGGTGAAGCCTGTGTGCGTACAGTCGAGCATCTATTAGCGGCTTTGGCTGGAATGGGTGTAGATAATGCCCGCATTGAAATTGACGGTGCTGAAGTACCGCTTTTAGATGGTTCAGCACAGGAATGGGTAGCGAGTATTGCCGCAGTTGGCTTAGTCTCTCAACCAGTGGTAGATGAGCCAATTCCCTTGGTCATCCCAGCACCAATTTGGATACATCAAGACGATGCTTTTGTCGCAGCCATCCCAGCCCCAGAAACCCGTTTTAGTTACGGCATTGACTTCGATGTGTCTGCCATTGGTAATCAATGGTACAGTCACTTAATGACGAATAGCTTTGCCCAAGACATTGCACCCGCCCGCACATTTGGTTTATTACATCAAATTGAATATTTACAGAAATCTGGGTTAATTAAAGGTGGTAATTTGGATAATGCCCTCGTTTGTGGTGCTGATGGCTGGGTAAATCCACCATTAAGATTTGCAAATGAGCCAGTACGTCATAAAATTTTGGACTTAGTAGGAGATTTAAGTCTATTGGGACATTTCCCCCGCGCTCACTTTTTGGCGTATAAAGCCAGTCATAATTTACACATCCAACTGGCACAAAAAATTTTAGATTTGAGTAATTAAATGCTTCGATCTAAAATCAATCATTCTCCCTAAACGTACTCAATTCTCAAATTACAATCAACCACACTGCTAATGTCAACCCTTTCTGAAGTCAATAGTCCCACATCTACCGACGAGCCAATAACTACATCCGAGGTGAAAACAACATTCTCATCTGAAGAAATTCATAAACTCCTACCCCATCGCTATCCCTTCCTCCTGGTAGATAAAATTATTGACTATGTACCAGGTAAAAAAGCTGTAGGTATTAAAAACGTCACCATCAACGAACCTCAATTTACAGGTCACTTCCCAGGCAGACCACTGATGCCAGGAGTGCTAATTGTAGAGGCAATGGCACAGGTAGGTGGTATCGTCATGACCCAGCTACCAGAATTAGAAGGGGGTTTGTTTGTGTTTGCGGGTATCGATAAAGTCCGCTTTCGCCGTCAAGTTGTGCCAGGAGACCAACTGGTATTAACTGTGGAACTGTTATGGATCAAACAACGTCGTTTCGGTAAAATGCAAGCGCGTGCTGAAGTTGATGGTCAACTAGCAGCCGAAGGCGAACTGATGTTTTCTCTAATTAACTAAAAATTAGCTGGCGTGGTGAAGGTATAACCGTGAATTACCTTAACTGAACCCTGAAACAGGATAGCAGTTAAAAAAATTAGCCACAAGAGCATCTTATAATTTCTTGATTTTCGTCGCCCACACACACTCACTTGCTCTGCCCGACAAATTCGGTCACAGAACACTCACACACTCAGCAATGCCAGGCGCTGCAACTTTGACTACCAAAGCCCAGTGTCGGCTCCTTAAGACAGTTCTGGAGATTCACCCTTGAAGACGCTTATTCATCCAACTGCTGTAATTCATCCAAATTCGGAACTGCACCCAACAGTGCAAGTCGGTGCTTATGCTGTGATTGGAGCGCACGTTAAAGTCGGCCCGGAAACAATTATTGGCGCTCATGCAGTGCTAGAAGGGCCTTGCGAAATTGGGGCGCGAAATCAGATTTTTACAGGTGCTGCTATTGGTATGGAACCCCAGGATTTAAAATTTGTGGGGGAACCTACTTGGGTCAAAATTGGTGATAACAACTTGATTCGAGAGTATGTCACCATCAACCGCGCTACCGGAGCAGGCCAAGCCACAATTATTGGTAACAATAATTTGTTAATGGCTTATGTCCATGTGGCTCACAACTGTGTGATTGAAGACTCTGTGATTATCGCTAACTCTGTAGCCTTAGCCGGTCATGTGCATATAGAATCACAAGCCAGGTTAAGCGGGGTTTTAGGTGTCCACCAATTTGTCCATATTGGTAGACAAGCAATGGTAGGCGGTATGGCACGGATTGACCGTGATGTACCACCATATATGCTAGTAGAGGGTAATCCAGGACGGATTAGAACCCTCAACTTAGTCGGGCTAAAACGTTCGGGAATGGCAACCAGCGACTTACAACTACTGAAAAAAGCCTTCCGCATTCTTTACCGTTCTAACATTATGTTTAAGGAAGCACTAGAACAGTTGGAATTGTTAGGGGATACAGAACATTTACAAAACCTCCGGCGCTTTCTGTTACTCTCGCAAATGCCAGGAAGACGCGGTTTGATCCCTGGTAGAGGTAAATCAGGCGGGAGTGATGAATCGTAGTACCCTTTTTCATAAGTTCGTAGCTTTTTAAACGCAGAGGAACGCTGAGGATTTCCAAAGTGGATTTGCTACGAATTAATGAAATTATGTACCTAGTCAAAAAGCGGGGAGATGAGGAAGATGAGAAAGTCAGGGGAAATAAGGAAGATTGAGGAGATAAGAGAGGATTCTTCTAATTCCCCCATCTCCAACCCTCAATCCCCAGATAAAATGCGAATATTTATCAGTACTGGCGAAGTATCAGGAGATTTGCAAGGAGCGCTGTTAATTGCGGCGCTGAAGCGTCAAGCGGTGACTGCTGGGCTGGAATTAGAGATTGTGGCCTTGGGTGGCGACAAAATGGCAGAGGCAGGAGCGATGATTTTGGGCGATACCACTGGTATTGGTTCAATGGGTTTGCTGGAATCTCTGCCATACGTTTTGCCTACTCTGATGGTACAGCGCCGAGCGATCGCCTATCTCAAACAAAATCCCCCAGACTTAGTAGTACTCATCGACTACATGGGGCCGAATCTGGGTATCGGCAGCTATATGCAAAAACATTTACCCAATGTGCCTGTAGCCTATTACATTGCACCTCAAGAATGGGTCTGGTCGATCGGTTTACGTAATACTTCCCGAATTGTCGGTTTTACTGATAAACTATTGGCAATTTTCCTCGAAGAAGCTCGTTATTTTCGCAATAACGGCGCTAATGTGAGTTGGGTAGGTCATCCCCTCATTGACCGGATGGAAAACGCTCCTAGCCGTCAAGCAGCCCGTTCTCAGTTGGGTATTGCTGATGAAAAAATAGCGATCGCACTCTTACCCGCTTCCCGATGGCAAGAATTAAAATATTTATTACCAGTAATTTTTCAAGCTGCCCAAAATATCCAAGCTAAGTTACCAGAAGTTCATTTTTGGATTCCTCTATCTTTGGAAGCTTATAGAAAATCCATAGAAGCAGCAATTAAGGATTACGGTTTACGCGCGACAATTGTCTCAAGTCAACAAAAAGAAGTATTTGCGGCGGCTGATTTCGCTATTACCAAATCAGGCACAGTGAATTTAGAACTCGCATTGTTAAATGTGCCGCAAGTCGTAGTCTATCGCCTCCATCCTGTTACAGTCTGGATTGCTAGAAAAATCCTCAAAGGCTCTATCCCCTTTGCTTCGCCAGTTAATTTGGTAGTGATGAAGCCCATTGTGCCAGAGTTTTTACAAGAACAAGCAACCCCAGAAAATATTACGCAAGCAGCGATGGAATTACTGCTTAACCCTGAACGCAGACAGCAAACCTTAGCAGATTATCAAGAAATGCGTCAAAGTTTGGGAGAATTAGGAGTATGCGATCGGGCAGCGAAGGAAATTTTGGAGATGTTTTAGAGAGTAATAGTTGTAAAAACTAAATTATCCCTCTTTATTTTGAATTTTGAATTGGTATGAGACAGTTGTTCTGAAGCGATCGCTAGACTTTCAAATATTTCTATCCTGCCATTGTTTAGGGTCGCGTTTAACGTGAAAGCAGGCGATAATAGTAATTATATTTTCTGACAAAATATTGGTTTTGTACCTCATACTTGGGGGCTTTACGCATCACGACTTGTAAGATTAGACGATCGCACTCAAAAGAGCGATCGCTTATTAAAATAAGCGATGAAACTGTAGACCCAAAACAAGGTCATACTACAGACTTCGCTGTCATGTATTAATGTAATCAATTTGCTTAATTTATCACATCTCAGTAAAGTAAATTTGAAAGCATTTTACAGGTCATCAAAATGACAACTCCCAAAAGAATTGCTGTAGTCACAGGTAGTAATCGAGGGTTAGGCTATGCAATTTCCCGTAAATTATCTGACATTGGTGTCCATGTAATTCTCACAAGTCGCAAAGAAGCAGAAGGTTTAGCAGCCAAACAGCAACTAGCCAATGAAGGGTTTGATGCAGACTATCATCTACTCGATGTAACTAATGATGCTAGCGTCCAACAATTTACTGAGTGGTTGCGGGAAACCTATGGCAAAGTAGATATTTTAGTTAACAATGCAGGTGTCAATCCTACACCAAAGCCAGAAGAGTCTAGCTTGCTGACGGTTAACCTAGAAACGATGCAAACTACCTTTGAAACCAATGTTCTGGCAGTAGTCAGAATTTCTCAAGCATTAATCCCCCTCATGAAAGAGCAAAACTACGGACGCATAGTCAATATCTCCACAGAAATGGCATCTTTAACTGCCATTTCCACAGACTATTATCCCTTAGCACCCTCTTATCGCCTCTCGAAAATCGGAGTCAATGGTATCACAGTCATTCTTGCTAAAGAACTCCAAGATACAAATATCCTCGTTAACGCCTATTCTCCCGGCTGGATGAAGACTGACATGGGTGGTGAAAATGCACCTTTTACAGCCGAAGAAGGAGCCGAAACAGCCATTTATCTAGCAACACTTCCCGATGGCGGCGCGCAAGGCAAGTTTTTTGCCGAAATGCGGAAGTTTGGCGGCCCTGTGCAAGTGCAGTGGTAGATCCTGATAAAAATGATACAAACACGCGGGTGAGGACACTGCCGTAGCCATTAGTCTCAACTTAACGTGAAACCGCCCGTCCATCAGCCCGTCCACCAGGGATTATAAATCCCTGTCTTATAGCTAAAGTCCTCTCAAGAGGACTGAATATCATAGTTCATTTTCCAGGACTTAAGCTATGAGTTTAATAATTTAGGGGGTGGTTATGCAACCACCCCCATATTCCCCTCAGATTAGAATTTACTTTCAGCACCCTTGGTAGGATGTATATTTATTTTGCAATATTAACTAAACTTTCGACTTGAGCATTTGCCAGGGTTGGCACTGTGAAAATCTGTGAGTACAGGCTTGTAGGTTGTTGTCTAGCTACAACTGGTAATACCTGACGGGCATGGGAGGCAACTTCTACTGTCTTGACATCATAAGTCTGTGTGATCAACTTGGGATACAGACCGATGCCAATGATGGGAACTATCAAACAAGCGGTGATGAATAATTCACGAGGTTTGATATCAGGAACTACAGTATCTAAATGTAACTCTTCACTTTGCTGGCCGTAAAACACTTGGCGCAGCATGGACAGTAAGTAAATGGGAGTCAGAATTACGCCGACTGCTGATAAGAGGACTACGACAACTTTGAAACTGGAACTGTAGACATCGCTGGTAGCAATACCCAGGAATACCATCAACTCGCCAACGAAGCCACTCATGCCAGGTAAAGCCAGGGAAGCCATTGCACCGGCGGTATACAGAGCAAAGGTTTTGGGCATTACTTTACCCAGTCCACCGATTTTGTCCATCATTAAGCTGTGAGTACGTTCGTAAGTCACACCAGTTAAGAAGAACAAGCTAGCGGCAATTAAACCGTGGGAAACCATTTGTAACATGGCTCCACTCACACCAATTTCTGTGTAGGAAGCTAAACCAATTAACACAAACCCCATGTGGGCAATTGAAGAGTAAGCCAAGCGGCGTTTGAGGTTGGTTTGAGCAAAGGCACAGCAAGCACCGTAGATAATGTTGACTACACCCAAGATGACTAGGACTGGGGCAAAGTAGACATGGGCATCAGGCAGCATTTCCATGTTGAAGCGGATGAGGGAGTAACCACCCATCTTCAGCAACACACCAGCGAGAATCATGGAACCAGGTGCAGATGCTTCACCGTGAGCATCAGGTAGCCATGTATGTAGAGGGAAAATTGGTAGTTTGACACCAAAGGCAATCAAGAAACCTGCGTAAGCTAGCAGTTCAATGGCTTTGGGATATTCTTTCATTCCTAGAGAAGCAATATCGAAGGTAACTGTATCTCCAGAGAATGCCAGGGCAAAACCTCCTACGAGGATAAATATAGAAGCAGCAGCAGTGTAAAGAATGAATTTGGTGGCTGCATACTGGCGTTTTGGCCCTCCCCAGATGGAAATCAACAAGTAGACGGGAACTAGCTCGATTTCCCACATCAGGAAGAATAACAGCAAGTCTTGAGCAACGAACACACCCAATTGGGCGCTATACATTGCCAACATTAAGCCATAAAATAATCGCGGCTTGTTGGTAACTTTCCAAGCCGCGAAGATTGCCAGAGTGTTGATTAAGCCAGTCAGTAGCACTAGGGGCATCGATAAGCCGTCAACTGCTACAGACCAATTCAAACCGATTTGCGGAACCCAAGAGTATTTTTCGACAAATTGGTAGGTTGAGTTTTGGAAGTCGTAGTTATGCCAGAAGGCATAAATCATCAGGGCAAAATCGGCGATCGCAACTCCCAGACCATACCACCGAACTGTTTTTCCTTCTTTGTCTGGGATTATGGGGATGGCTAAGGATGCCACCAAGGGAAAGAGAATTATGGCCGTCAGCCAGGGAAATTCCATAGCATTCATCACTTCTGACAATCGTTTTTTGTTTTCGCTTTTAATTACATTATATTAAGGAATTCGTACTTTTGTAAACTTTATTTTCTCCCAAGAAATTAAATTTTGCTGATTGATGGAGATATATACTCATTAAATTCTCAATTGTGAGCATAAATGAGAATAAATACTCACTAGGATTAGTAGCGAATCCATTCTAATTACAAAGTTTTGTAACGTCAACAAAAAATGATCGCTCACACTAGCGTTACAAAGAGGGGATTGGGGATTGGGGATTGGGGGAAAAATCTGAAGTATTCTCTCCTTGTCCCCTTCTTTCATTTTGAATTTTGAATTTTGTTAGCGCAGCGTTAGCGAGTCCGCGAGCGTCATTTTGAATTGATTTGTCTCCCACACCCCCAACTAGTATTTGCTAGACAATACGATTGACAATTGTCCAGACTTCTCCATCTGAACGGACGTAAGGAACTGAGATAGTTTTGAATCCGGTGATGAAGGGTTTGTAATAGACTTGCCAATACAAGGGACTGAGTTGATCGGCACAAGCTTTGAGGAGGCGGATTTCCTTAGCTAATTCTCCCGCTAGCTGATTGGCTCGTTCGGCATGAACTTGAGCAACTTCTTTGGCTGCTTCTAGCTGCTGCTGTCGGGTGATTTGTGACGATTGATTTTGCCAGCGAGCTAATTCGGCTTGTTTGCGGTTAAGCTGAATCGTGAGAGTGGCGATCGCATCATCGATCCCTTTGAGTTCAGCAAATAACTGGGGATTTTCTCTAGCTTGGCGGCGATAAGCTTCCACAATTGCCAGAGGTGAATCATTGTCACTGGAGTTGACATTATTATTAATAGTCAGCGTTGCCTGTTCTTGCTGAAGAATTTGGATTTCAGACTGGAGTACGGCGATTTCTGAGTGGAGTTGTTCTAAAGGCAAACTGGGATTAAGTTCTTTCATGTTGAATTTTAATTTTTAACTGCGCCTTGAGTGTCTAGAGAGAGCGATCGCACTACAGCATTAATACCTGAATCTTGCCAAGCTGTAGACATAGCTGTTGCCACATCTGGGGCGTGAGACTCATCTGCTAAAGCTAACAGCGTCGGTCCTGCACCACTAATTACCATGCCATACGCACCAGAGGCGATCGCTGCCGCATTCACCGCCTCGTAACCAGGAATTAAGGACTGACGATAGGGCTGATGGATTTTGTCTTGTAAAGCTGCTCTTAACCATTCTCCCTTACCAGTTTCCAAGCCCCGCAACAATAAACCTAAATGGGCAGTATTGAAAATTGCATCAGCGCGACTATATGCAGTGGGTAAAACTCGCCGTGCTTCTGAGGTTGACAATTCAAAATCAGGAATTGCGACTACTGGAACAATATGACTATGCCAGGGAACATCACAAATTTCCCAACCAGTCTCACTAGTAGCCGCTAAACGACATCCGCCTAACAAAGCCGGCACGACATTATCTGGATGTCCTTCTAGGGCGATCGCTAATTCCATCACTTGCACCTGTGACAACGGCTCACTTGCCAATTGATTCGCCGCCACCAAACCACCGACAATGGCTGTAGCTGAACTACCCAAACCCCGCGCCAGAGGAACACCCAATTCAATCTCGATTTTCACAGGCGGTACTGGCTGATCTATATATTGATATAACTTGACGAACGCCTGATAGAGCAAATTACTCTCATCCGTTTGCACTCGTGCCGCTTCCGCACCTGTAACTTGAATAATTAATCTACCTACATCTAAACGGGTGAACTTGAACTGATTATGTATAGTCAAGGCTGCACCGATGCAATCAAAACCAGGCCCCAAATTAGCAGTGGTGGCAGGAACCTTAACTGTGACGGAAGAAACAACAGACATCTGCAAATACTCATTTAATAGTCAATAGTCAATAGTCAATAGTCATTGGCTTTTAGACTATGACTACTTACCGCACCAATCAACCAGCATCTCATGTAACTGGTTAATTTGCTCATAAAAATGCTCAATCATCTATTGAGCTAAGTAGCAAAAATACTGATTTATTTTTTAAGATTTGATTTACGTATTTAATTAATGCGTAGTGTTATTATATTTAGATATATTAAATTTTTATATTAAAAATCTCTAAATGAATTATTTACAACGTTGGGAGCAATATGCTCCTGAAGCATACGCTAATATTCGCTTGTTTTTTATGGCTTTTTACATATTGATTTTAAAAGACAAGGAGGATGAAAACGGAGTTACCTACAGCTTCGGGCCAAATGAAGATCATCTTGGAGCTTTATGGCTAGACAAATTGAGTGGTGAAGTTAAGGAGCTTCAAGAAACACCGACTCAAAACCCACAGGCCTTTTTTCAAGGGGCAGCTGTAAAGGTTCGACAATATTGGAAAAAAGGACTGTTTCCGGAAAAAACTTGTTGGGCATCTTAATATACCAGGGTTCGTTACTTGCCTACGTCAGGCTATGCGAACATGAACGCAAACTAAAAAAGTTGTATTTTATTCAATGATTATCCCTAAGCTCATGCTACTTAAATATTTATTACGTCTTCGTAAATTTCCTGCATCGTTTCTGAATTCTGACTCCTGAATTCTGTTTTGATAACTATTGCTGAAAGCGTTTAATTAGTTGCATTGTTTCTTGGTAGAAATCTATTTTTCCTTGTTCAATGTAGAGACTGGCTGCTTTTTCTAAATCGGCGATCGCTGCTTGCTTGTTCTTTAACTGATAGTAAGTAATTCCCCGATTGTAGTAAGCATCGGCATAGTTGAAATTAATTTTCAGTGCTTGGTTATAATCTTCTATTGCCTCTTTTTTATCACCTAAATCACTACGGGCAAGTCCTCGGTTGTTATACACGTCAGCAGAGTGAGGATTAATTTTCAGGGCTTGATTAAAATCAGCGATCGCTCCGTTTTTATCTCCTGATTGATAACGGGATACACCTCTGTTATTGTAGGCTAGAGCTAAGTTAGGGTCAATCTTCAGAGCTTGGTTATAATCTTCTATTGCTCCGGTTTTATCTCCTAAATCACCACGAGCTAGACCTCGGTTGTTATAAACTAATGCTAAGTTAGAATTAATTTTTAGAGCTTGATTATAATCTTCTATTGCTCCTTTTTTATCGCCAAAATTACTACGAGCCAGACCTCGATTGTTGTAAGCTAATGCTAAATTGGGATTAATCTTGAGAGCTTGATTGTAATCTTCAATTGCCCCACGCTTATCTCCCAAATCAGCACGGGCAACTCCCCGAACTGTATAAGTGTCAGCATCAATAGGATTAATTTTAATAGCTTGATTATAATCTTCAATTGCTCCTTTTTTATCACCTAAATCTGATCGAGCTATACCCCGATTGTAATAGGCATTTGCATCATTTGGATTAATCTGAATAGCTTGGTTGAAATCTTCAATAGCTGCTTTTTTATCACCCAAGTTAGCACGAGCTACTCCTCTATTATTGTAGGCATTGCCATAGCGAGGATTGATATTTAGGGCTTGATTATAATCTTCAATAGCTCCTTTATGATCATTTAAATTAGCTAGAGCTACTCCTCGATTGTTGTAAGCATCCACATACTTAAAATTGATGCGAATTGCTTGCGTATAATCAGCCACAGACCCTTTCATATCTCCCTTTTTATACTTATCTCCACCTTGGATATAGAAGTCATCAGCTTTTGCTACTGTAGCTACAGGTGTGTTAGGAGGACGAACTCCTACATCTATACCTATATTGGCTGACAGTCTTAAAAAAGTATTTATAGGGATGCCCAAATTAAAACCTGATTTAACATAAGCAACAGTAGAATTAATTTGAGAAACTTCTATATCTGCTTCATCTCCTCTACCATGAATTCCTATTAGTTCACCGTTTTCATTTAAGAGTGGGCCGCCACTCATGCCGGGTAATGTATTATTACTGTAAACTAAAGCATAGCCGTCTTTAAGTGGTTTGGCAGCATTGGCAGTAATCAGCCCATCAACAAAGGTGTAAATTTTGTTATTAATTGCTGCTGTTGCTCTAGGAAAACCAGAAACATAAGCAGTTGTGCCTTCTATGGAGTCGTCAGAGTTGCCTATTTTAGCAACAGCATAAGTTTGATTGCTAGTAAACTGTACGACAGCTAAATCTACTGCTGGCAGTTTTTTTACAGTGTTGTAATTGAGGGAATAGTGCTGATTATCTGGGGTGACGATTTCATATTGAGATGGATTTGATACAACGTGTTGAGCAGTGAGAACAGTGTAAGTATTGCCTTCTTGTTTAATAATTACTCCACTGCCAAAAACATCTTTATTATCAATTAAGACTGTGATTGATTTAGCGATTTTCGCAACTTCCACCGCCGGTAGTGCATTGGCAATTTGGTGTGGCACTAGAGCAACAGATACGGATAAAATTACTGGGACAAGTTCATGATAAAATTTCATACTTTACTTAATAAATTCTCTTGTTTTTAAGGCAATAGGTAATAGGTAAAAAGTTCCTCGACTACTCCCGCATTTCTCACAAAATGGTAAGGGGGGGTTCACAAAGGAAGCTTCAATCATTCACGAATATCTCGTGAACCCGCCCCTACAGCCTCTGGACTGCGGTTTGATCTATTTCGTGAGAAATTCGACTACTGAGTTTTTTCCATAATCACATCGGATTTCTATATTCCCTCAAAAGTACTGGGTAGATCAAGAATATACCCCTGCACAATCCGCCTTTTTTGGTGTCTATCTGGGGAAATATTTACTCTCACTAGAGTATATTCACGGAGACTTAATAGAACTTCATCACATTTTTATAATTTCTGAATAATTGGTTATGCGATTATTGCATATGTCCGATGCAATTTGAGCTAAAGCCTGAAGGGCAGTAAATACTTATGGCAGTCATCTTTGGCGATAACAACGATAACTTTCTGTCTGGAACTGATGGTGACGATCAAATTTTTGGCCGTGGTGGTAATGATATTATTTCCGGCGGCTTGGGAAATGATGCGATCGAAGGTGGGGATGGCAATGACAAATTGGCTGGTGATGGGGGCAATGATACATTCAAAGGCGGTCAAGGTAACGACAGCATTAATGGTGGTGATGATACTGACACAGCAGACTATAGCTATTTAGGTAGAAGTATCACTCTCTCAGGCGTAGGAACAGTCGAAAAAGCTGGTGGATTAGGCAAAGACCAACTTTTTAAAGTAGAAAGAGTGATTGCTGATGCTACTGTGGCCAACAACACCATTGATGCGTCTCAATCTTTACCTGGCGTACCTGCTGTTGCTGACCTACAAGCACAAACTATCTCTGCCCTTAACGTTCCTGGTTTAGGAACATTGACCTTCAATGTCATCAACTTTGATAATGTCATCGGCACAAACGAAGATGACAGCATTAAAGGTGACGGACAAAGAAACCAATTATTTGGTAAAGATGGTAACGACCTGATTGAAGGTAGAGGTGGTGATGACCTGATTGATGGTGGTGCAGGTAGTGACAAGTTAGCTGGTGATACAGGTAATGACACCTTTATTGGTGGTCAAGGTGATGACAGCATTGATGGTGGAGATGGTGTTGACACCGCAGACTACAGCAAATTAGGTAGAACCATCACCCTTTTGGGTGTGGGAACAATTGACAAAGGTAAATTGGGTCAAGACCAACTCTTTAAAGTCGAAACAGTGATTGCTGATGCTAGTGTTGTTAACAACACCATTGATGCGTCTCAATCTTTACCTGGCGTACCTGCCGTTGCTGACTTACAAGCGCAAACTATCTCTGCCCTTAACGTTCCTGGTTTGGGAACATTGACCTTCAATGTCATCAACTTTGATAATGTCATCGGTACAAACGAAGATGACAGCATTAAAGGTGACGGACAAAGAAACCAATTATTTGGTAAAGATGGTAATGACCTGATTGAAGGTAGAGGTGGTGATGACCTGATTGATGGTGGTGCAGGTAGTGACAAGTTAGCTGGTGATACAGGTAATGACACCTTTATTGGTGGTCAAGGTGATGACAGCATCGATGGTGGAGATGGTGTTGACACCGCAGACTACAGCAAATTAGGTAGAACCATCACCCTTTTGGGTGTGGGAACAATTGATAAAGGTAAATTAGGTCAAGACCAAGTTTTTAAAGTAGAAAGAGTGATTGCTGATGCTACGGTTGCCAACAACACCATCGATGCGTCTCAATCTTTACCTGGTGTACCTGCTGTTGCTGATTTAGAAGCACAAACCATCTCTGCCTTAAATGTTCCTGGTTTGGGAATATTGACCTTCAATGTGATCAACTTTGATAATGTCATTGGTACAGATGAAAATGACCAGATTGGTGGTGATAGACAAGATAATCAATTATCTGGTCTTGGTGGCGATGACATCTTCAAAGGCAGTCGAGGTAATGACAGCATTGATGGTGGCAAAGGCTTTGACACTGCAAATTACGGCAGTCTTGGTCGGAGTATTACCTTATCAGGTATAGGGACAATTACCAAAAGCGGTGGATTCGGAACAGACCAACTGTTTTTAATTGAAAAGATTATTGCTGATGGTAGTGCTGCCAACAATACCATAGATGCTTCTTTATCTTTTCCTGGTGTATTTGTCACCGTTGATCTGCAAGCTCAAAGTTTAATTGCCAATAATGTTGAGCTTCTTGGTAATTCAGAACCAGTGACATTACCATTTACTGTTGTTAACTTTGATGATGTCATTGGCACAAAGCTTAACGACACTATTGCTGGAGACGACCAAGCTAACAAGTTATCTGGTAATGATGGCAATGATGTCATCGATGGTAGAGCTGGTAATGACCTGATTGATGGTGGTGCGGGTAGTGACAAGTTGATAGGTGGTGCAGATTATGACACCTTTAAAGGTAGTCAGGGTGACGACAGCATCGATGGTGGAGATGGTGTTGACACCGCAGACTATAGCAAATTAGGTAAGACTATTATTCTATCAGGTGTGGGAACAGTTGAAAAAGCTGGTGGACTTGGCAAAGACCAACTTTTTCAAGTAGAAACAGTGATTGCTGATGCTAGTGTTGCCAACAACACCATCGATGCGTCTCAATCTTTGCCTGGTGTACCTGCCATTGCGGACTTACAAGCGCAAACTATCTCTGCGCTTAACGTTCCTGGTTTGGGAACATTGACCTTCAATGTCATCAACTTTGATAATGTCATCGGCACAAATGACAATGACAAAATTACTGGCGACAATCAAAATAATAGATTGTTAGGTAATGCTGGTGACGACATTATCTCTGGTGGCTTTGGTAATGACACCATCACTGGTGGATTAGGTAAAGATACTCTCACGGGTGGCTTTGGTGCGGATACATTTATTTTCAATGCCTTAGTAGAAGGGATTGATGTTATCAAAGACTACAAGTTTGCGGAAGCTGACAAAATCCAAGTTTCTAAACTGGGATTTGGTGCAAACAGCATCAATGACTTTACTTATGACAATTCTACTGGTAACTTATCCTTCTTGGGTACTCAATTTGCTTTCATTGAAAATTTGGCTAGCAATTTGAGCATTCAGTTGGTCTAAAACCCATAGAACTTATACCAATTCGCAATGGTACTCCGCTAACCCAATTTAGATACAGGTAGACTTTCCTAAGAAAGTATCTGTTGACTAATTTGAGAGAATTGGTATAACGCAGTGTGATAATATTTTCAGGGTATTGATACAATTTATTGTATTTATCCAGAAAATAAAATTTGTGTTGCAGAACACTAAATCTAGCTGATAAGACATTGATCAACTAGCCATAAAAAAGTTTTTGCAACACAATTATTAAACACAGCAAATTCTCCAAAATCTAAGAATCAAGTTGACACAGTAATTTATACTGAATACTGATTGATTTCTTAGAGAGGGGTCATCTTACATTACAAAATTAAAGAGTAAAACCTGTGGCTTTTTCGCTCAATCGATTATGTCAGCTTTCTGTTAAATATTTACCAGCAATTACGGCTATCATCACAGTTCTGCCATTACCAGTTAAAGCAGCCACATTTTTAGTAACTGAACGCAATGCGTTAGGTGCTAATGATGAAGTAGATTGGGTAAGTTTAGGTAAAGTATTCAATCCCATCGCTCCTGCTTTTTTACCCAACTCTTTTGCTGCCACATCCCAAGGTGGTTTAGGGTTGAATGTAGATATAGCTCCAAAGACTAATCCTCGCATTACTCAACCGTTTGTCTTTCAAACTTTACCTCCTCCCGGCATTCGGACTAACTTTGCTCCAGGTGATTTTATTCTCTTTGGAGGTATTGATACATCTGGTTTTCAACCTCTGCCTCCTGGTTCTCCTGATCCTCTTACTCCAGGAAACGGAGGGCCTTTTACCATCAGTTTTGATCAGCCTGTTTTTGGTGTTGGAACTCAGATAGCTGTAGATATTAGTAATTTGGAAGTTGAAACTTTTATCAGTGCTTTTGATAATTTCAATAACCTGTTAGGTACTTTCTCAGTTTTTAGTACTTCTTCGCTGGCATTAGATAATTCGGCAGTATTTTTAGGGATTCGTAGTGACACACCAAACATCTCCCGGATCGTCTTTAGTAGTTCGGCTCCACAATACGGTCTAGCTATTAATAAGTTTAGTATTGTTGCAGTTGAAGTTGCAGAACCAACTTATACTTTAGCAATATTAGCTGTTGGTGTTGTTGGTGCTGTTGTGAAACTACGACGACATAATTAATTTTTAGATTGTATCAAAATAGCTGGAGTTTATCAATCATCAAAGCATAACCTTACTATGATTCCACCAACATAAAAATGACGAATGAAGGTGGAAAGTAGGGTGTGGAGAAAGAATTTTGATTGTTCTTAAGTTCTCTGATACTCTGCACAGTTGACTAGCTAAACTACTAGCTAGATTATGCAAAGTATATGAATGTTCACTAACAATTTGTACCAAACTGAAATGATCTATTCCTAATTCAGTTGAAATTTTAGAACTTTTGCACATACTCAACATTACGTTTTTACGTAAAATTCAAGTAATTCTTATCTCTAAATAAGTTGAACTCAATGTCATACAAAACACTAGACAATATCGAAGATATCATAGACTCTAAGATCCGCAAAGCTATACGCAAGCACGAGACAATTGTTGCTTTCATTAGCGGTATTCTTGGCTTGATTGTGATTGTAGGTTTGTTCCATGCTATTTTGCTCAACCAAGCTCAAATTCACACATTTTGCTTGAAATAATGACTAGTTGTGTTGAATAGGTTGATTCAAGTTACAAAAATTTTTCTAATCTGAGTGAATTGCATCTATGGAGAGTAAAAATAACAGCAAGGCTATATTCATTGTATTTTTGATTGTGTTTATAGACTTACTTGGTTTTGGGATTATTCTACCAATACTACCTTTGTATGCTGAACAATTCGGTGCAAAACCTCATCAAGCGACTCTACTTGTAGCTATTTATTCATTAATGCAGTTCTTATTTGCACCATTATGGGGCAGATTGAGCGATCGCTACGGTCGCCGACCAATTTTATTAATAACTTTATGCGGTTCTGTCATTGCTTACACTAGTTTGGGCTGTGCCAACACTTTATGGATTTTGTTTATTGCGCGTGGTCTGGCGGGGATGATGGCAGGGAATATTGCCACAGCTCAGGCTTACATTGCAGATATTACCACTCCCGCCAAGCGATCGCGTGGCATGGGTATCATCGGTGCAGCTTTTGGTCTTGGCTTCATTCTTGGGCCAGCGATCGGTGGTATGCTGACAGGATCTGATCCAGAAAACGCCAACTTTCATCTCCCATCGTTGTTTGCAGCTGGATTATCTCTATGGGCATTGTTTTTTGCCTGGGTATTACTTCCAGAATCCCTCACTTCGGCAACTAAAGCCAAAATATCAGCTCATCAACAGCGACAGAAACAGCTAAACTTTCTACAAATATTACAACGTCCACAGTTCTGTCTACTTGTGGTTATCTACTTTTTAATTACTTTTGCTGTGGCTACTATGGACTCTACACTAGCTTTATGGTCTAAGCAGCAATTGAACTGGGGCCCGCAACAAACAAGTTATCTTTTTGCCTTCATGGGAATTATCAGCACGATTATTCAAGGAGGACTAATTGGGTTTCTTAAAAAACACTTGGGTGAAATCAAGTTACTAACTTTAGGAATATTAGGATTAGGTTTAGGATTACTGCTCATTTGCTACTCACAAAGCGTAATTTTATTGTTAATTGCTACCACACTTATAGCTTGGGGAATTAGTGTCAGCCAACCAATATTAAATAGCCTGATTTCCCAAATGGCAGCCCCAGAAGAACAAGGGAAAATATTAGGAATCGCTAATTCTAGCTCCGCATTGGCACGTATTGGAGGGCCAACTTGGGCAGGAGCCAGCTTTAGCAAATTTGGTAGTTCTGCTCCTTTTTTGACGGGATTTTTAGTAATGTTAGTAGCTTTAACTCTCAGTTTGCGAATCACTAAAAGCCCATCTCTATCAAATGCAGAAAGTGTTACTTAAAAATGTAGTAAAAATTACGAATTACAAATTACTATGGTTGGTCGCCGAGTATTGTTTCTAGGCATTTTTGTCAGCATTCTCCTCACCTATGCAATTTGGTTGGGTGGGAGCATTCCTGCAAGCATTATTAAACTTCCTGATCAAGGATTAAGTTGGTATTATTGGAAGCTGGCCAGTCCTACATTTTGGAGCCGAACTACAGCTTGGAGTATGTATATTGGGCATCAGTTTAGCATCTGGGGATGTATTTGGTGGGCGCAGCAAAAGCAGTTGTCATACAAAACAGCATTGCACCCCATTAATTACCTGATGCTGGGGATTAATCTGGGATTCACCGCTTTACACTTTCTCCAAACTTATATTTGGTATGATGCTCTGGCTCAAGATACCTCAATTTGGGCTTCCCAGGGAGCAGTTGTCCTCCTACTAGTTTTTGTACTGATTTTGGAAACACCCCGACGAGGCTTATTTTTTGGTAATCCTGTGCCATTCCATCAGCAGTTTTTGCAAATTATCAAACTGTATCACGGCTACTTTTTCTCCTTCGCTGCTATTTATACTTTCTGGTATCATCCCATGGAAGCCACTTGGGGACACTTAATTGGCTTTCTCTATATGTTTTTGTTGCTATTGCAATCGTCGTTAATCTTTAACCGCGCTCATGTCAATCGTTGGTGGACATTCACGTTGGAAATTACCGTACTTGTACATAGTGTGGTTGTGTCGTGGATGCTAGGACAGACTAAGTGGCCAACATTTCTCTTTGGTTTTTTGGGTATTCTGGTGCTGACCCAACTTCACGGTCTGCCTGTAAGTATATCGATGAAACGGATGATTTATGGAGGCTTTTTAGTCAGCGTCTTGGCTGTTTACGGACTCACTGAACGCGGCTTAGGCAGAATTTACGAAGTAACTTATATTCCTCTGATTGAGTTTGGGTTGGTTGGGGTGATTTACTTGATCTTCTTGCTCATTTTATGGACAATTTCCCGTTTACCTATCAAGACTTAATCAGGACATTCTATCCGTAATTTTACTGTACCAAATTAATCAAAGGTATAGATTAATTATCTCCGTCAGTGAGGGAATAATGATCTTGATCTTAGGTAGGTAAGTTAGGGGGAAGCATGCTGAGAAGGCAAAGTATAGTTAAAGATGAGAGTGATGCAGAACTTGAGCAAAAAATATTAAAAACCTGTTTTAGTTCGGGTTGGAGACAGCAAATTCTCACAATCAGTTGTAGTTTAGCTACATTCTTGTATAACTATCAGGTAGTGTCTCCGACTGGCTGCACTTATGCTCAAACACCTGATCCTACATCCTTACCTACCGATCGCACTCCCTTACCTAAAGATGTGCTACCGCCATCATCTGAGTCAGAGCAATTACTTCCTCCGGTGCAATTACCACAGCAGCTAACTCCTCCGGAGGATGATCGTGATGCTAAGTTTCGGATTGATCGCATTGAAGTTGTTGGTAGTACAGTTTTCTCAGCAAAAGATTTTGCCCCTATTACAGACCCTTTTGTGGGAAGAGAGGTATCATTTGCAGAGTTATTGCAAGTCAAAGATGCTATCAGTAAGCTCTACACTGATCATGGCTATGTCACTACTGGAGCTTTAATTACACCGCAGACAGTAGAAGCTGGGGTGGTGAAAATTCAGGTAGTCGAAGGTAGTTTGTCAGAAATCAAAATCATCGGCAACAGACGATTGCGTAGTCAATACATTCGCGATCGCATTCGCCTCGGTGCTGGTAAACCTCTGAATGTGCCAAAGTTACTAGAAAAGCTACAATTACTGCGTCTTGATCCACGGTTGCAAAACTTGTCGGCGGAGTTACAGATGGGTGTACGTCCCGGGACTAACATCTTACAAGTAGAGGTTGAAGAAGCCGATACGTTTTCGCTCACAACAACTTTAGATAATGGGCGATCGCCTAGTGTCGGTAGTTTCCGTCGGGGTGTGGAGTTGCAAGAAGCCAATTTACTGGGCTTTGGTGATACCCTGAGTGTGGCATATGCTAATACCGATGGCAGTAATACGATCAATCTCAATTATACATTACCAGTGAATGCTCACAATGGTACTGTCTCCTTTGGGTTTAACCAGGGATGGAACCACGTGATTGAAGAACCATTCAGCGTCCTGGATATTCAATCAAACATCCACTCCTATGAAGTTGGCTATCGACAACCACTCATCCAAAAGCCTACCCAAGAATTAGCCGTGGGGTTATCATTCTCGCGCCAAGAAAGCCAAACTGAGTTAGGTCTAGATAATATTGGTGGGTTTGCTTTATCGCCTGGTGCAGATGACAACGGCAAAACCAATATTTCGGCCTTACGCTTCACGCAAGAGTATACCCAACGCAGTACTCAACAAGTTTTCGCCGCGCGATCGCAATTTAGTTTAGGTGTCAATTGGTTGGGGACAAATGTCAATCAAGATGAACCAGATAGCCGCTTTTTTGCTTGGCGGGGACAGACACAATGGGTACGACAGTTAGCACCACAAACTTTGTTTTTAGCCAGGGGTGATATGCAACTTGCCGCAACTTCTCTCGTACCCCTAGAGCAATTTGGGCTTGGTGGACAGCTGAGTGTGCGGGGCTATCGCCAGGATACATTACTGACAGACAATGGTTTTTTGTTTTCGGCAGAATTTCGCTTGCCGATTTTGCGTGCTTCTAAACTCGGAGGAGTTTTACAACTGACACCATTTATCGATGTGGGCAAAGGTTGGAATACAAAGGGTGAAAATCCATCACCCAGTACCTTGGTAGGTACTGGATTAGGATTGTTGTGGCAACAAGGTGATGACTTTTCAGCTCGTTTGGATTGGGGAATACCCTTAACATCAGTAGAAGGAGAGAAGCGATCGCTCCAAGAAAATGGGCTATATTTTTCAGTACGCTATTCGCCGTTTTGATCTCTAAAACTGCCTCAAAATTCTCGTCGTAGTCGTGACGCAAACTGTTTGTGTTTGTTGTGTAACTCAGTATCATTGATCTCTACAAGTGTTTCAGTCCCTTACCATTTTGGGAAACCTATTAATTATGAGGTATTAGGGAACTGAACAATGAAGGCATCCGGTTTTGGTTGGTACTTGGTGAATGTAATTTGCACAACTGGGATGCTTTGGTGGTGCGGCTTTGCCAATGCCCAAGTTAGTGCCGATGGTAGTCTCAAAACCACTGTTTCGCAAAGCGGCAATGATTTTATTATCACTAATGGCGATCGCATAGGCAACAACCTTTTCCACAGTTTTAGCCAATTCTCTATTCCTACCAATGGTTCTGTATCTTTCCAGAATGCCTCAGATATTCACAATATTTTTAGCCGTGTGACGGGGGGTAATCTTTCCCATATTGATGGTTTAATTCAAGCTAATGGTCATGCTAATTTATTTTTGCTCAATCCTAGTGGCATCATGTTTGGGCCTAATGCCAGCCTGAATATTAGTGGTTCGTTTATTGGCACGACAGCCAATAGTATTAAATTTAGTGATGGCATTGAGTTTAGTGCAGTTAATTCCCAAGCTGACACATTATTAACCATCAATGTGCCGATTGGACTGCAAATGGGTAATAGTCCTTCATCAATACAAGTCCAAGGTACAGGACATAGCTTAAATACTAATAGTGATTTGGCTCCTGTGAATCGCATTCCCAGTCCCACAGAACTCAAGGTAAAACCTGGACAAACCCTGGCATTGGTGGGTGGTAATTTGAATTTAAATGGGGCAACTTTGACGGCGGAACAAGGGCGAATTGCATTAGGTAGTCTCGGTAGTGCAGGACTAGTTGATTTGATACCTACTACTCAGGGTTATATGTTGGGGTATAGTTCTGGACAAAGCTTTAGTGACATTCAATTAGCCCAGAAATCATTATTAGATGTCAGTGGATTTAATGCAGGTTCCGTTCAACTGCAAGGACGAAATATTCAATTCACTGATGGTTCCCTGGTGTTAGCGCAAAATTATGGCAATCTAGCTAGTGGAGACATTCGCATTCAAGCATCAGCTGCGATCGATATTATTGGTGTGACATCTGACAGCAAAATTCGCAGTGGTATTCGCTCTGAAGCTTTAAACACAGGAGATGGTGCGAATATCAATATCATCACTCCTCGCTTGACGCTCCAGCAAGGTTCAGGCATCAATAACTTAACATACGGCATAGCTAACAGTGGCAAAATTCAGATGGCAGCATCAGCAGTAGAGATATCGGGCTTCTCTCCTCTCAATCCCAGTAGTGTATCCAGTATTTCTACGATTACAAATGGTGTTGGTTCAGCAAGTGATGTTTTTGTCAATAGTAATAGTTTATTGGTTGCCGGTGGAGCCTCATTGTCGTCAACGACATTTGGCAGTGGTTCTAGTGGAAAGGTGACAATTCACAATCAAAACACTACCGTTATGGGGGAAAGCCCTTTTGGACTCTATAGCAACATTAGTATTACTACCTTTGCTACTGGAAATACCCAAGATTTAACACTGAATACTGGGAAATTACAAATTTTAGCTGGTGGCACAGTTGGCTCATCAGCATTTTTTGTGGGTAATGGTGGAAATGTGAACATCAATGCCACAGAAGCGATCGCCATTAGTGGTAAAAGTCCTAATAATAACAGTAGCATCAACTCGGCTGCTATCCGGTTGAGTCCGCAATTACGGCAATTATTTGGTTTACCAGATATGCTGACAGCGAATGCAGGTAGTGTCAGCATTAATACACCCAACCTGATCCTGACAGATAGTGGGACTGTGAGTGTAACTAGTCAAGGTACTGGCAATGGTGGCAATTTGAATATCACCGCAGATATCATCCAATTAAAAAATCAAGGTTTAATTCAAGCCCAAACCGAATCTGGCAATGGTGGTAACATCGGCTTACAAGTTGGCAAGTTATTGCTGCTACGAGACAATAGCCAAATCACTGCTACAGCAGGCGGTAATGGTAATGGCGGTAATATCAGTATCAATGCACCCATAATTACTGGATTAGAAAATAGCGATATTTTTGCCAACGCTCTCCAAGGACGTGGCGGGAATATTCAAATCACCACACAGGGAATCATCGGTTTACAATATCGTCCTCAAATTACAGATGAAAATGATATTACGGCTAGTTCGGAATTTGGTGTCAGTGGTACAGTTCAAATTAATCACATCGGCATTGATGCTGATTCTGGCTTAGTTGAGTTGCCAGAAAATGTCACTGACCCATCACAACAAATAGCTAGTGGCTGTTCTGCAAATCAAGGGAGTCGTTTTGTCGCCACGGGACGCGGTGGAATACCACAAAATCCAGTTTTAGAAGTGAGGAGCGATATTTACAACGAACTACGCTTAAGTACTTGGTCAGATATCCGCAATCTGACTACATACCGCACCACTACGAATGTGACAGCACCAACACCCGCACTGCAACAGATGCCGCTTCAAGCTACTTCCTGGCATCGTAACACCCAAGGCAAAATTGAGTTAGTTGCAGATCAATCTTCAATTCAGGCACAGCAACAATTAACCTGTGCTGCGGTTTTTCCAAGCTAATAATGTGATCAATAATACTATAGCCCACCTTCCGCACCCTAACTGTCACACATCAATAAAAAGTCGCTTTAGTAGTACATAAAAACTAAAATAGAGTGGAAAGAAAAAAGAGTTAATGAGAAGAAATAGCATTAAGCTAGAATTGGATGAGAAAGTAAAGTTTTGTGACAAAGACAGGAGAAAGAGAAAACTTCATAGTTAAAAAAATTAATTGATAACAAAAAGAGAAATGATTTAATAACAACAGAAGTTGTGGAGGAATCTGTTGTGAAATTGAAACACCAAGAAAGGGAAATTCAGAACATGAGGAATTGTTGTTATAAATGTCTATCAAGTGTCTATTAAATATCCGCCTTTCACTGCCCGTAGGATAGGATTGTTATATACGTTAGCTACTACATTTAGATTATTAACAGTTAAAGAGGTCTAAAAATGAAAACTGAACACGAACGCGAACAGTTAATCAACGCAATCAACGTACTGTTACATCAATCTTATGACAGTACTTTAGACGAGATTTATGCACTACTCAAAAAAATCGAAGATGAAGAGGACGAAAATGATTTAATCGCCTATCATGCTGCTAAAAGTGATATAGAAAATAATAGTCTTATCGCCTGGGAAGACATGAAAAAAGAAATCACTAATGAAAGAAAAAAGGACGTAGCGTGATCTACGAAGTTAAATTTACCAATGCGGCGAGAAAAATGTTTAGAAAACTATCTCAAGAATTGCAAGACCGCATACAAACTAAAATAGATGACTTAGCAATAGAACCACGTCCCAACGGAGTAAAAAAGTTAAAAGGTGAAGAAAATTCCTATCGAATTAGAGTAGGCGACTATCGCGTTATCTACGATATTTTCGATGATGTTTTATTGGTAAGTGTTGTGTCAGTCGGACATCGTAGCGAGGTATATAAAGATGAAAGTTGACAAGCAATAAAAAATTAGAGCTATCGCCTACAGCTCCCGACTGGGGCTGTCAACTTTCCCAAGACTTACGCACTCAACCAATAAACCCTTCTGAGGGTGGTCATTAGTCATTAGTCATTAGTCAAAGGGAGCCAGCCGCTTGGGGATTTTTCCCTCGTTGTAGCAAGTGGAGCTTGTACCCGCCCACGGGGGTGGCTCAGGAACGCACTATCTCACTATTGACTCTAAAAATTTTGACGTTGCTGTCTGCGGCGTTTCCAACCAAGTTTGGTGAAAGAGAAATTGAGGATATTTTGTTGGGAACGAGTGGATGAGTTGGCGAGGTTTTGTTTTTTGCTTCTCCAGTGATCGATGGAGTAAATATTGAAACTGTTGGCGGCTAGCAAAATAAATAGTACCAGTCCATAACTCAGCATGGAAGTGGCTGCACCCCAGTTTTGGATTGATGTCACACCTAATTTCAAAATGATCATCAGCACAAAGGTGACTATCAAAGCGCTACGTGTAGCTAATCCAATGGTGAGTAATATCCCAACGATTAACTCCACCGGGGGGACTAGATAAGAGTTTAGCCTGACTAAGAATTCGGGGAAATAAGAGTTTTCTAGTTGTTTGACAGTGGCTTCCACAAAGCCGGGAATGTTACCAATGCGGGTGAATCCATGATTGAAATAATTCACGCCAATCAGAACTCGCAGTAACAGGTAAGCGATCGCAATATCTTTGTCTCTCAAATTAATGTAGGTTCTGTTTTCATTCATTATCCTTCACTCCAATGATGTTACGCCAACTGTGATTGAGGGAAATTGTCGCAATTTGGATCAACAAGACTTTTGGGAGAAAACAAGCAAATCAATGCTGCGATCACTAAATGTATCACCTTGATTATTATATACAGTGTTTCTCAGTTACGTGGGGTTAAAAAAGGGGTGAGAAGCTAGAGTGAGGTAATCAAATATTGATAGTGTGAGGAATCAGTGAGGGTAGAAGATCAGGATACGTGCTGCTGGGATGGCGTTGGTGAGTCTTTGCCCCATCTCTTGCTTCTCTGTGGCTCAAATTTTCAACACAAGTACGCTAACATACTTATTTAAGTTGCTAAGAGGACGTTGGAAAAGTCTGTCTCTTTGTCATGTTGAATGCAGCGTAGCGGAATGAAACATCTCGGTATGTGCCACAAAACCTAGATTCTTCCTGATGCTCCGCTCCAGTCAGAATGACATTTTTCTACTTACTGAAACTTTTCAAACACCCTCTAAGAATAGATGTTGTCAGCTGGATAAGTTTATAAATACGTGAATTTATGCTACGTGAATTTGGTAATCGAGAGGAATTAATCGCTTATTTGCGGGAACAGTTCCCGCAAGCAGCAGCCAGGAGTCAGGAAATCAGTCATATCATAGGTGGCAGAAAAGCTGCACAAACAGCTCTCAGAAAAGTTAACCCAGTAGCATACGCAAAAACACGTAACTTTTTAACTGGCGATGTCACTCGACTTTCACCCTACATCCGCTATGGAGTTTTGAGTCTGCGAGAAATTCGTGATTATGTACTTGATCAAGTTAGTCATCCAGATGAAGCGACAAAACTCATTAATGAGTTAGGTTGGCGGGATTACTGGCAAAGATTATATATCAAGCTCGGCAATGGTATCTGGCAAGACCAAGAAGAATATAAGACTGGTTACACTCCCAGCGAATACGCACCAGATTTGCCAGCAGATATCACAGCAGGAAATACAGGATTAGTTTGCATTGACAACTTTAGCCGCGAATTACAAGATACTGGCTACCTGCACAATCATCTGCGGATGTGGCTAGCTGCCTACATTGTCCATTGGCGACGCATTCGCTGGCAAGCAGGGGCTAAATGGTTTTTAGAACACCTTTTAGATGGTGATCCTGCCAGTAATAATATGTCATGGCAATGGGTAGCCAGTACTTTCAGTCATAAACCATATTTTTTCAACCGCGAAAACTTAGAACGATACACTAAAAGCGTGTATTGTCAAAAATGTCCCCTCTATGGTCATTGTGACTTTGAAGGTAGTTACGAAGAATTAGAAAAACGACTTTTTCCCCAAGGCGAATTTAACAAACCAGCTAATAGCCAAAGTTGGCAACGAGGTAAGAAAGGGAGAAAGTAACTGACAACGCACCGCTATATTACCTATTGCCATCGACAGAATTTAATTCTGCGTTGCCCGAAATCCTTGTAGAGACGTTGCACTGCAACGTCTCTACATTCATTTTCACCAGATGTCTAATGTACTGGCTGACATTGCCAATGTATTGACTGACATTGCTAATGTACTGGCTGACATTGCTAATGTACTGGCTGACATTGTGAATGTATTGACTAACACTGCCAATGTATTGACTGACATTGTGAATGTATTGATTAACATTGCCAATATGGACTATTGACTACCCTCAGCAAGGTTTTTTGGTTCAGTGCGTAAGTCCTATGTATTTTCAATTGACGCGGCAATGTATCTAAGTTATAACCAACTATCAAGGATACACGTATATATTTATTTGAGTATTACCACTAGCACATAGAGTAATCATCAAGACATTCTGATTCTTGTTCACACAACACTCAGATCCCTGACTTCTTCAAAAAATCGGGGATCTAATTCCTCATGAATATCTCACTTATACTAAATCTTCAGAACACAAACATGACACTCACAAAAACACCCACAAATATTGAAACCTCACTCCAAAACACAACCCTGATTGTCATCGACGCAGGAGTGCCAGACTATCAATTACTACTAACAGGCATCGCACCCACAACACCAGTACTCATCCTCCACCCCCAGCAAGATGGCATCGAGCAAATTACCGCCCTGATTAGCCAGCAACAAATCCACAGCCTGCAAATCATCGCTCACGGTAGCCCAGGCAACTTGCAACTAGGCAACACCCAACTCAACCTAGATAACCTGCACCATTACCAACAGCAACTACAGCAGTGGCAAATCACAGATTTACTTATCTATAGCTGTGAACTAGCCCAAGGTGAAACAGGACAAGCCTTCATCAACCAACTACACCAACTGACAGAAGCAAATATTGCCGCCGCTACAAATAAAGTCGGCAATAGCCAACAAGGAGGCAGTTGGGAACTAGAAGTAGTCAGAGGTGAGATATCCACCACCCTAGCCATCACCACAGCAGCCACAATTGCCTACCCTGGAATATTACCGTCATTCGACTCTGCCTCCACCTACAGCGTCGGCTCAACTCCCCTGTCGGTGACAGTAGCAGACTTCAACAGCGACGGTAAGCTCGATTTAGTCAGTGCCAATTACTTCAGCGACAACCTGACAATACTGTTAGGGCAAAGCAATGGTAGCTTTGGTTCTGTTTCCACCTACACCGTCGGCTCAAATCCCTCCTCAGTAGCAGTAGGAGACTTCAACGGCGACGGCAAGTTCGACTTAGTCAGTACCAACTCTGACAGCAACGACCTGACAGTACTGTTAGGGCAAAGCAATGGCAGCTTTGGCTCTGTTTCCACCTACAGCGTCGGCTCACGTCCCTTTTCAGTAGCAGTAGGAGACTTCAACGGCGACGGCAAGCTCGACTTGGTTAGTGCCAACTATTTCAGCAACAACCTGACAGTACTGTTAGGGCAAAGCAATGGCAGCTTTGGCTCTGTTTTCACCTACAGCGTCGGCTTACTTCCTGAGTCAGTAGCAGTAGGAGACTTCAACGGCGACAGCAAGCTCGACTTAGTCAGTGCCAACGAAGGCAGCGACAATCTGACAGTACTGTTAGGGCAAAGCAATGGCAGCTTTGGCTCTGTTTCCACCTACAGCGTCGGCTCACGTCCCTTTTCAGTAGCAGTAGGAGACTTCAACGGCGACGGCAAGCTCGACTTGGTCAGTGCCAACTACGACAGCAACAACCTGAGTGTACTGTTAGGACAAAGCAATGGCAGCTTCGGTTCCGCCTCCACCTACACCGTTGGCTCAAATCCCATTTCAGTAGCAATAGCAGACTTCAACGCCGACGGCAAACTCGACTTGGTCAGTCCTAACCTCGGCAGCAACAACCTGAGTGTGCTGTTAGGGCAAAGCAATGGCAGCTTTGGCTCTGTTTCCACCTACACCGTCGGCACAAATCCCCGGTCAGTAGCAATAGGAGACTTCAACGGCGATGGCAAGCTCGACTTAGTCAATGCCAACCAAGGCAGCAACGACCTGACAGTACTGCAAAACACCACACCCAAGGTCAGCATCAGTGCAGGCAGCAACCCAACTGAAGGTGGTGCTAATGGTAGCTTCACTATTACCCTAGACACCCCAGCCCCCACAGGTGGGTTAGTCATCAACTTCGACACCACAGGCAGCACCGCCACCAGCAGCGACTACACCCTAGTCGCCGGCACAAATATCACCAATATCACCGCCAACACCTTCACCATCGCCGCAGGACAAACCACAGCCACCCTCACAGTCCAAGCCAGTCAAGATGCTGTCACTGACCCCAACGAAACCGTCATCGTCAACCTCACAGCCGGCTCCGACTACATCCTCGGCTCTAACAGCACCGTTAACTTTACCCCCGCCACCACCTCCCCCTACACCGTCGGCTCACTTCCCTATTCAGTAGCAGTAGGAGACTTCAACGGCGACGGCAAGCTCGACTTAGTCAGTGCCAACTTAGACAGCGACAACCTGACAGTGCTGTTAGGGCAAGGTAATGGTAGCTTTGGCTCTCTTTCCACCTACAGCGTCGGCTCACGTCCCCGGTCAGTGGAAGTAGGAGACTTCAACGGTGACGGCAAGCTCGACTTGGTCAGTGCCAACTACGACAGCAACAACGTGACAGTGCTGTTAGGGCAAGGTAATGGCAGCTTTGGCTCACCTTCCACCTACACCGTCGGCTTCGCTCCTTATTCAGTGACGCTAGGAGACTTCAACGGCGACGGCAAGCTCGACTTGGTCAGTGCCAACTTTTTCGGCAACAAACTGACAGTGTTGTTAGGGCAAGGTAATGGCAGCTTTGGCTCTACTGCCACTTACACCGTCGGTTTAAGTCCCTTGTCAGTAGCAGTAGGAGACTTCAACGGCGACGGTAAACTTGACTTGGTCAGTGCAAACAACGGCGACAGCTTGACGGTACTGTTAGGGCAAAGCAATGGCAGCTTTGGCTCTGCTTCTACTTACATCTTCGGCTCACAACCCAATTCAGTAGCAGTAGGAGACTTCAACGGCGACGGCAAGCTCGACTTGGTCATTGCCAACGCTGGCAGTCACAACCTGACAGTGCTGTTAGGACAAGGCAATGGCAACTTTGGCTCGGTTTCTACCTACAGCGTCGGCATAAGTCCCGTGTCGGTAAAAGTAGGAGACTTCAACGGCGACGGCAAACTCGACTTGATTAATGTAAACAATAGTAGTGGAAACCTGACAGTGCTTTTAGGGCAAGGCAATGGCAACTTTGGCTCGGTTTCTACCTACAGCGTCGGCTTATTTCCCACTTCAGTAGCAGTAGGAGACTTCAACGGCGACGGCAAACTCGACTTGGTCAACGCCAACTACGGCAACAACAACCTAACAGTGCTGCTAAATAGCAATGCAGCTACCCTCACTATCACTGATAAACCTAACAACCCCCCTACGCTTACCAACCCTATCTCTGACCAAAACGCTATCCAAACCGTCGTCTTTAACTTTACCCTACCCGCCAACACCTTTACTGACACTGACCCAGATGATAGCCTCACCTACACTGCTACTTTAGAAAATGGCGATAATCTCCCCACTTGGTTGAGTTTCAACCCAAATACTCAAACCTTCTCTGGAACACCAAGCGCTCAAGACGTTAGCACTCTCAACATTAAAGTCACCGCCACAGATAAAGCGACTGCTAGTGAAAGTGATATCTTTGCTTTAGTAGTCAAAGCCGCCTTGACAGGTTCATCAGGAGCAGACATCATCTACGGCACAGAGAATGATGACAATATCTTAGGTGGAGAAGGCAACGATTACCTCATTGGCAAAGGTGGTAACGACTATCTTGATGGTGGTACAGGTGATGACTACGCCTTCGGTGGTGCAGGTAACGACACTATCATCGGTGGTGAAGGCAATGATTTACTCTACGGTAACGAAGGTAACGACACTCTCAATGGTGGTGAAGGTAACGACAACCTCGATGGTGGCCCTGGTAATGACACCCTCATCGGTGGCAATGGCAACGACATCTACACTGTTGATAGTATAGGTGACACCATCACCGAAACTGCCGAAGGCGGAACTAGAGATAAAGTCAACTCTTCTATCACTTGGACGCTGGGAGAAAACCTGGAAAACCTCACCTTGATTGGTAATGCTGCTATCGATGGTACTGGTAATAGTCTCAATAACCAAATCTTCGGCAATAATGCCAGCAATACTTTAAATGGTGGTGATGGTGATGACTGGTTAGTTGGACAAGGTGGTAATGATACCCTTAATGGTGGTGCTGGTAATGATCGCCTTGATGGTGGTAGTGGTAATGATACCCTCAATGGTGGTGCTGGCAATGATATCTATGAGATAGATAGTGTTAGTGATGTGATTACAGAAGCTGCTAATGAGGGTACAGATACTGTTATCTCTAGTGTGGAATTCACTCTGGCTACTAATTTTGAGAATTTAACTTTGGTGGGAAGTGGCAATATTAATGGTACTGGGAATGATGTCAGTAATCGTTTAGTTGGTAATGCTGGGAATAATACTCTAACAGGCAATGGTGGTGGTGACTATCTCTCTGGTGAAGGGGGAAATGATTTGCTGATTGGTGGTGCGGGGAATGACACCCTTGTTGGTGGTGTGGGTATCGATACTTTTGATTTGACGGGAAGTAGGAGTGCTTTTGATACTATCTTGGATTTCCAGGCGGGTGAGACGGTGCTGTTGTTGGGTTCTGAGTTTGGCTTAAGTCAAGCTGGAACACTGGATGCCGGTTTGTTCCGTTTGGGGAGTGCGGCTGATAACTCTACTCAGCGTTTTATCTACAATCAAGCTACTGGTGCTTTGTCTTTTGACTCTGATGGTAGTGGTGCGACTGCACAGGTGCAGATTGCTTTGTTCTCTAATCGTGTGGTTTTGAGTAATACTAATTTTACTGTTGTCTCTGGTACACCTACTTAATTTTTAGCAAGTTGTGTATCTGTGCTAGCCTCAAAGGCGATCGCTTGTTCAACATTTGCAACTCAATCTAAATATTTTGCTTGCGTAATACTGTCCTTTTAGGCTTGTCACACCACTACTGGCATGGCAAGCCTAAAATGTGGCAAAAAAATTGTAGCTTGAGTATGGCGATCGCTTCACTCAAAACTAAGATATACGTTGTGTTCCTTAGATTATGTTGGGTTACGCAAAGCCTACAGAGCCACTTCACTTAAGTCGAGCCACTGCGGTCTTGGGGGTTTCCTCCATGAGTAAGTGGCGTGGGAAACCCGCCTACGTGAGTGGCTCCCCAACCTACTTTTCTATATACGTAAGTATTACCATAAATCTCTCTCTATTTTACATCAATAAACAGTTGTTCACCAGCAAATAGCCATCTTGTGCCATCCCGTTTATGAGAAATTTGACAGCTTAAAGCCGGATGTCGTAAGCTGTTTGACGGAAGACATCAAAATTTCTCAGTACATACTTAAATATTAATTCCAGTCAGCCATGTAAAGCACATTTTTTGCCATAGTTGGATGTAAATTCTCTCTGAGAATTGCGTCTAAATTTACCATAAATTCACATAAAATTCTGTTGATGATATTAGGTGGCTTGAGGAATTAACGGCATGAATAATAGGCAACAAAAAGTAGCACTTTCTGGAGCCATGCTATTAGCATTAGGTTTAAATATTGTTGGTTTCATCACTTTATCACCCGCAGCTAAAGTTGTTATAGCCAGAGAAGCACAGCAAAACAAAACAGCCAAAGGTGGTTGGCTAGCAGCGTCTTTCCCTGTAGAGAACTTTCAAGCATATACATCTCCTTTTGGCTATCGTCGTTCGGCTACAGGCGGCGTTAATTGGGAATTTCATAGTGGTTTAGATATTGCTGCACCACAGGGTAGCTACATTCGTAATTGGTGGGGTGGTACAGTTGTCAAGGTAAGCGATCGCACTGCTTGCGGTACTCACATAGTCATCAAATCAGGAGAATGGGAACACACTTATTGTCATATGGAGGGTTATGTTGATAGTGCTTCTGGGCGGCGTTTTTTGATTGATAGAGCAGGTGGTATCCAAATCTGGGAAGGTCAAACCATACCCACCGGCGCAAGAATTGGTAGAGTCGGGATGACTGGACGTACCACTGGCCCACACCTCCATTGGGGTATGAAGTATGCCAATAACTATGTAGATCCGGCAATGGTGTTGAGAGAGATGTTTTCTCAGCAGCAAATTGCTAGAGATGGATCAAGAATTAATGTACAGCGATCGCAAGTCATTATCCAAGAATCAAAGAATACCCGTGACTCTGGTTATTAGTACTCTTGGCTATTGCTCAAACATCCTCATCTAACTCAAGGGGAGTTTTTTGCCATTTTGGCACATCTTAATTGATAGATTTTGCTATCCTAAGTAAGTAAAGAACATCCTAATTAGAGAATTCTTATATTTCTCCTCTGGCTAATTACCAGAGGAATTTTTATGCAATTTATTTAAAATGTATAACTACTTAAAATGTGATATTAGGTTATGTATAAAAATAAAAATGATTAAAATAGAGCTACTCAACAGAGAAGCACTTAATGTAATAAATGCAGGTATATTAAGTGATTGAATAAGAATAATGGCAGCAATACTAAAGCTAATAGCAATTATAAAACTGATAAAGCTGATTAAATTCTGATTCAAAATTCCCACCTCATCATTTTTCATCTAAGCCTAATTAACTAATAAATTATTCATCTATGAAAATACTGTAAACGGCATTACTTTAACGTCAGTCTCTAAGAGAAGCTACATCTCATCACTCTTTAAAAATCATTTGGAGCCTATTTATCAAGAAACAGTAGAGACGTTGCAATGCAACGTCTCTACATAATTCATGTGCATGATGATTAACGTGAAATGGTATTAACAGCAAGCATAAATTTTCTGATAGCAAAGTTCATTGGCAACTGTTTTTTGACATCATGTGCTTCAATATGAAAGCCGTAAATAACAAAGAATGGTATGCCACAAAAATCAGCTGCATTGAGATTTGTAATTTTATTGGGATTTGTTAGCCTTTGTGCGGATGCTACCTATGAAGGAGCGCGTAGTATTACAGGAGCTTACTTAGAAGTTTTAGGTGCTAGCGGCACTGTAGTCGGATTAGTAGCTGGTTTTGGCGAGTTAATTGGCTACGGTTTGCGGCTAGTGATTGGTTATTTAAGTGACCAGTCACGTAAGTACTGGGGAATCACAACTTTAGGCTACATTTTAAACACAGCCGTCGTGCCACTCTTAGCTTTCACTGGCAGGTGGGAAGCAGCCGCAGGTTTAATGATGGCGGAACGTACTGGTAAAGCAGTGCGTACTCCCCCACGAGATGCACTGCTTTCCCACGGTGTTAGTCAAATTGGCAGAGGCTTTGGCTTTGGTTTACATGAGGCGATGGATCAAACTGGTGCTGTTATGGGGCCTTTGGCTGTAGCAGCAATGGTCTATTTTTATGGAGAGTATCGTAACGGGTTTTCAATTTTGATTGTACCTGCGATTTTGGGATTGATTGTGTTATTGGTTTTACAATTTCTTTATCCTAATCCCAGTGACTTTGAAGAAGAAACCGAGGAACAAAAACAGCAAGAAGGATTACCACGCATATTTTGGATTTATTTAGGTGCGGTAGCGATTATTGCAGCTGGATATGCGGATTTTCCCTTGATTGCTTTTCATTTTCAAAAATCAGCGATCGCTTCTGGACAAACCATACCTTTGTTTTATGCTTTTGCTATGGGTATTGATGCTATAGCTGCCCTTATATTTGGTTATCTGTTTGATAAATTGGGTATTTCTATCTTAATCATCGCCGCTTTTCTCTCATGTTTGTTTGCTCCACTGGTATTTCTGGGAGATGCTAATTTGGCACTTTTAGGTATAGCATTTTGGGGTATCGGTATGGGCGCACAAGAATCAATTTTAAAAGCAGCGATCGCTGGTATGGTTCCCAAGCACAAACGCGCCACAGCTTATGGTATCTTCAGTACTGGTTATGGTGTAGCTTGGTTTCTCGGCAGCACTCTCATGGGAGTTTTATACGATCATTCCATCTCTACCTTAATTGTTTTTTCTTCGGCAACTCAACTCTTAGCCATTCCCTTTTTCACTTGGGTAAAATTAAAAGCTGATTTGTCAGTAGTCAGTAGTCAGTAGTTAATATAGGACTCATATTTGATTTTTGTTGGCGTAGCCTGTGCTTACACAAAAAAGTCAGTACACCTCTACTTTCCTTCTTTTCTGTCACCTGTTACCTGTCGCCTGTTCCCTACCTAAACCTGAAACTGGTACAGTACTAGAGACAGAGGGAGGTTTTTGCAAGCTTTGTTGTAATGATTTAATTAATGCTGTCAACTGCAAAGCTATATTTTGTGGTTCTGTGTGGCATTTTTCTAGTAACTGCTCGATATTTTGTGCTATTTTCGAGGATTCACAAAAACCGTAACATCCTAAAGAACCAGCTAAACGGTGCGCCTCCATTTGTGCTTGTTGGATTATCTGACTATCGGGAGTTAAGTTGGATATTTGAGCGATCGCTTGTTCAATTAATCCTAATCTTTGTGGTATTGTCTCTAAAAACTCTTCACCCATCTTGCTCACTAAGGACATGACGTTAGCCTCAGCTTGCTGCTTTTGTGTCACTTCATAACTGGGAGATTTTGTCTCTTCCTTTAAGCGATAGCCTAACCCATAAACTGTTTCGATAAAATCCGCCTTCATCCCGTTAGTTTTTAATTTTTGCCTTAAACCTTTAATTTGGGTTGTTACCGCTTCTTCACCAGGAAACTCATCATTAGACCAAATTTTATCCAACAAAACACTTCTACTAAATACTCTGCGGGGATTTTGCAAAAAAATTTCCAATAACCCATATTCTTTAGGTGTCAAATGCAGACGCTTTCCAGCATAGACCACCTCTTTAGTAGTAGTATCGAGTCGCAAATTCTCCCAAGTCAGTACTTTTGTGGAGATTGTTTTCCCTCGTCGCAATAATGCCCGAATTCGCGCAATCAGTTCAGATAAATTGAAGGGTTTTACAATATAGTCATCTGCCCCTACTTCTAAACTATTGACACGCACACTCATATCACTTTGACTAGTTAACATGAGAATGGGCATTTGATGACCTTGTAGGCGTAACTGGTGACAAAGACTCACACCATCCAGTTTTGGCAGCATTATGTCTAGTATCAACAAGTCATAGTCAAATTGTTGTGCTAACGCCAGCCCAGTTTCGCCATCTTTTGCTATCTCAGCTTTGTAATTAAGCTTAGTTAGCACCTGTTCCAGAATTTTAGCACTGCAATTGTCATCTTCAACTACGAGAATTTTCACCCAATATTCTCCAATCCATTAGGTACTAAATCTTACTCTTAAATGATAAGCTCCAACAAAATATTAGTATAAATAAATAATTTTGGACTTCAGTAATACTGAATTATAGGTTGTCAAAATTAATCACCCAGTTTACGAATAAATAATGGTTCCCTACTCTAGTCATCTCATTACAACTACGGATTTAGCTAATGCTTTGGTGTATGCAGACGCTCATCCTGATGAAATCAAATTGGCAATTAAGCATAATATTGACTGAATTATCAAGATTGAGCTTGTCATACCAATTTCCTTTAAATGTGAACAGTAGAGACGTTGCATTGCAACGTCTCTACATAGTTTATGTGTATCATGATTAACGTGAAATGGTAACAGTTGATGCGATCGCCTACACTATGTAAATGTTGCATTCCAGAAGAATCAAGATGAAACGCGCTGTACTAGTAATTGATGTCCAAAACGAATACTTTACTGGAAAACTACCAGTGACATATCCGTCAGGAAACTTAGATAATATTCTGCAAGTAATGAATATTGCTCATGAGCGTGGCATTCCCGTGATTGTAGTCAGACACACACAGCCACAAGCAGATTCTCCCATTTTTCAAAAAGGTAGCCCAGAATGGGAACTGCACCCAGAGATTGCCAAACGTCCATACGCTCTCTTAATTGACAAAAATTTACCAGGAAGTTTTACAGGTACTGAGTTAGAGACGTGGCTAAGACAAAGAGAAATTGATACTGTTGTTATTGCTGGATATATGACTCAAATGTGTTGTGATACAACAGCTAGGCAAGCTTCTCATCTGGGTTTTGCTGTCGAGTTTCTGTGTGATGCAACAGGAACCCTGGCTTTTAAAAATAATGCAGGTGTTGCTAGTGATGAAGAACTGCACAGAGCTACTTTAGTTGCTCAAGATACATTTATTAGTAAAGTCATCAGTACTTCTGAATGGATTAATCATCTTAATAGTCAATAGTCATTAGTCAATAGTCATTAGTTATTAGTCATTAGTTATTAGTCATTAGTTATTCTTCTCTGCTTTCTTGTCTGTACTTCTTGCCAATTTCTCGTTCAAACAGCACTAGGATCAATATTCAACCCTAAACGAACGTGAGTTCGACGGTTGAAAAAACCCCTCTCCAAACCTCTCCTCGTGTCGGGGAGAGGCTTAAAACCCTACTTTTTTTTCTTTACTAAGATATAGATTTTTAGCCCCTTCCCTTGTAGGGAAGGGGTTGGGGTTAGGTTCCGTCGAACTCACGTTAAACGAGTTCCCTGCCAAATTCTCAAAAATAATTCCAACTCCTATGAAAGTTACAGTATTGCTAGAGTTGCGATCGCCTCTATCCTGTTGGTAGTTTAGATATGTCGTGATTAGTGGCTTCTACAGGTAAGAATCCACCTGCTTGCATTTTCCATAACCTATAGTAAGCACCGCCGCGTGCCAGGAGTTGAGTATGGTTGCCATCTTCAACAATCCGACCTCGATCAAATACTAAAATGCGGTCTAGATGAGCAATGGTAGATAGCCTGTGAGCGACGACAATGACAGTTTTCCCATTCATTGCTAAATCTAAAGTGTCTTGAATCGCTTTTTCGGTGATGGAATCGAGGCTGGAAGTAGCTTCATCGAGGATCAGGATTGGTGCATCTTTGAGGATAACTCTGGCGATCGCAATCCGTTGTCTTTGCCCTCCAGATAATTTTACACCACGCTCACCCACTAGAGAATGATAACCTTCTTTGATCTGGGTAATAAAATCGTGAGCATAGGCCTTGCGTGCTGCGGCAATTACTTGCTCGTCAGTTGCATCTATGCGTCCGTAGCGAATATTTTCCATCAATGTGCGATGAAACAGAGATGGATCTTGAGGAATCAGACTAATCTGAGCGTGGAGAGCATCTTGAGTCATATCTCGAATATCGACTCCATCAATGAGAATTTGTCCTGATTGGGGATCAAATAGACGCAAAATCAGATTCACAAAAGTAGATTTGCCCGAACCAGAGAAACCCACCAATCCCACACGCTCTCCTGATTGAATGGTGATTGAGAGATTCTCAAATACGTTCTTACCGTCTGTGTAATTGAAATTGACTTGCCGGAACTCAATTTTCCCTTGGGTGATTGAGTGGGCGATCGCTTGTTCCCGATCAATCAACTCATGGGGTTGAACAATTGTCAATACACCATTGGCCACATTACCGATATGTTCAAAAAATTCTATAAACCGTCGGCTCAAGTTGCGGGCTTCACTGATAATTAATAGCGACAAACTAGTAGCAACCACAAAGTCAGCCGTAGCAATTAATCCTTGACTCCAGAGAGAAACTGAGTAATACAGAGTGCCGATTTTCAAAATGGCGGCAGAGATAAACTGAAACCAGCGAATTCGCTCTGAATACCAGTTGGATTTCCTTACTTCTTTGAGTTCTTGTCTTAATTGCTCATTCAAATAACGTCGTTCAAAACCCAAACGAGCAAATAGTCGGCTACTACTGAGATTGGTGACTGCATCGACAATTATGCCAGTTGTCTCACTTCTGGCGGCTGCGGCTTTGCGGGAGTAAACTCGGCAGCGAGTAGCTAACCAGAAAGAAACACTGATGAACAGAACTGCCCACAGGCCGACAAAGGCAGCCAAGGGAGGATAGGCACGATACAGTAAAATCGTGGCAACCATATGCACAATGATCACAGACATAAATTCCGTAATCAGCATTTGCATCGTCTGAGTTACACCCAAAGAAGTTTCCGCGATGCGATGTGCCAAAGCGCCGGCAAAACTACTGCTCAGATAACGATGGGAATGATGTTGTAGGTAAGCGTAGAGGGAGCGAACAATGTGCTGTCTGTGGACAGGATGGAGGATTGTTTGCAACAGTCCCGCCGATCGCCCAAAGACAACTTCACCTATACTCAAGGCAGTAAATAATATCAGGGGTTGGCTGATAGCATCCAGAATGGGTTTGTTGTTTCCTGGCGATCGCGTGACGGTGCGGATGATCTCACCAATGGCATAGGGCAACATAATCCCACAAGTTGCGTGCAATGCCTCCAAGATTACCATTAATAGATACCACCAGCGAAACTGGTTAACGAAATAGCAAATAAACCTGAATGGTGTATCAGGTAAATTTGGCGCATTCGCAGCACGTGGAAAAGATTTAGACAGTTTTACCTTTTTCGTCATTAACTAAACCATAATTTCTGCGGGTGTGATGGCAGCATATAGATCAGGCGGTAGTAATGCTTGTTTAATATCAATTTTCTTGGGTATTACACCCACTTCAAAGAACAAATCTGCTACACGTTGTTGTTCTGCTATCAGTGCCGGACTTAAACCTCTACGTCCAGCAAAAGTGCGTCGAGACATCACCCTCTCAGCTACATCTTCATCGAGTTTTTGTTCTGTAACCATCAATTTTTTCACTTCATTTCGATTCAGACTTGCCCACTTATCAAGAGCGTGTAGTTCTTCAATGATGATTTTTAGTAAGCCAGGATTTTCCTCGGCAAACTGGCGATCGCCAATATAATAACTACCAGGAGAATCTAGTCCTACAGAATCTTTGAGGACACGAATCCGATTCATCTTTTCAGCGATCGCATAATGTGGATCATTGGTCATCCAAACTGGAATTTGACCTTCCAAAAAAGCAGCCCGCGCTTCGATAGTCGGTATACTTTTGATTTTGATATCTTTGATAGTCAAGCCAATCGACTGCAACGCTCTGAGAATAAAATAGTGCGATGCCGAACCTTTTTGAAAGTAAACTTCTTGCCCTTTAATCTCCTCAAACTTTGTCAGTCGAGATTCTGGTGGCACAGCAATTACACTGCTTCTGCCTGTGTTTGGCGTTCTTTGTGTACCCACAACATAAACAATATTTGATCCGGCAACTTGGGCAAAAATTGGTGGGGTTTCTCCCACTGAACCGATATCAACCCGACGTGCAGCCATCCCCTCCATGAGTTGCGGCCCTTGGGCAAATTGCAACCATTCCACTTTGATTCCCAAAGGATCTAAGCGTTTTTCTAAAACTTTGCGATTACGAACAAGATCCCCCGCACTTTGATAACCCATGCGGAGAACTTTCGTTTTAATCTCCAGAGAACTGGTACTGTTTGCCGCATTATTTTGGCTTTGTTGACTACAACTTCCCAACAAATAAGCCAGAGAGAAACCGCCCAAACCAGATCCAGCAACATTTAAAAAACGACGGCGTTTAATCATAGCTGTTTAATAGATGAAATATTTGGGATGGAAAATTGTACTAACGCAGAGCATCTCCCCGACGATATTCGGCAGTGATGTCGTCTAGCTTTTGTTGCAAATTGTCGTCCAGTTTGAGTTCTGTTGCTTTGAGAGTGTCAATTAGTTGTTCTGGACGACTAGCACCAATAATCGGCGCAGTAATGATGGGATTAGCTAACACCCAAGCCACTGCTAGAGTAGTGAGCGATAATCCCGCAAATTCTGCCACTGTACGTAATTCTTCTACAGTATTGAACTCGCGATCGCGCCAATATCTCTCTTGATAACGTTCCGCCGCAGCACCCAAAGTAAAACGTGTACCTGCTGTAGGGCCGTTAGCCAGATTGTGTTTACCTGTTAGTAAACCACCTGCTAAAGGATTGTAAGGAATTACACCTAATCCTTCTTCTTTAGCTAAGGGCAAAAGTTCTCGCTCAATCTCCCTGAATAGGAGATTATAGCGGGGTTGAATTGAGACAAAACGAGTTAAATTTCGCACCTCTGCACGACCTAAAGCCCGTGCAAGTCGGTATGCCAAAAAGTTAGAAACCCCAATATAACGTACCTTACCAGCCCGCACAATTGTATCTAATGCTGCTAGTGTTTCATCGAGAGGGGTTGAGGCATCATCAGAATGTAATTGGTACAAGTCAACATAATCAGTTCCTAATCGTCTCAGGGAAGCATCAATAGCATCTAAGATATGTTTGCGTGAAGCACCCTGATCCCAAGGAGCAGTTCCCACTCGTCCCACACACTTAGTAGCCAAGATAAAATGTTCACGTTTGCCTTTGAGCCAACGTCCAATGATTTCTTCGGTACGTCCAGCCGTCGCCAGTCCCCCACCAAGAGGATAAACATCGGCTGTATCGAGAAAGTTAACGCCAGCATCGGCAGCAGTGTCGAGGATTTGTCTTGAGGTTTCTTCGTCTGTCTGCAATCCAAAAGTCATTGTACCGAGACATAGACGGGAAACCGTTAATCCGGTTTGACCGAGTTTAGTTGTTGGTAAGGTCATGAATTTGTAGTTAATTGAGAAATTGTTGAATTGATTTCCCAGGAAAATATAGCTATGTAAAATTTACTCTGGGAGTATTGAGCGCACCTTTTCTACCAACCAATCCACACGGTCTTTACCCCAGAAACGCTCACCTTCGATTACCCAAGTAGGTACACCCGGACAGGCTGCCTTGATAAACAAATCTATTGAATGGTTCAACATTTGAGTAATTTCAATAGTGAAAGCGCGGTTTAAAATATACTCGCAATCCAGACCAGAGGAGGATATACAGTGTTTAACAACTTCCTCTTCATTTACATCCATCTCATCTACCCAAGCAGCACGAAAGAAAGCTTGATCTAATAATGATTCTTTTCCAGATCCAACAGCTGCATAATAAACACGGGCTGGTAGTTCTTCTCGATTCAAAGACGACGCAACCCATCTCTTTGCACGCTCTTGAAAGAGATCACGAGTGATTAAATGCAGTTCGATCCCAAATTTCTCGGCCCAACGGATGCAATCTTCTCGATGATAAGATCCTTGAACAGGAGTTTCTTTACTGCCTAATAGGTCTGCCACCATGATTCCCCGTTCTTTGGGTATATAAATTGGGCGACGCTTGACTACAACGGGTATCCCACATAAAGCGCGATTTAACAATGTGATGCCAATATACGCATTAGGTGAGTGATAGATTGTGTAGCTGTCAATCTCAATCATTGTAAAAAACAACCAAGGTCAAGCACAGTTTTAATGTTGGGGGACTTGAGAAACGGAAGGTGAAACTTCGTCCATTGAGTTCCCCAATCTAAATCAGCGCCAGCATCCTTACATTTAGAGAAGAATTCGTTCCAGTGTTCAGATGATGCGTAAGACATAAAGCATCACACAGCAACAGAAGTGCGACGGCTTTGTGAAACAAACCACTGTTGCAGCTTGGGGTCACTATAAACTTCATCGGCAATAAAATGATCGCCTTCAGCTAATACAGTAAAATCTACTTGACCGCCGGCGACTCGCAAGGTATCGACAATCTTCTGGGTATCTTCAATTGACAGTTTTTCGTCCTTAGCACCTTGGAATATTTGAATAGGAATTTCTTTGAGTGCAGCTAGTTGATTTGGTTCTAAAGTTTGGGGAACACGACCAGACACGGCGACTAAACCAGCAAAGCGATCGCCATGAGAAGCGCCGATGTGCCATGCTCCCGCCGTACCTAAACTGAATCCAGATAAGATAACACGGGACGGATCGATAGATCGGGAGGCAATAAAATTATCCAACAAAGCGATGACATCTGATTCTCGCTCTACCCAAGTCTGTCCTTCAGGAAGTTGGGGCGCTAAAAAGAAGTAAGGTAAAGGGCTTGATTCATTGACGAAACGAGGTAAACCCCATTTCAACAGTATATTTAAATCATTGCCGCGATCGCGCGCTCCATGCAAAAACAATACCAAGGGCGCGGGTTTGTTAGCATCAGAAGAGGCAACCGAGAACAGATAAGGCAATAAACCAGAGCGATGTTCGATAGCCATAGTTGTAGTACCAATTCGTAATTCGTAATTAAGAAAGTCAGATTTAGGTTGGGTTAAGTACTGAGTAAAGTACTCAGCACTTTTAACTCAGCACTCTCAGAGGATGTTTGAAAAGTATCATGCGTAACACCAAAATCTCAAAAACCTAACCCCTAACCCCTTCCCTACTAGGGAAGGGGAACAAGAAAATAAGGGTTTCAAAGCCTCTCTCCGTGTCGGGGAGAGGTTTGGAGAGGGGTTTCTAGTATACTTTTTGACTTTTCAAACAACCTCTTAGGCTATTACAAGCTTCTTATCTACTTGGGAAGTAGGTACTTTAGACTCAACAGCCGTACCCTTGAAGAAGTCGGGGTTGGCTTGGGTGTAGAACTTGTAGGGATTAGCGAAGACATAAGCCTTAAAGTCCGCTTCAGAAATCACGCCTTCTTGCACTAAATCCCAGCTTTCTGCCAGAGGATCTGTCAAATCAGGTACATCCCAGTGACCGACATCTGAGGAGTAGATAGCGTTGATTTTCACACCCAAGGGATTGGCTTTGTCGTTGAATGCTGCGCTGATGGTGCGATCGTCAGACTCGGAACCGAAGAAGAAACTATTTACCCAGCGATCGCGGATATCTTCGATAGTTTCAATCCCCGCCGCCGCAAAGTCTTCTAGTTCACTACCAATAGGTGATCTGCTATGACGGTTGAAGGAAGAACCCAAGACGCTCTTTGTCAATTCTTCTTTACTTAGTGGATGTGCTGCTAGGAATTCGCTACCAAAACGCTCAAACAATAAGAACAACTCATCAGAGTTTGTCAATTCTGGGTTATAGTTTTGCAGTCCTTGGAGACTGCGTTTAGAGAATCGGTCTACCAAATGAATGTAGACGTGTGCGCCCCAATCTGCGCCACCTTCGAGCATAGCTATACGCAATTGTGGGAAACGCTTAGTTACACCACCAAAGAATAGTGCTTTAGCAAATGCTTGGGAACCATCAGCAAAGTGACCGATGTGGTTGTTCATGTAGTTGCTGATGGAGGAGCGTCCAGTCCAACCTTGACTACCGTAATGGGTAGTAATTGGTACACCTAACTCAACTGCCTTAGCCCAGAATGGATCGTAGTCATATTCACTATCCAATCCGTAAAAGTCAATGTAAGAGGCATATTTAGCGACTTCTGGATATTGATCGGCGGGATATTTATCAGCGATCGCTTTAATTGGTCGCTTCACACCACCAGGAATATTCGCTACTTTTAAACTTAGTGTTTTTACGGCAAACTCTAACTCCTCAATTGCTTCTTGAGGGGTAGTCATGGGGATACCAGCTACTACCGTTAGGCGATCGCTATATTGGCGATACAAGTCAGCATGATAGTGATTTACCGCCCGTTGTAATGCTTGGCGATGTTCTAGACTAGCTCCAGCAGGTGCTAAAACATTGTTAGGAAACAACACAGAATAGTCTGATCCCTGTTCTGCTTGACGCTCATAAAATAGTTCCGGCAAAGTATAGGTAGCTAAATCTAGCGTATTGCGGGTAACTCTCGCCCACCAAGGAGAACGAATTGTCCGATTATATTGACGTTCTTCTGGAGTTTGTTGATACCAGTCTTTACCGTTGACTTTGGAATTGAGACGAGAAGATTCTGCTTTGCGTAATGCGTCTACAAGTTTTGCACCACCATAATTAGCGATGTAATCTTCCAACGCAGGTGAGAAATCATTGGTGTGAACATCGGTGTCAATTACTGGATAATCCAACTTGGCTTTGATTGCAGCCGAGCGAGAAGTTTTCAATCTGCTATATTCAGTCATATTTTTTCCTTAAATAAATGACAAAAGCAGTGCTGAGAAATGAGTTATGAGTACTGAGTGAGAATATGAGAGGTGGTCTATTCACTACAACTGGACTCACCATACAAACATCCACAGCACTCGAAACTCACCACTCTTTTCTATTCCCCACCCTCCATTCCCTATTGCCTATTGCCTATTGCCTATTCCCCATTCCCTACCCCAACAATCAGACGTTTTCCGCAAGCCCTATTTATCTATACCAAAACCAATCTCTCATCCACTTGTTTGACAGCAAATTGATTGCTCGGACGACGTAGTCCCAGGTTCTCACGTAAGGTACTGCCCTCATATTCAGTACGGAACAATCCGCGTTTCTGGAGGATGGGAACGACTAAGTTCACGAAGTCATCTAATCCTGTGGGTAGAATGGGTGGCATGATGTTAAAGCCATCTGCTGCACCCTTGTTAAACCATTCCTCTAATTGATCAGCAATACTTTCAGGAGTACCAATAATAGTGCGGTGGCCTCGTGCAGTAGCCAGAGCAAGATACAACTGGCGCAGTGTGAGAGTTCCACGAGTCGCTAAATCTTTAACTAACTTCAAGCGACTTTTATTATTGTTGGTATCGGTGGGTAATTCCGGCGCTAAATCATCTAGAGAATATTGTGATAAATCAACACCTTTGTAATAGTTGCTTAAAATGCCCCAAGCAACATCAGGATGAATTAAGGATTGAATGAATGCGTACTTTTCTTGGGCTTCTTCCTCAGTCCGGCCAATGATGGGGAAGGCTCCAGGCATAATTTTCAAATCATCTGGAGAGCGTCCATATTTTGCCAGTCTGCCTTTGACATCGGCATAAAATTCCTGAGCATCAGCTAGAGTTTGATTGGCTGTGAAAATCACCTCAGCCGTCCGTGCAGCTAAGTCTCGTCCAGCTTCCGAAGCTCCAGCTTGGACAATCACTGGATAACCTTGTGGTGGACGGCCGACATTCAAGGGGCCTTTAACAGAAAAGTGTTTGCCTTGGTGGTTAAGTATATGTAGTTTGTTTGCGTCGAAATAGATACCAGCTTCTCGATCACGTATGAAAGCATCATCTTCCCAGCTATCCCACAACCCTTTGACTACTTGCACAAACTCTTCTGCCCGTTCGTAACGTTGGCTATGTTCTGGATGATGCTCTAGTCCGAAATTGGCTGCGGCGTTTTCATTACCTGTTGTGACGACATTCCAACCTGCTCGGCCATTGCTTAAGTAGTCCAAAGAAGCAAACTTCCGAGCTAGGGTATAGGGTTCTTCATAGGTAGTGGAAGCCGTAGCAATAAAGCCAATGTTGTTGGTGACAGCAGACAAGGCCGAAAAGAGTGTGACTGGCTCGAAATGAACGAGTTTACCATTACGTTTTTGAGTTTCTGGAGAGCCACCCCAAACCCCTGGACTGTCAGCCAAAAACACGGCATCAAATAAACCACGTTCCGCAGTCTGGGTAATTTCTTTGTAATGCTCGAAATTTAATCCAGCATCTATTTGTGCATCGGGATGTCGCCAAGCGGAAACATGATGTCCTGTAGCTTGAATAAATGCACCTAAACGAAACTGGCGTTTTTTGCTCATCTGCTTTTTCTCTTATCTAATGTTTCCAAACGACATGAATTGTGGCTTTGAGTTCTTCTGTAAAGTGTCCAGAAGGCTCAACTGCTAGTAAGGCTTGTGTGATATCTGCTGCAAATGCTTCGGCCTTATCGCCATAAAAGATTTTCAGAGAGAAGGCTGTAGAGTATAAGTAACCAAGATAGCTAGAAACTGTCCAGGATTTGGCAAATGGCACTTCGTATACTTCTTGGCGGGCGAATTTGGAGTTAGCAATTACGACTTCGTGAGGAGGATCAACTGGTTTACGAATACCTTGTCCTCGTTGTCCGGTGCGCCGTTCTTCTCCTAACCATTTTTTTACTACTTCAATGGCTGCTTGTTTCCAAGGTAAAGAACTTACCCAAGGATTATCACCAGTGTTGAGCAGGGCAATTCCTCCATCATCTGTCAATAATTCATGCAGTCGTTCCAAGACAATTTCCCGTTCCATCCAGTGAAACGCCCTACCAATGGTAGCTAGTCTAAAGCTGCCTAAACTAGGGTTAATCAGTTCTGCTCCTTGTTCTAGCCAAGTAATATTGTCTGCGCCTGTGGTTGCTGCTTGGCGTTGCGCTTCCTTGAGCATATCCGCATCGGGATCAATCGCCACTACTTCCTGAAATTTGGGACTGAGGGAAATGGCAATTAAACCTGGGCCAGTACCCAAATCCAGCAGTCTTCCCTCACCGTTGAGATTAAAGATTTCTGTGAGTTTTTCAAAAACTGTCGGTGGGTATTTAGTTCTATATTGTGCGTAAACTTCAGCAGCACCCTCAAATAAGGTTGGATCGTAGATTGGTAGTGTTTTCAGTTGAGTCATAGGTTAGTTGTTAGCATCATCAATCTAGATTTGAGTCATGGGGATGGAAAATGGGGAAAACTATTGGCTTTGTGATCACTCAGTAAATGAAATACTTTAGTAGGTTTTTAATAATCTACTTAAACTCGATTGATTTACCGTATTTTATTAAAACAAAGCTTCACACATTTATGAGAAAAATGCAAGTGGTGCTTAACACAAGTTTGTTAATCAAGATAGCCGTGTGGAAATGAATGCTAGAGAGGATCATGACCAAAGGCGATCGCACTTGCACGAAAATTAGTAGTCTATTTCATGAATGACAGCAGAATTCAGGGGTGAAATAGCTTTGATATCTGACTTCAAGACCAACTAAAACCTATAGACAGTACGCACCCATGCAAATAAACTATCAGGGTTGTTGTCATTAGAATCGGGTGCAGTTACCCAAATAAAACCCGGCGTAATCTCAATATTATCTGCAAGTTTATATTGGTAGAATCCTTCAATATGTAAGGAAAGGTCTTTGTCAGCTTGTCCTAAGCCTGCTCCCAAATCTACATTCTTGCTCAGACTCATCAGTTTTGGAGCCATACCGACAAACAATCCTCCGAGACTGCCTCTTTTCCCAAGATCGGGGAATGCCAGCCCTACAGCCCAATCCATCGCTTTGCCATCACCACGCCCCAAGTAGCGGTGTGCAGCATAACTCACCCAACCATTGATAGCAAACCTGGGACTAAATCGATAAAAAGCCTGTATACCATAAAGATTAGCGACAGTTCCCGTCCCAGGTACAGTGCTATTCACTAAGTTACTCCCGGCGGCTGGCCCAAAGTTGGTTCCACTTAAACCTTGAGCGTTTGGTGGACTATAAGTATTGACGTAAGTCAGAGCCGCCCGAAAATTTGACTTGGGACTGGTATATAGTACCTGTGCCAAAGCTAAGTATCGGCCTGTAAATAAGCCATTATTCTCTGCAAAGTTGTTAGCGTTGGGTGCGCTATAAGCTACTCCCACTTGGAACTGTTGATTGAATTTGTGGAGGACGGCAATTCCACCACCACTATCTCCATATTGATAGACTAAAGCTCGTCGTGAGAATCGGGAAATCCCATTGGAACCAGTTGCTAAACTACTTTCAAAATATGGATTAATCGGAATCGTAAAACCTAGCTCATTAGCTCCATCAGATAAAGCATAAATATTGATTTGGGTCTTGTCAGAAAGTGGAAACCGATAACGCACACCACTAATCGAAAAATCATTACGTGGTCTGGTAACGTTGGCGTTATCAGCAGTTCTGCCATCAAAAGTACCTAGTAATCCAGCTCTTGTTTGCCCCAAGGATTCAATATTTCCACCCCCCATTGTGATACCTAGTGAATCTTTACCTGTAAAGCTGGTATTTAATCGCAAAGAGACTGAATCTTGCAGTGTCACGACGCGGGGTGCTGGTCTTTTCGTGAGAACGTTATCACCTGCTAGAAGTGAGCCAAGCACAATCTGTACTCGACCAGTGAGTTTAGTTGTAGGCGAAAATTGTTGTGATTCGAGAATTGCTGCTCTGGCTTCTAGTCCATCAACTCGTCCTCGGAGATTAGCTAACTCTGGGGAAAATTCTTGTTGTAGTTTTTTGATTGTGTCTAAGTCTTCTCGTTTAACCAAATCTCCTGTAGAACTGGCGATGATTTCATTGAGGCGATCTAATGCTACATTTAGACCGGCGGCAAATTCATAGCGGGTAAGAGCGCGATCGCCTTTGAATGTACTATCGGGATAACCTGCGATCGCACCATAGCGTTCTACTAGAGATTGTAATGCTTGAAATGCCCAGTCTGTTGGTTTCACATCCGATAACTGAGACACAGAATTAACCTGACTGGCTGCTGAATTTTTATCCTTTGGTTTAGATGTGTTGGCTCGCCTATTTTCTGGTGATACAATCTCTGAAAGCGGTGTCACCTGATTTAATAGGTAATTATTATCTTGGTTATTTTCAACAACAGACTCTGAAGACTGTTCAGAAGTATCATTAGTGTTTAATAGCAATGAATCTGTAGATTCAGGCGTGTTGGCATGGCTTTTCTCTGGACTCAGCACAGGAAGCACCAGCATATTGAGCATGGTAATAACAAACACTAGCCATTGAAAATTCCCACGAAATGTTAACATGATTCTTCACTCCTCACAGTAAATGCTCTTGGTTTAAAAAAACAACAAAGTTATCAGAGATAGGACAGAGGTAAAACTTGCTGTTGCCACTAGCCTAGTATTTTGTCAAGCTTAAATTAGTGAATTAGCAAGCTTGCAGTTAGCACTAAACCGCCTACTACAAACACTCAAAACTAACGTCATGAAGCTATTGATATGTTTCATTAGTTCTGATGAATGATGGTATTCAAATTTTTAAATTCTTCCCGAAGTTAGGGAAGTTGTAGAACCGCATGGTAACTAGACAAATTTTCCCAGATAATTGTGGTTACTTTCTGCGAGCCTGTAGAGATTAAGTACTCATAGGCAAAGAATTTCACCTGAGAATACTTTGAATAGCTATTTGCTTGGAATAAAATACGGTAAGCAAATCGGTTTAAAGTATATTATATAAAAACCTGTGAAAACGCAAGTTAATTTTCGGGTGGAGAATGAGGCGTAGAGATATAGGAATATGCAGGTTGATGAAACTGCAATTATTTCGTTTATTTAATTTGTCTGCCTACTCATAGACCATATACGTAAGTATGACTACACCACGTTGTCTGAACCAAAACCAAAGTGCATTATTAGGACTTACGCAGTGTCAATAGATTTTTTGGCTTTTTTGTCAATAGTGAGATGGTGCGTTCCTGAGCCACCCCCGTGGGCGGGTTTCCCGCGCCACTTGCTACAACGGGGGTAACCCCCGCAACGCAGTGGCTTGACTTGAGGGAGTGGCGTGTCGCCTTGTGTCGGAAAGCAACTATCGTTAGCGACGTTCGCGTAGCGTCTCCCCTTGGGAGAAGGAGCGTCACCCGTAAGGGTCAACAGTCCAAAAAAACTTGATTTTTACCATTGACTATTTACCACCTTCAGAAGGGTTTATTGGTTGAGTGCGTAAGTCCTAATTACTATAGTTTTTTCAGTAGTAACTTGTGTTGATCACTACAACTATCTTTGTGGATAAATGCCAAGATTATTAACTAGATATACTCTGATCAATGCGTTAGCTGATAGTAATAATGATGCAGTTATCACTAATAGAGTGTTTGCATTCAGTTTTTTAAACTTTTTTAAAGAAAGGAATGTTTGAAGTATCATCTCTGGTATAGGGTCTAGAATTATTGCCAAAGATGATGGTTTCACACTCATATCGGCTGATCCAAAGGATTTAAATACTTTTTGACTTTTTAGTTAGCAACTCACACTAAGTAAAGTTTCCAACTACCTACCTTTTAGGATTGATTTTTACTTAGTTTCGTGTATGATTGACTATAATATACGGTAAATCGGTCAATATAAAGTATTTTAGAGGCAGAGTACCCTGATAACCAAGTAAATTTTGGGGTTCTCCCTTGATTAATTCCTCTCTCTTTTAGAGATAAAACAAATAAACTTCACACCACAAAGATTTCGTCAATCAGAACCTTGTCAAACAACAAGTTGGTAATTTATGACTATTACTCTGAAAAATCCTCAACGCAGTGAACAATTTCTAGAAGAACTAATCAACCACAAATACGCTGATAAAATCATTCCTTGGATAGTGCCTTTTTTCGTACTATTATTATGGGAATTTTCTTCTAGAACTGGTTTACTCTCTAGCAGAATCTTACCAGCACCCAGCAGCGTAGTTTTTACAGCATTTAAGCTGGCTGCGACTGGAGAACTTTTTCAACACATGGGAATAAGTGCTGCACGCGCCATATCTGGTTTTATCGTTGGCGGTGGTATTGGCTTTATTTTGGGATTAATCACTGGGTTTTCTCGCCTGGGAGAACAATTGTTAGATAGTTCTTTGCAAATGCTGCGTACTATTCCCAACCTAGCATTAATTCCTCTCGTAATTTTATGGTTTGGAATTGGTGATCAAGCGAGATTGTTTCTAGTCTCCATCGGGGTCTTTTTCCCAATTTATCTTAATACATATCATGGAATTCGTAGTGTAGATCCTGGGCTGATTGAAATGGGCAGAGTTTATGGATTAAAAACATCACAGCTTTTGTGGCAAATCATCTTCCCAGGAGCTTTATCTTCCATTTTAATTGGTGTCAGATTTTCCTTGGGGATTATGTGGTTGTCATTGATTGTAGCCGAACAAATTGCGGCAGATTCCGGTATTGGTTATATGGCAATGAATGCTCGTGAGTTCATGCAAACCGATGTTGTAGTGTTAAGTATTGTCATTTATGCCTTATTAGGAAAACTAGCAAATTCCATTGCTAAAGCTCTAGAAAACAAATTTTTAGCATGGAATCCCAACTATAAATCTGCTGGATGAAGACGTGTATAGTGCAGTGCAACAGATATTAGAAAGGAGAAATTTTCATGGCTAAACACACAGAAGGTTCACAAATAAAGATTTTAGATTTGACTAAAGTTTTTGGGAATAAAACTGTTTTAAAATCATTAAATTTGGAAGTAAATCCAGGTGAATTCATTGCTATTGTCGGGCGTAGTGGTTGTGGTAAAAGTACCTTATTACGCCTGATCTCAGGTTTAGATAAACCTACGACAGGTGGCATATTATTAGATGGAGAACCACTACGCAAACTCAGTCAATCTGTCAGAGTTATGTTTCAAGATCCGCGTTTACTACCTTGGAAATGTGTAGTTGAGAATGTGGGTTTGGGTTTAGAGGAAAATTGGCAACCAAAAGCTAAATGGGTATTAGAACAAGTGGGACTGAAAGATAGGGCAAGTGAATGGCCTTATGTATTGTCTGGAGGACAACGACAACGGGTAGCATTAGCTAGAGCATTAGTGAGTCAACCACGTTTATTATTACTTGATGAGCCTTTAGGAGCATTAGATGCTTTAACTCGCTTGGAAATGCAACATTTAATTGAAGATTTGTGGCAAGAGCGAGGTTTTACGGCGTTTTTAGTGACTCATGATGTGGAGGAAGCTGTTGCTTTAGCAGATAGAGTGATAGTAATTGAAGATGGATGGGTTGCTTTAGATGTGCCTGTAAATTTGCCTCGTCCACGAGACAGAGCTAGTGAATTATTTATAAATATCAGGGAAGCGGTTTTAGAAAGAGTTATGAACTATGAAGATACTCGTGTAAATAAAGTATTACAAATGAGTCATTAAAAGACTATTGATTAAGTTCATAAAAGTAGGTTGGGTTGAGCGACAGCGAAACCCAACATAAATCAGTATTTTGCTCAGTTGTGTCAATCCAGTAGTAGCGCTGTAAGGCTAAAAGGTTGCCAAAAAATTGTAGGTTGATTGTAGCGGTAGCTTTACTTAACACCAAGATATACATTGCGTTCCTCAGATCATGTTGGGTTGCTACTAATTCTGTGACTAATTTTCTGGTGGCATCATTGACCGTCATGATTCAGAAATGATTTTGGCATTGAGTAAGGTAAAAATTCTATCAAGCTCCAATATGCCTGCCAATTCAGCATCTTCCTCTGAGGTGAGCAATCCGGCTTTTTTCTTCTCAGACAATTCTTCAAGTCGAGACTGTAATTCTTCAGTAAATTTAAATAAATATGTGTTCCTAACTTGACTGAGTTTGATTCCAGATTCTACCCAGAATGAGGGTTGAACCATCATTTGAGTAATCATAAGCTGTTTGTCTCGTTTAATTTAGCGGATTGGTCGTATTGTAACAGCGAATCCTGGCTGTGTTGCTTTAAAAAAGAATGGTATTTGATTAACTGCAAATCAATTTTATTTATAATAAACTATATATCATCAAAAAATAACAGATGGGTAAGTTATACTCATCTGCTAATGATTAATATGGTAAATCTGGATAGTTAATCTACGGTGGTTACAGTCTTTTCTTTGACTGGTTGGTTGGGGAATTCTTGGTGAGCGACAATTTCGCCAAAGGGACTCAATAGCTGTGGTTCTAATGTTGGTTGATGCTGTAGGGGTAAACGTGGGAAGAGTAATTCTGCTACTCGATAGGCTTCTTCTAGGTGGGGGTAGCCAGAGAAGATGAAAGTGTCAATACCTAATTCTTGATAAGCCAACATTCTTTGAGCAACGGTATCAGGATCGCCAACTAAAGCTGTACCCGCCCCACCACGTACTAAGCCGATGCCTGCCCATAGATTAGGGCTAATTTCTAAGGCTTCACGAGAGCCGTTGTGTAGGGTTGTCATCCGGCGTTGTCCTTCAGAATCCATACGGGCGTAAGCTTGCTGGGCTTTGGCGATCGCTTCTTCATCTACGTAGCGAATTAAATCGTTGGCTGCATCCCAGGCTTGGCTTTCTGTCTCTCGCACAATCACGTGGAGACGAATGCCAAAACGTAATGTTCTTCCTTGGGCTGCGGCTAGTCGGCGTACAGAGGCAATCTTTTGGGCAACTTCTGCTGGTGGTTCGCCCCAAGTTAAATACACATCTACGTGTTTAGCAGCAATTTCTTGAGCTATGGGGGAAGAACCGCCAAACCACAAAGGGGGATGGGGTTTTTGGACTGGAGGAAATAACAGCTTACCATCCTGAATGTTGAGATAATCCCCTTGGAAATTGGCTATTTCGCCGGCGGCAATTTCTCGCCATACTGCTAAAAATTCGTCTGTTAATTTATAGCGATCGTCATGGGCAAGATGCAGTCCATCACCAGCTAATTCTGCTGGGTCGCCACCTGTAACAACGTTAATCAACAAACGCCCACCAGAAATGCGATCAAATGTTGCTGCCATCCTGGCTGCTACCCCCGGTGACATTAATCCCGGACGTATGGCTACTAAAAACTTCATTTGCTTGGTGTGTGTCACCAAGGTTGATGCCAAAATCCACGCATCTTCACAATAACGACCTGTAGGTAGTAATGCCCCGGTGAAGCCCAAGTGATCTACCGCTTGCGCTATCTGTCGCCAGTAATCAAAGTTGACTACTCGCCCGCCAATGCTAGTACCTAAATAACGCCCTTCGCCGTGGGTGGGAATAAACCAAAGTAGCTGCATGATATTTATGTCGGAAGAAGATTCCCTAATTTTATACGGTAAGTCTACCGATTTACTGTAGTTTGTATTTTCTAGACTATCGCATAGCGTATGCAGTAAATCAAGACCTTGATAAAACTAAATACGGTTAATCTATCAACTTACAGATGTTTGCACTTGCAGTTTTTGCATGAGTATGACATACTCATGGTTAATAGTAAGTACACTAATTCGACCGACTTACCGTACTTTAGTAAATAACCTAGTTAGAGATGTGATTCGCACCTCAAAAAGTTTTGGTGTAAGGAACTAATCATGCTTGAAGATGCACAAGGGCTAGTAGTAACAACAGATTCAGTCAAAGCGATCGCTGCCATTAACCGTTTTAGCAGCCAGATGTTGAGTTATGGCAAAGATGCCCAGACAGCAATTTTACAAGCCATTGCCGCAGATCCCACTTGTGCATTAGCTCATGCTTATGCGGCAGCTTATTATCTCACCCAAGAAAACCACAAAGCTTGGCAGCAAGCTCAACCATATCTGCGCGCAGCACAACAGCATTCTGCCAAGATTACTGCCAGAGAAAAATTATATGTGCAAGGGATTACCGCTTGGGCAAATCAGGAGATTGAGGTAGCGATCGCCATTCATGAAGAAATTACTGATAGCTTTCCGCGTGACTTGATTTCCGTACAGCAGGGACAGTATCACTATTTTTACTTGGGTGATAAAGTAAGATTACGGCAAATTGCCCAAAAAGTCTTAGCTAGCAATCTGGAAAATCACTATTTATACGGTATGGTGGCGTTTGGATTAGAACAATGTCACCAACTAGAAGCAGCAGAGAACATGGCTAATCAAGCGATCGCTGTAAATAAATATGATCCTTGGGCGCATCATGCGATCGCTCATGTTATGGAAACGCAAGGAAGAGTTTATGAAGGGATAGCTTGGATGGAGAGTTTTGCTCATACCTGGGAAAACTGCAACTCTATGCTCTACACTCACAACTGGTGGCACATCGCCCTATATTATTTGCAGTTGCAAAACCATGAGAAAGTCCTAAACCTTTATGACACACACATTTGGGAACGTGCCAATAAACAATCTCCCAAAGATCAAGTAGGAGCCATATCATTATTATTGCGCTTAGAATTACATGGTGTAGATGTGGGCGATCGTTGGCAAGGCATCAGTCCTTATCTTTACAGCCGGATTGATGAACACGCTTTACCATTTCAAGACTTACATTATGTCTATGCCCTTGCTAAAGCTGGACACTATGATTGGGTAAATCAAATGCTTGTGAGTATGCAGTATCACACCTTGAGTATTAATCCTTTCCTGCGATGGAGTTGGTTAGAGGTTGCCATCCCCACCGCTAGAGCGATGGTAGCTCATGCCAAGGGAGATTTTCAGACAACAGTTGCCGAACTCAAGCCGATTTTGTCACGCTTGCATGAAATTGGTGGGAGTCATGCACAGCGAGTCTTATTTGGGCAAGTTTATGAAGATGCGGTGTTATCGGCTCAAAAGCAGAGTTGGGTTTATGCCGTGTCTTAAAAATTACCGGGCCAGCGTCTAGCACCGTGAATAATAGCCAAAATTGTAATTTGATCAGCTTCTAATCGATAAGGAATAATAAACGGTGTACGAGTAATTGTTAATTCTCTAGTACCAAGAATTCGACCAACTTTGCCAATTTGAGGATATTTTAGCAACGCATCTAGAGCTTTTTCAATGCGGTCTATAGTATCTGTAGCAGCATTAGGATCGCTTGCAGCTATGTAGTCGTATGCTGCATCTAAATCTGCTAAAGCTAGTCGAGTCCAAACAATTTTCATTTACGCCATTTTGCAAATATAGCAGCCACTTCTTCTGGACTAGCGAACTCGCCTGCATCTGCCTGACGTATACCTTCTTGAATATGATCTAGTTGCCATGAGTGCATTTCTAGATAAGCATTAATTGCTTCGTTTAATACAAAAGAGCGATCGCGCTCTAATAGTAAAGCAATTTCATCCAGCGACTTGCGTTTTTCTGAGTCCAAACGAAAGGTTATAGTTTCTTTGCTCATTGTCAACTTTATGAGTTAGAAATACTATTATAATACCCTATATTATACTGTATTGCATAGTAACACGATGGACTAACTTGTAGATCATCTAACCGTAAAGCGATCGCTATAAATTTGATGTAATATCTGATAATCTTTTAATTCCACAGTTGCAAAACGCTTGACTCCAAACTGCTGCATCACGCTTTGCATCTGTGCATCTGGTTGCAGTAAAGCCAATCGCATTTGCTCAATTAGAGATATGTCTAGGCGCTGTGCTACCACCAGAGGCGGCATCGGAGAAGGCCCCAGCACTTCCACCACCCGCAAATGCTGTGATAATTCGGGAAAGTTCTTGAGTTCTTGTTCTAATACCAGACTATCAATTGCGGCACAGTCTGCGAATCCCTCAACGACCCAGCGAATAGAATGCTGATGTGAACCAGATTGTAGGGTTTTGCCAAAGAAATTTTTGGGATATCTTGCTTGACTTAAGTAATGGCAGAGTAAATTGTAACCACTATTAGAACCAAGATCGTTATAGCAAAACGTTTTTCCTGACAAGTCGGCAAACCTTTTGTGATCACTATGAGCATTGACAATGACATCTGCATAGTAAATAGGAAGGTTACCATATCGTGATGACTGCATCACAGGGGCAACCAATGTCTGCAACTGCTGGGGAGATATTTGACTATAGCGAATTAATGGCAATCCACAAATAAAAGCTAGGTCTATTTGGTCTTGCAATAATAGAGGATCTGCTAGAGGATCAGATTTACCTACTTCTAGTTGAGTAGCGATTTGTAAAACCCGACTTAAATATGTGGCGATCGCTTGATAGAATTCCCACCAATTAGGAGCTAGATAAGATACCACACGCAAGCTTTTATTTCTACTCATTCATATCCTACAACAGTAAATCTTTTAATACTATTTGTTCGCTAACACTTCTTTGGGAGTAATTTCTGCATATTGTTCTGGAGTGAGAAAACCATCTCTAACATTTACTTGTTTAGGTATCAATTTTAAACTATACCATTTGTCAGCTACTTGCTGTTGTTTGGTAATAATTTGTTCAGTAATTGGTATGAGTGTGAAATCATACTTACTGTGCATTATTTCTAAGGTGGGTGGATCAAGTTGAGTAGCTTGAGCAAGTAATTGTGCTAGTTCTTTAGGGTTATTTTTCGCCCAATTTTGAGCTTTTTGTAATTCTTCTAAAAAAATCTTGATCACTTCTGGATTTTCTTGATAAAACTTACGAGTTGTTGAGTAAAAGTTGTTAGTATCCCGTAAACCATCACCACCATCTATTAAAACTCTGCCAACTTTCTGCTGCACATTTCTAGTTACAAAAGGTTCCCAGATAAACCAAGCATCAACCTTGCCTTGACTAAAGGCCACATTTGCATCTGGAGGTGGTAAATAAACTGGCTGGATATCGCTCAGTGTTAAACCTGCTTTTTCTAAAGCTCTAACTATGAGATAGTGACCAATAGATGCTTTTTGGGAAGCAATTTTCTTCCCTTTTAAATCTTTGACACTCTTCACTGTCGAGTTAGCTGGAACTAACAGCGAAATTGATTGACCATCAGCAGAATTAGCCGCTAAATAAACCAGAGGTGTCCCGGCTGCTTGGGCAAAAACAGGAGGTGATTCAGCTGTCAAAGCAATTTCAAGGGCGTTGGTATTTAAAGCTTCTAATTGCTGGGGTCCAGCCGCAAATTCTGGCCATTCTATCTTGTAGCCTAGAGGCTCTAATCTTTTTTCTAAAATACGTTTTTGTTCCAAAACAGCTAAGGCTGTCAGTTGTTTGGAACGAACTATTCTCACCAATTTATTAGTAGTATTACTGGCTACATTTGACGTGGGTGAAGCTGCTTGTTGCTGAGGGCTATTTTGTGAATTACTGCAACTAAATATTGTGGTAGACAATACTAAGCTATAACCAAGCGCAAATAGGGCATGACGACGAGTAACTGGTCGGATTTGAAAATTTTGGATGAATTGACGCATTTTTGATGATGAAGTTGTGAAAAATTATCAATTTAAATTAAGTAAATAAGGTGGTTGATCCACCTTATGCAACCGATTAGAAATGAGAGGATTACTTTAGGAAAATTCATGGCTTAGGAATATTGCGTGACTAAGGGTAATTCTTGAGTTAGTACCCAGTTGCCAATATCACGCAATTTATAATCTACGGGATCGTGGAGAGTGAAAGTTCTTAAATCTCGCCAGTAACGGTCAAAACCATATTTAGTGGCTGTTGAACGAGTTCCCATGACTTCAAAAATACTTGTGGTGATATCTAAACCTATGCGGGTAGCAAAAGCCTTGGCAGCAAATACAGAAATTGCTACTTCTCCTCTTTCGGCGACAGTGAGGTTAACTTCTTTTTCCCATGCTGTTTGAACTTGAATAGCAGCCTTGTCAGCTAAACTAATTGCTGCTTGTAGTTGTGTCCAAAAATTTCCATAATGATACAGAATATATGGGTCTTGAGTAGCTTTATCGACACCAGAAGTAATCCACGGTTTTGTCTGCTCAATTGTGTATTGTTTGGCAGATGTTAATGCACCTTCAGCCAATCCTAAATACACATAAGTTTTCGTCAGTTGAGCGATGATTCCCAAAAATGTACTAAAAGCACCATCAGGAGGATGAGGATATCCCAAAATTTCATCTTTTTTTATCAAAACATCGTGGAAGGTGAATGTATCGCTATCTGTGCGACGTTGGCCGATGTTTTCCCAATCTTGGTTAGATGCAACACCAGTCCGATCTTTGGGAATGACGAACACGAAGGGTAACTCTACACCATCTTGAAGGGCAGAAAAAACCCGCAAGTCGGCAATGGCGACACCTGTACCAAAACTTTTCACACCACTAACTCGAAAATGTTCGCCATCAGGAGTAATTTTTAGTCTGGTATCTCTCGTATTGATGGCATTTGCCCAAAATAGATTTTTTTCGGCTGTCTCTCGATAATATCTCTGCTTCTGATCTACTGTTCCTGAAACCTGTGCCAAGGTTGTTAAATTGAGATGATTGCCATATAACTGGCCAATAGAACCATCTGCGTTCGAGAGTTCTTGCACTACTTTTAAGGCTTCTATCCAAGTTGCACCAGCACCACCATACTCTTTTGGGACAACTAAAGATAATAAACCTGTTTCTCTCAATCGTTGAATTTCGACATCTGGTAGTCCGGCTTGGCTATCTCTTTCCACGGCAGTGGCTTTCAGTTGTGTAGATAAAGAGTTAGCAATTTTAATCCAGTAGTCAGATTCTTCTTTAACTAATAATTGCACCATTGTTTGTTAAGTTTAATGGTCAAATTGTAATCTACTGTAAATCGATAGACTTTAAGTAAATTGATTACAGAGTAGTGTCTCATGGTCGCTTGTAAAAGGCAAGGGGATTTTGTAAAGAATTCACAAGCTTAGAGAGTACTTTTACTTATTCTGTTGATGAGATATTACTTAGTAAAGTCATAGAATTTTGATATTATCGGAAAATGAGTAGATGTACTTATGGCATTTTCGGAGTTAATGGGCTGATTCAATTATGTATGTAGCTAGAGCGTTCACCAGACAAGCATTTGCCGTTTTATCAACTAGAAAATAAAATTACATTTTTGAGGATAATCATTAAATTCGCTCAACAGCAAATTTTGCATATTTAGCGATCGCCAATTACAAAAGAGTAATCTGCCATAAACGGGAAAAATATGCTCATCCTTGCTATACAAGGATTTGGAGGCATAAAATCAGCAGCAAATATTGAGAAGCCACTGAATTTACATCAAGTAGATAGAAATAGCGGCCTTACAATTACCAGAGTTTCGGAAACTCTTGATTTCCCAAAAATAAAGTTTTAACTTAGCTAATTAAGACAGGCACATCCCCCACAGTAAAAAGTAGGAGACTTTTAATCATGATGACCACTGAATCCATGCTCACCGAAATGGCAACTGGCAAACAAATCTGCGTTGAATGCCAAACTACTTGCATTAACACTCTGCAATACTGCAAAACTCAAGGTGGTCAATACATGGACATGACCATGATGTCCATGATCCGGGATTGTGCAGAAATGTGCATGATGTGCGTCAACATGATGAATGATGGTTCTGAGTTTATGGGTAACGCTTGTAGCTTATGCGCCCAAATTTGCGAGCGCACCGCGATGGCTTGTGAACAGATGACTAACGATGCCACAATGAGCTTGTGCGCAGCTATTTGCCGCCAGTGTGCCGCAGTTTGTCACCAAATGGGATTAAATTCTGCTTCCTATTTCCGCAGATCCAGTTTAGTTACAGAAGATGCCTTACTATCTAGCTAAATCAAGCCAGGTTAGATAAATTAAATGACTAACATGAGTTGCTTGATTGATAGCAAACTTGATTCTAATTAAAATCATATGTTGTATTTATCGCCAGCCAACAAAATCTTTGGGTGGCGATACTTGATCTAGGACAAAGCGATACTAGACAGCAACAGGAGTGGCAAATCTAGCATATCGCTCTATGTAGAACTCTTTGCTGTTAGCGATCGCCAATACAGATTCACGTTGTTTCAACGTCTTTTTCCACTGACGTAGACGAGTAAATTCCTCTGGTATCGCCAAGCCTCGGTAGTGCTTGAGTGCAGGCCAACGCTCAAACCAGGGGTAAAAGGTGAAATCTACCAGACTAATAGCTTCACCAAACCAGTAGGGGCCTTCTGCTGATAACTTCCCTAAACCCTCATTCTCGATAAATTCTAGATGCTTATGTAGTTCTTGTTTAGCTGCTTCTTGCTGTTGGATATCGGGACTACGTAACAGAGCAGAAAAAGCTGGTACAAATCTAGTATTGGCAAAATCAATCCAGATACGAGCTTGGGCTTTAGCAATGGGACTGCTAGGTAAAAGCGGTGGGTGCGGAAATACTTCGTTGAGATATTCGTTAATTACAGCCGATTCCCAGACTCTATGCTCACCATGTAAAATTGCTGGCACTTTTCCATAGGGCGAAATATCCGTAAATCCTTCTGGCTTGTTTTGCAAATTAATCTCAATCAAATCAAAGTCGATGCCTTTTTCTTGCAATACCAAGCGTGAACGATGAGCATAAGGACAAACGACGGCGCTATATATCTTGATTTCAGCCATGTTGATGTTCCTCTATAAATAGGTTGATGTTTCGTTGATGTGCGATGCTTTTTGCTCGCTTCTGTGCATCGGAGAGGTCAAAAAAGTTGTCGAACTCACGTTTATTTAGAGCCAAGAAACTTCTTCAGGTGCATAACGAAAAGCTCGGAAAACTGAATTTTGCTCACCACGAGCCACGGCTGAGTTCTCACCAGGAATATTCCGCGCGGCAAAGTGAGGATTGATATATTCCCAAACAATTTCTTTGCTAACTGTCACTTCAAATATCCGACCGAAAGCACCTTCTGTAATTAAAGTATTCCCATTGGCTAAACGTTGTGCGCCGGATATGTACGAACTGAAGAAATTATGTGGTGGGTTGTCAGTGTACTCCCAAACTATCTCTTGAGTTTGACGGTTGACTTCTATCACACGAGAGTAATTGAGCGCGGTGTGACGACGATGTGCGCCATTGTCAAAAATCAAGATATTACCGTTAGTTAATTCGTGAGGAAAATGCTGCTGTGCTAATACATCATCTCCCAGTGTCCAGATAATCTCTCCTGTTTGGCGATGGATGATAGCCACGGTAGAAATATTCCGAAAGCTAACTATGATATTGCCATCGGCTAGTTCACCGACAGTATTACCATGAGTCCATTCGTGTCTTTGATCCTGGGGAGTGATAGTAAAAATATCTGGGTCTAGATGTTCGTAAGCGTGCCAAGTCCAGATAATCTCACCTTCAGGAGTCACTTCATAAAGCACATCAGCATAGATATCGCCGTCTGCTTCTGTTCCTGGTACACCACCTTTGATGCGGGGAATCAAAGACTGAGGTATCTTTTCCAGAGCTAATAATATCGTGTTACCGTTGCGAAGTCTGCGTCCATCATGATGATGATCTGGATGTTTGTACTCCCAAATAATATTTCCCTGGGAATCTGCTTCTAAAACAACACCACCTTTAAACGCACCCCACAAAGGAAAACGTGGTGGAATTTCTGGAGTTTTACCATTATAAAATAGGTTGCCGTTGGGTAAGAGATAACCATATAGTCCTGGTGGATAGGGTAAATTCCACTGATGGACAACTTCTCCTTCCAAGTTGAGCAGATAGACTTCTCCGTTACCTGTGAGTGGTGTAAACAGTGTCAATCCTTTAAATACTTTGTCAGGATTGTAAGCTCTTAAACCTGTACCACGACGACGAATAGTATTTTGGTCAATTACTGATGCTGTGGCGATCGCCATAATTTTTAGGGGGTTGGGGATAGGGAAAAACAACTACCCAGCACTTTTATGGTGCAGGATTGGGATATCGAGTATGTACTGCATCTAATTCTGCAAGCAGCTCTTTATCAAGAACTACATTGATACTGTCTATATTCTCTTTGAGTTGTTCTAAGGTAGTAGCACCAATGATTGTACTGGCGACAAACCAACGACTCCGCACGAAGGCGATCGCTAATTGTGCTGGACTGATATGATGGCGTTTAGCAATATCCACATAAGCTGTTACTGCTTCTTGCACATTTGGTTTTAAATATCGCTGACCAAAGTTTTCAAACAAGGTTACTCTAGCTTTCTCTGGTTTGCCGTTGAGGTATTTACCAGTTAAATAACCAAATCCCAAAGGACTATAAGCCAGTAAAGGAATGTGTTCGTAGTAAACAACTTCTGCTAGTGCGCCATCAAAAACTCGATTGAGTAAATTGTAGGCATTTTGAATCGAGACAACTTTGGGTAATCCTAATTGTTTGGCTATGTGGCTAAATTGTGCTACACCCCAAGGGGTTTCATTACTTAAGCCAAGATAACGAATTTTACCAGCTTTAATCACGTCATTAAATACTTCCAATTGTTCTGTGATGGGAACTGTTTCTTGTACCTGATAAGGGTCAAAAACTGTCTGCCCAAATCGTGGGACATAGCGATCCGGCCAATGGATTTGATATAAGTCAATATAATCAGTCTGTAACCGTTGGAGGCTATCATCTATAGCTTGTTTAATATTGTCTCGATCAATGGCTTTTGCCCCACCACGCACCCATTTAAAGCCCCGTCCAGGCCCGGCAATTTTAGTAGCAATTATCAGTTGATCTCTTTTTTGATGTTTTAACCATTCCCCAATGTAAGTTTCAGTTAAGCCATAGGTTTCTGCACTAGTCGGCACAGGATACATCTCAGCCGCATCGATGAAATTAATTCCTTGGTCAATTGCATAGTCTAGCTGTTGATGGGCTTCTTCTATAGTATTTTGCTGCCCGTAAGTCATTGTGCCAAGGCAAATCTCTGACACTTGTAAGTCACTATTACCTAGTTGGTTATACTGCATATTGATAAATTAAATTGTCAGGAAATTAACGAGTATTTTATCAAACAGAATTCAGCATGAATTGGAGTCTGACACTTCGACTGACTCAGTGTATCGCTAGCGGATGGCTGAATCCTAAACTACGGTTAGTTTATCGAATAACCGTAGTTAAAGGGTGAAGGTAGATTATCATACACATTCATATAAAATCAAGTCCGAATCTTGCTGGATGGTGTTATACCAGCAAAACCCTTGCACAGTAAGCTTTTATATTTACAGATAAGTTTTTTAGTTTTGACTAGTCATTAGTCATTTCATCTCGCCATTTAGTTTGATTCTCTGGGATAGGAGTATCAGGCGATCGCGCTAATAACCAAGTCTTCCACGCCAAAGGTTTTTGTCGTTCAACGTGGTGAATTAACTGCATAATTGGCTGATCTGCTTTAATTGGTGTTCTTAAATCAAATTGCATCGTCTCTAAAATTTGCACATCATCTTTGAGAAAGTAATGTAGCAAAATATAAGTCAGCCACAATACAAATCGATTAAATAACCAACCAGTAAAACCTCGGCGTTTCTTCGTCAGAAATATAGGTTGAACAGCTACTTTATTACCTGCAACTAAACGTAGAGTCATCATCAAATGTAATCGCAGTGAATCAGTCCCTACTGTGACTGTAAATGTACTACCATACCAGTAGCAAATACTGTAAACTGGATTTTTGTACAAAGGACGAAAAAATCTGATAAATAACAGAGATTTGTTATGACACTTATTTTTATGAAAAATAATTGCATTCTGATGTAATTCTTGTTTGTCAAAGCTCATCTCTAATGGCAACTTGTGAATTGCCTGAAAATGCTGAGTATCAATAGCATTAGTCATTAATATACTAGGATGACAATCAACAACAAAAGAGGAACCTAAACCACTGACAAGTTCCTGCAACTCCAATTCTGGAACGAAAGGTAAAGTTTGTTTGGGAGTTTCTCCAGTCCAAACCCAAATTCCCCCATATCTTTCCACCGTCGGCCAAGTTTTTAATTTCAGAGGTAGAGGTGCGGCTAAACAGGGGATATCTACACATATTCCCTCACTATTAAATTGCCAATGGTGGAAACCACAGCGTAATTCATTACCCACTACTTCACCTTTAGCTAGATGTGCGCCCATGTGTGGACAATAAGCATCACCAATGACAACTCGTCGATTTTTTCCACGATAAATCACTAAATTTTTACCTAAAATAGTCACAGGTTTTACTTCACCTATGCTGAGGCTTTGAGATGGAATCACCCAATACCATCCTTCAATAAAACGTTCAGGATGATTAAAAATTTTAGGCTGACGAATAGATTTGATATTCTGGGAGTTAACATCCATTTTCAGGTTCACTTAAAGTGAAGCGGTTGCTCTAGGAATAACATAGGCAATTGAGCAAAACAGTTATTTTGAGTACTACCAAATTAACTCAACTCATAATTAGTAAAATTGAGAGTAGGCTATTTAAGTATTGGTGACAAGGTTAATGGTATTAATTATGTCTGCTCAACTTATTTGAGCAGTCAAGCAAGGCTGACAATCCTATCATGTAGTACGATAGATGATATCTAGCTATTGTTGTATGCAACAGCAAGATTAGTTAGAACTTAAGGTATACAAGCTAAATCAATGTGATTGATTGACTCAACAGGAATCCTTTATGGAACAAGGGTTAAAGCTATTAATTCAATTAGTAATCGAGTTTGCTCCTGTATTTGTAACTATCATCAACAATAGACGTGGAGAAAGTATAGGAACAACTCAATATCAACTGCCAAGTATAATTCAAGAATTTATCCAAACTGTAAATACTGTCAATCAAAATTATCATTCCCACGACAATATTGAAAAAGAAAAACTTTTGCAACAGCAATCAGCCCTCAAGCAGCGAGAGACGCAACTCCAGATAGCAAATCAACAGAGAGAGACAGCGCTAAAGTTACCAGAAGTTAATAAAATTCTTGATAGCTGGCCCTTGAGATTATATCCGTCACAAATTCTAGATGCTCATTATAGTTATGGATGTAAACCATTAAAGGTTTTTCTCGCACCACCAAAAATTAAGTTTGACAAATTTGGTAAAAAAACAGCAGGTGATGCAGAAATTGAGCTAATGCTAGCTGAAGGTTTACGAGAGTTTATCAATCAAAATTACTCGCTGCATAATCACACCAGACCAGTAGAATTTTTAGCAGGAGCTTGGGATAGTAAAAGATTTCATAGTGAATCCAGTATCAAAGCTTTGTTTGGCATATTAAAAACAGAGCCAATTTTAATTTTAGAATCAGAACATGATGGAGATTATTTAAATTTCCGCATTGCCTATTGGGGTTTGGGGCAAGGAAACTATTACTATAAAACTATTGCTCGTTTACCTTATCAAGAAATTGTCCAAAATTCGGCAAGAAATCGGGCTTTAGAGTGGAAAAAAATTAGAGATGAATTACTGGAAATAGGTACAGACATCGAAGAAATTAATCAGTTTGGTCAAGATAATGTGTTTAACTTAGCCCTTTTGGAGAAATCCGAAAAATGGCAAGCACAAGGTATTGATATTAGTAAGTTGTCTTTACAATATCGAGTCAATCATCAGGATATTGAAAAACTTAGCCAAGTATTAATCACTTGTCATTCTCTCGTAACTGCTTGGGTAGCCGATGTTTATCATCTAGTGCATCATGATGCAGCGCCTCTGTTGCCAGAGTTATTACCAATTTTGCTGCAAGATACCATTGATTTGCAATCAGTGCAAGCGATCGCCACAGGCTACAAACAAGTCTACCAAGCCTTAGAAAAAGAACGGCTGTACTGGATACCAGAACTGGCTTTGCAACTAGCCGAGAGTCTATCTCATCTCCCAGATTCATCATCTGCCCAAGAACAGATCGATTACTCCGTTAGCACATGGGTGGAACTGCGTCAAGTCTCAGTGGAAGGATTTTCCCACCCTCTAGAAGCGATGCTCTCGGCAGTGAAAATTGAAGATGAAGAATATATCCAAAAACTCAAGTCATATTTTACCGCCATTGGCGATCGCACCAGTCTGCAATCTGTGGAAAAATTATTAGAGGCGATCGCTCATCTCAAATACAAACGGAGTCTAGAATACCCCAACCTCAGCAAAACCATCACCGGGCATACAAACACAGTTACATCCATAGCAATTAGTCCCGATGGGACAGTTTTAGTCAGTGGTTGTGCTGATCAAACAGTCAATGTTTGGAACTTGCAAACAAGCCAAATCATCCGTACCTTCACAGGTAATTTAGGCGAAGTTTCCTCCGTCGCCATCAGCCCCGATGGCAATTTTCTCGCCGTGGGTAGTAGTCAGCACCCTAGAAGTAACGTTAAAGTCTGGAACTTAAAAACAGGTAAACTACTTCACACCCTCTTAGGACATCAAAAACCCGTCAACGTCGTAGAGATCAGCCCAGACGGACAAATTTTAGCCAGTGGCAGTAATAAAATTAAAATCTGGAACCTGCAAAAAGGCGATCGCATTTGCACCCTTTGGCACTCATCCGCAGTTCAGGCGATCGCCATTAGCCCCGATGGGACAATTCTGGCCAGTGGTAGTTCCGACAACAAAATTCGCCTGTGGAACCCCCGCACCGGCGATCCTGTACGCACCCTCAATAGTCATGATGGTGAAGTCAAAGCGATCGCCATGAGTCCTGATGGACAACTCTTATTTAGCGGTAGTGCAGATAAAACTATCAAAATTTGGCATCTGATCACAGGTCAAATTCTCCATACCCTAACCGGACACTCAGACGATATTAAATCCCTAGTTACCAGTCCTAATGGACAACTTTTGTTTAGCGGTAGCGCTGACACCACCATCAAAATTTGGCGCATTACCACAGGTAAGTTACTCCACACCCTCACCGGACACTCAGGTGCAATCAATTCCCTGGCGCTGAGTGCAGATGCTCATTTCCTCGCCAGTGCTAGTACCGATACCACCATCAAAATTTGGGAGCTAGACAAAATACAATAAAAAGGGGTCAGAATACAGGAGTCATTAATTAGCTTTATTTGCGGCGATAAACATCTCTACGATGACTAACTTTAATGATTTTAACTATTAATAAATCATCTTTAATCTCGTATAAGATACGATACTTACCTACACCAATACGATAGGTATCTTCTTCACCCTCTAACTTAACCACGCCATTGAAGCGAGGATTGTTTGATAACTCTTGAATTTTTTCTTCAATTTTAAGTTTAATATCTCCAGATAGCTTTTTTAATTCTTTAGCTGCCCTAGTTGTAATTTCTATTTGATAAATCATGCACTCTCTTGTTTATATTGTTCCCAAGAGATAGTAGTATCATTTTTTGCAGCATCAATATCCTGAATATCTTCTTCATCTTCACTTTTACGAATTTTTAGTAACTCTAAAACATCTTCTAAAGTGTCGTCATAAGCTTGTTCTAATTCTTCATAAATAGCTTTGAGTAACGCCTGTCTAGTTTTTGTAGGTTGCATGATATACCTCATTACTTTTTTTGTGGCTAATATTTACACCATGATTATAGTAAATATTAAGGTAGGGGAGGCAAAAAGCGGCGTGGATGTTCCTCCCGCTTTATTGCCGTTGTGTTACGGCTGTGCAAGGATTTGGGAGTTTTGGAAAATATTTTAGTATAAATTACAATAAAAAACCGAGATACTTAAAAGTATCCCGGTTGATTTAAATGAATATCAAAAATTTTGCAGGAGCAAAGTATTGTTCCTATTATCTTTGACTAAAATTAAACTTTAGCAGCAGCTTTGGTAACAGCGTTGAGTTCGCCTTTAGCGTATTTAGCAGCAAAATCTTCCAAAGTAACTTGCTTAATTTTGCTAGCGTTACCAGCAGTACCGAATTGTGCATAGCGTTCAGCACAAACCTTCTGCATATATTTAATAGAAGGCTTGAGGAAGTGACGAGGATCAAATTCCTTGGGATTTTTGGCTAAAGCTTCGCGCACAGCTGCGGTGATGGCTAAACGGTTGTCGGTGTCGATGTTAACTTTACGTACACCACTCTTGATACCTTTTTGAATTTCTTCTACAGGTACACCGTAGGTTTCAGGAATTGCACCACCGAACTCGTTAATCAAAGCGATTAAATCTTCGGGTACGGAAGAAGAACCGTGCATTACCAAGTGAGTGTTAGGTAGACGACGGTGAATTTCTTCAATGCGGCTAATCGCTAAAATTTCCCCAGTTGGTTTGCGGGTAAACTTGTAAGCACCGTGGCTTGTACCAATAGCTACAGCCAAAGCATCTACTTGGGTTGCTTCGACAAAGCTAACAGCTTCATCGGGGTCAGTTAATAGTTGAGAATGGTCAAGAGTACCTTCAAAACCATGTCCATCTTCAGCTTCACCCGCACCAGTTTCCAGAGAACCCAAGCAACCGAGTTCGCCTTCTACACTTACGCCCAAAGCATGAGCTACATTTACAACTTCACGGGTAACGTTAACGTTGTACTCGAAGCTAGCAGGGGTTTTCGCGTCAGCTTCCAAAGAACCATCCATCATGACGCTGGTGAAGTTGTTCTTGATAGCTGAGTAGCAGGTAGAAGGAGCATTGCCATGATCTTGGTGCATGACAATGGGAATGTGAGGATAGGTTTCTACCGCAGCCAAAATCAGGTGGCGCAGGAAGTTTTCACCTGCATAGTTACGAGCGCCACGGGAAGCTTGCAAAATGACGGGGCTATCTGTCTCTTCAGCCGCCTTCATGATTGCCTGAATTTGCTCCAGGTTGTTAACGTTAAAAGCTGGGATGCCGTAACCGTTTTCAGCCGCATGATCCAACAGCAGCCGCATTGGTACAAGCGCCATAGATGTTCCTCCTAATTTGGTTGTCAGCTAGTCGGTGTGAGAGCAGCGTAATTTTTTACTTAAATGTAAGTGTTACGCTAAATCTTAAGACTTTTTTCAACATATAGGAAATTATAACTAGTGACGGGTGTTTATGTTGAAAAACTTTACGCTACTACTAATCAAGATGCCTTATGCTAAAACTACACTACTGTCAAGTATGCTACGGCACAGATAAAGACTTTGGTAGTGTGTTATCCCATATCTACTTGGAAGAAGGCAGTAGGGGAAAAGTTATTTTCGTGTTTGATTGTTGTGATTTACTCCACAGATTATTTTTAGTCTACCAATGCCTACAGCAGGCGGTAGTGCGGTCTGATGATCATAAATGTTATGAATAAAAGAGAGAAGCTCTGGCAAAAAGCTAAAAACAGCCCAGAAAATTTGACTTTTGATGAATTTGAAACTCTCTTAAACCAGAGTGGGTGGGAATTTAGCCGTCAAAAAGGAAGTCATCGCTTATGGTATTCACCACAGGGTCAACCTTTACCGATTCAGCCCCGTAAAGATGGGAAAGCAAAGCTGTATCAAATTCAGCAGTTTTTTGAGTATCAAGAGGTAGAAGAGTAATGACTTTAAATAACTATGACTTTAATGGTTTTACTATTAGTATATATTTTGATGAACAAGGAGATTGGTTAGCATATTTTCAAGAAATGTCTAATATTTCAGCTTTTGGCGATACTCCTCAACAAGCCTTAGAGGAACTGAACTTAGCTTGGGAATTGCTTAAGGAAGATTATCAAGCAAAGGGTAAAGAAATCCCTATTGCACCCGCTAGGAAAAAATTCTCTTCTTCATTATAAAGCGAGCGATCGCCTAATCTTAATTTTAATCACCTACAAGGGCTAACTTCTCTACAAAAGCTCTATGTTCGTTAGACTGCAACCCAGTTTGTAACACCATCAACACCTGCTGCATATTTCCTGCTAACAAATCATTGACCGCCAACCACAAACCAGGAAAAACCCGACTGCGCACAATTCCATCACTATCAGCCGCTAACTCTAAATACTCACCCTGCTCTAAATAAAACCAAGTTACTTTTTGCTCAAGCACTTGCCAGACAATATATTCTTTCACACCATTGCGCCGATAAGCTTGCTTCTTACCATGCAGGTCAATAGCGACACTGCTAGCAGCAATCTCCACAACTAACTCCGGCGCACCTTCAATATAATCATCTTCACTCAGCCTTGCTTGACCACCTGCTTCTGGTGTAATGATCAGCACCGCATCTGGTTGCGGTTCGTTATCCAAGTCTAAGCGTACAGTCGGTTCAATTCCCAAAGCTACACCAGGAGTTGCTGCTTCATAAATCCCAAGCCATGCTACCATCCAACCATGCGGTTGACTATGTGTTCTAAAACGCACAGCCGCAGGCATAATATAGACAATTCCTTCGATCAATTCGGCTTTTCTCAGTTCGGGCATGGCATTGTAACGACGCTCAAATTCGTAGCGGTTGAGTTTGTCGCCATTTTCCAACAGGGGAATTGTCCGGTATTTTAAAGGTGTTTTTACCATGATGATGGTATCTGGGTTGAGCATATCCCTATCCTACCGAATTGGGGCAGCTTGTCGTGTGTTATGCGCTAGTGTAGGCGTTTGACGAATATCACCAAAAATACTGTGTAAGCGTGACCTTCACCACACCTTTACACAGTATTTTCCTTTTATATGGGTCGCCCGGGATTCGAACCCGGAACTAATCGGTTAAAAGCCGAGTACTCTACCGTTGAGTTAGCGACCCTTGCGGCTTGTTTCGCAACTTTGCCATCATAGCATAAACATCCATAGATTTGTAAAGGGCTTTTAGAAAAAATTTGCCCTTAATCTGACAGATGCAGTATAGCTATCTCCTGGCTCTAACAGAGTCAACCTTTCACCCGTGTTCAGAGAGTTGCGGAGAGCGCTCCAAGGTTCTAAACAATAGAAATCCTTACCCTTGAGTGTCCAAAACACCAGCACAGAGAAAACATTATCTGAGTCTAAGGTCAGTTTCAACTTTCGGCTATGGTCTGTCACACTAGCAGATTGACTAGTAATTTGCCCAAAAGCAAAATCAATTTCATCCCGGTTGAAGTCAAATTTGCCATTAAACGGATGAATTTCTTTGGTTTGTTGATCCAGATACTCCTGAGAAGGAATCTCCAACTCTAGCTGATTTTTATCGCCAACTTGAAAATAGGGATGAAAGCCAAAAGAAAAAGGCATCTGTGTAGATGACAAATTTTCATACTGCTGGCGAATTTCTAAAGTGTCTCCCTGTAGTTCGTAAGTAAAAACCACTTGGAAATCAAAAGGATAAACTGCCTTTGTCTGCTCGTTGCTCTTGAGAACTAGGGTGAGTGCAGCTTTGTCTTTAGTTACTTGGTCAAGAACTTCCCAAGGTAATTCACGGGCAAAGCCATGCTGTTTAAGAGTATACTGCTGACCGTTAAGAGTGTAAGAGTTATCCGGTAAGTTGCCACAAATCGGGAACAAAATCGGTACACCACCTCTGACACTCAATTCTGGATGGGTAAAGCGTTCAGTATCCAGATAAAGAATTTCTTCCCCCTTAACTCGCCAACGGGTGATAATACCACCCCGTTCTGGTACAACTTCCACCTGAGAACCGACAGTTTCGTCAGTCAGGATATAAGTTTTGTACTGTTGCTGTTGAATGGCAATACTAAACACAAGTTTCATCCTCAGTGAGAGAGTGCTGAGTGCTGAGTGCTGAGTAATTTTGACTCGGAACTCAGCACTTGCAACTCAGTACTTTATTATTCGTCTTCCGCAAATACAAAGCGATATAACTCACTAGGATCAGGCTCAGGGCTGCTCTCAGCGAATTTTACTGCCTCGTCGATGATATCTTGAATCTTGCGTTCAATGGCTTTGAGTTCTGCCTCATCTGCCAAGTTCTGCTCTATTAGATAAGCAGCTAGTTTTTTGATGGGGTCACGAGAAAACCAGAATTCCTTCTCATCTTTGCTCCGCATCTCGTCAGGGTCTGCTAAAGAGTGACCGCGAAAACGATATGTCAAGGCTTCTATTAAGGTTGGCCCCTCACCTGCACGAGCGCGAGCGACGGCTTCTTGAGCAACTGCACGCACTGCTAACACATCCATTCCATCGACTTCCACACCAGCCATGTTAAACACGCTGGCTTTTTTGTAAATTTCTGGTTGGGAAGTTGCTCTTTCGTGAGACATCCCAATTGCCCATTTATTATTTTCAACTACGAAAAGTATTGGCAGTTTCCACAAAGCTGCCATATTCAGAGTTTCAAAAAACTGCCCGTTGTTAGCAGCACCATCACCAAAGAAACACGCTGTCACTTGATCGGCTTTGGGATCTCCCAAAACTTCGCGGCGATATTTACTTTGAAAAGCTGCACCAGCTGCGACAGGAATACCTTCTGCAACAAAAGCATAACCGCCTAACAACCCATGTTCGGCGGAAAACATATGCATCGAACCACCACGCCCTTTGCTGCAACCTGTGGCTTTGCCGAATAATTCTGCCATCACTTCCCTAGCCGGGACTCCAGCACTCAAAGCATGAACGTGGTCGCGGTAGGTACTGCTAACAAAATCTTCTCCTGGGCGCATTGCTTGAATTACACCAGTAGAAACTGCTTCTTGACCGTTGTACAAGTGGACAAAACCAAACATTTTGCCTCTGTAATACATTTCAGCGCACTTATCTTCAAAAAAGCGCCCTAAAATCATATCCTCGTACAGAACCAGCCCTTCTTCTTTGGTGATTTGGGCATTAGCAGTATCAAATTTAGGTAGTGTGCGTTCTTGAACCATTATTTTTTAGTATTCCTATCCTAAAATCGAAATTTACCATTTTCCATAGGTTGTTCCCTCAGCAATTTTGCCTCTTTTCGGTGTAAGTTTGCTAGAGTCAACAACCAATTTTTTTGAACTAAAAACATTGCCTGGTAATTTTCAGGAGAAAAGCCACAAAATTAGCAATTTTTTAGCCATTTACCTGATTTTATTGAACAGAATTCAGGAGTCAGGAGCCAGAATTCAGTATAAATTCTGTGCGACTGGGTAATTAATATTGATTTAAAACCGTACTACGTCCTGCTAGGCTCTAAGCGTTCGCGTAGCGTCTCGTAGAGAAGCTATGCCGCAGGCTTTACGCTCCTTGTGGGCGGCTTATTTCCCCCTTCCCTGTTACCTGTTACCTGTCCCCTATCCCCTGTCCCCTATTCCACTTCATAAGCTATCACTCAGGATAGCTTGGTTTCTGCATATCTATGAACAATTTCCCAAAAATACAGGCAAAAAATTCTAGGTATATAGTTGTCATAATAATATATTTATGATATAATCTTGTTCTTTATATTACTGGCATCTACCCTTAGCATTGGTGCATCTTTAACTGCAAAACCAGAGAAATACTCTGAGAAAAATTAATTATATCTACTGGCAAACGCAGCATTTTTGTCCCTGAGAATGGTGACAGTGTTGATTTTACAGTGTCCAAAATTGATAACAGTTATTGCCAGCAGAAATACTAAGAATTAAGACAAAGTATCAACCTTTCCTTGGCGAAGGGAAAATATGGGGACTAAAATGTGACACACAATTTTAGGAAGTAACAAAAATAATTGTTGCAATATACACTTATAGTGTAAGTCCAGCACGGTATTATTCACCGTATGATTATGGCACGGTTTTACAAGCCTGGAATGGTCTAGGTGAATTATGTTGATCACGGTGCAGGGGAAGTAGGCTGTGCGAATTCCGCTAGATTACTACCGAATTTTAGGGCTACCGTTAGCGGCAAGTGAGGAACAATTGCGACAAGCTTATAGCGATCGCATTGTCCAATTACCGCGACGGGAGTATTCTCAAGCAGCAATTGCTTCCCGTAAACAACTCATAGAAGAAGCTTACGTGGTTTTATCAGATCCCAAGGAACGGAGCAGTTACGACCAGCTATATCTGGCTCATGCTTATGATCCAGAAAATCCTACCACTACCAAAGTAGCAGTAGAAAATCGGGCGGATGGCCATAACGGTCGGGTCGAAACACAAAATCTCAGTATCGATATTTCCTCAGAGGAATTGATCGGTGCTTTGTTAATTCTGCAAGAATTAGGAGAATACGAACTAGTACTCAAACTGGGTCGTACTTACTTGGGTAATCACAACGGTACAGCAGTTAGCAGGGCTGGCAAATATCTAGAGTCTGAAGAATTTCTGGAAGGTTCTGATCGTCCAGATATTGTCTTGACTATGGCACTGGCTTGTCTAGAACTAGGCCGGGAACAATGGCAACAAGGACACTACGAAAATGCTGCCGTGTCTCTGGAAACTGGTCAAGAAATGCTAGCCAATGAAGGGATATTCCCCAGTGTACAAGCGGAAATGCAAGCCGATCTTTACAAATTACGCCCCTACCGGATCTTAGAATTACTGGCGCTACCCCAAGAAAAAACTATAGAACGTCGTCAAGGTCTAGATTTACTCCACAGTATCCTGGACGATCGCGGTGGTATTGATGGTACAGGTAATGATGCGTCAGGCTTAAATATTGATGACTTTTTGCGATTTATCCAGCAACTACGTCACCACTTAACTGTTGCTGAACAACACAAGTTATTTGACGCTGAAAGTAAACGTCCCTCGGCTGTGGCTATTTACCTAGCCGTGTACGCCTCCATCGCTAGGGGATTTACTCAACGCCAACCTGCTTTAATCCGTCATGCCAAGCAAATGCTGATGCGGTTGTCTAAGCGTCAAGATGTGCATCTAGAACAGTCTCTGTGTGCATTGCTACTAGGACAAACCGAAGAAGCTACCCGCGTTTTAGAACTGAGTCAGGAATACGAAGCTTTGGCTTTAATTCGAGAAAAATCACAGGATTCTCCTGATTTATTGCCGGGTTTGTGCCTATATGCCGAACAATGGTTACAAAATGAAGTCTTTCCCCATTTTCGAGATTTATCTCAACAATCAGCGTCACTGAAAGATTACTTTGCTAACCAACAAGTACAAGCGTATTTAGAAGCTCTACCCACAGATGCAGAAACTACTAATGAATGGTCAGTAATTAATCGTCAGTCTTTTGCTCAACCCAACGCTAATTCACCCAAGTCAAGACCAGCACCAACACGACAAGAGCCGCAACGTAGTTATGCTACAGGGGGAAATCGTCATTCGCCTCAAAATAGAACCCCTGATCCCGCTTTGCCAGACACACAAAACTACCCAAGATCACCATCCTCTGATTTTTATCCAACCAGAGAAAACATCTACAGTACGGTCAGCACTCCAGCAGAAATCCCAAAAGAAAGTGCAACTAGACCCCCACAACCGAGAGTTAATGGTGCAAATCCCACCACACCACCGCGCCAACCCGCCAAGCGCCGGCGACGCAAACCCACAAGCCATCCGCAACAACGGCAGAATTTTGCCGGCAATTTAGACCGGAAGACAAGACTAGTCTGGATAGTGTTCGGTTCATTAGCTGGAATATTAGTTTTCTGGCTCCTAGTTTCCACCACCTTTGGCTGGTTAAAGAATGTATTTTTTCCTACACCATCTTTACAAAGTCCACCATTATCGATTCAACTCAATGAACCGCCAATCAGTATTCCTGACAAGAACAGTCCACCAGAATTATTAGATGGCCCCCTGACAGAAGAGACAGCCCAGGAGATAGTTGAGTCCTGGTTAGCAACTAAAGCTGCCGCTTTGGGGCCTGACCATGAAATTGATAGTTTGAATGAAATTTTAACTGGTTCTGCGCTTTCTCAGTGGCGCTTGATTGCCCAGCAAGATGTGGCAGATAGCCGCTATCGGAAATATAGCCACAGTCTGAAAGTGGAATATGTCAATAAATCTGAGACAGATCCCAATCGGGCGATCGTTGGTGCTACGGTGAGGGAAATAACGCAGTTTTATGAAAATGGTCAAAAAGATAAGTCTTCTGATGAAAGTTTACGTGTCCGCTATGAATTAGTTCGTCAAGAGAATACGTGGCGCATTCAGCGAATGTCAGCTGCCATAAATTAAATAAATATTAAATTTTATTTGTAAATAAACTAAACTCAAGTTGTCTATCTTTATTAGTGCTGAGTAGTGAGTGCTGTTAAATCCCTATGATGATTAGATGACGGAAACTTTAGTTCAGGCTTATGCACCCCTGATTCTGTGGACGGGGTTGGGGTTATTACTGTTTAGATTTTTTCCTCAGTGGTTGCCCAATCTTTTGGGTCGTGGTCTTTACTGGGTGGGAGTACCTTTAGAGTTAATTGCCCTGGCTCGTAGAGGTAATCAAAATCAACTTAGTGGTACAGCAGATTTACCTATATTAGCAGTATTAATTACTTTTGGGGAATTGCTGCTGGGTTTAATTGTGGCGTTGTTGGTGTGGTGGGGGTGGCAAAAAATCTCACCACATTTATTTAAATCAGATTTGGGTGAAGAGGTAGCTAGTCCTTGGCTGGATGCTTCTGCTAAGGGGAGTTTTTTGCTGGCTGCTGTTTTGGGCAATACTGGTTTTGTGGGTTTAGCGATCGCCCCCGCACTGATTCATGTTGATACTCTCGATTGGGTGGTTCTCTTCAGTATTACTCACAATGTCATCGGCCCCTACGGTGTAGGTGTCTTAATTGCTAGTTACTATAACCATGATCAATCTACTAATCGTTGGTGGACGCAACTCTGGGATCTGTTGACTGTACCGCCTCTGTGGGCTTTTTTGATTGGAACTCTCACCCAGGGGATCAAACTACCAACAATTCTAGAATCAGGACTCCAAGGTTCTGTAGATGTGGTGATTGCTGGGGCTTTTTTGTTGACTGGTATTCGCTTGGCGCAGTTGGAAAGATGGAAGAATTTACAACTGGGGTTGATCCCTTCGATGCTGAGGGTGGTGATTACACCCTTACTTGTTGGTTTACTGACAACTGTGTTGCTGGGTTTATCAGGCGATCGCCGTTTGGCTATGGTGTTAATGTCAGGGATGCCCTCAGCTTTTGCTGGCCTGATTTTGGCAGAGGAGTACAACCTCAACCGTGATTTGATTGCTAGCAGTATTATGCTCTCAACTCTCTTGTTACTCTTGATCCTGCCCTTGTGGATTCAGGTTTTTGGTTGAGTTTTCTAAATTGTTATGTTTCCCTGACATGACTCTCGTTGATCCCAGGCTAAATATCAAGATTTCATAACATAATGATCCCCTCAAAGCTAATAAGTTCGTGGAATAGGTAAAAAAGCCTGTTGACACCCCTTGATCCTGACCAAGGGTTAGTGGTTAATATTCATTTAACAAACTTAATAAATTGACTCCTCTGAATACCCAAATGCTGATTTTGGCATAAACAAAGTTTTGAAAGGGAGCATCCCCTCTTTTAATAAAAGACTAAATAAATACACACTGGGCAAAACTAGGAGTCGGGAATAAGAAATTCATTGGGGAAGGGTGGCATTTTATCAAACATTCTCAAACCCGTTGAAATCACTGACCTTTCAAGCTACTGGAGTCCAAACTCATGGCGAAAGAACGCCCACCATTAGAAGAGATGACACTGCGGCAACTACGTAAAGTTGCCAGCGAATTTAGCATCTCTCGTTACAGCCGGATGCGGAAATCACAATTACTCGCATCGATTCAAGAAGTACAACGCAATAAAACTTTGCTCAACCCATCTCGTTCACTGGAGGCGCAAGAAACTGTGGAAGCTGCGAAATTTGAATTAGGACAAGAAGATCGTACCGGTGGCTCTCTAGCTGATGTTGATGAAGGACTAGCAGACTTACCCGGTGGTTATGGTGACAGCCGAATTGTTTTGCTACCACGTGATCCTCAGTGGGCTTACGCTTACTGGGATGTCGCCAACGAACACAAAGAAGACTTGCGCCGCCAAGGGGGACAACAACTAGCCCTGCGGATTTATGATGTTACCGACATCAACTTAGAATACCAAAGCCCCCACAGTATCCAAGAATACCCTGCTGATGAACTAGCGAGAGAATGGTACATACCAGTGCCAGTGAGCGATCGCGATTATGTACTCGATATCGGTTATCGTGCAGTAGATGGTCGTTGGTTAGTTCTAGCGCGTTCTGCCCGTGTTCATATCCCCCCCGTCTATCCTTCCGACTGGATTGAAGATGTCTTCATCACAGTCAACTTTGCAGAAGATTTACGCGGCAAAACCCTGTACGAACTGGTTCCCCCAGCGAAGAAAGCAGCAGCTACCACAGCAATTGGAGCCAACGGCAACCCCATCTACGACCAAATTTTTGGTCTAGCCGAATCCGCCGAAGCACAACGAGTTGCTGGTTCTCTGTTCGGTTCTCAGCAACACGTCGCTGGTTCTGTACGTCCCGAACAAGCAATCAGTTCTTACATTTTCCCCTCTGGCGTAGGTATGTGGGCAGTTCCCACCACCTCTGGCTTAACTATGTCCGGTGTGGGAATGTCTGGTGTGGGCTTCTCTGCTTCCGCCGTCCCAGTACGTCCTCGCAAGTTCTGGTTAATTGCTGACGCAGAATTAATTGTTTACGGTGCAACTGAACCCGATGCTACCGTGACAATTGGTGGTCGTCCGATTAAGCTCAATCCAGATGGTACATTCCGCTTCCAAATGTCCTTCCAAGATGGCTTAATTGACTATCCTATTTTGGCTGTTGCGGCTGATGGTGAGCAAACACGCTCAATCCACATGAAGTTCAACCGTGAAACCCCTTCTCGGAACACCAACACCAAAGACGAAGCTGTTTTAGAATGGCTTTCATAGAATTTTAGACCAAGTCTTTAACTTCTTGACAATTAAAATTTTGAATTATCCCGCTATAGTCATCCTGTAGCGGATTTTTATTTTGCACGACTACTTAAGGAAATTATCCCAAACCGAATAGTTGAGAAATTGTCGGTAATAGTTTGTTAGCTGATTCCAGCAAATTAGCAACGGTAAGCCAGAGAATATCCCTTTTAACATCGTGAGGGCTGTCTTTGCAGTCTTTTGCTTGTGAGTATTCAAGACTCATTCACGAGATGCTGATACTTGCTCACGAGTATCAAAGACTCACTGACCCCGAATTGCTCACGAAATTTATCAAACCGAAGTCCAGAGGCTGTGGGGGGAGCATCCCACTTTTTTTTATGTCATTGCGTAATTAATTTTGTTTAACTACTTAGCACCCAAGCTACATTAATTCAGCACTCACCTCTCTTGCTCGTGAATTACTTAACAATATGTGACTGAATTTGTTTCTCTATTTGTTCGCTAATAATTTCTGTTCCTAGATTAGGTTGTTCCAGATTAACTCTGACAAAATTAGTTTTATCTGCTTGGGTAAATTTGTTGTCATTGTTAGAGTCTTTAATGATTTTGATAAAGATGGAATTCTGACTGGGGACAACAACCCAATTAAGAATCTTAGTATTATTCGGAGTAACTTGCTGGAGATTTTTGCCTGATAAATCAGACATATAACCAATCACAGCATCTTCTGAAGTAAATTTCTGGTCTTTATTGGTATCTTGGTCAACAATTTGATACAACCATACTCTTGTTGGTGTCTTGGCTGCTGTTTTGGGTTCGATTAATTCAAAGGTAGTAATTATCGCTTTTTTATTGAGGAGAAGATGAGTTTCCCCATCTTGTTTACGATAAAAGATGATGTTAGATAGAGGATAATTGCGCTTATCATAATCTCCCTCATAAGATCGGGAAATTTTGCTCAGAGTGTCTTGTTCTTGATCAGATACAGTGGCATTCACTGGAATCATCAAATAGTCTGATTGTTCTTTAATTACTAATTCCCCATAGCTAATTGGTGCTTGTGGTTGTGGTTGTCCAACTGCTTTGGTTGATTCTGTTGTGCGGGTAATGTTGGTGTCACATGATAAGGAAAAGCTAGCGACGAATATAGCTAAGACAAGGTTTTTAAAATGACCATTGATTTTGTTCATAAAATCTCTCTAGCAATTCATAATTAATACTACAAATTACAAATTACGAATTACGAATTACGATCATATGCCCGATCATGTCGCCAGAGTTTATATAGCTGGTTTGCGGGCATCGTCAAATATAAAATATCACCTTCATTGAGGTAAATTCCGAGTAAATCCCAACCGTGGACACGCTGATTATTGGTTTCTACATATAGGGGTACAAAGTCAGCAGCGATCGCAATATCTTTGACTAAGTGATGGCAAAAAGGATGTAATGGTGTGATTAATGTGGCAAAAGCTACCCAGAGGCGATCGCCTATAATCCCATTTCCCAAAATTCGCCCACCTAACGCCGCCGCCGCGTAAGCTGGGGCTGCTAATTCGGCGGAACTGAGTACGGCTTCAAAGTCAAATAGCTGTTGGGCCATGCCGGCAAAATCAGGATCGGCATAGTGGACGATGACGGGAATTTTCGGTGCTAAACCTTTGGCTTTGAGGGCAATCTCTAGGTTAGTGGCATCATTGGTTGTTACAGCTAGTACGGCGGCGGCGGAGTCGAGATTGCTGGTTTTGAGGATGGTACGGAAGCTAGCATCGCCTTGAATTACGGGAATACCCAATCCACGTACAGAGTTGACGTATTTGTTATTGGAATCTGTTTCAATGACTACCACTTCGTAACCACTAGTGTGGAGTTGCTGGACAATTTTGCTACCAATCCCACTTAAGCCACAGACGATGTAGTGATAACGTTGGGGAATCCGGGCAGCATCCCAAAATTGCTTGAAGCGGTTCCCCAAGACAAAATCCGTCAGCATGGCATACCACACACCAATCACCACTGCCCCCACTAGCATCATGACGACGGTGAATAATTTGATACTGTTGGGCGCGTTTTCTGCCACTTTGTCATTTCCGCCTGCCCCAGTAATCATGCCTACAGAGAAATAGAGTGCATCGACTACAGATAAACTCAATTCAGCAGACATATAAGTGATTGTGGCAGTGATAATAATTACTAATAAAATGAGCGCTCCGACAATTACCGATTGCCCATGTTGCTGAAATTGCCGTAGACTAGTGAGGACTTTGAGGAATTTTTTAATTAAGGATCTGCGAGTAGAACGGATACGCGGTTGAATAGCCACAATTAGGCGATCGCCTACTTTTAATTCTTGCTCAGATAGCACTGCCGCGACTAAATTGATCTCACCTTCTACAGGCAAGTAATAAATCGGCATTTGGGTTTGATCTTCCCACAAATCATTGAGCTTGCGACCCCACCAAGGATGGTTTTCATCAATATATTCTTCTTGAATCAGCCAAGTCTGCTCATATAATTTAATCTGCCCAATAGCTTGATTACCTAAAGCCGCAAAAGTCAATAATGGTGCTGCCAATCCGACAACACTCATGCTGAGGTGATCTGGCAGTGTTTGATCTAGGCGATCGCCTAAATTAGTATTATAAAAACGGTTAATAATCCGAATGTGGGGATTTAATATGCGTGCTTGCATCATAATTGACAAATTTACCGCATCATCCGAGCCAGCTATGACTAAAGTATGTGCTTGCTGAATTTCGGCTGCTGTCAATGTAGCCGCCGCGTGTAAATTGCCGACGATTATATCTCCTCCGGTTTCATTAGGGATAGGTTTATGATGAATTCCTACCACAAATGCCCCTTGTTGTCTCAACAAACGGAAGATTTTATATCCAGTACGTCCTAAGCCACAAACAATAATTCGAGGTTTCATGTAATAGCAGCATAATTACAGGCAGGGCTGCATTTCTATTGATTAATCAACATTGTGGCTCACTTCCTATCAATAGAACTGTAACTAGAAGCACGTTGGTAAAAGGTAAGTGCTAATCAGTTTTTTTCTTCTTTGACATCTTAATCTTGTGTTTTAGTATCTTAGTAGTTAAATAAATTACTTTTTCTACCACAAAGACACTAAGACACAGAGAAGTTTATCACTGGAAATCAGGATGTTAATGTCATTTTGAGTGGGTTAACCTTACACCATTTCACGAAAAATATGACGCAGATCCAAATCCGGTAACCTATACCAATTCTCACTTTCTTAATTTTGAATTTTGAATTTTGAATTTTGAATTGGTATTACACCCTAGCAGGGTATGAAGATATCTTTTTTTTACACTTTTCGCTACACTTACGCAGCTAATGTTATTGTAAAAAATATTAAATAATCAATATTATTAACGTAAATGACTCAAGTTTATCCTCATCCCGATTTACCTCAATCAGCGTCGTTAAATATCCTCATCATTGATGACCATCAGTTAATCTTGAATGGAACCTATAGCTTACTTCAGCAAGAATATCCCACCGCAGATATTGTCAAAGTTAAAACGGCGATCGCTGCTTTAAAGGAAATTGCTAGTTGTCGGTTTGACTTGATTGTGATGGATTTATCGATACCTGAACAAGCAGGAGTAATAGCTCAAATTGATACTGGTATTAGTCTATTACAAAAGTTACTTCGGCAATATAGTCAGTCTAATTTTTTAGTTCAAAGTAGTTATGTCAAGGCTTTAATTAGAATTAAACACGAGATCGATGAGCATCAAGGCGGATTTGCGATCGTTGATAAAGAATTATCAGAATCAGAAATTATCACTCGTGTCAAGATTGCTCTCCAAGGGGGAACTCATACCAAAGATATTAAGAGTGGATGGGAATTTAAACCAGAGTGGTTAGATGTTTTAAGACTAGCGTTTGAAGAAGGATTAACAGATAGACTCATTGCCGAACGTATGTATAAGTCTGAGAGAGCAGTCCGGACGTATTGGACAAAAATTCAAGATGTATTGGGTATTTATCCAGAAGATTGTAAAAAAGCCGGTCAGAATATGCGTATCCAGACAGAGATTCGCGCCCGACAAGCAGGATTAATTGATTAATTATTTATCTGAAAAATCATCATATCGTGTTACCTAAAAAAATTACCAGAGAAATTGAGATTTGGCAACGGGCAGCAATGCCAGGATTTTTGATTTTAACTATTGTGATAATTGCGAGATTATCTGGGTGGTTACAAGTTTTTGAGTGGATGATGTTAGACACCTTTTTGCGTTATCGTCCTGACGAAAAACCTGATGATCAAGTGGTAATTATTGGTGTAAATGACCAGGATATTCGGAGTATGGAAAGCTATCCAATCTCTGATAAAAATCTTGCTCAGTTGATTAAGACATTACAAAAATATCAGCCCGTTGCTATTGGTCTGGATATTGTTCGGGATATACCTGTTCCACCTGGTTATCCAGAATTAGTCAATGTTTTTCAGACAAATAAAAATTTAATTGCTATTGAAAAAATCTTACCCCCAGATGAAATTTTTCCGCCTGCTGCACTACCATCTACACAAGTTGGGTTTTCTGACATTATCCCCGATGAAGATGGTAAATATCGGCGTTACCTACTTTGGACTCCATCATCTAAAAATCCGCAAAACTATGATGAAGCTAAGTATTCTCTATCTTTACGTTTAGCGATCGCTTATTTAGCGGCTCAGGGAATAAATATTGAAACTGGTAAAAATGACCAGGAAACTATTAGATTTAATCATGTAGAAATCTCACGATTTACATCAAATTTTGGGGGATATGTAGGAGGTAATGATACTGGCTTAAAAACTTTAGTCAATTTTAGGAGTGGTAAAGAGCCATTTCGAGTTTTATCATTTACTGATATTAAAAATAGTAATTTTAATCCCCAATGGTTACAGGGTAAAATAGTCTTAATTGGTATTACTGCGGCTAGTGTTCCTGATGTGGTGAATTCTGGGGTGATCGCCCAAACAAAGCTACCTGGAGAAATTTCGGGAGTTGAGTTTCATGCTCATGTTTGTTCACAAATAATTCAGGCTGTGATCAGTGGGCGATCGCAACTAAAATCTTGGTCAGAAACTTGTGAATATTTATGGATAATCTTATGGGGATTTGTGCCAATGATCATTGGGCGCATGACACAATCAGCCACCAAAAATCTGTTCTTGATGGCATTAGTAATTTGTGGTTTGTTGAGTATCGCTTATCTATTCATTTTGTTTGGTTGGTGGATTCCCGTAGCCCCAAACTTATTAATTTTAAGTCTGAATGCTATGGGAATAAGTGCATTCGCTTTCTATCAACATGATCAAGCTCAAAAATCTAAAATTAATGAGCGACAATACGCAATTGAACAAGCATTTAACATTATTCATAATGGGCCACTACAAACTCTGGCAAATGTTTTAAGACAGATGCGCACTCAAGGGCTATCCGATGAAGAATTAATCTCTCAATTGGAGAAACTTAATTATGAAATTCGTGCTATTGGGGAATATCTCAAACTTAAAGCACTATCACCAGATGAAAGCCTCCGTTTAGGTAGTCGATTAAAACTGGACTTAAAACGTCCCATTCATGAGCTTTTTTATGAAGTCTATACAAGTACTTTAGAGCGCGATGATCTGGCATATTTCCCAGGTATCAAAGTTAAAGTCCGGGCATTTGAACCAATAGATGATAAATACTTAAATTTAGAAATTAAGCGAGAACTTTGTTTATTTTTAGAAGAAGCTTTATGTAATGTAGGTAAACACGCCGCAGGAGTTAAACGTATTGAAGCCATAGGTTCTCATGAGCGTGGTTATTACCAATTAAGGATTAAAGATAATGGTGCTGGCATACTGTCATTTGTAGAAAATAAGGGAACAAAGCAACTTAAAAATATCACTAGAAAACTAGGAGGTGACTTTAGGCGTGAGAGCATTTCTCCCCAGGGAACGTTGTGTGAAATTACCTGGAAACTGAAAAGCTCAAAACTGCAAATCTTTAGTAAAGAATAACATTCATCATTCCCAATCAAAAACTATGAAAAATCAATTTAAACATCTTTATTATTGGCTATTCTTATTTAGTTTCTTGCTCAAGCTGTTTTTACTAGAAATACCTCTAGCCACTGCTGGTTTTAAACCACGTAACCCAAAACCTGCTAGTGACTACAGCAGAACAGGCGGCCGTCGAGGCTGTCCCAGTGATAAAATTCCCCTGACATTACTAGCACCAAAAACATACATTGGTTATACATCTGCTTCTCATCCTACTCTCATAGCTTTTGTATCTGCTTCCCATAAAATTAGATGGAGAATTTTCGAGTTTAATACTAAAAATATTCCTCAAGAATTAGGTAGTCCAGTAGAACAAAATGTTTCACCGGGAGTATTCCAATTATCATGGACTAAAAACCAACCAGAATTAAAAGCGGGTAAAAAATATCTCTGGCAAGTGGCGATAATTGATTGTGTAAATTCTTCCTCTAGCAAGTTAGTAGAAAGAGCCGAATTTATGGTTATAGAAATGCCATCTGTACTTAAAGATAAACTTTTAACTACAGTCAGTCATCAACAGCAAGCAGATATTTATGCAGAATCAGATTTATGGTATGAAGCTTTAGCAACAGCATTAAAATCTGCTAAATCTGGTCAATTAGGAGATGTAGGCTTAAGTTTAATTCAAGACTTAATGAAATCTGAATTGCCTAAAAAAGAGGAAGAAACACAACAAATCCAGCACTTACAAAAAATTATCAATCTAGGAAATTGAGATTGAGTATGCAAATACTCTGGAAGAAATGTGGCTAGTTTTTTACTATAACCAATTACCAATCATAATAAACGGGGCCCAGTAATATGGATGAGTGTACTGGTCGTTAATTTCATTTTCCTGAGCATTAATTAACTTTACCTGCGCTGCTTGCAAAGCTTGTGCTTTACTCATACCAGATTTACGTAAATTATGATAAAACTCAGCCACGATATCTGCGGTAGAATCATCACCTACAGGCCATAAAGAAGCCATTGCACTCTTAGCACCGGCTTGCAATGCCACACCAGCTAAACCTAGAGTTGCCCGGTCATCTCCAACTGCTGTTTCACAAGCAGTTAAGGCTAAGAGTTCAACTGAATTAGCAGTATTACTAGATTGACGCAGGAGTATTTCGAGTTGATTGATTGTCAGTTTATTGTTGTCGCCTGTAACTAAAAATGTATCTTCTGGAATAATCCCAAACTGGGCATGAGTGGCAATGTGAATGATAGGATATGTAGTGTTTTTGATTTCTTTGGCTAATTTATCAGTAATGAAATCCTGATTTTCTAGTTTTTTATATTCAGGAAATTCTTTTTGAATCGCTTGGATTTCCAAAGGAACGCTAGTTAGTTTAGGAAATATCTGCTCATCAATTTTTGCTTCTTGTGTCACAGCTAAAACTAAGGCTTTGCTTGATTGTAAACTTCGTTGTTTAGCGGTGGTTAGTTGTAAGCTGGGAATTGTAGCGATCGCATATTTTTGAATCAGATATTTTTTGGCTATTTTGTCATATAATGCGGCTAGAGGTAGGTTACGTAAAAAGCCATCGGGAACAAATACTAGAGTTTTAATTTGCTCTGGATTAAAATATTGTTCTAATGGACGAATAATTAAGTCATATAACTTTTCTGCTTGAGTTGTATCGTATATAAATGTTTCTTGTCCAGCAATTATCCCCTGACGAAAATTGCTAATTTCCTCTTTAAATTTTTCTTTGCTCGTCAATAGCCAATGTAAATGTTTTTCTTGATTGGGTAAACTAATCAAGATCCCAGTTTTATCATCTAAGATAATAGAACTAATAACCACAGTCTCCTGATTTAAAGTTTGGTCGGTATTTTGATTATTCACAGAGGCAATAATGCAATCATTACCAAAATAATTTTGAATTTCTGCTACTCGTAATGAGTTAATCGTCTCTAAAGCACTATCTAAAGCAGTACTAGATTTTTGAGAACTTTTAACATTTGCCGTAGCTAACTCTAATTGGATCTGTGCTAGCTGACGATAAATAGGCTCAACAATATCACGAAAATCAAATTGAAAATCTCGATCAGCAATTAAAATATCGCTGCGTAATTGTTCTAATGTATGATAAGCTCTCTGATAAAACAGCAATGCTTGACTAGGTTGATTTTGCTTTGGGTTTTGGAGAATTCTCGCAGCTTGCCATTCCCATAAATATAAACTATCTTTAGCTTGCAATTTTTGATCAGCTACCCATATAGCTTTTTGCGTCAATTCCCAAGCTTGTTGATAAGCTTGATGACATTCATAAAAATGTCCCATAGCACCTAAAGCATAAGATTCGGAACGTGAATCTTGGATTTTTTGGGCGATATTGATAGCCTGATTTAATAGTTCTCGCACTGGGACATCAGGAATTATGCCCTTAGTTGGACATTGAGTTAATGGTGATATTAATTCTGTTCCTGTAGCAAACAAGTTTGCTAAATCAATCGTTGCATATATTTTGTTGATAGCATCTGGTGATTTATTCAGAATTGCTAGCGCCTGCTGGATATTTTCTTGAGCTAAATTGCTATTTTGTGAGCGATAAGCTAACTTAGCTAAATTTAATAAACTGCGCAGTTCACCAGTTTTATCATTTTGCTGACGAGCTGCGGCAATACTCAATTGTAAATATTTTTCCGCTTGACGATAATCATCTAGAGAATTTTCTTGAAATTTACTAGCGTTAACAATACCCTGTTGTTGGGCTGAATTAGCGCGTAAATTCCAAAGTTGAGCGCGACTGGCATAGGCATTACCTAAACTATTGAATATAGCAGCACTATATATTTGATTATTACCATGTTGAGCCGCTAGGAGATAGGCGATCGCTAAACCATAATTCCCCTTCAGACGATATGCTTCCCCCACACTACCTAAAGCCGCAATTTTGCCTTGTTGATCCTTTTGTTCGCTCGCTATTTGAATGGCACTTCCTGTTTGACAATCTAATTTTTCTAGAGGTGTGGTTGTCACTCCACATAACAGATTAATTGCTTTTTTAGTTTGACCAATACCACTATAAATTTGCGCTATTTCTGTCAGCGATCGCCCAACTTTTTGCCCGTTGTTTTGTGAGCGATAATCAGCTATTAGCTGTTCCCAATAACTCAAAGCCGATTCGACATTACCCACCTGTTGATAGGCTCTGGCTAAATTTTCTCTGACAATAGCTATCTGGCGATCGCTCTTATTTTTTTGATATATATTTAAAGCTGATTGCCAAGCTTGAATCGCATCTTGAAAGTCACCTGTTTGATAACTAGCAACACCTCGATTCACCAATTGCACAGCATCAGTAGCTTGAGCATTAACTAAGTTTTCTGAATGCAGATTTCCTAACCAGATAAAGAATGTCAGACTGACGAAAAATATTAATGCGAGCCAAGAAGCTGTAAATGATTTTAAACCCTGATTAAACACAAAATAATTACAAAAATAATTTGATTTGATTATACCTTTGTTGCCACTTCCATAGTGGTTAAATTTAATTAACAATCATCCGTATCATCATAAAAATAAATTAACAATACAGTTTTCTGCACTTTTAATTGCCAGAATCTACATTTTACATAGTGCGGCTCAGTTGTAAACTCTAGTTATGATTGTCGTAGAGTTGTATACCCGGCTAGAAAAATCGCAGTTAGTAGCCCAAATGTGATCCAACTTATTATGTGTCGTTTCCTTTACTGCCAACTCTACGACTTTCTGTTTTTACCTGAAACACTGAATTGGATAGGCTTCTCCTCAAATTTGTATTAAATAGTAAGACTGTTTCAATCTTAAATAAATCACTTTTAACTAAGTTGATTTACAACCATCGAAAGATTTCGATCCTCGACTTATTGAAGAAGCCGGGGATTTTGTGAGTAAATATTTGCTCTGTTCCGCAAGATGAACAATTTGTTAGTTACAAATTATTAAGCATTAACGAAAATATCTGCATTGGTTAAAGTCAATCCAGTATTGAGTGTAGCAAATTGAATTTTAGCGATCGCTCCTGTACCATCTTGATCAAAGAACAGAGAACCGTTGTTGCGATCATAGATAAATCGATGACTAGCTGTAGTAGCGGCTGTACCCATAACCAATTGACTAACTGCGATCGCACTACCAGCCACCAAACCACTACCAAAGCCAGCCGCCGAGACAACAATAGTATCATCAACTACGTTAAAGTAAGTAATTTTGTCAATACCTTCACTACGGGAATTGAAAGTAAAGCGATCGCGTCCTAATCCACCTGTGAGTGTATCATTACCAGCACCGCCAATGAGGATGTCATTGCCATCACCACCAATGAGAGTATCAACACCAGAGCCACCATTGAGGGTATTATTGCCGCTATTACCTGTGATGATATTATTTCCAGTGTTGCCTGTACCGTTGATGGCGGCGATACCTGTCAAAGTCAGGTTTTCTAAGTTAGCGCCTAAAGTGTAAGTGATAGAAGACTCAACAGTATCTGTACCTTCATTCAAGTTTTCTACAATTACATCTCCAGTGCTATCGACAACATAAGTATCGTTACCAGCACCGCCGCGCATTTCATCATTACCTCTACCACCGTTGAGAGTATCATTGCTTACTTTTGATGTAGCAACAGTCAAATTCAGTGACCAGTACTTGAGTGTCCCTACATCTCCAACTGAGTCATCAGTGATTTCTAGTTTCCATGTGCCATTTGGGTTTTGATTATCAAAAGCAGATAGTAATCCCTCTGGTCGAAAAATGCCGGTAAACGGAGCAGTATCAGCCGTAATTAATGTTGTGGCTTCATCATCTAAGACTGTAAAGGTGAAATTATCTCCACTACCACCTACATCAGTAAACAATTCCACACGAGTTCCCGTAGGACTAATCAGGAAAACATCGAGGTCAGAAGCAAATGTGTGAGTAATATTTAAGGCGACGTTGACATCAACAATTGCACCACTTAAACCACTCACATTCAGATTAGAGTTAATGGTAGATGCGTCAGGGATACTAAGGGCAGATGTATTGCTAAAAGTAGAAGTTTGGTTGATAAGTACATCACCAATCAAAATATCATTACCTCTACCACCAGACAAAACGTTGGCAGCACTGTTACCGATAATCGTGTCATTGCCATCGCCACCAAAAGCATTTTCGATGGTAGTTCCTGAACTGATGGTTAGGTTTTTTCCCTTAAGGGTACTTGTAGAACCTGGAGTCAGGTTGATGTTAGAACTAGAAGTAATCGCCGCCGCATTAATTGTATCGATACCAGAACTGTCAGTCAGTGTAGTTGCACCATAGATGCCATACTCATTGGTGTAAAAATAAGTATCATTGGCTGTATCTGTATCCCCATATAAATGCAATTTCCAATTATTGAAAATGCCGATATCTGTAGGGCCTAAATCCTTGATTATGAGTGTCCAATTGCCAGCACTGCTTTCTCCCCAGTGTTGCGTACTGGAAAGTTTAAACACAATATCATCTCCATCATCCTGCCTATTGCCTGGTCGATCAATCAAACGACTTTCAATCCCACTTGGAGAAATCAGGGAAACAACCAAATCACCCCGATAAGGATGAGTCAGATTGAGTTCTACTTCTACCCAATCAATATCTAAACCCGCAGCAACGGTAAAAGTATGACTAATTCCTGTTGTATTATTATCTGGAATAGCCAAGCCTAAATTACCGGAATTATAAGAAAGAGATTTCTCATTGTTAAATCGACTTTGTTTTTGCCAAGTTTCCGCCAAACGCACAGCAGCAAGAGCATCTACCAAGCCAAATCCATAGTCGTGGTTGACGTGTAAACCACGGCCATTCCAGTTTATAGCACCGTTCTCTTGCCAAATATAGTTACTTCCCCCTTCATTCTTAGGGTTATTTTTAAGGGCAGAATAGGCGAGAATTTCTTGGATATCTCGATAACCTAAGTTGGGATTGGCTTCCAATATTAAAGCAACTATCCCAGAAACTTGAGGAGCAGCAATTGAAGTGCCAGTCAAACGAGTATAGTCTGTAGAACTAGAGCCAGCAGATCCCAGGCGATCTGTAGTGAGAAGGCCAATACCACTATATGATTCCCCAAAGGCAGAAACTAGAATAGAAGCACCAGGAGTACTGTAATAAGTTGCCCAACCATGCTCCCTTTCAATTGCAGCTACTGTAATAGCATAGCGGGAGTTTTTAAAGTTGTGATAGTTGGTATTATCGCCTTCTTTACGACCATCTCCGGCAGAAAAGACAATGGCTGTTCCTAACCCCTTACGTCCATTTGCCACAGCATTAGTAAGTGTTTGTCCCACTTGTGGAAAATCATAAAAATTATCTGCGAAAGCTTCTGTAAAACCCCAACTATTATTGACAACATCAAAATTCACAAGACGTTCTAAAGCTTTAAACTCACCAGGGTTAGCTCTAATACCGGCGATTTTGGCATTGTAAGCCACACCCACAGTACCATCGCCATTCGCTTCAGCCGCGATAATACCTGCTACTGCTGTCCCGTGATTATCACTAACTAGAACTGGTGAAGGATCAGAATCTTGGTCGATAGTGTCATAATCTTTCGTTTTGTCGTAATTATTATTCAAATCGTAGTGGTTGTAATCAAATCCATCATCGATTACACCAACTAGAACACCGCGTCCTGTATAGTCATCCCATACATCAACTACATTGATATCAAAAAGGCGATATGTCTGATTACCAACGGTTACGGTGTCGTAGAGATACCATTGGTTTTTAAATAAAGGATCGGAAGGGAAAGTAGCCATAAGTTTGCCTCTTGTATTATGCGAATATTTCAATGCCAGTAAATAGCCTGATGATCTGAAAATGCAGGATGTTTACTCTGACTTTATGAAAATTTTTGACACTTAAAATCTTTAGCAATTCACAGAGTAAATAAAACACAGAAATTAGTCCTTCAGCTTTTATGCAAACTTAGATGCAACTTTCTGTATAGATATCAGCATAATTGTGTATGTAAAATTGCATAAAAGTGTATTGCCCTTTAGACTCATCTATGCAACGTTGCAATTTATCCCTTCAAGCTTGAGACTAGATATCAGTTGATACAACTGACACGCAAGAGAAAAATTTATGATCCAGCAGTCTAATTGCAATTGGTCGTGGCGTTTAGGACTATTGCTCAGTTTGACTGTCACAACAAACGCCAAAGCCATAGCTCAAGTCACATCAGACCAAACATTAGGAACACAAGTTATAGATATTGGTTTAAATTCTTTTATTTTGGATGGAACAACAGTTGGTAACACAAATTTATTCCACAGTTTTAGTAGTTTCAATATTCCTAATGGTGGTGCAGCAGTTTTTATCAACGACCCTACTATTACTAATATCTTTGCACGAGTAACTGGGGGAATCGCATCTGAGATTCAAGGATTGATTAGCGCTCAAGGCACTGCTAATTTATTTTTAATGAATCCCAATGGAATTATTTTTGGCAGAAACGCTCAATTAAATATTGGTGGTTCATTTGTTGCAACTACTGCTAATACGATTCAATTCCCTGGTGGTGCTGAATTTTCTTTAAAGTCACCAGTTGCACCAGAAAATACTTTACTTAGTATTAATCCAACAGCATTTTTATTTAATCAAATTGCTAACCAAGGCGCGAACTCAATTGAAAATCGAGGTCAATTATTTACTGCTCCAGGTAAGAGTTTAATCTTACTTGGTGGTCGCGTTGCACCTACCCTTGAATCTACTGGTCAAATCGTCATGGATGGGGGAACTATTGGGGCATCTGGGGGTAGGGTCGAAATAGGAGGATTAACTGCATCAGGAACAGTAGGACTTACTGTTAATGGTAACGATGTGCGCTTGAGTTTTCCTGATGATGTAGCGAAATCAGATGTTTTGCTGAATCAGTCTTTTATTGCTGCTTTTGGAGCAAATGGCAGCGATATTGTAATTAATGCTAATAACTTGCTGTTAACAAATGGTGGCTTGATATTATCTGATACTGCTACATCAGAACTAGAGCAAACAATTGGACATGGAGGAAATATTCAAGTTACAGCAACAAATTCTATAGAAATAGATGCCAAAGATGCAGTAGATACAACAACTGGTTTTTTAGCAACAACAAGCAGTGCTAGTCGTGGAGGCGATATAACACTAAAAACCAGAAATTTTATCATGAAAAATGGTGGTTTGATTGTTGCAGAAGCTAATGGTAATTTAGGAGGTAATGCAGGTAACATTAATATAAATGCCTCAGAATCTGTTGAGTTAATTAGCTCGAATCCTGACAACCGTAATGTTATTTTCACAGGAGTTACCCCTTTCGGTGATGTGCCTAATGTAGGTAATGGCGGCGATTTAACAATCAATACCAAACGTTTCCAACTAATAAACAGTAATATTTCATCTGGAACTTTTGCTCAGGGAAATGCAGGTAAAATATTTATTAATAGTAGTAATGCAATAGTTATTGACAATAGCACTATTAATAGTCGAGTAGGAATCGGTGCTGTAGGAAATGCTGGTGATATTAAACTTGAAACACAAAGACTTACCTTGATTAATGGTGGTCAAATTGATTCTCAAATTTCTGAAACTGGACAAGGTAGAGGTGCAACTATTCGTATTAATGCTACTGATGGAGTAACTATTTCAGGAATTAATAGAGATGGAATTGCCAGTTTCATATCCACTGAAACCCGAAATGGAGCAATTGGTCAGGGAGGAGATATTATAGTTAACACAGATTATTTTCGTATAGCAGAAGAAGGTAATATATCTGCATTAACAGAGAATTCTAGTAACGGAGGTAATATTACAATTAACGCTCGTGTATTTGAGGTATCGAATGGTGGACTCGTGACTACAGGAACTATAGGCGGTGGCAAATCTGGCGATCTTAGCATCTATGCAGATAGTCTCGCTATTTCATCAAATATAAATAGGCGTACTGGTGTGTTTGCAGGTGCAAATTCACCTGAATCTACTGGCGATGGTGGAACCATATCTCTATTCACAACTAACTTTAACTTATTTACAACTGACCTAAACTTGCCTAATAATATCGTCTCAGTTTCTACACGCACTTTAGGAAGAGGTATTGCGGGAAATATTAACATTAATGCTAGAGAAAATTTCAATGTTAAAAATGGTAGTATTAGCGCTAGGGCAGAACAAGCAGGCGGTGGTAATCTTAATGTCACTGCAAGAAATATTAACCTGCGAAATAACAGTGATATCCGCACCGATTTATCTAGTGGTAGTGGTAGAGGCGGTAATATTTTCCTGACATCAGATACTATCATCGCTTTAGAAGATAGTGACATTCTCGCTTTCGCACCAGAAGGGCAAGGCGGCGATATTAAGTTTAACACTCGCGCTGTATTTAGTGATGCTCTATTTAACTATAGACCAACATCAACTGATAAAAATAGTCTTCAGTCGCTAATTAATAATGGTCGCTCTGATATTAACGCCACTGGTACAATCTCTGGCAATATTATCGGTGTTCCTGATATTAGCTTTCTGCAAAATGGACTGACAGAATTACAAGGCAATCCCATTGATATTAATGCCTTAATTGCTAATAGTTGCATTGCGCGCAGTCCGAAGCAAGAAAGCACTTTTATCATTACAGGAACTGGTAGTTTACCTAGTCGTCCAGGTGAGGCTATGGCTTCTAGCTATCCTACAGGTGATGTGCAGAATATCACGAATAATAGTACAAGCAGTTCGTGGAAAAAAGGCGATCCGATTGTGGAAGCACAAGGAGTGTATCGACTAGCTAATGGGTTTTTGGTGATGAGTCGTAAGTGTAGTTAATTGGATTCCAGGTTGGTTGGAGCGATCGCATATACTATCTGCACACTGGTGACAATACATTTTTATGCAATCTTGAGTGATAGTTTCTGCATACCAATCAGCATAAAAGGTGAATGAATTACGTCAGTATCTCCTTTAATCTGTCTGATAAAGGAATTATTGGTGGTGAGTTTAATATGATGAAAAAAGGAATTTTTACCCTGGCTAGTTTAATCACCATCCCATTAGTGATTAATAATGGTTTTGTTAGAGCAGACGGTAGCGCAGACTATATGCTCAATTGTCCACCTAGAGAATTCGAGAGGTGTTGGTCTGAATACAAAGCAAACTCAACAACAGAGTGGCAAAATATATTGAATACTTATAATGCCATGCTCAATGCCTGTAGCCGTAGAGACTTATACGGATGTTTTGCTGACTTTGCACCTGATTTTCAAGCACGTCAATTCAATGGAGAGGTGATTAATTTAGCACAGTTACGTCAAAGTAATCAGCAGTTTTGGCAACAAACGAGTCAATATCGGGAAAGTGCATATATTATTCGTCGGGATGTAGGCAGAAATTATGCCAAAGTTACGGGTGTTGAGTACGTTGATGCCACTATCCCTGGTTCTGATAGTATCCGCCAAGAAGTCACATTTGAACACACTTGGAAACGTACAAGTAATGGGTGGAAGTTAGTATATCATAATACTCTCGATAAAAAAGTTTCTCGTGGCGGACAATCACCTAGCCAAGCAAATCGGCAGTATCCAGCAGCACCATTGCCACCTTCTACTAGCTTAGAGCAGCAATTTAATTTTGTGCATCAGATGCCTAGATTTTGGAATCCTTAGAACTAAAATGCCCTGAGATCGTCACGAAAAGGTAAAACCGTTATTTTGCAGGGTATCTTTTGTAGCACCAAATTTCGCAATTCTTCAACTAAATTGCGATCGCGCTGCTTCTTGTCGCATCGCCTTTTACGCAATATTGAGCAAAGCATAAGTAGTTTTGGAGCAGATTTCACAATGACTAACATCAAAATTAATAACTTACAATCTACCAAAATTGAAAATGAATTAGTTTATCTAACTGATGCAGAAATATCAGAAATAAATGGTGGTTTTAGACAACTATTTGCTGCAACATCTCTAATTTCAGGAGTAAATAGTGGTTCATCTGCCAATTCAGAAACATTCGAGCAACGTCTTCAACGTATTAATGACGAAGTAAATCAGATATATCGTCTAGCATGGGCATATCAGACTGCTTCTAGTTTTATTGGACTAGGAGGAAGTGGTTTTAGTGGATTGAGATAAGCTGAATTTTCGAGCTACTTATCTTTCCTACTAATTAAGTAAGCTTGAGATAATTTATTTTCTAGTGTTCCCTTGTCTTAAAAATTACCTCAACTCAAATAAGAGTCATATCTTCATCATGAGGCAATTTGTTCCTCACTACAGCTATCTTCACTAGCAACATAATTAATTTAACATCAATCCAGACATGAATAAGTGTGTTTACTCTTTTTTATTGGCTATACCAATTAGCCTATCTTTTGCTATCTCTACTGACGCTGAAGAAGTTTCTACAAAAGCTTCAGATTTGATTCCTATTCATAATCAGCCACCTCAATCCAAAGCAGAAAATCTAGAAATTACTCAAAATTTGAACACGGCAAATTCACCTCATCTTTCTGAAAAAAACTATTGGTATATCAGTGGAAGTGTTGGTGGTAGTTCCCCCAAAAATATTACTGTTAGACAAGGTAATGATTCAGCTTCCATTGGTGTTGATAATGCTTTTCAAGGAAATATTGCAGTAGGTTATCAATGGGATGAAGTTCGCGCTGAACTCGAAGTTGGTTATGGTTCTTACGGTGTTAATACTTTTAAAAGTGGTGATGTTACTATTCCACTCACCGGTACTGTGAGTGCAACTACCGTCTTCGTCAATGGTTATTGGGATATTCCCAGTGATTCTAAGTGGCGTTCTTATATTGGTGCTGGAATAGGTGTTGGTTTTCCGGAATTTAGTGAACTCAAATCTGGTGAAGCAACTAATCCCCCTAGTGGTGGTACAGCTTTAGCATTGCAAGGAAAAGTCGGTATTCAATATGAATTGGCTAAAAAAAGCAATGTGTTTGTAGAATTAAAGTATCAAAATCTCGGCAGTTTTAGTACTGGCTCTGGTGAGAATAAAGCTAATATCGACTCTATCAATTCTCTGGGTATGAGTGTTGGTTATCGTCAAGGTTTTTGAAGATTAGTCCAATTTTTAGATATAACTCACACCATACCAGATTCGGATACCTAACTTTCTGAATAAGTCGGGTATCTAGTTTTTCTTGAAAGGGCATTCGTCTTCTACAGCGTAAGACATTCCTGTAACAAATTTCTGATATTCATTAGCATACAATCTAACTTTATATAGGGACGAAGTGCCGCAGGTGTGTGAAAATTTTCTTTGTATCGAATGTTGTAAGTAAATTTACAATTTGCATTTTCAGACTTTGGTTCGCCCTCCAATGACCATTCTGAACTACTACCACGGATTACTTCAACAATTTGCTTTCGATAGTTACTACATTCATTTCGTGTAGGATTTGCTTTTGGCAAAATTACTTTGAAATCAAGGTCTTCCGAAAAACGTTTAATAAGTCCAAACCCTTTTGATAAGCTAGTTCCCCCTGCAAAAACTAACTGCACACCAAAATTATTGACAGCGCTCAAGGATGCAATTATCCGCATAGCGTACCAATCCTTGTTTTGTTGTGAAATTCGAGAGGTTCATATCCCCGACTTCTTGAAGAAGTCAGGGATCTTGTTTTTCATAAAATTCAATAAAATGTAAATAGAAATAAAAAGAATATTTGCGTTATTCAATAATGAACTTGATTAATTTATAGGAGAATAATATGATACGTAGCAAAAGTGAAAAAATGGGCAAAGTAACTACCACAATTACTATTACTAACCAAATTGATCAGACGCTTGCAGAAAGAGGATTTATTCCAGTAGAACAAGTACGCTCAATCACTTTACATGATGTTTTAGTGGACACAGGCGCAACAAGACTGTGCTTACCTAAAAATATTATTATTGATTTGGGATTACCTCTACAAGGTGAAGTAGACGTAAAAATAGCTACAGGAGTACATAAAGCCCGGATTTTTAAAATGTTAAATCTTGCGGTTGAGGGAAGAGAAGGGATTTTTAACTGTATTGAACTACCAGAAGGTGCAGATCCGTTATTGGGATTAATACCTTTAGAAGATTTAGGATTAGAACCAGATTTGCAAAATCAAAAATTGCTGGTTTTACCAGTGGAAGGAAAGGATACTTATTTAATGGTTTTGTGATTAAAGTCAATAGTCATTGGTCAATAGTCAATAGTCATTAGTTATTCTCCTCTGCTTTCTCGATACCTAATTCGCGTAGTTTTGCAGCTAGTAATGCTTGATGCTAACGTTCAATTTCTAGTTAGTTGTGCGATCGCTTCATCTCCACATTGGCATTCTTGTTCTGCTTATTCGCAACTCCATGCAACTAAAACCATAGGTTTATGTGTAGCTAGCTACTCATATTTTATAGCGCTTTGCGGCAAATTTACTTTATTAATCCAGGAAATCTGGAATCTGATCTTTCATCAGTGATTACAAACTTGACAACACAATAAATTACAATGTGGTTTAGAGCAATATTATGTACTCAATCCGATATCTCAGCCTGCATAAAAGGTGAATAAATGGCATTGGGCTTTGATGTTACTCTGTGAATTCCACATATATATCAGTTAAATATCTATAATAAATGAAGGAGTATTTTTACCTCTGGTAGAGATAATTTTAATACAAGTTGCGTAAAAAAATTGTGTCTAGGGTTTTCACCGATCGCACAACTTCAGGAGTCTTTCATGGGTGCTACTAATAAAATCTTTGTTCAGGCGATCGCCGCAGGTATCACTAGTGTTTTACTACTGACTACTATTAGCGGTAGTTACTGGTTATGGCAATCTCAATTGAGCAATTGGGGAGACAAAAAAACAAATCTAACTAAAGTACCTGATGTTCCTCAAGGCATATTTAGATATGGAGGCTCTACTAGCTTTGCGCCATTGAGAAATCCCAATATAGTAGCGCGAATTCGTCAAGCACATCCAGATTATTCATTAGTTTATACTGAACCACCACCAGGCAATAAACCCGGTTCTGGTATTGGCATTAAAATGCTAATAGATGGGCAACTAAGCTTTTCTCAATCTTCTCGACCTGTGAAAGATGCAGAGTATAATGCTGCAAAACTGAGGTTTTTTCAATTAGAACAAATACCTGTTGCTATTGATGGCATTGCGATTTATATCAATCCCCAAGTATCTATTCCCGGTTTAACTGTGTCGCAAATTAAAGATATTTTTACTGGCAAAATTACCAATTGGCAACAAATAAATGGCCCTGATTTAGCAATTACCCCTATTAGTCGTGACCCCAAGGATGGGGGAACACCGGAGTTTTTTCAAGAAACAGTTTTAGAGAAAGCTAATTTTAGTAACTCCGTACAACCTTACATTAGAGATACCACAAGTGGCATCAAAAAAGTAGCGAAAATTTCCGGTGCAATTGGTTATGCTACAGCATCAGAAGTTTGTGATCAAAGTTTAGTGAAAACTCTGGCGATCGCTAGAAGCAATAATCAAAATTTTGTGGCTCCTTGTATTGGGAAAAAAGTTAATAAAGCTGATTTTTCTCAAGATATTTATCCCATTACTAGACGACTGTTTGTAGTCATTAAACGAGATGGTAAAATAGACGAAAAGTCAGGTTTAGCCTACGCCAATATGTTGCTAACTGATGAAGGTCAAGAAATAGTTAATCAAGTAGGTTTAGTCCCTTTACATAGTGTGGCAGAAACGAGTAAAAATTAACCACAAAAAATCTTCTCACCCATTAGACATCTGGTAGAAATTAATTCTGCGTTGCCCGAAATCCCTGTAGAGACGTTGCACTGCAACGTCTCTACTCTACATTCGATGCCTATTGCCTATTGCCTATTACCTATTACCTATTACCTATTGCCTATTGCCTATTGCCTATTGCCTATTCCCTATTCCCTTTTCCCTTTTCAAAACGGCTGATATCGCAGTGAAAAATAAAAACCTTTATCTTGTAAAGTATTCCCTCGACTATTCACATCAGTTAGAGGAATGCCATAATCTAAACGCAGATTTAAATCTTGCATAGGTTGCCACAATAAACCCAAGCCAAAACCAGCAATCGTCTGTGGCTGCGGATTACTAATACGATTATTCCACACTGTCCCGAAATCAAAAAAAGGTGCGATTTGCAGTGTATTAGCGTTTGATGTTAAGGGAATGCGGACTTCAACTGAACCTGTCATACCATTGTCAGCGACAAGTTGATTTTGACTGTAACCACGAACTGTATCAACTCCGCCAATACTAAATTTTTCTAGGGATAGTAAAGCATCTCCCGTTAGTTGGGCGTTGAACCTAGTTAAGAGTAACGTCTTTGGCGATAAACGCTGCACCCATTGAAATTGCCCCAACCAAGAAAAGAAGCGTCCATCTGTACCTGTATCATTGACTGTAGCATCAAATGCCCCAATCCCCAGGCTAAATTGAGAACGGGCAGCTAAAACTCTTGTGTCATTGCGGTTTACCCAATCTTGAGCAAAGCGCAGCACAGAAACTTTTGCTTCTCCTCGTTCCGCACCAGGGGAAAAAGAAAAAGGGATATTATCAAGGAGAAATGTTTGCGAGTGACGTAAATCTAGTCCCAAACTGAGAGCAAATTCTGATTGGGGTTGACGATAGAGAGGATGACGATAACTTAAAGAGTAGGTTTGAGTTTCACTTCTAATTTTTAAATTGCGGAAACTATTGACAATGCGGCTGTCGGTGTTGTTTACACGTAAATTGAGAGTTCCGTTGCTGGCGTTGAGAGGAACGGCATAACTGACATCATAGAGGTTGAGTCCATCCGTCATGCCATATTCAGCAGTGAAGCGATCGCCAAACCCCAGCAAGTTATCATGGTTAATAAACACCCCCACTTGGGTGGAACCAATACTGGGAGATTGATTGTTAGCCACAAATACCCCCCCGTGAAAAGCTGGTGCTTCAGTAATTATCACTTGTAAGATATTCTGCCCAGGGGTGCTACCTGCGGTTAACTCTGCATTCACTCGTTGAATTATAGGATCTAGTTGTAATAGTTGCAGTGCGGCTTCTAAACGTTTGCGGTTTAGGGGTTTAGAAGTGGCTTGAGCAAGACGCGATCGCACATAAACTGATTGTAAACTCCTTAATCCAGATATTTCAATTTTTTCTAACTCACCCTCTACCACCTGAATTTTTACCACACCACCAGTCAAATTCTGATTATTGGGTAAAAATGCCCCACTAGTGACATAGCCATTTTTAATATAAAGTTCGGTGATGTCTGTACGTAATTGCAGTAAGTCAGCAAAAGTAACTTGGCGATTTGCAAATGGCTTAATTAAATCTGCTATTTCCTTCTGGAGAACTGTCGCACCCAAAACTTGAATTTTGTTCACAAAAAAACTTTCACTACTGGGAAAAGTTGCATTTGATGGTGTGGGTGTCTCAGAAGTAGGAAGAATTGGTTCAGGCGAGGGAGAGATAGAAGGAGGGGGAGATGGCGGATTTGGCTTGGGAATAGTTTGTTCGATAGTCTCCGGTGTGGTGGAGGGAATTGTCACTCCTGGCGGTGGCGTTGATTGGGCAGAGGTAACATTCGGGAAAATAATTAAAGTTAAGAGTAACGATATGCTGTAACACTGAAATCGGAACTGTTGGCGTGCATCATTCCACCCGGATGCCATCTTTTCCACAATTCTGGAGTTAGTCATTAACACGTAAAGTATTTTTAATTAGTTTGAGCCTAAAGTATCACGGTCTATATCCGCTTGCAAGCGGTTAAGTAGGAAAATCTAGTCGGTGTGGATAGCGCTTTGCATTCTCCCATACATTAGACATTTCCAGAAATTAATGCTGCGTTACCCAAAACCCTTGTAGAGATGTAGCTACGTCTCCACATTCTTTGTCTCCAGATGTTTATTTTATCCCACATCAGCATCAAAGCTGACTATCAACATATCTGCATGAAAGATTGCCGAAAACTGTATTGTAAATTCGTACATCTGATGATTTCGACTTCAGCACTCTGGTTTATTTGAGAAAGCAGCGTTTTTGATTTTCGATGATAAATGAAGTATTTCATCAAAAAAATAACTTAAATGTAGTAGTTATGCAACAAAGTAACACACTTTATAGTACATACTTTAATTTATTTAAAATCCATGAGTCAAAACTAGTATTATGGATTTGTAAACACAGATATAAATAACATTATTTATGTACGTTATTAACGTTTAAAGCCATTGAAAAAGTTAAACTAATCAGAGATGATTGTCACAGAAAGATTAAATATTGAATCTACTTACAAAACAAACAACACATTTTTTGGAGAATATTACACAATGGCTAACATCAAAATCAACAACTTACAACCGGGCGAAGTTGAATTAGTTGAACTGTCTAATTTAGAATTGGAAGGAATTTTAGGAGGATGCGTGATCAGTACAATCATAGAGACAGTCGTAGGATGGGTTCGCGATGGGATAAATATAGGAGATGTGAATATTAAGCTGAGTTGGAATGATGGCCCATTTATTACAGTTACTTATCGTTATTAAGCATAAACTCAAATCCTAGTTTGTAGTCAGTGATTTATTGCTCAAAGCGCTCAACGCCAAGATTATTAGTGTTAAAATTTCCATAACCTCGGTTTATCAAAAAAAACCGAGGTTTTTTACTATCAGCCTATGAAATCAGATATTTGATAATAAAAAATAGCTTAAATGCAGCAATTATGCTACTAAATAGCATTTACATTTTACATTAAAACTAATTAATAGATGTAAAGCGTTGCTGTATCAATTTTGCTGGCAATTTGACATAGTATTTTGTAAATTAGCATTACATTAATAAATACATAAACAGCATTATTTATGTGCGTTAATTATTTAATTTAAGCTTGAATTTCATAAACAAGTACTACATGATAAGAAGGAATAGGACAAATTTAAGTCCAATGCCAATTTACAAAATTTGAGTTAGGAGTAATCTTCCAATGGCTGAAATTAAAATTCACCAACTAAATACCGAATCAACTGAAATAATTGACATCAAGAAAGAGGCCGAGCAAGGTAACTCAGAAGCTTTCGTCGCTTTTAGTACCTTACGTGGAGGCGGTTGTTGTTGTTGGTGTCCTCAACCTGAACCTCTCGACCCTACTATGTATGGTTATGCTTAATACATAGAATCCCAAACACGCTCAAGTATTTTAGAAACTGGGGTTCATTTTTAAAACTGTTTTTAATCCCACAGTGAAATTTTCAAGTATTTTATTTGATTCCATTGTGGGTTACTTTGATAAATCTTATAGGTTATATATACTGTAGGTTGTTTTTTCTTAAAAGATGTTATTTTTCAATTCTATATATTTTAACTAATTTTACTACTCTGTATAATCTCACTTCAAGGATAAAAAATTATGTCTGTAATTAACACTTCACCTATAGCTTGGCTATATCGCCCTTATTTAGATTTAGGGATTTTCAATGGTGGTGTTCCACATCTATATGGAATCGAGTTCAGTTATTGTAACTTAATCAATAAAAGCCCTGTTAATCATGGAACACAAGTAATATATCCATATTCATTTAGAGAATCTTTGTTGCGAGAAACCGGTATGCAACAATATAAAATTGATAATCCATTGGAACTACCAAATGAATTAAGAACAAAAAGATGGAATAATCTTTGTGAACACTTAACTCACTATCAAGAACTTGAACTAACGACAAAAATCAAAGTTATAAGTCTCTTAAGAAACTTATGTTTGCATAAAGCTGTTTTGGATTATATACCAGAGATGTCTGAGGTAGAGATAGCTAGCGAAAGTGTATTAGCCAAACTAGCTTTATATCGAGCTATCTCTAATTTTTCCTTAAATGAAGATCAAGGTATTTTAAAAGAAAAGGACTTGGAGCAATTTGAAAAAATCGCTAATTATGCTGCACCTAAAAGTGCAACACGTTTAAGTGCTTCCTTACAACTAGTAGTACAATATGCTAAAAACTTCAGAAGTCTAGAAAAATCTGAATATTGGCGAGAAATTGCTACTAATGAAATTCAAAATCTTCAACCTTTGCTCGATGATTTTAGTTATAAAATTTTACTTAGTGTCTATTATCGTGCTGTCGTTTTTGTTCCTCTCCTCCAAAAAGATAAACACAAAGTAATACAAGAAATGGATATCTGCCAATCTTATGCAGAAAGCTTAACTGCTGAAAATGAAAATCAGCAAATAGTAGCTTTAGAAAACAAATGTATTGTTTTAGAAAGCCGAACTAAAGAAGCACTTTGGCTTCGCGATCTGGATCTGGCTGAAGAGAGAGCAAGAAAGTTAACTCAAATGAGTCCATTAGAACCCAGATATTGTTTAGAATTAGGAGAAATTTTAATCAAGCAAGAAAAAATAGAAGAAGCTGCTAAGATGTATCGTTCCGCAGCTAGATTAGGGCCACCAGGAACAGCGATCGCTTGGTTTATGGCGGGTCAATGCCATGAAAAACTAGGAGAATTAGATATAGCTTGTGATTGTTATCTCGCTTCAATCCAGATGGATTCACTTGCCATTTCTGCTGTAGAGCGACTTAATCGTTTAGCTCCTCGTTTAGGTAATTTAGCACTTGTGAACTGGAGTAATATGCGCTTATCAGAATTACGAGAACAGCAAAAAAATATAGTAAATCAACCCAGAACTTCTTACATACCAGAAGCATCTTCTGAGTTGAAGAAAGCTGGAGAAGTAATTATGGTTTAGTGAAACTTTGATGAGAGCAATGGATGATGTTAGGTTTTGCTGTCTCTCCACCCACCCTACTTTTCTTCTGAACTTTTAACTCAGCACTATTCATTAATCTAGATGGGTACAAATAACTATGAACAGGATTTATTTTAGTTACCTCTTATCTCTAACCTTACCCATAGTATCTCTATTAGCCCTTGTTAACAATCCAGCATCAGCGCAATTTCCACGAAATATAATCCTAGAACCACTTGAAACATATCCAGTTGATGTCAGTCCACCATCAGAATTTCTACAATCAGAAATCATTAAATGTGGAATAGACACAGATATTCCACCTGGATATGTACCTGTTGCTTATCTTTATTACTCTAGCTGTAGTGGCTTTAATATTAATGCTACAAAGTACCAATTGCCCTATTCTGGACAAATAATCTGCGGAGTCAGAAGCACTTCTGTTTATCCAACGCCATCAAATTATGTACCTGTCGCTTATTCATATACAAGTGGATGTAACACGGCTAGTTCATTGCTAGGATCTACAAATTCTACGACTATTGCCACCCCTTTTTCTGGACAAATAATTTGTGGTTTTACTCCACCACCAGGCTATATTGCTTCCGCCACCAGATACCAAAGTTCTTGCAATATAAACAACATAATTAGAGACACAAATGCAACACTAATTATCGCAACGACACCGCCAATACCAATAAAACGACCATTACCATGTGGCGTAGTACGTGTTCCTCTTCCTGATGGTTCTGGTTTTTATTGGGTTGGACAACGTTGCATCAAAATTTTTGATTAACTTAAGCGACACACTGCGTAGGTTGGTTTGAGGAACGTAGGCGTAAGCCTTCAAGGGAGAGTATAGCTTTGTATTTTCAGCCATTCATAATATAAATGTGCAGCAATTTCTAGACGTGCTTTTTCATCTAATTGTAGTTGAATAATCTCCTCGACAAAAATTAAATGTACTCCTTTAGAAGTCACAATTGGCTGTAAAAGCTGTGGTGCTTTAGCTGCAAAGACAGCAGCAGAAATCTCTGGTTGCAAATCTCAACGATACACTATTCCCAAATACCCAGACTTGCCCTGAAAGCGATAAAATAAAAGACAAACAGACACCGATGCTGCATATATGGCAACCCTACTTAGCCAAGCCAAGTCATCAAATCAACTGGTAATCACTTGGGAAGCCTTACCTGAAGACTTTCAACTAGAGGATGAACCAGTGGAGAATACCGGTCAGCCATTATTGGCTGGTGCATTGCGCGAAAGCTTAGAAATCAGTGGTTTCATCCAACCGCAAATGTTAATTGCTGCGAATTTTGGATTGTGTGCCACAATCAACGGGGAATTGATGATAAAAGCACCCGACTGGGTATATGTGTCGTCAGTCAAAGAAATTATTAACAATCGCAAAAGTTACACACCGATTCTTGAAGGTGAAATCCCTAGCCTTGTTATAGAATTTCTTTCAAATAAAGATGGTGGAGAATATTCAGTAAAGCGGACATATCCTCCAGGAAAGTGGTTTTTCTATGAGCAAATTTTGCAAATTACCATCTACCTAATTTTTGAACCTGATAGTGGTTTGTTGGAATATTATCAACTAGAAAATGGACATTATGAGTTGCAGCAACCTGATGAAAATGGTCATCATTGGGTAGAGGAAATGGGTTTATTTTTGGGAACATGGCAAGGGATAAAAGAAGGGCGGACTGGTTATTGGTTGCGCTGGTGGGATCAAAATGGTAATTTGTTACCTTGGGCTGTAGAACAAATTGAGCAAGAACGTCAACGTGCGGAACAAGAACGTCAACGTGCGGAACAAGAATGTCAACGTGCGGAACAAGAACGTCAACGCGCAGAACAAGAACGTCACCAAAAAGAATTACTAATAGCTTATTTACAGTCTCAGGGTATTGACCCAAATAACTTACCCCCATTACAGTAGAAATTCAAAATTGACAGCGCTTACCTAAGTCAAAGTAATTCGTAGCAGTATGTAGGGCGTGTCAGTGAGCGAAAACCTAGCTACACCAAGGAAATTATTCATACTGACGCACCCTACCTACCCTATTCAACATTACCAATGCGGCTGACAGGGAAAAATCTTTTGCTGACTTTACCAATAATCAGTTCGCGGGGTACAACTCCCCAGCAACGCCCATCGTAAGAATTGTTACGATTATCACCTAGAGCTAAGTAGGACGCAGGTGGTATGGTGACTGGTTTTGCTAGGTAAGGTGGCTGAATTCCTGATGAGCAAACATCAATTACAGTTTTCTGATTAGAACTCAAATATTTGTTTTCTGGTAAAGGTTTGTTGTTGATATAAACCTGCCCATTCTGCAATTCTACTTTTTCACCAGGTAGCCCAACTATCCGCTTAATAAAGGCATCATTGTATTGTTCCTTTTGTAGAGCTTCAGTAGGGTAAAATACAATAATATCGCCACGTTCAGGATCTTGAAAGCGATAACTCAACTTATCAACTACAATTTTATCTGCCTCCCATTGGTTTGGAGAACCGTGCAGAGTTGGTTCCATAGCGCCTGAAGGTGTCCATCTAGCTTCAGCTAGATATGTTCTCGTAACAAATGCAGTGCCTATAGATAATAAACCTGACATTGCTATTAGTATTGCAATAATTAACGCCCAGTTTTTTGATCTTTGACGATGCACTGGGGAAAACACATATGCTAGATATGAAATCACAGCATCAATAATCGGTGAAAGAAATATTGAGATACCTGAAAAAACTATTATCAAGATAACTGCGAATATGCCAAATAACCACTTACCAATGTAAAAGTGGCCGATGCCAAAAAATAGCTGTGAAAGGAACATAGCAAGCCAAGGGTCTTTACTTTGCCTGCGTAATTCCTCGAATTCTGGAGTATTATTACTTTTGGCTGCACTATGAGCGTCGAAAAGATTCCACAACCAGACAAACCAAAGAGTTACTAAAAGACCAAAGCCGATTATGATATTACCTTTGGCACTGACTATTAACCATATTGCAATTATATATAGAGCAATATAAATAAATATAAGAAAATATCCCTGGAGTTTTTTTCCTGAATATATTTGTCCTAGCCCAGGAAATATTTGAGATAAATTTACGGCTAGCCACGGTTCTTTCGACATATCAAATCTCTATTCTATTAGGATTATGTAAAAAATCGGTTATTTTTGTCAAAATAACAAGAGGCGCGATGCCCTAGTTATAAAAAATTAATACTTGATATCAGGTTAAATTCTTACATGGCGTTGGAGGCTTTGCGTAACCCAACATTCTGATCTCTGTTGGGTTGGGCTATGCTTAACCCAACCTACGCCTCATGCACTACTTTAGGCTTGCCAGGCCACTACGTGTATTTAAAAAATCAAATACTACTTCTATATTAGTGACTTGTACTGTCAGAAATTACGAATTGCTAACTATCTCATCAATTTGAAGCTTAACCTCAGCCTCTTGGCTTTGCATTTTCAGCCATTCATAGTACAAGTGTGTAGCAATTTCTAGGCAGAGTCTTTCATTAAGTTGTGGTTGAATAATCTCCTCGACAAAAATTAAATGTACGCCTTTAGAAGTCACAATTGGCTGTAAAAGCTGTGGTGGTTTAGCTGCAAAGACAGCAGCAGAAATCTCTGGTTGCAAATCTCGACGATACACTATTCCTAAATACCCAGATTTACGCCGTAATTCTATATCTTGAATGTGTATACGAGCCACATCATGAAAACTAGTTTCCCCTTCTTTAATGGCATAAAAAAGTTCCCAAGCTAAATCCTCATCATCCAACATTGCTTCATACATAACAACACCCAAATAATCTAGTTGATGTTCATAAAAATATGCCTCAACTTTATCTGCAAATAAATGAGTTGCTAACTTGGCTGAGATGAGATTTGTGTAGACAATATCCTCAAAATCATCTAGAGATAAGCCGTGTTTATTTAACCATATCCAAGTATCTTCAGCACTAATTAATTTATTCACTAAACGCATCTGGTCTGCTGTTTTTTGCAATTCTTCTGTCTCGATTTTTATACCTGCTTCAGCTACAGTGTTTTTGATAATTTTGCGCTGAATAATCTGCTCAATTATCTCAGGAATTTTACCTGATAGTTTGACTTGCTCTAAAATATCTGCATTGGTGATAGTGATAGAATGTGACATGGTGTTTTTCCTCGTTTGAATTGATTAGGTGCAGAAATATAGATAAATATTGATATTTGATGCTTACAACTTCAAACCACCTGATTGCAATTGCTTGAATGGATCAAGTAGAAAATCAATAATTCGCCTTTGACGGACAATCACCTCAGCTGTCGCGGTATCACCTGGACGTAAAGGGATACATTTATTACCGCTTTTAATGCAATGTTGTTTTAAAGTAATTTCCAGGTTATATGCTGCTGCTTTGCCATTAGTTGTATCTAATTCGATAGTGGTAGGAGAAATATCAATTAATTCTCCTTCTATAACTCCGTAATCTTGAAAAGGATAAGCATCAAACTTTAATTTAACTGGTAATCCTTCCCGGAGAGAACCACTTTGATTAGTCTCCATTTGCCCGCGAATCACTAAAGGAGAACCAACAGCAGCAATCTCTGCTACCATTGTTCCTGGTTGGACGGCTGCACCAGCTTTTTGAATCGGTAACTGAAAGATAGTACCGGACACTGGTGCTTTGATTTGTCGTTGTGCTATTTGAATATTTAATGATTCAATCTGTCTTTTAGTTTGAGCAATTTCTGCTGCTAAGGTGGTAATTTCTGCTTCTAAAGTCTTTTGTTGTTCGGCGATTTTCAGTAAAGCTAGCTTACCGGTACGAATTAAGGTTTGGTAACTGCGTTCTTGCTCATTCAAGCGTAACTGTGCTTGGGTAATATCGGCTTTACCTTGCTTGACAACTCGCTCATAACTACTTTGTTGTTCTGCTAGGCGTAAGTAAGCTTGTTGAATATCTGACTGACTTTGTTCGGCTAGTTTTTGTTTTTCTTTAGCTATCTCTTGTTTTTCGACAAAATTAGTTTCCGGAATCACACCTGCTTGCCAAAGTTGGTGGTAACGTTTTTCTTCTCGTTGAGAAGTAGCTGAACTACTACTAATTAAGATATTAGCAGTTTTACTATATTCAAGGTTTTGTTTGGCTTGATTGACTTGTGCTTTTTTTTCTTCTTTTTGCAATTCATAGGTATTGTTAACTGCAATTAAATTTTGCCGTGCTTGGTCTATTTGAGATTGCTTTTCTAATTCTTGGGAGCGATTTTGTTGCTGCTGAGTTGTGAAAGCAACTAGCAATTGATTTTGGGAGGAATTTAATTGCGATCGCCTATTTAATTGTCCCTCTAATTTATCCTGAATTTGCCGTAATTCTGCTTGCAACAAATCTGTATCCAGGACTAATAAATTTTGTCCTGCCTTAACTGATTCCCCTTCTTTTGTCATGATTTTTTGCACAATTCCCGACACAGGTGCATCCAATCTTACTGTCTTGCCTTTAGGCTCAATTCTCCCTCTCGCTGTACCAGTTTCATCGACTTTAAAAAGTATTGCCCAAGGTAAAATAATCGAGATAGACACAACTAAAAAATATAACAAACCCCTTGTCCAAACTTGAGGCAAGCTATCTAATAATTCTTTGGTAGCAAAAGACCAATCATCTTTTGATTCAACTATGATGGGAGATATCACTGCTTCCTCAATCTGTTCATTGTTATAACTCGGTTTGTTAAGCTTGCCATTAAGAATATTTGTCATCACTTATCCCCAAAATTTTATTTGCTAATGCTTACTCTGTAACCTGTAATTGTTTTTGATTGAGATAAAAGTAATGTCCACGCTTGGCCATAAGTTGAGTGTGAGTTCCCCTCTCAACCAATACACCTTTATCTAATACCAAAATTAAATCTGCATTCTGCACAGTAGAAAGACGGTGAGCGATAATTAAAGCAGTTTTATCTCGCAGAATCGTCTGTAAATTTTGCTGAATAATTCTTTCCGATTCAGTATCAAGATGAGAAGTAGCCTCATCAAAAATTAACAACCGGGGATTACCCAATAATGCCCTAGCAATCGCAATTCTTTGTCTTTGTCCACCAGATAATAAACCACCACCTTCACCAATTTGGGTTTCATAACCCATAGGTAACTTTCTAATAAACTCATCAGCCCCCGCTAATTTTGCGGCTGTCGTCATCTCTGCTATAGTGGCTTCGGGATGTCCTAAACTGATATTTTCTCGAATTGTGCCACCAAATAAAAATGTATCTTGGTCAACTACTCCTACTTGCTGGCGTAAAGAAGATAAGGAAATAGTAGTAATATCATGATCATCAATTAATATCTTGCCATCTGTGGGAGGATACAGCCCTAAAACTAGCTTAGAAATTGTAGTTTTACCGGAACCACTGCGTCCTACTAAAGCAACTGTTTGCCCTGATTGAATTTCTAAATTGAGATTTTCTAAGACATTGATATCACTTTCTGGATGATAGCGAAAGGTAACATTTTCAAAACGAATATGACCTTGAACTACTGGTAAAGATTGCCTAATCTGCTGCTGTGAATCTTCTTCAGGTTCAGCATCTAAAACATCATTGATTCGTTCTACGGCAATAATCACCTCTTGTAATTCATTCCAGAGTACAGTTAATCGTTGGAAAGGTCGGATAATATTACCTAGTAGCATATTAAATGCTACCAATTGTCCAATAGTTAGCTGATTATGAATGACTAAATGCGCCCCATACCACAATAAACCAGTAGAGGCGATCGCTTCTATGGTGTTACTGAAAATTTGCAAGCGATTACCAATAACTTGTCCCGAAAAACTGGTTTTGACTTCCTTATGTAGTAACTCTTCCCAATGCCAACGTACTGTTTGTTCTACAGATGTAGATTTGATTGTACTCACACCAGTCAAAGCCTCAATTAGATAGCTGCTTTCTTTAGCCGCAGCATTAAATATCTCACGGGAAATTTTTTGTAAAAAGGGTGTCGCAATCAAAGCTAGCAATAAAAATGGTGGGATAATTACTAGTGATAGCAATGCCAATTGCCAACTATAGCAAAACATCAATCCCAGATAGATAAAAACAGTGATTAAATCTAATAGAATTGATAATGCTTCACCAGAAAGAAAGCGCTGAATTTTGCGATTTTCCTGTAAACGGGAAATGATATCTCCTACATAACGTGTTTCAAAAAAACTCAAAGGTAGTCGTAAAGTATGGCGAATGAAAGCGACAATTAATGCCACATCTATCTTATTTGCTGTGTGGTCTAGTAAATATTGCCTTAACCCTGTGATAGCCACACGAAAAAGACTAAACATCATTAACCCCAACCCCACAGCCATTAAGGTTACACCAGAACGCTGTACTATCACTCGGTCTAAGATTAATTGAGTAAATAAAGGAGTGATGAGTCCAAATATTTGGATAAATAAAGAAGCAATAAAAACTTCTAACATCACCAACCCATGAGGTCTAATTAACTCAAAAAATTGCCAAAAGGGAGTAGTACTTTCTTTTGTTTCTTTAAATAATGCCGTTGGTTCTAATAACAGTGTATATCCAGTCCAATCAGCTTGAAATTCTAGGTGGGTGAGAGTACGTTGACCAATAGCAGGATCAGCAACAATGACGTGTTTTGCAGTAATTTCATAGACAACTATATAGTGTTTGCCTTCCCAATGCACAATCGCAGGTAATTTTTGCTTTGCTAATTGGTTCAGACTTGCTTTGACTGGGCGTGTATTAAAACCTAAACTTTCAGCAGCTGCTGTTAACCCACGCAGAGATGCCCCATTTCGGTCAACATTAGTCATATCCCGCAAGCGGTTAAGGCTAAATTTTTTCCCCCAGTAACGCGACACCATCACAAGACACGCTGCACCGCAATCAGATGCACTCTGTTGTGCAAAAAAAGCATAGCGTCGTGTGACTCGCTGTAATAAGTGACCAACTCTTTGTGTAGGATGGGGAAATTCAGCTTTATTAAGCTTTTTTTGTTTGTTTATCTGTGGTTGAGAGATAGAATTATTAGTTGTTAATGTTTTCTCATGAATTTTTTCATCAGATTTAACTAACAAAGCATTAAAAGTATGTGCTTGTGTTTTTAAATACTCACTGATCGAGGGATATTTCACTATCAATTGTTGGAGAAATTCATGAGTGAGAAAACATAAGCTGACATTTGTACTGGCTCTGGCTGCATAAGGTTTGAAGTTAGTATGAGGAAATAATGTGAAATGTCCAAATGATGCACCTGCTTCTAAGGTGGTGATTAATTCCCCAGCTTCGTCTAGTAACCTAACTTTACCGCTAAGGACAATATAAATACCCGCTTCCACATCAGTTCCTTGCCAAAATTTACCTACTTTCGGTTCTAGGTATCTAAATTTTTGCTCATAGTTTTGGAACTCTGATGCTGATAGAGAATAACCGATGATTTGATTGCATAATTGCCACGAGATTTTGATGGTCGCTGGATTTTGTACCATAGCTTTAGGAATTGCTCTCTAATTTTAAAAAGTGAATTGGTAAAACTTCATTGTCTTCTAGTACATATTTATGCTTGAGGTCGCTAATAGAAATTTGTGAGCTATTCACCTCTGGAGACAAATTTTTAGTGATATTTTTCGCTGATTGCCTTGTCGATAAACCCATTTGTTTGAGTAATCGTTTGATGTGACAGTCGCTAACTTTTACACCTAATTCTTTTGCCAAATGCTTGTTTAACCAGTTGGCTGTCCACCGCCGAAAACTATAACCATAATCGCGGGGGTCATTTTTAACTAGTTCTTGCAAACGCTCTAAATATTCTTCATTGACAGCTTTAGGACGACCAATTGGCGATAATTTCCATTGATGAGCCATACCAGAACGAGCCATGTGTATCCAATGTCTTGCTGTAGCAGGACAGCATTTAATCAGGCGACAAATTTCTGTTTGAGATTTACCTATATCTGCCAGCAACATAATTTGAATCCGTTGGCAATAAAACTCAGGTAAATCGGCTTGTAAACTTTTTAACAATAGTTTTCTTTGAAAGGATGTTAAATATTTCCCATGAGAAATATCGGCAGACATCAAAATATCTTCCACTTCTTTATGAGCCATAGTTTTCAACTAGAGTTACTAACTTGCTGTCACATTTTTTTCACTTACAGTGTACAGAGTAAAAAAAATGTAGATATTATTCATTCACCTTTTATGCTGCTTATCATGCAGTTTTTGTCAATAAAATTGCAGAAAACTGTATTGCCATTGGGACTTTTAACCCAATACGGTTCAGTTAAGGTTGTCAGCTTATTGATCTCCCAAAAACCAAGACTTGGGGGAGAATCCCCCAAACCCCCGATTGGGAGAAGTTTGTGGGGAAGGTTTCCTTCCACAAAACTTCGGACGGTTGCGTCCCCCAAACCCCCTCCAAAAAATAGATATGTTTTATGTGTAGTAATTCATTTATTTTCTTAACTGAACCGTATTGACTTTTAACCCGCGTAGGCGGGTTTTGTCTGTGTAGCTGCGACTTCTAGTCGCCTGGTGCAAGATATGAGAATAGGTAAGAAGTTCCTTGACTGGTACTGATTTTTTTCAATAATCAAATACTAGTCCTATATAAATTACATAGAGACATTACATTGCAAGGTCTTAAGAAATTCAGCGATCGCTAATGTATAGTTGGTTATACTAATTTTGTGCAGTTAAGCAAGTATGTAACTAGCTCAAAAAAATTTTGGTACAAAGGTAGTTAAGATATGAGTCGTATCAATCCCTACACCCTGCAAATGCAGATTACGCGGATGTTTGAACAAGGTCAATCATTCTTTGCTATGACTAAGGTACAGGAATGGTTGAAGGAACGTAATCACGATCCCTTGGCTTATGATATTATTTTTCACCAAAAACCTGCTCCTCCTGGCTCAAAAGAAGTGATAGCCATAGAAATTGAATTGCGTCGTAAAGACGGAGAGCCTGTAGATCCTTGGTTGCAAGAACAAGCTAATCTTCATGCTTAATATTGTTACATGAAAAAAACATCCCGACTTATTGCTCAGTCGGGATGATGATTGTAGACATGAATAAATTAGGCGTTGGCAAAGTTGAACAGAATTAGTAAAACTACCACTAAGCCACTGATCAAAAGGGCTAGGGAACCCCAACTAACTGAATCTTTGCTGACGTTCTGCCATAGATTGTTACCTAAGTTATTGCGAATTGCCATTTTCTTTTCTCCAATATTTATGCAGATTCAACAGATTGATGACACTCATACTGAATGAATTAATCTGTGAAAGTTTTTAGTTATTAAACAAGTAAGCGCGTAATAAATTCAGGCAGCTATCAATGCGTTTTTGTGAAGATTGAGAATTTGATATCCTCTATTGGGAAAAATGGGGGATATAGTTTCTCATAAATGATTTGGTGTTGCTATGAACGCATTTTTTATCTGGACACAAAACAAAAGTTTACAAAAATATATTTGTTGATGCCTAAAATTCATTTTCCTACACAAGCGCTATGAAATATGAGAATTTTACCAATTTTGACAAAAATCTTAATGCTGACTTAATCTTGTATAAAACTGTATTGTAAAAGTATGTCAGTGGTTATGTGTTATTTGTTAGTAGCAGAGATTGATTTATTTTCCTAGTCTTAAAGAAGTTAATAAGCCAAAATTGCTATGACTGATCATAAAAATACTTCCCCACGCCGTCGTCGTTCTTGGGCAGAACCATACAAAATTAAGGTAGTGGAACCCTTAAAAATGACCACTCGTGCAGAAAGGGAAGCAGCGATCGCCCAAGCTGGTTATAATACATTTTTATTACGTTCTGAGGATGTTTACATAGACCTACTCACCGATAGCGGCACTTCTGCCATGAGTGATTACCAGTGGGCAGGCATGATGTTGGGTGATGAAGCCTACGCTGGCAGTAAAAACTTTTATAATCTAGAAGCAACCATCCAAAAGTATTACGGCTATCGCTATCTTGTCCCCACCCATCAAGGACGGGGTGCAGAAAATATCCTATCGCAAATTCTCATCAAACCTGGCGACTACATACCAGGGAATATGTATTTCACGACGACAAGGCTACATCAGGAACTAGCCGGGGGTACATTTGTCGATGTGATTATCGATGCAGCCCATGATGCCCAATCTCTGCATCCTTTTAAGGGGAATGTTGATCTGCAAAAACTCACTGACTTAATTAAACAGGTAGGTGCAGAACGCATTCCTTATATATGCGTTGCGGGAACTGTGAATATGGCTGGTGGACAGCCGATGTCTATGGCTAATCTGCGGGAAGTGTATCAATTAGCCCAAAGTTACAGCATCAAGATTATTTTGGATGCTACCCGTGCGGTAGAAAATGCCTACTTTATTCAGCAACGAGAGGCAGGTTATCAGCAAGTAGCGATCGCTGATATTTTACGAGAATTTTGCTCTTACACAGATGGCTGTACAATGAGTGGCAAGAAAGATGCCCTAGTGAATATCGGTGGTTGGTTAGCACTGAATGACCCCGACATTTACGAAGAAGCACGTAACCGAGTAGTGATCTACGAAGGACTACATACTTACGGTGGTATGGCTGGACGGGATATGGAGGCAATGGCGCGGGGTATCGAAGAATCCGTGCAAGATGATCATATCCGGGCGCGGGTGGGACAAGTTGAATATCTCGGTCAAAAACTCCTAGAGTGGAATATCCCTATTGTTGTCCCCATTGGTGGTCATGCGATCTATTTAGATGCTAAACGCTTTTTACCCCACATCCCCCAAGACCAATTTCCCGCCCAACGTTTAGCCGCAGAACTATATTTAGAAGCCGGAATTCGGGCGATGGAACGAGGTATTGTTTCCGCCGGACGGAATAAAGACACAGGTGAACATTATTATCCAGAGTTGGAACTAGTGCGCTTGACCATTCCCCGTCGTGTCTATACTCAAGCCCACATGGATCTTACCGCCGAGGCTGTAGAAGAAGTGTATTACAACCGCGATCGCCTGGGTGGATTGAAGATGATTTACGAACCGAAGTATCTGCGTTTCTTTCAAGCAAGATTTGCATTGGGTAACTAGGGGTGAAGGGGGACTTCACCCTCAAGGGATGGCGGATTTTGTGAGAAAATTAATCAAACAGAGGATAATCATTCACCATGACAGAATTACTTGAACAAGCGATTATCAAACTCAAAAGCTTACCAGTCAGTCAACAAAATGCTATGGCTACGATGATTTTAGAAGAACTGGAAGATGAACAACGCTGGGATGAAGCTTTTGAGCATTCTCCTGATGCTCTAGCTTTTTTGGCAGATCAAGCGATGGCTGAATATCGCGCAGGTAACACTCAACAATTAGATCCAGATACATTGTGAATTCTCGGATCACTTCTCAGTTTCGCCAAGCTTTTGGTAATTTACCTGAAAACGTGCAAAAGCAAACCCGCGAAGCATATCGCCAATTTAAACAAGATCCAAATCATCCGAGTTTACGTTTCAAAAAAGTGCATCCAGAATTACCTATTTATTCTGCGAGAGTCAGCAGAAGCTATCGAGCTGTTGCACAGTTAGAGGGAGATACAGTTATTTGGTTTTGGGTAGGGTCACATACAGAGTATGAAAGGTTACTATCTCTGTTGTAAAAGCAATAAAACAGAACTTACGCAGTGTCACCGATTTTCCGCACTTTTTGTCAATGGTCAATGGTCAATAGTCAATAGTCCAAAAAAACTTAATTTTGAACGCCAGTCCGCACAACGGGGGAAACCCCGCAAGCGGCTGGCTCCCCTTGACTATGGACTATTGACCACCCTAGTAAGGGTTTTTATCTTCGGTGCGTAAGTTCTATAAAAATCATTTTTTCTACCCCCACACCCCACATTGCTGAAAAGCTTATCTAAATGGGGTGATTGGCAACTTCCTGATGGGAACTTTCACAACAGGAACTCGCTGAAAGTATTCACGAGAATAATAGTTTTGCCGACCACTATTATCTAAAAATTGGGTGTAGCTTTGCACCATAATTTCTTGACCAGATTGACCCAAGCCGAGAAATGTATTTGCGAAGCCTTTGTTATAGTTAGCTGATCCATAACCATGATTGGTATCTTGGACATTTACACCATAAGTCAGTAAAGATGTAGTACCCCAATCGCAATCTGTGGGATGACATTTACCAAATACTTGAATATTTAATTTATTGCCACCAGCAGAAGTTACGACCAAGCGGGTAATACCGCGAGTATTGCCATCTTTATTTACCCAAGTACCGACAAAATCGCCAGGTGCAGCCAAACTGGGAGTAGCAAAAGCAGCAGTTAAAGCAACGCTAGCAGCAGCAAGAGTTAAAGAAGATTTCCACATATTAATTACACTCCGTTAAATATAGGGGATTGGGGATTGGGGATTGGGAACAAAATGATTTTGTCAAATAAATATCTGCGATTATCGATGTATCAAAACTCTTGATTAAATTTTGATTTTTTGGCATCGATTTAGCGCCATTTTTCACTCCATGCACCTGTGACATCAAAGCCACCAGGAACTTGTGTTAAATTCAATGAACCCCAACCAAAGGTGTTACAAATTGGCCCGAAACCATTGCCACAAATATCACCAGCACCGTATCCATTAAAGGAACGGGTTCCTATGTGGGAATACGTTGTACCACCCCAGTTACCATTGCCAAACCAAGTGGTATTTTTAGGGCCGACACGCAACACACAACGTAAGCCTTCACCTTGACGACTACCACCTAGGTCAGATACTTGATATTCATCAAAATATCCACCACAAGTTCTTGGTCTGGATAAAGGTTTGTAGTTGGTAGTGTTGACTAATTTCCATTCTTCATTCCACGCACCAGTCACGCGGATGGTGGAACCACCAATCACTTGGACGCGGAGATTTCCAGGGAAGTTGTTGTTAATATCTTCACCGTTACCGTGGATATCGGAAGCGAAACCCACCAGAGTAGAACCTCTGTATATGGCTTGTCCGGCGTGGCGATAGGTTGCTCCACCCCAGTTGCCTTCGCCGTACCATGCTAATCTGGGGATGGCTGTTCCTGGTCTACCTTCACTAAATTTGACGCAGCGAATGCCAAAACCTTGACGGTTATCTAGAGGTTTGACGATATAGGTTCGCAGATGTTGTCCACAACTAAAGCTGGGGGCTTGGACTAGGCGTAAGTTGTTTAGTGTGGGGACTTGAGCCATTACACTAGTTGCAGCAGTCAAGGTGGCAATTCCCGCAACTGTTAAAGATTTAATGCCTACTCGAAACATGATTTTCATTCCTTGTAGTAAAGTTTGTGCAGGCGTTGTTTAACGTCTTCAGTTTTTTTATAGGTCGGGTTCTAATTTTTTATGCAATCTCGGCAAAGCATCATGGAAATGTTTTCCACTTTTGTGCAGTTCGATGCAGATCGCTTCAGTCGTTGGGCGACGGAATCACGATTGCGTCGCAGCATCCACAGTTGTCTTCAGCAAAACCCCAAGGAAGGTTCGGAATATTTTTGGGCGTTGTACTGGTATAAGTTTTGGCAGGTTCCGGAAACTCAGTCTCTAGCGAAACAGCATCTGAGTGCTTATTTGCAAGAACCTTGTTACTGGACATCACAAAAAACAGCCGCAAGTTTTGTCAGTACACAATATAAGTTATCTGACTGTTTTCAGGTGGCGATCGCTCAAATTGATCGTGTCCTCAAGGGGTTTAATCCCAGTCAAACTAGTAGTCTGAAAAACTACGCCGGTATTATTTTTGGTAGTGCTATCCGCGAAACTTTACGTCAACGCCACGAAGTTGATATCTGTACCGATTGGGGTTTGTTACGCAAAATCAGCCAAAAGCGATTGGATGAGGCTTTGCAAAATGCCGGTTTATCTCTGGCGGAGATTCCTGCTTACATCCTGGCTTGGAGTTGTTTTAAAACTCTATATGTGCCGACGAAAGCCGCTAACTCTCGTCAACTGTCTCGGCCTGATGAGGCTACTTGGGAAGCGATTACCAAAGCTTACAATGCTCAAAGCACTCAACCAACTAATCCCCCAACTTTAGAAAAGTTATTATTGAATGCAGCTAAGGCTACTCGTAAGTATCTTTATCCCACGCCTGATTCTCTCAACGTTGCCAGAGGTGGCGATGATTCACCGGAAATTTTAGATAATCTTCCAGGGACAGAACAAGCGTCTTTAATTCAGGAAATCGTTAGCCAAGAGGAAGAAGCAGCCAGAAATTCGCAACAAACGGAGATTAACAATGTTTTAGTGGCAGCGATCGCTCAACTAGAATCACCCATGCCAGAAATTTTGTCTCTATACTATACCCAACAATTAAATCAAGAGGCGATCGCTCAACAATTGGACATGAAGCAGTATACTGTTTCCCGACGACTCACTAAAGCTAAAGAAATGCTGCTCAAGTCTGTGGCTAGCTGGAGTCAAGACAAACTGCATATTTCTTTAACTTCAGACATACTCAAGGGTATGAGTGCATTGATAGAAGACTGGTTACAGAATTACTACAGTGCTTCAAATACATAAAATATGCTAAAACAGTCGAAAATTAACTATTAATTAATATTTGTCAATTTTCAAGTCTGTTCGAGAAATAGCACATTTCTCAGTTTGCACCCAACCCAGCCAAAGAGATTGCCGGAGTACACCCTATGACTGCTAACCCTACTGTCTTCACTTTTGCTGACTCGACAGACCTGATATTAGAAATTCCTACCACTTCAGGTGCAAATCTTGAGAGTCATTTGTTTTCCCATCCTTATTCACGTTATCAAGCTTATCTCAACGAACTTTGCTTGAGTGCCGTCTTGCCTTGGCTGCAAGAGGAATTTACAACACGGGCAAAGGTGTGGCCATCTACCACTGCCCTCGCTAGTTTTTGGGAACTGGTGAATGGAACCGCAGTCAGTCTTGACGTAACCAGATTTATTTTGGTTCCCAGTGAAGCTATGGACTTAAGCGAATTACGTGTACCTCAAGAATGGGTAGATTTACCAAGCTGGGCTGGGGATTATTACTTGGCGGTGCAAGTGGAAGTAGATAGCGGCTATGTGAAAGTTTGGGGTTACTGTACTCATGCCCAACTTCAGGATCAAGGCAAATATGATCCAGGCGATCGCACTTATGCTATAAACGCGAGTGAGATGATCGACGACATCAGTGTATTACCCGTAGCCCGGCAATTATGCCCCAATGAAATTACCCGCAGCACCATTACAGCCCTATCAACCATACCCCAAACCCAAGCCCAAAACTTAATCACTCGTTTAGGCAATCCCGAAATTATCCATCCCCGCTTGGCTATCCCTTTTCCATTGTGGGGAGGACTAATTGAACATGGTGGCTGGCGACAAAGCCTATACGAACGCCGCTTGGGTTTACCAGAACAACGTTCAGTCTGGGAATGGTTAGAAAACGGTGTCACCCAAATTGCCGAAAATCTGGGTTGGGGACGGCTGAATGTACAATTAAGTGCGGCTGCTTCCCGGAGTGCAGAAGATCGACAACCAGGAGTGACATTAGCGAAAAGATTGACAATTGCTGGTCAAACCTATGAACTGATGGTAACACCCCAAGGCGAAGCCGATGCCCCATATTGGCGGTTTGAGTTACGAAATGCTAACGTCGGTGCAGCGATTCCTGGCGGCTTTAAATTGCGCTTGTTGACAGAAGACTTACAACCATTCCCCAATAACGAAGATATTGCCACAACCGCCGTCGAACAACTCTATGTGGAAGTCGCCCTGGAAACTGGAGAAGGGATAGTTTGGGAAATCGAACCCCTACCCGAAAATTATGACCAAGAGATTTTAAGATTCTAAGCTGTTGTGAGACTTTTTTCTTGATAATGTGGATAAGCATTCCTTCTCAATTCACATGAGACATCAAGCCATGAGAGTACAACACAACAAACAAATGCGGATCTGGGCTATGTTGTGTCATTTCTCAGCATTGCTGGCGTGGCTAATTTTATTTGCTGTAGTTTTGTCAGGCATTCCCTTATTTTTACCCTTAAATATCTTAGCCCCCTTGCTAATTTGGAAACTGAGAAAATTTAAATACCCTTGGGTTGATTTTCAAGGTCGAGAGTCTTTAAATTTTCAAATCTCATTAACTTTTTATATTGTTGTCGTCATAGTTATATCTTTGTTACTAGTATTAGCTAGTTGTAGTGTAGCTGTCACTACTAATGGGGAAATTAATCAAGTGAGTGAAGTTTTAGACAGTCTCATATTAATTTGGATGTCTTTTACGATCGGATTAGTTCTTTTACAATTATTCTTAGTCACTTTTGCTGCCACAAAAGCTTACAATGGTGAACATTATCGCTATCCATTCACAATGCGATTTTTGCGATAAAAGAGTTATGAGTGCTGAGTGCTGAGTAAGTGTAGTAGCGCGGCAAGCTTAAAATGTTTGGTTCCAGAAATATAGAAACCCGAAAAAGACAGTATTCTATAATTATTCAACCCAATAAATTAGACTTGCCGCGCTAGTAGGTTGGGTTGACGTAAGGAAACCCAACACCAATATCCATATTGTGTTTCTGAGATCCATGTTGGGTTGCGCTGCGCTTAACCCAACCTACAACTAATGACTATTGACTAATGACTATTGACTAATAACTAATGACTACACAAATAAACCAGGGTAAAATCGGGGTGGCAATTGTTGGTACTGGCTTTGGGCAGAAAGTCCATATTCCGGCATTGCAAGCCCATCATCGGACGGAAATAGTTGCTGTTTATCACCGGGATATTGAGAAAGCTAAGACCATTGCCAAATCATATAATATTCCTCATGCTTGCCAGACCATAGCTGATATTGTGGCTTTACCAGAAGTGCAAGCAGTGAGTATTGCTACACCGCCATTTTTACATTACGAAATGGCTAAGACAGCACTGCAAGCTGGAAAACATTTACTATTAGAAAAACCTGTTACTTTAAATGTAGCTGAAGCTCAAGAACTATCCGAACTAGCACAAAAACAAGGTGTAATTGCTAGCGTTGATTTTGAATTTCGCTTTGTGCCAGCTTGGCAGTTATTTGCTGAACTTTTATCAGCTGGTTATGTGGGCAATCAACGCTTAATTAGAATTGATTGGTTGGGTTCTTCCCGTGCTGATACTTCCCGCCCTTGGAACTGGTATTCTTCTCTAGAAAAAGGTGGGGGTGCGTTGGGTTCTTTAGGTTCCCATGCTTTTGATTATATTGCTTGGTTGTTTGGTGCAGTCCGCCGATTAAATGCTCATTTGAGTACAGCTATACCAGCCAGAATTGACCCTGCAAATGGGGAATTAAAACCTGTAGAGACAGATGATACTTGTCTGCTGTCATTGGAATTAGCCGATGGTACACCTTGCCAAGTAACTATTAGTGCAGTGGTTCATGCTGCTAGGACACATTGGGTAGAAGTGTATGGCGATCGCGGTACTCTAGTTATCGGTAGTGAGAATCAAAAAGACTATATTCACGGTTTTCGGGTTTGGGGTTCGCAAATCGGTCAACCCCTACAAGAAATCGAAATTCCCCAACGCTTATTATTCCCTCAACATTACACCGATGGTCGCATTTGTGCCTTCTTACGTGTAGTAGACCAATGGGTAAAAGGCATCGATAGCAAACAACAAACAATCCCATCCTTAAAAGAAGGAATTTATTCTCAATTATTAATGGATTTATGCCATAAATCTCATGCAACCTCAAGCTGGGTGGATGTGCCAAATTAAAAGATGATACCTTAAAAACAGAACCTACCAGATAACTGTGATGAATATCTTACTTACGCCTGAACAAGTACAACTTGTTCAACAATATCTTGAGACAGGAAAGTATACAAGCGTTGCTGATATCATTAGTGAGGCTTTGAGACTTCTGGAAGTCAAGGAAAATAAGCCTCAACGGGGCAAAAAAATTCTGGAAGTGTTTGAAAAAACTGGATTTATTGGTTCTTTGCCAGACGCAGACTCTCATCTGTCTAGCAACTATAAGGCAATTGTCCGTACAGAAATGGGTTTATCTGATGATTCTCGCTGATACTGGCTTTTTTGTAGCGATCGCCAGTCCGAATGATCAATTTCATCACCTTGCTATTATAGCTCTTGAAGCGATCAACGAACCCATTATCACTACCTATCCAGTTATTACTGAAACTTGCTATCTTTTACTTAGAGAAACAGGTAGTAAAGCACCACCGAAGTTTTTGAGAAACTTTATCGAAAGTGAAGACTTGACGATTTTTAACTTGGAAACAGTTCATCTCCAAAGAATTGTAGAGTTGATGGAAACCTATGCTGATATACCGATGGACTTTGCCGATGCTTCTCTAGTAATGCTGGCAGAACATTTTGAGGAAAAGCGAATCTTAACCAGTGACAGGCGCGACTTTTCTATTTATCGCTGGCAGAATAACCGTCCATTCACGAATTTAATGCTTCCAGGTAGCTAATAAACCCCACATTTATGACACTCACCTACAACCTACCCCACGGCCCAAGAGTCTCACGCTGGCGGCGACTATTCAAGTTTATTACTCAGCCTATAGAGTATGTGGAAGATTTTGCTCAAGTCTACGGTGATAACTTCACCATTTGGGGGAGTAGAGAGACTCATCTGGTGTACTTCAGTCATCCCCAAGCATTAGAGCAAATTTTTACAGCCAATGCCGACTGCTTCGAGACTGGAGGCGGAGGTAGTCAGATTTTAGAGCTTTTACTGGGTAATAACTCCTTAATTTTATTAGATGGCGATCGCCACCAGCGTCAACGTCAACTATTAACACCACCTTTTCATGGTGAACGCATGCGGGCCTATGGTCAAACTATCCGCAACATCACTCAACAAGTCATGGATGAATGGCAAATTGGTAAACCTTTTAATATCCGCACTTCCATGCAGGAAATTACCATGCGTGTCATCTTGCGGGTAGTCTTTGGTGTCGATGAAGGGTCATTATTTCAAGAACTGCGAGAATTACTCACTGACCTATTAGACTTCATGGGTTCACCGTTAGTATCTACGACATTTTTCTTTAGTTTTTTACAAAAGGATTTAGGTGCATGGAGTCCTTGGGGTAAGATGGTGCGCCTGATTCACAGAATTGACCAATTAATTTATACTTTGATAGCCGAACGTCGCACCGAGTCGGAACAAAACCGTCAAGATATTCTCAGTTTATTAATTTCTGCCCGTTATGACGACGGACAACCAATGTCAGACGCAGAACTGCGTGATGAATTAATGACTATGTTGGTTGCTGGACATGAAACTACTGCTTCTGCTTTAACTTGGGCTTTTTATTGGGTTGATCAATTACCAGCAGTCAGGGAAAAATTATCAACAGAATTAGATACTATTAATACCAATACAGAACCTAATGATATTGCCAAACTGCCTTATTTAACAGCAGTTTGCCAAGAAACTTTACGCTTTTATCCAATTGTGATTAATGCTTTCTTTCGGCAAGTAAAAAAACCGATAAAAATCATGGGTTACGAACTGCCAAAAGGAACTATCATTTCACCTAGTATTTATTTAGCTCATCATCGAGAAGCAGTTTATCCACAGTCCAAACAATTCCGACCAGAACGCTTTTTAGCAAAGCAATTTTCCCCTTATGAATACTTACCCTTTGGTGGGGGAAATCGGCGCTGTATCGGACTAGCATTTGCCCAATACGAAATGAAAATTGTCTTAGCTACAATTTTGTCTCAATTTCAACTATCACTAGTTAAAAAACGCCCAGTCAAGCCAGTACGTCGTGGTTTAACCTTAGCCGCACCTGCGGGCATGAAAATGATAGTAAACACATATAAAAGCTCTTAAAACTGCTTTTTCTCATAAGATATCTCCAGAAATTAATTCTGCATTGCCCAAAATCCTTGTAGAGACGTTGCAGTGCAACGTCTCTACATTCATTTTCACCAGATGTCTATATAATACACGTGTTAACTTCAGCCGATTTTGCCACAAGATTCGGTGAATTTAAGAAATTTGCTTTGCAACGCAGTGTCCAACCGTAGTTCAGAGGCTGTAGGGGCGGGTTCACAAATATGCCTCCATCATTCATGAAATACCTGGTGAACCCGCCCCTACCGTTTTGTGAGAAATGCTATTTGCTCTTAATCTTTCTCTAGATAGATTTTTTATTTTATAGAAATGGCGAATCTATAAAATGTACCTGTATATTTTGTATCAAAATTAGAGTTAAGCTACAGTTAGCATTTTTTGAGTATTTAAACACAATTAATTAACCAAAAGTAACAATAGGGAAAGTAATTATTTCTAACAATATTGAGCTTTGCGGTTCCCAGTGTGAGTAAATGGTTCCTCTTAGCCTTCCCAATTCTCCTTTTGCGCGTACTTTTTACGTATAATTAGTTCTGCTTAATCACTGAATTACAGGTAAAAGAAAACAATGATTTTTAACTCCTGTGTGTAATGAATCCTAAGCAACCTGCGAGAAAATCTGCATCTAATCCGCCCTCTCAAGAGGAACAAGCACAAGAAAGCCAAAGTGAATTATTTCCCATTGTGGGGATGGGAGCTTCAGCCGGGGGATTAGAAGCATTTACACAATTATTGAGCCATTTGCCCACCGATACTGGAATGGGATTTGTGTTGATTCAGCACTTAAGTCCTGATCAAAAAAGTATGTTGACTGAAGCTGCTTTCACGGATAACGCAAATGCCTGTGGTGGAAGTCAAGAATGGTATGGTCGTCGAACCAAATCATATCTATGTTATTCCCCCCAATGCGATGATGACTATTGAGCAAGGGCGGTTGAAATTGAGTCCGCGCCAGAAAACTCGCGGACAAGTGATGTCAGTTGATACTTTCTTTATTTCCTTGGCAGAGGATCGTGCCAGCAAAGCCATTGGGGTTGTGTTGTCGGGGGGTGATGCTGATGGTTCACGGGGACTAGAAGCTATTAAGGCCGCTGGGGGTATTACCTTTGCCCAGTGTGAAGAATCAGCCAGAGTTCCTAGTATGCCAAATACAGCTGTGGCTTCTGGTCAGGTAGACTTTATTTTGACACCAAAAGCGATCGCTGAGGAGTTAGCTAAAATTAGTCGTCATCCCTACGTCAATCACTTGACCCCAGAAAAAACAACCGAAGTACTACCAGAAGGTGGAGATGCTCTTTCCGTTATCTTTAGTCTGCTCAAGAATTTGACAGGAGTTGACTTTAACCACTATAAGCAAACCACCCTGAAGAGGCGCATCCTGCGGCGGATGATTTTATATAAACTGGAAAGACTAGAAGATTACGTCCGTTATCTACAAGATAATCCAGCAGAAGTAAAAGCACTATATCAAGACGTGCTAATTACCGTTACTAATTTTTTCCGCGATCCCGAAGCTTTTGACGCTCTCAAAACTAAGGTATTTCCCATTATTGCTAAAGACCGTACCCCCGATTCTCCCATCCGCATTTGGGTGGCAGGGTGTTCTACGGGTGAAGAGGCTTATTCCATTGCTATCTGCTTACTAGAATTTTTGAGCAATCAGGTAATTAGTACGCCTATCCAGATTTTTGCCACTGATATTAATGAAGTAGCAATTGAGAAAGCTAGAAGCGGCATCTACAAACAAAATCAAGTACTAGATGTCTCTCCAGAAAGATTACAGCGCTTTTTTGTGCCAGTGGAAGGAGGCTATCAGATTAGCAAGCCAGTCAGAGAATTGTGTGTTTTTGCGCGACAAAACCTGATCAGTGATCCGCCATTTTCTCGCTTAGATTTAATCAGTTGTCGTAATGTGCTAATTTATTTAGGGTCTAGTATACAGAAAAAGCTCTTACCAGTTTTCCATTATGGTTTAAAACCAACAGGGTTTTTGATGTTAGGGACATCAGAGACAGTGGGCGAGTTTACTGACTTGTTCACATTGCTTGATCGCAAGTACAAAATTTATTCCCGCAAAATGGCTCCGGCTCGTCTAGGGATTGATTTAATCGCTAGCAACTACCCTACAGAAATTCTCAACCCCCAGCCAACTGTGAGCGAAGATGCCTGGAATGATTTAGAAATGCAGAAAGAAGCTGACCGAATTGTGTTGAGTGAATATGCACCGGTCGGTGTAATTATTAACAACGATTTGGAAATAGTGCAATTTCGTGGTCAGACTAGTTTCTATCTGCAACCGCCACCAGGTAGGCCCAGCTTTAATCTGCTGAAAATGGCTAAGGAAGAATTGCGACTAGAACTGCGCACTGCCATTCACCAAGCCAAAAAGCACGAAGTATCAGTCAGAAAAGAAGCGATACCAATCAAAGACCATGATGAAGTCAGGCTCGTCAGAATTGATGTTGTGCCGTTTAAACCTCAAGGTACATCAGAACGCTACTTTTTGGTGATTTTTACAGACATCCTCACCACAGAAATTTCTCAGTTAGAGATAAGTAGCGGCTCTACTCGCTCTCGGCAACAAAGACAAACCAATAAAGAGCAGGAAACTAACAAACTCAAACAAGACTTAGCCACTACTAAAGAGTATTTACAATCGATCATTGAGGAACAGCAAGCCACTAATCAAGACCTAAGAGCTGCCAACGAAGAAATTCTTTCTAGTAACGAAGAGTTACAAAGTACCAATGAGGAGCTGGAAACTGCTAAAGAAGAAATTCAGGCAACTAATGAAGAATTAAACACCATTAACGATGAACTGCAACGTCGCAATATTGAATCAACTCAAATCAGTAACGATTTACAAAATCTCCTCAGCAGTATTAATATTCCCATTCTGATGTTGGGAGGTGATTTGCGGATTCGCCGCTTTACTCCCGTAGCCGAGAGAATTTTTAACCTGATTCCTACAGATGTGGGGCGACCATTAAGTGATATCAATCACAACTTAAATATTCCTGACCTAGAACAACAGATTCTCGAAGTGATCAGCACACTCAACTTTAAAGCCCAGGAAGTTCAAGATCAAGAGCATCGTTGGTATGATTTACGCATCCGTCCCTATCGGACAATAGACAACAAAATCGATGGTGCTGTAGTTGTGTTGGTTGACATTGATGCTCTCAAACGCAGTGCCAGACAGATTATAGAATCTAGAGATTACGCAGAAGCGATTGTGGCAACTGTGCGAGAATCCCTAGTGGTGCTGGATATAAACTTACGAGTCATCACCGCCAATCAGTTTTTCTACGAAAAATTCCAAGTATTAGCAGAAGAAACAGAACAGCGTCTCATTTATGATATCGGCAATGGGCAATGGAATATTCCCCAGTTGCGATCGCTCCTAGAAGACATTCTTCCCTATCAAAGCCAGTTTCAAGATTTGGAAGTCGAGCATACCTTCGAGGACATCGGCTATAAAATCATGCGGCTCAATGCTCGCAAACTGTCTCACATCCACGATGCCCCTATGATTCTTTTAGTAATTGAAGATATTACTCAGCACAAGCAATTAGAAGCAGAACGCACTCAGTTACTAATGCAAGAGCAATCAGCCCGTACAGCCGCAGAAACAGCCAACCGCGCTAAAGATGAGTTTCTATCGATTCTCTCCCACGAACTGCGGAATCCACTTAATGCTCTGCTGGGTTGGGCAAACTTGCTAAGAACACATCAGCTGGATGAAGCTACGGTTAATCAGGGTTTAGAAGCTATTGAGCGCAGCGCCCAAGCTCAAGCCCATCTAATTAGTGACTTGTTAGATATCTCCCGCATTAGCTCTGGTAGGTTGCGTCTGGATGCCCAGCCAATTGAACTTGTGTCAATAATCACAGCCGCAATCGAGGTTGTTCAACTCTCAGCAGAAGCAAAAAACATTCAAATTACATCTCGTTTAGATGCTTCCCCCACCACCATAATTGGTGATCCCATTCGCTTACAGCAGGTGATCTGGAATTTACTCTCCAATGCCATCAAATTTACCCCCACCAGTGGCAGAGTTGACATTACCCTCGAATACACTGATTTTTTCGCCCAGATTCAAGTTAGTGATACAGGTTGTGGGATCAGTGCTGACTTTCTGCCCTATATCTTTGAGCGCTTCCGACAAGCTGATGGCTCCAGAACTCGCTCCAATCCTGGCTTAGGACTAGGACTTTCGATTGTCCGCCACTTAGTAGAACTGCATGGTGGGACAGTACAAGCCCAGAGCCAAGGTGAAAGTCAAGGGGCAACTTTTACAGTCAGATTACCGCTACAAAGTATCCAAGACCAGATTTCGGTTGTGGCTACTCAACAGCCAATCATCTCAAACACCGAGACAGTAATCCCAACTGATGAGATGCCATCACTCAGAGGTCTGCGAGTATTGGTTGTGGATGATGAACCAGATATCCGTCGGTTGTTCCAACTAGTATTGGAAGACAATGGAGTTGAAGTAACCACAGTTGCATCAGCCCAAGCCGCACTATCAACACTCATCGCCAACCCCAACGGCCATGATGTACTTCTGTCCGACATCGGTTTACCAGAAGAAGACGGTTATACGTTAATTCGTCAAGTGCGATCGCTCAGTCCTGAACAGGGTGGGCAAATTCCAGCTGCTGCCCTCACTGCCTATGCTGGATACGCCGAGTATACCGCAGCTTTAGCCGCAGGATACCAAGCCCATCTGGCTAAACCCATTACACCAGAGCAATTGTTATCTATAATTGCTTCTTTGGCTCGTTATACCGGGAATCGGTAAAAGTAGATAATTGCATTGCAACGTCTCTACATATGAAAATACACACAATCTGGATTTATTAATTACGAATTACGAATTACGAATTACGAATTACAATGTCCAACCGAGGTATGCGGCGATTTGCTCAACTAAGAGGATGGGATCGAAAGGCTTGGCGATCGCTCCGGCAACCCCTAACATTCTTAAACGAGCAGGTTCTGTAAAATCGAGTTTTGCTGTCAGTAGTATCACAGGAATAGATTGGATATTAGAGTCTGCTTTTAAACGCTGCATAAACTCTATTCCATCCATACCAGGCATCATCACATCAAGAATAATGGCATCGGGTTGTTCTCTGGCTGCCTTGGCTAAAGCTTCTTGGCCAGAACTAGCAGTGATCACTTCCCATCCCGCTATTTCTTCCAAACAAGCTTGTACAACTTCCTGCATCAAAGCTTCATCATCAACAACCAAAATACGTTTGGTTGTCATCACTTTCACCCTCCAATTTTCATACTCAATTTCCCCCAGCTCAAAATCTGCATATGCAGAACTTAAGCTGCTCAATACTGGAGAGTCTCGAAAACAATTACCTATGTTGTTTTGGTGTTGTTCTTCCCTAGTTGTGTGTACAGCAAACGTAAAGATATGCTCTGGCATTTAATCCGAATCACGACTTAATCTTAGTGTTGTCAAATTTGAACTGGTTTTTTGATTTTAAAAAAAATAATTGAAGAAATTTTGAAGTTAGAAAAGTTCATAATTCCCATTGAAATGCTTGAGCGACTAAATCGAGTAATTTCAATGGTTCAAAAGGTTTTTGAATCACCCCGGCAATTTCTAACTGAGAAAAACGCTGCAAATCAGCAGGTTGAACTTTGGCTGTCAACAGTACAACGGGAATTTCTTGTGTGACTAAATTTTCCTGTAATTTCTGGAGTGTCTCGAAACCATTCATTTCAGGCATAGAGACATCAAGTAGAATGCCATCTGGTAACTGAGATTCAGCAATTATTAACCCTTCCTTGCCTGATCCCGCCGTGAACACTTCCCAGTCACCCAATTCTTCTAGACAGGCTTGAATCACTTCTTGGATGGCTTCTTCGTCATCAATCACTAAAACACGCTGTCTTGGCATAATTTGGAGAACAATCGGGAAAAGTTTACTATATCTGAGTGCTGAGTGCTGAGTGCTGAGTGCTGTTAGCGGAAGCGGGGCGTTTAGCCCGTGCTGAGTGGGGGAGTGAGGAAGTGAAGGGTGTGAACAGTGAACAGTGAACGTTTATTAACTGGTAACTGATTTGGTAGGGGTGCAGAGGAGAAGAAGAAATGCTAATGCCCACTGACTAATGACTATTGACCATTGACTATTGACCATTGACTATTGACTAATGACTAATTGACAATTGGTAAGGTAAAGTAAAAAATACTGCCTTGATCTACAACACTTTCTGCCCAAATATGGCCACCGTGCTGCTGAATAATCTGCCGACAAATGGCTAAACCTAAACCTGTACCTCCTTTTTGGCGAGAGTCTGAAGCATCAACTTGTTGAAAACGCTCAAAAATTGTTTCTATGTTCTCTGGTGGGATACCTCGACCTTCGTCTTTAACTTGAAATAGTATACAAGGTGTGAGTGTTTGTACTGAAATAGGTATCTGGGGTATTTGAGTATCAATCTGTTCGGCACTTAAATAAATAGTGGTGTCATGGGGAGAAAATTTGATGGCATTGCTCAACAAGTTGGTCAGGGTTTGGATGATAGAGTCAGGATCTGCCCAGACTCTCAGAGATGGACAGTTAACAGACAGTTTAATTTGATTAGCTTCTGCACTAGAGCGCATTGTGTCAACAGATTGTTGGATGAGTTTAGCAGCATCACAGTTTTGCATTTCAAACTTGGTTTTGCCTGACTCCAATCGTCCCAAGTCGAGGATATCGTTGACTAGGCGCACGAGACGATCAGTTTGATCAGCAGCAATTTCTAGCATTCGTTTGCCTTTTTCCGGTTTTTTGTCATAAACTCCCGCCGCTAGCAACCCTAGTGAGCCACGAATGGCGGTGAGGGGGGTACGCAGTTCATGGCTAACAATAGAGATAAACTCATTTTTCATTTGAGCGATCGCTCGACTGGCGGTAATATCTTCAATAGTGCCGACATGGGTAATCTGTTGACCATCAGCACTCAAGATTGGCGCAGACTCAATCCTAGCGTAGCGAATTGTCCCGTCTTTGTGGACATAGCGCACATCTTCAAAGGAGAATCTTTGGTTTTGCGAGGTGACTGTAGACCATTCTGTAAGTATACGCTCTCGATCTTCTAGGTGAATAAATTCTAACCATCCATCACCTAAAGCTTCAGCAAAGGTATAACCGCCTATTTCCTGAGCGCGGGGATTAGTATAAGTAGTCAGACCTTGAGCATCACTCATAAAAATACCGATGGGTGAACATTCACTCAAAGACCTAAACTTAGCTTCACTTTGTTGTAGTGCTTCCTCGACTTGTTTGCGATCGCTGAGTTCTTTTTGTAGTTGCATATTGGCTTGACTTAATTCTGCTGTTCGTGCGGCGACACGAGTTTCTAGTTCAGCTTTAGCATTGCGCAGATCAATCTCAGCTTGCCGCCGAGCAGTGATATCACGAGTTACCGCCAGTACCTTATTCTCAGATTCATCTGCATCGGGTAACACAACAGCGTGAGACTCTAACCAACGATGAGTACCTTTGAGTCCAATGATTTCAAACTCCAAGACACCAGGATTTCCCTCGGCAACTTGTTGGGTAAAATCCATAAAAGCTTGCTGATGATTTGGGGCAACAATTGGACAGACACATTGCCCAAGCACCTGATCTAAGCTATTTGCTTCAATCATGGCTAGACCAGCAGCATTCATATTCAGCAAAATACCATCAGCCGTGATGACTTTCACGCACTCAGGTTCAGCATCAATAATAGTCCGCAGATATTGCTCACTTTTAGCAAGAGCTGCTTCTGCTTGTTTGCGATCGCTAATATCGATGACTGTCCCCATCATCCGCAATGGCTGTCCGGTTGTATCATAAAATGCTTGCCCTCTACCTTCAACCCAATGCAAACTCCCATCTTGCCAAATAATCCGGTATTCATGCTGGTAAACACTCCGCTTTTTAATTGCTCGGTTCACTGCTTGATTTAGTCCCTCTCGGTCTTGGGGATGGAGACGAGCATCGAAAGTTTCATACCTACCATCAAATGTACCAGGAGCTAATCCAAAAACCAGCTCATGCTCAGGCGACCATTTAATTTCCCCTGTTTGAATATTCCAGTTCCACAACCCCATTTGAGTTGCGGATATCGCTAGCCTCAGTTGTTCTGCACTTTCTTCTAATAACTGCTGGCTAAGTTGAAAAATTTTCCGCTTGCTGGTTCGCAAGTCACTACCTAGTAAATTAATAATAGAAGCATTACAAAAAAATAATACCAGCCTAATAGCATCACTCCAACTAACAGGATTTAAATGATTAACTGGGGTAATAAAAAAATATTGAATTACCAATGCAGATAATATTGTTGTCACTATGGCTGGTTTCATCCCACCGTACCAAGTAGTAGCAGCAACCGCTACAAAAAAGCATGAAGCAATAGTACGAGATAGCATTGACTCTAGCACGAACGTCAACAAAAAAGCGATCGCCACCGAACCAATAGCCACCCCATAAGGTAAAAATCGTTGATAAATCCTGGAATTCATAAAATTTTATAGTCAATAGTCATTGGTCAATAGTCAATAGTCAATAGTCATAGTCATTAGTCATTAGCAATTCTTACTCCCCCACTCTCCCACTCCCCCACTCCCTACTCAGCACGGGCTAAACGCCCCGCTTCCGCTAACAGCACTCAGCACTCTCTCCCCTCTCTCTAAACCCAACTCGCTTGAGACGACGGACAATTTGAGTTGTTAAGTCTGCTAATTGAGTGGATTTGCTCATGTAGCCATCAGCGCCAACAGCGAATGCTTGGTCGATTTCTGTCGATTCTGTGTGGGCTGACCAAAATAGAATTGGAAGATGATGCCATTTAGCATCACTGCGCACAATTTGACACAAATCTAGTCCACTTAAACCAGGCATTGATAGGTCTAGTACTAGTAAATCTGGATTGGAGGTTGTTAGTACTTCCCAGAATTGCTGAGGATTACTTAAGGTTGTGACTTCTATGCTCAGTTTTTCTAGAATGGTAGATAAAATTGTCAGCATAGTTGCATCATCATCGACTATCATCACTTTATTGCCAGCTTGAGAGCGATTTTGGTTTAAAACGTCGGTTACGGCTTTAAGAATTTCGTAAGTAGGTAAGGGCTTTTGCAAAAAAATGCTGCCGCCTAAGCGGGCTACTTCCAGTCTGTCATTTAAGCTACCTTTGACAGTGAAAGCTATGACTGGAATCTGAGGAATTTTTTGTGTTAGTTGTTTGAGTAGTACGCGCCCATCTTCTACAGGACTAGGAAAGGCCAGGTCAAGTAAAATCACATCGGGGAGATTTTGGGCGATCGCTTTTTGGGCTGTTTTTAAGTCTGGGGCAATTGCTACGCGCAATCCCCAGGCGATCGCCTCCATTCTCACTTTTTCTGCTAAAGTCAGGTCATCATCAACAATTAAAATCAGGGGAGAATCAGCTTGTTGCTCAGGTTCTAAAGCTAATTCTGGTGTCTTACATATTTCCTGGCGGAGCAACTCTACTAATTCGACAATTTGCTTGATTGCTGATGCCTCTAACACTATTTGCTGCTCTAATAGTCCCTCTAGCTTTCTCGCTAATTGCGAACCATCCATCAAGCCAAATATCCCTAATGATCCTGCTAGTTTATGAGCTTGTTGCTGTCCTTGCTGTTGCAGTTCAACTGTGAGCTGGTTTGTTTGCAGCGCTGTGGCTACCTGTTCTAAAATCACTATCTGTTGGGCAAATTTATGCTGAAATTTTTCCCAAATTTGATTAGTAGTGGCTTTGAGGTGCTGTTTTTTTTGGTTACTAATAAATGGCGTGGCAAAAATAACTGATTCTTTGGATGGAGATGGTTGTCTGAGCCTATACCCTAACCCATGAACTGTTTCAATGGGATCTGATGCTCCAGCTGCTTTGAGCTTTTGACGTAGACATTTAATATGAGTGCTAACTGTCTCCTCTCCTGGTGACTCAGAAATATCCCACAGACGCTCTAAAATATGACTACGATTGAAAACCCGCTTAGGATTGAGCAGAAAAAGCTCTAATAAACAATACTCTTTAGGAGTCAGGTGCAGCAGTTGCTCTCCACATCTCACTTCTTTATTAATGGTGTCAAAACGCACATTTTCCCAAATTATTTCAGGAAATTTTACTATTTTATCTCGCCGGAGTAGTGCGCGTACTCGTGCCATTAATTCCTCAGTATTAAAGGGTTTGACTACATAATCATCTGCGCCTGCATCCAAACCCATAACTCTATCGGTTGTATGATCTTTTGCTGTGAGCAAGAGAATGGGACTTTTATATCCCAAGCTACGGAGATGTCTGCAAACACTAATACCATCAAGCTTTGGTAATCCCACATCTAGAAGAATTAGGTCATATTCAAAGGTTGTTGCTAATTCTAAGGCTCTTTGCCCATCTACTGCTAAGTTCACTGTATAATCATGAGCCATTAGGGTATCGGCAAGGGCCAAACTTGTAGGCTGGTCATCTTCAACCAACAAAATTTTCACAGGATTAGCCTTCCTTTGTCGGAATCTGCAAAAGTACTCAGACAGAATGAACGACACAGAATTTGTCAAAAGTGGTGAAATGATGAAGTAGGTAATGATCAAGCTTATAAGCCTATCTTTTTATCATTATTACCACAGTATATGTTTAGCCCAATCCGTAATTTAATTAACTAGAAAATTCTCTGTTGCAAAAAAAATACAGAAGCCAATAGCAATCAAAAATATCCTGCAAAAATAAAAATCCTCACCCAATGAAGGAATGAGGATGCTACCAGTGTTACCCTAGATCCTTGTAGAGACGTAGCAGTGCTACGTCTCTACGTCTCTACGTTTTTATTACGAATTTATTGGAGATGTCCAATAAATCACAATCACAATTTAGTCCCGCACTCAGAACAGAAGTTATGATTGGGAGCATTGACTGTGCCGCAATCGCTACAATAAACTGGCTCAATATTGGTTTTTGGTGGTTTTTTGGGTAGACCAACCATCTGAGCGTTATTCTTGCCGGGTGCTACCATCGGATAGCAGTTCTCGTCTTTGGTGACGTGGACATTCAAAATAACTGGACAATCGGCGGCGAGCATTTGAGCGATCGCTTCTTTTAATTGCTCTCGTTGTGTCACCACCATACCCTTAATGCCATAAGCCTGTGCTAGCAACTCAATATCCGGCATCCCTACTTCCATATTTGAGCATGAGTAGCGCTCACCGTGGAAGGCTTGTTGCCACTGGCGTACCATTCCCTGCCAGCCGTTATTGATAATTATGGTCTTGACATTTATACCATATTGTGCTGCTGTACCCAGTTCTTGTAAACACATTTGGAAACTGGCATCACCACTAATACAGACAACTTGTTCATCAGGGAACGCCACCTTTGCACCAATCGCCGCCGGTAAGCCGAAACCCATTGTTCCCAAACCTGCACTAGAAATCCAGCGTCGGGGGCCGTTCTTCAAAAATTGGGCAGCCCACATTTGGTGTTGACCAACATCTGTGGTGTAGAAGGCGTGGGGTGCTTGGTGACTAACTTCGACAATCACCTCTTGCGGTGAGATGCTATCAGGATGTTGAGGGACAACTAAAGGATACTCTTCCCGCCAACGGTTAATTAAATTGAGCCATTCTTGGTTCTGGTTGGGTGTGCTTTTCGCACCGATTTGTTTGCAACGACGCAACAAATCAATCAAAACTTTCCGCACATCACCGACAATTGGTACTTCCGGGACGCGATTTTTACCCACTTCAGCAGGGTCAATATCGATGTGAATCACCTTAGCACGGGAAGCAAACTCATCTAATTTCCCGGTGACTCGGTCATCAAAACGCGCCCCAACGCAGAGCAACAAATCACAATCAGTTACAGCAAAGTTAGCATAAGCTGTACCGTGCATTCCCAACATCCCTAAAGATAGGGGGTGATGTTCATCAAAAGCACCGATCCCCATCAATGTTGTCGTCACAGGGATATTGAACAACTCTGCTAACTCTGTGATTTCTGCGTGAGCGCTAGAAGCGATCGCCCCCCCACCAACATATAGTAGAGGACGACGACTTTCTCGAATTAACTGAATTGCCGCATTGATTTGTCGTGGATTTCCCTTCACCGTAGGACGATATCCCCGCAACTTCACAGAATTTGGTTCCATCGGCAGATAATCAAATTCTTCAAAAGCCACATCTTTCGGCACATCAATCAACACTGGCCCTGGTCGTCCTGTGCTAGCAATGTGAAAGGCTTCTGCGACAATGCGTGCCATATCTTTAGGGTCACGCACCACATAAGAGTGTTTAACTATTGGTAAAGTAATGCCGTAGATGTCGGTTTCTTGAAACGCATCTGTACCGATCATCTTGCGCGGTACTTGCCCAGTGACAATCACCATCGGGATCGAATCCATGTAGGCTGTAGCAATACCTGTCACTAAGTTAGTAGCCCCAGGACCAGAAGTACCAAAACATACACCTACTTTACCAGTTGCACGAGCATAACCATCAGCAGCATGAGCCGCACCTTGTTCGTGTCTCACTAGGATGTGCTTAATACTGCCAGTTGCTTCCACCTTGTAAAGATCATCATAAATCGGCAGGATCGCGCCGCCAGGATAACCAAAGATATACTCAACGCCGTGGCGCAGTAGACTATCAAGTAGCGCAAAACCACCAGTCACTCGTTGAGGAGTCATCACTGGCGATGGCGAATGGCTGGAATGAGTATGTTTCTCTGTTTGTGAGGGACTAATCGGGGAAGGCAAGCTCACAGTCACGGTCAAACCTCAGAGGATAGCTAAGTTAATGCTGAAATTCTGTAGTCAGTAATTCAATCTTAATAGAAAACTTCAACTAAATTCTGATTTAAATTTATGTCTTTAGAAAGATGGGGATTTGGAAAGTGAGGGAGTCCTGAGTGCTGAGTGCTGAGTGCTGAGTGGGGGAGTAAGAATTGCTAATGACTAATGACCATTGACCATTGACTAATGACCATTGACCATTGACTAATGACTAAATCACATCTTGCAATACTCGACGGGTATTTTTCCATGCCCAAATACCGACTATGACTACAACTAGACTCATGGTCATCAATACAACTCGTAAGCCTAAAGCGTCCGTTAAGGGGCCGGTGATGGCTAAAGGTAAAGATAAGGCAATATTTACAGCATGATTTTGAAAACCAAACACCTTACCGTGCATTGTCGGTGGTGTTTGCTGTTGGATTAAGGTCTGCATCGGTACACCAATTAGAGCCGCACCTATACCCAAAGCTGCACACAGTCCCAGCGCTAGCACTAAATTGTGGGTAAACGTGAACACGCCTAAAACTAATGCCATCATCAAAAAACCCATTAAAGGTAAAGGTTTATGATGCAATTTGTCGCCCCAGTGACCTAAAATACCTGCTCCTATCACCATCCCTACTCCGGCGGCGGCTAAGAAAAAGCCAAATTGTTTTTCTTTTAAACCAAATTCTTCCGCCAGCCGAATTGCTAGTACTGTTAAAGCTGCAAATACACAATACAGAGTGGTTAATTGCAGCATGGCATTGAGAACCAACGGATTTTTCTTCAGATAGCGGATACTTTCGGTAAATTCTGACCAAGGATGCGTTCCAGTCCGTTGTGCTTCTGAGGGCTTATGTTCCTTAAATTTGATCGGTTGCATCATTGCTCCCGATAAAATGTACAATCCTCCTACCACTAACTCTTGACCGTATGCTTCTCCCATCAAGCTTTTTGCCCAACTCAAAATTGGCTCTCCTATAGCAAAACCAACTATTAAAGCTCCCATCATGGTGCTGCTAAATAGGGCATTTGCTGCCATTAAATTTTCTCGCTTTACTAAAAGCGGAATTGCTGCTTGCTCTGCTGGGGCAAAAAACTGTGTGACTGTGGAGATAGCAAAGGTGAGAATGAGTAAGATCAGAAACTCTCTTGGCAAAAAAGGCAAACATAACGTCAATAGCCCCCGCACAATATCTGAACCCACCATAATCAGTTTTTTCGGCAAGCGGTCAACAAATATTCCTCCCGCCGAACCAAACAAAATTGCTGGAATTGTGAACGCCACCATTAAGGTTGAGTACATTGAGTTTTTTGATAACCCCGGCGGCGGTGGGTAAACTTCCAACAAAGCAATCATCAATACGAAAAAAACCTTGTCTGCCAGTTGGGAAACTAGTTGCCCAATCCACAGGAGCATAAAGCCACGGTTTTTGAGCAGTGCGGCAAACCCGTTATTAACAGCAGCAGGTTCAGTGGGAAACATGGGCAAGTTTAGTTAGTAACAACGGTAGATGGGGAGATGAGAGAGGGTATCAAGCAGGTAACAAGGGTAGTCAGCAACGTGGAGGGGTTTCCTCCGTTGAGGTGACTGGTGTGAGGAGAAAGGAGATGAAATTTCCCCCCTTCTTTCCATCTCCCTATCCCCTTATCTTTTTCTATCCTCATTACTACATATTAAAATCCGCATATTTATCACTCCTGTTTATTTGGGCTGATTTCCGGACTATTTTACTTGAGGGCATTTTAATAACCGATGTAAAAATTCCGCCGCAGTTAAGTGGATTTTGGCGGTAGTGATTCCCTCGGATGAGTCTATCCACCAGCCTTCTATGATTTGGGGCGATCGCCACATGGTTAAATGGTCAACTGGTGGTTGTGCGTAAAAGTTATGTTGCCCACTTCCTAGCAATAATGAACTCCAATGGGTAAAATAATCGTGACTGAGGCGATGAATCGGAAAGTTACCCCACAATGGCACACCCCAACCATCTATGGCGATAAACGCTTGGACATTTCCCCCTAGCAATTGCCATTGCCATGCAGCAGCGATCGCTCCTACCACACCAGCACTAAAACTAATGAATATAAGCGGCGATTCTCGCTGATTGCCCAGGCGATCGCATAAGAACCACAAAATATGCGGCGACGATAAGACCGACATACCTTGAACAGGAGCGACTAGTACATTTAGATGATGTTGACTCATTGAGCCATGAGAATCTGTACACAACCACCCTGATATGAAGCTGTCAGTTAAGGCTGAGTCATGAATTCCAGGGCAAACGATGACATTCATTACTTATTTTCAAGGTTAACAAAATTCTTTGATCTATTTTTCTTAAAATATTCTGTATTATATACGGTCGGGTTCCCCGACTTGTAAGAACTAGCACTCAAAATCCAGTTTTTTTGGACTGTTGACAAAAAAATCAGAGAATTAATCACACTGCTTCAGTCCTAACCTATTGCCTTGATTGAGATAATATGCAATAATAAGAAAATATGTGCATAATCAAATCCACAGCAAAAACTAAGCTAGATGCTTTGTCACAAGTAAATTAAGGGGTTATAGCTCAGTTGGTAGAGCGCTTGAATGGCATTCAAGAGGTCAGGGGTTCGATTCCCCTTAGCTCCATTTTCTGTATTACCTCATATTGATTAAGCATTAGAAGTAGGTTGGGTTAAGTGTAGCGCAACCCAACATGGATATTAAAAATCCAGTATGGATATTGGTGTTGGGTTTCCCAAAGCCTCAACTCAACCTACTTTTCTAAATGTAGCTATTGATCCTAAAAACAAGAAACCCGACTTTATTTAAAAAGTCGGGTTTCTATATAAATCTAGGCAATCAAACTAAAATCACTACCACTCAAAGTAATATCAGGATTACCCAAACGGGCAAACTCAAACACAGTTCCCGTACCCAAAACATTACCATCCTGATTGTAGAATAAACTACCACTACCTTGGCTAAACACAATCCGGGCATTGCTGGCATTGACAAACTCATCATCACTGACAACAGCAAAATCAGATAAAGCCTGTCCCACACCATTAATCACAGCCGTGAAACTAGCCTTACTCAAGACAAATTGGTCTTGTCCCACTTCAAAAGTGCTAATGTAATCCACACCTAAAGTGCTGACTCCACCACCTTGGAACAAATACTTATCCCTACCAGCACCGCCAGTGAGAATATCATCACCCGCACCGCCAAAGAGGGTATCATCTCCAGCTAAACCTTGGATTTGGTCATTACCACTACCACCACTGAGGATATTATTCAACGAATTACCAGTGAGACGGTCATTACCCGTACCACCAGTAGCATTTTCGATGACGTTATTAGCTGAGAGAATCAATTTGAGATTGCTATTCACAGTCTGTGAAGTAGTCACACCCAAATTCACCTTCACGGCCACAGTGCTACCTGTAAAGTCAATCGTATCGATACCACCTGTCGCAGTTTCGGAAATGGTGTCAGTTCCCAAGGCAGTATTCGCTACGAAAGCATAAGTATCATTGCCAGTACTACCGGAGAGGGTGTTATTAGCACTATTACCCTTGAGAATGTTATTACCTGCATTCCCTGTCCCATTGATAGCGGCTGTGCCTGTAAGAGTGAGGTTTTCCACATTGGTCGGCAATGTGGTGGTGACAGCAGCACTGAGGGTATCAGTGATAGTTGTGGTGACAGTATTGCTTGTTCCCAGAGTCGCATTGGTGGGAGATGTCAGTCTGAAGGTAAAGGTTTCATCTGCTTCGTTAACTGAATCATTGAGAATGGGGATATTGATGACCTTACTTGTCTCGCCTGGGTTGAAAGTCAGAGTTCCAGTAGTGCCAGTGTAATCTGAACCGGCGATCGCTGTAACACCAGCTGTGCCATATTGAACTGTGATAACTTGGCTACTGGCTTGGGAGAGAGTGACGGTATATGCTGCGTTTTGCGGACTCGTCAAGCCTTCAACTATTGTCTGACCAGGACTAAGATTAATGGTGATGCCAGAAGGATCATCATTAGTAATGGTTCCGGTGACGGCTGTTGCTGTACCGATGGTGTAACCTGTGCCGCTTGCTAGGGTTAAAGCAACGGTTTCGTTACTTTCCACGGTGGTGTCGGCGGTGGGGTTCACAGTCAAGATGGCTGTACTTGCACCCGCAGCAAAGGTAATTGTACCTGTGGTGGCTGTGAAACTGGCTGCACCTGTTTGGGTGTAGTCGGTGTTGAGAGTGGCTGTACCTGCAACACCAAAGTTGATAGTTAAAGCATTGGTAGTACTACCTGTGCGGGTGAAGGTGTAAATTAGGTTGGTTGTGCCGTCTTCGGTGACACTAGCTGGTGATACTGCTAGGGTGATAGATGGGAAATCATCATTAGTAATGGTTCCAGTGACGGCTGTTGTCGTACCGACAGTGTAACCTGTGCCGCTTGCTAGGGTTAAGGCAACGGTTTCGTTATTTTCAACAAAGGTATCTGCGGTGGGGTTAACCGTCAAGATAGCTGTACTTGCACCCGCAGCAAAGGTAATTGTACCAGTGGTGGCTGTGAAACTAGCTGCACCTGTTTGGGTGTAGTCGGTGTTGAGGGTGGCTGTACCGGCTACACCAAAGTTGATGGTTAAAGCATTGGTAGTACTGCCTGTGCGGGTGAAGGTGTAAGTGAGGTTGGTTGTGCCGTCTTCGGTGACACTAGCTGGTGATACTGCTAGGGTGATAGAAGATAAAACACTACCGATAGTGATAGTTTGGTCAGAAAATCGTATTTGTTCAATTTCCCGTAATGTATCTACTCCATCACGATTAGCCACTGTGTCGGTAACTGTAAATACACCTGCGCTACTGGTTACTTGATATTGAGAACGAGTACCCAAATAAACGGCGATATCATTACCTGCACCACCATAGAGAGTATCTGAGCCAGAGCCTCCCGATAACTTATCATCACCCTGTTCACCAAACAAACGGTCATCGCCACCGTTGCCTTGGAGAGTGTCGTTACCTAAACCACCAAACAAATCATCATCGTTATTTGTGCCTGTGATAATGTCATCAACTACCGCAGTTTTCAAATTGAAATCACTAACTAAAAGTTGTGATTTACTAATCCCATCAATTTTTAACCGATAATAGTAAGTATCGTCAAAAACATTATAGCGAGTTGTAATTAGCGCATTGCCATCAGGATTATCACTGGTGAGAATTAAGATGGTATTGAAGTCACTAATGCCAATAGTTCTGACATCAATTTGGTCTTGTCCCTTTTGAAAATCAACTACTAAATCTTCGTCTCGTGTCGCACCAGAACCATTGAAATATTCTAAAACAAATTGGTCTTTACCTGCACCACCATAGAGAGTATCTGAGCCAGAGCCTCCCGATAACTTATCATCACCCTGTTCACCAAACAAACGGTCATCGCCACCGTTGCCTTGGAGAGTGTCGTTACCTAAACCACCAAACAAATCATCATCGTTATTTGTGCCTGTGATAATGTCATCAACTACCGCAGTTTTCAAATTGAAATCACTAACTAAAAGTTGTGATTTACTGATCCCATCAATTTTTAACCGATAATAGTAAGTATCGTCAAAAACATTATAGCGAGTTGTAATTAGCGCATTGCCATCAGGATTATCACTGGTGAGAATTAAGATGGTATTGAAGTCACTAATGCCAATAGTTCTGACATCAATTTGGTCTTGTCCCTTTTGAAAATCAACTACTAAATCTTCGTCTCGTGTCGCACCAGAACCATTGAAATATTCTAAAACAAATTGGTCTTTACCTGCACCACCATAGAGAGTATCTGAGCCAGAGCCTCCCGATAACTTATCATCACCCTGTTCACCAAACAAACGGTCATCGCCACCGTTACCTTGGAGAGTGTCGTTACCTAAACCACCAAACAAATCATCATCGTTATTTGTGCCTGTGATAATGTCATCAACTACCGCAGTTTTCAAATTGAAATCACTAACTAAAAGTTGTGATTTACTAATCCCATCAATTTTTAACCGATAATAGTAAGTATCGTCAAAAACATTATAGCGAGTTGTAATTAGCGCATTGCCATCAGGATTATCACTGGTGAGAATTAAGATGGTATTGAAGTCACTAATGCCAATAGTTCTGACATCAATTTGGTCTTGTCCCTTTTGAAAATCAACTACTAAATCTTCGTCTCGTGTCGCACCAGAACCATTGAAATATTCTAAAACAAATTGGTCTTTACCTGCACCACCATAGAGAGTATCTGAGCCAGAGCCTCCCGATAACTTATCATCACCCTGTTCACCAAACAAACGGTCATCGCCACCGTTGCCTTGGAGAGTGTCGTTACCTAAACCACCAAACAAATCATCATCGTTATTTGTGCCTGTGATGTTATCATTCACAAGCGCAGTACTGAAGTTGAAATCACTGGCTAGCAGTTGCGATTTACTAATTCCATCAATTTTTAACCGATAATAGTAAGTATCGTCAAAAACATTATAGCGGGTTGTAATTAGCGCATTTGCTTCGGGATCATCATTAGCGAGAATTAAGATGGTATTGAAGTCACTAATGCCGATAGTTCTGACATCAATTTGGTCTTGTCCCTTTTGAAAATCAACTACTAAATCTTCGTCTCGTGTCGCACCAGAACCATTGAAATATTCTAAAACAAATTGGTCTTTACCTGCACCACCATAGAGAGTATCTGAGCCAGAGCCTCCCGATAACTTATCATCACCCTGTTCACCAAACAAACGGTCATCGCCACCGTTACCTTGGAGAGTGTCGTTACCTAAACCACCAAACAAATCATCATCGTTATTTGTGCCTGTGATGTTATCATTCACAAGCGCAGTACTGAAGTTGAAATCACTGGCTAGCAGTTGCGATTTACTAATTCCATCAATTTTTAACCGATAATAGTAAGTATCGTCAAAAACATTATAGCGGGTTGTAATTAGCGCATTTGCTTCGGGATCATCATTAGCGAGAATTAAGATGGTATTGAAGTCACTAATGCCGATAGTTCTGACATCAATTTGGTCTTGTCCCTTTTGAAAATCAACTACTAAATCTTCGTCTCGTGTCGCACCAGAACCATTGAAATATTCTAAAACAAATTGATCTTTACCTGCACCACCAGATAGAGAGTCAGATCCAGTTCCGCCTGATAATTGGTCATCTCCACCTAGTCCAGAGAGTGTGTCATCGCCACCTAACCCCTGAATAATATCGTTGCCAGCAGTCCCGATCAAATTATTGTCGTCGTTGTTGGTTCCTTGAATAGCCATATTTTGTATTATTCCTGTGGGTCTGAATACCTTTCAGCGATTAACTGAGGAATTATGCAATGACTAGTAAATTTCTAGAAAAATCGCTTTTTATAAAGAAAATAAATATTTAATATGAGTTTTCAAAAAATCTCATATTATTTGGTAGGAAATATGATATCTGAGACGTTGCATTGCAACGTCTCGAAGGGAGATGATGGGGATTGTGTTTAAAATGGGAAAATATCAATAATCATTGGGTAGTGCGATCGCCGAAGGCTTAAACTCCGCTTATCGCATTCTGCCCACTGTAGGTGATAACTATGACTGTGATTGTGGCTAAGTGGACGATTGACGAATATCACCGCATGATTGACGCTGGGATTTTGCGATCGCGTCAAGTGGAATTACTACAAGGGGAAATTGTCGAAATGTCGCCAGAAGGAGAACCCCATGCTTACTGTAGTCATGAAGCGGCGGAGTATTTAACGGATTTGTTAGGTCAGCGTGCCACAATACGTCAAGCCAAGCCTATCACCCTACCCAATAACTCAGAACCCGAACCAGATATAGCTATTGTCCAACGTTTAGGACGCGAGTATCGACAGCACCACCCCTATCCAGAAAATATTTTCTGGGTAGTTGAATATGCTAATACTAGTTTAGAAAAAGATTTAGAAACCAAAAGTAAAATCTACTCACAAGCAGGTATTTTAGAATATTGGGTTGTGAATCTGAAAAAGTTACATCTAGTGATATTTCGAGATATATTAGATGGAGAATACGCCACAAAATTAACATTGACTATAGGTACAATTCAACCACTTGCCTTCCCAGATATCTCTGTTGTAGTGGAACGAATTATTAACAATTAAGACTTACACGGTGTCAAAATTAATTTGACAACAACCCCTGAGTGATTTTTTCCGAAATCTGAGAGATCGTTTTTTAACAGAATCTGCGTAATTCCCCTTCCTCAGCTTTTAGCAGGGAGGGGATGTAAGCGGGTCAAAAGCGAAACGTCCTATTGGTAATTTTTACCGCAGGTAAAACAACCAATGGGACAGTTGAGTTTTTGACAACATTATCTTTCGGGTTTGTCTTGAGAACGGATATATTCTTTGACTATTTCTAGCGGTGCGCCACCCACCGAATTAACGGAGTAGGCATCAGTCCAAAAGCTAGGGTCTTTCTCTTTCCAATAATACTGTTTCAGGTAATCTTGAAATTCTTTTCTGATAATACGACTTGATGCTGATTTGAGTGAACCAATTAGCTGTGAAATATTGTTGTCAGGATGCACATCTATCAACAAATGCACATGGTTATCTTCACCACTGAACTCAGTAAGTAAACACTTGCGTTTTTCGCAAACACGATTAAATACTTCTTGTAACTTAACAAGTATTTCTTGTGTAATAACCTCTTTACGGTACTTGGCGATAAGTACGACGTGTAAGTGAATACTAAAAACAGCATGGGATGCTTTTCTAAACTGAGTTTTCATGTTGACAACTGATTTTCACCAATGGTACTATACCATGAGTTTCAATTACTGTAAGGAGGTGGTAATTAGTGGCATTGCGTAGAGCAACTTTTAGGTTATATCCAACTAAAAAAGTGAATGATTTATTACACTATCACCGGAGACTTCATAAGGAACTCTACAATGCCGCAGTATCTAATAGAATTACGTCTTACAAGAAGTTTGGTAAATCAGTTTCATACTTTGAACAACAGAACTGTCTGCCAGATTTCAAGGAAGTTTGGACTGAATACAAGCAAATAAATTCCCAATCATTGCAAGCAACATTAAAACGTGTTGACTTAGCATTCACACGTTTCTTCAAAGGTCTAGGTGGCTATCCTAAATTCAAGTCAATTCGCCGCTATTCTGGTTGGAGTTATCCATCCTTTAGTGGATGGAAGTGCCACAGTATAGGTGACAACGGCTATTTAGAACTGGCTAAAATTGGCTCTATCCAAATGCGTGGTCAAGCTAGGTTATGGGGTCATCCCAAAGCACTAGATATAGTTCACCGTAATGGCAAATGGTACGCATCTATAGTTTTGGATATAGATGATGAACTATTAAGAAATAGCCGCAAAACAGATAATGGTGTTATTGCGATTGATCTAGGATGCAATGATGCAATTGCTTGGACTAATGGACAAGAAAATGGCTTGATTCCTGCGCCTAGATTTTTTAGGAATGCCGAGAAGAAAATCAAGCAATTAAGTAAGGGTAAGCGTCGTAAACGTTCACCTAACTACAAGAAAAAACAGAAAGCTTCTAGGAGATGGAAGAAAGTTCAACAGCAGATTAGCAAAGTATATCGAAAAGTAGCCGAGTCACGTCAGAACTGGGTTCATCAAATTACCATACGAATAATTAGCGGTAGTAGCACGGTGGTAACTGAACAACTAGAAGTTAAAAACATGAGTGCCAAGGCTAAGAAGGGTAAACGTAAAAAGCAGAAGTCTGGACTAAATAAATCAATTCTTGATGTCGGAATGGGGATGATTAAACAATCCCTTAAGGCTAAGTTGGATGATGTTAGCGGTGTGTTTCTTGAAGCACCGACCAAGAAGATAAAACCATCTCAAACTTGCCCTAAATGTGGACATCAGGAAAAGAAAACCTTAGACCAGAGAGTGCATATTTGCAGCAATTGTGGATACACTCAACAACGTGATATCGCTTCTGGAGAAGTGTTGCTTCTTTGGCACTCAAATCAACTACCTGGGTTTGGAACGAACCTAGTAGGCGCAGATGATTCTAGCTCTACTTCACGTACCCGTAAACCTGCGGGAAGCATGAAGAACCTGGGTCAGAGGAAGCGCCAGAAATCTCAGGCTACGCTGGGGGATGTAGAAACCCCTGGCTCAAACGAAGTTAGCCAGGGGTAGTTCATGTGGTTCTCATCATATCTAGACTTCTTAACATAGTTAAACGTGAATCTAACCACTCATCTGTAAACCATCCATAAGGTAGAATTTCTTCACCTGCATTAGCACTAATTCCCATCAACCAAATATGGGCAGCTTTCATAAATATAGGAATTGATTCCAGTTCATCTTGACTAAGTTGACGAATAGTTTGATAACCTTCAACAAATTTATTCCTAACTGTAATATTTATGTTCATTCTTAGCGATGCGTGGAGAAATTTAGCAATATCAAAAGCACGCCAACCATAGCCACATTGATCAAAATCAAATAGTGTCGGCTTCGCCTGACTTTGTGCGTGTAAAAATGCTAATACTTCTAGCTCAAAATCAATCTCTTGCTTATTTCGCCAACTACGTCGATAAATTCGCAAAATATAATTTTTGTCTTCTGTTTCTACTAAATAAGTATCATCGAGTCCTCGTTTATACAACTTGCAACCAAGAGGCATACTGATTGGATAATGGCAGAGTACAGTATTAATTAAAGCTGCACCATCAGGAATCGAATGAATAACAGAAATGTAAGATTGCTCCATAATTTTTTCAGTCAGTCAAGTTAGCAAGATGAAACTGAAATGTGTAAAGTTTGAAAAGGTTAATAAAAGTTTTCCCGAATATCCACCGATGACTTCTAATTTAGCGCTCTACAAAGCCATAGCTGATCAAATTACCACAAGTCCCCAACAACGCATTACTTTTGCTGAATACATGGACATGGTACTATATCATCCTGAATATGGTTACTATGCCAGCAATGCAGTCAAAATTGGCTTACAAGGTGGCGACTTTTTCACCTCCGTTAATCTGGGATCTGACTTTGGTGAGTTACTCGCAGAACAATTTGTGCAGATGTGGGAAATATTGGGGAAACCTGTACCCTTTTATTTGGTAGAAATGGGTGCGGGACAAGGACTTTTGGCGTTGCATATCCTACAATACACTCAGCAAAAATATGCCGATTTGTTTGCTGGATTGCAATATCTCATTGTGGAAAAATCTCCAGGATTAAGACAAGAACAACAACAGCGTTTACAAGACTTACCTGTGCATTGGTGCAATCTCGAAGACATTACACCTAACTCAATTACTGGCTGTTTCTTTGCTAATGAATTAGTCGATGCCTTTCCTGTACATCAGTTTATTGTAGAAGACAGGGAACTGCGCGAGATTTATGTAACTCTGGGGGAAGATGGGAAGTTAGAGGAAGTTACGGGAGAACCTTCTACACCCCAGCTAGCAGCATATTTCAACTTAGTAGGGATTGATTTAGCGTGTGGTGGTTATGGGGATGGCTACCGTAGTGAAATTAATTTAGCAGCTTTAGACTGGTTGAGTATAGTAGCAGACCGCTTACAACAAGGGTATGTGCTAACAATTGATTATGGCTACCCCGCTAGTCGTTACTATAACCCCAGGCGATCGCTAGGAACACTCCAGTGCTACTATCAGCATCGTCATCATGATAACCCCTATGTCAATCTGGGACAACAAGACATCACCGCCCATGTTGACTTTACCGCTTTAGAACGATGGGGTGAAAGTTGTAGTTTAGAGAAGGTTGGTTTGACGCAACAAGGTTTATTTTTGATGGCGCTAGGCTTAGGAAACCGCATTGCAGCCCTCTCTCACCAAGAAATACCCATATCTGAGTTGCTAAAACGACGGGAAGCACTACACCAACTCATTGATCCTACAGGATTAGGTAACTTTGGCGTGTTAATTCAAAGCAAAGGATTAGAGAAAAAACACTCTTGGCAAATACTCAAAGGATTAGCGATGCCAGAGTAAAAGTCAATGGGAAAAATTAAAACTCTATTTAAGAATGCTGTATCGGCTGGATATGGACTAGCATAACAATTACTACTATGAAGTCGAGCATTAGAGGGGAGTAATAATTATGACGACTCACGATCTATTAATGTTAGTAACGCTACTCACTCCTGGTATCTTGCTATCAGTTCTCATCATGGCAACTTTTGCCGCAGGTGGCTGATTGCTGGATTTGAGTGTATGTGGTACAAAATTCAAAAGTTTGTACAGACGCGAAATTCCGCGTCTCTACTTACAATCAAATCATGGACAAGGGATTGCTGTACTCAAGGAACGTGAATAATGAAGGTGGCATTTCTGGGAACTGGACTCATGGGACTACCAATGGCCCAAAGATTGTTAGCAGCAGATATACAGGTAGTTGCCTACAACCGCACCCCAGAAAAACTAGCACCCTTACAAGCGGCTGGTGCAGAAGTGGTGACACATCCTCGTCATGCCATTCGGGCTGCTGAGTGCATCATCCTCATGCTGACGAACGCTGCCGCAATTTATCATGTGTTACTTTCAGATACTTCTTGGCGGACTTTGGAAGGACGTACCATCATCCAAATGGGGACAATTACTTCTACACAAAGCCAAGAAATTCGAGATTCTGTAGTTGGTGGTGGTGGTGAATATATAGAAGCGCCAGTGTTAGGAAGTATCCCGGAAGCCAAAGCCGGAACGCTGACAGTCATGGTAGGTGCTGAACCCCAACAATATGAACGTCACCTAGATTTACTTCAGAACTTTGGCCCTGAACCTTTACTCATCGGGCCGGTAGGAACTGCATCTGGGTTAAAATTAGCCCTCAATCAACTCATAGCTTCATTAACCACTAGTTTTGCCCTCAGTTTAGCTTTTGTCCAGCGTCAGGATATTGATGTGGAAAAATTCATGCAAGTCTTGCGTAATAGTGCATTGTATGCACCTACTTTTGACAAAAAGCTCCAAAGAATGTTAGACGGCAATTATGCCAACCCTAATTTTCCTACAAAACACCTACTCAAAGACACAGATTTGTTTATCTCCGAAGCTCAATATCTTGGTTTGGATCTCAGCAGCATTGAAACAGTGCAGAAGATTTTACAAACAACAATGAAAATGTCATTTGCTAATGATGATTACTCGGCGCTGTTTTCTGTAATTAGAGATTGGGGAGAGATGAGTGGAGGGTAGGAGGAGAGTGGTGAGTACTGAATGCTGAGTAGCGAGTGAGAGAGATCAGTAGGTTGGGTTGAGGCTTTGGGAAACCCAACATCAGATCCATACTAGGTTTTTGAGATCCATGTTGGGTTGCGCTGCGCTCAACCCAACCTACTGCTCATGCACTATTTTAGCCTTGCCACGCCACTACGCCTACTACTACATATAATGCACAACTAATGCACAAATTTAGCCTAGACAGTCCACTAGGTTTTTTCGTTCTGATTATGACTAGCAACAGCTGCTCTGAGATCACCTTGATGTGCTGATAATAAGCGATCGCCTGCTACTTTGTCTAATCCTGTCCAGTGCATTAATAGTGCCAGTTTTACCCACTTGCCACTGCGTTCTAACAAATAACCTGCTGCTTCTCGACTTAATCCGGTGAGGTCTTGTAAGATGCGTAAAGCGCGATCGCGTAATTTTTGATTGGTTACTGCTACATCCACCATGCGATTTCCGTAAACCTTACCTAGCTTGACCATTACCCCAGTAGACAAGATATTCAAGGTCAATTTCGTGGCTGTGCCGGCTTTCAGGCGGGTGGAACCAGTCAATACTTCTGGCCCTGTCAATAACCGAATATCAATATCCGCCTCAAAGCTAAACTGTTCCACCGGTACACAGGCAATAAAAATTGTCAACGCACCTCGTTGACGAGCAGCATTCAGCGCTCCGTGGACAAATGGCGTTGTGCCACCAGCAGTAATTCCTACCACCACATCTAGCTGGGTGACATGGCGTTGACTTATTGCTGCATCTCCATCTTCTGCTCTATCCTCTAAATCCTCAGAACTACGGACTAAAGCCCCAGCACCACCAGCAATAATTCCCTGTACCAACTCTGGGGGGGTGCAGAAAGTCGGGGGACACTCAGCCGCATCTAATACTCCCAACCTACCACTTGTGCCAGCCCCAATGTAAAATAAGCGTCCACCTTGGTGCAACCGTGCTGCTGTCTGCTCAATCGCCTGAGCTAACTCCTCCTTAGCCGCAGCTACCGCCGCCACAGCTTTCTGGTCTTCGCTATTAAATAGTTCCACCAATGCCAATGAACTTAGCTGGTCTAAATTCAGACTCAGAGGATTCACTTGTTCCGTCAGTAAATGCCCACGTTCTTGTAAATTTGTCATTTATTTTTCTCTTCCTTGGTCATGTGCCATTTGCATCTGAGTCATTAATTATCGGCAAATGACTAATGACCCTTACGGGTTCGCTAGTCACTCATGGGGGAAACCCCCTTGGCGCTAGCCTCTCCCTTTGGGAGAAGACCGTGCTAGCTCACTAATGACTAATGACTAATGACTAATGACTAATGACTAAATTACAATAGTCCTTCGAGTTTACGACGAATATTTTCCAGTTCCGTCGCTGAAAATTCTGGTTCTTGGGCTGGTGGTACTTGGTCAATATCGAAACTTTCATTATCATTTTGCTCATATTGACCATCTGGTTGCCAATCAGTGTCTTCTACGTTTCTTTCTGGAGGAATCACTAGGTCGCTGTTTTCTGGGATCAGTTCCCAATCATAATCAGCATTTTCGCAAAACTCCTTAATTTCTTCAGCATCGATCGCTTCTACCGCCGGAGATGGAAAATCCTGAGCTTCCAACATTAAAGCAAAACGGAGGGCATCATCTTGGGACTCAAACATCAAAATTTTATTGCGATCGCCGACTCTGACCGTATGAATCCCTTCATTTTCTGTATTAGCATTAAAAATCAAAACAAAAACCCGCATTGGCGTAATCATCTATTCTTATGTTCTAAGGTCTATTGATTAATTAAGTTTCTAGACCGTGTACCTGGGAAAGTCACAGCAGTATTTTCAGGGTAACTGAAAGTTTGGGACATTTTGAAAATCCTTCATGGAAATGAAGGTTTGATAGCTAGATTTTAGGGTGATGCTCGATCCCTGATCAATCATCTTGGGCTGCTAAAAACAGGTTTATCAGTTACAAAGTTGGAAAATATCACGGTAAGCTAATGGAAATTACAGCTATTTGACAATTTATTAGTCAAATTAGCTGCACAATTTTTTGGGGAAAATTGGCGATGACTGTGCAACTCAAGTCTTTAGATAACCAAAGTCCTGTATCGGCTGATGTGGCTACCACGCTGACCACTAAAAAAAACCGCTACGTTCCTCTCAATCATCGACGGATTCTCTGCATCTTTCCCAAGTACAGCCGTTCTTTTGGCACGTTTCATCACGCTTATCCACTGATGGGTAATGTTAAGGCTTTTATGCCACCCCAAGGAATTTTAATTGTGGCTGCCTATTTACCCCAAGCATGGGAAGTACGGTTTATTGATGAAAATTTGCGTGCAGCAAAAAAAGCTGATTATCAATGGGCAGATGTGGTGATTGTCAGTGGTATGCACATCCAAAAGCCACAAATTAATCAAATTAATCAACTGGCTCACCAAGCAGGCAAAATCACGGTTTTGGGTGGCCCCTCGGTATCTGGTTGTCCAGAATATTATCCTGACTTTGATATTTTACATCTGGGTGAATTGGGAGATGCTAGCGATCGCATGATCGAGTATCTCGACCAAAATCTACAACGTCCATCCCAACAAATTCGGTTTACTACCCAAGAGCGTTTGCCCCTGACGGAGTTTCCCACACCAGCTTATCATCTGCTCAATCTCGATCATTATTTTTTGGCTAATGTCCAGTTTTCTAGTGGTTGTCCTTATCGTTGTGAGTTTTGTGATATTCCCGAACTCTATGGCCGCAATCCCCGGATGAAAACTCCAGAGCAAGTTGTGGCTGAACTTGATGCGATGCGTCAATCTGGCAATTTGGGAGCAGTCTATTTTGTTGATGATAACTTTGTCGGCGATCGCCGTGCAGCTATGCAATTGCTACCTCACTTGATTGACTGGCAAAAGCGCAATGGTTATCCTCTGCAATTTGCTTGTGAAGCTACGCTCAACCTCGCTCAAAGTCCCAAACTCCTAGCCATGATGCGCGAGGCTTATTTTTGTACTGTGTTTTGCGGTATCGAGACACCAGAACCAGAAGCACTCCACTCTATTTCTAAAGACCAAAATCTCAGTATGCCGATTTTAGAAGCAATTAAGGTCTTAAATAGCTACGGTATGGAAGTAGTCTCTGGCATCATCATTGGCTTAGATACTGATACACCAGAAACCGCAGACCGAATTCTGGAATTTATTCGGCTGTCACAAATTCCTATGTTGACAATTAACTTACTTCATGCTTTACCAAGAACTCCTTTATGGCGGAGGTTAGAGACAGAAGGAAGGCTGATTTTTGATGACAGTCGGGAATCAAATGTGGAATTTTTGCTGCCCTATGAGCAAGTTGTCGCCATGTGGCAGCGTTGCATCACCAAAGCTTATGAGCCAGAGTTTTTATATCAACGGTTTGCCTACAACATGGAACATACTTACTCAAACCGCATCGCCTTACCTAACAGCCCTGCTCGCACTTCTTGGGCTAATATTCGCAAGGGCTTGACTTATTTAACTAATATTTTGCTGCGTGTGGGTGTATTGGGTAACTATCGGCAAACTTTTTGGCAAATGGCTAAACCCGCCCTCAAAACCGGGAACATTGAGAACTTAATTCACGTGGGATTAGTTGGACATCATTTAATTAAGTTCGCGCAAGACTGTGCCAGAAACGAAGAATCGGCTTCCTTTTATTCTCAAAAAATACGTCATTAATAACTTGGCAAATTTTTTCAAGAATTTCCAGCTAGAAAATTGTAGGTTGGTGTAGCAGTAGCGTCACCCAACACCAAGATATACATTAGGTTCCTCAAATCATGTTGGGTTCCGCAAAGCCTCCAACTTCCCGCACAATTATTCTTCCTGACGCAATAACAAATGACCAGTGACTAATATAGCGTTTCCCAGTTAAGTGAGGTAGAGAATCAATGTTTTTAAACGCAGAGGATCGCAGAGGAAAACGCAGCGAAAAGTTCCTCGAAGCCGGGTTTCCCGGCGTAGGAAACTTTTCAAGAGAGAGGGGCGTGGAGATTGCCCAATTTTATTCGTGGTGTACTCAGTACTTCAGTAGATTAGGAAAAGCTATAACTAATGACCAATGACTATTGACTATTGACTATTGACTATTGACTATTCCCTCAATTCCTCACCCCAACTTAACTTATGTACATAAGAATTATTGTTTTGATCTTATGTTTTCTACTATCCTTAACTTCTACAAAACTACTCGCAAAAACTCCACCCCAAACTACTCGTAACCCTTGGCTACAACCATTTACTCCTAATTCAATTTGGAATATGCCCATAGGAGCAAATGCTAAATATGTGCCTGCGGGGATTAAAAAAGCGGCTTGGATTGCACCTGATATTGAGTATTTATTTAAGCTGAAAGCCACAGATCCTAAACGACCACTATACACTCCTGGTAGCTGGACGAAAAGATGCCAAGGAAAAAATACAGCGTATATTTCTTTGCCAATTCCTGATGATCTAATTATTCCCGATGCGACCATTAAGCCACGGAACACACCAAATAATGCGGCTGCTTTTTTACTTCCTGATGGTAAAACTCTTGTCCAAGTTGGTGTGTTAGCTAGATGTATTCAGGGAGGGCCTGTTTACGGTTGGAGATACTTTCCTAATGTATCCTTGTATGGTGATGGTAGAGGTGGTGGACATTTTGGTTCTGGGTTATCGAGTATTGGTGGCTCAATTCGTAAAGGCGAATTGATTAATAATCAGGCGATCGCTCACGCGCTGAAAGTTGTAATATGGGGCAACCGATATCTTTATTACTCCAAAGATCGGCGAGGTTTTCGCTATCCTGCTGATCGTGCTGATGCTTATGCAGCTAATGATTACAAGGGCAAAAATCCAGCGTTAGTTCAAGGCAGCTTACTCGCTATTCCACCTGATGTCAATCTGAAAAATCTACAACTGAAAACTGCCCCAGCTAAAAAAATATTCTCTGCCCTGCAAGACTATGGTGCTTATGTGGTTGACGATGCAGCCTGGGATGCTCATTATATTGAAATGGAATCTGGGGTGAGCGAAGAAGTTAGAAAAACTTATGGTTTTAATATGGCTGGGAATAAAGGTGATTTTTTTGATGACATCAATAAATTGTTTACTCAGCTACAAGTTGTAGATAATAATAGCCCTAACAGCATTGGTGGCGGTGGAAGACCAAGAAAGCCTTTAGCACCACCAATAACAAGAGAGTAGACTACTTATATGAGTATAAATATTACAGAAAGTTTGTTTGCTGCTCTCAATATTGTTGTATTGGAGAGACTGAATCCCGGCTTATTTAAAATTGTTAGTGATTTACCTGATTGGTTCAGTAAATTTTGTCGTAAAACATTTAGTCTGGGAATGGAAATATCAATTCCTCAAGAAGAGTTTGCTTTTTTAGAAAATTTTCTTTTTGATGCTGAAGAATTTTGGATGAATAGTCATGATAAAAGACTAAAATCAGGTATTTGGATACAATTAGATGCTCAGGGAAAAGAATATCAATTTGAAGCCTATGCCATTTTAATGGCAAACAAAAAAATCTTGTTAATTGAAGTTTTAGAAGATAGTTATCAAGATAAACAGTATATAATTCAGAAAGCCAGAGAAGGGCAACTAAATTATCAGCAATTACTCAAAAATAATCAAAAACAAGAAATTTTAACTCACTGTCTCCTTCATGATATGGCAGGACACTTAAATGCTATTAATGGCTGTTTATCTTTGTTGGAATTTGAAAATTTAACTCCTCAAGGAAAAACATATTTAGAAGTTTGTAGACAGCAATCTTTTAATCAAGAAATTTTAATTAGAAAAGTCTTAGATACATTTTCAGCAGAGATGTTAGCATCAGAAGCTTTTGCTATTGAGAGTGAAGAAGCTCCAGATATTGTCATGTGTGTACAAGATGTGATGGAGCTATTAAGACCAAATTTTACACTCAATAATCTAAATCTAAGATTAGCTGATAAGATTGATTCTCTAGCCAACTGGAAAGTAGTAGGAGATAAATCTCGTTTAGATAGAGTAATTTCTAACTTATTAGAAAATGCCTGTCGTTATAGCCCACCTGAATCGACGGTAACTATAGATATACAATCACAAGAAGAATTTGTATATGTGAGTGTTGATGACAAGGGAAGTGGAGTATCCGCAGATGTCGTTAACACTTTATTTCAAAAATTTTCTCAAGGCAAAGATAGCAGTGGTAAATCTGGTTTAGGTCTTTATTTTTGCCGAATCACAGTTGAGCGTTGGGGAGGAAGTATCGGTTATACTCCTTTGAGCGAAGGTGGTTCTCGCTTCTGGTTTCGTCTACCGAGAGCAAAATATTAAGTTTAGCTATAGTACTTTTCCTAAAAGGCAATGGTCAAAATCAAGTTTTTTTTTGGACTATTGACTATTGACTATTGACAAAAAAGCCAGAAAATTTAGTCACACTGCGTAAGTTCTGTTAACTAACGATTTGTTCTCGTACCCAGCTTCTAAATGCTTTCATGGTCGCATTTCTCCCCTCGGTTTTGCTCCTCATCAAATATTCAGGAATCACCTGAGAAATAGGGAGATGAGGAAAAATAGCACTTTTATTAGTTTCTATATATTTATCTTCAACCAACACATTAATTTCTAGCTTGTTCCCATTCCATCGCCATAATTCTGGTACTTTTAAAGCTTGATAATTATTAAAACGAGTGCGAGAGGTAATATCAATTTCAATAGCTAAATCAGGAGGCGGATCAATTGACAAATTAATTCTGTTTTTACCTCTAACTCTAGCTTCATTTTGAATATAAAAACAATCATCTGGTTCTACACCAGCATTCATACTTTCTTTGTCAAAAGTTGTAGAACCTAAACTCCAAAATTCAATATCAAGTTCTTCTAGTAAGATTTCTACTAAATTTCCAATGATTTTTTTACTGACTTCATGCTCTGGTAATGGAGCCATTATTTCTACTACCCCTTGACTGTAAGATACTCTAGAATTACGATTATCTCCCAAATCTGCCAAAATATGTTTGTATCCTGACCAGGATATATCTTTAATCAATAACTGATGACCAGCAGGTACAATTAACTGGTTGAATTTTAGTAACATAACTTTTTTACGCTAGTATAAGAATAGTAAATTGTCTAATTCAATTGTAGTGCGATCGCATCTTATAAGCTATCTGTGCCATTACTCTTTATACGTCTGATGTGAATTATAAATATCAACGCAATATCGAGGATTTCGCGCTTGGTAGAGACGTTGCAATGCAACGTCTCTACACGAGAATGCGTGGTTTCAACGTCTAATACACATTAGGCGTTTTATATAAAGTTGTATAACTGGATAATATTAATAATAACTATTTAATTCTCTAATAATTCATGATTAGTAATTCACTTATTGAGCTTCGCTTTAAGGCATTGCTATTTATATTTCTTTTAGCCTTGACTTTTTCTATCCTATAGCTAGCATAGGCTACCTCAAAGAAAGTATCATTTATATTTTCATTTTTTGGATCAGAATTACTCAATAGTAGTAAAGCTTCTTTTGCATCTAGTTTTTTAAAAAAATCCCGCAATCTTAATTGTTCAACATCATTGAATGATTTTTGTGAATATGAATTAAAGGAAGATGTATTACTAATTGGTCTATACGGAGGATCAAAATACACAAAAGTATGTTTATCTACCAAATGTTCACAATGACTAAAATCACCATGATAAATATGGGTTTTTTGCAGAATTTGAGCCACAGATTTCAAGTTAATTGGGTCACATATTCCAGGATTTTTATATTTGCCTACTGGTACATTGAAATTACCTTGAGAATTTACACGAAAAAGTCCGTTAAAACAAGCTTTATTTAAAAATATCAGTTGAGCAGTTCGTTCTAGCCACTCAGAATTATAGTTTTGTAAATCTATAGATTTTTTTCTTTGATTAAAATGAGTTCTTATATTGTAAAAATACTTATTTCTGGCAATATCATCAAGTAACAAAAACTCTTTCTCTATCTCTGACAAGAGTCCAATTAAATCATTAACATTATGTTGAATAGTCTTATATGCTATGACTAATTCTTCATTGATATCAGAGATAAATAATTCGGGAATTTGATATTGAGATGCGATATAGAAAAAAACTGCACCACCTCCAATAAAAGGTTCTACATATTTTTTGATTGAGCCATCTAATAATTGATGTGGAAAAAAGTTATTCATCTGCTCAATTAGCTGATTTTTGCCACCAGCCCATTTGAGAAAGGGTTTTGGATGTGTGGGAAATGATGAAAATTTGGGAAATGTTGATAGCATTGATTTTATTTAAATAAACGTGAGTTCGACAAGTCTTTTTTGACCTCTCCCCCAGCCCCTCTCCGACGCGGAGAGGGGAGCAAAGAGCATCACATATCAACGAAAAATCAAGCTTTTAAAGCCTATCTCCTTTTAGGGGAGAGGTTTGGAGAGGGGTTTTTCAGTCGTCGAACTCACGTTAAATAAGCATATCAGGTACTTTAATATAGTACATTTGCATCAAAAAAATGGTTCATCTTCAAAATTTAGGTATTTTATACCAGGGCAGGTATCGTACCTGCCCTATAAGAAGTTAACTCAATGCAGACTTTAACTCACTCTCCGCCTGTGCCAAAGCTGATGGTAACTTACTGGCATCACGCCCACCGGCTTGGGCTAGATTTGGTCTACCGCCGCCGCCACCACCGCAGATTTTAGCGATCGCCCCAATAAATTTCCCGGCTTGTAAGCCTTTCTTGTTGACTTCTGGACTAAAAGCTGCTATTAAACTTACCTTATCGGCTTCGGGAACAGAACCCAACACTACTGCACCATTACCGAGTTTTTGGAGTAAGCGTTCGGCAGCACTTTTCAATGATTCGGGGTCAACGTCTGCTAACTCGGCAACTATGATTTTATAGTCACCTATCGTATCTGCTGTTTGTAGTAGGCTGTCCGATTTAGCGATCGCCAATTGTCCTTTGAGTGTTTCCAATTGCTTCTCGGCGGTGCGTAGTTCAGTTTGCAGAGTGGTAATTCTCTCTGGTAGTTCTTCGGGTTTGACTTTAAAGCGATCGCTTAAATCCTTGACTACTTTATCCCGCACATTCAAGTAATCCAGCACCGCCGCACCAGAGACTGCTTCAATTCGGCGTACCCCAGAGGCAACACCAGCTTCAGTGATAATCTTAAATACGCCAATCTCCGCAGTATTACTGACATGAGTGCCACCGCATAGTTCCATCGAAACGCTGGGGAAATCAATCACACGCACCTCATCCCCGTATTTTTCCCCAAACATGGCTACAGCCCCCCTAGCTTTTGCTTCGGCTAAAGGTAGTACCTCTACTTTGGCAGCATGGGCTTCAGAAATCCATGTGTTCACCTGTTCCTCAATTTCTTGTACTTCTTGGATTGTCAAAGCGCGAGGACAGTTGAAGTCAAACCGCAACCTGTCAAAAGACACAAGAGAACCAGCCTGAGAAATACCATCATCGACAATTTTCTTTAACGCAGCTTGCAATAAGTGCGTTGCAGTATGGTTAGCTTGGGCGCGACGACGACAAGCACGATCAATTTGGGCTGTGACTTGATCACCTACACGCAGCGTTCCCCGTTCAATCCGTCCGAAGTGGACAAAAAAGTCAGATTCTTTTTTCACATCTTCCACACGGACAAGGACACCATCGCCGGAGATATAACCGCGATCGCCAATTTGCCCCCCAGATTCAGCATAAAATGGGGTTTGGTTGAGGATAATTTGCACCTCTGTCCCAGCTTCTGCGGCTTCTTGAGAAATCCCCTCTACTAGTAATACTTCCACTTGTGCTGTTGTCGCCGCTTGGGTATAACCGATAAATTCGGTGGCGTGGATGTGTTCTGCTAGTTTGTCTAAAGAACCTTGCACAGTTAAATCGATGCTTTCATGGGCATCTCTACCCCGTTCTTTTTGGATTTCCATCTCCCTCTCGAATTCCTCAACATCAACTGTGAGGTTGTTTTCCTCAGCAATTTCTTGAGTTAATTCCAGAGGGAAGCCATAGGTATCGTAAAGTTTAAAGGCATTTTTGCCACTGATTTGGGTTTGTCCTTGCGGCTTCAGTTCTTGGATGATTTCTTCTAAGAGTTTTTCGCCTCGATCTAAAGTTTTCAGGAAATTGGCTTCTTCCCGTGCTAATTCAGCTTTAATTGCGGCTTCTCGTTGGCGGACATGGGGATATGCAGATTCTGCAAGAGCGATCGCTGTTTCTGCCACCTGGGTAATGAATTCCCCAGAAATCCCGATTAATCTGCCATGACGCACCACCCGCCGAATTAATCGCCGTAACACATAACCTCGTCCCACATTGGAGGCGCGGATTTCATCAGCAATCATGTGAACCACGGAACGCACATGATCACCAATGACTTTGAGAGAAACTTTGGTATTTTCGTCACTCTTATAATAATCAATCCCAGCAATGTTAGCTGCTGTTTGAATAATCGGGAAAATTAAGTCAGTTTCGTAATTATTCGGTACTTGTTGGAGGATTTGCGTCATTCTCTCCAAACCCATGCCAGTATCAATATTCTGATTTTGCAGTGGTGTTAAATTCCCTGCCGCATCCCGGTTATACTGCATGAATACGAGGTTATAAAACTCGATAAACCGGGTATCATCTTCTAAATCAATATTTTCATCCCCTCGTTCTGGGTGAAAGTCGTAATAAATCTCCGAACAAGGGCCACAGGGGCCTGTAGGGCCAGATGCCCAAAAGTTATCATCTGCACCCATGCGCTTAATTCTGGCTGTTGATACACCAATTTGATCACGCCAAATTGCGTAAGCTTCATCATCTTCCTCAAAGACGCTAACTACTAAGCGTTCTTGGGGTAAGCCAAAAACTTGTGTCGAGATTTCCCAACCCCAAGCGATCGCTTGTTCTTTAAAATAGTCACCAAAGCTGAAGTTACCCAGCATTTCAAAGAAAGTTTGATGGCGTTTGGTGCGTCCGACATTTTCTATATCGTTGGTACGGATGCACTTTTGAGAAGTTGTCGCCCGTTTAAATTCTGGTGTGCGCTGCCCTAAGAATATCGGTTTAAATGGTAGCATCCCCGCGATCGTCAGCAGCACAGTTGGATCTTCTGGCACGAGAGAGGCACTTGGCAGAATCTGGTGTCCTCGTTGGGCATAGAAGTTGAGGAATCGGGTACGAATTTCGTTACCACTGAGGTGCTGGGGGTTTGAAGACATGGGAAAAAATAGCAAGTAATGTTAACTCTGGACTGGAGATTGAAGACTGGGAAAAAGTCATTCCCCATCTTCAACAAGATGTGGATCTACTAAGTGTATTTTCATAAGTAGCTTCATTATATTTTTGCATTTTGTTTGCCCTTGCTGCCAGCAGCCCTAAATTGTCAGTGGTTATTCTGTATCTCTATGTGTAGAATTTTTCAATTACCTATCTTTAGTCAGAGGGATAACAACTAGGTATTAGCTAAATTAATTTTCAGTAAATACTTAGGTGAATCATGGCTTTAAAGTTAAAAATCCCTAATATCGTCTCTGATGACTGTGCAGATAAAATCATTGAGTCTGTTCATGTGATGGAACCAGATGCTCTTGTCAATGTCAATGTTGAAGATAAAACTGTCATCGTCGAATCCCAAGCATCTGAAGAGTCTATTAAACAAGTAATCATGGCAGCAGGTTATTCCATAGAAGGGTATTGATTACCATCTCCATTTTGCACCAAAGCAAATACATCATCTAGCCATATCCAAGATGCTGAATTTTAGTCTTTAGATGTATTGACAAGAAAAATACGTAAGGATTCAGGAGTCAGAATAGTTCAAATTCTCATATTTGATGAGTAAGCTAATATTCTTAAACCCTGATTTATTCTGACTTCTGAGTCCTGAGTGCTGAATTCTTACCAAAATACTATTAGACTTGACTAATTAAGTTTCATAGTATTTTTCTTTTTTATATAGGAATCATATTTTATTAGTCTTATGCTGCCATTTCTGGAACATGAATTTGCTAATTCATCAAAATTCATTATTTTGCTATCAATATACCTGTTTATGCTGAAAATAACTATTTTGTCTGTGAAATCCCTGATGCAGTCTCAAGTATACGAAAAAACACGCATATTTTTTCTGCTGGAAATATATTTTTTTAAAAAATATTTAGTTGTTTTTACTGAAAATACCAAATTAGTCAAATAATTATCATTTTTATCTGGTTAAATACTAGGAAATTTTTCTGTGATGTAACAGTATGAATATAATCTCGAACTTGACTGATGATTTTCAATATTAAATACCTGGAAAATACAGTATTTCCGTAAGATTTGGGTTAATTTTTCCGTATTTACACTGTTTCTAAAAAAACCTAAATTCAGTACAGATTAATTACAAGAACTTGTCTTTATATAGTCTTTATCAATCTCATGAAATGTATTAAGAGGATATTAAAATTAGTAAGTATTGGTACATTTAGAGCTAAAAATATACAAATATAGATAAGGTCTCCATCATCAGAGACAATATATGTATGAATCGTCAAGATATCAGTGTAATTCGGCTACACAAAAGGCAAAAAATAAAGCAATGAAGATGACCATTCTGGTCTTTGGAAGTAGTAATTTTCTCGGAAAACTTCCCGATCAGATCCGTGATGAAACTACCTTTAATTTGGAAGTCATTACTGATTTTCGTCAGGCAGTGTCGCAAATTCAAATTGCATCACCCGATGTCATAATTGTGCAGGCAAGTCTCAAAGGCAGTCTAGAACTGTGTGGCTGGTTGAAAGAACAGATTCAGCTGTCTTGCATACATTGCATTTTGGTGGAAGATCGTCTCCAACAACTAGCAAATAAAAGCCAACAAGGCTGGGAATGGGAATTTGAGATGACAGCTACCGCGCTTCATCAAGGTGCAGATGCTTATATCTGGCAGTTACCAGCAGCAACAGATGATATCTTTACGGATATATCGCCAACTCACAGCTTAATATTAGGTCAGTTAACAGTTGGATTACGTAAAGCGCAAAAGTACCGTGATTTGATGGAGAAAAATGATATTTTATCCGCGATCGCTCTAGCCGACTCGTTAACAGACTGGAACAATCGCCGTGCTTTAGAATGGGATCTACCGAGGCAAATCACCAAAGCTCGCAATCAAAATATTCCTTTGAGTTTGATTATTCTCGACGTAGACTATTTTAAAAGAGTCAACGATCAGCATGGGCATTTGGTAGGCGATCGCCTTTTACAATTGCTGTGTATGCGTCTACGTCATAACCTCCGTTCTCAAGACACACCATTTCGTTACGGTGGTGAGGAGTTTGTGGTCGTTTTAGCTCATACCACCGGTGAAGAAGCACTGAAGGTAGGCGATCGCCTCAATCGTTTAGTCAGTGAGCAACCGTTTAGCATTAATAGTAAACTTATCTTGAATGTTACTATTAGCTTGGGCGTTGCTTGTCTAGAAGCTAATGATGACGAAGCAGGCATGAGTTTGTTACACCGTGCAGATCAATGTCTTTTAGCCGCCAAAGCCGGAGGACGTAATCAAGTTCTGGGTTGGAACCAATTATCTCAACTCTCATCTTTAGAGGCAGTTTCGTAATTCGTCATATTGCTATCTTATGAAGTTCCTGATTACATTAACTACACTCTAGCCCCTAAAACACTTTTGGCATTAGCGATCGCTTCTTGGCAATCTGTAACAGAAGCCTTTTGTTGTATGGCTTGAACTAACGCCTCATAACTAGACCAATTTTCTTGCAACAGGTTTTTGGCTTGGAGAGTATGAAACCTTTGCTTTTGCTGACAAACTGACTCAGAAAAACCCAAAACTTTTAACATCGCTGCTAATTTATTTTTATCGTCGTTACCACCCTCAGCCCCCTCAAAGACCAAAGTTTCCGCCGCAATTCCCGCCATACAAATAGTACAGTAGCGCTCCAACATCTGCGGGCTAATTTGACCCTGTGCCAATTCTGCTAATAATTCCCGATCATCAAAAGTTACACCACCTTGTCCTGGCTGTCCTTTTCTCCAAGCTTCCCAAGCACTCAGAGTGTAGCCTGTCACAGGAATACCCAGTAAATGAGCTACAAGAAAGTGTCCCGCTTCATGGTGGATAATGCGATCGCGGTATTGTGGTGAAAACCTCGCAATCAAATCTAGGAGAATAGTCCCGCCCTTACCTTGCAAGCTGAAACTATCAAAAGTCGCTATCCCCAAAATTGTAAACGTAGCGATCGCCGGAATTGTCGGTGACAAATTAACAAACGGCCCCAACAAAGACGACATAGTCATCAAAAAAATAGATATTGCAATCAGATTTAAAGCTGTTTGACTCATCATAATTCGTCATACCCTACGGAAAGCACGCTAAATGATTTGTGATTTTTGATACCACTGGTTTAGAGCAAGCTAGCTAATTGAGGACTCTATAACTGCTGCTATCTCCCAGCAAAAAATATTTTTTAAATTTGATATTATTTCGGATGTTTTATTATATCTTAATCTTTCTTAATTAGATTAACGAATGTCCCCCATACAAAGTTTTTCAGCTACATAAGTACATAAGTTAAGTACGAACAGCCATTCATCCCTACAATCCCACATACCTCGCCAAATTAAAATCTACCGTACACAGCATTTCTCACTTCAGCAAGGTACATTTCGTTGAGGTTGTACCATTTCACGTTAATCATGATACACATAAATTATGTAAATACGTTGCAATGCAACGTCTCTACAGTTTATTCATATGATCAGGAACTGCCATAACCTAGATCAAGAAATGACCAATCACCAATCACCAATCCCCAATGACTATTGACCAATGACTAAAAACAAAGACTGGTCATGGCCATTTTGGCCTGTCTTACCACTTTATCCTTACGGTAAAAGGCGGACACTTTGCCGAGAAATTGTTCAGGATACAATCTGGACATTCGATCAGCTTCATGGCATTCTCTACACCATAGTGCCAATTCGGATGACTGTCATCAAGCTAGATGCAGGCGGACTCTTAATTTATGCACCTGTAGCGCCAACTGATGAATGTGTGCGCTTGGTAAACGAGTTAGTAGCCAAGCACGGTGATGTGAAGTACATTGTTCTACCAACTAGTTCTGGCTTAGAACATAAGATTTTTGTCGGCCCTTTTGCGAGAAAATTTCCTCAAGCTCAGGTATTTGTTGCCCCTCACCAATGGAGTTTCCCGTTTAACTTACCTCTGAGTTGGTTAGGTTTTCCCCAAAAACGTACCCAAGTTTTACCAGCAGCTAGCTCTCAAGCGCCTTTTGCTGATGATTTCGATTATCAGGTGTTAGATATCAATTTAGGCAAAGGATCTTTTGTGGAAGTGGCTTTTTTTCACAGGCGATCGCATACTCTATTAGTAACTGACTCTGTATTATCCGTAACCGCAGAACCACCCGCCATTTTTCACTTAGATCCTTACCCTTTACTATTTCACTCCAGAGAAAATGCTCAACAAATCATTGAGGATAATCCAGCTAATCGTCGCCAAGGATGGCAGCGTATTTCACTATTTGCGATCTACTTTCGTCCCAGTGCTTTAGAATTAACTGGATTAGGGCAGATGTGGCGTGATGCACTCCAAGCACCAGATCGCTCACCAAAGGCATACTGGGGATTTTTCCCTTTTCGCTGGCAACAAAATTGGCAACAGTCATTTACTACTTTATCTGGCAATGGACGACCATTTGTCGCACCAATTCTGCAAATTCTCATTCTTCCCCAAGACCCAACCCAAGTACTTAATTGGTCTGATCAAGTGGCAAAATGGGATTTTCAGCAGATTATTTCCTGTCATTTTGATGCACCATTTCCATCCACTCCAGAGCAATTTTGTCAAGCTTTCAATTTTTTAGCCAAAAATTCTGCTAACCCTAGTCACCAACCTCTTTCCATAGAAGATATGCACTTTATCAGAGAACTAGAGGCTAATCTCCTCAAAAGCGGCATCGCCAAAAACAGAGTTATAGCAGAATAATAAACAAGAGATAAAAGTTAAAAACCCAGTTGCCGAATGAAACTGGGTTAATACATCTATACTAAATTAATGAAAGTATTTTTGATCTAATCTATAAAGCCCATCAAACCTTCAGAATCATCAATCTCATTTGATGCTACAGGACGATTGCCCATTGTCGAGTAACTGCGGGAAACTACCAATCCACTAGAAGCAATGGGACGAATTCCTGAAAGATTGATGCTGTCAACCACATGAATCGCGTTCGCAGCGATGGGACGAATACCCATCACATTGAATGTTTCAACTACTTGCAAATTACTGGTGCTAATCGGACGTAGCCCAGCAATTGAGACTGTCTCAGCTACTTGCAAATCACTACTAGCAATAGGACGGATGCCAGCAATGGCTAGTGTGCCATGAACTTCTTGCTTGTTGGATGCTTCTGCTGACGCTTCAGTGCTTTGCTCTTTATTTGAGCTATTACCCTTGTTATTTTCTACTTCCACTGTTGTTTCTCCTTTGAGCTTGGCACGTCTTTGTCGAGGACTGACCGCTTTGCCATTACTGCTGATGGTCATATTAAACACCTCTAGTTTATTAACTTTACTTTACAATACTTAAGGAAAAATGAAATTAATTCCTATATTTTTAAGTTTAACTCTAAATAACCTTGCATATATATAAGTATCTTCAAAAGTGACACATAAGTAAACTGAAATAGTGAAAATTTGTAAAATAAGATTGCTGATTGAAAAAAAACCAGAGGTGAAGGGCTAGAGAATATCAATAATCTCTGTGAAATTACGTTAGTAGCTTTAACTTTTTTTACTGCTACTTCATCAGACACAACAATCTATCTCTGTATTGGAAATTTGGATTTGAGCCTAACACTCACATTATACAGAGATAAATAATGTAGTAAATTTATCTATAATCAACAGTGATTTCAGCTTGCCTGGGCGACTAGAAGTCGCGGCTATACAGACAAAACCCACCTACGTGGGTTGAAAATACTTGAGCTTTCATCAGTCCACGGAGGCGAACTTTGTTTGTGTAGTAGCAAATTATATTCGCCCCATACTTTTCCAACATCCGCTTAAAGCCTAGTTTTTAAGCTAATAACACCGCCATCAAAGACTTTATGATTAGTAGCGATCGCACTCAACTCTATTCTGTCTGGATACACCTCATACGCAGCAAAACTTAAATCGCTGGTAGAATACTCTGTCCACTGGGAACGTCCGACAGGACGATTACCTGCACCTGCACCACAAATTAAATAAGTTGTGCCATCAATGACACTAGTACGTTCATAACTATGTTCATGTCCATTGATGTAAAGTTGTACACCATACTTTTGAAATAAGGGCGTGAAAGTTTTAATAAAATCTGGATTGCTCCCATACACACCCGATGAATAAATCGGATGATGACCAAATACTACTTTCCAAGGAGCCTTGCTACTACTTAGTTCTTTTTCCAACCAAGATAGCTGGTTTGTCCAGTCAGCATTACTGTTAGTATCAAGAGCAAAAAATTGGATGCTATCCCGACTAAATGTATAATAACGCTGACCGTTCATATTAAAGCCAGCATAACGGATTTGTGGCTCACCATTCTCCGTCCGAATATCGTGATTACCTAAACAAGCTTGAAATTTCACACCCCGTTTGAGCAAATCCTGATAAGGACGTTCAAACACTGCTTTGATTTTGCTAATTTCGCCATTATTGTAAATATTATCACCAGCTAAAACTACCAGATCATATGGATTGCGCTGATGATAAAGTGTCATGGCTCTGGCTACAGCATACTGTCCTTTTGCGCCAGTCCCAGTATCAGCTACAGACACAAAACGTAAGATTAAGTCTTTCTTTGGTGTTGCGGCGGTAGCAAAATCTGGACTACGACTATTGAAAAAAGCCAATTTTCCCACTACTAATCCAGAACCAAAAGCGCTGAGGCTACTTAAAAATAAAAATTGCCGACGGTTGATTTTCATAATTTACTTACAGCCACTATCCATGAAATGATACAAGACAATTCCCCTGAACCCCAAAATAATCAGCCGGAACCGACAGTTACGCCTCCCGCAAGAAGTGTTCAGCCTGTTTGGAAATCGACTATGATCCAAATTTTGCGGGGGACAATAGGCATTTTAGAAACAACTGTAGAAAAGTTGGAGACAGCACCCTCACCGAGTACTGGAGATACTCCTAGTTTTTTACAGCAGTTGTCATCGAGATGGAGTAGATTCTTACTGAAAAGTCGTGCTTTCATCCCATCGAATTTGTCAACTAAGTTATCAGATACAGCTTTGACAGGTATCATTGCTGGTATTGCCGTAATTTTGGTGTGGACAACCACCAGTATTTTCACCAATAAACCTACAGAAGTTGCTACAGTTCCTCCAGTTGAAGAAATTCCCACACCAACACCGACAATAACCACTCAACCAGAACCAGCACCAACAGCAGAAATTACACCAGAACCATCACCAACAACAGAAGTCTCCCCAGAACCAGCAACACAACTTCCACCACCAGAACCGGAACCAACACCAACCCCAACCCCAGTATTAACACCAGAACAAACATTAATTGCAGCCATCGAAAAGCAACTGAGAGAAATTAGTGATGATCTCCAGTCGGCTGAGAGCGATCGCCTACAACGCACCGGAGAGCCAAATATCCCTCCTGGGCTGATAAAATCGATTCAAGCCAATTTCCGCACCAGTAGCCTCACCATCAAAATCAATGACGACTGGTACACCCTCAAAGAGTCCCAGCAAAATAATTTAGCATCACAGATCCTCCAACGCTCTCAAGAACTAGATTTTTCCCATCTAGAAATGATTGATTCCCAAGATAGATTAATAGCCCGTAACCCCGTTATCGGTGACGAGATGATTATTTTACAACGCCGAACCAGAATAAAACCCTGATTCCTATCACCAATCACTAATTCCCAATCACCAATCCCCAATCACCAATCCCCAATCACCTTATCCCAAAATTATTTACGCCGACTTATTTACATTGACTGGTTGAACATAATTCACTTCTTGATAGCTCATGGATAAAGGAATTTGAATCCAAAACTCAGTTCCTTGTCCAAGAATAGATTCGCATTTCAATATGCCCCTATGCTTTTCCACTACAATTTGATAGCTAATAGATAAACCTAATCCTGTTCCCTTACCTACAGGCTTAGTTGTAAAAAATGGGTCAAATAATTTTTCTTTTACGGCTTCTGTCATTCCTGTCCCATTATCCGCAATCCGAATTACAACATAATTATCCTCTAAAACTTCTGTGGTAATCGTAATTTTACTAGGATGAGACTTAATTTCTTGAATAGAACGGTGATCATCATAACCATCTATGGCATCAATTGCATTACTAATAATATTCATAAATACTTGGTTGAGTTGACTAGGATAACAATTTACCAAAGGAATTTTGCCATATTTCTTGACTATTTCAATTCCCAAATTATCGTTTATTCGCTTCATTCTATTATGTAAAATCAGCAAAGTACTATCTATTCCCTGATGAATATCAACATTTTTAATCTCTGCTTCATCAAGACGAGAGAAGTTTCGTAATGATAATACAATCTCAGTAATTCGTTCAGTGCCTACTTCCATAGAATGAATGATTCTAGGTAAATCATCCATCACAAAATCTAAGTCAATAGCTTGGATATGATTTTGAATTTCACTCTCAGGATGATCATAATAATTCTGATAGAGATGCACAAGTTTTAACAAATCCTGAGTATAATCATTAATATATTTTAAATTCCCATAAATAAAATTAACTGGGTTATTAATTTCGTGAGCAACTCCAGCCACCAATCTTCCCAAACTAGACATTTTTTCAGCCTGAACTAATTGAGCTTGGGTTTGTTGTAGTTCGCTCAGTGATTTTTTTAATGTTTTAGCTTGCATTTGGGCAATTTTAGTGAGACGTTCTCTCACTTCCAGCGCATTTTGCAACTCTGCTCGTTGCTGAGTTAGTTCTACTGTTAATTTTTCAGTATCAGCTAAAGCACTGTTTTTAGCTTGTAGTAAAAAAAGAAAATCCGCAATTGGATCATGAATTGCAAAGTCTTTTAATTTAATACCAAGAGGAGCGAGGCTAGCCATATCAGTAATCCAAGGAGAGCCTAGAAAAAATATGACATCTTGCTCCTGTTGATATATCATTTGACCCTTAAGGTGCATTCCATTAGGGATAAACTCCAAAATAAAAAGAGAGCGAGACTTTTTATAAATGGCATCGAAATCAACGGAAATATTTGGCCGATTGATCAAAAAATGCTGGTCAATTTGATTACCAACCAGCAATTCAGAACTAATGCGTTCTAAAACATCACCAGCCTGGATAATTTCCCGTTTCCGATTAAATACAAAATGGAATGGAAAAGCCTTCGCAAATAATTCTGGTGTCAGACTCAGGTGAGGAGGAAGCATAGCATAGATACAGCATTTAGCGGGGTTTATATTTAACTAAAAATTCATCATGTTCAGCGCCATCATCTCGATACTGAGTTTGAGTAATATCAACTTCTGTATCAAACTTGGTTCCTAATCCCTTGACTAAACCAACAATCATCGGAGACAATCCTTCTCGGCTAGAGCGATAGTGCAAGTTCAGATGATTTTCCTCGATATCACTACATTCAAATGATGGAGGTTCTAGTTTAGGAAAGCTAATACCTACACGAGCATGAAGATTGTCGAGATTTTCGAGAAATTCTGGTAGTGTATCTCCACTCATATCCATCATTTCCCCATAACCTTCTTCAGATGTATACTGTACCCAGAATTCTCCAAAAGCTTGCATAACCTCTGTCGGAGATAATCCTAAAACAACACTGGCAGCTTTTACCAGCTTATGTGTAAGATCATCAGGATAGCCTTCCATACTGATGAAAACATCCACATCTACTTCTGCTTTCTGCTTGATTTCCCGCCAAATATCCTCACCAAAGCGACTACATACCATATCCTGAATCGCTTTATTGACTAATCCATACATAAAAGCCTTCCTTGTTGCGCTTAATTATCATTAATAACATCAACTAATGTTCAAAAATTCTCGGTAAGACAACGGTTATTCACCTTGGACACTTTCACCGTAGTCATACTGAGAATCTAAAAACTGGTATAATTAGGTCGTCTCTTATGTATTTAAAGCTACGCTTAAATATACAACAACCGTATTTATACTCTTTATCTTCACATTAGTCTATGCGTCAGCAAGCAGTAATGAATTAGGAAACCAGTTGTGTTGAGAAATTTGACGCTGAATTCCGTTAAAGAATTGGACACGCGCATCCATTGCTTCAATAATGGCTAGCTTGACTTTAATTTCTTCTTCATGAGTAATTCGAGGTTCAATAACTGCTGCTAATTTTGCTGCATGACTATCATCTACATCAATATGAACTTCAAAAAAGATCAGGGATTCTTTAGGTAAAGGAGCGCTACCGATAATTCCTGTATACAGTTGGGTGTATAAAGAACTCACAATCCCCTCGGAAGCATAACAGACTGTACCCAGGGCAGCTAAATAGCCATACTGAGAGGGTATTCTCAAGTAAGTTTCAATTAAAGCTAAAGTTTCTGGTGCAGTAGGTATGGCTGCGAGAGTTTTGTCATCAATACCCAGCGCACGAGTAAACTGACGAAACAACTCTGGATGAGATTGGCGGATATCTCCTTGTCCCATTTCATCAAATAGATTTTCCAAGATGACTAACTGCGCTGCTTCATCCTGACAACAAGATAAGATGCTAGCCAGAATCCGATTAAATTCTTTGGAAAACTTGTACATTTGTACAGCTAGTATCTGTACATCTGATAAGCATAAATTGCCGTCACGGCAGCGCATTAAAAACTCATGCTGCCACAAAGGATGATCATCCGTGATTTCACGGAAGGAATTTTTGATTAGAGAATTCATCTTTTTATCGTGATACTTTTATCGCTAAATGGAGGGGTAAATCAAACAAAGGGCCAAAGAATGATTCGTCTAGGGCAATGTGTTCTGATGTGACACGTAACTCTTTGAGAATTGGCATAGTATTGAAACCAGCTTGGTTAAGAGCTTGAAAATAATCCTCAAAAGTTTTATGAATTAATTGGACATTGAGCGAAGAACCATCTCGTTTCCAAATCTCACCGGGAAATAGTTGGTCTCGTTTACTGAAGTATCCTGCACCCCCGACCTCAAAGTAGAATGGATAAGCAGCTTCTCGCATATATGGGAAAGATGGATGGGGAATACTAAAAACAAATTGCCCACCTGGACGCAAAATTCGCGCAACTTCTGCCATACATTCTTGAGTTTGAGCAATTGTCAGATAGTTAAATAAAAAAACTGCAACTACTAGGTCTATTTCGCCATCAGAGAATTGCTGGAGTTCGGTAGCACATCCTACTTCATAATTAATTCCCAAGGAGTCTTCTGATTCTTGTAAGCGTGCTGCGGCAATCATGCTTTGGGAAATGTCTATTCCATGCACTTGTGCAGCTCCTCGTCGGCGTAACTCTCGACTGCAATAGCCTTCACCACAACCAAGATCCAGTATTCGTGACTCAGCTACAGGTTCACAAAGCCCTAGCACAATAGGTCTAGCTGTAAAGTCTGAGAGAGAAATAGGTTTTTCTCTCATCCATGCGGATGCTGTCTGATTGTATAAAGTTCTAGTCGAGTGGCTGTTCTTCAAGGTTGACATGGGAATAATTTATGATTTAATTGTGCAGGATTTGAGTAAGCTAAATAAATAAAAGAGCGAATGTTGTATATAGTTTTTAACATTCAATTGTTTGATTTTTAATGTCAATCCCACTGAACTTTGTTAATTGAGAAATTGGATGCTGAAAACATAGGCTGTGCTAGGCACGAAGGAAAGCAAAGATGATGCAGTTTTTGATTTCTTTAAAATTAAGCTGTTTATGGATGAATTCTTTTCATAAACTCTAGAAATGATTTTGATATTTTCTTTTGGCGATAAACTTATCTTTTGGTTTTGAAGACTAGCTTTATATGATTTTTATTTCTCTGGATGCTATTTAATATTTTATTTAAGCTCACAAACAAAATAAAGCCGTATTTTGTACGAAGTAAAAAAATATTAAGTTTGTTAGTTTTTAATGATAGGATTTGTTGCTAAAAACGACCAGGCTGAAAAAATCAGTAATTTAGCTAATTAAATAGGACTTTAGGACAGATGATGACAGAAAAACTTTTAGCAGAATTGCCACCATACACCCAATCTGATGACGAACGAGCGATCGCTTTCTCTCAACTAGGCGATAAACTTTTTAATGAGCTGGCCGAGAGGATGGCTACCCAGCACCAGTACAGACTGCTGTTTGAACATACTTTACAGCCTGAGTTATTTCAGCAAATCAAAGTTGCGGCAGCAGGTTACATTTCGGCTTGTCTCAATAGTCCTATCATTCTCTCTGAAGCAGAAATGCTCGAACGACTGCTAGAAGCGAGAAACAATCTGCCAAACTATACTGGTACTGGTCTGTTAATGCCTAAAAAAGAACATACCCTGGCATTTAACGTTTTTCAAAAAAGTGTTGCCGAAGCTTTTTATCAATTAGGAGCTAATGATCTAATTGATGCAGTAGATTTACCAGTAAATCTGCGGATGGTTTATGGCAAAACTAGCCCAGAGAAAATGGCTTTGCCTTTTGCTAGTTCAAAATGCCATAGTGACGTATGGGCTGGTGTTCATGCTGATGCCACTGTAGTCGTTTTACCTCTGTTTGGCGATATTGATCATATCACTATCGAAGCAGGTGAAATGCCCAGGGAAATGGAATTATCTGCTATGCGGGTGATGTCAGATTTCGCGGAAGGTCAAGATGTGCCAATGGTTGTATCTTATACAGATGCAAAATTACGACATGGAACAATGTACTTTAATGATGCTCGTGGATTACACCAAACCGTAAGACGGAAAACTGAAGGTTTAAGGATCTCCGTAGATTTTCGGTTTCGGAGAAAATTTAACGCAGCTTATCGAGCAATGGTAGCATCTACTGTCGGTGGTGTAGAAGCAGATATGAGTGTGCCTTACGAAGAATGGTTGAAGGTTGGCAAAGAAACGCTAATTGTCTTTGATGAAACTGTCGAACAATTCAAACAAAATCAGCGTCCTAACGCTCCTGTTCCTCTATATACACGCGGATATCGCCTTGTCAAAATGTTTGATTAGATTGCTCATTGGTCATTACCCGAATTTCTCACGAAATTTATCAAATCGAAGTCCAGAGGCTGTAGGGGTGGGTTCATAAATATGGTTCAATCATTCACGAATCTCTCGTGAACCCGCCTCTACCGTTTTGTGAGAAATGCAGGATTAGTCATTAGTAGGTTAGGAAGCCAGTTGGACAGGAAGGATCTCCCGACTTGTGCAACTGGCATCGAGTTTTTGAGTGACGCTACTGCTACACCAACCTTGTATATTGAATTTCCCACATGGGGTGACTAATTTGCTTGCTCTCTATTTTGAATGATGGCATTGAGCGCTGTATAGTGTGTTTTGTATTTGGGAAGCGTGGCTTGTGCCTGATAGTATACAGAGCTATTTTTGGGAATTGATTCTAATAATTTAATTGCTTGTTGCCATCTATCTTTAGCTTGTTGCCAAACTAACAGGGAGTTAGGAGAAGTTTCCAAAAAGAAAGAAGCTTCTGTGGCTAACTTTTCAGCTGCGGTTAAGTTGTCTGACGCTTGCTTCTCGTTATTGGCTCTTTCTTTGATGGCAATGTAGTTACGTCGGTAGCGAATGATTTTTTCTTGAGCTTTGCTAGAAACTGATGTGTTTTCTGGAATAGTTTCTAACAAATTTATTGCTTGTTGCCATTTGATTGCTGCTTGCTGCCATATTGTTAAATTATGGGGAGGATTTTGAGCGATAAATGAAGCTTCCATTCCTAATTTTAAAGCGGATTTAAAATTATTCACAGCATTTATTTCTGGATCAATATTTATTTTTGCTTGCTGATATTGAATAATTTGCTCTTTAATTATCCAACTTCCAAAACCCAAGACAGCTATACTAGAAGCTAAAACTAGAGTTTTGTGTATGACTTGAGATGTGGGATTTTTTTTTAATAATGTTTTTAAATTGTGATTTGTGATTCTGGATAACCAGGTTGGAGATTTTTTTTTGTTTAAATTTTCTTGTGCTTGTTTTTTTAGGGTTTGGTTTTGTAGTAAAAATGAGTTGATTTTATTTTGGAAAATTTCACAGTCATTAAGTATATCTGTTAATTCTTGAAATTTAAACTCACTAGAAATAATCAATTCATGGGTATCATCTAACCACTCAACAGAAAATCCGGATTGACCACAGAATGATGATATTGCCAATAATATTGTTACTAATCTATGGCTATTTTTAATAGTATTGATAATATAAGTTAATTGATTTTGGGCTTGTAGTAAATCCTGGTCAATGCTAATAAGTTGCTGAATTTGTTTTTGTAAAATCAGAGAATTGTCAGCAGCAAGATTAATTTTTAAGCTATTTTCAATAATTTTAATTTGTGTAGTTAAACTGGGATGATGAATATCTAGATTGATTTGGTTGATTAACTGGGCATCGCTTAAAATATCTGCGGCGATCGCCTGCAATAAATCACCCCATTCAATCCAGCAATCAATCTTAGATTTTAGGGCATTACTAGATATTTCTGTTTCGGAATTGCCAAATTTCTCTATGATTAATCTGACATTACCAGTTATTGCAGGCTCTGTACGCCAAATACTTGGGACGAATAATCGGTTGGTAGTACTAGATGGGGCTAGCGTACCCACAGATGTACTATTGAGGCTGACACAATTTAAGTCTTGAGCGATCGCTTGTTGAATATGGCGGAGTTGCGTCTGAGCTTGATTAATTAGCACCACTTGTTGCATAATTTCTTGAGCATTACCCAAAGTCAGCTTGAGGCAATAAACAATCTTAGGCAAGTCATTAATTAGTATTTCTAATTCAGTCATAAATATATTTGCTTTTTCCTAGCCTCAGCGTTCTTTGTCCTGAAACTCTGGCTTTCCTGCACTAATGAACTTAGTTGCTTGATAAATCACAGAAACGATAGATTTATAATTCCCGCAAATTTTGCTAAAGTAACAAGTCTTCCTTTTCAGCAACGGGAATTGAGAAGTACTGTGAACGTCATGGGACATTAGCCCGTAAAACATTATTTCCCCATCCCCCATCTCCAATACCCAATCACCAACCTATGAATGAAACTGATTTAGCCTTTACCCCAGCGCTAGAGTTGGCGCGGTTAATCCGACGGCGGGAAGTGTCTCCCCTAGAGTTGGTAGAAATATATTTAGAACGGATTCAGTCGTTGAATCCTGAATTGGGTAGTTATTTTACAGTGACATCGGAATTAGCGATCGCTGATGCTACACTCAAAACTGAATTACTGACAAAAACCACTGAATTACCGCCATTTTTCGGTGTACCTATTTCGATCAAAGACCTCAACACTGTGGCTGGTGTATCATGTACTTACGGTAGTCCAGCATTATTAAACAACATCCCAGAATTTGATGATGGGGTGGTGACTCGCATTAAACAAGCTGGGTTTACGATTCTTGGGAAAACCGCTACCTCTGAATTAGGTTCATTTCCCTACACAGAACCGACAGGATTCACCCCTGCAAGAAATCCGTGGAATTTAGAATACACCCCCGGTGGTTCCAGTGGTGGGGCGGCGGCGGCTTTAGCAGCTGGATTATGCGCCATTGCTCAAGGTTCTGATGGTGGCGGTTCGATTCGGGGGCCTGCGGCTTGTTGTGGTTTGGTGGGAATTAAACCAGCACGAGGTAGAGTTAGTAAAGCGCCTGTAGGCGATCGCTTGGCAGGAATTGCGGCGAATGGCCCTATTGCTCGTACTGTGGCTGATGCAGCAGCTTTGTTAGATGCTATGTCTGGTTATGTGACTGGTGATCCTTACTGGCTACCAGACCCAGAACCATCATTTTTAGCCGCAGCCCAAACTCAACCGGGGAAATTACGCATTGCCTTTAGTACTGGCATGATCCCTTTAGGTGAAGCTGATGCTAATTGTCAACAAGGTGTTTGGCAAACAGTGAAATTACTAGCACAATTTGGTCATGAAGTTGTGCAAAAATCCCCAGATTTTAGTGGCTTAGTCGAACCATTCCAAATTGTTTGGCAATCTGGTGTAGCAGCCGCAGGTATTCCCCCAGAAGTGTTGCAGCCATTGAATCGTTGGCTATTGGCACGGACTGGTACAGTTGCCGAATATATCCAAGCAGTTTATAAAATGCAGATAGCCGCACGGCAAATTGTGGCATTTTTTGATGATATCGATGTTTTGGTGTTGCCTGTGTACTTACACTCACCCATCCGCATTGGTGAATGGGCTACTTTGAGTCCAGAAGACACATTTCAACAAATTATTAATTGGGTTGCCCCTTGTCCCCCAGCTAATGCTACAGGACAACCAGCGATCGCTCTACCTGTAGGTTTCGATCACAATGGTTTACCCATAAGTGTGCAGTTAGTCGGCAAACCCGCAGCAGAAGCCACTCTCATCAGTCTTGCAGCCCAATTAGAAGCCGCTAACCCCTGGATTCAACATCGTCCAGCCTTGGCAATTTAATTCTTTAAGTAGGGAGTGAAGGAGTGCTGAGTCGGGAGTGGGGGAGTGAGGGAGTGGGAGAGTGAGGGAGAAGAAAAGAATCTGTTGCCTAATGACTATTGAATAATGACCAATTACTAATGACTATTAATAGATTATTATGCGACTAGAACCACCATATCAAAAAGATAGAGAACAAGCCAAGCAAGAAGGACGACAAGAGGGAAAACAAGACTTAATACTCCGTCAACTCAATCGCCGTATTGGTAAGATTGATGTCTCATTAATCGAGCGCGTTCAAGGATTATCGACTGAACAATTAGAGAATCTAGGTGAAGCATTACTAGATTTTACTACTGTTGCTGATTTAGATATTTGGTTAAATCAATAACATAGTAGTATGGCTAGTATGTAGAAACAAGCGATCGCATCATTAAATTTAAATCAATTCACTCATTTGCGGATAATTTTGCTGCATTAATCAAACCAAGACTATTTATGGAACCATCACCCATGTCTCCTAATCAACCGGAATCTCAGATGGAAAGTAGTGCAAAGTTACTTAAACGCTTTAGTGTCGGTGCAGCAATCGGTTTAGTCATTGTTCTCATAAACTGGGTTGGCTATGTGAGTTTTTTTGGATATTCACTCCCATTCGCCACAGGCTTAATTTTGTGCTTTTCCATCAGCATCATTTGTGGATTGATGACAATTAAATGGGGCTACCAAATAATAGAAAACTTGTTACAGTTGTTGATGTAATCTTGAGAAAATAACAAAAATAATTAATTTATCTAAAGCTACACCTAGCCTGAATGCCTACTCAGACTCACCTAAAATTCTAGGATTTTGCAGCCCAGGGATGCAGTATTAGTTCTTATAGCAGCCATTTTAATCGTCTGGTGCGATTAAATGTAAATTTTCCCTCATAAGTCAGAACCACAAATGGGCAATTATTTGCAATGATCACTATTTACACCAAAAACTTGAAGACACCACAAAATAAAGAATGTGGCTGACTAAGAGTTTAGTCAGCTTATGTCAGTTTTATACCAGTTATGCCTTATGCCAAGTAGCACATTAGGCTGCAATTTATGCCAGGAACCAGACTTGAACTGGTGACACGAGGATTTTTAGTCCTGTCCAAAATCTTTCTATATCAAGGTTTTCAGGTGAATAAATTATAAGTTACACCATTTTTACACCATTTATTAGAAATTATTAAAAGTAGCTTTCACACATAAGAAAAGAAACCCAAAACCTAAAGAGAAAAGTTCATTCTAATTTAAATGTAAAATTTTATTTCTTAGTTAGCTTAAGACTTTTATCTTGACAATGATAGCTAAATATGTATTTAAATTTTAAGGAATTAGGGTTAAATTTAGCCGATCAATTAAGTGTCAATATAAGAACCAAAACAGTGAGAATCTTGGTTCACACAAAAAACTTGGGAATATATGGAAATAACCAAAATATCAAATGAAGGAAAAGTAATTATTCCTGAAGAATCACTGAAAGCTTCAGGCTGGGAAATCGGACAGGAATTAATAGCCATTAATATGGGTGATGGGATTCTTCTCAAACCCAAGAAACCCTTTGTAGAAACTACATTAAATGATGTTGCAGGTTGCTTAAAATATCAAGGCGCACCCAAATCTTTAGAAGATATGAATCATGCCATCCGTCAAGGTATTGAGGAATTATGGCATAGTGGTAGCCTTCGTGATGACTGAGCGACAAAACCTAGCTTCAAAATATGTGATTAGGCGATCGCCCACTTTTTCCCTTACATTAATTTAGTAAGAGCGATCGCATTGCCAATTCTGACACGTTTCTAATGTGCGATCGCCATGACAACTCTATGCCAGGATATTAATATCCTTGTCATTAACTAGATATGTACAGCCTAGAAATCCCGGAAGGTCAAGCTGAATTTGCGGAACTACTCCGTCGAGTGCTAGAAGGAGAAGAAGTGATTATTTCTCAAGCAGGCACTCCTATCGCGCGTATAGTCCCAATTGCTGAACAGAAATTACCTCGAATTCCAGGTTTAGATCGTGGTCAGGTAATAATTTCCCCAGACTTTGATGCTCCCCTCCCCGACGAGGTGCTAAATGCTTTTATCAACCCAACAGACACAGAAGCATGAGAGCATTACTTGATACCCATACGTTTATTTGGTGGGTTATTGACGATAACCGACTCTCATCTACAGCTAGAAATATAATTGCTGATCCAGGGAATAACTTATTTTTTAGTGCCGCAAGCGCATGGGAAATTGTAATTAAAGTTCGTTTGGGTAAATTAAATTTACCAGAGCCACCAGAAACTTACATTCCCAATCGGTTGACGATAAATCGATTTGAAAGTTTGCCTATTCAAGTGAATCACGCTTTACAAGTCGTCAATCTACCTGCTTTACATCAAGACCCTTTTGACCGAATAATTATTGCTCAAAGTCAAGTGGAAAAAATGCCCATAATTACTGTAGATAATAAAATCACACAGTATCCTGTTGATGTAATTTGGTAGCCAAAGATAATAATTGCTAAAAGATGAATAAGACTCAATCAGTGATACCATTTCACTAAAAAAATGATAGATATAAAACAGGAATAAATATGAGCGGAAATTCATGGCTGGAGTCAAGGTGAGCAGAAACGCGCTGATTATGTGCTGTATTACAAACCTGGCGTACCACTGGCTGTAATTGAAGCTAAAGATAATAATCACGGCGTTAGCGCGGGAATGCAACAGGCGATCGCAACTGGTGAATTAATTGATGTACCATTCATCTTTAGCTCGAATGGTGACGCTTTTATGATGTCCGATCGCACCATTACCGAAGGACAACGAGAACGGGAAATTCCCCTCAATCAGTTCCCGACACCGAAGGAACTTTGGCAGAAATACTGTGATTGGAAGGGTATTAACTCAGATATTCAGCCAATTGTAGCTCAAGATTATTACCCCAGTCCTGATAAAAAACAGCCACGCTATTATCAACAGATTGCCATTAATCGGATTTCTGATTGTCTCAAATCAAGCGATCGCTTTGCCAAGGCGATCGTTGAGGAAAATGAATTTGCTTGGAAAGTTTCAATTGCAGATTTGAAAGCGAATAATTACAACCTAGATATTAAAAATCGGCGTTGCATAATAAGGTATGAATATAAGGTGCTAAAACATGAATTGTCCTGAATGTGGCTCTCATCATATCCGTAAGAATGGAATAAAAAGAGGTAAACAGAATCACATTTGCTGTAATTGCCGTCGCCAGTTTATTCAGGATTATGAGCCATCAAAAACTTATAGCAATGAAATCAAAGAAGAATGTATTCGGATGTATCTCAATGGTATGGGTTTTCGAGCTATTGAACGAGTTAAAGGTGTCCATCACACGACAATTATTACTTGGGTAAAACAACTGGGTCAAAATTTACCAGATGCACCACCAATCGAGGAAATTCCTGAAGTTGGAGAACTCGATGAATTAGAAACTTTTATTGGCTCAAAAAGCGAAAAGTTGCGTGCGGGGGTTCCCCCCGTTGAGCAAACTTTTCAAGACAAAACAAAATTTGGCTATGGACGGCAGTAAATCATTTTCAAGAGGGGATTTTAGCTTGGGTATTGGGAGATCATAGTGCAGAAACTTTTAAGCCTTTATGGGAAATAGTTTGTTGTTGGCATTGCTATTTTTATGTCACTGATGGATGGAAAGTTTACCCTCAGTTTATTGACCCAGGTGATCAGATTGTGAGCAAGATTTACATGACTAGAGTAGAAGGTGAAAACACTCGTTTACGTCATTACTTAGCACGACTCCATCGCAAAACGCTGTGTTATTCTAAGTCCGTAGAAATGCTTAAATACTCTATTAGATTATTACTTCATTACTTGAAGTATCATTTTATCCTCGTGCTTAATTGATTCATACCGCACTCAGCAACGCCTTACAATTTTATATTTGACCCAAGAGTTAACCGCGATTTTTGAGCAAATTACTAATCTATGACTATTAAAGTTTGGCAACGATAAAATCAGGTTATGTTTACAACAGTAATATAAATAAGTTACTTAGTTGCGATCGCCATCTCAACCCAAATAAAAATTGACTGCTGAACCACAATCAAAATGACCACCCCTGAAGAACTAAACGCCATACTTGAGCGAATCGTCCAAAAACAGCAGACTGAAACTGACATAACAGTTCTGCAACAATGGCTTAGTGGTGGTGGTCAAATTGTCTCTCAGCAAGGGAAATATGCAGTCCACCTGGGACAAGGACAGGAAATTCATATAGGCGATCGCACTTATCATGGCGCAGATGCAGAAATAATTCGAGAAATTGTCCGGTCTCTCCTTGAGGAACTAAAAGTCACTGGTCAATTTGCCGCATTTAAAGAGCAGAACCAGCAGTCTGTTGATGAACTGGTGCAACAAGTGCGATCGCGCATTCATGATGATATTCAGAAATTACATAGCACGATGCCACTATGGGGTGTAGATCACTGGGTTCCTTTAGGTGATTTGTTTGTAGATGTGAACATCCTAGAGGAACTGAGCAGTAGTCGTAGGTCAGAACTCGATGACCTGTGGCAAGATTTCAGTAAGAATCCAAGCTATCGCAGTTTGGATCGCATTGGCTTAGGTAGAGAGCGACAAAGGGTTTCAGGACTAGTGGTACTGGCGAAAAATACAAATCTCATGGTGGTGGGTAAACCAGGTTCAGGGAAGACCACTTATTTGCAACGAATAGTTACCGAGTGCAACGCTGGCAATTTACAAGCGCATCGAATTCCTACCTTGATTAAATTACGAGAGTTTGTAGAAGATGGACGTAAGTTTGCCTATTTGCTGGAGCGTTATTTTGAGCAGTGCTGGCAATTATCAAACACAGAAATTAATTTGATTTTCCATCAAGGTCGAGCATTGGTATTGCTAGATGGTTTAGATGAAGTCACAGGGGAAAATGGTAAAAATATCACCAAGCAAATTAAGCAGTTTGCTCGTTCTTATCCGCAGGTGCAGGTAATTGTAACCTGTCGGACGCAAAGCCAAGAATCGCGGTTTGAGCGTTTTGATTATGTAGAAGTAGCAGATTTTAATCAAGCTCAAGTGAGATTATTTGCCGAGGATTGGTTTTTGGCAGTTATTGGGGATGACTCAGCAGGATTAGTGCGATCGCATGAGTTTCTCAATCAGCTTTTTTTGGAAGCGAATAAACCGATACAAGATTTAGCAATTACACCAATTTTACTGAGTTTGACTTGTGCCGTATTTAACCAAACTGGCAAGTTCTACTCAAAGCGTTCCAAGCTTTATGAGGAAGGGTTAGAGCTACTACTAGAGCAGTGGGATAAGTCAAGGGAGATTGAGCGAGATGAGATTTACCGAGATTTATCACTGGAACGAAAGCTGGAGTTACTTAGTTATCTGGCGGTGAAAAAGTTTGAGCAGCCGCAGTATGTTTTATTTGAGCAGTCAGAAATTGAGGGTTACATAGCAGAGTTTTTGGGAATTAGGCTGCGGGATAGTCGAGTAGTTTTGAAAGCGATCGCTTCTCAGCATGGGTTGTTGATTGAGCGATCGCAGAAAGTTTGGTCTTTTTCACACCTGACGTTTCAAGAATATTTAGTAGCGAAGTGGTTTTGTAATGACTTTTGTGAACATTTCATAGCCCATATTTTAGATAGACATTGGCAAGAAGTTTTTTTATTAACTGTTGAAATAGTAGATAATCCTGAAGAAATACTCTGCTTACTCAAAACAGAAATTGACTGTTATTTGTCAAATGATCATAAACTTCAGAAGTTTTTTTCATTGTTAGTTAAAAAGGCAAATTCAGTAGATACTAGCTTGAAACCAGCCTCGATTAGAGCATTTTATTTCGGTCTTGAATTTGCTGTGCCTAAGCTGACTGGACCTGATATAGATTTTGATACAAGACTTGTTAGTAAACTTAATGATATTCCGTATGACCTACATCCTCTTGAATATGGATGCAATGATATTACTGTTGACGTGTCCCTCGCTAATATGATCGCTATATCTCAAAATGGATTTATCGATCCTGACTTTGCTATGCCACAATGTAGTGAAATACTTGAAAGCAATTTTTTACAAAAACTAAAAAAAACAATTGAGGAAATCCCTGACATCTTCATTGATAGAATTAAATTTGATGAGTGGGAAGAAAAATATAGCTTAATGTGACTGAATAAATATAGAAAATTGGTAATAAAATATAGACAAATTTGTTATATTTGGAGATTTACAAATCAACAGAAAGAAGCAGAAAGCAGGTACACTGAACACGGCAATCGATAACTTTATAAAAACCACCCACAGCTACTGGTTTGGACTTTTTCATTGTTATGAAATTGAAGATTTTCCTAGAACTAATAATGACTTAGAACACGCTTTTGGTATGCTACGTCATCATCAACGTCGTTGTACTGGTCGTAAGGTTCCCCCCTCATCCCTTGTTATTCGTGGTTCTGTCAAACTTGCCTGCGCGCTCGCTACTAAACTTCATTCTTTTACCGCATCTGATTTAGCACAAGTTGATATTCATACTTGGCTCGAATTACGCTCTCAATTGCAAAAACACCACAAAGCCAGAATTGAACAATATCGATTTCGCACAGACCCCAACGGTTACTTGGCCAATTTAGAGAGTCGTCTTCTCTAGTAACTTTTACCATACTAGCATCTTTTATTCTTACTCCATCGATTCAGTACAAGAGTTAACTTCATACCTCTGCTTGTTCCAAATTTTCAGCATAATTTCTAATTGGTAAAAGTAAGATTATCTTAACCTCTCACCGATAATTAAGAACTGAAATTACAATCAATGTCAAAACTTATACTTTTGTTTGTCATTCGCATGAAAAAAGTTATGACTTGGCAGGCAGTGATATAACTTACATTTAGTCACTGGTAATCGACAGGTATGAATGTTTATCATAGAAAAATATATGCGTTCTTACGAGCAATAGAAAAAATTGATTGGCTGAGAGTAGATTTGAATTATATTTACGATAATTTAGCTTGTTTACAGCCATATTTGGCAGATTTACAGAAATGGTGGGAAAGCCAAAATGCTGAACAAGCATTACGTATCAGCAGTTCCTCGGATCGTGTTAGCTTGAATGATGTAGTAATTCAAAGTAATGAAAATCACATTACTGTTTGTCATAGCATTAGTGGAGAACAACAAAAAATTACAGTTACAGCATTTGACAAGTCCTTAGATATTAGTAGAATTGCTCAAGAAGAAGACGCAGAGACAGTATTTTGGTGGTTTTGGCGATACTTACCAGAACTGTTAGTTAATCAAGATGCAAGAAATGCTCTTTTAATTCCTACGCATCGGATTTTACCTGACTGTCCATTACACAGTTATCAAAGCACAGTTTCCGCCTTAACTGGAGCAATATTTTCTGATGAAAATGAGTCAGATTCTAGCAATAAATCTCCTTATTTACTGCTATTCACCTTTTCTCCTATCCAAGAGTTTATTAAGTCATCACGTAAATTTCTTGATTTCTGGGCTGGGTCATTTTTACTGCATTACTTTAGTGCATTACTTTGTTTTGAAGTTGCTAAAAAATATGGGCCAGATACAGTCATTACTCCTTCATTGTGGAGTCAAGAAATCATTGATGCCTTGATGATTGAACATTTTAGTGAATTACCACAAATTCAAGCAATATTTAAAAATCCTTGCCAACATATAAAAATTGATCCAGCAAACAATTTTGAAAGTTCTCATTCCCAAAGTTTAAGTACAGCAGGGTTTCCCAATGTAATTACTATTCTCATGCCTAATCAACAAAAAGCGGTAGAGTTAGGTAAGTATTTAGAACAAACTCTAAAAGACACTTGGCTAAAAATCAGCCGTGATGTCAGAAGTTCTGTCAAAGAAAGAGTAAGAGATTTAGTAGAAAATCAAGAAGAATTACAAAGAACTTGGGAAATAATTGCCAGAGAGTTTATCCATGTTATGGATGAACAGGAATTATCAGAAATTTGGAATTTAATCACTGACGAATTTGTACAAGATAAGAATGAAACAGAATTAGAACAAGATAAACTTACCAAGATAAAAAAAGGTCGAGATATTAAAAAAACTCTCCAAGATTTTTATCAAGGAGGTAATTGGGAATGGAATCAACTTTGGGATGTGCAAATTAATAACACATGGGAAACTTATTTTGTCGCAGTTCCGTTAGGTTCTCCTGAACAACCTCTAGAAATTGAGCAAGGAAATCATCAATTACAAGCATGGATAAATTCACAAAATCAGATAGCACAACCAATTATTGAGTTACCATCACCTGCGGAACAACCTGTATACGGAAAATTTAATGTAGGTTCGTGGTGGGGAAGTCTACAAGCACGTCTTGGTAACGGGATTCAAGCAATTAAAAATACCCGGAATTGGCAAATACCCGTTGCGCCTGGAGAACGTTCTACCCTTTCTGGTCAATATAGTGCTTTATATCCGCGCTTTAATTATCAAAAATTCCAAAATGGGTTCGGTGTACCTTCAGAATCGCTACGCTTATTTTGGCGTGTTATGGCACTCGCTTATCCAGGGTTATTCAACGGTTCTGAAAAACTGAATGCGATTGAATTAACTAAGCGTATGGCTTGGAAATATGGGGGTGTAGCACAATCTTTAGGAATTCCTTTGAGTGATGATGATGATTATGAAGGGTTAATTTGTTTCCCGAATCTTTGTTCTATTGCCGCAGCACATTTTGCAAGTCATAATGCTCCTAAAGTTGCAAGATATTGGCAAGATTTAGAACAGGAATTCAAACAACATCCGCAATTCCAAAATCAAGAGAGTAAGTACCGAGAATTTAGAAAACTTACCCGTCGTCCTTTTCAAGTCAAACGAGCGGATGAGGCTTTAAGAAAAGATACCGATTATCAAAAAGGTTACAACGGTGTAATGTTTTCTAGCAAATGGCTTGCAGATGATATGGGATTAGAAACTTCAAAAACATCGGGATTAGAAGCTTCAGAAACATCTGCGTTAAGAAGTATCGTTGATAAAGTTCAAAAAAGACACTTTGGTGATAGCAGTCCTGCTGATTGGTGGGTGTTGGTACTAGGTGATGGCGATGGGATGGGCGGTTATGTTAATGGACGTAAGCTCAAAAAATACGAAGATTACATTATTAAGGATTTAGTTGATGAAAATCATATCAGAGATAAAGAAGCATGGGAGGAATTATTAAAAAATACACGCAAAAGAATGGGGCCTGCTACTCACGTTGGACTCAACCGAGCATTGCTTGATTTTTCTAACCGCTTAGTTCCTTATATCACTGAACAGCGTTGTTGTGGGCGGGTCATTTATAGTGGTGGAGATGATGTAATGGTAGCATTACCATTAGCTGATTTACCTAAGTTTTTGCGTTCATTACGTGCCGCTTGGTGTGGTAGCGAAGACCCTGAAGATGAATTTAGGTGTATGGGTGGTTATTGGCAATGGAATGAAGAAATACCTAAGCCAGCCGATATTCCATCTCGTCCGTTATTTACTATGGGTAAAGAAGCAACGATGAGTTTAGGAGTAGTTATTGCTCACAAAAGTGTGCCTTTACCAACTGTTCTAGAAAAGTTATGGTCAGCAGAAAAAGATAAGGCGAAAAAGCTGTTAGGGGGAATTGTTAAAGATAAAAAAATACCTAATAAAGATGGTTTGTGCTTCCAAATAATTTACGGTTCTGGCAATACACTGGAAGCCTTAATGAAAGGGCATTTACTCGAAAGTTGGTGGAAATTTATCGAAGCTAGTCAAAATTATGAACAAGTAGATTTCAGCCCAATTATGTATAGATTAGCAGAGGATTTACTGCGTCATGCTGATGTTACAGAGAATGATAAGTTATTCCGACAAGTTGCTGAGGTGGTTTTTCAAAGTCGTAATCAACAAGTTCCTGAAGATGTCAAAAATGCTTTATTAAATTGGTTAGATGAATGGGAAGAGTGGGCTTTTTGCATAGGTAAAAAAAGCAAAGAAAATCAAGATAATGCTTTAGGGAATGAGCCAGAAGATATGTCTATGCTGTTAAAATTTACGGCGTTTTTGATGTCGCGTTGGCAAGTAGAAAGTAACTGGATTCAAGAAACTGAAAATGAAAAAATGGTATGCAATTGAAGCATTAGATGTCTTATTATTCCGAGAGGCGAAACCATTTTCCCCAGGAGAAGGTGCATGGGCTAAGGGAATGTTTCCACCGATGCCAACGGCTGTTTTTCAAGCCTTACGTTCTGTCACCAAAACAGATAAAACTACAGAAAAATTAGAATTTATTGGGCCGTTTTTGCTGCGGGAGACATCTACAGGTGAAGAACTGTGGCTACCTACACCAAAGGATTTACTTTGTGTGAAGGAACGTAGTAATAACCTAGATGAAAATCCAGAGTACGACAAAATAGAGGAATTAGATGAATGGTCGCGTCTGGTTTGTCTGCAACCATCAGACCTTAGCAGTCCTATATGGAAAGATGTCTGTTTTGGTTCGGCTTCCCTAGAGGAAAATCATCTTGTTCCCATGATTCCGCCGCCAATTACTGACAATGCAGATATCTGTGATAGTCCATCGGTGAGAGGTAAGAATGAATGGATTTGTGGTCGTCCAAAACCTTGGATAAAAGCTGGTGCATTGATTCGATACCTGAAGGGAGAAGGTCTACATAATCCTCAAGACTTTCATGATGATCCTTGGAGTGTGCAGGTTTTACCTCATATTCAAATGCAAACAAACCAGCGCCAAGTTCTAAATGAAGATGGTTATTTTACGGAAGTTGCAGTGCGGCTACATACTGGCTGGAAGTTAGTTGCAGCTATTAACACAACTTTGGAATCATCTGTAGTGCGTTTGGGAGGCGAGGGACATCGGGCTTTAGTTTCTCCTTTGGAGAGTTTACCTGATTGGGATGCTATTGAGGAGTTTATGCAGCCATCGTCAGACTGCAATAAAGCTTACCTGTTAACTCCTGGACTAGCACAAACTGATCCTGAAAAATTTGTTTATGGGATTTGTCCTGGAGTGTGGCGAGAAAGTCTACTCAGTTGTGCTAGCGATCGCCCGATTTTATGGGGTGGTAAATCTAAGCATACAGCAACTCCCATGCTACCGCAACGTGCATTCGTACCCCCAGGGACAGTGTATTTATTCAAGCAGATTCCCAAGGAAACATCTGTACTGCCATCAATAAATGACGGCGTACTTGCGATTTTTAAATATCTTAATTACGGAACAATTTTGTGGGGAATAAGAAAATGAATCACTATCTAACTTATGTGTATTTGCTGACTGCTTTACATACTGGTAGTAGCTCCAATGAAGGAAACTTAATGGGTATTGCGAGGGAAGTTCATACAGATTTTCCTTATCTACCAGCTTCAGGAATACGAGGTAAAACTCGTGCAGAACTCACAAGCATATGTCCTAATGAAGTTGACATATTTTTTGGTCAAAAAATTGAAGATGGAAAACAACCGACAGAAGGGGAAGTATGGTTTGCAGATGCAACCTTGTTACTTTTTCCCATAGCATCTTTAAGTCATCACATGATTTGGATAACTTGTCCTTTATGGCTAGAACGCTGGAATCGTTGGTTGAAAAATTCAGAGGTTAAAAATATTACCCGTCAATGTAGAAGTCATTTAAGTAAAAATAAGTCAGCAGTAGTCAGTTTCCCAGCAGAACAGTTGTATTTACAAACTGCATTAATTGAGCGTGAGCATTTACTCAGAATAGATTTTTCTCATATCTTCAAAGCTTTAGATAGTTTAATCCAGACAAATGACTTGATGGGGGAAATCAAAAATAAACTAGTAGTAATTAATGATGAAGATTGTATTGCTCTTGTCGAAACAGGATTAGTCAGAGAAGTCAGAGTAGCTTTAGAGAAAGATTCCAAAACAGTTAAAGGTGGTTCTTTTCGTTCGGAAGAAGCCATTCCTCCTGAAGCAGTTTTATTCTTACCTTGGGGGATGAAAATAGCTAAGGACACAAATGTAACTAAAAATATTCGCCAGGAAATTGGCAAACTTTTTCAAGATAGATTGCAGTTTGGTGGACTAGAAAGCTTGGGTAGAGGTTGGACAGATTTGAAAACCATTGAAATTAAGCAGGTAAATTAACTATGCAAAAACTAGATTCCCGGTTTTTTAGTAAAAAGGCTTATCACGCTTTAATCTCTCTGAGAGATGACGAAGAAGATAGATATCATATCTCACAACCGTATTGGAAAAAAGCCAGTGGTTTAGTACAAGGATTACCAACTTATATATCTACTTGGGGGTTACATCGGCTGAGTGGAGACGCTAGTAAATTTTTGAGAAGAACTAGTGAAGATACAAAATACAAGGGGAATGTCTATCGCAAGTTTTTAAAGAATTTGCAAGAAATTAGCTCTGGAGAATTTAATTTAGAAGATGAGAGTAGCTTAATCAATATGGATCTGCGACAGTATACTGCCCTCAATCATTTAGCAATTAAGTTAGCAAGGGAATGGTCTTTCTGGTCTACTGCTATTTTAGGAGAAGCGGAGGAATAAACATGGTTTGGTATCAAGAAGAATGGACTAAACTTTTGGAAAAGCTAAAGAAACAAAAGCCACAGCCTCCTGCTATCTATCAAATAATTAAGGATAGCTCTTTAGTTGCAGTTGACAATACCAGTATTACTTTATTGTTTCCTGATGAAGAACAACAGAAAAAGGCAAAAGCAAATATTCAGAAAATATTAAATATACTACCAGATATGCTCAAACGTCAGCGAGTTAATTGTCTGGTTCAGACTTCAGGCGTGACAAAAATCATGAATCCTTTGCAAGAACTGAAGCACACATTGTCAGATGATGAGAGTGGTAAAACAATCTTGAAAGCTGCAATTGATGCAGATTCGACCTGTGAAGAATTATATAAATATTTGGCTGATAAAACTAGTCGATTAGCTAATGAAATACTTGATGTAAGTTTTCCTTGGCGTTTACGTGTCGGGGGTATGCGTGGTTTTAAAGAACTACTTCTACCTGCGCTTCATCCTGTATATGGTATTCCCTATGTACCTGCAAGTAGTCTCAAAGGTGCAGTGAAAGCTTGGGCTAAAGATGAGGCAGAACTTGATCGTTTATTAGGTACGCTTGATAATGGTATTGGTTGTGTGCAAATTTTTGACGCTTTTCCCACAGCACCCTGCTTAAATATGGATATAACTAATCCTCAATGGCATGGTAATCAAAACCTGCAATATCAACCAGTACCTCATCATTTTATCTCTATGCAACAACCGCATTTGCGGATTGGATTAGCTAAAACTAAGAGAGGAAGTCTTCAAGATGTCCAAACTGTCAAGCAATGGTTAATAGAAGCGTTAAAAGTAGGAATTGGTTCTCGTGTCAGTGCGGGATATGGACGCAGTGAATTTTGTACAAGTTTACCTCACGCATCTCAGCATCAATTCCAATTATGGACGCAAGGTATACATGGTGCTGATACTAATAACTCAGAATTTCGTCCAGTGGCTTTACGTGGTGTGTTACGTTATTGGTTCAGAGCAGTTGCACTAGGGATTTATTCACTGCGAGAATGTAAAAAGCTGGAGGATACTTTTTTTGGCACAATTGAGCCTAAAAGTCACAGAGGAAGTATTTCTATTAATGTGGAGTTGAACAAGAAAGTTACCGAGAAAAATCGTCCTGATGAATACCACGGTACTATTTTATTAGAGGCAAAATCAGCATCTCATTTAAAACTCATTCAAAAGCTGTTACAACTAACATCTCATATCAGTGGTATTGGCAAAGGTTCTAGACGACCATTACATTGGAATCACCCTAGATTCCGTGGGTGTTACTGGGAAATATCTGGAATGCAGTTACCTTATAATCAAGAAGATTGGCAAAGACTGCTACAAGATTTACGTGAATATTTTATATCAATACAGAGTCCTCAAGATAGTCCTGCTGTTGGTGATCCTGGAAGTGTGAGAAATCGTTATCAAGATGTGCTGAATCAAAAAGCGGCAATTTATTTAGTGCGATCGCCTGCTTTAAAACATCCTAAAGATGTTCGTAATTGGTTACAAGAAGGTAATAAGCCTCATGTACATGGTACAGCTTTAGAAACACTCTACAACAGTGGTTATAAAGGAGTAAATCGCCAGGGTGATGGTAATGCAGAAGTTGGTGGTAATTTAGGAACTCCTTCTTTTGTGATTATTAAATCTAATTTCCCATTACCAAACCAAGGCTATCAAACAGTGACAATTTTTGGACTTGATAATAAAAAACGTGCAGCTTTTATCAGGACACTAGAAAATGAAAATGAGGTAATTAAAGTTTTTCCATAGACAAGGCTCACCCCTCAGAGTTATGTGGTTCGATACGGATGCGATCGCCTATTTGGATCTCGCGTGTTGGCGATCGCTTTGATGTCGTCACTATCTTTGGGGTTGATAATGAAAAACGTCAAGCATATTTCAATTCATTAATACAACGCCAGCATCCTATCAGGGAATATCGAGAAATTTGGCAGGGTAGGTTATAAACCAGTTATCAGTTATCAGTTAAATCTCTGGGTTTAAGTCTATGCTGATATGCTTGATAACTGTTCTTGACTTTTCACTCTTATCTGGAAAACCTCTCTCTAAATCTCTCTCCTACGAGGAGAGAGACTTTGAATTTCTGGTTCGGAAGTTAGATTTTCCGTAGACTTTTCCATACAACGTGAAAAGTCAGGATAACTGATAACTGATACCTGATAACTATTCCCTGTTCCCCGTTAAATTGCCCAAAAATTACGTTTAGTGAGAACCAAAATATGTCTATACTTATTGCTAATCTCGGTACTTCTGACTTAGCAGTTAAAATCGAAGATCACTATTTTCCTATAAAATTTGAACGGAATGAACCAAATATTAAGTTACCACCTGCACATTCTAATGAAGCAGCACTTTGGTCGCAGCGTGAAGCATTCATTCAAGAATTTTTATGTGATGAACTCAAACTGAATAATAATGCTTCATTTCGAGATTTAACTCACAAAATATTAGAAAATTACCAACAAAATCCTGACTACTGGCATTCCAGATTACTTCCTGGCAGAATATGGGGAATTATCAAAACTGCACAGGAAAAGTTTCATGTCAAACACGTTTATTATTTTGTTACTGATCAACCATCGACGGAAGTTTATGGTTATCCTACAGATACGGTTAATCTGGCGGAAATTCTCAATATTTGGTTGCAAAGAGAAATGCTAGATTTACAAATTACACCAATCATTATTCCTCAGCATATTAAACCTGTTGAGCAAGATGCTCTGTTTAATTATTATTATGAGCAATTGCATAAAATTAGTCAGGGAGAGGATAAGATTTTAATTAGTCTCAAGGGTGGTACACCGCAAATGCAAATCGCTTTGCGAATTCAAGTTATGGCTTTGAGTATAGATTTTCAAGCTTATCTAGAGCCAGAATTAGATATTATCAAAGTTTTAGCAGGAGAAGCATCACCTTGTAAATTAAATGCTTATTGGTTATACATTCGAGGACAAAAATATCAAGCAGTTAATCAAATTTTGCAACGCTGGGATTTTGATGGCTCTATTCAATTAATGAGAAGTTTTCAAGGATACTTACAATCCTTAGTCCAAGAAAATGTAATTGAGGCAAGTGCTATCAATGATTCTCTAATTGAACAAGTTATTACAGCGTTGAATGTAGCGGTAGATTGTTTGAATTTGGATAATATTAAAGCTAGTCAGGACTTAAAAAAGGTTGAAAATAAATATTTGCGTCAATCTAGTAATTTGCATAAATTAGTTTGTGATGATAATTATGATCGGCTTTTAAATATTTATACACAATGTCGTATTTATTGGCAACTAAATCAAATTGCTCATTTTTTATCTAGATTAGCTTCTTTTGGTGAAGAAAGTTTACATGATATAATTAAGTCTTTAGAGGGGTTGAAATATTTTGATAAAACTAACTATCCTGATGATTGGTATGTAGATAAAAATCGAGTAGGATCTAAATCTCAATTATGGCAAGACTTTGAAAGAGCAGAAGGTAAAAAATGTAATAATGAGTCACCATACCGTTTACCAGGAAGATTTAGCAAAAGGAAGTTTATCAATGCTCTAATTAACTTTAGAAGTAATCTCATAGAGAAAACTGCTTGGCAAAAGATTACTGAGTCTTTAGATAAACTGGATTATTGGATTGATAAACGAAACCAAATCATCCATAGTTCTCAAGGTGTTTCTTTAGAAAGTATGGGAAAAATACTAGAAAAAGATAGAAAGTATAAGATTAAATATGCTAATCAAGCTTGTCTTCCGACAGAAATTTTGACAGAAATCACGAATATCAGTCAGCAAACAGCACGGATTTTTAATAAACCTGTTAGTCAGTATGTTGGATTGAATAGTCCTTACTATATTTACTCTGATGTTCGTGACTGGGTTCTAACTCAGTTAACTCAAGATGGGTTGCAAGGATCAGTTCAATGAAAGGACAATTGCGCGAATCTCTAGCTGTTTTAATTGAACAAATGTTATATAACCCTCAAACCCTCTTCTGTTCAGCGTTTGCGTCATTCTCTATGAAATAGGAATGCGCGCAAATTCTCAAACCCTTGCTGTAAATACATTTGAGCGATTTTTCTAGAGAGGAGATATTGACAGGCGATCGCTGAAATTGTACTTTTGAATGATATCCGCGAAAATAAGTCCTGTAAGTCTTGTTTTTCAATGCTTTCAGGCTTCAGCCTTCTCTACTAACAATGTGGAGACGATTTAATGGAAACTTGAATAAAAGCTATCTCGTCGCTGGGTATACCGCGCTTTTCTCTACTAACAATGTGGAGACGATTTAATGGAAACAACTTTGCATTCTTGCTGCAACCTCCGGGCGATCTTCTCTACTAACAATGTGGAGACGATTTAATGGAAACAAGTATTTAACTTGTATTAAACTAGTTTTTCTCTTTCTCTACTAACAATGTGGAGACGATTTAATGGAAACGGCACGATGAATTAAATACCTACCTGATCCGTAAATTCTCTACTAACAATGTGGAGACGATTTAATGGAAACATAAAACCCAAAACCTAACGTACTGGGCCGAGATTAGGCTATTCTCTACTAACAATGTGGAGACGATTTAATGGAAACATAAAACCAAGCTTTTATAAAAACTCTTCCCTTGATTCTCTACTAACAATGTGGAGACGATTTAATGGAAACAGCGCCTTCGAGGTCAGCGCCTTCGAGATCAGCGTTTCTCAGTTCTCTACTAACAATGTGGAGACGATTTAATGGAAACGTTGCTCAAATTCAGCTAAATCTTGAGGCTGCATCTTCTCTACTAACAATGTGGAGACGATTTAATGGAAACAAACAAAGCGATGAAGGACAAGTATAAAATGCATTCTCTACTAACAATGTGGAGACGATTTAATGGAAACGCGCTTCGATGCTAATTGGTCTCCTCTTATTCAGTTCTCTACTAACAATGTGGAGACGATTTAATGGAAACTTTTAATATCATTAATATCTCCTTTTTTTATTAGTTTCTCTACTAACAATGTGGAGACGATTTAATGGAAACCGACCATATTTAGTTTTGCGTCACAAGGATAATCTTTTCTCTACTAACAATGTGGAGACGATTTAATGGAAACCTTACCAGTAGGTAAGACGGCTTTATTTATGGGCTTTCTCTACTAACAATGTGGAGACGATTTAATGGAAACTTTAAGATACGGCGTTCCGTATTGTAATAACAAATTCTCTACTAATAATGTGGAGACGATTTAATGGAAACCACCTAACTGCTTCCAGACTTTTGTGTAGTGAACGCTTCTCTACTAACAATGTGGAGAAGATTTAATGGAAACTTACCGAGTCATGGAAAAAATCGTCATTCGCACCAACACTAAAGCACACTCATACGATCGCACTCTAAAATCAAACATAACAAATTCAGCAAAATATATGCCAACAGCCATACTCAAAAATCAAGTATCAACCAAAACTGACTCCAAAGCAGTCGCGCATTTTCTCATCGGGACACCAGGAAGCGGTAAATCTACCTTTGCAAAACACATATCTAGCTTAGGAAATTGCGAAATCATCTCAACTGATGACATCCGCGAAGAGTTATATGGTGATGCGACGATTCAAGGGGAATGGCACAAAATCGAGGCGATCGCCCTTCACCGTATTTGTACTGCATTGAGTGAGGGTAAAAGTATCATCTATGATGCTACTAATTATAAGCGTTGTTTTCGCTTTGATTTTTTACTCAAAGTCAATAGCCAAGTTGCAGAATGGGAATTAACTCAACCTAACTGGATTGCTTGGTACTTGCAAACTCCACTGCAAACTTGCATTGAGTGGAATCAACAACGCCAACGTCAAGTTCCCACCCATATTATTGAAAGTATGTATAAACTGCTGCAAGATTTCCCGCCGATGACTGGGGAAGGATTCACCGCAGTTAATAAAATTGATGTGACTACATCCAAATTTTCCTCACCTCAAATTGTTAAACTAATTGCAGATGTTCCCCGGAAAATTGTCAGTTGCCAAAATCGTCATGCAAATATCACACCCCATCGTTATAGTCATCTGCTAGATTTTGAGCGTTTGATGTATTTGATATTCTTAATCATTAACTATCCTGGTATTGGAGAATTTCATCTCACTAAACCTCAATTATTAGAAAACATCCTTGGCTACGTTCCTAATTTTACTAACTCTATAGAAGAGATTACTAGCATAATGGCTAAACTGCGGGGTGTGGTTTATGCAAAGGAAAATGCTATTGCTGCTGATTTAAAATGGTTGGAAACTCAAGGGATTATCAATGCTACTTCCCCTGCAACTAGTCAAAATACTCAAGAATTTGATAGCAATGAATTGATATCTTTAAATGGAGTCCACTCTTACTCAGACAAACAAGTATTTGAGCGTTTAATCGGTACAATCCGCTTGATTGTCCACTACCCTTTTTTAGCTAACGTGGGTGGTGGTAGCTTGGAAACTCTGACTCAATCTCTTGTACAAGCTGGGGTAATTTATAATCCTAATAGCGAAAAAGCTACAATTCGTAAAGATATTGAAAAAGTTTTAAAACCTTATAAAATCTTATCTAATTTTCCTATGCGTAGTGGTTATTTTGCTGGTACAGGTATCCTTTCTAAAGCGGAATTAATCAAAATATTTGATATAATTCAATCTCAAGCTAACAGTTTAAATGACCCCCAGGCTTTAGCAATCTACGAAACATTTAAGCAGCGTTTGTTACAAACACATATTATTGAAAATACTGAAAATATTTATCCAGTACGCGCGATCGCCAATACCTCTATCGTAGACTCCAAACATCTCCATAGTAGCGCGTTAAGTAATAATCTTGCTCAATTAGAGACGGCAATTGTAGAAGGAAGGCTTTTAGAGTTACAACGGTTTGCAGGTGTAGGTAGATACACAGGAGATGAAAAAGACTTTTTCTTAGCGTATCCATTACAAATGGTGTTTTCTAACTTTGCTTGGTACTTGGGTTATGAATGCGTCAGTGGTGAAACTGCTGGTTTATTGAGGTTTGAACGTCTGGATAGACTATTTTTAGGTAGACTACAGACTAAACAACGTAGTCCGGAAGAACAAGAAAGGACGTTACAAAAGCTACAAAAATTATTTAAAGCTGGTGCGGGTATGTACTTAGGAAACAGCACCACTGATCAAAAACTGTTTCTCAGTGCTGATAACCAAAAACGAATGCAAGTTTGTGTGACGGTGGAACTGTGGTTTAGTGATCAGATTTATCCCTTTATTACTGAGGGGACAAAACGGTTTGCACAGATGAAAATGTCGCCACCAATGCACAAGATTACAACTAATTTACCAGAGTCATTATTTTGTTTGCAGAAAACAGGCGATCGCAATTTCCCCCATCGGTTTCAAACGACTTTTCCCAAGTGGACTTTAGCCGATTTTGATTTGTGGCGATGGATTGTGGGTTTTGGTGCAGGGGTAAAGGTGGTAACTCCAGAAGAGTTGGTGCAGAGGGTGAAGACAATCGGTGTAGGAATTTTAAATAATTATGACATTTGAAAATCAATCCGAACAGTAAAATTTAAATTCTTTCGGAAGTTAGATTAATGGAAATTTTGCTGCTGTATAATCTTAAGAAAAAGAGATGAGATATACAAATATCTCATCTCTCTTTTGAAAAATCAGAATCATTTAACTACCAGTATTTTGCTCAAGCCAAGTGACTAAATCAGCGATTTGCGTAAAATCTAAAAACTCTTCTCCTAATGCTTCTAATTGTGATGTAGATAAGACTTGAATGCGCTCAATTATGGCTGAATCAATTTCGCCAAATCGCCGATTTAACATACGAGTTAAAAAACGCAAAGCCTCTTTTTGTTCACCACGCTGTTCACCACGCTGTTCACCACGCTGTTCACCACGCTGTTCACCTTTATTCAAAATATACTGATAAATTACAGACTCTTGCATAGTCTCCTCCTGTAAAAAGCGCAGAATCAACTCTTGCTCAAACTTTAACCCAGCTAATATTTCTGTATAAGCAGTCGTATTCTGTCTAGTCTCAATATCTGAAATTCTAGCAAGACTTTGAGCAACTTGCGATAATAACGCTGGTGCGGAATCAGTCCTAGTTAATGGTGCTAACGGTAACAATCCTATATTATTCAGAAATATCGCTGTATCTTGCTCCCACATTCTCATCACTCGATAACGATGAATTGTCGTCTCGCTGACATATTCTGTAGTAAAAGCAATTTCATCAGTTGTCGGTTGCAAGAAAATTACTACTTGTATCACAGGAAGTTGATATTTCCGTGTTAAGCGCACGTAGTAATCTAGCATCCGCAATCCCAGTGGGGTTTTCGATTTGATTGTGGTTTGAAATTCTATGTGTAAGATGCAATTTTCTGTTTGCAAAAATATCACTGAATCAGCGCGAATTGGTTCGATGTTCAATTCGGTTTTTAAGATTTTAATTTGACGGGGTTCTTGATTTAATAGCCAGCGAATAAAATCACGGGGATATTTTTCGGCGAGGTTTTTACAGAGATTGTCATATTCTGCCATTTACTGATTGATGATGTTTGTTAAACATAATGATTAATTATAAGAAAACTTGTGCTACCAATTCACAAGATTACAATTAATTTACCTGAGTCATTATTTTGTTTGAAGAGGACAGGCGATGCTCTTTCAGAGCCGCCACGCGATCGCAATTTTCCCCATCGGTTTCAAGCCACTTTTCCTAAGTGGACTTTAGCTGATTTTGATTTGTGGCGATGGATTGTGGGTTTTGGTGGAGGGGTGAAGGTGGTAACTCCAGTTGAATTTTAGAAAGAATATATAAATTAGATTAATAAAAGTTGAACCCCTATTCATTCCAAATAGGGGTTTTTCATATATTTATTAGCTGGCTTCCTCATTCGCATGAAGAAAGATATTTTTATTTTTATCACCTGTAATCTATAAGTATCGCCACTAATCAACTGTGAATGAGGAAATAAACACATAAATGTGCAATGACTCATTCTCAGCACAGAACTTATCAAGCGTATTTTCAGCAGAGTTTATTTAACTTTAGGAGATTTATACAATGTTGACCCAACTTCGCAACACTTTAATAGGTGCTACCTTAGCATTCTCAACTCTATCAGTAACTAACCAACAATCTTTAGCAAACGACATTCGTGATTTCTCTGTTTATAACAGAAATAGACTAGCAATTGTTGGTTTTTATGTTTCTTCGCAATATTCTGACTATTGGGGTTCAAACATTCTCAACTCTATCGTATCGAGTGGTGAAACAACAAAGGTCACATTTCATGATAACAACTACCAATGTGTTTATGATGTTAAAGCTGTCTACAGCAACGGGACTTACGATATGGGTCGATATAATCTCTGTACAACTTCCGTAGTGAGATTTTATGGATATGGAGGAGATTACAGACCAAGAGGAAGATAAATCAATTCGCAATTTATTGAGAATGTAGGGTGCGTCAGTAGGAATAATTTCTTGGTTTAGTTAGGTTTTTTGACACTGATGCACCCTACTAAACTTCTAAGTCAATTCTTCCATTTTTGTCATTCGCGTAAGATAACTGCTCAATCCACTTTTCTTACTGGTAATTTAATAATTAACCGTAATCCGAGTAGATTACCATGCCAAATTTTCGAGAACGTATCAAAACAGCAGTGCAACTTTGGAAAGATAGCGGGAAAAGTCACACAGAGCTATTTTCTAAAGATTACGACCGTATGCTTGTTTTTCTGTGGTGTCACAGTCGCGGAGGAAAAACAGAAGGATATAGTGATGATATGGCCGAGTTTGCACAAGCTAATAAAGCCGCAATTGGTGATGATAATTACGATAAAATGCTTCGTGCCAGAGAATATTGTGATGGTTGTGGTGAAAGATATAAATTAGAAAATCTATCAATTTGTGTCGAGTGCTGTAACCTTTACTGCTATCGATGTGTAGGTCAGCGCGGTATATGTTCTAACGGAAACTATCGCTGTTATTGTGGTGGAGATTTAGTAGGTTAGTGTATTAAAATTTAAGTTTTTGATAGAGAATATTTTCTAGTGAATCCTCTTATTTTGATCTCAATTAAGAGGATTTTATTTTGTTAAATTTTCTACATTTTTTTGTCATTCGCATTAAAATATTACATTAATTTTTTATATTCTGTAATCTATAAATATTACTAAAGCTTCAACTGAGAGCAATTTTAAATGGAGTTTACCATGAATTTTAATAATAGAATAATTACCAATTTACTACTGAGTCTAACTTTAATTAATATTGTAGTCAATATTCAACAACAGGCGATAGCTGCTGAGGTTATGACTCATCAACCAGAACTTCGGAAAGGTTTATTAGATAGCATAATTGGTGGTGATAAAAAAATCTGTGTGGCGGGATTTTGTGTTGATAGTGGACAATTGACAGAATCACTATTAGCCAAACAACTCAAAGAAATATCAGAAAAAAATGCTCCAGTCACAGTTAGCAGTGACAAACTATTTCCGAGAACTTCTTCCCTTCCAGGCAATGAATTTAACCCTGTAGTGCTTGATTTACAGAATGCTAACCCACAAGATACTATACCTGCTGGTGACTATGTTATTTTTGTCAATGCTTACTGTTTGCAAAAAGTAGCAGCAAGTCCCAATGGACATCGTTATCTCTTAGGACAATATGGAGGAAAGCGTAAGGAGGTATTAGCAGCATTAAATTTAGCAACAGCTAATTCTGATATTGCTCATCAAGACTTACAAAATCTTTCCTGGGCTATCCAATCAGGTATATCCTATGAGAATATGCCCCAACCAATGCAAGAATTAGTCAATCAATTAATTCCTCAACATCGTGCTAAGTTAAAGCAAGAATGGTGGGAACAAGTAGAAAAAATTTGGAATCAAGGTTCACGCTACTTAAATTTACCTTCTTTTGAAGTATTTATATCTCAAAATCTGGGAGATGTAGGACGGACTTTACTAGCAACTAAACGAGTACATCAACGATTAGTATCTCGTGGTAGTGATTGGCGCAATTTATCAGATATTTTTATTATTAATGATGGAACTCAAGGGACAGGAAATATTCTAGCAACTCCTTGGAGTCAACTGGCTAACGGTGTTTATGCACGCTTTATAACTGAGGGAAATGCTCAAGATACTGGTTTGTTGCTACTGCGGATTAGAGATAAGCAAAACAGTAAAGAATTAAGTAGTGATAAAAGTAAGGCTTTACCATTACTGACTATTCTGGGTGCGGCTTTAACAGTTTATGATTTGTACGATTTAGTGACGACTCTAGTAGCAATTCCAGAGGGTGATAGAAATATACAACCTTTAGCGATGTCACCAGAATTAGGCACAATTACACCAGATTGGAGAGACGCTGTAGATGTAGGATTAGAATTGTGCGATCGCAGAAGAATACCCCGTGGTAGAGTATCTGGTGCAATCAATATTTTATGTAGCATTGCTAACGGTAAACCAAGAGTTAGAAAACCAGGTATCAACCAATCTGATGATATTGCTCGTGGGAGAAATAACACTGGTAATGATAGTAGCGGGAACAATAACAACAATCAACGTCCTCATAGAAATCATCAAGATACAACTAAACCTAGCAGGACAGCAGCCTCTAAACAACCAGGAAGTAAACCTCGCGGTACTAAAAGCGAAATTAATCCTCAATCTAACAGAGAAACTCAAAGAAGTATTAAGCGAGAAAATGAATCAGCTGATATCCTCGCTGATAAAGGCTATGATGTCGAACAAAATCCAGCACCTTTACCTAATGGGAAAAAACCTGACTATAAAATAGAAGGTGAAACATTTGATGCTTATTCTCCTTCTAGTTCTAATATGGAGACAATTCGTAAAAATATTAGCCAAAAAATCAAGGAAGGTCAAGCTGAAAGAATTATTCTCAATCTTGAAGACAGTAATGTCAAAGTCAATGAATTAGAGAGTCTTTTAAATAGAAAACCAATTGACGGATTAAAGGAAATTATTGTGATCAAAGATGGTTTAGTTATTCCTTTATTCCCATAAATAACTTTAGCAAACAAGGAGTGTGTCATGGCTTTAAGCTATGGATTAGAACTGGAAACTGATCTATCACCAAAACAAGTATTACAAATACTAGCTCAAAAGCTTGATTTAAATTGGGAGCAAGAAAATTTACTGGGTTCAGGTGTTATCATTAATGCACATATAGAAGATGAAGATAACCAACTACTATTTAATGAAAAATTTGGTTATAAAGCATCTGTATTCGTTGGTTTTCGTGTTAATCCCAATCAAGATTTTGAGCAAGGAATGCGCATCATGATTCGAGCCTGTATGAATTTGCTCATACAAATTAAGGGAAATGCTATGCTGCTTTTCAATTATGAAACTATTGTTTTCCAACGCATCAATCATGAATTAATCTTTAATCAGGAAATGTGTGAACCTTGGATTGAAGCAGAAATGGCTAATCTGAATACCCTATATAAATTACAATCTTTAGTCTCTCCATTGCTTTGATATCCTCCCCGTTTCCTAAACCTACGGTGTACATAAAATACTTTAGCCTTTTAACTTTTCCTCTAAAATATTGTTTTCCCCTTGACAAATCCAGGCTCCCCAGTAAAAAGGATGCTTTAGAGGTGTATCATTTTCTGGGCAGTTAATTTTACTCTCTGTAAATAATTCTTCTACATCTAACAATGTTTTTAATACTTCTAAACCTAAAGCAGACTGTCGTAATTCTTGAACTGTCATGTTACGTATATAATTTTGCGCCTCTTGTAAAGCTTCCACACAACCTATACTAGAATGCAAATTATCAAAGAAACGTTCCATAAGTAAAGCAGTCACCTTGTCAGAAACAGGCCATAAACTCATCACCAAAGTTTTTGTTCCCGCTACCGCAAAAGCACGACGTAATCCAAACACTCCTTCACCAATTTGAATGTCGCCTCTAGCAGTATCACAAGCAGAAAGCACTGTGAGTTCGTTACCCCATAAATTTAAATTGGCGATATCTTGAGCAAACACAAAACCTTTACCTGCATCTTTGGGAATATTTCCCCCAGATAGCCAAGTATTAGCACCAGCTAGAGCTAATCCAGAACGCATCATGGGATTTTTTACCTTAGTTGTTCGCAAACGTTCCATACTCAATAGGTTTGGTTTATTAGCGACTGGTTTTGACTCAGAGTTGGGTAAAAATAAACCGTGGGTAGCAATCAGCATAATACTAGGACACTTACCATTTGTTAAGTGTGTTTCTAGTGCATCAGCACCTAAATGTAATTGTGCATTTGGGAGTTTTTTAGCTACACTTTCGCCTAAAAACTTTGTACCAGGAGCGCGAAGCAATCTTGTAGCTGTGAGAGTGTTAAGTAATTCTGATATTTGCTCTAGAGGTGCATTAGTTGAAGTAAGTTCTTCTTGTGAAACTAAATCTGCTTTTAAATCAAAATCAGGATCAGCAATGATCAGTGGTGCAGATATAGAGTTTCTTGATGACTGGAGTTGAGGACGGAGAATTTCTCTACCCACACTCAGATAACTGATAGTATACTCATCCATTAATAGACGTGAACTAGTAGAATCAACAGGTAATATCTGAAATGGCACTAAGTTTAAGCTACTATCAGAGGCAATAATTAGATGTCTGCAATCTTTGACTAAATCCCGAATGGGTGCAAACAGTGCTTGACTCAGTTGAATTGCCGCTTGGGGATGATAAGATTTGATGTGTAGGGTGGGAGTTTGACTATTTTTACTCCAACCTAATGTCATTTGGGTATAGTCGGATGCTTGTAAGCGAAATTCTTGAATCAGTTGATCAATGGTTGCGGCTGTTCCTAAATCTACCATGTCTACTTTATCTGCTTGTCCGGCTTTGAAAATAAAGACTAAATACCGAGGTGGATACCATTGTGTTTGTCCCTGCGCTGGGATGGCTTGAAAATCAAACACATCGAAGCGGACAAATTCTAGTAATATTGAGTTGAGTGGTAAAGCTAATGCGTAGGCGCGTTCGCGTAGCGTTTCGTAGAGAAGCGGCTTGTCGTCAGACATCGCATAGTGTGGGCTTTGCTCAATCGCCTGACGGTCAAAGTTTAGCTCAGATAACTGAATTTCCGGTACTTGCAGAGCCAGTTGTTTTTGTAAGTAATTATATTGAGCTTGTAATCGTGCTAAATTTTCTCTGTAATTGGTCAACTCTTCAGCAAAAGTCAAGTGGATGATTTGTGAGTTTAAATCGCTTAACTGACGTAGCTGTGCTTGTAGTTGGGGATAGCGTCCACTATGAAGTGCAGCATTTTGAGCTGCTAGAGCTGATGCAGTTAGGGCTTTACGTTGTAGTATGAAGTCAAATGCAGCCAGTTTGGCATTTTCTGAGTGAGAGAGATAGGTGTATACTAAACAGAGGAATAAGTCGAAATCTCTCCTAATTTTTTGTAAAAAGGATAGGCGATCGCTCTCAGAACTAAACGCAAATATATTGCGAATCATCTTGTTATTAATTTTACTTGCTTGCACACGATATGCTAAAGCTGACTCTGGACGATGAGTAGCAGCCAAGAGCGTAGCCAAATTATTTAAGCTAAAGGCCACATCAGGATGTTCGTCTCCCAGTAAGCGTTTTCGCATTGCTAAAGTTTCTAAATACTTTTGTTCGGCTTCTTGGTAGCGCCCCAAAGAAAAGTATAATTCTCCTAAATTATTCAAACTTGTAGCAATTTGAATATGTTCTTCACCTAATAATAACTTTCTTAACTTTAATGTTTCTAAATGTAATGTCTCAGCTTCTTGATAACGTCCTTGAAAATCATAAATCACAGCCAAATTATTCATACTACTAGCTACGTGTGGATGTTCATTCCCAAATACATCTTTCACAATCTCTAAAGCTGCTAATAATAATGACTCTGATTGCTCATATTGAGTTAAATCATCATATAACACCGCTAAATTATTCAAACTAGCTGCAATTAACGGATGTCTTTCTCCTAATAAACGTTTCCTCATTCCTAAAGACTGGATACTCACTTGTTCTGACTCTGAATATCGTCCTTGTATCCGATAAAGTGCTGCTATTTGATGTAGAGTATCAGCAATCACAGGATGTTCATTAGTTAAACTGTTTCTTTGAATTTCTAAAGCTTGGAGATATTTTTGTTCAGCTTCCGAATAATTGCCTTGCTCCTCATAAAGTCCAGCCATATTAGTTAAAATATTAGCAATAGATAGATGTGTTGTTCCCCGGAACTTCTCTAAGATTGGCAAGGCTTGTAAATATTGTCGTTCGGCTTCTATATAGCGTCCTTGATATGTGTAAATCAATCCTAAATTGCTTAAACTTTCAGCCATATCAGGGTGTTCAGCAGTCAACAAACGCTTTCTTAGATTATAGGCTTCTAGATACTTATTCTCAGCCGCTACATATTTGCCTTGAATCAGATAGACTTCTGCTAAATTATCCAAACTATGAGCTATATCAGGATGTTCATTCCCTAGCAAGTGTCGATTCATCGCTAAAACTTCTAAAAACTTCTCCTCTGCTGCGACATAATTTCCCTTATCCTGATAAACACCACCTATATTACTTAAGATATTCGCAATATCAGGATGTGCATCACCAAATATCTCCTGAGAAATTTCTAATGCTTCCCAAAACTTGCTTTCAGCTTCTAAATAACGTCCTTGAGCATCATATAGTTTTCCCAAATTATTTAGACTAGCAGCAATATCAGGATGTCTATCTCCCAACAATTGTTTTTTCATTGCCAGTGTTTCTAATTGCATTTTTTCTGCATCAGCATAGCGTCCTATTAAAATATAAATATTTGCTAAATTAGTTAAGGATTGGGCAATATCAGGATGTTCATCGCCAAACAAGCTTTTTCGCATTGATAAAGCTTCTAAATGCACTTGTTCAGCTTTGAAATATAGTCCTTGTTCTCGATAAATTTCGGCTAGATTGTTTAAAGTTGGGGCAATTTCAAAATCTTCTTCTCCATAACATATTTTCCATAACTCCAAAGCTTCTAAAAATAATTTTTCTGCTGTTGTATAGTTACCTTGAGCATAATATAATGCTGCTAGATTATTCAAAGATTGAGCCACATCAGGATGCTCAACACCAAAGAGATTTTTTCTAATATCTAAAACTTGTAAATATAAAGGCTTGGCTTGAGAATAACGCCCTTGAATGCGATATAATTCAGCTAAATTATTTAGGCTATCGCAATATGCAGAATTATCAGTGCATTGCTGACTTATCCCGATATTTACAGCTTGTTGAGCAATCATCATCGCTTGTGATAAATTACCCTCTCCAGCCAGTCTGACTACTTCTAAATTAAGTTGAATTAATTGGTTAATAATTTCTTCCATAAGTCAATTCCAGTAGATGTAGCTGTAGCTGTAGGTTGGGTTGACGTAAGGAAACCCAACACCAATATATATTTTGCATTTGTGATATTCATGTTTGGTTGATACATTTTGTATTGCCGATATTCATGTTGGGTTGCGCTTCGCTTAACCCAACCTACAATTTTTATTTGATTTCATATTCTGTGTACATAATTTTACAGCTTGGCTCATGACTAATAAAATCGCATAATTCACTCAAATGGGTTTCTGTTAATTCCAATGGTTCATCATTCTGATTCGGTAGCCAATTTAAAATAGGTGTTGATTCTGTAATGAGAGCAAAAATTGTTTCTCTACCTGGTGTTCCTTCAATTTGAAAAGATTTCATGGGTGAATTTTCTTGCGGTAGAAGTGTTTTACCTTGAGCTAGATATGCTTGGGGTGCAAAGCGTGAGGGACAGAAACACCAAATATTTCCTAATGTATCTTTTTGTATTAATAATAAGTGTCCTGGATTTTCTAGATTGATTTCAAAGCGAATTTTACTACCTATTGATACAGACTTTTCGTAAATAGTTTTATTTTGCCAACTCCAACCTAATGTTTCTTCTTTAACTAACACTAGACCCATTTTTTCACTGGGATGACCTAATGATTGCAGTTGATGCCAAATTTCTGCAAGTGGTGTGAGTGGTTGTTCAGGGTTTTCTGTGGTTGTAATATCTAAATTAGATGGTATGGCGATATCTTGCCAGTCTAATTCCAGTATCATGCAGATTTCAGTGAAAAGATTATAACTAATAGGTGTACCGTTAAAAAATTTACTAATAGTTGCCCAAGAAGCTACATGAACATCATCAGCTAATGTTTGTTGAGTCCAGTTTTTACGTAACAGGGCATACTTAGCTTTTTCAATACCTTTTGAGGATGCTGTTAATGTCCGTTTGGGCATAGTCAGGAAAGTTAAAAGTCAAAAGAAATTAGGTGTATTTTGTAAATTATATACAAAGTTATATACTCTGGGCAAAACTTATACAGGTGCTTATATAGCTGTTAGCGACAATCAAGTTAAAGGTATCACGGTTTGTAGTAAAGACTTTAGTCTTTAGAAAGTCAAGGACTGAAGTCCTTACTACGAACTGATTTCTTTTGCCTTTTTACTTTTTACTTATTACTTAATCATGTTCACCATTGAACAACTGTATTTCGCTTGGAGTCAAGTCCGTGCGGGAAGTCGCAGTGCTGGTGTGGATGGAATTAGTGTTGACTTGTTTGCAGCGTCAGTTGATGAGCAGTTACCAATTCTCCTACGTCAGTTACAACAAGAATCTTATCACCCTAGCCCCGCCAAAGGATTTTATTTAACTAAAAAAAGTGGAGGTAAACGATTAGTTGGTATTCCCACTGTCCGAGATAGAATTGTGCAACGGCTGCTTTTAGAAGAGTTGTATTTCCCTCTGGAAGAAGCCTTTCTGGATTGTAGCTATGCTTATCGTCCAGGGCGGAATATTCAACAAGCAGTACAACAGCTTTTCTCTTATTATCAGTATCGTCCGACTTGGATTATCAAAGCTGATATTGCTCAGTTTTTTGATAATTTGTCCTTGGCATTACTGTTAAATAATTTAGAAGCTTTACATCTAGAAAGTGGAATATTGCAGTTGCTAGAACAGCAAATTAAAGCAGGAATTATGATTTCCGGCAAGTACATTAATTTCGGTAAAGGTGTATTACAAGGTGGCATACTTTCTGGAGCATTAGCTAATCTATACCTCACAAGTTTTGACAGAAAATGCCTGAGTAATAATATTCATTTAGTCAGGTACGGTGATGATTTTGCTGTTGCGTGTAGCAGTTGGCAGGAAGCTAACCGTATCCTTGATAAAATTATCACTTGGTTGGGAGAACTTTATCTCACCTTGCAACCGGAAAAAACACAGATTTTTCTACCCCAACAAGAGTTTATATTTTTAGGCTACCGCTTTGCTAATGGCAAAGTTTATGCACCACCACCTCCACAACCCAAGCCGGAGGGAGAATGGTTAACTAATGCTTCGGGTACGCCTTATTTTCGTCCCAAAGAACGTCCATTTAAATTTGTCTCTCGTCCACCAAAGGCTTGTGATATCAGCAAGCCAGTAAGTTTTCCTCGCGCACCCATATCTCATCTTTGGCAGGAATCTATGACTACACTATATATAACAGATCAAGGGGCTTATTTGAGTGCAAAAAACCAACAGTTCCAGGTTTTTTATCAACAGGAATTAAGAATTAAAATCCCTATTGTGCGAGTGACGAATATTGTTTTGTTTGGTTGTTGTAATGTTTCTCATGGTGCTGTGAGTGTAGCATTACAGCGACGGATTCCGATTATGTATTTGTCGCAGAAGGGGAGATATTTTGGGAGGTTGCAAGCGGAAGGGATGGCGAAGGTGGAATATTTGGCGCGTCAAGTTGAATGTTCGCGGAACCCTGAGTTTACTAGGAAGCAAGCTGAGGCTATTGTCCGAGCAAAATTGCATAATTCGAGAATTATGTTGATGCGATTAAATCGTCGGGTGAAGTCTGATAAGGCGACTAAAGCCATTAGTCAACTGGAATTGTTTATGGAGAAACTACCATTTGCTGAAGATGTCAATATGTTGCGTGGCTATGAAGGGATAGCCGCAACAACGTATTTTCAAGCTTTAGGTTCATTGGTGACAGGGGAATTTGTGTTTGAGAAGCGTACTAAACGACCACCTACTGATCCAATTAATAGTATGTTGAGTTTGGGGTATACATTATTAAGTCAAAATGTTCACTCATTAATTCAGATATTAGGCTTACATACTCATTTTGGTAACTTGCACGTACCTCGTGACAATCATCCAGCTTTGGTATCTGACTTAATGGAGGAGTTTCGAGCTTTGGTTGTTGATTCTCTGGTAATATATTTGACTAATAAAAACATTTTTACCATAGAGGATTTTACCTCACCTGATGAACGTGGTGGTGTTTATTTTCAACCTCATGCACTCAAAAAATTTCTCAAACACTGGGAGGAAAGATTACAAACAGAAATTACACATCCACACACAGACTGTAAAGTACCTTACCGTCGCTGCATTGAGTTACAGGTACGGGAGTATATTGCTTGTTTGATGGGTGAAGTTGATGTATACCGTCCAATGATTTGGGATAAGTAAAACTTAACTGTTGAGTCATTTCGGGGCATAAGTAAAATGGCTGAAACCCTGATTGTTTCGTGGAATGCCCCGGTAAGCTTATCCTGTAAGGGTTTGGGATTGTGTTTTTCTAGTTTAATTCTCTATTTAGGCTCTTGATTTTGAGTAAATTTGACAAGCCCCGAAAATCTGCTGTAGGATTAGCTTCAGGTAAGGTTTTCAGAGCCTAGCCCTTTAAACTTCTTCGGAAGTTGAATTAATGGAAACATTATATATCATAAACAAATAGCAGCGTCAATGAAGCCTTTAAACTTCTTCGGAAGTTGAATTAATGGAAACAAAGATTTTACTCTTCGCAAAACGGCTTTGCCTCTCTTAACTTTAAACTTCTTCGGAAGTTGAATTAATGGAAACCAATCAGTGGGGACATACTCCATAGTACAAAACTCTACTTTAAACTTCTTCGGAAGTTGAATTAATGGAAACTTCATCAACCCTACTGACGTAGGCAGTTCGAGTTATTCTTTAAACTTCTTCGGAAGTTGAATTAATGGAAACGTTTCTCCCCGGCTTTCACCGGATAAAAAACTTTCACTTTAAACTTCTTCGGAAGTTGAATTAATGGAAACCACCATAATGTGAACAATACCCACACTACGACAAGTGCTTTAAACTTCTTCGGAAGTTGAATTAATGGAAACATTGCGGAAACGTTTATCTACCCCGATGGATAGTGTCTTTAAACTTCTTCGGAAGTTGAATTAATGGAAACTTGTTGATACAGAACAGCAAAAAGTCTTAGCGGAAAGAACGCTTTAAACTTCTTCGGAAGTTGAATTAATGGAAACTTGGCGGCTTTACTTGCGTGCTGGGTTCGACAACGGTTTCCTTTAAACTTCTTCGGAAGTTGAATTAATGGAAACCCTCATGTAAATCTTGCAGAAGCTGATCGTTCTTAGCTCTTTAAACTTCTTCGGAAGTTGAATTAATGGAAACCGATCCGCTTTCCCCGCTATCATTCCCTTCGTTTTTTCTTTAAACTTCTTCGGAAGTTGAATTAATGGAAACCCGCCTGCGGAGGAGTAACGGGGCGTACATTCAAGTTTCTTTAAACTTCTTCGGAAGTTGAATTAATGGAAACGGTCTAACCCTCTCTCCATATCTATCGTTAATAGTACTTTAAACTTCTTCGGAAGTTGAATTAATGGAAACGTTTGAATCCAACCTGATCAATTGAGACGATTTGTCCTTTAAACTTCTTCGGAAGTTGAATTAATGGAAACCGCGATTAGAAAATTCAGCATTACTTTCGCCAGGTTCTTTAAACTTCTTCGGAAGTTGAATTAATGGAAACGCAAAGCGCCGTCTTGGATGACTGTCCAGCCAGCCTTTAAACTTCTTCGGAAGTTGAATTAATGGAAACAATCATTTTTGCGTGAGAAATACTTATCTCACCGAAAACTCTTTAAACTTCTTCGGAAGTTGAATTAATGGAAACTTGCGTCTGTTTTGGAGACTGAAGAAGCATGAAAATTGACTTTAAACTTCTTCGGAAGTTGAATTAATGGAAACGACTCGAGGGCTTTTTCGGCCACCAAGGTTCCTCCGTCTTTAAACTTCTTCGGAAGTTGAATTAATGGAAACATTCTTAGAGGATCTTACCAAGTTTTGTTCAATATTTGACTTTAAACTTCTTCGGAAGTTGAATTAATGGAAACTATTGCCCTAACAGCAGTTCAGCTTCAAGAATTTTATCAGAACTTTAAACTTCTTCGGAAGTTGAATTAATGGAAACACCTTTATTCCAGTCCAGACCGTGTTTTTTTAGAAACTTTAAACTTCTTCGGAAGTTGAATTAATGGAAACCGAATGGCATCGCTATTTAGCCATAGAAACATTTCGCAATACTCTTTAAACTTCTTCGGAAGTTGAATTAATGGAAACTCAGAGGAGCAACCTCATAATAATACGCCGTCCCACCTTTAAACTTCTTCGGAAGTTGAATTAATGGAAACAATTCTCTCGAAATCGTCTCTGGTAGTTTTTAAATTCTTTAAACAGATAGTGCAATGGATAAACTAGAGTATTATCGCGCTTGTATCCAAACCCTCTTGGAAAAGCATAGCGAATATAAATCCCGTGATGAAGATATAGAAAGCGCACTATTATTTGATCCAGTACGCGATCGCTACCAATTGATGCGTATTGGCTGGAAAGGCCTAAAGCGAATTTATCACATTGTTATACACTTTGATATCAAAGATGGTAAAATTTGGCTTCAGCAAAATACCACTGATATCGATGTTGGCGAAGAACTATTAGCAATGGGTGTTGATAGAGAAGATATTATTCTGGGGTTACATCCTCCCTACAAGCGTCCTTATACTAACTATGGTGTTGCTTAACCCAACATATGATTGTGTTTAACCCGCATTTCTCACGAAATTTATAAAACCGAAGTCCAGAGGCTGTAGGGGCGGGTTAACGAGATATTCGTGAATGATTGAAGCTTCCTTTGTGAACCCGCCCCTACCGTTTTGTGAGAAATACAAGTTAAGTGCTGTTATACCAATTCACAAAAATCCTGATACATATAGCTTACTCGTTGGGTATTGTCCGCCCACCGTTAAAACGGTGGTCTCATAGCTTAAGTCCATTAAAATGGACTCTGATATTCAGTCCTCTTGAGAGGACTTTAGCTATGAGACAGGGATTTACAATCCCTTACTCGTTGGGTATTGTCCGCCCACCGTTAAAACGGTGGTCTCATAGCTTAAGTCCATTAAAATGGACTCTGATATTCAGTCCTCTTGAGAGGACTTTAGCTATGAGACAGGGATTTACAATCCCTGACGGACTGACGGACTCACGTATTTGTATCATTATTAAAGTGAAATGGTATTAGCATCGCTCTTTCATACTGTATGAGTAGCAGTGTGAAAAAAAGGCGATCGCTTTTTTTATATCTTCATAATCTCAAAAAAAATAGACTAAAAAACTTATATATAAACTTATATACAAAGTAATTCTAGTTATATATCAGGTTATATAGGCATCTGGGAAGATGTAATTAAGTAAAAAAACAAGGCGCAAAACATAATATTTGCCTCCGTTTTTTTACTTTTAACCTTTTATTTAATCCCAACCATGTCCACAATTTACATCACAGAACCAGATGCTATTCTCCAATTGCAACACAGTTATTTAAAGGTGTTTCATCAGCAAAAGCAGTGCGTTAGTCTCAGGATTAATAATGTCAGCCAACTTATTATCTTTGGTAACATCAAATTACCCAATGAAGTAATTAAAACTGTAGTAGCTCATCAAATTCCAGTCCTTTATTTAACTCCCAATGGCGAATTAATAGGCAGATTAGAAAACACAACACAACGCCAATATAAATATCAAACTCTTCAACGCCAACACACACGTAATAAGGAATTGAATCGGGCGACTGCGGAAAGTATCATCTGGGCAAAGTTGCATAATCAACATACATTTATGCAAAGCTGGACTAGATATTACGCCGACCATACAACCCAGCGTGCATTAAAATACCTAACGCTGTTGATAGATAATTTATCACTGGCAACATCTGTTGAGCAACTGCGCGAATATAGCGAAGAAGCAGATCAGGTTTACTATAATGCTGTTACTTCATTAGTCAAGTTTCATAACTCCTGTTCGCGCTTTCAGCAACAACATATAAGCGGGTTATTTAACTTGGGATATCAACTGTTACATCAATATATATATACCTTGCTCGACACCGCAGGGCTTCATCCCGATTACGCCATCCTACACCCCAATGTACGCCATGAGTTACCCCTAGCCTGGGATTTTACCGCCGAGTTTCGCACTGCTATTGTTGATGACTTAGTATTAAATTTCGCCCGAAAATTCCCCCACACCAACGGAAATGGCAATGGAAACGGTAAAGGTCAGCCACGTAATATTTTGCAACGTTTCCTGCAACATTGGGAAGCCAAGCTAAGAACATTTGTGCTGCATCCCTACGGTGGGGAAGTTAGCTATCGCCAATGTATGGACTTACAAGTACGAGAATACCTTGCGTGTCTGCTGGGTGACGTGGAATATTACCGTCCGCTTGCGTTTAAACATCATCCTGCACATTCTGACTTTGCCGATGCTGTTGCACCAGCGCAAGTACCGTTAAGCTTGGTGAAGTAGTAATGTTCTATTTAGTATGCTACGACATTGTTAGCGATACTCGCCGTAATAAGGTGGCGAAACTTCTAGAATCCTACGGTTTACGAGTACAAAAGTCAGTTTTCGAGTGTGTATTAGATGAGAACCAGTACACCACTTTATCCAAATACTTAACTCGACTGGTAAATAAACGCGAAGATCAAGTGCGATTTTATCCGATGTCTGCCCACACTCGTTGTAAGATTGCCGTCTTGGGGACAGAACCGGAATTTGTGATTGATGATGCGGCGTTTATTGTTTAGTCGCTACGAGCTTGAGAAAGTATTTACCACAATCAATATACCAAAATGACTGCTGAAAAAAAAGCGCGATCGCCACCGCTTGTGATGTAAACATTTCAAGGCTTTCGGTCAAGTTTGGATAATCGGAAACTATTGAATGCAGCTGCAATCTTCCAAATTCTGTTTAGTTTTCACTTCCAAAGTTCAAAAAAAACTGGATACTTTATCTTCTTCAGACCGCAAGCAATACGACAAAGCTTTTAAATGTTTTGCTGAACAAGGTGCAGCTTACCGGAGTTTAAGAACACATCGATATCGCTATAAAGATGGTGATATTTGGAGTTCTTCTGCATCTATGGCAAAACGGTTTTACTGGCGTTACATCGATAAGCAAAGTATTGAGATTGTACACATAGATTCTCATTAATAAGGACAAAAGTAGAATGCCACCGTAAGACGTTACCAGAGATTTTACCATCTCAGCACTTTTCATCGTGCTTTAGGACTAGCGTCCATAACGCACCCTACTAAATTTAAATTTCGTCTCATCTTAACTTTGTTCTATGCCCAAACCTCGTCCATTGCAACTGCGAGAATTAAGGCTGATTTCAATGTACAGCAATTGGGAATTTGGCATGACACCCCAACAATTCTATTCCAAATGGGCAGTCAGCTACGAACAAATAGCCATAATCTGCGATCGCTCTGACTCTACTGTTAGGGGGTGGTTTAGAAATGGTCAAAACCGACGTAACCCAACACGTAATGATTTACTTCACCTGGGTTTGATGGATTTCCTGCTAGAGCATATTGACGAAATTCCTGAGTATTTAAGACAGTTATTGTGTCTTGCTATTTCATGATATTTTGCACCCACAAAAGGATGAATCTGTCAATATCGTTTAGACCTGTTTTGCTATATATATCCTGAACTAATGTGAATTGAGGTAATTCAAAAACACATTATTCATTTAATTTTCAGCAATTGTAGGAGTCAGTATGACATACTTTGAGCAGCTACGTCCGTGGTGCATAATTCGCAATTTATCTAGGAATGATTGCATAGTGGTAGCGAGATTTCGTCGCCACAATGATGCGACTGCTTACCTACAAGTGCTGCAAAGACAAGTGAATAGTGTCAAGTTTGTGCTGAAATTTAATGCCCAAATTTGAATTGCTTGACTTCATATGAAGTTGAATTAATGGAAACATTGGCATTTCATTCACACTAAACGTGCTTAATCTCCAACTATAATTTATGGTTGGGGATTTTTATTTACAAAGTGCAGATTACAAAAGTCCTCGCACAGAAGCTATGTTCCTACATACTGGACTTTAGACTGAAAGGCTAGAGAAAAGCAGTCAGTGTTACTGCTGACTGCCGTAAAGTTAATGAAAGTAATCGATAAATCATTGACGTGATGATCCTGACACAACTAGAAAAATTCCGCGCCCGCTATCTACGATAGTTTGGGGAAGGCCAAAGATGCAGTATTTGAATTGATGGATGCAGTATTAACAAGTCCGAGAATGGAATAGTATCCGTAAATGCTTATGGTGTAGTAGATGGGATTACTTATCCTTTAATATTCCAAATATTTAAACCGAAAAATCGCTTAAAAGAAGGCGATAAATATAAGAGCAAACCCCAAATAGCGGTAGAGATAATTCAAGAGTTGAAAGCATAGGGTTTCAAAATTAAATTATCGATTTCGCAGAGACCCCAAGGGTTACTTGGCTAATTTAGAGAGTCGTCTTCTCTAGTAAGTTTTACCACACTAGGTAAAATCAGATAGGCTATCAAGCTAACGTAAATTTGTATGGTGATACCATTAACATTTTTAGTAATTAATTTGTCAAGTTTTAAGTGCATCTTTAAAAACTTCCATAACAATTCAACTCCCCAACGTAATCGATAAATATCCCTGATTTCATCATCGTAGACGAACAGTTTTACCACACTAGGATATTAATGCTACTGGTACAATTTCCGGCAATATGATTGGTGTGCCTGATATTACATCTATCCAAAACGGACTGACAGAATTACAAGGAAATCCTATTGATACTAACGCCCTAATTGCTAATAGTTGTATTGCTCGTAGTCCGAAGCAAGAAAGCACTTTTGTCATTACAGGAACTGGTGGATTACCTAGTCGTCCTGGTGAAGTTGTGGCTTCTAGCTATCCTACAGGTGATGTGCAGAATGTCACGAATAATAGCACAAATAGTCATGAAATACGCAAAAGGTCTGAAGACGCAAAAGTCTGAAGATAGGAACAGCAAAAAACACGAATTTATCAGGGTTTGAGCAATTTATTGCGTAATTTCTGATTATGTGGTTTAATTATTGTGAGAAGTTTTTCAGTAGAATTACTTAAAACTTCAAGTTGTTCCCTACATAGTAATTAAAGGCTTGTATTAAAAGCCTTAATAATATCTTTACACATCACCATCCAAAGCAAATTTATTGTTTGATAGGTCACTGTGTGCTTCATTTCAAACAGCCGCATCTTAGATCGATAACAATAAATGACTCAATCGTGTCTAGGCAATATTTTTGAATATATTCCAGTAGAGACTTATGGACGCTAATCAACCAATCGAATCTGCACCCTTAGTGAATTTTGCGATTAATCCGTTATCAATTGAAGGGTTAACAGCAAATACAATCACCTTTACAGGTAGTGCTGCGGGAGATAGTCTTTATCTGCGAGTCAATGCTGATAGGTTAGAGTACAGTATTGACGATGCAAATTACACTTCAGTAGATGCTATATTCACTTTCTCATCCCAGACGCAGATTAATGCCAATCTCTTAGCTGGGGATGATTCTCTATTTTTGGATGCGTCTTTAATTCAAATTCTACAAACTACTGGTGGGCAATTATCATTTGCTGGCGGTGCAGACGCAGATACAATATTTGGCCCTGCTGGAGTAAATGTCAACTGGAATATCACAGGGACAAACGCTGGTAATATCACAGATATATTTGAGTTCACAGAAACAGAAAACATCACAGGCCGTGGAAACGATACATTAACTGGTCTGAATCAGGCGAATCTGTGGACTCTCACTGGCAATGGGACAGGAACGCTAAATAATCAGATTAACTTTAATGATATTGACAACTTGATTGGTGGCAGTCTACAAGATATCTTCGCCATTAATGATGCAACAACAGTCAATATCAACGCTGGTGCAGGCGCAGATATATTTGAGTTGAGTAACAGCTCTATATTGAGTGGGACGATTGATGGTGGTGCGGGAGTTGATACGCTTAATTATTCTGCCGACACCACAGCACAACAAGTCACCCTCACAGGTCTAGGGAGTAGTGATGGGTTTTTTGGTACAAGCAACCTGACAGGACAATTTACCAATATTGATAACGTCATTGGTGGTGGTGGTAGCAACACACTCACAGGATTAAATGCCTCTGCTACCTGGGAAATAGACGGTACAAATCGTTATATCAGTACCAATAGCCTCAGTTTTACAGGCTTCAGAAATTTGACTGGGGGTAGCAATGCCGACACCTTTATTATTACTGGTAGTCAAACTGCTGATTTAAGAGGTCAAGCGGGTGCAGATAGATTCCAATTCAACAACGCTGCGAATTTAACTGGCACAATTGATGGTGGTACAGACTCCGATACTATAGATGCGTCCGCCTACACCACAGCACAGCAAGTTGCCCTCACAGGTCTAAGTGGTAATGATGGGTTTGCTGGGACACACAGCAGCATCATCGGAGGATTTACCAATATTAATGCGATCGCATCTGGTACAGCGACAGATACACTCATCGGTTTAAATGCCTCTGCTACATGGGAAGTTGACGGTAGTAATCGTTATCTGAGTACAAATATCCTAGAGTGGAATAGCTTTGAAAACCTCACTGGTAGTAATCAAGCAGACCTATTCCAATTGAGTGTCAATCCTACAGGACTAATTACTGGCGGCGCAGGAGAAGATACCCTCGACTTTAGCAGCTTCCCCACCGCAATTAATCTCACTCTCAATGGTGCGGATATCACTGGATTTAATGGTTCAGGAACAGTCAACTTTACTGGCATTAATACCATTATTGGTTCAGCAAATACCAGAGATACTCTCACCGCCAATCCTAACGCCTTTAGTGAAAGTTTGTGGAATCTTGATGCTGATCCTACCTTTAGCGATGGTCGAAGACCCGCCTTCGGCGATCGCACTCGCACCTTAAAATTCTCCCGCATCGAAGACCTAACCGGTCAAAACAACATCCGCTTATCTGCTGCAACAGTTACCAGCACTACCGCCCAGGATTTAACCCTACGCTACAATGCCGACACCACGACCATTGAATTATTCAGTAATCTCACCTCAACAGTCATTGATTCCACTGTCATTACTCCCAATGTCGATAACCTCATCAAAGTTATCGGTACGGCGGGAGCAGATAAACTCACAATCGATGCCTCTGTAGCTAATGCGGGATTAGCAGTGGTCTTTGATGCCTTAGCCGGGTTGGATGAATTAAATTTAAGTGGTTTCACTACTCCCAAACGCACAGTTTTAGAAAAAACCGATACTAATGGCTTTAGTGGGATTGGGCCAGTTGCCTTTTTAGGTGTAGATAAACTCACAGGATCAAACGTTACAGGCGACACCCTCGAAGATAAAACAGGCGCATTAATTACTAGCTGGCAAATTAATAACAACTCCACTTACGAAAATAGCGCCAATACCCTAGATTTCACAGGCTTTACCAATCTTGTGGGTGGTATTGGCATCGACACCTTCAACATTATCGGTACACAAACAGCTAATCTCAGTGGCGGTGCGGGTGCTGATGTCTTCCGATTTGCCAACAATGCCAGCCTCACAGGTGCAATTGATGGTGGTACTGGTGCAGATACCCTGACTTATGCAGAATATACCAGCGCACGACAAGTTACCCTGACTAGCATAGGTAGTCAAGATGGCTTTACCGGTACAGAAAGCACAATTTCTGTTAACTTTACCAACATTAATACCTTAAGCGGCGGCAGTGGCAACGATACCCTTACAGGGATTAACGCCGCCGCCAATTGGGAAATCGACGGTACAAATGTTTATACCAGCACCAATAGTTTGAGTTTCTTTGGATGGGAAAATCTGATTGGTGGCAACAATGTCGATATCTTTGTGATTAGTGGGACACAGACAGTTAATCTCAGAGGTGGTGCAGGTGCAGATACTTTCCAATTTAATAACGCGGCTCTACTCACAGGGACAATTGATGGCGGTACAGGTGCAGACACCCTTAACTATGCAGCCTACACCACCGCTAGACAAATCACCCTGACTAACTTAGGTAGCAGCGATGGTTTTATCGGCACAGAAACAACAATTAGCAATAACTTTACCAACATTGATGCTGTAGTTGGTAGCAGTGACAATGATACTCTCACAGGGATTAACGCCACCGCCAATTGGGAAATCGACGGCACAAATCGTTATACCAGCACCAACAGTTTAGATATTTCAGGAGTGGAAAATCTAACTGGTGGTAGTGATGTTGATACCTTTGCGATATCAGGCACACCAACAGCTAATCTCAGTGGTGGTGCAGGCGCAGATACCTTCCAATTTAACAACAATGCCACCCTCACAGGGACAATTGATGGTGGTGCTGGTGCAGATACCCTCAATTATGCAGCTTACACTACAGCCAGACAAATTACCCTCACAGGTTTAGGTATTAGTGGCTTTGCCGGAACAGAAGCAGCCATTAGCAATGGTTTTAATAATATTGATACAATAGTCGGCAGTAGTGCAGTTGATACCCTCACAGGTTTAAATGCAGCAGCCACATGGGAAATTGACGGCACAAATCGTTACCTGAGTACCAATACACTCAACTTCTTTGCCATTGAAAATCTCGTTGGTGGTAGCAGTAGCAATACATTTAATATTAGTGGCACACAGACAGCCAATCTCAGTGGTGGTGCAGGTGCAGATACCTTCCAATTTAATAACGATGCCACCCTCACAGGGACAATTGATGGTGGTACAGGTGTAAATACCCTCGACTACGCAGCCTACACCACAGCCAGACAAATTACCCTCACAGGTTTAGGTATTAGTGGCTTTGCAGGCACAGAAGCAGCCATTAGCAATGGTTTTAATAATATTGATACAATCATCGGTAGTAGTGCAGTTGATACCCTCACAGGTTTAAATGCAGGAACCATCATAGCTTTAAATGCAGGAGCCACATGGGAAATTGATGGCACAAATCGTTACCTGAGTACCAATACACTCAACTTCTTTGCCATTGAAAATCTCATTGGTGGTAGCAATGTTGACACCTTTACTATCTCTGGCACACAGACAGCCAATCTCAGTGGTGGTGCAGGTGCAGATACCTTCCAATTTAATCACAATGCCACCCTCACAGGGATAATAGATGGCGGTACAGGTGCAGACACCCTTGACTATGCAGCCTACACTACAGCCAGACAAATTACCCTCACAGGTTTAGGTATTAGTGGCTTTGCAGGCACAGAAGCCAGCATTACCAATGGATTCAATAATATTGACACCGTAATTGGCAGTAATGCAGTTGATACCCTCACAGGTTTAAATACGACAGCTACCTGGGAAATAGACGGCACAAATCGTTATCTAAGTACCAATACACTAAACTTCTCCGCCATTGAAAATCTCGTTGGTGGTAGCAGTAGCAATACATTTATTATTAGTGGCGAACAGACAGCCAATCTCACAGGTGGTGCAGGTGCAGATACCTTCCAATTTAATGACAATGCCACCCTCACAGGGAGGATTGATGGTGGTACAGGTACAGACACCCTTGACTATGCAGCCTATACTACAGCTAAAGAAATTAGTCTCACAGATTTAGGCACTAATGATGGCTTTGCTGGACTAGAAGGCCCTATTCTCATTATATCTAGTAATTTTACCGTTTTTGATAATATTAATACAATCATTGGCGGTAGTGCTGCTGATACTCTCAGAGGTAGGAATACGACAGCCACATGGGAAATAGATAGCACAAATCGTTATCTCAGCACTAATACACTGAACTTCTCAGAGATTGAGAATTTAGTAGGTAGTAACGATGTTGACACATTTACTATCTCTGATAGAGACGCAGTGAATGTCTTTGGCGGTGCAGGTGCAGATGTTTTCCGATTTAATGACAATGCCACCTTAATAGTTACAATTGATGGTGGTAGTGGCATAGATACTCTCGACTATGCAGCCTCTACCACAGCTAAACAACTTATCCTCACAGATGTAGGCATAAGTGATGGCTTTGCGGGAACAGAAGGCGGTATTTTCCCAGGTGTATTTGGTAATCTTACTAATTTTAATAATATTGATACAATTATCGGCAGTAGTGGTGCTGATAGCCTCACAGGTTTGAATACCGCAGGTAGATGGGAAATAGACGGTACGAATCGTTATATCAGCACTAATACACTGAACTTCTCAGAGATAGAGAATTTACGAGGTGGTAACGATATTGACACATTTACTATCTCTGGTACACAGACAGCTAATCTCTTTGGCGGTGCAGGTGCAGATGTTTTCCAACTGAATGACAATGCAGAATTAATAGGAGCGATCGCTGGTGATATAGATGCCGATACACTAGACTATTCTGCCTACACTACAGCTATTAATATTAATCTGGCTACTGCTAAAGCCACCAAAATTACTGGTGAAATCAGTACCATAGAAACTCTGATAGGTGGGACAGCAAACGATACCTTACAAGGTACAAACAACATTGCTAGTTGGAACTTAGGCAGCACAAATCAGTACATTAGTATAAATAGCCTCACCTTTAGCAGTTTTGAAAATCTCATTGGCGGTAATCAAGCTGATACCTTAATTTTTAGCAATGGTTCGAGTTTTAATGGCTCATTCAGTGGCGGTACAGGAATAGATACAGTCGATTTTACTGCCTATACCTCTGCTCGGAATGTCAGCTTAACTGGATTGGGTGACTTAGATGGGTTTAACGGTACAGTAAATACCCTTGTCGGTGGATTTAGTAATATTGAGCAGATATTCGGCAGTAGTGCCAATAATGACACCATTACAGGACTCAATACCACCGCTATCTGGAATTTAGATACAAACCAGTATCAAGCTACCAACACCTTAAGTTTTGCGGGTTTTGAGAACTTAATAGGTGGTAGTGGTGCAGATATTTTCAATCTCAGTGGTACAGAGATTTTCAACTTAACTGGTGGTGCGGGTAGCGATGAATTTAGTTTCGCTAATGGCGCGACTTTGACAGGAACTTTAGCCGGAGGTGAAGATGTAGATACCCTCAACTATGCTAGTTACACCACGGCGGTGAACGTCAATCTAGCAAATGGTACTGCTACAGCGATTAGTGGTGGGATCAGCAGCATAGAAAACGTCACGAGTGGAGCAGGAAATGACAGCCTTATAGGCAATGCAGATGCTAACATCCTCATCGGTGCAGCCGGTCTGGATACTCTGATTGGGGGTGCAGGAAACGATACTTTAATTGTTACTGCTTTAGCTGGTTCAATAGTCGAAGGCAATGAAGGAACTGACACTCTGACAGTCTTAGGTACATCAGAAGACGATGTATTCAATGTTAATGATAACTCAGTGGTTTTAACTCCATCTAATACCGTCACTTACGGCACAGTTGAAAAACTCACCGTTGCAGCTTTAGATGGAGCAGATCAAATTACGTTAAACATCACAACCAACGGGCCAGCAACCACAATAGATGGTGGAGATGGGGATGATTCCTTAACAGCCGGCAATGCCGATACCACCTTTACCTTCACAGGGGATAATACTGGCAAAGTGAACTTTGGAGTCGATGTTAACTTTAGCAATGTTGAAAATTTACAAGGCGGACAGGGTAATAATACACTGGTGATTGTGATACCAACCCCAACACCAACACCAGATCCCCGACCTGTTAAAATTAAAATTACAGACAAGAAGACTGTTGAAGTCAAAACGGAACCGTCACCATCACCAAGTCCATCACCAAGCCCATCACCAGACCCATCACCAAAACCAACTCAAGTTACTGGTGTAGAAAATATAATCTCAACTGCGGTGACAACCAACCTTGTATTAGAAGCTCTATTTGGCGGAACAATTCGAGTACTTTCTCCAGTTACAAGTGTTGTTGGCCCGGTGATCATTGGGGGAGTTTCATGGGTAATAGGAAGTTTAGGTAGTGGAGGACTTGGTACAGCAATCAGTGTCTCTGCAACTCCATCAGGGTCACCAACACCAAACGAAGAAACAAAAATTGAGATCAACCCAACCCCCGAACCATCTCCCGAACCAACCCCCACACCAGAACCAGTAGAACCACCAAAAATTGAGATTAAAAATCCAGAAGACAAGGTTAATAACGATCCTGACGATCCTGAAAATGATGATGAAAATGATGAAGAAGGATGTCAATCTGTATACGTTATTGATCTCGGTGGGGCAAGTTTTGAAGCACCCGACTGTATCAATGTTTGGAATATATTAGGACCAAATTCAGGCACTCTAGTTAGTGATGGGGTATTTGTTAAAGCGTTTACTAATGCTGGTAAACTCATCGGTGGTTCTTTGAGCGATACCTTTATCTTGAGCGAGGCTGGTAGCTTAACTAGCTCAATTGATGGTGGTGGCTTGGCTACCTTGAATACCTTAGTTGGTAAATCCAGTGGTGGTGATTGGAGTATAAATACAGCTAATAGTGGCACTGTTACAGGTATTAGTGGCGGATTTGAGAATATTGGTAATCTCGCTGGTGGTGCTGGTGCAGATCGCTTTACCTTGACAGCAAACGGTAGTCTTAGTGGGACGCTGAACGGCGGTGGAGTAGCTACCTTGGATACCTTGGTAGGTGCTGATGGTAATAATAACTGGACAATTACCGCCCCAGATACTGGTAGTGTTGGGGGACTCAGCCTCGGCTTTACAGGTATCGGTAATTTAGTAGGCGGTGCAGGTTCAGATAACTTTACTATCGGTGTTGCAGGTGTTTTGAGTGGTTCAATTGACGGTGGTGGGTCTGCTAACTTCAATACAATTACTGGCCCTGATGTAGCAACCAATTGGACAATTAGCGGTGCAAATGCTGGTAATGTTAATGGTATAAACTTCACCAACGTTGGTAATTTGCGAGGCGGGAGCAGTAATGATACCTTCACCTTGAGCAATTTAGGCAGCCTCGCAGGTAGCATTGATGGCAATGGTGGCAACAACACCCTACAAGGGGTTAGTGTCGAAAATACCTGGACAATTACCAGTAACGATACAGGTAGTATTGATAATATTGCTGGGACAACAGAGTTTAGCAACATTGCCAACCTGATTGGCGGTAATGGCGATGATACCTTCATCCTGGAAAACGACAGTCAAATCACAGGCGAAATCGCTGGTGAGTTAGGTGACAATACTTTACAGGGTCGCGATCTCGAAAACACTTGGACAATTACTAGGGAAAATTTCGGTGATATCACCAATAGCGGTGGTACAACTGAGTTTAGGGACATTGCTAACCTGATAGGCAGTGATGAAGAAGATATTTTCATCCTCGAAGACGATAGCCATATTACCGGGTCGATTTTCGGTGGCTTAGGTAGCAATACCTTACAGGGTGGTAATGTCGAGAACATCTGGAGAATTACCGATGACGATGCTGGTAATGTCACCAATAGTGGCGGGACGACGGAATTTAGTGAAATACAATATCTCACCGGCGGCGATGAAGATGATACCTTCAGCCTGCAAGAAAACAAACTGATCAGAGGTAGAATTGTCGGTGGCTTAGGCGAAAATACCCTAGAGGGCGGTAATGTCAATAACGAATGGACAATTCTTGATGACAACCGAGGTATAGTTGATAACGGCAGAAACAATATCAGCTTTACTCAGATTGCCAATCTCAAAGGTGGCGACAACAATGACACCTTCACCTTGCCAGGAGATAGCCACATCACAGGGGCGATCGCAGGTGGATTAGGTGAAAACATCTTAGAGGGCGGTAATGTCGATAATACTTGGACAATTACCGATAACAATGCCGGAAATGTCACCAATAGTGCAGGAACGACGAAATTTAGTGAAATCACTACACTGATTGGCGGTAATAATGATGATACCTTCATCCTCCAAGAAAATTATCACATCACACAGATCGTCGGCGGCGAAAGTGACGGTGAAGATGAAAATAGCTTACAGGGGGGTAATGTCCAGAACGATTGGATAATTAACAATAAAAATGCCGGTAAAGTAGAGAATAGCGGCGGGACAACACAATTTACTCAAATCAGCAAGTTGATTGGTGGCGATGATGATGATACCTTCGTTCTGCAAGTAGATCAAGACATTGTAGAAATTACAGACGGGATCGACGGTGGTTTAGGTGACAACACCTTACAGGGCGGTAATGTTGAGAACAATTGGATAATTACCAATAAAAATGCTGGTAGAGTCCGTAATATTAGCGGGGTCACTGAATTTACTCAAATAGCCAACCTCACAGGTGGTAATGACAACGACACCTTCATCCTAGGAAGAAATAACCGCATCACAGGTGAGATTGCAGGTAGAGCAGGTGACAACACCTTACAGGGCGGTAATGTTGAGAACACTTGGACAATTACCGATGAAAATGCCGGGAATATTGCCAATGATTCTGGAAGCACAGCCTTTACTCAAATAGCTAACCTGATTGGTGGCGATGACAATGATATCTTCATCCTCGATGAAGATGGCTACATTACAGGTGCGATCGCAGGTGGTGAAGGTGACAATACCCTACAGGGCGGTAATATCGAGAATAACTGGACAATTAACGCCGAAAACGCGGGTACAGTTGACAATGGCAACGACACCACCGCATTTAGGGAAATCAAAAAACTGATTGGCGGTAATGAAGAAGATACCTTTGTCTTTGAGGACAATGGTTTATCGAACTTTGGTTTTACGGTTGAGGGTGGACAAGGCGACCCGGAACTAAATACCCTAGAAATCAATGCTGATACAGACCTCAATTGGGTGATCAACCGTCAAAATGGCGGAGAAGTGACAGGAGAAGACTTATTCTTAGAATTTAACAACATTGCCAACTTAAAAGGCAGTGCAGGTAACGATGAATTTAAGTTAGAAGATGCCACTGTTGCCGAAGGTGGCACAATAGATGGACGTGCCGGAGTTAACATCTTAAGTGGTGGAATTGCTGACACTATCAATACTTGGGTTGTGAATGGGGTTAATAGTGGCACTTTCACCGCCACGAAGGATGGCACAACTTATACCTTTGACTTCAGCAACATTCAAAACCTCAACGGTAGCGATGCTGATGATATCTTCAAGCTACGCGGTGGCGTGCTGTATGGTTCAGGCTCGATTGATGGTGGCAAAGGTGACGATACCATCGAGCAAGAAGGCAGTGCCGATGATGATGATGATGATTTTACAACTACCTGGATCTTAACCGACGAAGATTCCGGTACAATCTCCGATTCCACACCAGAAACCTTCACCGTCAATGGTCAAACCGTCACTACCAACTTAATTCTCAGAAATGGCTTCACCAACATTGAAAATCTCGTGGGTGGTGCGGATGCAGATGTATTCATTGTCAATGATGGTGTCACCTTCACGGGCAATATTGACGCAGGTGATGGTGGCGATACAGTAATTTTCAATGGTACAGGCACAATTACTGGTTCTGTCAGTGGTGGAGAGAATACTAATGGCACAGTGGATGTCATCGACTTATCAGGTGTTGCTAACCCTGTAACGATCGATCTGCAAGACATTAACTTCAGCGAATTTGAAGTCGTCATCGGCAATGACCAAAACAGCACCATCATCGGCTCAGATCAAGACAATACTTGGGAAATTATCGGCGAAAATGAGGTAGTTATTGATAACATTACCTTTATTGGCTTTAATAACTTAGTTGGTGGTGCAGGTGTCGATACCTTTAACTTCACAGCCCCAGATGCAGTAGTGCATATTGATGAGGAAGTACCACCGGATGCAACAGGTGATGTCTTTAGTTTGGCACTGATTACAGGTAACTTACTGGCGCGGTTATTGGCGCGTAATCCTGAAGATACCGTCACCATCAGCGATGTTGAAGGCACAACAGTTACAGGTGATGAATCCACTGTAATTGCAGGTAACTATGGCAGACTGAATATTAATGCTGATGGGACTTACAGTTATGCAGTGGAATTGTCCGCTCCGCAAGTGGTGAATTTACCTGTAGGTACAAGCCTGACTGATACATTTAGCTACACGATTGGGCAAGGCGCAGACAGTATTACCACTGAGTTGATCGTTACCATCCAAAACACTGCTAATGGCTTGATCATGACGGATAACGTCAACAGCATCGATATTACAGGTACAGTAAGCGGTGGTGGTGGCGATGATATCTTTAACTTTGCTAACGATGCCCTGATTGCAGCAATAATTAATAGCGATGCTGGTGGAGATACTTTTAACTTCCTCGATACCGCTCAGGTAGCTGGTACAGTTGACGGTGGCGATAATCTTGCTGATACACCCGATGTGGTTGACTTCTCCCAAGCCACCGGATCTGTGGTGATTAACCTGGGTGACAATAACTTTAACAACATCGAAACCTTTATCGGTAACGGTATTGGCACCACCTTAATTGCAACTGATACCAATAATACCTGGACAATTAATGTCTCTAATGGCTTTGCACTGGAAGATTTGGAAAGTTTTGGTGTTAGCAACACTCTCAATCAAGGCGGTTCTAATACTAATATCGAATTCAACCATATTGGTAATTTAACAGGTGGCTCAGGTAACGACACCTTTAACATCAAAAGCACAACTTTGACAGTTAACGGTAAATTACAAACTGACTGGGGAGTAATAGGAAAAATTGATGGTGGAGAAGGAAACAACGCGATCCTGATGGATGGTGTTGGTAGCGGAGGTGTTACTTGGGAAATAGATGGTGGCAATGCCGGAAAAGCTTACGATCAAGTGAGCTTAGTAGGAGGATTTAACTCATTAGGACAACCTGTCCCGCCAGCCCTATTTAGATTTGATCGCATCACATTTCAACAGCCCCACAATTTATTGGATGGTCAGACTGTCTTATATGCTCACGAGTATTATGGACCGACTTCAGCTTTTTCCACTCCTGACGAGATAAATAAAGATATAAGCGGACTAAAACGCGGTGAGTTATATACAGTCAAGAGAATTGATGAGTCAACTGTTTCCCTTGTGGATAATCAAGGAAGAACAGTTACTGGGTTGTCTTTGCCTTCCATACCAGGAAGACATTGGTTAACTAAACAAGTCCGCTTGAATTTCCAAAATATTGGCGACATCAAAGGTGACGACAACAATGATACTTTCTTCCTGCGTCCTGGTGGTAGTTTATCGGGAACGATTGATGGTGGTGGTGGCAGTAACAGCTTACAAGGAAGCGATACGGCTAATATTTGGGGCATTGAAGACATTAATGCTGGCAAGATATTCCCCAGCACAGGGCTAACTTTTGATGGTAGTTCTTCCTCCGTCGTCAATCCTGGCAACAATACTATTACCTTCTCCTATCGCCATAACTTAGTGACAGGCGATCGCGTCCAGTATCGTAACGGCACAGATCAAGCGAATAAAGATATTGATGGATTGGTTAGTGGTAGTTTCTATCAGGTAATTCGTCAAGATGACTTTACAGTCCAACTCACCTATTTATCTAATAGTAAGTTTCCAATTTCCTTATCCCCAACAATATACGGCGGCAATAACCACGAACTGATCAAGACGAACACCTTTATCGGCGGCGAAGGCTTAGAGCAGAACGCACTACTTAACCGGAGTCAATATGCCTATGTTACTTACAATAGCTCCAGAGTCGATACAACTAACAAGACAATTACTTTCTCCAGCCCTCATAATTTTGTAACGGGCGATCTCGTCCAATATCAACATGATTATCAAGCGGGTGAGACTGAAACACTTGTTAATAAAGAATATTATCGAGTTATTCGTCAAGATAACTTAACGATTCAACTAACACAAACAGGTAGCAACATCCCCATTGACTTACAATCTGCTATTCCCCTTAATGGCACTCAGTTTTTAGTTAAGGCGAATGATGTTAATCGTATACGTAGTTCAGCCGACAATATTCCTGGATTAAATGTCAGCGAATTTATTGAATTTGCTCGACCCCATAACTTGTCTAATGGTCAAGCTGTCGCCTTCCGCGCTCTCAGCAATTATAGATTATCTTTGAACGATTGGACTTTAGAAAAATACGAGCAAGGTCGGGATAACATCTACTATGCGATTAAGATAGATGACTACAGAATTGCCTTGGCAGAAACTTTCATTAATGCCAATGAAGGAAGGGCGATACCTATCGGTTATCGTGGAATCGCGGAAGGACAACTTATACCAGTTAACAATTTCCAAAATATTGAGTCTCTGTTTGGTGGCGCGAGTAGCGATTTGTTCACTATTAAGGATGCTGGTAAAATCAGAAGAAATGTATTTAACGGTTTTAATCCTTTCAACCGTGGCGGAATTTTCGGTCGTGGCGGAATTAATACTTTAAAACAAAGCCAATCTGACATCTGGAATTTACGTGGAATTGATAGTGGGGAAACAAATTTCGTCTATCAATTCTCGCAGATTAGTAACCTCATTGGCAGTAATGGGACTGATACCTTTATTGTCCATGACAATGCTCGCCTGACAGGTAGCCTTGATGGTGCTTTAGGAAACAATATCTTACGAAGTAACAGTGCCAATTTTGTTAATTGGACAATTTCTGGGCAGAATGCTGGCTTATTACAAGGCGAACAAGGGGAGCAGGGATTATCATTTAATCGTATTGGCGGGGGAACTATCTTAACTAGCGACAACAGACGCAATCATAATTTAGTCACCGGGCAAGCTTTCTCTAATTACTTTGTGATCAAGCTCAATAATCAGGAGATTCAGTTAGCAGCGACTCTAGAAGATGCCTTTGCTGGTCAGGCAATTTCTCTCACAGGCGATCGTTACTCCGGAATTCCTAAAACTGCTATTTCTTTCAATAACATTACTAGGCTTGAGGGTAGTGACAATGCAGATACCTTCACCATAGCTGACGAAGATGTAGTCTCCTCGATTGATGGTAAAGGTGGTAATAATACTCTCCAAGCTCTCAATGTACTCAATCAATGGTCAGTGACAGGAACTGATGCGGGTAGTCTGAGTTTCTCACCGATTGAAGGGAATAACGCCACCATTAACTTTACTAATGTTGGCAGTTTACAAGGAGGAACAGAACGCGATCGCTTTACTCTGGCCGGTGGTACTCTATCAGGTGCAGTCGATGGTGAAAGTGGTAACGATACTTTAGCGATCGATTCTAATATTACGACAACTTGGACTGTGATAGGGGCAGATGCAGGAACGGTTACAGGTATCACAGGTGGTTTCAGTAATATTGCTAACCTGAAAGGTGGAAATGGAGAAAATACATTCATTCTCGATAACAACGGTAGTCTCTCTGGCAACATTGATGGCGGTTTAGGGGCTGATACTTTCATTGTCGGTGGTGGTGGTAGTTTATCCGGCTTTAACTCCATTGATGGCGGTGGCTTTGCTGGTATTAATACCATCCAGATAGCTAATACTAATGGCAGACCCTATACTTGGGAGATTACTGGTGCTGACACAGGAAATCTGCAAGGAGCGATTAATCTCTTTAGCAATATCGGTAAGCTAGTGGGTGGTTTAGGGGTTAATACTTTCATCTTCCAACCTGGTGCTTCACTCAGCGCCGGAGGTGGTATTCAGGGTGGTGGAGTGTCGCGAGTAAATACTCTACAAATTAACTCTGGTGTAGCCCTAAATTGGTCAATTGACAGTCAGGATGCTGGATTAGTTCAAGGACAAAACTTCTTACTTAGGTTCAGTAATATTGCTAACTTAAAAGGTGGTTTCAACAGCGACACTTTCATAATGAACAATGCTGCTGTCTCACCAGGAGGTACTATTGACGGCGGTGTGGGTGTTAATTTACTCCTCGGTGGCTTTAGCGGTGTAACTAATACCTGGATAGTTAATGGCATCAATAGCGGTACTTTCATCGCACCAGGGCAAACAACGTTTAATTTCAGCAATATTCAGAACCTCAATGGTAGCAATGCTGTTGATGTCTTCAAGCTGCGCGGTGGTGTGCTGTTTGGTTCAGGCTCAATTGATGGTGGTGGCGGTGAAGATACCATCGAACAAGAAGAAAATGTCACCACAACTTGGACATTAACAGGAGATGGTGCAGGGAAAGTCTCTGATGCAACTCCGGAAACCTTTACCGTTAATGGTGTGACTGTTACCACTAGTGAAATCCTCAAAGATGGTTTCAGAAATATTGAAAACCTCATTGGTGGTGCAACAGTAGATACCTTTATTGTCAATGATGGCGTGACCTTTACGGGCGGTGTTGACGGTGGTGGTGGTAGCGATCGCTTTAATTTCAACGGTACTGGACAAATCACTGGTACGATTGGCGGTGGTAACGACGACGCTGGCGGCGTAGATTTCCTAGATTTCTCTGGCTTCACCAGCCCAGTCATCATTGACTTAAATAATCCCGCCTTGACTGGGATAGAAACAATTATTGGTAATGGTGCAAACACAACCATCATTGGCAAAAATACCGCCAACACTTGGACAGTCAACGGTGCTAACGGCACAGTTAATGGTTTGACCTTTACTAATGTGCATAATCTGCGTGGTGGTAGCAATATTGATACATTTAATATTCAATCCGCAACCAATGCCATCACCATTGATGCTGGTGCAGGCGACGATCAGATTAAGATAGGTAGTCTCACCCCGAATTTGGGTGGCACAGTGAATAATATTACCGGAGCATTAACCATTATTGGCGGCGAAGGTAATGACGAGTTAACTATTGATGATAGTGGCGATACAGCCGCTAGTACAGGTAATCTCACCGCCACTACAATTACAGGCTTAAGTCCTAACAGTATCACCTACGGTACAGTAGAAACATTGAAAGTAAATCTGGGCAGTGGCTCGAATAACTTCACTGTGCAAGGAACTACTGCTGTCACCACCATTACAGGTGGCTCAGGTGATGACATAATTGATGCTTCTGCTTCTAGTCAAGCTATTACCATCTTCGGTAATGCTGGTAATGACCGCATTACTGGTGGTGCAGGAAATGATCGCCTAGATACTGGTACTGGTCAAGATTTTGTCATAGGTGGTGCAGGTAATGACTTAATTACTGTGCAAGGAACTAGCAGTGGAAGCACAACAGTATTAGGCGGTTTAGGTGATGATCGCATTGAAATTGGCACTCCTCTAGCTGATGCTGGCAGAGTTGGCAGAACTCTCAATAATATTTTGGCTGGCTTAACTATTGATGGACAAGCAGGAGTTGACACATTAGGTGTTTATGACGACTTTGATACTATTGCCAACACAGGAAGTATCACTTTTAATAACATTCTTGGCTTAGGCATGGCAGCTAGTGGCCTCTTTTACATCGGCATAGAAAATCTAACTGTGGAATTGGGTGATGGTGCTAATAGTTTCACGGTGCAGAATACCAACCCCAATACTACTACCACCATCACTGGCGGTAGTGGTGTAGACACAATTAATGTGCTGGCGATTAATAGCGTCACCACAATTAATGGAGATGCAGGTAATGATGTAATTAATGTTGTTAGTGCCGGAGTGCCAACAGTCAATACAATAGCAGCTGGTTTGACCATCAATGGTGGCGCTGATACTGACACCATCACCATCAATGACATTGGCGACACCGCAGCCAACACAGGCACATTAACCAGCACTACAATCACTGGTTTAAGTCCCGCTACCATCACCTACGGCACAGCAGAAACCCTCAACATTAATTTAGGTGCAGGTGCAGATACCTTTACTATCAGCAGTACCAGTGCGACAACCACGATTAATGCAGGTGACGGTAATGATACTCTCAATGTACAAGCGATCGCTAATGCCACAACCTTGAATGCAGGTATAGGCAATGATGTGATTAATGTGGGTAGTGCCACACCGACAACCGTCAATGGCATAACGGCTGCTTTAACCATCAATGGTGGTACTCAAACTGACACCATCAACATCAATGATAATGGCGACACTGCTAACAATACAGGCACATTAACTGCCACCACAATTACTGGTTTAAGTTCCGGTAGCATCACCTACGGCACAATAGAAACTCTCAACATTAATCTAGGTGCAGGTGCAGATAACTTTACTGTCAGCAGCACCAGTGTGACGACTACCATTAATGCAAATGGCGGTGCGGATACCCTCAATGTAGAAGCTATCAGTAATGCCATCACCCTGAATGCAGGTGCAGGTAATGATGTGATTAATGTGGGTAGTGCCACAACACCAACAGTCAACGGCATAGCAGCTACTTTAACCATCAATGGTGGCACTGAAACTGACACCGTCAACATCAATGACAATGGCGACACCGCAGCCAATACAGGCACATTAACCAGCAGCACAATTACTGGTTTAAGTCCCAGCACTATCGCTTACGGCACAGTAGAAACTCTCAACATTAATCTGGGCGCAGGTGCAGATACCTTTACTGTCAGCAGCACCAGTGCAACAACCACGATTAATGCAGGTGGCGGTAATGATACTCTCAATGTACTAGCGATCGCTAATGCCACAACCCTGAATGCCGATGCAGGTAATGATGTGATTAATGTGGGTAGTGCCGGAACACAAGCAGCCAATGGCATAGCAGCCGCTTTAACCATCAATGGTGGTAGTGAAACTGACACCATCACTATCAATGACAGTGGTGATACCGCAGCCAACACAGGCACATTAACGTCCACCACAATTACTGGTTTAAGTAGCGGTACCATCACTTACGGCACAGCAGAAACTCTCAACATTAATCTGGGTACAGGTGCAGATACTTTTACTGTCAGCAGCACCAGTGCAACAACCACGATTAATGCAAATGGCGGTAATGATACTCTCAATGTACTAGCGATCAGTAATGCCACAACCCTGAATGCCGATGCAGGTAATGATGTGATTAATGTTGGTGGTGGCACACCCACAACCGTAAATGCGATCGCTGCTGCTCTCACCATCAATGGTGGTGCTGACACTGACACCATCACCATCAATGACAGTGGCGACACTGCTAACAATACAGGTACACTCACAGCCACAGCCCTCACAGGCTTGGGTAGCAATGGCATCACTTATGGGACAGTAGAAACTCTAAATATCAACCTCGGTAGTGGCTCAAATAACTTAACTGTACAAGCAGTTAGTGCAGCTACCACCATTACAGGTGGCTCAGGCAATGACACAATTAATGCCTCGGCTATTAACCAAGCGATCGCCATTTATGGTAATGCTGGTAACGATAACATTACTGGCGGTGCAGGTAACGATACCCTCGACAGTGGTACTGGTGAAGATACTGTGACTGCGGGTGAAGGAAATGACTTAATTTACGTGCAGGGAACTAGCGGTGCAGGCACAACCATTAATGGAGGTGGAGGTAATGATGTAATTAATATTGGTAGTAGCACATCGAATACTGTCAATGCGATCGCTGCTGCCTTAACCATCATTGGTGGTAATGGTATTGATACTGTAAACATCAATGACAGTGGCGACACAGCAGCCAATACAGGCACATTAACCAGCACTACAATTACTGGTTTAAGTTCTGGTAGCATCACCTACGGCACAGTAGAAAATCTCAACATTAATCTGGGTGCAGGTGCAGATAGCTTTACTATCAGCAGCACCAGTGCAACAACCACGGTTAACGCAGGTGGTGGTAATGATACTCTGAATGTACAAGCGATCGCTAATGCCACAACCCTGAATGCAGATGCAGGTAATGATGTAATTAATGTTGGTAGTGTTGGAGCAACAACACTCAATGTCATAGCATCTGATTTAACCATCAATGGTGGTGCTGACACTGACACCATAAACATCAATAATAGTGCTAATACTGCTAACAACGGAGGCAGATTAAGCAGCACCACCATTGATAATTTGGGTCTTGGCCGTCCTATAAATTACAGCACAGCAGAAACTCTCAACATTAATTTGGGTACAGGTGCAGATAACCTTATTGTCAGCAATACCGGTGCTGCAACCACAATTAACACAGGTGGTGGTAATGATACTCTGGATGTAGAAGCGATCAGTCATAGCACAACCCTGAATACAGGTGCAGGTAATGATGAGATTAATGTTGGTAATCGCGGACTAAGAACAGTCAATGACATAGCAGCTGCTTTAACCATCAATGGTGGTGCTGATACTGACACCGTAAGGATCAATGACACAAACGACAATACAAACAATACAGGCACATTAACCGCCACTACAATTACTGGTTTAAGTCCCGCTACCATCACCTACGGCACAGTAGAAACTCTCAACATTGAGTTGGGTAGGGGTGCAGATACCTTTACTGTCAGCAGTACCAGTGCGACAACTACCATTAATGCAGGTGACGGTGCGGATAATTTGAATGTACAAGCGATCGCTAATGCCACAACCCTGAATGCAGGTACAGGTAATAATGTCATTAAAGTTGCGAGTGCTGGAACACCGACACTCAATAGCATAGCAGCTGCTTTAACCATCACTGGTGGGCCAGAGAACAATAGCCTCGAAGTTAGGGATAGCAGTGATACCACAGCTAATACAGGTACATTAACTGATACTCAGTTGACAGGATTAGGTATGACAAGTGGGATCACTTATCGAGAAATCAACAATTTAAGTATCATATTAGGCAGTGGTAACAACAACTTTACTATTTCCAGTACATTTCCTCGTACTACAACCTCGATTTATGGTAATGTAGGATCAGAAACTTTTAATGTGCGCTCTATCCGTAGCACTACAAACATATTTGCTGGCGGTGGCAACGATATTATCAATGTCAGTACTTCTGCACCAAACAGAGGAGGTATAGTTAACGGCATTTTAGCTCTACTCTTCGTCGATGGCGGTGCTGGTGTGGATACCTTAAACGTAGATGATAGCGGTGATGGCGCGCCTAACACCGGCACAATGACAGCCAACTCTATCACAGGCTTAGGTATGAGTAATGGCATCAGCTACACACTCTTAGAAGCGACCAATATTTTCCTCGGTTTTGGTAATGATACTTTCACCATCAACAGTAAAGTGCCAGGTAGTAGCATCCTAGTTGACGGCGGTCCTGGAATTGACTTTATCTTGGATTTCACCTTCTCAGCAATCATCCGCAACGCCTAAGAGTTGTTCTCAATCTGTGAAATTGGTTCTGTTGAAATTACTTTGAGGAAAAATGCAACACTCTCTAGCAGTTTATTTGACTACATTTAGCCTCTCACTAACAATCGCTCCCACAGTGCAAGCTGCTTCCTTGAGTGCTTTGCCTCCTAACCCCATTGATGTACCGAATGCACTGGCCACCAATGCCTTCGGGATTAATAATTATAGTCAAGTTGTTGGTAATTTTGCTGATGAAACAACTGTTCGTGGTTTTCTGTTAGACAATAAAAAATTCAGTAATATAGAAGCTCCCAATGCCATCAGCACTACTGCCTTTGACATCAACGATTCCGGTCAAATTGTTGGATTCTTCAGCGATGGTACTAGAAATTCAGGTTTTTTATTTGATGGCAGTAATTTGACGACGATTGATGTGCCTGATGCGATTGTTACTACGGTATTTGGCATTAACAACTTTGGTCACATTGTCGGTTCTTATGTTGATAGTAGTGGTGTGAGTCGCGGTTTTCTGCTCAATGGCGGTAATGTAACCACCATTAATGTTCCTGAGTCTTTAGTAACTTTTGTTACTGACATTAATGATGCAGGGAAAATGGTCGGTTTCTTCGCTGATTCCACAGGCTTAGTAAGCGGTTTTCTGCTAGATGGCACTAAATTCACCACTATTCAAGCTCCTGGGGCATTTTCTACAACATTATTCGGGATTAACAACCAAGATAAAATAGTTGGTAATTTCGTCAATGATATAGGAAGCCAGGCGTTTTACGCATCTGGTAAATCATTTTCACCGATTAGTCTAGCTGATGCAGTCTCTATCTCAGCTTTCGACATTAGCGATCGCAATCGTGTGGTTGGTAGCTACTTAGATATTAACGGCATCTCTCACGGTTTCGTCGTTCAAATTCCTGAACATTCCTCAACATTAGGACTACTGTGTATCAGTATCTTAGTTTTATTCAAAATCGGTAATGTTCTGGACTTTGGACTAAAAGGCCAGAGAAAAGCAGTCAGTGTTACTGATGAAACTGCTAGTACAGGAGGTAGCGACGGATGAACGGCCATTTCTAGCAGGAGATCATAGTTTTTGGGCAAGACCAGAAGCAAAGACACTAAAAGAAGAAACCTAGCGTGGCAAAACTTACTAGAGAGGAGCATAAATCCTGTCATCTTGAGCTTGTAGCGAAATAATGGTGCAAGAACTTGGTAAGAAAAAGTTTAAAACCAGAGGCAACATCGTTTGAAGTACTCGATTGTGTTCAAAAAAAATGCCCTTCGTGTGGTCAAGCAATGTGGAATGAATACAATAATCCTCGACATATAAGAACGTTAAATGGGGTAGTAGAACTACAGCTAAAAATTCGGCGATGTCAAAATCAGTCATGTATGCGGTATAAAAAAGCATATAGACCAGAGCAAGAAGGTTCCCTAGCTCTACCACAGAATGAATTTGGTTTGGATGTGATTGCTTATATAGGAGCATCACGCTACCAGGAACATAGAAGTGTTCCTCAATGGCAAATAAGAAAGAAAAAATGCTATTTTCTCTTCGTCTGTACCTTCATTTGATCCGACTTGAGAAAATCTGCACGTAGCATCCCAAAACTGATGTTTGCCAACTTCTCTGATTAATTTACAAGTTACTTGGCAGTATTTACCTGTTAGCGTAAGCTGTATTAACTTATCTTCTGGTTGAATCATTTTTACCCCATTCAAGAAAGTTCAGGTGGTCTTAGATTTGTAAAATTAGTAGCACCGTAATGATTGTCAATCATCTTGGCGGAGGTTCCAGTCCATCGCCCGATCGCAGTGCTGTTAATATGTGATTCCACACAAAAACTAATAAATGTGTGTCGTGTCTGGTAGCTTTTGCGATAGGGAATGCTGCATTTGCTTAAGATTGCTTTCCATGCACGATTAGAAAAATTGTGATGGTCGATAAATTTTCCTTTTGGACTGGTAAAAATTAATGCTTCAGGATTAGCTTCTTTCGGTCTGATATCATCCAAAATTGCTTTTACTTCTGAATTAGTGGGGAAATCCCGCTTTCTTTGGGTTTTCAAGCCCTCTTTTAAGACTAAGCCGTCTTCAGAAACAACAACAGATTCCCGAAACTGAATAACACTATTGGTAATGTGTTTCCATTTCAAACCAATTGCCTCAGATGGTCTACACCCTGTAAAGAAAAGGAAACGCACATAGTGAGTGTAGTGGCTATAGTGGCGATCGCTAGCAAAAGTACGAATAATTAAATCTCTTTCTTCTTTAGTGAAAGGATTAACATCTTGTTCTTCTATCGCACCTTTTGGGGTTTTGATTTTCATAGCAGCAAAAGGGTTCGCATCGATTAACCCTTCTCTCATTGCCCAATTACAGCAAGCTTTCAACTGAGTTAGACAACGTTTGGCCGCATCTGGAGTTAAATTTGCCAAGAGATAATCTCGAATAGCTGATGCTTTATCTAGCGATCGTGTGGGTAACTTAGCGATGTGATTTCGATGCTTGGTAAAGTCTTTAGCGAAGGTACTAGGACTGATTTGAGGTTTTTTGAAATCACTATATTTATTCCATAGCTCATCTAACTCTGGTTTTGGTTTCTGAATTGGTGTAACTGGTGTAACCTTACTGAGAGCGGATTTGGGCTTGTACTTCTCTAAAGTGACATCAAATCTTTCATATAAAATGTCTTTTTCTATCTCAGAAGCTTTCAGTTCCGCCAGTTTCCGATGAGCAGGGGTATCCGGTAACCCTGTAGAAAAGTAATGGCGCTTCCCGCCGTAGCTAAACCTCAACTGTAATCGACCATTAGAATTAATTATGGTGACAGACCCCTTAGAGGATCGTCCTGTAGGAGTTTTTGAGTACATTTGTTTTATAGTGTAAATGTACTATAGCTTACACCATTTACACCATCTTTACACCAATTAATAGTCTAAACTCGCCCAAAAATACCCAAAGTTTTAGGGTTATAAGCTATCTTCCCGTTTAGTTGAGAGCTTATAACCCTTGTTTTATCTATATATTTCTTAGTTTGAGGAGATGCCAGGAACCAGACTTGAACTGGTGACACGAGGATTTTCAGTCCTCTGCTCTACCAACTGAGCTATCCCGGCTTGGGTTTTTTCTTTGCCACGATTACTTAATGTAGCAAACATAAAATAATTTGGCAAGAGTTTAAACAAAAAAAATTATCCAGCCTTCAACCGCAACTTTACCCAAGTAAACACCGTGGCAAACAGAAGAAACTGGACAAGGACAATACTAGGGCCAGAAGCAAGGTTAAAAGTACCGGAAACAATCATGCCAACAATGCTACTAGTAGCACCAACAATCATCGACATAGAGAGAAAGTTACTAAAATGGTGGGTGATTAATTTGGCAGTGGAAGCTGGAATCACTAAAAAAGCATTGACAAGTAATACACCAACGGCTTTAATAGCTACAGCTACGGCTAATGAAAGCAAGATGACAAAACCATAACGGTACAATTGCACCGGGATGCCTTGAACTTTGGCTACATCTAGGTTAAGAGTCAATAAAATTTGTTGCGGCAAAGTTGATAGTAAGAATATACTACTACTCACAAGCACCAACAAAGTCAAAATCAAATCTGTGTTGTCAATAGCCAGAATATCACCAAACAAAACTGCCATTAGGTTGCCCCGATAGCCTTGAATTAGGCTAGTGAGCATGACACCGATCGCTAACGCACCAGAGAGAACTATACTAAGTACACTATCACTAGCCAAATCGGTCTTGTCAATCAGGTAAAGCACAACTACACCAAAAACTAAAGTAAAAGGCAACAGCATGGAAGTAGGATTGACCTGTAGCAATACACCCAACGCTACACCCACTAATGCTGCATGACCAACAGCATGACTAAAAAACGATAATTGGCGCAGTGTCACAAAACTGCCGAGTAAACCCCCCAATATTCCCATCAAAATAGCACCAGCGATCGCTCGTTGCATAAAGGGGAATTGCAGTAAACTCACTAAATCATGGCTACCAGCCACAGCTAACCAATTGAGAAGGCTAGAAATAGGCAGCAGAGAATCAAAAATTGTCATAGTCATAAAATTAATTTTTTGGTGATTTCTCAATTTTTTAGTGGTTTACCTAATACAGTCCTAGAAATATATCTTAATTATTATTTTTTTATAAAATTTCATTCAGGTATATAATTATTACCATGTCTGGGATTAAAAATTTTTTTAGATATCAATTTTCACCTGAATTACTTTTAAGTTAAATAATTTAATGTCCTTAATTAACATGATTCCATCTAATGCCGCTTGCGCTGCAGAAAATATCCAACCCCAAATTATTAAGCCATTAGCTAATGAGGTTCTCAGTACAGAAAAAGCTCAACGTATGGCAGATTTTTTTAGCTTTTTAGGAGATGCTAATCGTCTGCGAATTCTCTCTTTTTTAGCTACTAAAGAACTATGTGTCAGTGATATGGCTACATTACTCAATATGAGTGAATCTGCTGTTTCTCATCAATTGAGAAACCTGCGCGCAATGCGTTTAGTAACTTATCGCAAGCAGGGGCGAAATGTATTTTACCGTCTCCACGACAATCATATTTTTCATCTCTATCAGGCTGTTGCTGAACATTTAGATGAAAAAGACGAATGAGACTAATTAAAGAAGAATTCAGAATTCAGGAGTCAGAATCGATTAGTAGGGGATTCAATCCGCCACTAATTGTAGCTGGGTGAACCACTAAATCTTCTTTACGAGACGCTGTGCGGATGATTTAGTGGGAGAAAATCAAAGCAAAAGTATTTTGATTTCTGAATTGTTTAGTGGTGATGTTGATAGCGACTAAATCCAGGGCCGTAAGTTGCTAACAGGTTTTGGGGTGAGAGTGCTATATCTGGTTGACCAGTGCAAACCACAGTTTGATTTAGACAAAGAATGCGATCGCAATGACGGCTGACCATATCAATATCATGAGAAACTTGTAAAACCGTCCAACCTTCCTGCTGCTTTAATTCGTTTAACATTACATAAAAATCTGCTGCACCTTGCATATCCACCCCAGCAAAGGCTTCATCTAGAACTAGTAATTTTCGTGGGATAACTAAACAGTAAGCCAGCAAAACTCGCTTTAATTGACCACCACTGAGAGTTCCAATTGCCTGATTTCGTAGATGATAAGTATCAGTTCGCCTTAAAGCTGTAGTTACTGCTGTATTTTTTTCATGATTTTGATTTGTCATCATAGAAAAAAATGAGTATTTATTTTGTGGTTTAGCTACCCATCCTAATCCTACCAACTCATTAACAGAAATGGGGAAGCTGCGGTCAAAGATAAAATTTTGAGGCATATAGCCTAACGAATGGCGTAAATTTCCCAATCTATTAAGGGGACGACCTAATATTTCAATCTTACCCATACTGCGCGGAATCAAATCTAAAATAGCTTTGATTAAAGTACTTTTACCAGCACCATTGGGCCCCACTATTGCTGTGTCAGTTCCTGGTGATAACTCAAAAGAAACATCCCGCACAGCTAAATAATTACCTTGATATACAGTTAATCCTTCAACTTTTAAAATAGGCAAGGTCATGATTTCTAAATGATAAATAATTTTACAGTCAGAGGAAGGATTTTCGCTAGCTATTTACAACTAGATTCTAGAGTTTGTAAATTAGCTTTCATTGCTTGGAAATAATGTTGTGGGTCTTTTGTGCCATTTTCTAAAGAATCTAATGTTTGCAAACTTAACTTTAAATCTTGGGATAGACTCTTAAGTAACTTGTTATCTACTCCTGGTTCACTAAATAAGGCTTTGACTTTATATTTTCTGACAGCATTAACTGCTTTTTGGACATCGGTTGGGGAGAGTTGATCTTCAGGAATTTGGACTACTGCTAATTGTTTTAGTTTGTAGCGTTGTGCTAAATACGGATAGGCATCATGAAAGGTAATAAAGGTGCAATTAGGCACTTTTTGTAAAGTCTGCTGAAATTCACTATGCAAACTATCTAATTCTTGAATATAACCAGCCGCATTGGCTTCATAGATAGTTTTATGCTGAGGATCAGCCGCAATTAACCCATCTCGAATATTTGTCACTTGCTGTTTTGCTAAAACTGGATCTAACCAAACATGGGGATTACCTTCAGCATGGTCATGATCATGGTCTTCTGCTGGTGTTGTATTCTCAACTGGAGAAATTTCATTTACAGGTTTAATCCCAGTACTAGCATCGATTTCTTTTAATTGGGGATTTTGCGCATTTTTGACCGTATCTTTGAGAAACGCTTCTAATCCCAAACCATTCTTGACTAAAACATTAGCTGTGGCGATCGCTTTGACATTCTCTGGTGTCGCTTGGTACTCATGCACCTCCGTACCTGGGGGGATGAGGATTTCCACATCTGCGGTATTTCCAGCAACGGCTTTAGTAAATAAATACATTGGTAAAAATGTCGTCACCACTTTTATCTTTTGTTTCTCTGGCGACGGTGTAGATGCAGCCTCCCGTACTTGTGGTGACTGTGGAGTTGTTGCTTCCTGAGTCGTATTTGACTGGTTGCAGCCAACTGTAGCGAACAACATTAATAAAGCTACTAACGACAGGATGCCATGTTTCGGTTTAGCTGTTGCCTGTCTCATCCAATTCCAGATCACGATTTTCCTCCCTGAAAGGATTCTGACACTGCTGTAGTCAGAGTTAAAATATGATTTTGACAATGATACTCATTGTACACCGTATATTATAATAATTATCATTCTCATTTACACAAGATAACTTGACTATGTAGTGGCCATTACCATAAGTTTTGGGGATAATTTGACATTTGGTATCTTCACAAGAACTTAATAATTGATAAATTCTTGACTTTTGTTGTTACCAAATCTGCTCAGTACTGTTAATATTCTGAGAACACTTATTAAGAAGATGTGGTCTCACCAAAGCTTGATCAAGAAGTTATCAAGCCCAGATGAGTGTGAGTTACGTGTGAGGAAAAAAATGCAAAAATTAGGGAAATACTTGCTGATTAGTCCGCTATTTTGCAGCTTTATGCTGTTATTTGGACATAGTGCATTTGCAGAAGAGACGACTGCTTCAACAGAAACAAACGCACCATCAAGCATAGTTAGCCAAGACAATCAAGCTGAAAATAATACTCAACAAGAGGTAATGTCACAAGTTACCTCTGTGTCTCAATTATCAGACGTTCAACCTACAGATTGGGCATTCCAAGCATTGCAATCATTGGTAGAGCGTTACGGTTGTATTGCCGGGTATCCCAATCAGACATATCGTGGTAATCGGGCAATGACTCGATATGAGTTTGCCGCCGGTTTGAATGCTTGTCTAGAGAGAATCAACGAACTAATTGCTACTGCTACGGCTGATTTAGTTAAAAAAGAAGACTTAGCCACACTGCAAAAGTTGCAAGAACAATTTGCAGCCGAACTAGCGACACTCAGAGGTCGAGTTGATGCTGTAGAAGCACGTGCTACTGAATTGGAAGCCAATCAATTTTCCACCACAACTAAATTGCAAGGACAAGTTGTGGCTGTTGTGAGTGATGTTTTATCAGGCGATCGCGTCAACGGTGAAGAGATCACAGACCAGAATACCACCTTGGGAGTACGGGCGCGGGTGGAATTTGTCACCAGCTTTACTGGCAAAGATACATTATTCACCAGAATTCAAACCAACAATATCACCACCCCTGATCTAAAAACCCCAGAAGGAAACCAATTTTTTGCCAATGCTAGCCCCAGCAACGATGCCTTTATTGATGCACTGTGGTACAGATTTCCCTTGGGTGACAAAACCCAAGTAATTGCCATTGCTAATGCTGGTGCAGCAGATGACCTCACCAGCACAGTGAACATCTTTGATGGTGATGGGGGTTTTGGTGCTTTGTCTACCTTTGGTACACGCAACCCTATTTATGGTCAAATAGGTGGTACAGGTTTGGGAGTCACCCACCAATTTAGTGATAAACTGGCGCTTTCTTTAGGTTATTTGAGTGGTACAGCCAATAACCCAACAAATAAAAATGGTTTATTTGATGGAGCTTACGGTGCATTAGCTCAGTTGACAGTTAAACCTAGCGATCGCATCACCTTCGGTTTAACATACCTCAATTCTTACAGACAGCCACTACTTACAGGTAGTAATGCGGCTACAGATTTCGGGGGAGAAGCTTTTTCTAGCAACTCCTATGGTATCCAAGCATCAATTGGCCTCAGTGACAAATTTGTCTTGGGTGGTTGGGCTGGTTATACCAATAGTCGCATCCTTACAGGAGCCGACCGTGGAGATGTGGACATTTGGAATTATGCTGTAACCCTCGGCTTCCCTGACCTTGGCAAGAAAGGTAACTTAGCGGGAATCATTGCGGGTATGGAACCCAAGGTGACAAGTTCGAGTACTGGTGTAGTAGCCGAAGATCAAGATACTTCCTACCACATTGAAGCCTTCTATCAATACAAACTGAGCGACAATATCACCATCACACCAGGAATTATTTGGTTAACAGCGCCAGACCACAATGACAATAATGATAGCGTTTTCATTGGTGCGCTAAGAACGACATTTAGTTTCTAGTTTTTTCATCTCATTAAAAAAGACGCAAAGAAAATCTTTGCGTCTTTTTTTAGAGGGTGTTGGAAAAGTTTCAGTAGGTATAAAAATGTCATTCTGACTGGAGCGGAGCGTCAGTCAGAATCTAGGTTTTGTGGCACATACCGAGATGTTTCATTCCGCTACGCTGCATTCAACATGACAAAGAAACAGACTTTTTAAACGTCCTCTTAGAAAAAAATTAAAACCCAGTATTTTCACTGGGTTTGGTATCTCATGACTTGTATTCAATTGCGAGCGTATCCTTTGTTCGTTGCCTGATAACTATAGTTAAAATGACTGTTTAATGAAACTTAAGCTAGCTTTGATTTACGTTTGATCAAAGAACCAAAACTTACAGCACCCACAGCTAGTAAACCCAACATAGAACCAGGTTCAGGAACACTGGTAGCAGCAATTCTATAAGTATGGTTGTCGCTTTCAAAAGCACGACCATTTGATCTCAAAACTACCTGATCAAAGGTTACGCCTGGAGCCGCGAGAAAGTTGACAAAAACGTTGTCTGCATTGCTAGTCCAGCTACCATTAGCTTGTGCGCCGGGAACATCTACACCACTGAATGTTTGCAGTATGATACCATCACTATAGATATCTACAAAGTTGTATGTATCTACTGATCCCCAGTACAAACCAAAGTAATCAACAGCGTCAGCAAAGGTGAGAGTTACAGAACCAGTTCCACCAGCAACATCTTCTCCAGCAGGTGAAATTGTCAGATATTTACTGACATTACCGAATGGAGAAGCATATTCACCACCTACGCTACCTTGAACGATGCCATTAGTTGCAGAGTAGGTGACAAATCCGTTGGGATCAGTCGCTGTACCTGAATTAAAGTCAACAACTTGAGAGCCAGGAATAAGAGATTGTGAACCTTGTCCAGCAACAGGAGCGCTACCACCTCTAGTTAAAGTAATTGGGCTAGCGGGAACTAAAGCGCTTGCTGGGTTAGCACCCATCACCACAACTGCGGTTCCAACTAAAGCTAATGAGAGTTTTTGAAGAGTAAACATTGATGTATTTCCTGAATCAATTGCTACTCATAGCCTGACACGCCTGATTAGTTATTGTGTAGAGGAAAACGGTTATTTTTACACAAACATTGTATTGAGATTCTAGGATGCTGGATTAACTAAAGAACTCTTGAAATAAGAGTTTTTAGCCTAAATCTTCATCAAAAGAATATGTATATTTACTTAACTATTTTTTAGTTATGTATTTTGATTAGAGAGCTTGGTAGAGATTTGTGCGTAATATTTACTACTATCAAAGCCTTGGGAGCCAGGTAATTAAATTATCTCTAGTGTATTTAACTAGTCAAAATTAGAAGATACCTGGGAATTACTGATTTTTTTTGTATAATCAAATTGGGTAAGCTAACAAATTTTTAGTCAATTAGAGCAATTTTTCGAGGTAAATACCTCCCAAGCAGTATTGACAAAAAATAATCAATCTGCATATCAAAAGTTTCTCAGGCAAAAAAAAACCAGCCTCCCACAGCTGGTCTACCCGATAATTTTTCGCGTTGTCTTTTCAATGGAGTTAAAACCCGTTTGCGCGTTCCCAAGTGCAACGGGCAACTTTTCTTAACATTATTGTAACAGCCAACACAGTTTTTTTAGAAATATTTACCAAAAAAAGATATTACCCAAGGCAATTAACCTCTATCTTCCTGAATATTTTAACAATTCTTTTGGAGAAGCTGGGCAAGAGACAATTCTGTCTCCCCTCTCCCCATCCCTCATACCCCATTGGTGGCGTAGTGGCGTGGTAACTGCCTCCCCAAGGCAGTAGCTTGACTTGAGTGAAGTGGTGTTTGAGGTAAGGAAACCCAACACAGCGTAGCTTGCGCTTAGGCATACAAAACTCAGTACACCTTTATTCTTTCTTCCCAGTTCCCAGTCCCTTACCTCTAAGAGTGATTCAGAAATCAAATCGGATTCCTATATATTGCGTAGTATATAGAAAATAAAATACAGTATTTCAAGATATACGTTAGCTCATTCTTGATATTGATATGGTTATTAATTATATAGATTTTTCTTGTCAATTATATAGCAACTAGCAAGTTAATAGCTGTATATTTTGTTTTTTGAGGAGCAAAGAAACAGAAATATTAAAGATAAATAAAGTTTTATTGTAGATGCTACCAAGATAGCCTAGTATTCTCCTACAAAATTGATTAAAAATAACAAGTAAGTATTTTGATGGCAGTAAAATCTTTCTGGGCAATTATCTAAAATATAATTTTTCGGAGGAAAATAATTTAAGTAATTGTTCTGTTGTTGTAGTATTTTGATTACCTTACAAATAAAAAACCAGTGGTGAAACGAGTGTTAGAAGTGCTGGAGGATGAATAAGTGGATGGATAGGCAGCACAAATGTCACCGATGTAAATCTGTGAAATTGCTTAGTAATGAGAAGTTGCTGCCGTTGCTTGCAGGTATTGCCATCTTTTTTGTGGTGATTTTACTTTGGTTAGGACTACTGATTGAAGAGCAAATTAACATTGAAAAACTGATTCAACAACAAGCGATCGCCACCACAACTGAGATTACCACAGCAATAGACAAGCAAGAGAGAGTTTCTGAGCGATCGCAGATTTATCTACCAGAACTTCTAACACGTCTACACTCACCTGTACCGAAATTTGTCTTAATTGTTGGCATATTCAATGCCGCAGCAGTCGGACTACTAATTTATTTTGCTCAAAGCAATAAACTCAAACATCAAGAACTCATCCAGAGAATTGCCGAACAAACCCAAACAGAAATCGCTCTGCGTGCCAGTGAAACTCGATTGCGAGAGTTATTAGAAACAGTCAAAGTCATACCTTGGGAAGTGGATTTAAAAACTTGGCGTTTTACCTACGTTGGGCCGCAAGCAGAAACCTTATTAGAATATCCCCTTTCTCAATGGTATGAAGAGAATTTTTGGCTGAATCATCTCCATCCCCATGATCGAGAGTGGGCAGTAAATTTTTGTCAAGAAGCCACAGCCAGAGGGAAAAACCACGAATTTGAATACCGAATGCTAGCCGGCGACGGGAGAGTCGTCTGGCTCAAGGATATTGTCAATGTGGTACAAGTCAACAGAATTCCGGTTACATTACGGGGTTTCATGTTTGATATTACTGATCTTAAGTTAGTCGAAGAAACCTTAAGATTGCGAGAAAGAGCGCTAGCTGCTAGCAACAGTGGCATCACCATCGTTGATGCCAAACTGGCAAACAACCCCATAATTTATGTCAACTCTGCCTTTGAGCAAATCACAGGCTACAGTGCCATTGAGGTGATTGGGCGCAACTGTCGTTTTTTGCAAGGTACAGATACCATGCAAGAAGAATTAGAGGAACTACGACTAGCCTTAAAAACTGGACAGAGTTGCCAAGTCATCCTACGAAACTACCGTAAAGATGGCAGTTTATATTGGAACCAATTAAGCGTTTCCCCGATTCATGACGAAAACGGCCAGCTAACTCACTTTATTGGTTCTAGTGTCGATATTAGTGATCAGCAAGCAGTTCTGAGAGAACTCCAGCAAGCTGAAGCGGCATTGCGAAAAAGCGAGGAACGCTGGCAACTGGTAATTGAAGGCAATCAAGATGCTATTTGGGATTGGAATATCCTGACTAATCAAACTTTTCGCTCGGCGCAATGGGCAAAATTAGTCAAAGACACCAATTATCAATCAATTAGTAGTCATGAGGATTGTATCAGCCGCATTCATGCCGATGATTATCAACGGGTGATAGCGATCAAACAAGATTATCTCCATCGGCAAATTCCCCATTGTGTCGTAGAGTATCGTCTGCGTTGCAATGATGATACTTATAAATGGGTGCTATCTCATGCGATCGCCCAATGGGATGAGCAGGGTAATCCCGTGCGGATGGTTGGTTCTATTCAAGATATTACCGAACGAGTCCAAGCGCAAGAAGCCCTGCAAAAACAATTACATCGCACACTACTGCTGGGAAAAATCACCCAGAAAATTCGGCAGACCCTTGATAGTCAGGAAATTTTTGAGACGGCTGCCACCCAGATTGGCCAAGCCTTTGCTGTCGATCGTTGCTTAATTCATTCTTACATTAGTCACCCCCACCCCCGCATTCCCCTAGTAGCCGAATATAATAATGTTCCTGGTAACTGCTCCATGCAGGAATGGGAATGTACGATGACGGCTAATCCTCATGTTTTACAAATGATGGCACAGGATAAAGCGATCGCCTCTGCTAACGTCTACGAAGATGCTTTGCTAGAGCCTGCTGCATCCATTTGTCATCAAGTCCAACTCAAATCCCTGTTAGCTGTGCGCACCTCCTATCAAGGCGAACCTAACGGCGCAATTTGTCTGCATCAATGTAGCTATTTTCGTCAGTGGACTCCCGAAGAAATTGAACTCCTAGAAGCAGTCGCAGATCAACTGGGTATCGCTTTAGCCCAAGCCCAGCTATTAGAGCAAGAAACTCGGCAACGAGAAGAACTCACCATCAAAAACTTTGCCCTAGAGCAAGCAAAACGGGCCGCAGAAGCTGCCAACCGGGCAAAAAGCGAATTTTTGGCCATGATGAGCCACGAAATTCGTACTCCCATGAATGCCGTTATTGGCATGACAGGACTGTTGTTAGAGACTGAACTAACCCCTCAACAGCAAGACTTTGTCGAAACAGTCCTCACTAGCGGTGATGCCTTACTGGGAATTATCAACGACATTTTAGATTTTTCTAAAATTGAGTCGGGGAGGTTGGAATTAGAACAACAACCTTTTGATGTGAGAACTTGTGTAGAACAAGTCATCGACCTATTAGCGCCCAAAGCAGCTCAAAAAGATATTAAATTAGCCTATCTGATTCATCCCCAAGTACCCACCGAGATTGTGGGAGATTTGACCCGTTTGCGGCAAATACTGATGAATCTGCTCAACAATGCCATTAAGTTTACTCCAGAAGGAGAAGTTTTACTTTCTGTTCGCACTCAACCATTGACAACACCAAAAGCTAAAAACTGCTGCGAAATTCTTTTCACCATCAAAGACACAGGCATTGGTATCTCCCAAGAGACAATGGAAAAATTATTTCAACCGTTTATCCAAGCGGATGCTTCAACGACTCGCAAATACGGCGGTACAGGGCTGGGACTGGTGATTAGTAAAAGATTAAGCGAGATGATGGGAGGCCATCTTTGGGTAGAAAGCCGGGGGTGTGTTGGTGGTAATCCGCCTGCTGAATGGCACAGTCATAACCTCATGTCTTCTCAGGCTGCGTCTAGAGGTTCCACATTTTATTTTTCTCTGGTTACTCAAGTTATTTCTCATCCAGAATTAGAGGCATTGACGACTCCTCTAGTTGAAGTCAATAATTGGCAGCATCAGCCCATACAAGCTATTGTTGCTCATACCAATCCTGATCCTGATCAAATCAATGGACGTTTAGCAGAACAACTACCACTGCGGATTTTGCTAGCAGAAGATATAGTAGTGAATCAAAAAGTTGCTTTACTTATGCTCAAAAAAATGGGCTATGGCGCAGATGTAGTGGCTAATGGATTAGAAGTTCTAGAAGCATTACAGAGTCAACCTTACGATGTCATTTTGATGGATATCAATATGCCAGAAATGGATGGCTTGCAAGCCAGTCGGTTAATTGCTCAAACCTGGAGTGGCAGTTCTCGCCCACAAATCATTGCCATGACCGCTAATGCGATGCGGGGCGATCGCGAAACTTGTTTGGCAGCTGGAATGGATGACTACATCAGTAAGCCCCTCCAGATAGAAGAGTTAGCTAAAGCACTAAGTAAATGCCATGCTTCTAGCAGCGATGAATTTACCGTGACAAAAAAAACACCACAAAATATCACTGAGTCAAATCAAATATTTGGAGAAATTAATAATTTAAAATTTGCAACAATTGATACAAAAATTTTGCAAGCATTACGGGATATGTTAGGAGGAGATAATGAGGCATTTGCTGAATTACTCAACTGTTACCTAACTGAGGCTCCTAAATTACTCCAAGATATGAACGTAGCAATCACCACTCAAGATACTCAAGCTATATGGAAGACGGCTCACAAATTTAAATCTAGTAGTGGTTCAGTTGGGGCAGTATTTTTATCACAGCTTTGCAAACAACTAGAAATCAAAGGACGTAGTAATAATCTCCAAGGTTGTGCGGAAATTAACTCACGACTGCGTAAAGAGTATGAACTAGTCAAAACATTGTTGCAAAGAGAACTTAACCAGGAGGTATCATGACAACTACTCCTTTACAAAAGCAATCTTTAATTCTCATTGTTGACGATGAACCATTTATGCGGGCGCAGTTACGTTTGTCTCTTCAATGTGAAGGCTATCGCACAGCAGAAGCTCAAGATGGCAGAGAGGCTTTAGCCATTTTTCACGAACTGCAACCTGATATTGTCTTGCTGGACGCTATCATGCCTGACATGGATGGATTTGAGTGTTGTACTCGGTTGCAGTTGTTGGATGATAGCCAGTACACACCAATTTTGATGATTACAGGATTAGAAGATCAAGAATCAGTTGACCGGGCCTTTGATGTTGGTGCAATTGATTATGTGACAAAACCAATTCATTGGCCGGTTTTACGTCAACGGGTAAAACGTTTGATTCAGCAATCCCAGTTGCAACAAAAGTTAGAAGTTGCTAACCGAGAATTACAACGCTTAGTCACTATTGATGAGTTAACGCAAATAGCTAATCGCCGCAGATTTGAAGAGTATTGCGCTCAAGAATGGCAACGCATGGCGCGAGAACAATTGCCCTTGTCGCTGATTCTGTGTGATGTGGATTTCTTCAAATCTTACAACGATACCTATGGTCATCGAGCAGGCGATCGCTGCTTACAATTTGTCGCTAAAGCGATTCAAGATACTGTCAAACGTCCGGCTGATTTAGTGGCTCGTTACGGTGGCGAAGAATTTGCTGTCATTTTGCCCAGAACCTATGGTGATGGTGCGCTTCACATAGCTAATCGCATTTGTGCTGCTGTCAGGAAATTAGCTATTCCCCACAGTAATTCTAAAATTGGCAATTATGTCACTATCAGCGCTGGTGTCGCTACCGAAATTCCTCAACCTAACTCAGATTTTCAAGATATCATTGACGCAGCCGATCGCGCATTATATCAAGCAAAAGTTGCCGGGCGCGATCGCTCTGAGCAATATATCCAACAATCATCCTCTCCGGTTTTTTTTATGAATCCTAGTCCTCAATTGGCGTAGGGGATTAGGTAATAGGTAATAGGCAATAGGCAATAGGCAATAGGCAATAGGCAATAGGCAATAGGCAATAGGGGATTAGAAACTCATGTAATTACGAATTACGAATTACGAATTACGAATTATGCTCATGGCTGATAGACTGCACCAAAGGTATGGTCGGAATTGATCTCAATCACTAAATCAACTAATGCCGCAGATTTGGTGAGAGGTTTGATAAATAATTCTGGGTGTAGCGATCGCCAAAAATAATTGACAAATTCTTCTATTTGTGTATCTGTCATACCTGATTTACCAGTGGCCATCATTTTTTGTTCTGCTTGTTGTCGCCACTGCAAAGAACAACGATAGTCGGTGGGATAGAGCAAAATTAAGCTGTCTAATTGCTCCCACAGTGGGAGATAGGTAGATAATAGACGATTCATATCACGGGCAAAGATTTTATCCTCATGAGTGAGAATTGGCGGTGGTGCTTGATTAAATATATCTGGATCAATTGGGCGCACACCGACAAACCAGCCTTCAAAAATGACAATATCAACCCCAGCTACAACTTCTGGCTCAGTGCGATCGCCTGCTCCCCCGTGGGCAGATTTATCGAAGCGGGGTACAATGACTGGGGTTTTGCCTGTGCGGATTTGTTGGAATACATCTAGGCCTAAATCTACATCATGGGTTCCTGGAGGGCCACGCCAAATCAAGCGGGGATCTTGTTGCGCTAAGATGAGGCGATCGCTATAAGTTTTGTACAAGTCATCTAAAGATAAACACAAAGTTCGATAGCCTAACTCTTGCAGAATTAGCTGGAGAACTAAGGACATTGTAGTTTTACCAGTTCCCTGTCCACCTAAAATCCCTTGAATAAAAGGACGATTGAGTTTTTCATGTTGTGCCGCGATTTTCATGCTCAGAGGTAGCCACAAATCCGACAACACTGGTAACATCTGCTGTGGTGATATGTGCAAGCTAGTTTGGCAAAATTGGCTAAAAGCTGGCATAATCTTTTCTAGAATTGGCGATCGCTCTTGTATCACTTGCTTCTCCGAAAAACAGTGAGTAGTGAGTGCTGAGTGCTGAGTAAGGAGTGAGGGAGTGAGGGAGTGAGGGAGTTGTGAGTGGTAAAGATTATTTTATGCTTACGAACCTAGTTTTAAGGCTTCTATGAACAGGCTATAGGTAAAGCCTACTTTTAAGAGATTGATGGCTTCAACCCAGAGCGATCGCCGAGTAAAGAAACCTGGACTATAAAATACTCTGCTAGTAACCTCTGTCAATAATACTAAAACACCTGCTACCACAATATCTAGTTCAGCCCTTTGCCCTGCTGTAGTTGAGATGGCTGTACCTAAGAAAAAGCCAAACAAAAAACTAATCACTAATAATGACATCCGCCGCCAAGGATTTAAGAACCATTGCGCTAACTTTGCCGCAATGGCCTCGAACAAGTTGTTCAGACGAGTGTTTTGCATCTTTTTTATTGTCTATCCTGGAATAGTAAGGGAATCACTTTTACGTAAATTGTCAGCAGGTGTCAGATGCTGCAAGTAGAACAGATATTGCATGAGCGTTATCAAATTCAACGTCAATTGGGTCATAATGGCATTCGGCAAACTTGGCTTGCTCAGGATTTGCAGGCTACTAATGCGGAAAATTCGCAGGTTGTGGTTAAGCTGCTGGCCTTTGGTGGTGGTGTACAATGGGATGACTTGAAACTATTTGAGCGAGAGGTTCAGATTCTCAAACAGCTGAATCATCCGCGTATTCCTCGATATATCGACTACTTTTGTATTGATGACCGGACACTCTGGTTTGGTTTAGTCCAAGAATATATTCCTGGGGAATCACTCAAAGAAAAACTTGATACTGGTAAAAGATACACCGAAAAGCAAGCTAAGAAAATCGCAGCTGAGATATTAAAAATTCTCACATATTTACATGAATTGAATCCAGGTGTGTTACATCGAGATATTAAACCGAGTAATTTAATTTGGGGTGAGGATAAACATATTTATCTCGTAGATTTTGGGGCTGTGCAAGATAAAGCTGCCAAAGAAGGGGTGACTTTTACTGTGGTGGGTACTTACGGTTATGCACCAATGGAACAATATGGTGGTAGGGCAGTTCCCGCATCAGATTTATATGGACTGGGGGCAACTTTAATTCATTTATTGACTGGTGTTGCGCCTGCGGAATTACCCCAGCAAAATTTACGACTACAATTTACTGATTTAGTTAATTTGAGTCCAGGTTTTGTCAGATGGTTGCAAAAGCTGATTGAACCAGCACCAGAACAACGTTTTACAGATGCTCGTCAAGCTTTGGATACGTTGAAATCTGGTTTAGTCAAATCGACAACTAAAAATCAACTAGTACCTACGAAAAAATTTATCAATAACTCTGGTTGTGGTATTAATCATCCCACAGAACAAGCTCCAGAAGAAATTCTGGGGTGGAACTGGGGCGCATTCTTACTGCCTTGGGTATGGTTATGGACTAATCAGGTTTGGGTGGGATTGTTTTGTTTTATCCCCCAAATTGGTTGGATAGCCACAATTGCTTTGGGTGCAAAAGGTAATGAATGGGCTTGGAAAAGTAGACAATGGCGGAGTATTGAACAATTCAGAGCACATCAAAGAGGCTGGGCGATCGCTGGTGTTTTAATTGGCGCACCCGTTAGTATTATGCTGTGGGTGGGTGCGATCGCTCTAGTCAAATCTATTTTTTAACAACCCAAAAAGTATGAGTAGGGAGTGCTGAGTGCTGAGTAAGGAGTAAGGAGTAAAATTTTCTTTTTTACACCCCTACACTCTTACCAAATCAGTTAACAGTTACCAGTTAATAAACGTTGACTGATAACTGATAACTGATAACTGATAACTGTTCACACCCCTACACCCACAGGACAAGCTACATTTGTGCCACCTAAACCGCAGTATCCACCAGGGTTTTTAGCTAAATACTGCTGATGATAGGCTTCTGCATAGTAAAACTCAGGTGCAGCAATTATTTCTGTGGTAATCTGCCCATATCCAGCACTGCTGAGAGCTGGCTGATAGGCATCTTTAGAAGTTTCTGCTGCCTGTTTTTGGTCTTCAGAATAAACATAAATTCCGGAACGATATTGCGTACCTACGTCATTACCTTGACGCATTCCTTGAGTGGGGTTGTGACTTTCCCAAAAGACTTTGAGTAATTGGGTGTAACCAATTACTTTGGGATCAAATACAACTAACACTACTTCATTGTGACCTGTCAAACCACTACATACTTCTTCATAGGTGGGGTTGGGTGTCAAGCCAGCCGCATAACCTACAGCAGTTGTATAAACTCCTGGTTGTTGCCAAAACTTGCGTTCTGCACCCCAAAAACATCCCAAACCAAATAACGCCTGCTCAAATCCTTCCGGAAAAGGTGGTTTAAGGGGATTGTTGTTGACATAATGATGAGCAGGTACAGGCATGGATACTGCCCTTCCTGGTAAGGCTTTCTCAGCTGTGGGCATTTCTAGCTTTTTGCCAAATCCGAATAGTGCCATTGATTTTGACTCTGAGTTTTTACAAACATTTTTAATCTACTGAATATTTTAGGTGTTGTGGCAAGTTAATAGGCAATAGGCAATAGGCAATAGTCAATAGTCAATAGGCAATAGGCAATAGGCAATAGGCAATAGGCAATAGGCAATAGGCAATAGGCAATAGGTAATAGGCAATAGGTAATAGGCAATAGGCAATAGGCAATAGGCAATAGTCATTGGTTAATAGTAATTAATTTACTTTCCCCTTGTCCCCTTGTCCCCTTGTCCCCCACTCCCTCACTCCCCACTCAGCACGCTGCTCATCGCCCCGCTACCGCTAACAGCACTCATCACTCAGCACTTAACTGTGCGGCGGGGGTAAAAAACTGACGGGACAAGCCTTTGGTCACTAAAACTGTTGTTAGTAAGTTGGCAAGGGCAACCATAAAAATAATCACAATTTCGTAGGAGATGGCATCGAGGGGTGTGATACCTGCTAGTAACTGTCCGGTGGTAATTCCTGGTATGGCTACCATCCCTACAAGCATCATCTGATTGAGAGTGGGTAGCAATGCGGATCTGATGGCTTCTTTGCGGTATTGGCTGATGGCTTGTGCTGGGGTTGCGCCTAAACTTAGGTGAGTTTCGATTTCTATGGGAAAGGTTTTAATGGCGTTGACTAGACGTTCACCTGCGATCGCAGCTGCATTCATGGCATTACCTAACACCATTCCTGCTAAGGGGATAATATAGCGCGGTTCGTACCATTTGTCAGGTTGAATAATCAATAAATTTGTATAAAACACTGTCACGGCGGTACTGATGAAAATTGCTCCCCATACCAAAGGCAATACACGAGGAATTTTTTGACTGATGCGATTTCGTGCGACAATCGCCGTAATCGTTAGCATTAGAGCCAAAATTGCTAAAACTGCCAAAGGATGATCTACAGCAAAGATGAAGTCTAAAACATAACCCAACACTAGTAATTGCAAGATAGTTTTTCCAGTGGCGATCGCTAAGTTTAACTCTAGTCCTAGTTTTTCCCAAGCAGACACACCAACAGCGATCGCCATTAATCCTACTGCAATGGCTAAATCAACTAAATCCAACTTAATTAAATCTTGCATAGAGACTAGAGAGAACAGGTTACAGGTTACAGGTTACAGGTTATGGGTTACAGGTTATAGGTTACAGGTTTGTATCCCCAATCCCCATTACCCCTTATCCCCAGAGCAGGGTGGTTTCATACGAAAAAAGAAAAATACATACATCTTGATTTGTCGCTTTGTAGCAGAAGTTTTGACCCCTCTCCAAACCTCTCCCCCACGGGGGGAGAGGCTTTGAAACAAAGTTTTGTTTTTTCTCTGTTTGTATGAAACCACCCTGCATTACCCCTTATCCCCAGAGGGGGCCCCGAGTTCCCCAATCCCTTAGTGGCCAGTTGTAGAACAGACACGACAAGTTATCAATAAAGTAGCCTTCTAGCCATAAAATAATTTCAGTAAAAACCCTTGTAGAATGCGTATCTGGAACGGCAGTCTTTTCTAGCTTCTTTGAACACAATTCAATCAGCCAAAATTGACAGTCCACGTGTATTCTTTGTATCTTCAGATAAAATCAGAACTCATGATTCAAAGCATAAATCCTATTCCTGCCTTTGATATTAAACAGCAATATGCTTCCATAGAAGCAGAAGTAAGTACAGCCGTTTTAGAAATATTGGCTTCTGGCCGTTATATTGGTGGTTTACCAGTAGAGAGTTTTGAGCAGCAGTTTGCCGCATATCATGGTGTGAGTAATTGTGTAGCTTGTAATTCTGGTACAGATGCGTTATTTTTAGCACTCCGCGCTTTAGAAATTGGCGCAGGTGATGAAGTAATTACTACACCTTTCACTTTTGTAGCAACGGCAGAAGTAATCAGTGCTGTGGGTGCAAAGCCTGTATTTGTTGATATCGATGCTACAACTTTTAATATTGATTTACAGCAAGTAGCGGCGGCGATTACACCCCAAACTAAAGCTATTATCCCTGTGCATTTATTTGGACAGCCTGTGGATATGACGGCGCTGATGGCGATCGCTCAAAATCATAATTTAGCAGTGATCGAAGACTGCGCTCAGTCTACAGGAGCCAAGTGGGGAACACAAAAAGTCGGCAGCATTGGCCATATCGGTTGTTTTAGCTTCTACCCCACCAAGAATTTAGGCGCTTGTGGTGATGGTGGTGCTATTACCACAAATGATCCAGCAATTGCTGCTAAAGTAAGAATTCTTAAAGAACATGGACAAAAACATCGTTATCAGTACGAAAAAATCGGTGTTAACAGTCGTCTAGATGCCATCCAAGCGGCAATTTTGCTGATTAAACTGCGTTATCTCGATACTTGGAATCAGCAAAGACAAGCGATCGCATCTTACTACCAACGCTTTCTCAGTCAAATTCCTGGGATCATCCCCCCTCAAGAATTAGCTGGTAGCACTAGCGTTTGGAACCAATACACTATTCGCGTCTTAACAGAAGGACGTAATGGCACTAGTGCTGCATACAGAGAGGAGATACGCAATAGCTTACAAGCAAAGCAAGTAGGTTCAATGGTTTACTATCCTTACCCTTTACACTTGCAGCCAGTGTATCAACATTTGGGTTATCAGCCAGGACAACTACCAGTTGCAGAACAAGCCGGTAATGAGGTTTTATCTTTACCCATGTTCCCTGAACTAACAACCCAACAGCAAGATCAAGTGATTTATGCACTCAAGGATAGTGTTTTATGAAGGGAGTAGTCATTAGTCATTAGTCATTCGACTTCCGACTTCTACTCAGCACTCATACCATTTCACGTTAATCATGATACACATCATGATACACATAAATTATGTAGAGACGTTGCATTGCAACGTCTCTACTGTTTCACTCACAACTCCCTCACTCAACACTCACTACTCAGCACTGACTACTCTATTATTCCCCAATGCTTCCACTAAGCCGCGCACAGCTGCAATCATTGCCACTTCGCTATTGAGTTGGTTGATAGCAGAACCGACACCAATACCGGCTGCACCAGATGCGATCGCCAGTGGTGCAGTTACACTAGAAATACCAGAAGCACACAACACGGGTACTGATACAGCACGAGAAATTTCATAGGCTGCGGCTAGGGTAGGAGCAGCTTTTTCGATTAATCCCAAAGTTCCAGGGTGAGTAGGCTGGCTACTAGTACCACCCTCTGTCTGAATAATATCTGCTCCCGCTTTGACTAGTTCTTCCGCTAGCTGTACCTGTTGATCTAGTTCGAGGATATGGGGAACAGTTACAGATAGAGTGATTTCTGGTAAAAGCGCACGGGTTTGATGAGTTAGTTCCAGCACTTCTGCTGCGGCAAATATGCGTCCTTGAGCATAAAAAGTATCAAAGTTGCCGATTTCGATCAAATCTGCACCAGCTGCTACTGCTAAAACAAATTTTTCTGGTTCTACTGCTGATACACAAACTGGTAGACTGATCAACTTTTTGGCTAGTTGAACTAATGCCGGATCGGCTGCAATATCCACAAAAGTTGCACCACCTAGTTCAGCAGCTTTAACAATGGCGGCGATGCGATCGGCGTTAAAGTTATTTAAACCGCTAATTACTTTTAGTACACGGCGGTCAGTAAATGCACGTTGCAGTGTGGAGTACATTGCCATAATTAATCTGTTGAAGCTACGAATAATTAGGTTTATTTTACAGCCATTTTAGGCATACATAATTTTTATAAACTTAGATTAAGTTTAAATATGAATATATAACGAGTATTTAGTTTTTGTGAGTATAGCCTGTGCTTAGAAGTAAAAAAGCAGTACCTTTTAACAGTGAACAGTTATCAGTAAACAGTTATCAGTCAAGATAACTGTTTACTGGTTTAATCTTCTGGAATTCCATTACTGTTTACTTTTGCTTGTCTACATCAATAAGTTCCAGAATTAAATCGTATTTCTCTAACTGCGTAATAACTTGATTTTAAATTCAATCTTAATTACCAGAGACATAATTTAGAGCATTTATATGAATAAATAGGTATTAATATTTTCTTAACCCAAAAATATACGTTTTTAAATATAAATATTTTGATATTTTCTATATATAACTTCCGTAGTCTTACAGAGGTAGAAAAGTTTGCATATAGATTAAATTTACGTCTATGAACATAGGCATAATTATTTAAGATTAGTAATTTCAAAATATGCGAAGACGTAATTTTTTAAAATATGTAGTTTTATTTATTAGCGGTTGTACAGCAAAGATTAATTCTAGTAACAATAGTACAAACGCATCAACAATCATCGCACTCAAAAATCTTAGATTTACAGTTACAGATGTGAGTGGCATTGATAAATTAAAAAGAGATTATGGAGCTTTTAGTAATACATTAGCAGAAGTTTTAGGCATCAATATAGAACTTTTTCCTGTAGAAAATCCTACTGCCGCAGCACCAGCTTTATTAGCAAATAAAGTAGATATTGTTTTTGCAGGGCCATCAGAATACCTGATTTTAAATGCTAGAGCAAAAGCTATTCCGATTATTGGTGTCAAGCGCAAAAACTACCATTCTATCTTTGTAGTTCGTGCAGATAGCAATATCAAATCACTAGCACAATTAAAAGGTAAAACCATCGCTATGCGAAAAATCGGTTCTACTTCTGGTCATCTAGCGCCGACAAAGCTGCTAATAGATGCTGGATTAGATCCTAAAAATGATGTAAAAACTGTTTTTTTAGATGATAAAGGAGTTCAAGCTTTAAAAAAAGGTGAGGTAGATGTTTGGGCAACTGCATCTGATAGATACCAGAATATTTTAGATGCTGAAGGTTTATCGGCAAAAGATTTTACTATCATCTTCAAAAGTCCCCTGCTTCCCGGTGATGTATTTGTAGCTAGTAATCAGCTAGCATCTGACTTTATAGAAAGTATGCGATCGCAGATGATTAAAAATCAAGATAAACTCATTCAAAGTATGCTCACCGCCAAAGCTAATCAAAAGTATAAAGACTCAGAATTAGTGGTAGCTCAAGATGCTGACTACAATATGATTCGTGAAGTCTATCAAAAAATTGGACAAGGCAATTTTCTCTCATAGTTAATAATGTTAAATGAATGATAGGCTTTAGTCCAAGTAAATTTAAAAATGTAATTTTTCATCTTAGCCATTTCAGCCGTAACTGGAGTATTGCTAGAAAAATATATTTTGGCTATACCATTGCTCTTGGTACTGCTTTAATAGGTACTGCCAGTGGATTATTAATTGCCTATTATTATGAAATAAAAGCTTATAAACAGTTAAATTTATCTTATCAACAACAATATCTTTTAAAAGATTTAGAAAATGCAGTATCTAGGGCTAGACTGCATCCACAAAGATTAGTGCCTGTATTAGATGACTCTATCTGGTTGGAGTTTGAAAAAGATAAGTTTACAGAAGAAATTGAGCAAATAAATACACGTCTTTCAGACATAGAAATTTTTGTAAAATCTTACCCTAATGATTTAGCATTAAACTATCAAGAATATAATCAACTTTTAAAAAAATATCGTGACAATACAAACTTATACAATCAAAATATTAAAATACTTTGGTCAAGAATTGCCTCAAATAATTTACCTCTCAATCAACTATTGGTTGTACTTAAGCAGCAAAAAAGTATTGATATTGATATCAAATTTGAACAACTTTCCGATGAACTGATTCGGATTATAGGACACGCAGAAATCCAAAAAAATCAAGCATATACTAAATTTAATAATGCTCGAATTTTGCGATTAAAACTTATTGGCATAGGAATGCTTTTATCAACAGCGATCGCAGCATTACTGGCACTCATAACTAGTAAATTAATTGCCCGTCCTTTACAAGTAGTCACTAACATCGCCCAACAAATCACGCAAGAAGCAAATTTTCAAATGAGAGTTGATGTCATCAGTAATGATGAAGTAGGAACTCTAGCAAACTCTCTCAATCAATTAGTCAAATGGGCAGATGATTATACTCAAGAATTAAAACTATCTCATCAAACATTAGAACAACGAGTAGAAGAACGTACTCAAGAACTCAAACAAGCACATCAAACACTAGAACAACGAGTAGAAGAGCGTACAAAAGAACTGCAAAAAACCTTACAAGAATTGCAAGAAATGCAAGGACAACTTATTCAAAGTGAAAAAATGTCTTCTCTTGGTCAGATGGTAGCAGGTATAGCCCACGAAATTAATAATCCTGTGAATTTTATCTATGGCAACATTGAATGTGCTGATAACTATATTCAAGATTTACTACATTTAGTCAACTTATACCAACAAGAATACCCTGATCCTCACTGTATTATTACAGAAACAGTAGCAGAAATTGACCTAGAGTTTATTAGTAAAGATTTACTCAATTTATTATCATCCATGAAAATGGGTTCTGAACGTATCCGCGAAATTGTTTTATCTTTACGCAACTTTTCTCGCCTTGATGAAGCTGACATTAAAGAAGTAGATATTCATGAAGGAATTGACAATACACTTTTAATTCTCAATCACAGAATTAAGCTGGGCATAGATGTAATTAAAGAATATGGTCAACTACCTTTGGTTGAATGCTATCCGGCACAACTTAATCAAGTATTTATGAATATCATTAATAATGCGATCGATGCACTATTGGACGACAATAATAAAATCAGCAAAACAATATTGATATCAACCTCTTTGCTAGATAATACTTGTATCCAAGTAAAAATCAAAGATAATGGTTATGGCATTCCACCAGAAATTAAGAAAAAGTTATTTGATCCTTTTTTTACAACTAAGCCAGTCGGTAAAGGAACAGGGCTAGGATTGAGTATCTGCTATCGAATAATTGAAAAACATCAAGGTAAAATAGAAGTAATTTCTCAGTTAAATGAAGGTACGGAATTTGTGATAATTTTACCTATAAAAACACAGATAAATTAAATCAGTAATACTACTTTTCTAAACTTTGGCAACAGATTAAAACCCGGAAAGCCACACATAATCAGGATTTATTAATTACGTAGGCGCAAGCCTACTCTCCGAGTTCTCCTTTGGAGTACCCATAGGGTATTACGAATTACGAATTAGTATAAGTCGATGCTATTATATTTAAAGTATGTTAGGAAATTCTAATTTAGAGTGTGTTGTTACGTAGCTTAATGCAATCTCAACAATTTAAGGTGCTTTAGGCATAACACATCCTAAGAGGGTGTTGGAAAAGTTTCAGTAGGTATAAAAATGTCATTCTTCCTTACGCTCCGCGTCAGGAAGAATCTAGGTTTTGTGGCACATAACGAGATGTTTCATTCCGCTACGCTGCATTCAACATGACAAAGAAACAGACTTTTCAAACGTCCTCTAATGGCGTGGCAACGCTAAGATAGTTCATTAGGTGTAGGTTGGATTTAGCGCAGCGCCGCCAATATGGATCTCAAAAACTTCAGTTATATCCGATATACTAGTTTCGATACGTCTCAGACACATTCTTGTAGATTAGACTAAAAGCAATAGTCCTTCATAGGAATAAAGAAATTATGTCTTCATCAACTAAGGATAAGGGAAAAAAATACTGTAAATGGTTTTGGGATGAAACCCTTGGTGGAGAGTATGATACCTGGGGTACTAGCACCTACTTTATGGAGATAGTGGAAGTAGGTCATGATTTATATGTGACAAGACAAATAGAAGTCTACGCAAACGGTAATGTCTTGTTTTATGATGGTAGCCATTTTGCAGATAATTATGGAATGTTATGTGATAAACGACTAGAACAAGAAGATTTACGAGAATTTGGTATCACGCAAGCAGAGTTTGAACAAGTTTGGAATACAAGAAGACCCATGAATAGATGAGTTAAACTGATATTCTTTATGTAATTTTTCATAGTTATCTCATATTTTATAAAAAAGTAAAATCATCACCTGAGCTTTAAAGCTATTGTAAATAAATCTAATATTTTATCCAGATAAATTAATTGCTGAGTATATATAAGTTATCGGTAAATTTCCTTTTGCTAACACACTTGCTCAACCTGCTCTGTGGCAATATATATACGAATCCCATGCAATTTTTGTTAGAGACGTTGCATTGCAACGTCTCTACATAATTTATGTGTATAGGATTAGTATTTGATGATTGAAAAAAATCAGTACCAGTCAAGGCACTTCTTACCCCAAATTTCTCACGAAATTTATAAAACCGAAGCCTAGAGTCTGTAGGGGCGTGTTCATGAGATATTCGTGAATGATTGAAGCATATCTGTAAACCCGCCCCTACCGATTTGTGAGAAATGGAGGGTTCCTATATCTGCATGAAAGAAGTATGAGATTTTTGGGAATACTAGATATGTCATGCCAGTTAACAGGAATTTGTCAAATGTCCCCAGGTGAACGGAACAACATTATCAAAAATACAGTTCCGGTACAAGTTGCAAAATACTTAAAACAAGTAAAGCGCAATACCATTACCCATGAATTTGACCAAGATTTGCCGCTAGAACAAGAGGAAGATAAAAATCTCTCAGAGGCATATCAATTATTACGAACAGGAGTACAACAACAACAATCTGGAGATTTAATAGCAGCAGTAGAGTCACTGCAAAAATCTCTAGCAATGTTTGAATTGGCTGGGGACATACAGCAACAAGAACAGATACTAGCTTTTTTAGCATTAATAGCTTATTCATCTGGAGATTATAGAAATGCTATTGTTTACTCTCAACAGTGTTTATCTTTAGGGCCTATCTCAGATTCATCAGTCCGAATGCAAGTACTATCTCATCTGGGGAATGCTTACCGTCACCTGAATGAGCATAACAAGGCAACTGAATTTTTAAAAGAATGTTTACAATTAACCCAACAGTTACAAGATAAACGGAGTCAGGTTGCAGCTTTAAATAATTTGGGATTGGTTTATAAAGCATCAGGAAATTTGACACAAGCAATTGCATATCAAGAACATAGCCTCAAAATTGTCCAAGAACTCAAAGATAATTGGGGTATAGAACAAGTCATGAAAAACTTGGGGAATACTTGGTATGCTTTGGATAACTACCCCAAGGCGATCGCTTACTATGAGAAGTGTGTAAAAATAGCCCTCTCTCTCAAAAATCCTCGTAGTGCTGTTCAGGTACTAAAAAATTTGGGCAATGCTTGCTACGCCATAGGTGATTACACCAAAGCTATAAAATACTATGAGAAACGTTTACAACTCTCCCAAGAACTTAAAGATCAGCGTGCTGAAGAACAGTCCCTCGCTAGTCTAGGAGTTACTTGCGAAGCCTTGGGAGATTATAAAAGAGCAATTACATACTATGAAGCACGCTTATTATTAGCTGTAAGTCTCAAAAATTGCCGCATGGAAGAACAAGCACTCGCTAGTCTCAAAATTGCCTGTTATGCCCTCGGTGATTACGCTAAAGCTATGCAATATCAAAAAGGCATCTCTACAGATATCTAAGTAACTGTATCATCCTGGAAATTCACTGATAGAATAAGAATCTAGTCAATACAAGTGTTGAGTAACAGTATTTGTCGGCAATACATACCTGACAAAAGTCATAACTAATTGCACTCAGGCAGATTCACTGTCACCAAACCAAATTATCTGAATTTTCATGAGTAGCGAAATCCAACTCAGCCTCTTTAACGAACAACCAAACCTGGATCAACAAGAGCTGATTCCCACAAATGCCAAAATTCCAGTTCCACCTGGAACATATACAAGTATGACCGAGTTGACACACCACTGCAATCAGTGTCAACGCTGCGGATTAGGTAACACCAGGACTCATGCAGTTGTCGGACGGGGAAATCTCCAAGCAGCTATTATGGTTGTGGGAGAAGCACCAGGACAAAACGAAGACGAAACAGGCTTACCCTTTGTCGGTAAATCTGGACAATTACTAGAGAAAATCCTGGCTTCTGTCAATCTCAGTACTGACAATGATGTTTACATTTGTAATATCAATAAATGTCGTCCACCTGAAAACCGAGTCCCAACGCCCGAAGAAATAGCAGCTTGCAAACCTTACCTGTTAGAACAAATTCGCCTGGTTAATCCCAAGATAATTTTGTTAACTGGTGCAACAGCTGTGAAAGGTTTGACTGGTGACAAACGAGGTATTACCAAAATTCGTGGACAGTGGTTAGAGTGGGAAGGACGTTTGTGTATGCCGATTTTCCACCCTTCGTATTTATTGCGTAACCCTTCCAAAGAACAAGGGAGTCCCAAGTGGTTGATGTGGCAAGATATACAAGAAGTCCGAGCTAAATACAATGAAATCCGGGAAAGCAATTGAAAAAGCTGAGAAAGATATGGTTTCTGGCTATGACTGCATTCATAGTTTTTGCATTAGTTGCAAGTAATCAGCTGCATCATTCTCAACTAGTTACTAATACTCAACAATTCCCTGAGTGTACAATTGCTGACTCTACATCTTGTTATCATTTTTATACTGCACCAATTCAGCCAAATTCGACTATTCCCCAAACTGAACAAGAACGATTTTTATCAGCGATCGCTAAAAATTTAACCACAATTCCTCAGCCAGGAACTTACGAATATATTTTACTGCGTGCTTACGGTGCTGCTTTTGTAGATCAAGATCCTACAGTCAAATTTCCCACTACAGTTCTGTTTAACAATGAACAGGAAACCCAAGGATTTCAAACTACTTTAATCATGGATAAAGTAAATAACACCAATAATTGTTATTTACAAAAATCAGCAGCAACAGCTTTAAATAAAGCCCGTTCTTTACAGAATATCCCCTTAAAATCTGGCTATGGTGCTAGTGATTGTACACGCAATTTTGCAACAAATTTAAGATTTTGGCAAAAATATGCTAATAGATATACCTTAGATAAGGTCAGGCAAGGAAAAGAAACAGCAATACTGGGAGTAGTCGCGCCTCCTGGAGCCTCACAACACCTGTGGGGATTAGCAATTGACTTACGAGTTTCTAATTCTCAACAAAGGCAAGCACTCTATGAAAATGGTTGGTTTCAAACGGTAGAAAATGATGTCCCCCACTGGACTTATCTGGGTGTCAGTGAAGCGAATTTACAAAACTTGGGGTTAAAAAATAAAATTGTCAGAGGCATTACCTATTGGGTGACACCAATTTAACAGTTAACAGTTATCAGTTAACTGTTTTAAACTTTTTCCACATTATCTCAAAAGCAGTAGCAGAGATTACCCAAAAAATTGCAAAATAAATACAGTTCGTTGTGGTAACTACCTACAAATGCCTACTACACTGGCTGACGTACAAAATTTACTTTCTGACTTCATCACCCGTTACTCATCACGGGTAGATTATTTGATGATTCGCTTAGAGGAAGCAGAAGGAACTGATATCTTGTTGCGTGGCGACAAGGTAGAAACCCTCAGCGAAGGTATCTCCATTGGGGGACACGTGCGCGCTTGTTATAAGGGTGGTTGGGGGTTGAGTTGCTTTAACCAATTAGCCACAATTAAAGAACGGATTGAAGAAGCCGTTGCCGCCGCCCGCATGGTTGGTGATGAGGAGACAATACTTGCCCCGATTGATCCCGTACAAGCATTATGCAGTTTACCTTTAACAGGTACAGATCCGCGCCATGTACCTTTATGGCAAAAAAAACAGTTGTGCGATCGCTATACTGAAGTGTTGAAAAGCATTGACAATCGCATTACTACTACCTCAGTTCGTTACAGCGACAGCGCCCAGAAAGTGATTATTGCTACCTCCGAAGGGACTCTGATTGAGCAATCTTGGGTAGATATGGAAATGCGCTTTGCCGCTACAGCCAGGGATGGTGAAACTGTACAAACGGGTAGGGAAACCACAGGTTCTCGTAAAGCCTACGAAGACTTAGTTAATTTAGATACTCAAGTTGAAAGTGCAGCACAAAGAGCTGTTGCAGCCTTATCTTTACCATCAGTCAAAGGTAATATTTACACAGTCGTCATTGACCCAATTTTAACTGGTTTGTTTGTCCATGAAGCTTTTGGTCATCTTTCCGAGGCTGATATGGCTTACGAAAACCCAGATTTACTAGAAGTGATGACTATTGGTAGGCGATTTGGCCCAGAAGAGTTACAAATTTTTGATGGTGCAGCCCCAACTGGACATCGAGGTAGCTATCTTTATGATGATGAAGGCACACCAGCTACAACTACTCAACTCATTAAAGATGGTATTTTGGTCGGACGCTTACATTCACGGGAAACCGCAGGCAAGTTAGAAGAAACACCCACAGGTAATGCGCGTTGTCTGAATTATCACTTCACACCAATTGTCAGGATGACTAATACCTGGATTGCTAGGGGTACAACACCAGTAGGCGATTTATTCACGGGTATTAAAGAAGGAGTTTACGCTCGTAATTGGTTAGGTGGCATGACAAATGGAGAAATGTTTACCTTTAGTGCTGGGGAAGCCTGGATGATTAGAAACGGCAAAATTGCCGAACCTGTAAAAGATGTGACGCTTTCGGGGAATGTGTTTCAAACTCTTGCAGATATCGAAGCCATTGGGAATGATTTTTATTGGGATGAATCCGGTGGCTGTGGGAAAGGTGGACAAAATGGTCTACCTGTAGGTTGTGGTGGCCCCAGTCTGCGAATTCGGGATGTGGTTGTTGGAGGAGAGATATAGGTCAAGTCGCTTCTCTACGAGACGCTACGCGAACGCTCCAATTCAAAATTCAAAATGACGCGACGCTCCTGCGTCGCTAACGCTGCGCTATCGCGGACTCGCTAACGCTGCGCTAACAAAATTCAAAATTAAAGACAATTCAGTTATCAGTTAACGCTGATTCAATTATCTTGACTGATAACTGTTCACTGTTAAAGTGGGGGACTTAAACCCAATTATCTTGACTGATAACTGTTCACTGTTAAAAAGGGATAAGCGATCGCCTATCCCACAATTCTACATTTGAGTTTTCAACCTGAATTTAGGTTCCACTAGTCCAGGAATTGATGTACTCAATTTGGTCTGGTGTCAAACTATCAATGGTGATACCCAATGCTTGTAACTTTAAGCGAGCGATTTCTTGATCAACTTCCGTGGGAACTGAATGTAAACCAGCCGCTAATTTACCTTTGTTCTTGACTAGGTATTCCACAGCTAAAGCCTGATTGGCGAAGCTCATATCCATCACCGCACTAGGGTGTCCTTCCGCCGCAGCGAGGTTAATTAAGCGTCCTTCACCCAACACAATCACGGATTTACCGTTGTTGAGTTTATATTCTTCAGTGAAGGGGCGTACTTGCTTGACTTCTTTAGCTTGACTAGCCAAGTATTTCAGGTCAAGTTCAATATCAAAGTGACCAGAGTTACAAACGATCGCACCATCTTTCATGGTATCAAAATGTTCACCACGAATGACGTGCTTGTTACCAGTCACAGTCACGAACAAATCACCTTGAGATGCAGCTTCCGCCATTGGTAGGACACGGAAGCCATCCATCACCGCTTCAATCGCTTTGATGTGGTCAATTTCGGTGACAATTACATTAGCACCCATCCCACGGGCGCGCAAAGCTGTACCTTTACCACACCAGCCGTAACCGACAACAACCACAGTTTTACCAGCAAGGAGAATATTTGTCGCCCGGATAATCCCGTCGAGAGTTGATTGTCCTGTACCGTAGCGGTTATCAAAGAAGTGCTTGGTGTCAGCATCATTCACATTGATGGCGGGGAAAGTGAGAACGCCATCTCTAAACATAGCCTTGAGTCGGACAATTCCCGTTGTGGTTTCTTCCGTAGTCCCAATTAAATCCGCAATCTGATTTTGACGTTCTTGAATCAGCGTTGCCACCACGTCGCTACCATCATCAATGATAATGTTGGGGCGATGATCTAGCGCAATTTGCACGTGACGATTGTAGGTTTCGTTATCTTCACCTTTTTGGGCAAACACCGGAATTTCATGATCAAGGACGAGACTAGCTGCTACGTCATCTTGAGTTGATAAAGGATTACTCGCAATTAACAGCGCGTCTGCACCACCAGCTTTCAGAGCGATCGCTAAGTGTGCTGTTTCTGTCGTCACGTGGGCGCAAGCTACAAGGCGAAGCCCCGCAAAGGGTTTTTCTTGGGCAAAGCGATCGCGGATTTGCCGTAATACTGGCATTTCCCGTCCAGCCCATTCAATGCGCTGTCTTCCCAAGGGAGCGAGGGCGAGGTCTTTAACCTCGTGCTTTAATCGGGGAGAAGTTGCGGTCATGAAAAATTCCTCAAAAAATTCACAAAAGTTACGTAAATGCTTACGCACTCTACTAGATTATTCCATCACTAGCGATTTTGGGGGCTAATTAACCAAGAGCTAGTAAATAGTTCTCTAAACTAACGTCACGTAGCTTTAGCATAATATCAACCCTATCCCCAGCTTTTTTCTTTTAACTTAATTTTTGGTACAAGTATTACCAATGATGTCATCTATCTTGAGTGGTGAGTGGGGAGTGAGGGAGTGAGGGAGTGATGAGTGCTGAGTGCTGAGTGATGAGTGGGGAGTGAGGGAGTGAGGGAGTGATGAGTGGGGAGGGATGGAGAGAAAAACTCAACCTTAGATAGGTACAATTACTGATGTTGATCATGGAAGATAACCTCGTTTGTCAATCCTAATTACGAATTACGAATTACGAATTATTTAAGGAGGTGTTGGAGTGTATTTGCGATTTTTGGCGATGATGGGTTCAATGGCGATAACTGTTGTTTCCCTAACCAAAGCCACAGCTCAGATGCCGTTTTTACCACAGCTACAAGTTCCCAGTAGTATCAGTAACGAATCAGATAACAGGATTATATCGGGCTGGGTTTATTTGGATGGTCGCCGTTTATTTCAGATCGGAGCTACGAAAACTAATCTTCCACAACGGATACAAAATATTGAGCAGAATTTGCACGAAATTACCCAAAATTATGTCCGATCATCTGCACAACAAGCCCAGGTACGAGTCCGTACACTCAATGGATTGCCGGTAATTTACGTCAACGATCGCTACTTAATGACTATCACCCCCCAAGATGCTAGCTTGGGGCAAGGCGATGGGTTTACCCTAGCCAATAGCATCACCGAGTCGTTGCAACAGGACTTACAAAGAGCCAAAAGAGAGCGACAAACGCAATTTCTCATCGATCAGAGTAAAATTGCCGGAGCGATCGCCCTAGCAATGATTCTTACCAGTTGGGGTGTAACTCGTTGGCAACGTCGTGTCATCAAGCACTCTACACAATCTGATCCGGAAACCCCACCAGTAGCAAAACAGATTACCACGCAACTGAATCAACAACAGCACCGACATCTCCAAGAAGTTAAAAGACGGCTATTTCAACTCACCCAAGCTGTAATTTGGGGCGGGGGAAATTTCATCATTTTGGGTTTATTTCCTTACACACGGGGGCTACAAGTAGCAATTCTCACCGCCGCCCAAGTTCCCTTACGGTTAGCAGTAGTTGCCGTGGGGACTTATGTCGCTATTCGCTTTAGTTATGCACTCATCGATCGCTTTACCACCACCCTAATCAGCAGTGGTGCTTTACTCACCCCAGAAGCTTCAGAACGTCTACAGCTAAGAGTTTCGACATTTTCGGGCGTGACTAAAAGTATTGCCACGAGCGCCTGTGTAGGTGTTGGTATATTATTTGCGCTGATCTCCTTGGGTGTAGATATTGTGCCTTTATTAGCCGGTGCTAGTTTAGTCGGTGTGGCTGTATCGCTGGCTTCGCAAAACTTAATTAAAGATGCCATCAATGGCTTTTTGATCATCTTAGAAGACCAATATGCTTTGGGTGATGTGATTGCTGTGGGTAACGTTGGCGGTTTAGTCGAAAATCTCAACTTGCGGATGACTCAAGTCAGAGATTCTGAAGGACGGTTAATCACCATTCCCAACAGCGAAATTAAAATAGTTGCCAATCTTTCGAGTCGTTGGTCTAGAGCCGATTTAACTATACCAGTAGACTATCAAGCCGATATTAGTAAAGCTTTGCAGTTAATTAAAGATGTAGCTGTCCAGATGGATCATGATCCCTTATGGCAATGGCAAATCATCGAAACACCCCAGGTTTTAGGCATCGAAAACTTTGGCGATCGTGGTTTAATTATCCGTGTCTGGATTAAAACCCAACCTCTCAAGCAATGGGACGTAGCACGAGAATACCGCCTCCGTCTAAAAATCGCCTTCGACCAAGCAGGTATCGGCATCCCCGTACCCCAGCAAGCCATCTGGGTCAACGAAAATCATTTGTTACACCATGAAGACAATGGTAAATAGAGGTTAGAGGTTACAGGTTACAGGTTACAGGCTACAGGTTACAGGTTAGTACTGTTTACTATTTACTCAGCACTCCCTCACTCCCTCACTCCTGTTCTTCAACAAATATTGTCGCCATTTTTCCTGCTGGCGCAATCTTTTATCCTCAGTCAGAGTGTCAAAACAGTGGGGACAAGAAATACCTTCCTCATATTTAGCTGATAACTTATCTTCCTCCAGCAGGGGATGTCCACAACAGAAACATAAATTGTGGCTTCCCATTTCCAAACCATGATTCACCGCTACTCGTTCATCGAAAACAAAACATTCTCCTTCCCATAAGCTTTCTTCTGCTGGGACTTCTTCTAAATATTTGAGGATACCGCCCTTGAGGTGATAAACTTCCGCAAAACCTTGAGATAGCATGAAGGATGAAGCTTTTTCGCAACGAATCCCACCAGTACAAAACATCGCTACTTTTTTATGCTGACTGGGGTCGAGATTATTGCGTACATATTCGGGAAATTCTCGAAAAGAATCCGTGTGGGGATTTTGTGCGCCTTTGAAAGTACCGATATGTACCTCATAGTCATTACGAGTATCAATTACGGTAACTTCTGGGTCAGTAATTAAATCATTCCATTCTTGTGGGCTGACATAGATACCAACCTGTTGATTGGGGTTAACTTCCGGCAAACCCAAAGTGACAATTTCTTTTTTTAACCGCACCTTCATCCGTTCAAATGGTGGGTTGTCAGCAGTTGATTCTTTATGTTCTAAGTCTGCTAACCGGGGATCAGCACGGAGATAAGCCAGCACCGAGTCAATTGCTGGACGCGAACCTGCGATCGTTCCGTTGATCCCTTCTGAAGCTAATAGAATCGTTCCCTTAATATCTTTTTCTAGACAATATGACAACAACGGCTCTTGTTGGAGTTCAAAATCCAACAAACTTACAAATTTATAGAATGTGGCAACGATTTGAGTATTTTCTTGGTGCATCCCTTTGTCAAAAGCAGAATTTTCAGTTAATATGATGAGACTACTAACTTTAATTTTATGGGGGTTTAGCTCAGTTGGTAGAGCGCCTGCTTTGCAAGCAGGATGTCAGCGGTTCGAGTCCGCTAACCTCCATTAGTAATTCATACCTAATGAGATTCATGTTGCGTAGAGCGCAGCGCCACCCAACACGGATCTCAAAACCCACTATAGCCGTTTCCCACGTTGTGCAGACTGGCGTTCAAAATCAAGTTTTTTTGGACTATTGACCCTTACGGGTGACGCTCCTTCTCCCAAGGGGAGACGCTACGCGAACGTCGCTAACGCTTCGCTAACGATAGTTGCTTTCCGACGCAAGGCGACACGCCACTCCCTCAAGTCAAGCCACTGCGTTGCGGGGGTTACCCCCGTTGTAGCAAGTGGCGCGGGAAACCCGCCCACGGGGGTGGCTCAGGAACGCACTATCTCACTATTGACTATTGACAAAAAAGCCAGAAAATTTGGTAACACTGCGTAAGTCCTATAAGAGATGGATTTATCAGTCAGCAAGAGACGTATTTATCATAAAAATATATTTTAAAATAATTTCTTTATATTAACTTAACTTATAAATTAACAATTAGTAACTTTACGGGTATAGATCCGGAATTAGTTTTGGGAACACTTAAGTACGAGGATGGGTTAGGCCGCTAGTACGGAAATTAGTAAGCCTTTAACTTGTCTCTGTTGGCTTTTTGGATTTAACTATCCGGATTTTTTAGCGAATAACTGTAGAGAAAAATAGGGTTAAGTAAACGGGCAAATTTTTGTGAAAACAATGTTTTATACATATAAAAATTTTATATGCACTTAATTTGTAAGCTCTTAAAACCTATTTCTGACATCTCTCATGGCTTAATGTTTCCGACAGAGACATTGCTAAGAATCTTAGCATTACTTAGCAAAACCCAGCAAGAAACAATAAATCAGCATCTGTTCTAGCAAAGTTCAGACGCAATTCATAGAGAAAATACCCAAACTAGGTAAGAGAATAACCAGAGTGCAAATAAATGAAAAAAAATTTACCAGTATTTATTGGTTCAATCAAAGTCTTCCTAGAGCCTAATCAACTAGATGCTCCACTAGAAGACAGGTTAGACCAGATTTTAGACCAATCTAATGTTTTGAGAAATCAGGTATTAAAAAATCTTGCAGCTTGCTAGATATCACTTGCACAAACCTTCTAAAAGATACCTTGAGTGTAGTGATCATCTATCTACAGCAAGATTAATTGTGAAAACGATAAATGGCAAATGTAACTAAATGTTCTATTGAAGAGTAATTCATCGACTTTAAGATTATGAAGACAATTATGTTAGTAAATTTTTGTGATGAACGCGGTAGTGGTAGATAGGACGAGTGTCAAATTCTTCCTCGACTATCGGTAAAATTTTTATCATCATCAAGTAGAGCTTGATTGGGTATAACGCTAGTAGTGCTGATAAATTTAGGAACAGACTAATGTACTTTGGGTTGAATTTTTTATTATTGCTACTAGCGCCACAAAGGTACTTTACTGAAATAGCAAACCTAATACTACTGAAGTACTGGAGAGCGTTTTTACCCAATTTTCAGCCAAGCCATTTAGATATTAGTAGTGAATTCACTGATATTACAATTGAATGGCGTAATTTCAGCTTGACGAGTACCATCATCACCGTAGTTTAAACCTACGTGAATATAACTACTGGGTTTATAAGGCATTCGTTCTGCCCATTCAATCGCTACAATACCTGGGTTCACTTCAACACCTTCCCAGTAAATTTCTAAGTTTAAAGCTAAAACTTCCTGTGCATCTAAGCGATATAAATCAAGGTGATAAAGAGGAATACGTCCTTCGATATATTCATTAATTAAAGTAAAAGTAGGGCTGACAATCGATTCAGTAATGCCTAAACCTTTACCCAAGCCTTGAACTAGTGTAGTTTTACCAGCCCCCAAATCACCTTCTAGCAAAACTACACTACCGGCACTCAAAGTTTGCCCAAGCATGAAACCTAACTTTAGCGTCGCTGCTGTATCAGCCAGAAGAATTTTCATAATTTACTGTCTTAAAGAGAGAGGCTAGAGTCTAGAGGCTAGAGAAGACAAAAACAATTCAGGACTTACGCAGTGTCACCGATTTCCCGCACTTTTTGTCAATGGTCAATAGTCAATAGTCCAAAAAAACTTAATTTTGACCATTGACTATGGACTATTGATCACCCTAGTAAGGGTTTTTATCTTCGGTGCGTAAGTTCTACAATTGACCAATGACCAATGATCAAACAACTCATTTCCCATGATGTGTGCCACCATACCACTTCAACAAAACTCGTGCTAGCTTCTGGGGGTTATGACGGACAAAACCAGTCTCATCTTCGTATAAAACGTTAGCTAAGACAACTCTTCTGCCTAGTTGGGATACAGCTTCTCGATCGAAGAAAACAGGATGGGAATTTTGTTGGGCATAGCGGATGAGTGATTGAGCCGAGGGAGATTTTTTGTGTACTAGTACAGCATCAAACAGTTGTCTTTGCCCACAAGCATTGTCAATAGCGCGGATGTGGTCAGCAACAGTATAGCCTTGAGTTTCCCCTGGTTGGGTCATGATATTGCAGACATAAATGCGGGGGGCTTGTGTTTCGGCGATCGCATCAGCAATTTCTGTCACCAGTAAGTTAGGAATCAAACTAGTATAAAGACTACCAGGGCCAATAATAATGTAATCAGCTTCTTTAATCGCCTTAATCGCTGCTGGCAAAGCTGGAGGGTTGGCAGGAAAGCAGCCAATTTTCACAATTTTACCACCAGCCTTGGGAATGCTAGATTCACCCTCAATCCGGCGACCATCGGCTAAATCTGCCCAGAGACGCACATCACTCAACGTTGCAGGCAAAACCTGTCCTCGCACCGCCAACACCTTAGAACTAGCCGCCACAGCCTGTTCCAAGTCACCAGTGATCTCACTCATCGCTGTTAAGAACAAATTGCCAAAACTATGGCCTGTCAATCCATCCCCAGCCCGAAAGCGATATTGAAATAATTCTGTTAATAACTTTTCCTCATCTGCCAAAGCTGCTAAACAATTGCGAATATCTCCTGGTGGTAAAACACCAAACTCCTGACGCAATCGCCCAGAAGATCCACCATCATCAGCTACCGTCACGATCGCTGTAATATTAGCACTATAGGTTTTTAACCCTCTGAGTAATGTAGACAGTCCTGTACCGCCACCAATGACAACTATTTTTGGCCCCCGATACAATCGACGATGGGCTAACAAGACATCAATTAATTCTTCTTCCGCATCTGCTGGTCTTAGTACCTGAGTGATGGAACCGACGGTGCGCGTCTGTCCCCACAAAAGTAACAACAGACCACCCAAAATCACTAAAGGGCCGCTGATATAGTTGGGTAAAATGTTGGCTATGGCTCCTAAAAAACCCCTAATCAACTCCAACATCCAAAAAATTGGGGTCAGCTTTACCCAAATAGCTAACCCCAGAATGGCCAAAAGCACACCCCCAACACTAATCAATAACCAACGTTTAATCGATAGTCCAGGGGATAACCATTTGAACCACTGGTTCACCCGATAGGAAGTTCGACTGCGGGACTGTTGTTGCAGCGCGTGGAGTGCTTGTCTGAGAAACCCGATTGACATACCTGATTTGGAGCCGTGGTACAAACAATAAATAACAGAAAACGTACACTAACTGGTTTTAACACCAAGCATGAAGTTATGGAATCAAGAATTCCATCTAGACTAGAAGCAAGTCATCAAATTTGCCAGTGTTATCTAAAAAACTATAACTTGGCTTGGTAAACGAGAATTTAATGGAAAAACGAATTTTAGGATTAGATCCCGGACTCGCAATTCTAGGCTTTGGGGCAATTACTTACAAAACCAGCCCCACCCAAATACAGGGTACAACAGTAAATACCTTGGATTTTGGAGTGATCAGCACCTCAGCAGATATGGAAGTAGGACAACGGTTGTGTATTTTGTTCGATGACTTGCACACCCTGATTGACAATATACAACCAGATTTGGTTGCAATTGAAAAACTCTTCTTCTATCGTATGTCAAGTACTATCCTTGTGGCACAAGCTAGAGGTGTACTTATGTTAGTCTTGGCACAGCACAATTTACCCTATGTGGAATTCACCCCAGCTCAAATTAAACAAGCTTTAACAGGTTACGGTAATGCTGATAAAGCAGAAGTGCAAGAGGCGGTAGCACGAGAGTTAGATTTAGAGCAAATTCCTAAACCAGACGATGCGGCTGATGCTTTGGCTGTAGCTTTGGCAGCCTCGTTTCAGTTATAGGTCAATAAGGTTCAGTTAGCGTTAAAAACCTTAAATTGTGTAGGTTGGGTTGAGCCATAGCGTTAACCTAACACTTTAGAAAATATTGGGTTGTGTTCCTCTAGTGGCGTGGCAAGCTTTAAATGTGGCGATAGATTTTTATTTTTGTAGGGTGCGTTAACGAAGTAACGCACCGTCTTAATCTCATTGGCGGTGCGTTGCTTTAGAAAATATTGGGTTTCGTTCCTCTAGCTTCTAGCCTCTTTTTTTATTTTGTAAAGAACAATACCTAATTCAAACCCAGGCTGATAACCTCCATACTCTTGTTCATACGGAAGTAACTTGTCGGCACGACCTACATTGACTTTACTTAATAGGTCACGTAATCTGCTTATGGCTACTTTCAGAGGAGAATTTTGGTTGCTGCTACCTTCTAGTTGCACTCCAGTACGCAAACGCAATCTACCATCTGTATCATGACCAAAGGCAAAATCTTTCACAGCTAAAGGATCATTTTTAGGAATGTTATCTACTTGCCTTTTTAATTTACGTCGTGAACAATGATAATCTTGCTCACGAATAATTACTTCATGTTGCAGTACCGTTTTTTTTGCCAAAAAAGCTAATATTTTGAAAGCACTTGAGCTAGTTTTAATCTCCTTGATCTGGTCAAGTTTTTTAGAACCACGCATTTCTAATAGTACAGATTTCTCCTCAGCCGCGTTCCACAATTCATCCAGTGTTTTTTGTTTTTGTTTGACTATTTTTAAGTACGCAGCTATAGGCAAATATTGCTTTTTAGCCATTTTCAACTCTTCAGCTACAACTTCATATACAGCACTTTGTACCCCTAAACCAATTAAAACTTTTGGTATAGTGATAGTAGCTTTTTCCGAAGAGTCAGGCTGTTTAAGTAAGTCTATGAGCCAGCCATAAGAACTCTCAAGATCGTCATCGATATCTGATTTGTGGATGATATCAATAACCCCTTTTTGTCGCCGTAGCTTTGCTGTTTCTTGTCTAAATAGTTGGTTATCACCATGAGAACGGGAAACCGGCGCTGCTGTCACCACGATAATTTTCATATCAGGGCGTTGAGTGCTAATTTCTCTAATAACACCCTTTCCTTGCCATCGCTGAAGTTCCCGTTGCTCCTCGGCTACAGGAACAGGAGGGACATAAAGGATCTCATCAATTAGTGCAAACTTAATAGATGAGTTAGTCTTTGCTATTTTGATAGCATCTGTAGCATCTTGAGTCGAATGACAGCGAAAACCTGCTTGTTGTAAACGCCGTTCATGCAGTGCTAGCCAACGTTCATCATCATCTAATACTAAAATAGCTGAATCAATCACACTCTCACCCTTTTAATAAGAAGAAATAAATTTTTCCCCAGTAGCCTGCAATAAATCTTGCAAATGATTGAATGCTGTCTCCAGTTTATTTATCGCTTGATATCTTTGTTCATGATCCTGAATACTAATATTGTTGAGTGCTGTTTGCAAGTGCTGTTGTAATTGTTTATTTTCATCTCCAATCTTCACAACTGTATGACAAGCTACACGAGCATCTGCTCGCCATTGTTCAATAGCTTGTTCTATCTCTTTGATTCTCATTGCATCTTCATGAGGTAACTTCTTCAGATGTTTAATATTCTCCAGACATGATGTTATTTGCATATTCCTCATTTTCTGCACAGCTTTTAATTCTTTTTGTAGGAATTGCAAGTTTTCTGGTTCTAGAGGTACTAGCTTGGCTAGCTGATTGAGCAAGAGAGGAAGTGCTGTGTGAGTATCAAAACAATCATGAGAACCTTCTCCAAAGCGCAAAACTCTATACTGCTGCTTTAAGAGCGAAAAAGGAGTGGAACTTAACACTAAAACAGCACCACTAAAGCCTTCTAATCTCAGTTTTGGTATGTGTGACAACTGGCTTTCTGTGATGACGATAACAGATTTTTTATTAGTCTTACGATGATGTCGATATTTATTTTCATCAATCAAGAAAATGGGAATTCGTAGCAAGGTAGACACTACCATAGCTGTAGCGGTACTTGTGCGGCTACCTTTAATTGCTAGGATGGAATTAAACTGCACTGGAATGGGAAGTGAAGATAAATCTATAGGTTGTAAACATGGCTGAGGACTGAGAATTTGATGGGCTGCTTTAACTATATCTGGAGTGATGGGTTTTACAGAATTGATTAATAAACAAATATGCTTGATTAAAGTAATAATCTCTTGTTTATCATGGTTATTTCTCCTGGTTATTTGCCACTCACTATCTAATGCACTCATTAGGCGATCGCCTTGATTTTGGTTATACTCATAAATCCCTAAACCTTGTAGCCACCATGATGAATCCCATACTTTTGGTTGCTGTAAATAGACTGTTAAATAAGCCTGACAAAGTAGTGATATGGCTGGCAATAATTCTAAAGTTTGGCAGCATATAACAGGTAAACTTAAATATTTTCCTGTTATATAATTAGCTATCTCTTGAATATCTTTTGATTTAATCGCAAAATCAGGTGCTGTTTGCCGTAATATCGGCAGTATCCCTTCTTGGACTTCAGGCGTACCAGGCGTATTGAACTCAAAAATATATTGAGATTTCACAGGACAATTACGCCAAAGCAGATGATCACTAGAGTGAAAAAATATTGCATCTACGGACTGAGGCAATTTACTCTCCGGGATAATTACGCCCTCTGTATCACTATGATTAAATTTTCGATAATCACTGTTGGAAGCAATCACATATACTTCATGAAAGTTATTTAACAAAATCTCTGCCCAGAGAGAACTTCTATTATCTCTGCAAATTACACAAGCAGTTAGGGGAGGCTGATCTAAAGATATATTATTCATCATCTATTCATGGTAATTTCTGTTTACTTTGTAGAAGCAATTACTAATGTGTCTGCTTCCATATAGATAGTACCTGGACCCATAAACCCACTCTCACTAATTGCTATTTGACGCAATAAATTACAAAAAGCATTTCTAGTATTTTGAGCAAATTGATAAGTATCTATGGTCGGCTGATTAAGAATTCCCTTGATACTCTGAGCCAGACTTTCTGAGCGATCTGATGAGGGTTTTTGAGCATTCCAGTTAAGCTGAATTCTGAGAACTTTACCTGCTTTATAAAAGCATACATTCCGTACTAAAGAATTTCCGGATGAATGTTCTTGATAATCATTTTGCTTGCGGGGTGTAAATAAACAAAAGAACAGATCATAGAGTGCGATCGCTGATTTGCGTGCAGTTTCTTGATCCTGTAAAGCAAAAACTGGGCTACTAGTTTGTGAGCAATGACTCCAAGCATCAGCATCTTGTGTAAATACATCTATATTTCCATATACTTTCTGATGAGCCATCAAGGCTATTAAATAAGCAGCACCAACAGAAATATTGCGCTTGGCATTAATATTTGTTTGTCCACAGAAAAAAGCTCCCGCCAGACACTTTAAAGACTCATGAATATTATTAGCTGATTCTTCAATTTCCCACCAAACATTAGGTATATTTAGTTGTAAAGCCTGTCCAATTTTTCTTTTATATTCCTTAGCTTGATAATCACTACTCTCATCATCATCATTTTCTGCTTTAAATAAGAACTTTCTCACTTCGGCAAAGTCATGCTTCACCAGAGTTGTTCTTTCATCATTTAAAAACCATCTATCAGAGTAACGCCACAGTTGAGAAAGTGGGTGTTCTTCAATATCTAACCAATGTAAAAGCTCTTGCGGTAGCAGCTTATGATCTTCTTTATGCTCATGAATTGAGGTTTTGCGGAAACACTCTAGATTATGAGGATTGCGTAAGTCTCCACCACCTATACTTAAATGAGCAATTTTTTCAGCTTGTAATGGTTGATGTTCATACCAATAATCAACAACTTCTAAACCATGTGCTTTGCTTTCCTGCATATCTTGACCATGAAAATAATCTACTAATAAATAGAGTTTGTAGTGTTGAGTATCTAATTCAATAACCCAAGATTTTATAGTATTGATAATTAATTGAATGTCTTCAGGTTCAGTCGATTGAGGCAAATCAAAAAAACCAATCGCTAGTGTATCATCATAACGGCTAAGTTTATCAAAAATAACTTTTAAACCATAGCCGTGTGCATTAGGCGGTTGATCATATTTCACTAATCTAAAGCAGTCATCGATAACAACTATTACTTTTTGTCCTTGATCTTGCTTCCAGACATATCCCACACATCTTTTATCTTGACTAAAATACTCAATTAGCTTTAACATAAATAAAGATTATTTTTTACTGATTACTGTATACCAAAAATCATTTTCTATATCTAATATTTTGATATTAAAAATGCCTTGCATTCGTTTATTTATAAATTCAAAAAACTGGCTATCATGTAGGTCTTTATTTTGGAATGACTTAATTATTTTGCAATTTTTAATTATTACTTGGTTATGACTCACCTGTATACATAGATATGGACTTGATTGACCAGCACATTTAGCCCGAAAGGCGTGATACGCTGCTTGCCAAAAGCAATGATGAAAACAAATAGCAAATCCTCGCCATCTCAGCCATTCTGGGTAATCTCTATCCAACCACTCAATAGCTTCCTCCAAAGGTTTTTCTAAAATCTCATGACTAAATACAGTTACTGCTTCTAACTTTCCTGATATTTCTAAAGCTCGATCAACTGTTTTTATATCATATTGTTGCGTTTGCTCATCAGTTCTTTCTTTTGATGTCCGAGTATAAGTAGCACGTCTTAAGGCATGACGTAGACTAATATTAATCAACTCATGAAAAACTTGTTTATTGGTGAAAGCTTCCCACTCAGGAAAATCAGGTTCTGGCTCTTCAGAAATATTTTTAGATACTTTGAGGTCAGAATTACCCCAAATATCTATGAGAGATTTTAGTTGCCAAAGAGATGATTCCGTGCTTAATTTAAGTGAAGTTCTGGCTGGATCATCCCAAACTTCAGCCACTAAGCCGGCAGATTGATGTGCTACTTGTTTAGTTATTTCTTCTCTAGAAACCATCTGAATTTCTTTAGCTTTTTGCATCTTTTGCTGTAGTTCTTCATATAACTTAGGAATATCAATTCCTACTATTTTTTTGCTGACATCTAATTCTTCGTGAATTAAATCTTTATGTTTTTCTGTTAACCAGCAAGGAGCATAAATATCAACCCCATGATTAGAATAAACTAACATCTCATTAGTCGTAGATTTATTGGGCGGTTCCCCAGTTTTAGAAACGTTAAAGCACACAAAGTAATCTTTTACTGTTTCTAAAAATAAATCACTCAACTCTAACTGACTATTTAAATTAGATTGGACTTTCGATAACGCATCAAACTTCAAAGAAAATTTCAATGTTTCTGAAACTTTTTGAATAACGTTGTATAGTTTAAAATATTTTTCTCTTTGAAAAATTTCTGGTTTATCTAAAAGCTGTGGATTTCTCATATTCACAGAATTGTCCCATTTAGCAAATAGATATGCCATGCCGACAAACCAGTAATTGTCAATGATGATGGGATAATGAATCAGATAATCATCTGCCGTATATCTCTGGTCATCTTGGTAGTCCATTTTATGAATTAAAGACCTTTCTACGCAACCAAACCAAGATTGAGAAGGATCATCGTATAACCTCCGTGTCCAAATTTTGCCATTTCTCAGTTTACTCTTTTCAATTTCTATTAAATGTTTTAGACCTAAATTATTAGCCATTGTCAATAAAAAATTTTTGGTGTTGCGTCGTTTATCGCAAATAAATAGCCCATCAATCATTTGCTGAAATTTACGTGAATCTACTTCATAATTTCCTAAAGAATAAAGATGACCTAATTTCCAAGCTTCATAAATAATAGCTGTAGCTCCAAAATTAGTAGGAATAAACTCTATTTCATACCTTTTAATTAATTTTGTAATGATCCGCTTGATTTCATCTAAGTCTGATTGTGAAAGAACTGCACCTATCTCTAAATTTTCTATTTTATTGTAAAAAATTTCATCTAGAATCTTCATGTCTTGGGCTAAATTTGAGACACCAAACTCATCAGACTCTGGGCTTTGCCACTTAACTGATTGCCAATCTAAATTGCGATATTGAGCATTAGCGTATAATCTTCTGACATCATCTAATAATGATTCTGGTTGAAAGGTGTTTAACAATCTGTCAGAAACATGAGGGTCAAATCTTCTTTTAATAACAGATTTACCATTTTCTTGATATCTGTAATTAAACAAAATTTCACAAATTAAAAACTTAGGTTGATAATTGTTAATGGAATCACTCATTTGCATACATCTCGCGGCTTCAGCATCAGTCATAGAAAAAACTGCTAAAGATTCTTGTATACTTTCTACATAACTGACGAAATATGGGTTAGAAGTCATAATGTATTTAAATATACTCCTATTTTATAATTTTATTTTCTCTGCAAAGTTAAAATTGTTGATTATGGTTGATAGCATTTTATATTTTAAAACAGTTGTTATATATTTAATAGGCTTTGTAAGTTTTTTAAAACCTAATTTCATAAGTATCTGCATATATAGTGATTTTCAGGTAAGTGAGGTACAGAAACAATGTTTTTCAACGCAGGGAGCACTGAGGAAAACGCGGAAGAGCGCGGAGATTACCCAATTTTATTTAACGATGTACTTAGTACCTCAGCAGATTAGGAAATGCTATATAGGACTAGTATTTAATTTTTTGCGTATTCTGCGCTAGGAGATAAAAACTCAAGACACATTTAATAAGCTCTTACCTATTGCTTATTTCCCGCCCAGACAAATAAGTCCATAAATTAAATCGGATTCTTATATAGTAAAATTAAATGTTATGTAATAATTAAGAGAAAATAAAATGTTTTTCTTGTTTAATTATATTAAAATTTAGTAAATTAGAGAAAGAGCGATCGCCTTTGCCTAGTGACATGATTGTATACTTGGACACTGCTTTAATCACCTCTAATTGAGAGACGAAAATTATGTAACAGTTATGCAAGTTACAACGAAAGCTATTTTGCGCCTTAAATGCTCTAGTGATGATGCTATCAGAGATGTAGGCGATCGCTCAAATAAATACTTGTAACCTAGTTACAAGCACTGAGTTGCTAATTCTGCCTCTGTAGTGTTGATATCAGCAACTTTCAGGAAATTCTGAGACATTAATCTCAAGAATGAATACTTGTAACTGCGGATTTCGTCAATTGTGGTAAGTGATGGGGTTTAGCACACTACCACAATTTAGACTATCCTCTAGGACAAGAATCTAACGTTCAGCAATTACGGATTTTGCCATCCTTCATATGCAGCAAGTGCTACGTCAACTGCGGGGTGACTACACAATTGCTTAAATGCTTCGATTCCAGCAGATTTAATGGCAGCTATAATCTTAGTCATCAGTTGTGGCCTCTGTTCAATTTCCCGTCTAAAAGCCTCAGCAAACCTTTGTTTTTGTGCATCTGTCTGGATAGGGTAGTTTGGCGATAAATCCTCAAGTACTGCGTCTATTTCCTGAGCAGCTTCTAAATCTTGAGTTGTGTAATGATTGTTTTGTACTCCGATTTGATTACCGTTAACTGCCTGATTGTTGATGTTGAATACACCGGTGCTGTTGGGTAAATTAATGTTAGTTGTAGACATCTCTGGTTGCCCCTCTAAATTAATATTGAAGTTGAAATTGAATTTGAACAAGACGGTACTCAAATCGACACGCAGGTTTTTTACTAATTGAAAAACTCGTACGACTGGAGTTTTATCCCAATTAATTGGGCTGGTCTTATGAGGCTCTTGATTGAGATTGTGGATAATGTTAATTATTCGCTCATAAGTTTCCTCTAAATTATGTTCGATTTCCTGTTTGTTAATGACTTCGACAACTCCGGGCAGGATTTTTAAAGATACATACTCGCGCCAAAATCCTGGCTCATTGAACTGACCTTTGTTATAAGGTGAGGCGGTAATGAAGATAAACTTTGTGTCTAAACCATGATGAATAATCTTACGCAGAACCCCTCTTCCTTGCAAGCCTTGCAATTCTCCTGCTTGTCCAGGAGAAACAAACAAAATTTCGTCGATCAAAGCTATCTTGACGTTATATCTTATGGCAAACTCGATAGCTTCATTGGCATTTTGGGTAGCATAGCAATGGATGCCAGCTTTTTCTAACTGGTCTTTGTGTAATGTTAGCCATATTGGCTCATCCTCTAAAATCAGAACAGTCAGGTTAGGCATGAAGGTCACACACACCAACAGAGTTTTCTTAGCCTCAGTGAGTGTTAACAAATTGCTTCAGGTTAATTTTACTGAGCGTGTTAGTCACCCACATATATTAGGAGTTACAAAATAGAAGACGTGCTAATTGTATCTAGGGGGAATTATTGACCAGCTTGGTTTTTTGCAATATTTGCATAATTTTATTTTTGTAACCAAGTTTCATCTGATTTTTCTAGCAAATTGATACATTCTTTATTTCGCAATGGTTTCATTTGATACTGAATCTTCAAGTTTGGATCTTTGAGTTGTAACTATTACTGCACTAACTCACAAACAACCGGTGAGATGGAGAGTAGAGACAAAGCTTTTTGAGAGTCTAGATTAAAAACAAGTGAGTCAATTACTCAACAACCATGCCACTATAGAAAGCAGAACTGTAAAAATAGCAAAGAAAAGGCTAGAAAACGCCGTGCAGATTACATTCTTAGGGACAAGTTCTGGTGTACCTACTAGAGGGCGCAATGTTTCCAGTGTGGCACTCAGATTACCACAGAGGGCAGAGTTGTGGTTATTTGATTGTGGTGAAGGGACTCAGCATCAAATTTTGCGGAGTGACCTAAAAATTAGCCAACTGTCCCGGATTTTTATTACCCATATGCACGGTGATCATATTTTTGGCTTAATGGGACTGCTGGCTAGTTGTGGTTTGGCTGGCAATGTGGATAGAGTTGATATTTATGGCCCAGCCGGACTGAATGACTACATCCAAACAGCTTCCCGTTACTCTCATACCCATTTTTCTTACCCAATTAAAGTTCATACCGTCCGTCCAGGAGTCATCTATGAAGATGAAGAATTTACCGTCAGTTGTAATGCTTTACATCATCGCATCACCGCTTTTGGTTATCGTGTAGCAGAAAAAGACCGTTCAGGACGGTTTGACGTAGAAAAGGCTAAAGCTTTACAAATCCCTCCTGGGAGAATTTATGGTCAACTCAAGCGCGGTGAAACAGTCACTCTAGCTGACGGACGTGTGATTAATGGTGCTGACTTGTGTGGCCCCACAGAAATTGGTCGTAAGATGGCCTATTGTACAGACACAGTTTATTGTGAAGGGGCAGTGGCATTAGCACAAGATGCCGATGTATTAATTCATGAGGCTACCTTTGCTCATCAAGATGCAGACATGGCTTTTCAGCGATTACATTCCACAACCACAATGGCAGCACAAACAGCTTTAGCTGCTGGAGTGCGTCGTTTACTAATGACTCATTTTAGCCCTCGTTATGCTCCCGGCAACCCCATAGAGTTAAAAGATTTACTCCAAGAAGCCCGTGCCATTTTTCCCCACACAGATATGGCTCATGATTTCATGATTTATGATGTGCCGAGGCGGAGAGAAGTTACACTCAGTAAGGTAAGTGTTTAAAGGAGTGCTGAGTGCAAAATCAATTCAAAATTCGTCTTGGAAAGTTAGGCGGGACGGAAACCGACACCACCTACTTTCCGCAAAATTCAAAATGAAGAAATAATGACTAATGACTAATGACTATTGACTATTGACCAATAACTATTGCCTTAATAAATAGGGAGACATTACAGAATGTCCATTACTAATTCACCACCTCAGTTAAAAAGAGAGTTGGGGGTGTTTGGTGCGACTCTCATGGGATTGGGTTCGATTGTTGGTACGGGTGTATTTGTTAGTATTGGAATTGGGGCTGGGATTGCTGGCCCGGCGGTTGTTTTGGCTGTGGTGATTGGGGCAATTGTGGCTACTTGCAATGGTTTGAATAGCGCCCAGTTAGCCGCTAATCACCCGGTCAGTGGTGGTACGTATGAGTATGGTTATAAATATCTTACGCCGGCTTTTGGTTTTACTGCAGGTTGGATGTTTTTAGTAGCTAAGACAGCCTCGGCGGCAACTGCGGCTTTGGGGTTTGCTGGTTACTTATTTAACATTTTGGGTTGGGATACTAGTTGGGTTGTACCGTCAGCTATTTTAGCTGTAGTGGTGATGACTCTGGTTGTGTTGAGTGGGATTAAACGTTCTAATCTGGCTAACACAGTAATTGTCTTAGTTACTTTGGTATCTTTAGGGGTTTTTGTTGTTGCTTGTCTACCTCGTGCTTTAGGGCAAGGTGCGGACAATTTGACTCCTTTTTTTACTGGTTCTTTGGGGGATGTACTTCATGCTAGTGCTTTGATGTTTGTGGCTTACACGGGTTATGGACGTATTGCCACAATGGGTGAGGAGGCACGGTCTCCCAGAGAAACTATTCCCAAAGCGATGATTGTCTGTCTAATATTGACGATGTTGCTGTACATAGCAGTAGCAACGGTGGGAATAGCGGCTGTTGGTGCGGATGCTTTCACTAGTGCTACGGGAGTGGCGAAAGCTGCACCTTTGGAAGTGGTGGTACGAAGTGTAGCAGGTTCGGGTGCGGCCATAGTTTTGGCTGTTGGGGCGATAACTGCAATGTTGGGTGTGCTGTTGAATTTGATTTTGGGTTTATCTCGTGTCTTACTGGCCATGGGAAGACGCACCGATGCACCAAAATTTTTAGCACAATTGAATCGAGAACAGACATCACCCTACTGGGCGGTGATAGTTGTGGGAGTAGCGATCGCTTTCTTGGTACTCTTGGGTAATGTGAAAACTACATGGTCTTTTAGTGCCTTTAGTGTGCTGATTTACTACGCCATCACCAATTTCGCCGCTTTAAAACTCCCCCCATCAGAGCGACTTTACCCCACATGGGTAGGTTGGCTTGGTCTTTTATCTTGTCTATTCTTAGCTTTTTGGGTAGAGTCTACTATCTGGCAAGTGGGTTTAGGCTTAATTGCGGCTGGTTTAATCTGGCATAAAGTACGGAGGGTAGTGATGTAAGTGCTGAGTGCTGAGTGCTGAGTAGGGAAGTAAGAGAGTGAGGGAGTGTACTTCGACTACGCTCAGTAACCGGGAGTGAGGGAGAAAGAAGGGCTATTAGTTATTGTCTTTTCACTCACAACTCAGCACTCACAACTCAGCACTCAGCACTCAGCACTCATCGCCAGCAACGCCGTACCATAGGCGGCTTCTGTGTTGTGGGAGGAATCTACAGGTACTTGGAGATGGCGTTGACGAATAGTCGTCCAGGTGGGATTTTTTGCTCCACCACCGGCGGTGTAGACGTGATTTAGGGTGTCTGCACCTAATTTTTGTAATAACTCATAGCCCTGGGCTTCGATGCGGGCAATACTTTCTAATAATCCGTGGAGAAATTCGACTGGGTTATCTGGGCGGGGTGTGAGTCTTGGGGGTAAATGGGGATCATTGATGGGAAAGCGATCGCCTACCTGCAATAAGGGATAATAATCTAACTCGCTAGTTTTACTCTCATCAATCTCACGGCTGAGATTTACTAATTGAGTATCTGTAAAAAACTCTCGTAATACTGCCCCACCTGTATTAGAAGCACCACCAGTGAGCCACAAATCACCAAGTCGATGGCTGTAAATTCCGTAGCGCGCATCTTCTACACGGGTGCGACTTAAGAGTTTCAGGACTAGGGTGGAACCAAGGGAGGTGACAGCTTCCCCTGGGGATTTTGCCCCACTGGCTAGAAACGCCGCAATACTATCAGTTGTACCAGTACAGACTAAACAATCTGGTGGGAATAAAAACTGCTGGGCTATTTGGGGACGCAATTCTCCAACCGGTGTTCCAGGCGGTAGAATTTGGGGGAGATAAATGGGGATGTTTAGGCTTTCTAACCATTCTGGATACTGTAATTTTTCTACGTCATATCCCAGTTTTAAGGCGTTGTGATAGTCGCTGATACCTAACTTGCCATGTAGGAGGAATCCTAGCCAGTCGGCTTGATGCAAGAAATATCTCGCCTCGCTAAAGGAGGGTAATTGCATCATCCACAACAACTTAGCCAAGCTGGAGGTGGCACTTAAAACCGTATGATTTGGGGGCGCAATATCTCTCAAACCTGCTAGCACAGATGATCCCCGCCCATCGTTGTAGAGTAAAGGTGTGTCTACTGGTGTACCTGTGGCATCGCATAATAAGACTGTAGACGAAGTACCGTTGATAGCGATCGCCTTCACTTCTCGACGCACTTGTTCTGGGATTTGTGTGAGTAAGCTAAATAAAGCTTCCTGCCAACTAGACACCAAGCTAAAATTATCCTTGGTTTGCCAAGGATACTGCACTTGTGCCTGAATATTACCAGCCGCATCAATGACTACTGCCCTAGCACCAGATGTCCCAAAGTCGATCCCCAAATAAAAATTCATAGTTTTATAAATTTTTTTAATGAAAAATAACTAAGACTACTGACTAATAACTGCTTTTGTTGCATCTTGTTACAAGATATTCCAAAATGCTGGAGAAACAAGGAAAAGTAGTAAACGAAACTGTTCAAAATTGATTTAAGTTTAGGAGGTTTCTTCCCATGCCTATTTCCGATACTCAAGTGTACATTGCTCTGATTGTGGCTCTAATTCCAGGTATTCTGGCTTGGCGTTTAGCAACAGAACTCTACAAGTAAGGCTAAAAAGCAACATCATGAGTGTGGCAAGGTGTCACATCTAGTTGGACACTAATCATGAAAACTTTTAATGAGCAGTTACCCAAAAAGCTAGGTGTGATGTCAAGTTGCTGATGCTCAAACACAATAGTCCAGACAGTCTGGATTATTGTGTTTAAGAGGATGTTTGAAAAGTTTCAGTAGGTATAAAAATGTCATTCTGACTGGAGCGTAAGGAAGAATCTAGGTTTTGTGGTACATACCGAGATGTTTCATTCCGCTACGCTGCATTCAACATGACAAAGAAACAAACTTTTCCAACGTTCTCTAACAAGTGAGTAAATAGTTGATTTTTTTATACAAATGACTTACGTAATATTATTTAAGTTAGCAAAAGTGATATGCCAGAGTTAAAGCGATCGCCGTAAGCTATGACCCAATCTGAATCAATTTAAGTTCTGAGCTTTATTGACGATTCAGCTTGTATTAACGGATTAAAATTGACAAATGTAAGTTTTTATTGATACTTTGGAATGGTTTAATTCCCACAAATCAGTAAACACTAAATTGGACATTATACAGTAACAGTAAGTTCATCAGTGAGACTGCAACTCGGAATTGACATTCACTACTAAAAGAATAATAATCCTGGCAGATAAGGTGCAGTTTCCAAATACTGGTGGCTGAATCTCTTGAAGAAGAATTCAGAAGTCAGAATCAATTAGTGGCGGATCTGAATCCCCCACTAAATTGAAGACTGGTAAATCTTTGATTTAGCGGGGGTCTTAAACCCGTTTATTCATCCGCCAGTCGTACAGAATACCCAACTGAATTCTGACTCCTGACTCCTGAATTCTATTTAGATACAATTATGCCAACCAGTTACCTACGTGTGTTTTGTATTTTTTTAACAAATATCATACGTGTAGCAATTGGGAAAAAATGAAGTAATATGTCAGCTAATCTTAGCCGTCATTATTGCTAGTAAGCTATTGACGACTCAGCTATTCAATCAGGTGATTTCTTTTAAGCATCATGAACGCTATCCAACCTTCTCAACCTCCACAACAACCACAATCACAACCGCAACATCGTGCTGTCCCTCGTCCCAAACGGCATCTACGTCAGCGTTCTTACCGAGTGATGGCAATAGAAACCACAGCGAAGATAGCAGTAAATTTTGCAATTTCTGCCGCCGCCGCATCTGCCTTAACGCAACTTTTACCCTATCAATGGTCACAGCAAGATAAGTTGCAGGAAGTCCATACTGAAGTTAAGCAAATGGAAAAACGGGTCAGTACTTTACAAACACAGCTAAACCGGAATTTTGATCCCAGTCAAACTAATAGCATTAGGCAACAGCAAGGATACAAATTTGCACCTAATCAGATGCCGATAGTCTTGACTAATCAAGAGGAAGCAGAAATAGATACGCCATCTTCCTTACCCTAAAAATTATGATCTAGAATGGGAAATTCAGCACCAGGGACAGGCTTGCGCCTTGAACGTCAGCCAAATGGAAATAGCCTTGAAATTCTCTTAATATCTATGTTTAATTATGGGTTACTTTCCTCATCTACCTAACAACTACTTGCATAAATAAATTATTTAATAGTTATTTAGTTATTAGTTATTAGTCATTAGTTATTAGTCATTAGTCATTAGTCATTAGTAGGTTGGGGCAGCCCTGCGTTGCGGAGCCAGTTGCATGGGCGGGTCTCCCGACTTGTGCAAACTGGCATCGGGTTTCCCGCGTTGTAGCAAATGGCGTTGGAGGCTTTGCGTCATCCAACATGATCTTGTAAACCCGATGTATATCTTTGCGTATTTTTCCCGGTTGTGTGGACTGGCGTTCAAAATTAAGTTTTTTTGAACTATTAACTATTGACTCTTGACTAGAGGCACGTATCAGCTTAACTCCCAATCTTCACTCATGACCAAGGAAATACAATGTCAAATTTCGATCTGGTGATTAAGTTATTTTTGCAACTGACAGTCATTTTAGCTACTTGTCGCATTGTCACAATTTTTGGCAAACGCTATCTTGGTCAAACTGATGTTGTTTGTGAAATGATCGCAGGTGTGATGCTAGGCCCTTCGCTACTGGGTTTGATTGCACCAGAATTTCAGCAATGGCTATTTCCCAAGCTACCGATATTAACTGCATTAGGGACGAAAATACCCAATCCGTCGATGTCGATTTTATATGCTATTAGCCAAATTGGGTTAGCAATTTATATGTTTCTCATTGGGTTGGAATTTAATACCAAACTCATCAGACACCATATCAAAAGTGCAGGAATTTTATCTGCGGCGGGGATTATTACGCCTTTTATTTTAGGTGCGATCGCTTCTTTCTGGTTACATGGTAATGGCGAATTTTTCCAACCTAAAGTTACACTGTGGTCTGGTGCTTTGTTTATGGGTGCGGCCATGACTATTACAGCATTTCCCATGCTAGCTCGCATCCTTTACGAAAAGGGCTTGACAAAAACCCGCTTTGGTACATTAGCTATAGGTGCAGCATCAGTTGATGATGGTGTGGCGTGGTGTTTACTGGCAATTGTCCTGGCTAGTGTAAAAAATTCTAGCAGTATTGCTATTCTAGCGATCGGTGGCGGGATTGCTTACGTGCTATTGGCAATTTTCATCGGTCAGCCTCTGCTGAGTAAATTTGTGACGTTGACAAGACGAGATGGTGGTGTAAGTCGGCAAATCCTCACTTTATTGTTGATTGTATTAATGTTCTGTGCTTGGTTTACTGATGTCACGGGTATCTATGCAATTTTTGGTGCATTCATCTTGGGTGCAGTAACACCACGAGGAGAATTTGGTGAACAAATCCGCCAGTACACGGAATTTTTGACAACTTCCTTTCTCTTGCCGATATTTTTTGTCTTCTCTGGACTTAACACCCAAATCGGGTTAGTCAACACACCAATTTTGTGGGGCATTACTATTTTGATTGTGGCGATCGCTATTATTGGTAAAGGTGTTGCTTGTATGCTAGCAGCAAAGTTAGCTAAAGAGAATTGGCGAGAATCAGCAGTTATTGGTACTTTAATGAATGCTCGCGGTTTAATGGAGTTAATTATCCTCAATATCGGTTTAGAACAAGGGGTGATTACTCCCACGTTATTTACCATCATGGTAATTATGGCGATTGTCACAACCCTGATGGCATCACCACTGCTAACTCTATTATTGAATGGTACAGAGTACGAAAAAGCTGCTGTTTAATTTAAGTTAGAAGTTAGTAGGATGCGTCAGTAAGAATAATTTCTCGGTACAGCTAGGTTTTCTCGAACTGACGCATCTAAATATAGGACTTACGCACTCAACCAATAAATCCTTCTAAAAGTGGTCAATAGTCAATAGTCAATAGTCAAAATCAAGTTTTTTCGACTGTTGACTATTGACAAAAAAGCTAGAAAATTTGGGGACACTGCGTAACCCGAATTTCTCACGAAATTGATAAAACCGAATTACAGAGGCTGTAGGGGCGGGTTCACAAATATGCTTCAATCATTCACGAATATCTCATGAACCCGCCCCTACCGTTTTGTGAGAAATGCAGGGTAAGTCCTATAATATTAGGGTAAGAATTCAGCACCCAGGAGTCAGAAGTCAGAATTAATCAGGGTTTAGGAATATTAGCTTACTCATCAAATATGAGAATTTGAACTATTCTGACTCCTGTATTCTGACTCCTGAATCCTTACATATTATGCTACTTGAAAGCTAAAGTTGAAACTTGCCCAATTGTTGACATCTAAGATGTATGAATCTGTTGCTGTGCCATTCATCTCAGATTTGATAGTATTGGCATTGTGCAAGTCTTGTAGTAGTGCTTGGGCAATTTCTAGGGGATTTACCAATGTGCCAATAGGCTGTTGATCTCCTGTGGAATATTTAGCATTGTCTAAGGCTTCTAAGGTACTGTTGAAGGGTGCAGTACTGAGAATGATTTGGTGTTCGCATTCGTAAGCTGGCCCGGAAGTTACCCATCCTGATGTGGGTGCAGCCTGTGGTAAAGTCATAGTCTCATGAGGAGCGATCGCTACTTGCTGGAGTTGGGGTTTATTATCGGGATTGTTGGGTTCTGGAGATGTTTGCCAAGAATAAAGACCGATCGCTGTACGATGATTTTTTAACCCCAAAAGCATAAAATAGATTGGGCGATCGCTTAAATTTTGCACTCGGTACTGTATCCGGCTACCGATAGGTATTACCACAGTAGCGGGAGGTTTTTTGAGCGTAGTTTCATTGTTGAGACTCCGGACTGTTTCTTGTTGCCACACCAATCTGGGCGATATATTGTTAACAATCTCCAGTGTCACCTTGACTGGTAAACGGGAAGAACCTTGATTTTCTGTGAGTCGCCACAACTTCGCCGCTAACAGGGTGAGCAATTTTGATGATAGCCTCAGCGCTGCTACTTTCACAGCCTCCCCAACTCCGCCATCTGTATTGGGAATGAGTTCACCACCTGGAGTAAATAAACCATAACGACTGGGGTTTTGTGGTAACTTACCAAACACGTAATCGGCTGGTTGTTCACCGACAACGACGCTAGAAAAGCGTGAGATTCCCGTCAAGGCGCTGGTAGCATCGACTCTTTCGATTCTCTCTAAACTTGTATCTAAGGCTACTGCTAAGTTAATATTTTTCGGTAATACCCGCAGAGTTTCTTGCAGCAGTTGCCCGGCTTGGAGGGGAATTATTTCTCCTGTTTTGGCTATTATCGCTTTAGCAGTTAATCCTGTGCGCGATCGCAATACTAACTGCTCTCCTGTCACTAAGGAAAGTCGAGAATTCACACCATAATATTCTAGTACCTGGGCGGGTAGTCCTCCCAACCAGATCAAGGCTGTTTTGCCATCATCTTCTATAGCCAGAATCACTCCCTCGGCACTAGTAGCGTGATCTAAGAGCAAATTCTCAAAGGTGATAGCAGGTTGATTTTTCTTCTGACTCAGTAACCCTGGTTGCTGTTTACTGCCTAATTGGTGTACGGAATTGGCTACATGAGACAGGCTGACTTGAATAGTTGTCTTGGGAGTAGACTGCCAAAGTTGCTGTGTTAAAGCATAAGTAAATAACCCAGCACTAAAACCAGACATGAGTATTTCTCTAGCTGATTGTTGGGGATCAGCTGTGGCTGATAAGATGGCTGTGGAATTGAGGTCTAAATTTTGTGTCTTCAGTTGTTGGAGAAAATCAATCTCTCCACTAACTAACTTTACCTCTGGGGAATCTGCACGAGAGCGAACTCGCCACCCAGTAGGCTGGAGAGGAGTGGGATAATAGCTAGTATCCAAGACAGCTGTCACATGATCTGTAGGCAGCGATCGCAACAATAAGAGTAAGGTTTCTTCTAGTAAATATTCAGCTATTTGAGAATTTTGTGCGGCTTGATTCTCATTAGTCGGCACTAAAGCATTCTTTAACTGCTCAGATTCTACCGTGATTTGTGTACCATAGCCGCTAAAGTGGAAGACTACCACATCACCAGATTTAGCTTGTTTCACAAGATGATCTAAAAAAGCTGCTTCAATAAATTCTCGGCTAGCTTGTTCGTCAGTTAACGTCAGGATATCAGACCCCTGAAAGCCAAACCGATGCACTAATAATTCTTTTTGTAATTCCACATCAGTCAGACAACCACTCAAGGTAGGACTGTGGCGATATTGATTAATCCCAACTAATAATGCTAGTTTTCGTGGCGTAGGTTGTGCTAAAGCTTGATAATAGCGATCGCTCAACATCAACCACTCAGTCTCAGTCACACCCAACACTGCGAGTATTGAGCCAATCCGTTGTAAAAAAGTCCGACGCTTCATAATTAGCCATCAGTCCTCAGCTCGTCAGCTAACAGCTTATAGGGCTGAAGTCTGGAGTGTAAATATACTTTACCAGTGAACGATGATTTTTGCGAGAAGGGTAAGGGGAGGGGGGAGGGGGGATGGGGGGATGGGGAGAGGGGGGATGGGGGGAAAGAACCTATACAACTATTTTCTCCTTGTCTCCTTGTCTCCTTGTCTCCTTGTCCCCACTCCTCACTTCTCACTTCTCACTCTCTCACGCCAAAACCTGAACTCGCATCGCCCTCGCTAATTCTGCTGCTACTTCTGGGCGGGAAAACTCTGGTGGGGGTAATTCACCACGACGTAGCATTTCTCTGACTTTTGTTCCTGATAGGTGGATGCGTTCTTCTGGTTTGCTAGGACTAGTTTTACTTGTCGCCATCTGTTTCGTACGGGTGCAGTAGAAAGCGTGTTCAAATTTCATCGGTACAATTCCCAACTCACCAGGGGCAAATTCATCAAAGATATATTGAGCATCATAAGTACCGTAGTAGTCACCTACGCCAGCGTGATCCCGTCCGACGATAAAGTGAGTACAACCGTAGTTTTTGCGAACTAAAGCGTGAAATATTGCTTCCCTCGGCCCTGCATAACGCATGGCGGCTGGATTAATTGCTAAAATCACCCTATCTACTGGGTAGTAATGTTCTAGCAAGATTTCATAGCAGCGCATCCTGACATCAGCTGCAATATCATCTTCCTTAGTTGCCCCGACTAAAGGATGTAAAAATAGACCATCCACAGTTTCTAAAGCACATTTTTGGATGTATTCGTGGGCGCGGTGAATGGGGTTGCGGGTTTGAAAACCAACTATAGTTTTCCAACCTTTCTCTTGAAACATTTGCCGTGAAGCCAGAGGATCAATTTGGTATGCAGGAAACAGGGGATGGGGATCGCGTTGTAATAGCCAGATATCACCAGCAAGATGCACAGCACCTTGGTTATAGAGTACCTTTACCCCTGGATGCTTGGCATCATCAGTACGATAGACATTAATGGCTTCGTGATTTTTATCGTAGCGATATTTTTGTGTGAGTTGCAAAACCCCAATATACTCACCCTTGGGATTATCCAAACGAATCAAGCTACCTTCCATTAATGAGGCAGCTACTTCTTCGCTTACCGACAGTGTAATCGGTATTGACCACACAAGACCGTTAGCTAAACGCATTTCTGTCACGACGCGATCGTAGTCTTCCTGGTTCATAAAACCAGTCAGGGGACTAAAAGCCCCAATAGCAATCATTTCTAAATCAGAAACGGCGCGTTCATCAAGTTGCACTCGCGGCAAAAACTCAGCCTTAGAAAGAAACTCTTGCTTCTGTTCTGGTGTGGCAATGCGACTAACCAACTCTCCACCGTGCGGTGCAATGGCATCTGAATGCTGGCTCAACTTTAATCCCCTCTTAGCAAGAAATGTAATTGCATACTATGTACAGGTTATCAAAATGCTGGTACACAGAGAACAGAGAATAGACAACGTCCCTATTCCCACTCGGCAAATTCATTAGTGGTGTTGCGAAGTAAGGAATTTAGTTGGGTGCGTCGGGTTTCAAAATTGGCAGCGATGGAAATCAAGCTAATACCAACTAGTAAACCCACAACCCATTTTAAAAATGGGTAACGTAAGCTAAAAATCACTAATTGGTAGACACTGGTAATAGGAAAAGCGGCTGTACCAACATAGAGGAAAGCCCTGATTCGCAAAGCTAATCCGGCAAAAATGGCAATGAGGGCAAGCCCTCCTGGTAGCCAGGGGATATGTTGATGAAACAATATTGCCCATCCACAAATGACACCACTCCCTAATACTCTCAAGCTATGACGAGCTAGTTTTGACTCTGGTTGTCTGAGTTGAGGATCTATTTGAGCAATATACAAAATTGATAACCCAACGACTGTGACATACCACAAATAATCGGTGAGATTGAAGCGATAAAACCAGGAAAATAGCGCCCAATCTATCAAGACAGCACTAATATAAGTAAACCGAATGTTTGCACCGACTTTAGCTAAAAAGATGTAAAATCCAGCAGCTATCAGCAAGGTGATGGGGTGAACTTGGAATCTGGTTTCGGCTAATATTACCAATGGTGCAATATAGGCAGCTTGTCGCCACGGTCTTGCTGACCATCCCCAACTTTCCCAAGGTAAGATGTAGAGGAAGTAGGCAAATACACAAGCGATCGCTCCATTCCACGGGACTAAGGGGCCTGCTAACCATTGTCCCACGGCAGTTTCTCGCCAATAAATCCTCATGCCGATGAATTCTAAAAAGCCGAGGTAAACCCAGATATCTGCTGTGCTGATGCCTCCCCAGACACGGGAAACAGGTGATGTAGGAGAATTTCTCCCTTGTAGGAAAGCGTAGATAATTAAAAATGCTCCTGTTCCCAAACCTACAAGGCGGTTAACTTCGATGGGTTGGTTAATCGCCGTCATCAGTAAAGCGCTACTCCAAGCCCAGTGGAGATGGGCAATTAGTTTTAGTTCTCTGGGGGTGAGGCGTAAGTAGTCTGTCAGCCAAGGTGCAAGGATACGATAGGCAGACATAATGCTTGTCCCCAAGGCAGCCATAGCAATTAAACCATCACCCAAGCCACCACCAGAGGCTTGTAACATCTGGTAGAACAAGATTTCATAGGCGGAGACGGATACACCAATAATGCCTAAGTAAAGCAGGGGTTTGAAGTCTTCTCGTCGTCGCCCCACACCAATGAAAATTAAGGCTACACCCAAAGTACACAACCCAGACCAATTGCTAAAGGTGTCTAATCGTAGTAAGACGCTAAATAAGCCATATACTATGGGCAAGACATGAAAACTCTGGGGTAGCTTGGTTAATTGATAGCGCCGTCGCCACCATTCTCCCAAAAGCTGAGTGATTAAACCCAAGGCGATATTTGCGATCGCTACGCGGATAATTGAGCGATCGCCAAAGCCTAACACTTCGGCTATGAATAACTCTACACTCCAACCAATGCCATAAAATGCCCAATTTGTTGGTTGTTGCCAACTACGATAAGCGATCGCTCCTAAAGTTATAGTTATGGCAACTAAGTACAAAAATCCTGGATTTACCCACTCTTGATAAACTAGCAAGGAATGGAGAGTAAGATTCAGTAATTCTACGCCACATAAAGCGATCGCCCATTTATCAGCCACTCGTGCATAGATATTAGCTAATTCATCATCCCGTCGCTGTAATACAGTCCGCCCTAACCATAAACCGAGAATGGCGATCGCCCCAACAATATACCAGCCAGCAAGAACTAGACGTGGTAAACCCGGTATCCCTTCCCACAGTAACGCCGTCAGCAAACTTAAACCAAAACCAACGGTGATACCTGCGAATTGTTGGTTGGGTAAATAGCGAGTGTTAGCATACATCACACCTGTACCCACAGCTAAACCAACTAGTCTGATTCCTGGTGAAGCTAGAGTTAATAACTGTGACATCCCCACAGTTAATACACTTAAGCAAGTGTTGATAGTTCGTTGCTGTGCAGTGGTGCGACTGGCTAACCCTGTCAAAGCAATGGGTGTAACTAACCACATCACACCCCAGGGAGCTTGATTGATGACTAATCCCTGCACATATAACTGAGTATTGACCCACAACAACAGGAAACTGACAATCGCTAGTCCCAAACCAATGTACCATCCGCTACGTTGCCATAATCCTTGCCCCAGACTATATCCCCACTCTGCCAACATCAGCACGAGGAGAATACCAGCCCAGATATGTGAACTCAGATTGGGTAATAGCCAGTTAATCGTAGAACCAAGTGTCAACAATCCCATGATGTGAGTCAGGTACACCAAGGGAATAGGTACAGAAGCACGGCGGTTGCTGACTACGACTAGGGTGATTGTCGATAACAGCAAATTAAGCGATCGCAATGTGGGATTGACGGTGGAAATTGTCGTTAAACAGGTTCCCAATAATATTGTTAAAAGTTCGCCAAACTGTGCTAATTGTGATTTTTGGGCGTGGCGTAAGCTTTCAGTGACGACTACCATCAAGATGACGTAGGGAAATAAAGCAATACTCACCAAAGCCCAAGGTTCATTTTGTGACTGAGTGAGTTGCGTACCAAAAGCGATCGCTAACTTTTGCCATGTCGGCGGGACTAATCGCCAACCCAGCCAAGTTGACTGTAAACCAATCACAAACAGTAAAGCTAAATCAATCCGGAGACTATATTTATCTAAACGCACTCTTTCCACCCACAAAGCTAAAGCGCTAATAGCGATCGCTTGTGCTGGATGATCTGTGACGGCTACTAACCAACCCAGTAAGAGTAAAACCCCGCCGAGTCTTTCCCAAAGTTGGGGATATTTGGGGATGGGGGAAGATGTGGAAGTTTCAGGGGAGATATTTGTTGGTCTTTCTTGCTGTCCTAACCATGTTGTTAACCAACCACAAATACCAATAGCTAACCCTAATTGCGTCACATCCACACCAGCAACAAAAATTGCTCGTGTTAGTAGGAGTAATAAACCGTAAATAATAACGGCAGCATATATATTGATAACTGTTTTATTCGCCGATGCGGGTTGCTGCTGGCGATAGTGATAGATGGTGATGATAGTTGTGCTGATCATCGCCACATAAATAGTAATCAGGGGAAAGTTGGGTAATTTCCAACCCCAATGCAAATAACTTAACCCCAGAATATTGATTACAGGTAATTTATTTCTAGAGACATTATTAATTAGGGTGCGATTGCTACAGAGCAAAACCGTCACTACCGTCAAAATTGGTGCAGCGATCGCCACTGTCAACCAGTCTAGAGGATTGTGCCACAGTCGAAAACTGTCCATTGCCCAAAAGTTGACTGGTACAAGCAACAAGGTGACAATCAGCAACGTTTGCCCTGTCAATCTCAGGTTATCTTGTCTCCCAGCCCAGAAACTGAACCCCCAAAAACTCAAGGTATAAGCCAATAACACTCCATACTGTCCAGAAGCCGGGAATTTTTCCCATTGACTAGCCGCCAGTACTCCCGACGACACAACAACCAGGAATACACCCAAAAACAGCAACCAGCGAACACTTAGTTCTTCCCCTAAAGACTGCAACATTTTGCTGAGGATGCTGGGTTGTGCTGGTTGTTTTGGTTGTTTTGCTTGTTTTGGTGATTCTGGGATTTGAGCTAATAATGGCCTTTCTGCAATCCTTTGTGGTTCCGAAACAAACTGGGGTTGCAACTCCACATCACAACTGAGAAACTCTCGACATATTTTTCTCACTTGGGTATCAGATATTAGACCCAAGCGCAACCACATATCCAACCCTTCCAGTAGTCGCGGATGGGAAGATGGTAGCTTTAGTTCAATTTTGATTGGTGGATCAAGAGGCGATGACATAAATCGCAGCCGTATCAGTATATACTTAATATCATCATTGGCTACTAATATATTTATGCGATCGCTGTGCCACTTGTCGCGCTGACTAATCAATTCTTGACATACTCCCCGCAAGAGAATTGCGGGGATTCTGGGGTCAGACAGCGATAGCAGGCACTGCCCGTCTTAAATCGCCTAACCCAACAGTCGATGCCCCGACTGCTTGAATATTACGCGCTGCGTTGTCATCTCTCCCATTAATTGACTGACATGAGGGACAACGCCACTCTCTTATAGACATATCAAGACTTTCCAGAACATGACCGCAGTGGTAACAAGTCTTCGTGCTGGGATACCACCGGTCGATGAAGACAACCAATTTATTTTTCTTTTTAGCAACCCACTCTAGAATTTCCAGAAACTCACCAAAAGCTAAATCTGATATTTTCCTACCCCAAATTCGCTGCATTCCCTTAAGGTTCAAAGTTTCAAAGCAGAGAATATCAAACCTGTTAGTTAACTCATGAGCTAGTTTCCAAAACCAATCACGGCGACGATTAGAAATATCTTCATATTTGCGGACTAGATTCTTTCTAGCTCGTTCCCGATTAGATGATCCTTTAAGTTTTTGGGAATGCTGCCTACTGGCTTTCTTAATGGTGTTTAGTGATTGCTTAAAAAATTGGGGCGACTCAATTTTACTGCCGTCTGAACAAGTGAGGAATGCTTTCAATCCAAAATCAAAGCCAGCAATTTTACTCGTCTTAACTTCGACTTCTGATTTACTACCTTCATCAACAACTACAACCATGAACAACTCATCTAGTGGTGTACGTTTAATGGTTAAAGTTTTGACTGTTCCCTCTATCTCTTTAGACTTCCAAAATTGATAAACTCGACCACCAATTTTTACTCTATTGCCACCCAAAAACTTATATCCTGCTTGTTTTAGGGTGAATGATTTGTATTTTTTGACTTTCTTGAATCCTGGTGGTCTAACTCCTTTTTTGTTATGTTTAAAAAATAATTGGTAGGCTTTCTCAATGCGTTGACAGATGTCTTGTACCGCTTGTGAGCCTACTTGCTGCCAAAAAGGGTTTTGCTTCCGCAGTTTAGCAATATGAGCCTGAAGTTTTACACAGCTTAAGCATTTACCCCACATTCGGTAGTACCGCTTGTGTAGAGCAATGCAATGATTGTAGATTACCCCACTCGCATTGATCATGCGCTTGAGGAATCTATTTCTCTTGTGGTGATACAGTTTGAACTTCAGGGTTTTCATGCGGATATGATACTACTATAAGTATTCCTATTACCTATTAACTATTCCCCTTTCCTTATTTAACCTTTTGCCAGCTTTGTTAACACCTCAATATACCTGTCCATAGCATGATCTTTAAATCGTGCAGAAATAAAATTGAGACTAAATCTTTGCCCAATGCGTAATTCCTGATCTACATGATGATAGTCACCCTGCCACCATCGTGGTAAAGCTGCCACAATATCCATCCCATGAATTATCCGATAGCTATTAGGAACTCTGCGGTTATAAGATTCTCTAAAGCCATTGTTACCAACTTTCGGCGCACCAAAAGTATATGCTTCGATAGCAGTTAATTTATCATGAAAATTATATTGAATGTCCACAGCACACAGGGTTGCTAATGCCCCACCTAAACTATGTCCAGTCACAACTACACTTTTAACTTCATTATTACCAATATATTGACAAATCGTATCTCTCACAGAAAAATAAGCATTCACAAACCCTCTGTGCATCAAAGCACCAGAAGCACTCTGATCTTTGTAGGGATATATTTGTTCCTGTTCTTCTTCCTCAACAATCTTTTCTTTGACTATTTTTTGATCAAATTCTGCTCTCTCCTGTCGCGTATCTAAGTCAATTTCCCAATCTAAAGATGATTCAGTACCCCGAAACACAATAGTTAAATCTGACCCATTTGGTAAAATAGCCCCTTGAGTATCGCTACTTGCTTGATTAAGTAAGACTATCTCTCCAACTATGCCTGTAAATATTGGTTGAGATGTAAAACTTTTATAGACATCCTTACACAAAATGGCATATTTCAAAGCTTTGGCATAATCAATTGTCATAATCTTCCTCTCACTTAGAAGACTTGATTGTCAACAGAATATTCTAGGAAATTTTAAAGTATTTGGATTGTATCACTTACTTGTTTATCGTGTTTAATAAAAAATGTGTACTTAGCCAAAAGTTACATCATTTATTTTATTTATAAGAAGAAAAATTTACATATCAAAATTTTATGGACATCTGATGTATGACTGGAAAGCATACCAACAAAATCAAGATAGGATGAGTACTCCCTACTATACATTTTCTACATTTCGTCAATCTTGAAATTGGCAGATGAAAAATCACTCCAAATAGAATAGCCTTCATGTAAAAGCATCTATTACCCATTATTTAAACACACAGATCAGTAAGCTACGTCAACAATAATCAAACTGGATAATTAATACAATGCTCATCAACTTTTCCACCCCAATAAATCATCAAGAAATTTCCCAACTGAGAGAGGAATTATTATCCAAGCGTAATCTTGGTGAAGCATTCATAGCTATCCAAAATTTCACTTGGGATGGTGATACTAATAACCCCCAAGATGTCCAGAAAATTATCGATTCATTTGTTAGTCAATTGGGATATTCTCCTCTGGGCGATCGCTGGCAATCCATTAATCAAGAAGCAGCTCAAAAAATCAGCGAATTTGTGCTGACAAAAGACCTAGCCTACGCTGTAGAAATCATGAGTTTGTCAGAAGCAGAAGCAATCTTTCAGAAAATATCTAACTTGTTTCAGGATGATTGTCAGTTTTTTACTAATGCCACATTTGTAAATAACTACTCTGGAATTAGTTCCTGGGATTCCCTAACAGAAGCGACATTTGATACGGGTGTTGTGATGTTGAACCATCGACAGATTGGGCTACTGTGCGTCAAAGATGAAGATTAATCTAGCTTAAACATTATCGCAATATTAAAAGTTTCCATACTTTTTGTTAACAGTCAATAGTCTAAAATCCAAAAACCTGTAATTTCCATAAATTCAGATCCCCGATTTATTAAAGAAATCGGGGATCTCAGGCTTTTAAGCCTTATCAATAAAATTTTAGATATTTTAATAAGTATTTAATCACAGATTAACCAAATCATGAGAAATTGATATCGCTACATTGTTAAAACAATCTCAAAAACTTTCATGTAGATATGAAATTCATTGTATTTGAATAACCAAGTATCTACACCAAAAATTCTTAATTACAAATATCAAATTAATCATGTCAAAATTAAGCTTGCCTTGGAAGACATCAGCAGGAACTATCATTATATTTTCCTGCTTCATTACTAGTGCCAATAGCTTGACAATTTCCGAAGGATTTGAGACTGGACAAAAAGGCAGCTATGCTGCGGCTGATGTTACCTTAAGTTCAGGTGTGTGGAATTTTAACGAAGCCCTAATTGGCAATCTTAGCAGCGATCGCAAAAGTGGCACTCAATCTGCCAGAATTCGCAACAGTGGTAGATTAACCATGAAATTCGACCGCACAACAGGTGCAGGTACAATTACCATTAAACACGCCATTTTTGGTTCTGATAGTAGTACCAATTGGGGTTTGTGGTGTTCCACTACCAGTGGTACATCGTGGACACAAGTCGGTTCCACCATCACCACCAATTCCACATCACTGCAAACAGCCAGCTTTACCCCCAACATTTCTGGAACCGTTCGCTGTGAAGTCCGCAAAACTGATGGCAGCGCAAACCGAACCAACATTGATGATATAGTCATCACTGATTATGGTTCTTCTGGTTCTCCCTCCTTACCAGCCGGTTCCGTACCTTTCTTTGACAATATCAATAATCCCGTATCTGGACTAGCCTACGGTAGCCCAGCTGATGTCACACCTCCCGCCCCCACCTTAAATGCGTTTGACACAGCAGTAGTCAATCTTTGTGGAACTCCTGGTACAGTAGTCAGCCGCACTGGCTTCCAAACTCTACTCAATAACAATCCTACCGTTTTGGCAAACATCAAAGCCTATGTAGGTGGATATCTAAAAATCGGACGTACCTCAGATGCAGATTTTCTTGCAGACTTAACCGATGTTTGGTTTAATGTGGCAGGATTTGATCATGTCTTCTGCGGCGAACCAGTCCAAGGTGGTTCCATTGGTGGGTTACATTTTGTCGGTCGCTATGTAGAATTACAAAATAAGGGTTTAGCTGGGCGACTAGATAACAACACATTCAGAGAAGAAGTTGTTCCTGGTGTAGTTTACACAATGGGTGTGGTGATGAAAGTTGGTACTGGCACTGCTCAATCTACCATCAAAGGTTATCCATATACCCTAAATGCTGAGGAAATTCTTTCTATCGCCTCTCTCGGCTATAAAAACAATCCCAACACCAGTACTACTAATCAAGTTTGTCATTTAAATGTGACAGATCAGGGTAACACCTATAAAGCTGTATTTGTGAGGAGAGAAGGCGGTATCCGCACTTTCTACCCCGATGCTACCCCAGGGAGTAACCCCGACTGTAATTAGGGCTTGCTGAGAAAAAAGAAAAGGAAACAATATCTAGCAAACCTTAAATTGTAGTGGCGTGGCAAGGCTAAAATAGTGCATTAGGTGTAGGTTGGGTTAAGCGCAGCGCAACCCAACATAGATATCAAAAACCTAGTATGGATCTGATGTTGGGTTTCCCAAAGCCTCAACCCAACCTACATGGACTTAATATTTACTAATGACCAATGACCAATGACTAATAACTAATCCAATCACTCCAACTACCAGCATACAGTTTGCCCGTATGAATATTGGCTAACTCTAAAGACAGTAAATTCACACAAGCCGTCACACCAGAACCGCAATAAACTAAAATCTCTTCAGCCGTTTCTAGTGTTTCCCATCGTTGACGATGTTCCGTTAAAGGAATTGAGTAACCAGCCGTGTCTGTCACCTCTAACCAAGGATAGTTGACTGCACCAGGAATATGACCGGCAATTTTATCAATCGGTTCTCGTTCACCTCGGTAGCGATCGCTCTCTCTTGAATCTACCAAAACTACTGTCGGTAAATCTTTACGATTTCTTACAGCTTCAACATCTACTAACAAATTTTGTTGAATTTGTGGTATGAAATTAGCTATTTTGGGTTGAGGAATAATATTGGTTGTCGGATATCCTGTTTGTTGCCATTGGCTAAAACCTCCATCTAGCAATGCTACTTGTTCGTGTCCAAAATAGCGTAATAGCCACCAAAGACGAGATGCAAAAGCAAAGCGAGAATCATCATAAGCCACAACCAAAGTTTTTTGAAACTCCACCCCAATTGCTGCTAACTTCTTAGCTAAGTCATCAGCATTAGGTAAAGGATGTCTCCCACCATGCTTACTAACAGGACTAGAAAGATCCAAATTTAAATCTAGATAGTAAGCACCTTCTATATGACTAGTTTGATATTGCTGTTTTCCTAACTGTGGTTCAGCCAAAGAAAAGCGACAATCTACAATAACAACTTGTGGATTTTGCAGATGTTCTAAAAGCCAATTTGGGGAAACAAGGAATTTGGTGTTAGTCATTAGTCAAGAGTCAATGGTCAATAGTCAATAGTCATTAGTCAGCACTCACTACTCAGCACGGGCTAAACGCCCCGCTACCGCTAACAGCACTCACTACTTTATGTCAAAATCTGAAACCTTTGTACCGCAAGCCACAGCAGATGGTTCTTTTACTTTTTTCTCGGAAGAATTTAACGAGGCGTTTCACAGTCATTTTGGGGCCAAGCAGGAAAGTTTTTTTAAGTTTGCTAGTCCAACTCAGTTGGCTGTAGCTGCGAAAAAACCAGTTTTACACTTACTCGATATTTGTTATGGTCTAGGATACAACACCGCAGCAGCTTTAGAAACAATTTGGGGAGTGAATCCTAATTGCTTTGTCAAGTTAATTGGCTTAGAACTCAATCCATCTGTACCACAGGCAGCAATTACTCACCAGTTATTTAACAACTGGAATTATGAGTACACATCAATTTTGACTCAGTTAGCTTTTGAGCAACAAGTACAAACAGATTATTTCCAGGGAGAATTATTGATTGGTGATGCGAGAAAATCTATTAGAAAATTAAATCAATCAGGTTTTCAAGCAGATGCCATCTTTTTAGACCCTTTCTCACCACCCCAGTGTCCGCAATTGTGGACTGTTGAGTTTATTCGAGAAGTAGCTGTGTGTTTACACGAGGATGGGTTACTGGCTACCTATTCTTGTGCTGCATCTGTACGTACAGCACTGATAACAGCCGGGCTACAAATCGGCTCTACACCACCTGTAGGTAGGCGATCGCCTGGCACAGTAGCAGCTCATTCTACCAATTCTACCTCAGCACTGTTCGTTCTCTCCCCAGCAGAACAAGAACATTTACTGACTCGTGCAGCCATTCCTTATCGTGATCCTCAACTGAATGATTGTACTGATGTGATAGTGCAGCGCCGACAACAAGAGCAACAGGTGAGTTTACTAGAACCAACATCTCGTTGGCGAAAACGGTGGTTACTCAGTAATTACCCTTAGTCGATTATACTGTCATGATTACCAAGATCATTGTCTTCGATGCGCAATTACAAAATAATTGTAAAATTTGCAACGATTAACGTAATAATTTGAGATACATATATTAATAATTTAAAGTATGTATATATTAAGATTATAAGTTTTATGTAATTTGAGATACAAAAAATCCTCATACTCCTTTTGTTAGCAAGGATCGTCTTAGCTTTGCGGATAAACATATTTGTTTTACCAGCGCTAGCTAGAAATTGGCAACTTTAGCCTCATGACTTGTATATAGACTTAGCAAGTCTATTTTTCTTCATCAAGATTATGTTAAGAAATATCAGTAAAAAACCTGATTTAACATCTTTACTAATTTATGATACTGGAGTAGGAAGCAGAGAAGTTGATCGAAAAACAACTGTAAAAGCATTCTCACGTTTCATATACACACAATACTGTGTATGCTTTCAATAGGCAGTCTCAGAACGTGTAGAAGAATTGCGAGGATGTCAGTTAAACATAAAGTCAATTGCTCAGTTAGTTTTACAATAGGACACTATTAAGTTTTTTAAAAGATTGGGGTGCTTGTGTGATTCAAAGAAGTGGCGACCATCCAGGTTCTACTGAACAAAGTACTAGTGGGTCAAACCCCCCAAGAAAACTCCATAATATTGGATCTAATCATGTCTTGGGCAGGCAAAATCTGCAAGATTATACCCAAGGCTTATCTAAAGAAGATTTTCTGTTGACAGAAAATAAAGAGACTACTGCTTGGCTAAATACAGAGATCAATTCTTGTTGTAACTCACCAATCTCTAGAACCTTACAAGCTAAATTTTCTCAAGTGAATGGCTTTGATTTAGAAGCGCCAAAAGTTTTAATAGTTGATGACCATACTGCTAGTCGGATGACAGCTGTTGCTCTGTTAGCAATGGAAGGGTATACAGTTATCGAAGCAGATAGTGGTTCTTCAGCTGTGAAATTAGTTCAACAACAACAACCTGATCTAATTTTACTAGACGTAATGATGCCCGAAATGGATGGGTTTGAAGTATGTGAGTTACTCAAAAAAGATGAACATACCAGACTCATTCCTGTAATTTTTATCACAGCTTTAAATGATCGGCGATCGCGCATTCGTGGTATCGAAGTAGGAGCTGATGATTTTTTAACCAAACCCTTTGATCGAGTAGAATTAGTGGCCCGCGTCAAATCTTTGGTGCAGCAAAAACTTTTAAATGAAGACTTAGACCATGCTGCACAAGTACTATTTTCGATAGCGAGTACAATTGAAAGTCGAGACCCCAATACAGGTGATCACTGCGAAAGGCTAGTGAGTTTGGGACAAGCTTTTGGCGAATACCTCAACCTTTCACGACAACAAATTCGGGATTTGCGGTGGGGTAGTTACCTTCATGACATTGGTAAAGTGGGTATTCCCGATGCAGTCTTGCTAAAAAAGGGCAAACTCACTCCCGAAGATTGGGAAATCATGAAGCAACACGTTTTAATTGGAGAAAAAATCTGTAAACCACTACGGAGTATGCAAAGTGTAATTCCCATTATTCGCCATCACCATGAACGCTGGGATGGTTCGGGCTACCCTGATCAACTCAAGGGAGGCGAAATTCCCTACTTGGCACAAGTATTCCAGATAATCGATATCTATGATGCCCTGACGAGCGATCGCCCCTACAAAAGAGCATTTACCATAGAAGAAGCATTATGTATCATGCTAGACGAAACCGAGTCAGGCTGGCGTAACCCTCAACTCATGCAACAATTCGCCGAGTTTATTCTCTCCCGACACCAACGGTGAGAGTGCTGAGTGAGGGAGTGAGTAAGAATTGCTAATGACTATTGACTATTGACTATTGACTATTGACCATTGACTATTGACTATTGACCAATGACTAATGACTCTTCATTCATTAGCTGGTATGATTTGAGCCTAAATCTTAAAGTACCAAGCGCAAAAAGCGCTACTCACTGAAAGCTGATAGCTAATTATGGTAGTCGTAGCAATACTCGCAGCAGGACGCGGCACAAGAATGAAATCAGACCTACCCAAAGTTTTACACTCTTTGGGGGGGCGATCAATAGTTGAGAGAGTTATTGCCAGTGTAGAACCGCTTTCACCTTCACGGCGGATAGTGATTGTTGGGTATCAAGCTGAAGAAGTGAAAACAGCTCTCCAGTCTTCTAGTTTAGAGTTTGTGGAACAGACTGTGCAATTAGGAACAGGTCACGCCATCCAACAATTGCTACCTCATCTTGAGGGCTATGGGGGGGATTTGCTAGTACTCAATGGAGATGTCCCACTATTACGCACACAAACGTTAGAAAAGCTATTACAAACACATCAAACATATCAAAACGCTGCCACCATCCTGACATCTCACCTACCCAACCCCAAAGGTTATGGACGGGTGTTTTGTAATGGCGACAATATTGTCCAGCAAATTATCGAAGACAAAGACTGTTCTCCAGCACAAAAGCAAAACCACCGCATTAATGCTGGGATTTATTGTTTCCGTTGGGAAAATTTAGCCCAAGTACTACCCCATTTACAAGCAAATAATGCTCAGAAGGAATATTATCTCACGGATGCCGTGACTCAAGTCGGTCGAGTGATGGCAGTAGATGTAGAAGATGAGCAAGAAATCTTGGGTATCAACGATCGCCTACAACTAGCTACAGCCTATGAAATTTTGCAAGCACGAGTCAAAGAAAAATGGATGATGGCTGGTGTCACTCTCATAGATCCCCAGAGTATTACTATTGATGACACCGTAGAATTACAGCCAGATGTGATTATTGAACCTCAAACTCACCTCCGGGGTAATACATTCATTCATTCAGGGAGTCGCATCGGCCCAGGAAGTTTAATTGAAAATAGTCATTTGGGTGCAAATGTCACAGCTTTATATTCTGTAGTTTCAGATAGCACTATTCAAACAGGAACTAGAATTGGCCCCTATGCTCACCTACGTGGTCATGCTCAAGTTGGTGCTAATTGTCGTATCGGTAATTTTGTCGAGCTAAAAAATACTCAGTTAGGCGATCGCACTAATGCAGCGCATTTATCCTACTTAGGTGATGCAACTGTCGGTACTCAAGTGAATATCGGTGCAGGGACAATCACCGCCAACTACGACGGCGTGAAAAAACACCCCACAAAAATAGGCGATCGGACTAGTACAGGTGCGAATACAGTCCTAGTCGCCCCAGTTACTCTGGGTGATGATGTCTATGTCGCCGCAGGTTCAACCATTACAGATGATGTTCCTAATGATTGTTTGGTGATTGCCCGTGAACGTCAAGTGATCAAATCAGGGTGGAGGAAGAATAGAGAGTAGAATCACTCATCACTCATCCTCACATAACCCACTTCCGTACCTTCAGGAAGTTCCAAGGTATCACCGATTTTTTCGCCGTCATGGAAGGCGGCGAGGATCACTTGGCAGGTTTTGCCCCAAGCGATCGCTCCATTGGCATCTATGGCGATCGCTCCGAAATCTCTTTTGTTGTCATCTGCTTCAGCAAAAGAGCGCTGCATTGCCGCTTGCAAGGACATTCCATCGGTAACTCTGACTACAACCTTGGCGGCTAGACACTCATCAATAATATCTTCACCGATCCCTGTGCAGCTAACGGCAGCATAGTTGGTAGCATAATTACCTGCTGGCATGGCTGAATCACTGACTCTTCCAATACGCTCAAAGCCTTTGCCACCCGTAGAAGTACCAGCAGCCAATTTTCCATAAGCATCCAAAGCTACCACACCAATCGTGCCGCGTCCAGCACTACTAGTTTCCAACAATTCTGGTTCTGCTACCACCCCAGCCATCGTTCTTTTAAAGTTATCCTGACGCTCTTGTATCCATTCGTGTAACCGCAAATCAGTCAGCGCATTGTAACTAGGGATTTGCATTTCCCTAGCTAATTCAGCCGCACCATAATCTGACAGCACCCTGTCGGGGGAATTTTGTAAAAATTGCGCTAACTCAATCGGATTTTTGACCCGTGAAATATTAATCACACCACTAAAGCGCCCTAACGCACCATCCATGATAGAAGCACTCATACGGATTTGCCCATCAGATTGCAGCACCGAACCAGTACCAGCATTAAACCGGGGTTCATCTTCTAATAGTTGACAACCCCGCACCACAGCTACAGAAGCATTGACTCCCGACAATAATAGGGCGTAGACTTCCTCTACTACTGTATGGAGCGCTTGGCGTACTGCCTCTAATCCTCCTTTACCTTGGAGAGAACTACCAGCTCCTCCATGAATAATTAGTTTTGGTTGCACCTGTAACTTCATCTATACTTTGCGCTATTTGCGTCTTAGTTGCGATTTAAAAATTTCTGTTGGTATTAGTTCCAAGTTATTATTTTTACTTAGAACTCATGACTCGTTACTCAGCACTTAATTCGTTTTAGCCTCAGAACGGCGACGGCGACAACGTTCTGAGCAATATTTCACCTCATCCCAGCAATCTTTCCATTTCTTCCGCCAAGTGAAGGGACGTTGACATACCGGACAAATTTTTGTAGGCAAGTCAGATTTAGAAGGGGTACTTCCCATATCAATCAGAGTGCAGACTAAGGCTAAATTTCCCAGAAATATAGAAGATGATTATATCTGAATTGCTACAAATGGAGGATACATTGAAGAAGAATTCAGGAGTCAGGAGTTAGGAGTCAGAATTCAGGAGTCAGAATCGCTTACATAATAATTAATACAGCTTTCGCATCTCTCTATAGAGAGATTTTAAATGTAGAGACGTAGCATTGCTACGTCTCTACTAAAATATCGAAGTATTGTTGAAGAGAGGTTGAGCAAACTCGCGTTAGAATAAGATAGTAGCCGCTAGTAAGTGCTACTACTGTGCTAAGAGACTTCCAGAAAATAAAATATTCAATGGGTGAAAGCAAATCTGATCATGGGATTTTCCCCCCTGCTTCCCCTGCTTCCCCTGCTCTTTATCTTTAGAGATGCTCCTTGATGACTAGATATAATACATGGGACTTTGTTGAGCGCGGGTTTCGCGTTCTTGACATAAATCCTGGAGTGTGTAGTTCTTGAGAACCTCTATAGAAGCGGTGTTGGCTTGCTCCCAAACTTCATACACTAGAGTTTTTTCTAGCGTGAGAGGCTGAGAAACATCTTTTTCTTTTTTCTCACCTTCTACTAAAGTGACAATCTCTAGTAAGGTAATCTGCCAAGGTTCACGAAGCAAAACAAAACCTCCCTTAGAGCCACGTTGACTTTGTACCACACCAGCACGCCGCAGGTTGGTCAAAATTTGTTCTAAATAGCGCTCTGGTATGGGTTGCTTGGCAGTAATTTCACTCATGGTGAGAGGAACTTTTTTGCTATGGTGGCTTGCTAGTTCCAAGAGTGCCAGCAGCGCGTACTCCACTTTGGAGGAAAGATCCAGGAGAGTGTAGTTTTGGCTATTCAAGTTTTTACTCTTTGTAATACGGTTAGTTGATAGATTTATCGCATTTTTATGCGAAATTAATTCTTTCTCAGTCTTGGGATGTGATAATATCCCTCTTATCTAGCCAAAAAGAACAAAAGTCTATCGAGTTACCGTACTTTATCTTACCAAATTCTTCACAATTACTCTATTTTTTGCGGAGAGTTATTTTTTTTCCTGCCTCGCCTAGCAACTACGATGTCAAATTGAGTATGCTACTAACCGATTTGCGAACCATTTATGAGCGTGACCCAGCTGCTCGTAACTTGCTGGAAGTTTTGTTCTGTTATCCTGGGCTACAAGCGCTACTATTACACCGTCTAGCACATTGGCTCTATCAAATGGGTGTTCCCTTCGTACCACGGTTGATTTCCCATATTAGTCGGTTTTTGACTGGTATTGAAATCCATCCAGGAGCGAGTATTGGTGAAGGTGTATTTATCGATCACGGTATGGGAGTAGTGATTGGTGAAACCGCGATTGTGGGTGATTATGCTTTAATTTATCAGGGTGTTACCTTGGGGGGTACTGGTAAAGAAACAGGTAAACGCCATCCGACTTTGGGCGCTCATGTAGTGGTAGGTGCAGGTGCAAAAGTTTTGGGCAATATTGTCATTGGCGATCGCGTCCGCATTGGTGCTGGTTCGGTAATACTGCGAGATGTTCCCAGCAACACAACTGTCGTGGGGATTCCCGGACGAGTAATTCGTGACAACAACTCAAATAACAATGCACTAGCGCATGGAAAAGTGCGTGATGTGGAAGCAGAGGTAATCCGCGCTCTTTTTGAGAGAGTAAAAGCTCTAGAAAAACAAATAGATCAGCTGGAAAAACCCACAGATGTATTACCAGTCTTAGTGAGTGACGCAGAAATTTATCCAGAAACTGAGAGTAATTCTGACTTGATGATTGAAGAATTTTTAGATGGTGCGGGGATTTAGTTTAGGGGTGTGGGGATTTGGGGGTGTGGGGATTTAACAAACTCGGCGGGTTTAAGTTTTTGGCTTCAAAAGAGCCGCAAGTTTTGTGGCGGGGTTGCAAACCCCGTGACAAAACTGTAGCGCCGACTTGTTTAACGCGGTGTGCCACTTTCTCTCAAACCTAATCCCCAACCCCTTCCCTACAAGGGAAGGGGAGCAAGATTCAAAGCCTCTCTCCGTTTCGGGGAGAGGTTTGGAGAGGGGTTTTCAGAATAATTCGCACATCGCGTTGTTTAATTTGCTTTCATACTCACAGCATATTGTCTAAATCGCTCCAAATCAGCTTGGATTGTTGATTCCACGGCTCGTCCCAGAAATAAGTTATCCATGATTTTCCCCAGAATACCGGGAATAGCATAGGAAATGGTCATCTTGACGATACTATTACCGTGGCGATCGTAAAAGCGGATAGCGCCTTGGTTAGGCAAGCCATCAATCGATTCCCATTGAATGATTTGATTAGGAATAATTTTCAGAATCCGGGATTTCCAGGTAAATTCTAAACCCCCAGTATTGAGCTTCCAAAGAGATATGTCTGGATTTTCTGGGGGAATTTTGACTGAATCAATCCACTTCATCCACTTGGGCATTTGCTCCAAATCAGACCACAAGCCCCATACTAAATCTATGGGGGCTTCGACTTCTACCTGTACGCTATGCTCTAGCCAGTTAGACATTCTGTTTTAGATTTGAGATTTGATTAGATTACCAGTTCTGACTCTATTTTTTAATATTTTCGAGGATGACTTTGGCTGCTTGTCTTCCCGAAATTGTTGCTCCTTCCATACTGTCGATGTAGTCTTGCTGAGTATAACTACCAGCTAGGAAGAAATTAGCCACAGGAGTCTTTTGACTAGGACGATAAGCATCCATACCTGGTGCTTCTCGGTATAGGGATTGAGCGAGTTTTACCACACTGTACCAAGTCATATTCAGTTCCCGTGATGAGGGGAACAATTCATGAACTTGCTTGAGGACGTGTTGAGCGATCGCTTCGTTACTTTCTTTAATAAATGGATCTCCCGGTGTCAGCACCAGCTGCAATAAAGATCCTTGTCCTTGACGATAGTAATCACTAGGGCTAGTCAAAGCTAAATCCGCAAAGCAAGAAAAGTCAGCATCAGCAGTATAGAGCAAATTATCTAACCCAGCTGCTTGTTGTAGTTGTTTACGCTTATTTTCATCTTGCAGTTCTGTCACCCAGCCGTCAAATCTCAACTGTACGGTGGCTACTGGTACGGCATCTAGTTTATAAATATTGTCAAATTCTGACCACTTGCGCCACTCCTGGGGTAAAACTCGCTGAATCCCAGGGACATCGCAAGCACAGACGTAAGCATCAGCCGTAATTACTTGTGTATCTTCCCCTTGAGCAACTACTATCCCAGTGACGCGAGTTTCTTCGTCTTCTTGGGTAAACTGAATTTCTCGTACTTGCCGACGGGTATAAACTTTTGTGCCTCTTGCTTCTAAATACTTGAGGATAGGTTTGTGTATGTATTCGTCAGGAGAACCTTCCAACATCCGCAACACAGAGGCTTCACTTCTGACAGCGAAGAATTGGAAGATGGTAAGCATACAACGGGCGGAAATATTTTCGCAATCAATAAATCCCAAGGCATAGGCAATGGGGTTCCACATCCGCTTGATGCTGCCATTACTCCCACCGTGGCGACGGAACCAATCAGCAAAGCTAATTTTGTCTAAATCACGGATGGTTCTCATCGCTCCTTCAAAGTCCACCAAACCACGGACTATGGGACTTGTACCGAGAGCGATCGCATTTTGCACTTTATCTGGCAATGAAAGTTGAGACGTAGTGAAAAATGCTTTCAACCCATTGAAAGGCGCACCTGTGAAGAAGCGAAAATCTAAAGCACCAGTACGTCCCCCTTTGTTCACAAAGGTGTGGGTATGTTCTTTGAGGCGTAAATGTGAAAACGCCCCCACCTTTTTCATTAACTCAAATAGCTGGTAGTAGCACCCAAAAAATACGTGTAAACCCATTTCGACATGGTTGCCATCACCATCAATCCAACTGCCGACTTTACCACCCACAAATGGACGGGACTCAAAAATATGGACTTCACAGCCAGCATCAGCTAAATCTATAGCGGTTGCTAGCCCAGCCAATCCCGCACCTACAATTGCAACACGCATTCCGTCCTTCCTTATTCAGTTTCTTTACAAATTGTAACTGGGTTGGTGTCGGAATTTGCTACTTAATATGAAGTCAAACAGCAGTTTGAGGGATAGCAAAGTTAGATCCCTGATGATTAATACGTTTTGATTAATCCTTTGCATTCTGGTGACTAGATGCAGTTAACATCGATGATCTGATTCCAGTAGACAAAGTTTCATCCTTAAAATGCGAAAGAAAAAAACATTATGGCAAATAAATTTGCCCACACCTCCTATCTACTTACTTCCTTATTATCATCTGGGACAGGTAAGCTTCTAATTAGTTCTCTAATTACATCAGTTGCTGGTCTACCTGTCTGTTGACAATATTTTTCCAGTTTTTCTGCTTCCTGTGCTGCTAAATTGACAGTTATACGTTTAACGGCCCATTTTTTATTAGTCATTATCATGCTATTTGCTGTGTATTGACATCATCAAAAACAACTTAATCAAAGATGAAGACGATAAGATTATCAGAATTTGTGATCCGAAACAAGCGATACCTTTAATACTAAAAATGTTCGCTTTGTCAAATTATTCGTCGTTTTCCAGAAAATATAAGAAATCAATTACAACTGTGGTAGGAATATTTAGTGTACACTCATTACTTGGGCAACTAACCTGAGTCAGAGGACACTAAAGTCTGACCATTAAATTGTATAGATGAAATTAACTTAGTTATTGTTCATGTCATCAATCTCCTGAAAATTCGGTTTTATTAAAAGTATCTAGCTTTCTACACTGTCTAATGTCATCCATAACCCTGAATAGAGTCTTTTTCGTGAGCAATCACTTGCAAGTCAACATGACCCAAGAAAGATGATCAGTAAATAATTGGGACGATGAAAGTGGGATAGATTGCCCATCAATGATGCAGTGAATTTAGCACCATAATTGCCTTTTTTTCCCGGTTTACTCACTTTTAGACTGCGAACTCTATTTTTCAGATCAAAAACCAGATTCTCATCTAGGCCTTTCAAATGTCACTATTCCGAGGAGATGATTCTCCTTTAAAAGTCTGACACTCAAGTTAACTAGACAAAAATAGGATTTACTCACCCACAAGACACAGCCTGATGAGAGTAGCATGGTAAACCGTGAACAGTGACTAGTTAATCCCCATCAATAAATTGAGGGGCTTTGTATAAGAGTGAACAGTGAACAGTGAACGTTGATTAACTGGTAACTGATAAATGTTAACTAGTAACTGATTTGGTCAATAGTCAAAATTCAGGTTTTTGGACTGTTGACTGTTGACAAAAAGGCTAGAAAATCCGTGAGATAGCTTAAGTCCGAGAAAATTAACTTAGTCATATCCTTGCAAGCTTGGCAATTAAATCTGGGAAGATTAACTGCAAATCTTACTGCCTCAATAAGAATGATGTAAGTAGCTTGATTTTGTTCCTATAGTTGCTCCTAATGTCTTTCGCATTTTTCATAAACTACTGACTATTGATTGATGGAATTTATGATTGACAACAGTACAGCTTTAAAAAATCTCTATTAGTCAGTATTAGTCAGTTACAAGAATTGTACGCTGGAAAATTTTAGTTCAGGAATTTATCTTACGTTATGTATTTTCAAACATAGATTAAAGTTAATAGATTTCATTTGGAAATTAGCACATAAATTAGAAACAAAACTGTCTCCATTTACGAAAAATTGATGAACTTCTTTATTTTCAGACTTAACAAAAAAATGAGTAGAAACTTATAAGTTCCAGTATTTTATTGTTTGTTGTATAGACATTATAGCCATGATTTTTGTACTTTAATTAATCTTTATCAAAAGTATGTTTTAGCTTTTTTATTCTTTATGAGCAAACTATAAAGCTCAAAATATTTTGACTAAAATTTTGATTAATACGATTGACAAAATCTAGAGAATGTCAATTAGCAAGGATATAAAGTCGATTCCTGAGACTTGTTGATATCATTTGAAAACAACCAATCTTTATCGCTCTTATTTACAAAATTTCATACTGTTATGGCGATTTTAATTTACCCAAATAATGACTAAAAACTAAATTTTTATAATTGATTTGTGAAAATTTAATAAAATAATATTGTTATGGTATTGACTGAGTAATGACTTAATACCTGCATTTCTCACAAAACGGTAGGGTGGGTTCACAAATCTGCTTCAATTATTCACGAATATTTCGTGAACCTGCCCCTACAACCTCTAGACTCCGATTTTAGAAATTTCTCACGAAATTTGGGATCAGTACTCAATTGGGAGTGGGGCTTCAGCAAAGTCATGCTGAGGTCCAGTTAAGTTTTGGTTTATTTGTCTAATGTCTTGTCGTTTTTATATGATTGGGTTAAAGATTATAGTGCATTTTTATAGTGCAACGTAATTAGTATTTGTCATGAACTGCTTACACAAAAAGGCGAAGATTGGCAATTGAGGACAGGGTCTAGAGAACTTATTTGCCTAGTGCTTATGGATATTTCTGAAAATTTTGTCTTGCAAAATAGACAATATAGATAAGAAAATTAATATGATAGGATATCTAGCCTGGGGACAATGCTCAACTTATTCGAGTTGAAATTGGGGTATGAGTTGGAGAGTACCCAGTCCTAAATCTTTGGGTGAGAGCGATCGCGCTTCAAATAAAGCCATCATATCTCGCAATTGGGGATTACCACGAGAAGCCCCGGTCAAGCCTTTAGCGATAATTAAACCGCAATAGCCTTGAGTATTTTTACAACGTTGATTCCACTTTTTGCGAGCTTCCACATGAATGGGGTCTTCATCTAAAAATTCGCCAAACAGAAATAATTCCCCATTTTGAGTTTGCAGTAAACCTAAATCGTAGCGATCGCCATCAACAGGATCAGTACCAGGATTAAAACAAATCGCTTTCAACCCGCCGGCGGCTTCAATATTTTCGATGACAGTTTTGGCTTTGGGGCGGGAGGTTTGAATTAAAATCACAGGTAAACCATCACCCACGTGTTTAAATTCACCAACTTGATGAGATTTCACCCCTTGACGTAGATACCCCAGCATTTCCCAAGACACAACTCCCAAGCTTAAGAAGGAATCTTCGGGAATTAAATCATCTCGTAAAGGCCGAAACTCTGGTAAGGCTAACTGATCAATTTCGTCTTCTTCTATATCTGAGCTAGCCATGTCTTCTAATTCAGCTGCGAGTTCTGGCATTGTCGAAACAGTTACCGTCACTGGTTTTGTATCTTCATCAGCAGCAGGCAAAGCAATGCGGTAGCGATGACTAAGACTAGGAAATTCTGCCCCAGCTAACTGACGACGATGATCACGAATAAAGCGGCAAAGACTCTCCACAGCTAAGAAAACAACACTAGCCTCTTCGTCATACAAAACTGAGCGCAGTCCTTCTAATGGGTGGATATTACCGTAGGTTGGGGTGATTTCTGATGAAACTAAATCTCCTAAATCCGCAAATTCACCTTCATCATCAAAATCATCTTCATGCTCAAAAGTCAGAAATAGACAATCTTGTTTGAGAAAAGCTTCTTCTAAACCACCTGGGGATTCTTCGTCACTTAAAACTGCTGCGCGAAATCGCTTGAGAGAGTCTTCTGAGCGATAAAACAAGATACCATACTCCATCCCCAGCATTCCCATAACAGAGGCGTAGAGTGTACCTACATCCCACTGATTAATCTCGATGGAGATGATTTGCTGTTCTTCCAAAAATTCCCAAGGGGCTGCTTGCCAAACAGCAAAAGCTTTTTCTGGTAACGCTTGGGCGTATTGTGGTGGTAAATCAGGGATTTGAGCATCGATAATTTCGGCAAATCCCCGAAATAGTTCATCAATTAACGGCAACTCTGGTGCGTAGTCAATAGCTATATCCAAATCTTGCAGGACACCACGAAGATAAAATTGGATCTCCCGATCGCATACTACAATTTTTTGGGGTCTGGCTGGTTTGGCTGGACTGTGGGGATGTTCCATTGCCCGCATGAGAGTGCGAACTATTGCTTCAGGACCAGTTTCTTGTGATACTACATCCATTCCCCGAACAATGCCTTGTGAGCCATCGACCCACAAGATACAATCACCCTTAGATTCTGCACCAGTATAGTGGCTATGTGATGGTGACAACGGACGGCGATCGCCCTCCCATACAGAAGGAATTTGGGTTAATTTCTTCAACCGACGACTGGTAGAGCGATTAAAACTTGTCATAGAGTGGGTTAATCAAAAACAAAGCAACGTCAAAATCAACTGTTGGGGATGATGAGCCACGGAATAATTTTCCTGGCTCTACTTGAAGGGGAATTGTGACTCAGCTTGCCACAAAACTGAAACTCTCAAAATACTAAATCACGCCAAGTACAATTTATTTTCGCCACCCCTTTCTAAACTTCTCTTCGTTGTGAACAGAGGTGTTGATTTTTGTTCTCCTTCCTTGGTAAGAAAGGGTTTGGGGGTGAGGTGTGAGAGAAAATTGCACACAGCGTTAAATCTCTAAATATACCGAGTCTCTCAATTCTAGAATAAAAATCTTGCGCCGCTTTTGACAGAGTGTTTACAATTTGCCAATTAGCGACACCATTGTCGCTAGAATAAATACAAAAATATAGCGCCACCCAAGGGCAGTAACAAGCCTAGATCGGGTATTTTAAACTAAATTAAGGAGTAAAAAAGCGGATGACACAAGCAACTCAGTCTCAACAACGCGGGATACTGTTGAGTGAAGCCGCTTTGCGGCAAGTAAAATCTCTCCAAGAAAAGCAAGGACAAGACTTATGCTTGCGAGTAGGAGTGCGGCAAGGTGGCTGTTCAGGAATGTCTTACATGATGGACTTTGAACAAGAAAGCAAGATCACTCCCCAGGATGAAGTATTTGACTACGATGGCTTTAAAATTGTCAGCGATCGCAAAAGTCTTTTATATCTCTATGGCTTAATGCTCGACTACAGTGATGCCATGATTGGTGGTGGTTTCCAATTTACTAATCCCAATGCTAGCCAAACCTGCGGTTGCGGTAAGTCATTTGGGGTTTAGTCAAAGGTCAACAGTCCACAGTCCATAGTTAAATAGCCTATGACTATTGACTATTGACCATTAACCATTGACTATTGACCATTGACCATTGACTCATGACTAATAACAACTAATGACAGATACTACTAAAACTACCAATACTGTTGACTCCCTGTTTGAGGAGGGTTTAGCACGCTATAAAGCGGGAGAAGCGGCAACCGATTTAATCCCTGTGTTTAAAGAAGTGTGCGATCGCGCTCCTAAAGCCAGTTCTGCCTGGATTTGTCTAGCTTGGTTATATCTACTCGATGATAAACCAAATTTAGCTTTCAAAGCAGCACAAAAAGCCGTAAAAATCAACCCCCAAGACCCACAAGCTAGGGTTAATCTCGCCGTCGCCATGCTAGAAACCGGTCAAAAAGGTTTACGCCAGCATATTGATTTTACTCAACAGTTAATGTTAGTCAATCCAGAATGGCGAGAAGAAATTCAAAATAGTATTGAAGATGGTCTAAATCGCAAACCTGACTGGCAAAGTTTGGCGAAAGTTAAGAACTGGCTATTTAATGAATAGGGGATAGGGGATAGGGGATAGGGGATAGGTGACAGGTGACAGGTGACAGGTGACAGGGGATAGGGGATAGTCATTGGTCATTGGTCATTGGTCAAACTCTTACCCATTACCCATTACCCATTACCCATTACCCATCACTCTCATTTACTTTATGAAAGATAAATTACTAAACTGGCTGAATTTGATTTTGGTAGCGGATGTATTTTTGGTTTTCTTGGGTTTTGGTTGGTTTGCGATCGCTGTGATGGGTGATGCGGCTGGAATCAATCTAGGGCTGGACTTGTGGCATCAACTTTGGCAACCTGTGTTTAATCCGGCGATCGGTATTCTTATGGGTGGGGCGCTACTTAGTGGTTTGATCAGTTGGGTGTCTCGTAAGTTTTTATCTAGTCAATAGTCAATGGTCAACAGTCAATGGTCAAAAACTCCTCCACTTTTGACTATGGACTATGGACTATGGACTCTACCTAACAATATCTTGCAGTGCTGGTTGCAAACTAGCATATTTATACTTAATCCCAGCGTCTAAAGCTCTTTTGGGTAGTACTTGTTGACCTTCCAAAACAACGATCGCTCCATCTCCCAACAGGGCTTCTAGGGCAAAGGCTGGAACTGGTAGCCATGAGGGACGATTCATCACTTGTCCCAAAGTTTGACTTAAGTCGTTCATCCGTACAGGATTTGGGGCTGTAGCGTTGTATACACCTTCTAGTTGGGGCTGAGTTAAAGCTTGGACAATCAAGTTTACCAAGTCGTCTATGTGAATCCAAGAAAACCATTGACGACCGCTACCAATCGGCCCCCCAGCAAAAAGTTTGAAAGGGGTAATCATTTTCCCCAAAGCGCCACCTAATCCCAGCACAATACCGAAGCGTAGGATGACTAAACGCACACCAGCATCTTTCACTTTTTGAGCTTCAGCTTCCCAGGCTTGGCAAACTTGAGCGAGGAAATCTCTACCAGTGGGGCTACTTTCATCAAAAGTGGTTGTTTCACTTGTGCCGTAATAACCAATAGCAGAAGCATTAACTAATACACTGGGTCGAGGATTGGCTTTAGCGATCGCTTCCACGATTTTTTGTGTACCGATTTGACGACTATTGAGAATTTCGCGTTTGTGTTCTGGTGTCCATCGGGTTTCTGCAATGGGTTCTCCAGCTAAATTTACTACACCATCACAACCAGCGATCGCATCTTGCCAAGCACCAGAATTAGTCGGTGCGTAAGCGACAATTTCCACACTGGGAAACGCTTCTGAAGGAAAAATTCTGCGTCCAGAGGTGGTGTTACGAGTTAACACCAGTATTTGATGACCTTCTTGATGGAGTCTTTGTACCAACCGAGTCCCGACAAATCCTGTTGCGCCTGTAATTGCTACTTTCATAATGCTTCTGCACCTCAGCCAAACCCTTATTTTAAAGTTTTTTAGCAAATTTTAGGGCATAGGGCATGGGGCATTAACTGATCTGACAACTTGCCCACTGTAGGTATGTAGGCGATCGCCGGATTTCTCACGAAATTTATCAAACCGAAGTCCAGAGGCTGTAGGGGCGGGTTAACGAGATATTCGTGAATAATTGAAGCATATTTGTGAACCCGCCCCTACCGTTTTGTGAGAAATGCAGCGATCGCCCTATTCACGTAGCTAATCTTTCAATTAGAGATAAAAGTCTTTTGTCCCGTCCAGCGTTTTTAGATGTTGATGAAAGGTGGCTAGGTGCAATTTCTAAGAGGTCGTCTTGTTCGCGTGTAAACCACTCTTTTATAAATTTTTTTATGTCTTCAGAGGCTTGCTGTATTTCCTCTTCTAATGAAGGACAACCATCTAGCAGTAATATAATGTCTTCCAAGTCATGACTGTAGTAATAATTACCATTACCTCTTCCCTGAAATGCCTCAATCTTTGACGCTAGGAGATAAGGCAATGGAAATATATCTATTTCTTGTCCGCTTGGAAGTTTATGGATAATTGAATTTTTAACCCCAGGTTCATACCAAGAATTAGAAAAGCCAAGTGCAGAGGAATTAGTTGGCATAATATCTATTATTAAGTTTTGATAACGCTAACGACATATTATTCTGCTTTCTATATCTTCTTCTAGCCCAATATTGCGAAGTTCCTGAGAAAATTGATAATACTCGGCAGTAGACGTGATATCAACAACACAATCAACATCATTAGTAGAACGTACATCACCAGAAGAAAGTTCATCAAGATAAAGTGAGATTGTTGCACCCCCTACAAAAACTATTTGTTTCTCGACATTTGCCAGTAAATTTGCGGCTTTTTCTAGCATTTGCACCGAGTCATTCATTGTTTAATTAATCTCTGCTCAAGTTCTTGAATGGCAATATTCTGTTCACGCACACGACCAACTCGAATTGCATCAACTAAACTCAGCAATTCATGTAATTTTGGGTCATTTTTGACTGCGGCGGGAACAGATTTATATAAAGGGTTAATACTTAGCCCTCTAACAGTACCCTCTGGGTCGCTCCAGACATAAGTACTATAGGCATCATGAGGATCAACACTAATCAAGTTTTTCAAAGGCTCGGCAGAATGTGCTGTGGGTATACCTCGACTTAAAGTACCAGGTTTTTCAGGGAAAACATACTTAATCCCATGTATGAGAAATTCGAGTAAAGACCGTTTTTTGACTTTTCTAGAAGAACCATCATATAAATCACTAGACTCAGACCTTTTTAAAGCAGCATGAACCTCAGATTGACTCATACGTAAACTGTGAGCTAGTTCACTGTAAATCCATTCAGAATTTGGCAAGCTATGTACTTTAAGCAGAATCACAACGTCTTGAGGCTTCAACATAGTATTATCTTTTGACTACAATCATACTTTATATTCTATATTCGCAAATCGCAAATTTTGAACTCAGTCTGCTCATATCTTGCACCGGGCGACTGGAAGTCGCGGCTACACAGGCAAAACCCGCCTGCGCGGGTTTCAAACGCTTGATGTTATGTTAGTCCGCGTAGGCGGACTTGGTTTGTATAGCCAAGCCACTGCGTTGTGGGGGTTCCCCCCATTGTCGCAAGTGGCGTGCGATTTCTAATCGCTGGGGCTAGGTGCAAGATGTGAGTCTGTGAATATGGTATCTGCCCAGATACGCTTCTCAGTAAAATATGCTACGGCATCTATGTATAAATTTTACGTCCCCTGATGCAACGCTTGATACAAGCTACATTATTAATTAGTTCAATTTCTTTGCTGCGTGCCTAAGCAGCACTCATCGTTAGACATCACCTGTGTAAAAACCTGAAAATGACCAACGAAGAACTGCTGCAAATTATTACACAAGCTGCTGAAGACAAGGTGACAGAATTAAACCTTTCTTTCAATAGCTTAACAACACTGCCGCCGGAAATTGGACAACTGACGGAATTGCGATCGCTCGACCTCAGTAATAATCAACTGAGTAGTCTGCCGCCGGAAATTGGACAACTCACCAACTTACAAACACTCGACCTCTGGATTAATCAACTAAGCAGTCTGACATCAGAAATCGGACAACTCATCAATCTACAAACCCTCAACCTCTACAGTAATCAACTGAGCAGTCTGCCATCAGAAATTGGACAACTTACTAACTTGCAAACGCTCGACCTCTTAGATAATCAACTGAGCAATCTGCCACCAGAAATTGGACAACTCACCAACCTGCGATCGCTCGACCTCAGCAGTAATCAACTGAGCAATCTGCCATCGGAATTTGGACAACTTACGGAATTGCGATCGCTCAACCTTAACTACAATCAATTAAGCAGTTTGCCAGCAGAAATTAGACAACTTACGGAATTGCGATCGCTCGACCTCAGAAGTAATCAATTGAGCAATCTGCCACCAAAATTTGGACAACTCACTAACCTGCAAACGCTCTACCTCTACAATAATCAACTGAGCAGTCTGCCACCGGAATTTGGACAACTCACTAACCTGCAAACGCTCTACCTCTACAATAATCAACTGAGCAGTCTGCCACCGGAATTTGGACAACTCACTAACCTGCAATCGCTCAACCTCTACAATAATCAACTGAGCAGTCTGCCGCCGGAAATTGGACAACTCACCAACCTGCAAACGCTCAACCTCAGCAGTAATCAACTGAGCAGTCTGCCGCCGGAAATTGGACAACTCATTAACCTGCAATCGCTCTACCTCAGCTACAATCAACTGAGCAGTTTGCCACCGGAAATTGGACAACTCACCAACCTGCAATCGCTCAACCTCAGCAGTAATCAACTGAGCAGTCTGCCGCCGGAAATTTTCCAACTTACCAACCTGCGATCACTCTACCTCTTCAATAATCAACTGAGCAGTCTGCCGCCGGAAATTTTCCAACTCACTGACCTGCAAACGCTCGACCTCTACAATAATCAACTGAGCAGTCTGCCAAGTGAAATTAGGCAATTGCCAAACCTCAACAAACTGGATCTTCGAGGAAATCCAGTCCCTATTCCACCGGAAATTTTGGGGTCAAAGGAATTATATCGAGATCCTGGTGATGTACAAGAAATTCTCGATTTTTATTTCCGAGTACAAGACCCTGCGGAAACTGAACCTTTATATGAAGCAAAATTCTTAATTGTTGGTGAAGGTGGCGCAGGGAAAACTTCTTTAGCCAAAAAAATCCCAGACGAAGCTTATAAACTGCAACCAAATGAGCAATCAACTGAAGGCATTGAGGTGATCCGATGGCATTTTACCCAACCTGATGGTAAAGATTTTCGAGTCAACATCTGGGATTTTGGCGGACAGGAAATTTATCATCAAACCCATCAGTTTTTCCTCAGCAAGCGTTCCCTCTATGCCTTAGTAGCAGATGATCGCCGCGAAAACACTGATTTTTATTGGTGGCTGAAGGTTGTTGAACTCTTAAGTTATAACAGTCCAGTTCTGATTATCAAAAACGAAAAACAAGACCGTAATTGCGAAGTCAATGAGCGTCAATTGCGGGGAGAATTCACCAACTTAGAGAAAGTTCTCACCACTAACTTAAGCACTAATCGCGGTTTATCGGCAATAAAAGATGCAATTAAGCAATACATCAGCAGACTACCCCACGTTGGTACACCCTTACCAAAACTTTGGGTAAGAGTTAGAGCCGCGATAGAAAACTATTCCCGCAACTACATCAGCTTGGAAGAATTCTACAATCTTTGCCGAGTTAATCATTTAACAGACCGTCAAGATATGCTGCGCTTGAGTAGCTATCTACATGACCTCGGTGTCTGCCTACACTTTCAAGACGATCCTACCCTCAAACACTGCGTTATCCTCAAACCAGAATGGGGAACAACTGCTGTCTATAAAGTTTTAGATAACGACAAAGTTAAGCAAAAGTTGGGTTGTTTCACTCAAGACGACCTGAAAAATATTTGGCAAAGCAGCGAATATGCCGAAATGGGAGATGAATTACTGCAATTGATGATGCGATTCAAGCTTTGCTACGAAATTCCTAATCATCCAGGTACTTACATTGCACCTCAATTACTCTCCATTGAACAAGCAGATTACAACTGGGACGATACAAACAATCTGATTTTACGCTACACCTATGATTTCATGCCCAAAGGCATCCTGACTCGCTTTATTGTAGAAACACACCCCTGGATTGAACGGCAAAAATTAGTTTGGAAAACAGGCGTAGTTCTCACCAAAGACCAAACCCGTGCGGAAGTCATAGAAAACTACAATCAACGGGAAATTACAGTCCGTGTAGCTGGAAACCGTAAAACAGAACTCATGGGAGTCGTCACCCATGAACTAGAAAAAATCCACAATTCTTACGAACGTTTGCAATATCAAACTTTAGTTCCCTGTAACTGTCAGAAGAAATGCCAAGGTAGTCAAATACCATATTATTTTCCTTTAAGTGATCTGCACAATTTTCTCAAAGACGGTGACTACAATATTCAATGTCGCAATAGTCGGCAAATGGTAGATGTTCGCCGATTGCTTGATCATTTTTCATTCCCAAGTGATCAAGAATATAGAAAAATTAATCCGCAAGTTGCTCAATTACAAAGTGAATTAGAACAAGAAAAGCAGGAACAACAAAAAATGGAGTGTCTATCTACATCAGACTGTAAGAAAGAAATTTTTATATCTTATGCTTGGAAAGGGAAAAGTGAAGAATTTGTTAATCATTTAGATCAAGTATTGCAGTCACAAGGTATCACAATCATTCGAGATCAGCGAGACTTGGTTTATAAAGGACTGATCAAAGAGTTTATGGAGCGAATTGGACGCGGTAAATGTGTCATTACTGTTATTAGTGATAAGTATTTAAAATCCCCCAATTGTATGTTTGAACTGGTGCAAATTGCTAAAAATGGTAACTTCTATGACCGCATTTTTCCAATTGTTTTAGCAGATGCAAAAATCTATGACCCTGTTGATCGTGCAGATTATGTCATCTATTGGGAAACAAAAAGTCAAGAACTAGAAGCAAAAATTAAACAACTCTCTTCTGCTGCCAATGTACCGAGTTTACAAAGGTCAATCAATGAATATACAGAAATTAGAGCCACTATTGATGGGCTAGTGGATATCCTGCAAAATATGAATACACTCAAAGCCGATATTCACAGCCAATCAGGTTTTGCAGAATTGCAGCAAGCGATTATGGCGCGTTTAGATGAGTAGACAATTCTCTCAATATAAGTAGCTAAACAAAATTAATTACACAAAGTAGTAGGTTGGGTTGAACGCAGTGAAACCCAACAAATCCGCGAAAATGTTGGGTTACTCTGCGAGAAGGCTTACGCCTACGTTCCTCAACCCAACCTACACAATTTAAGGTTTTTAACGCTAACTGAACGGTATTGATATACAAACGATCGCTTGACTTTCAAGACAGTCGCTACATTAACTACATTAACTGAAAACTTCAAGCGCCCAGACTAAACAGCCTGAGCGCTTGAATATTAGGTTGCAGATCAACTTCTGCTAAGTTATGAAATTAAGCAGGCATCATGTGCATGGATCTGCAAGCTTCTGCACATCTGCGGCAAGCCATTGCACAATCCATCATCATTTGATCATCGCTCATTTGTTCGCAAGTCATGGCACAGCGATCGCACATTTCTGCACACAGCATACAAGTGCGTCCCATGAATTCGGAACCACCCATCATCATGTTCATGCACATCATGCACATTTCCGCACAGTCGCGCATCATGCCCATCATGCTCATATCCATATACATACCGCCTTTGCTCATGCAGTAAGTCATGGTTTCCATGCACATTTTATGACAATCCATACAAGCTTTCATACAGGCTTGCATTTCGGTAGTCATAGATTCAGTCATCATCATCATCATAGGAAATACCTCACGATTATTTGATGCACAATTAGCCTTTCAAGAAAGACTACTTATAACATTAATGCCATATTTTTAAGGAGTCAATAATACTTTTGATGCTGATTTTTATATGCCTACTTTCCCGATAGAATTACTGGTCATTTCTACACTATCTCCAAGATTCTCAGGTTCTTTTTCAGGAACTTCTTGCCAATTCAGGATTACAAACGCCCCTAATAAAGTGGGGTTTAATTTGGGCAGCTAAAATCATCAGCCTGTGTGACATTTTCCAGGGATAATTTACTAGGATTTAGGTCATATTTTTGTGACAAAAGTCTTGAGAAAAGATTTATTAATTTATGTAAAAGTTAATTTGATAATTTAGATCAATCTTCAGCTAGATGTTGGCTGAAAAGTTAAGATTATGCAATAAGAGCCTATTTATAAAGTAAATATTAAGGTAGGGGAGGCAAAAAGCGGCGTGGACGTTCCTCCCGCTTTATTGCCGTTGTGTTACGGCTGTGCAAGGATTTGGGCGTTTGAGAAAGTAAAAATGAGCCGCAGGGCACCATGTTTCTACTGACTTAGGAAGTTTAAGGAATAGGCAGCGATCGCAATAACCGATCAACTATACTTCTAGCACTGCGTCCACCCCTGGGGATGAGGCGATGACAGAGAACATAAGGTGTGAGAAATTTCACATCATCGGGGATAGCATAGTCACGTCCCGACAAAAAAGCTAATGCTTGGGTAGCTTTTTGTAAGGCGACTGTCCCCCGTGGACTAACACCAAGGGTAATTTCCTCATCTTGCCGTGTAGCTCTGACCAATTCTAGGATATATTCTTGCAAAGATGTTTCTACTTTCACTTGGGAACAGAGTTCACGTAATTTTGCTATCTCTGCCAAAGTCATACAAGGTTGTAAGTCATCCACCTTAATTCCATGCTGGAGATTTTGCAGCATTCCCAGTTCTTCATCCGCAGTGGGATAACCCAAACTCAAGGACAACATAAACCTATCCATTTGTGCTTCTGGTAAGGGGAATGTTCCTTGATACTCAATAGGGTTTTGGGTCGCAATCACAAAAAATGGTTGGGGGACTGGACGAGAAACCCCGTCAACTGTCACCTGGAACTCTTCCATAACTTCCAGCAAAGCTGACTGGGTACGGGGTGTGGCGCGGTTGATTTCATCAGCCAGCAAAATATTCGCAAAAACTGGCCCTGATAGAAAACTAAATTCGCCACTTTTGGGATTCCAAATGTTTGTGCCGGTGATGTCTGTTGGCAGTAAATCGGGAGTACACTGTAAACGTTGAAACTTCCCATCTAGTGAACGTGCCAAAGATTTAGCTAACAGGGTTTTGCCGACTCCCGGAACATCTTCTAGTAAAGCATGACCACCAGCTAGTAGGGCGACTAAAACTAGGCGGATTGCTTCTGTTTTACCAACGATGGTACGGTTCAGGTTTTGAGTTAAAGCTGCAATGTTTTCTCTCATGCACCACAGAGGGATTGGGTATAAGAAACCGGAATGGAGAATAACCTATGCTTATATTCCCCATTCCTGTATCTACAGTGTTCCCACTTAGTTAAAGCAAAATGCAAAATGCAGAATTAAATAATATAGGACTTAAGCGCCAAAAATAAAAACTCTGACGAGGGTAGTCAATGATCAAAGTTAAGGTTTTTGAACTTTGGACTTTGACAAAAAGCATCAAAAATCTGTGACGCGGCCTCATGCCAATTTAAAGATAAACTAAGCTAAAAGTCTCCTGCTTGTATAAATAATCGCTCATGCCATACTTGACTGATGCCAGCAAAATACGTGACATTATTGCTGAGTATAGGAAAACTTCAATTTTGTGGATAGATACCGAAGTTGCAGATTTTAATAGTCGTCAACCTAAATTGTCGTTGATTCAAGTGTTAGATGATCCTCACGATATGAGTGGCGATCGCGTTTATCTTTTAGATGTCCTGAATCAGCCTGATGTGGTGACTGAATTTATTCAACAAATTATAGTCAATCCCCAGATTGAAAAGGTATTTCACAACTCTAGTTATGATGTTAAATTTCTTGGCAATAAGCAAGCTAAAAATATTACTTGTACTTTAGAAATAGCTAAAAAAATTCCTTACTATTTATTACCAGTACCCAACTACCAATTACAAACATTAGCTACAGCATTATGTAAGTTTAACTATATAGATAAACAAGCACAAACTAGTGATTGGGGACGAAGACCACTCACGGAAGACCAAATAGAATATGCTTATTTAGATTGTATTTATCTTGCTCAAATACACCAATCTTTGTTAAAATTACAAATATCTAGCAATCCTGATCCAGAATTAGAAAATTTGGCAGCCCTTGGCGCACAATTTAGCCAAATTGCAGATCAATGGAAGCTGTTAAATTCTGAGTATGAGCATCTACAAGAACGCTTGAAAAAAGCCATGCAGGCTCAAGGTGTTGAGGAAACTTCATTTTGCCAGCTCACCAGTTATGAGCGCAAAGTCGTGAAGGCGCAGTTTGGAGAATTGGCAAGACTAGTCCAAACTCAAGGGATTAACCTAGATTTTCCGGTTACACTGACTCAGAAGCTGCAAAAAGATTTAGGGGAGAATCTCGAACAACTGTCTGTAGATATTGAGCAAACGACAGCCTGGCGCTTGACTCCCAAAAATCAGGGCAGCGATACAGAAGATACTTAAATGTTTTTGGTAACGGGTAATTGGTAATTGGTAATTGGTTTTTACTATTACCCATGACCTATGACCAAGTATTGTAGTAACGCACCTCACCTAAAAGCTTTTGGTGCGTTACGGAAGCCGTAACACACTCTACTTTTTTGTCAATAGTCAACAGTCCAAAAAAACTTGATTTTGACTATTGACTATTGACCACCCCCAGAAGGGTTTCTTGGTTGAGTGCGTAAGTCCTAGACTTATGTAATGATAATTTATTTGATAAATTTCCCGATTTATGTAGCAAATAACTGTTAATTAAACCGAGTATAGAGAAGTTAACACGTCGATTGACTGGGCATATCTGTATACAGTTAAAATCATTTTTTAGTTAGATAATTAGCTAAATTCGGTACTAATTTCATCCAGTTGTATGACGGTTTAGAGCAACTTATGAAACTGCGGTTATTGGAGCAAGGGCGGGTGAAGCTGAAAAGAAGATTAACTATAGGTGTGCTTACCGCACTGAGCGCCATTATCAGCGTTTCCTGTAGTAACAATAAAGATGTATTAGTGACAGAAATAGGAGTTAATGCTCCTAGCAACCGTCGTAATACGCGAAATTCGGAAGCTGGGCAACTATATATTCAAGGACAAAGACAGCACTCTCAAGGCAACTCACAAGCAGCGATCGCTTCTTATGATAAAGCTATTAGTCTAGATCCTGAATATAGTTCTGCCTACAAAGCACGGGGATTAGCTTACTTTGATTTGGGAGATAAGCAAAAAGCGATCGCCGATTACAATGAAGCTATTCGCCTATCCCCCAACGATGCGGAAGCTTACAATAGTCGGGGAAATGCCCGCGCCTCTCTAGGAGATAACGCCGGCGCTATTACCGATTACAATGAAGCTCTGCGCCTGTCTCCCAACTATGCCGAAGCATACAATAATCGGGGTAACGCCCGTTCAGTTCAGGGAGATAAAAGCGGTTCCATCGAAGACTTTAACCAAGCCATCCGCGTCAACCCCAGATATTTCATCGCCTACAATAATCGAGGTAATGCCCGATCTGCCCAAGGAGATCAACAAGGAGCGATCGCTGATTATAATCAAGCTATTCGTCTCAATTCTAACTTCGGACCTGCCTACAATAACCGAGGTAACGCTCGTGCTGCCCAAGGCGATAAACAAGGCGCACTAGAAGATTTACAAAAAGCAGCAAACATTTTTCAACAACAAAACAATAACGATTTATACCAGCAAGCGATGAATAATATCAAAGAGTTGGGACAGTAAGGGTTAGGGGTGTAAGGGGATAGGGGGATAAGGGGATAAGGGGACAAGGAGACAAAGAGAAAATTCTTTATTACTCTTTCTCCCATCCCCCACTCCCCCCATCTCCCCACTTTCTACCTAATGTCCACTTTGCACTGGTTGTGCGTCCTCATCTAAAGAAGGGGAACGTAAATCTTCTACCATCGCCTGAATTTCTGGTGGTGGTGGTGGGGTGAGGCGAGAAACTACTAGAGTGACTATTAAGTTAATTACCATACCTAAAGTACCGATGCCTTCGGGAGATACACCAAAAAACCAAGGCTGCATCCCGGTAAACTTGACACCAACGATGTAGATGATGGTAAAAATTAACCCTGTTAGCATACCAGCGATCGCCCCTTGGGAATTGGTACGCTTATCAAAAATTCCCAAAACAATGACAGGGAAGAAGCTAGCAGCCGCCAAACCAAAGGCAAAGGCTACCACCTCACTCACAAACCCTGGTGGGTTGACACCAAAATATCCAGCTAAAACGATAGATAAACCTACCATGATGCGCCCAACAAACACCCGTTTTTGTTCCGAGGCGCTGGAATCGATGATGCGGTAATAAATATCGTGGGCTACAGAACTGGAAATTACCAGCAACAAACCCGATGCTGTAGACAAGGCGGCTGCTAGCCCACCAGCTGCTACCAAAGCAATCACCCAAGGCGCGAGTTTTGCTACCTCTGGTGTGGAAAGGACAATGATATCCCGATCAATTTTAATTTCGTTGGTGTCTTTGCTGGGGGTTAATTGCAGACGACCATCTTTATTTTTGTCATCAAAAGCCAGTAGTCCCGTTTTTTCCCATTTATTTACCCAATCTAACTGTTGTACTTCTGTGACTGTCTGATTATTCAGGGTAGTAATCAGGTTATAACGGGCAAACATGGAAAGAGCTGGCGCAGTAGTATAAAGAATGGCAATAAATAACAGCGCCCAACCAGCCGAGTATCTAGCAGCCCGTACACTCGGTACTGTGTAAAACCTGACGATGATGTGAGGTAAACCAGCAGTACCCACCATCAAAGCAATCGTTGTGAACAAAACATCTATCATTGTTTTATTCACAAAAGGCTGAGTATATTCTTTAAATCCTAAATCAACCTGAATTTGATTGAGCTTAGTGGCAACATCACTAAAAGTAAATGCTAACTGCGGAATGGGATTACCTGTGAGTATCCAGGCGATCGCAATTGCCGGAATTAAGTAAGCTACAATTAACACACCATATTGGGCAACTTGTGTCCAGGTGATGCCCTTCATCCCACCCAAGACAGCAAAAAAGCCGACAATCACCATGCCGATGATCACACCTGTGTTGATGTCAACTTGCAAAAAGCGGCTAAAAACAATCCCCACACCCCGCATTTGTCCTGCAACATAGGTGAGAGACACGAAAATCGCCGCTACGACTGCAACTAAACGAGCAACATTAGAATAATAGCGATCGCCTACAAAATCTGGCACAGTATACTTACCAAATTTCCGCAGATAGGGAGCTAATAATAATGCCAGTAGTACATAGCCCCCAGTCCAACCCATCAGATAAATCGAACCGTCATAACCTAAAAAAGAAATCAGCCCCGCCATAGAAATAAACGAAGCTGCGGACATCCAATCGGCGGCGGTGGCTGCACCATTGGCAATTGAAGGTATATCTTGCCCGGCGACATAGAAATCTTTACTATTTTTGACTCGTGATTGCCAACCAATATAAATGTAGGCAACAAAAGAGAGTCCGACAATTAAAATCGTCCAAGTTTCAACTGACACTGTTTTTCCTTATTTCTGAATATTATGTTTGCGATCTAACTTGTCCATTTGGAAGGCGTAAATAAAAATCAATGCCACAAAAGTCAGGATTGATCCTTGCTGCGCTATCCAGAAGCCAAAAGGCACGCCAAAAAAACGTAAGCTATTCAGTGGTTGCACCAACAGAATGCTGAAAACGATAGAAACCAGCATCCAAACGATTAAAAGATTTCTAATTAAAGCAGTATTAGCACGCCAGTAAGAGCGTCGCTGATTTTCATTCATTGTTGTTAAGCATAAGTGCAACAAGATGATACCAAGAAGTTGTGATAACTCTGGATAATCCCTATGTATTTGTTAAATTTTGTAGTAAATATATACGTGGCAAAGATAACTCTTGAAGGTGTTTGAGCTTGCTTTGCCTATAGTAAAAATTTAATAAAATCTTAATTCTGTGTTCTTGGTGTTTCTGTGGTAAAAAATAATTGATTCAACCACAAAGGCACAGAGACACAAAGAGAAAATACTTGTGTATCAGGTGAGACAATTGTCTTGACTCGTAACAGCGTATAAATATTTGCAGCCAGGATAACCAGAAAATCTACCACGGAGATTATGCAAATGCAGCTGCTTGAATTACCTGATGTTACAGTCATTGCTGGAGAAAATGCCGTTCCTGTTGCTCAACTACCTGCTGTATGGCAAGACATTGCCAGAGGAGAGGTAAATATTGGACTCTCTCATCCACAAATTTATGTGGAAATGGCACAGTTGTTCTTATACAAGTTAGAACAGGGTGATGTGGATTTGTTTAACGAACGTCCAGAATTAGCTTACCTAAAATCATCGTTTTGTCAGCTATTTGGACAATTGGCACGAGAAACCCTAAATTTTTATGGTCATGATTTCATGACTCATAACTATCCCCAGTTTGAGGAAATTCTGTGGGATCTTAAATCAAGAGGTGCTGCTTACGCCGATGAAGTCAAAGTCGCGCAAATTGGACTAGAACTGTTTGAGGAGTTTGGTTATGAATTGCCAGCCAGTTTTTATCATGTGCATTTAGCACCAATTTACCGAGATCATGTATTTGAAGAACGCGCTTTGCGATTTGATCAGCGTGATATTCAACATAAACGTTCTTGGGATGCTATGCTTCATGCTTGTAAGGTATTTGCCATGCAGATGAAGGTACAGAGTATTGCTGCCAAATACGGTTTTACTTATCAGCATGGTTGCGGTTGTAACTCTCACCTATCTTCCATTGATGTATCAAGTGGAAAGTTTGCGTATGAATTAAGCCAAGAAAAACGCGATCGCTGGATTCGCAGTTTCATCTGGACTGCTTGGTATGAGTACGCTTTCTTCCCCATTGTACCAAATACTAGTTACTTAGTTTAATAGCTGACTTTTAAAAATACTCACAGGTGGGCATTGCCCACCACAATTTCATGCTAATGATTGATAAACTCTGGCGTGTGGTAACAATTATTGGGTTGATGTGGGGATGTTGGCTGTTAAATTCTCCTAGCATAGCAACAGCAGATTCTCTATCCTCTAATAAACAATCTAATGTTTATGAACAACGGACTATCCACAGTCCAGATGGCATTGGTAAATATTATCTTGGGCGAGAAATTGCCAAGTATATGGGACACTCAGGTGCAGGTTGGTTGGAACGAAGTAGCCGTGAGGTAGAGGAACAGCCAAGTAAGTTAATTAATGCCTTAAATTTACAACCTGGAGATGTAGTAGCCGATATTGGTGCTGGTACAGGTTACATTAGCTTTCAAATTGCGCCTTTATTAAAAGATGGTAAGGTTTTGGCTGTGGATATTCAGCCAGAAATGTTGGAGATTATTGAGTTTTTCAAACAGGAGAAAAAGATTGCTAACGTTGAGACTGTTTTAGCAACACCCAATAACCCCAATCTCCCACCCGCAAGTGTAGATGTCGCACTCATGGTAGATGCTTATCATGAGTTTGAGTATCCCCAAGAAGTGATGCAAGGAATTGTCCAAGCACTAAAACCAGGTGGTAGGGTGGTGCTGGTAGAGTATCGGGGAGAAAATCCTTTCATCATGATTAAACTTCTGCACAAGATGACGCAAAAACAAGTACGTCAAGAAATGGCAACTGTGGGTTTGAAATTGCGAGACACCAAAAATTTACTACCCCAACAACATTTGATGGTATTTGAAAATAATTCGTAATTCATATTAAGCGTAATTTATTCATCTGGATCGCAGCGAATTTCCACCATAAAGCCATCGGGATCGTAAAAGTATACACCTCTACCTGTAGGACGAGTCACAGGGCCATGAGCGATCGCAATATTATTATCCCTCAAAACTGCTACGGCTTGCTCAAATAAGCGAGAATCGATATCAAATGCTAAATGATAGGCTCTAGTAAAACTCTGTTCGGGATCTGGATTTGGTGGTGTTAAATCAGGTGTCCAAAATAAATCTAAAATCATCCCATCCGGGGTAACAAAGTTGGCAACTTTCCCAGCTTGAACTAGTTCTATCAAAGTTGCAGGTATTTCCTCTCCTGTGAGTTCATGTAACCCTAAGATATGGCCGTAAAAATGTCGAGAAGCTTGCATATCCTGAACATTTAAGGCAATATGATGTACCTTACGCAAGTTACCAGGTGCTAGAACGCTGTTTAGGGATTGAGGACTTGTGATCATAGCAATGACAGCATAACTTTTTTATAGTAGAGACGTTGCAATGCAACGTCTCTACATAATTTATGTGTATCATGATTAACGTGAAATGGTATCAACATCTTATCTCTGTGTCTTTATGCCTCCGTGGTAAAAAGTATTTTATTAAACCACAGAGACACAGAGAAAATCTTGCTAAATCCAAGATTTCAACCACATTCGCCATTTATAAGCCTCAGAAGACAGGGGTAAACCTAAATAAATCGGCATCCAGAAAATAAAAGCAGCGATAATTAAAAAAGCAACTGATACACCTACAACCCTGAGAGGGGGATAATAACTACGTAGGCACTGATCAACAAACCAAGCGATCGCTAAAAATGCAAACACTACAGCCGTCATATAATGATAGATAAAAACACACCGCGTCACCTTCACCCAAGGCAGTAAGTTAATCGCATAATTTAAAACTAGATATAGAGCTATCCAAGTATCAGTAGAAAGTTTGGTTGGAAAATAAAGTCGCTTTTGCTGTACTGAAGGAATCGCTACTTGAATTATGACCATTCCTAACAAAAATAATAAAGCACCTACACCAAACCACCATAAAAATGGATTGCCCATTGCATGAACATCGTAAATCACTTTTCCTGTGCCATTAGGCAAAGGCGGTCCCAACACAGGTAAAGGATCTTGAACATTTTGAGTTGTTTGGTAATAATAAGCCATTGGTCGAGTTAGCAACGGCCATTTATACCAAGCTGCACAATAAGGATGTACTTTTGGTGTATTTCCCCCCAGGCGTTCATGAAATGCGAGTATTTCTTCATGGACTTTGATAAACCCAAATTTGGGATTTATTTTCAGGTGAGGAAGCCAAAGTAAGCTATAAATTGTAGCTGGAACCATCCCCAAAAATAAGATAATTTGCTTAAACTTAATTTGGGCTAAATTTTTGAGTGCAGATAGGTTTTGGTTAGTGGGTTGCTGATAACTAATTGAGGGAAACGGTGAGTTATTGCTGGTATAAGCAGATAAATCATCTGTGATATCATTGGAGAAAAAGTTGACCAACCAACCCACACTCCAAATTAAATAAATACCCGCCAGAAAAAATAAACCATTCCACTTTGTAGCCACTGAAGCACCAAAAGCTATACCTGAAAACACTAGATATAACGTGCGTTTTTGATTTTGACTAGTTAAGGCTAATAAAAACAACCATTGCCCCAATAATCCAAAGATAACTATATAAATATTGATTAAGGCATAGCGAGATTCTACGAGAAATATGCCATCAAAAGCGGTGAATAAAGCAGCTAATAAAGCAAAGCTACGACGATAACTTAATTGATAGGCGATACCAGCCATAATTATCGGCAAAAATGAGCCGGAAAGGGCATTCATCCAACGATAACTTATAGGCGATCGCAAAGAACCCGTCAGTCCATTAACACCATCATGCCAAAAAGGAATATAATCGCTTAACCACATCCCCAAGGCAATCATATACTTGCCTAAAGGTGGATGACCATCAAAAAACGGTATGGAGTTAAGATAGTTATTGCCAAATTTAGCATAGTAAATCTCATCAAATACCAGCGTATTAAACCTATCTAGCCCCCAAAACCGCAAGGTGAGTGACAGCAAAAATATCCCCACCAACCCAATTCTGTACCAATTTTTAGTCATTAGTTATTAGTCATTCATTGGTCATTGGTCATTAGTCATTAGGCAATAGTCCTATACTCAGCACTCTCAAACTCCCTAATCTCTCCTTGTCTCCTTGCTTATCTAGTGATGGGATATTTTTATTTGGTAGTTCCCAGTATTTTTGCTTTTGGAGACACTGAATATACAAAAAAAGTAAGCGTTGCTTACCTCACTTAATTACTGTAGTCTCTTTTCAACAAAGAGAAGACTTGCAAATTGTGAAATTTGCCTTTCCAAAATCCATATTCTCTCAATAGTCCTTCCTCTACAAATTGTAAGTTCTCCAGTAACTTAATAGAAGCATTATTCTCCGGCAGCACAAATGCTTCAATCCGATTTAAATCTAATTGCTGAAAACCCCATTTAATAATCTCGCTTAAAGCTTCTGTCATCAAACCCTTGCGCCAATATGTTCTGGCAAGTTCGTAGCCTATTTCCGCCTGATAACGATTTTTAATACTATAGCCACAAGAACCAATGATTAGATTATCTTCTTTCCTGGCAATTCCCCAACGAATACCTTGTTGATTTTGAAATCTTTCTGCACGTCGCTCAATCAAAAATTTCGCCTGATCTACACTAGTAGCAGTATCTAGATCATGATACTTGGTTACTTCATCATCAGCAAAAATTTGAAAAACTGCTGGTGCATCAGCTAGGGTTGTTTCCCGGAGAATGAGGTTTTTAGTTGTTAGTTGGGGAAAGTTTTTAAACACAGCACTGAAGTTTTCCATATTTCTCTCAGAGGATGTTTGAAAAGTATGGGGCGAATATAATTCGCTACTACACAGGCAAAGTCTGCCTCCGCAGACTCATACAAAATCAAGGATTTCCAACCCACGGAGGTGGGTTTTGTCTGTGTAGACGCGATTTCTAATCGCCCATAAGAGCAACATATTAGACTTTTCAAACAACCTCTAAGACTTCATAACGAGGCTTTTAGTGATGAGGGGTATGAGGTGATGGAGATTTAGAGGCATAAAATCCTTACACCTCACACCTAGTTTCAATCAACAACCTTTATGGGCAAGTCCTGTGAGATCAGTTACTCCCACTCAATAGTTCCAGGCGGCTTGGAAGTAATATCGTAAACCACGCGGTTGACACCTTTGACCTCATTGACAATGCGGTTAGAAATGGCTTCCAGCACATCATAAGGTACACGCGCCCAGTCTGCTGTCATGCCATCTTCGCTCTTGACAATTCGTAAGACAATGGGGTAAGCATAGGTGCGTTGGTCACCCATCACACCAACACTGCGGACGGGTAGTAAGACTGCAAATGCTTGCCAATATTCGTTGTATAGACCGCGTTGGTTAATTTCTTGACGAACAATTAAATCAGCATCTCGGAGAATATTCAACCTTTCGGCTGTAACTTCACCTAAAATGCGAATTGCTAAACCAGGGCCGGGAAAAGGTTGGCGTTGGACAATTTCTTCTGGTAAACCGATAGAACGTCCGACTTTGCGGACTTCATCTTTAAATAACTTCCGCAGTGGTTCGACGAGTTTAAATCTCAAGTCTTTGGGTAAGCCACCAACATTGTGATGACTCTTAATTTTCACTGCTACCCGTTCGCCGGTTTGGGGGTCAACGTTGGTGTCAGCTGATTCGATGACATCGGGGTAGAGAGTACCTTGAGCTAAATAATCAAAGGGGCCGAGGCGTTTGGATGTTTCTTCAAATGTGCGGATAAATTCGTGACCAATGCGGCGGCGTTTTTCTTCTGGGTCTGTGACATGAGTCATGATTTCCAGAAAGCGATCGCGGGCGTTAACATACTCAACAGGGATATGAAACTGTTCTTGGAATAATTTCAACAACCTTTCTGGCTCATACTTCCGCATAAAGCCTTGGTCAATAAATACACAAGTCAGTTGCTCACCGATCGCTTTGTATAATAAAAAAGCCAAGGTAGAAGAATCTACACCGCCAGATAGCGCCAACAACACCCGTTTGTCACCAACTTTAGCGCGAATTTCTCGAATCGCTTCTTCGACAAAGGCGGCTGTCGTCCAAGTGGGTTCACACTCACAGATGTGGTAAACAAAGTTACGGATTAAAGCTAAACCACCGATGGAATGTACTACTTCTGGGTGAAATTGCACACCATAAAGCTTTTTCTCATGATCTGCAACAGCCGCACAGGGAGTATTTTCGGTATGAGCGAGTAATTCAAATCCTGGGGGCATTTTTGTCACTGAGTCGCCATGACTCATCCACATCGTCGTCCCATCTTCCACATTTGTCAGCAAGTCTGTGGGATCATCTATATATAATGATGCTTTACCATATTCGCCTCGGTCAGCTTTGGCTACTTCCCCACCGAGTTGATTAACCATCAGTTGCATTCCATAGCATACACCTAAAATCGGTACGCCTAAATTCCAGATTTCTGGGTCACAATGGGGAGCGCGATCGCTATAAACTGAACTGGGGCCACCAGAAAGGATGATGCCCTTGGGACTGAGTTGACGTAAATGTTCAGCCGAGGTGCGATAAGACAAAACTTCAGAGTATACTTGAGTCTCGCGGATACGTCGGGCAATCAATTCGGAGTACTGAGAGCCAAAGTCTAATATGACAATGATTTGACGCTCAAGCCGCCCAAACTCTTCTACTGTTTGTGGGGCTTGTTCGGTTGGTAGAGTCACCACTGTATTCATAATAAAAGAAGTGCGCTTTTAGAGGTAGATGGTTGCTTTGCGGTCTAAATTTGTTACCATTACTGCCGTACAGGCTGGTAAACGAGAAGATAATCCATAACTAACGCTAAGTAAATGCGCTAGCTGGGGAAATTTTGATCAAGTATTAAAACGTATAACTTACCCTAGAGTTGCTACTGAAAAAATTATTTATTTGGATTATTTATGATTATTCATAATAAATTAACATAAATTTTCCAGTAAGTTACAAGCAGTTTTGCTCTTTACAATAATTTTGCGATCGCGGTCAAATAAAATGGAACCGCAAATCGTCGCTGCTGCGCCTCTTTTACTGTGGCTTTGGATATATTCTTGGCTGCGAGTATCGATAGTTTGGGCGATCGCACTGTAAACTTGATTTACCCAATCACTACCTGTAGAACTATCTAATGTTCTTAAGTGTTTTAGCGCCGCTTCGGCTGTAGCACTATGAAACACAACTTCTATATCTGCTAAGTTTAATCCTGCTAAAGCACAGTGCGCCGCTAAGATTTCCCTTCGGCCATCAGCTAAGTGATGATGGGTATGAAAAATGCCCCCGGCTAGTTTTAGCAACTTACCATGATAGCCAAACAATAAGATTTCCTTAACACCCAATCTATCAGCCTCTACCAACATTGCCCCTAACCAATTAGCAGTTTTTACCAATTTCTCTGGGTTAATACCGATTTTTGGTGCTAAATCTAAGCCATTTTCGCCAATGCAAAATACCAAGCTGTTAAACTGACTAGCTTTGTGTTGTAATTCCTGGCGAAAAGCATCTAACTGAGCAGGTGTACTGAGAGGTTGAGAAATTCCCGTCGTCCCCAACAAAGAGAGTCCTTCCACCACCCCAAAAGCCGAATTAGAAGTACGCAAAGCAAGCGATCGCCCTTCTGGTAATATGACTGTCACCGTGATTTTTTCTGTTGGTGCTAGTAATCGACTTAAATTTTCCCGCAACAACTTCTGAGCATAACTATAAATAGCTGGTTGGTTATCCGCATTCAGTTGCTTACCAATTCCTTCGCCACCTTTAATAGTTACTTGCTCACCCTCAACTCCTCCCCACTCCACCAACGCCCAAATTGGTGTATCTCTAGTCAAATCCAGATTATCACCAGGATCACTGCGAGTTACAGCCAAAGCCATACCATCAGATAGTCCCGCTACCTGTTCAACCAGAATTTCTGCCACTTGTGCCGGCTCAATTAAGTCCACCATCGCCACTTGTAAAGATTGACGCTGACGTAACCAATGCAAAGCCGCAACAGCCGCCGCACAAGCAAAAACAGGTAAAGTATATCCGCTACGAATTGTCATTGGTCAATAGTCATTAGTCATTAGTCATTAGTCATTAGTCAATAGTCAATAGTCATTAGTCATTAGTCATTAGTCATTAGTCATTAGTCATTAGTCATTAGTCAATAGTCATTAGTCATTAGTCATTAGTCATTAGTCAATAGTCATTAGTCATTAGTCATTAGTCATTAGTCATTAGTCATTAGTCATTGAATAGTAATTAATTTACTCTCCCCTTGTCCCCTTCCTTGTCCCCTTGTCACGCCAGTCACCTCAACGGGGGAAACCCCCGCACGGTGCTGGCTCCCCTTGTCCCTCACTCCCTCACTCAGCACGCGGCTCATCGCCCCGCTACCGCTAACACCACTCAGCACTCATTACTCAGCACTCTCCAAAAGAACTTGCATATCTTCCCAAGAAATTTCTCTTTGGATGTAACGAGGGGCTTCAGGATTATAAGGGCTGGCTATGCGGTCAATACTGATAATTGTGGCTGTATCGGGGATCACGGGGATATCTGGATCAAAAGCCGTTGGGCGCATTAAGGAGCTAGAAAAGCCTTTGAAAATAGCTATTTTATCTTGCTCATCGGCAATTACTACGGTGACTAAGAGAACTTCTTGAGGATACTTTCTGGTGTATTGTTCTAATCGCTTACCAATAGAGTTCATGTTGACAGATGAAGATGGCGAATTGAAGCACAGTCAAAGATTACTGTGGTGTTGCGGAGCGTCCCTGCTTACCCAGCTTAATTAAAACAAAGTAGCTTAAATATAGTACATATATGGCTAGACCAACTATACCCAAGAAGCCTAGAAAAGCGGGTTTAGTGTTGTGATGGAAGTAGTCTTTAAACAGCAAGGGAGCTTCAAACCAGACGCTACAGGCAGGATTTTTTACAACATTGCTAGAAAAAGCACAACCCAAAAAGGGTACAAAGGCAATGGTTCCTAAAATAGCATAAACGGTTACAGCCCAGCGCCAGGAGGTAAAAAGTAACTTCAGCAAGCTGCTGGGTTGATATTCAATTTCGTCATTGAGATCCACCCAAAACCACAGTGAAATCGGTATGAGGATTTGCCCCATTAAGCCAGAGATAAAACTAACTGGGTACTGAGCAATCATCAGGTAGATGGTAATGGCTAAGAGGCTGGAAACTCGCAAATAAATCATTAACAACCGTTGAATGGCTTCCGTTTGTTGTACATAAGCCCAAATCAACAGAATAATGGGAATAATCATCAGAAATAATACTGCTAGTCGATAGTCAATCCAGACTAACTGACGAAACCAAACTTCATTTTCCATAGTTTTTGTCGAATATCATCAAAAATTTGCCTAGACAGCATTATATGTATAAAAGTCTGTTTTGATTTTTAAACCTGTACGTAAGCTCAAAACTGATTTCTCAAATGTGTATGAGACATTTGGTAGAAATTAATTCGGCGTTACTGAAAATCCTTGTAGAGACGTAGCACTGCTACGTCTCTACTTTTTCTTTATCAAGGTTTGACTGAGCAACGCTTAACACCATAACACTAGTTTTGGCTGGTTAGTTAACAACAGATCCCCGACTTGCCAAACAAATCGGGGATCTGCAAATCTACAAAATTAACGAAATTTATTCATCGTAGACTCTGCATTCAGCTGCATCTGGGTTATCATCGCAGTACTGTTCTAGAGAATTTTTCTTTTTGTCTTGGCGCTGGTGGGAGGCTTCAGCTTGCAGTTCTTCAACTGCATCCCAAGCCGCAGCACACTCTGCTGAGTTGCTACCTGATATATCACAGACAGCACGGGCTTGTTCTACTTCTTCTTGGATTTTTTCGTTAAGGTTTTGTGCTTGAGTGTCGGTCATTGCTTTAGTCTCGTTGTGTGTTGATAATAACAGTATAGAAAAGTTGCAAAAATTGCTATTTTTAGGTTCTATCGATCACCATTCTACCTAATCAGCTGGTGCAGCTATGATTGAAGTTTGATGTATCGATAACAATTACAACAAACTGTAGCTTCATACCATAATCCCTGATATTTTTTAAGATTTGAGAGTGCGAATACTATAAAACTCCAAGGGTACACTATGATCTAGTGAATGTAGTAGAAATGGCTACAACTAGCTTCCTAAGTTCAACCAGCACTAGGGAAAGACAAAAATCTCAACTACCAGTCACAACAGAAAAAGAAGTCCAAAACTCATGGTAGACCGAATGCAGTGGGTAAATGCCCTATCAACTCGTCCTTCTTTAGAAGCAGCCATAGCAGATGTGGTAGAACGGGCTGTCTCATCGTTAACAGCACCGCCTGATTTAGGACTGGTGTTTATTTCCTCTGCTTTTGCCAGTGAGTATTCTAGGGTTTTACCTCTACTAGCCGAAAAACTGGCTGTACCTGTAATTATTGGTTGTAGTGGTGGTGGTGTGATTGGAACTACTGCTGGTGGACAAACTCAAGAACTAGAAGCAGAAGCAGCGCTGAGTCTGACTTTGGCTCATCTACCAGGGGTAAACTTGCAAGTTTTTCACGTGATAGCGGAAGATTTGCCCGACTTAGATAGTCCTCCAGATGCTTGGATGAATTTAACTGGTGTGCCAGCATCACCAATACCCCAGTTTATTTTGCTATCTAGTGCTTTTTCTTCTGGAGTGAACGATTTGTTACAAGGGCTGGATTTTGCCTATCCTGGTTCGGTAATTTTGGGTGGACAAGCCAGTGCTGGGGGTATGGGTGGTCGTCTGGCTTTATTTTGTAATGATAAGCTACACCGTGAGGGTACAGTAGGCTTGGCGTTGAGTGGCAATATTGTTGTAGAAACTATAGTAGCTCAAGGATGTAGACCGATTGGTCAACCACTGCAAGTCACCAAGTCGGAACGCAACATCATCATAGAACTAGATGAGAAAGTTCCTTTGGTGGTGTTACGAGATTTGATTGCGAGTCTCAGTGAACAAGAACGTGCTTTAGCACAGAATTCTCTGTTTGTGGGGGTAGCAATGGATGAATTTAAGCTGTCTTTGCAGCAGGGAGACTTTTTAGTTCGCAGTATTCTGGGGGTAGATCCTGCTGGAGGTGCGATCGCTATCGGTGATCTAGTTCGTCCCGGACAAAGGTTACAATTTCACTTACGGGATGCTCAAACCTCAGCCGAAGACTTAGAATTTCTCCTAGAACGCTATCAACGACAAGGAATAGATGGTTCGACTAGTTCGACTATCGGCGCGTTAATGTTTGCCTGTGTTGGTAGGGGTGAAGGCCTCTATGGCAAACCCCACTTCGATTCTGGGCTATTTAGCCGCTACATCCCCAATGTCCCCGTCGGTGGTTTTTTCTGCGGCGGCGAAATCGGCCCTGTCGGTGGTAGAACTTTTTTACATGGATATACTTCAGTGTTTGGGATTTGTCGAGAAATTAGTAATGGGTAATGGGTAATGGGTATTGGGTATTGGGTATTGGGTATTGGGTATTGGGTATTGGGTATTGGGTATTGGGTATTGGGTAAGAGTTTTACTAATGACCAATGACTCTTCCCTATTGCCTATTGCCTATTGCCTATTGCCTAATCCCCTATCCCCTATTCCCTATCCGCACAAGAGTTTGCTGATTTGCTGTGTCAGTCCTATATTTTGCACTATTTTCTAACAGTAAAGTACTATTATTATCAATGAAAGCTGGTGTACCAGAATGGGCGATCGCTCCATAGGTTTGGATATAGTGGCGCACTTCTTGAGGAAATTGGGGATAATCTAAAAGGGCATCACCGTCGGCAATGGTTGCCCAAAAATCACGTAAACTGGGGGCTAGTTCTTGGGCTTGTGTTAATGATAAGTTTAGTGGGGATTGAGTTAGTAGTTTGACTAAGAAAGGAAAAGAGCGATCGCCCATCCATTGTCGTGATAAATGTTGTAAGTTGGGAAAATCTGGGACTGATTCCACTCGATGAGATAAAATTTGTAACCATTCTTTACCTTGTTGATCTCGATGGAATTCTAAAACTCTGTAAGGATGTGGATAACTCACTAAAGAACCAGTTGTTATATCATATACACCTCCAGTACAAGCAACATCTTGGACGTGTAAATGACCTGTAAATACTAACTTAACACCGTAACGTTGCAATAATTGCAGTACTTCTGGGGCATTTTCTAACATATAGCGAGATGCCATCGGATGATTGGATTGATGGGGTAAATGCTCGACTACATTGTGATGCACCATCACTAGTACCAATTCATCAACGGCTGCTGCTAGTACTTCTTCTAACCATTGCATTTGTTGAGCATCTAACCGTCCTAGCTGCTGTCCTTGTTGATTAAAAAAGTTAGAATTTAGCCCAATTAATCTGACTCCAGGTAGTAGTTGCTGAGTGTAATAAAGTTGGTCAGTATCTTTATAGCCGCACTTGCGATAATACTGAGGAAAATCAGCAATAGCAATTGATTGTTGATTCGCCATTAGTACAGGAACATCATGATTTCCCGGCACAACATAAGCTGGAAAAGGTAATTGAGATAAACGTTCTTGTAACCAAAGATGGTTCTCTGGTTCGCCGTGTTGAGTTAAATCTCCTGGTAGCAATAAAAAATCTAAATCAAGTTGTGTTAAACGTTCGATGACGCTATCCAAGGCTGGGATACTTACTTCTACCAAATGAAACCTGCTAGGATGATCCCAAATTGTGTGAGGAAGCGCGATGTGTAAGTCGCTAACTACGGCAAAGCGAAAATTTAGCACCATTTATTTCCAAAATTATTAAAAACGGTAATTAAAGTAAGCCTTTTCCAAAAAGTATAACCTTTGCTTCGCCAACGTGCAGAACGGAGAATTTAGTTAATATTTGTTAATGAGTAATGGGTAATGGGTAAGAAGTTACTCGACTTGTGTTGAGTTTTTATATACCAGCACAAGCTATGCCAACAAGAATCAAATACGAGTCTTATAGAGATTTTCCATCATTCATCAGCAACAAGATCCCCAAATTCTTGAAGAAGTCGGGGATCGAAATCTTTAATCCTGATACCAATTTCCTTTAAATGTGAAACAGTAGAGACGTTGCAATGCAACGTCTCTACATAACTCATGTGTATCACGATTAACGTGAAATGGTATGAGAGATGGAAAGTTTACAAATGTTTGATATCCAGTTGGGTGTCGGCGTTTTGCCAAGCTGCGACAAACTCAGTTTGAGCTTGTTTGGCTAGGGAATTTTGCTTTAGTGCTTGCAAACTAGCCTGCAAACCAAATAAAGAGCGTCCATTGTGGGGATATTTGGCTAAATCGGCGCGGAAGACTTGTTGTGCTGCTGCATAGTCGCCTTTAACTAAGAGTACACCACCCAAGGCTTCTCTGGTGGGAAAGTACCAATCTGGTGGCTCCACATAATCGAGATTATCTTCTGCTGTTACCGCTTGTTGGAAGATGTTAATAGCAGAGTCGTAGTCATGGTTGGCTTTAGCAATTTTGCCATCGAGGAATTTTTGAGCAATATTGAGAATGCGGTTAGCTGGGGTAAAGCCAATAGTCGCCTCGGCTGGTATTGCTTGTGTTGCAGTTAATAATGCTTGGCTTTCGTTGGCGGCTGCTGTTAAATTGCCTTTGCCTGCTTGTGCTAAACCGCGAGTAAAATGCCAAATGGCAGTGGTGGTTGGCAGGGTAGCATCGGGTGCTGGGGTGTTTAAAATGTCATCCCAATCGCCAAATCTGGCTTGTATCAGCATTTTACTGCCCAAGAATCCCTCCAGCATAGGTAAATGAGGGTCTATAGTAGTCAGGTGTTCTAAGAGTTGATTGGCGGCAGCGATCGCATCATTGTGTCTACCTGCCATACTACTCGCTATCATCAGAAAGTGGATGTTATGGCTGAGGTACAACTGGGGATAAATACCCTGGATTTGATTGTGACAGATGTATTGTACGTCTTGAGCGATCGCTTTTTCATTAACTCGTTTTGCCCCTAAATAATCTCCTACTCGAAAGTAAATATGAGAAGGCATATGTACTAAGTGTCCTGCTGTTGGGGCTAAATTTTCTAACCGCTTGGCACTTTCTAAGGCGCGTTCTGGATGCAATGATGCTTCTACAGCATGGATATAGTAATGATTGGCTCCAGCATGGTTAGGATCTTGTTGCAAAACTGACTCTAAAACTGCAACAATCTCTTCTGTATCTGCCTGTGGTTTACCATCATGAGTCCAAAGTTGCCAGGGGTGCAAATCCATTAAACTTTCAGCAAACAGAGTAGCTGCATCTAAATCATCAGGATAGCGTTTTGCTAGAGTTGCCATTGCATTGGCGTAGTCTAGATTTAACTGATTTAAATCAGCGTAAATATTGGGAGAGTAGCGTTTTGCTAAAGCTAAAATGTAATCTTGTTCTTGCGTTGATGCTTGGGGAAAAAGTGCTAAAGCTTGCTGAATTGTTTGATAAGCAAGTTGTTCTTTTTCGGTGGTAATGACTGCATTAATATTTTGCCCTAAAGCCAGGGCAATACCCCAATATGCCATAGCCATGTGAGGATCGAGTTCAGCCGCGTGTTGAAAAGAACGCACTGCTTCATCATGGTTAAAAGCGTAAACTAAATTTAATCCTTGATCAAAAAAATTTTGTGCTTCTGGATTTTGGGTGGAAACTGGATGTTGATGTGTTCCTAGTCCAGATATTAAGCTGTAGGACGGTTTTGCTTGAGCTAGCGCCGGATTAGGCAAAAGTAGATACAGTATGAGTGTGCAAATGATGAATAAGTATTTCATAACCCGATTCCTGTTTTTTAAGTCTTTCAATATTCACTACTTAAATTACAGTCATTTACACAAGATATACGCATCCTGCAAATTGATTAGAATTGCTAAAATTTTTCCAGCAGTGAATCTGGGAAGTTTATCAAAGCTATGATAGATTTGTGAAATCAATCACTATCTTTTGAGAATATAATATGGCATATAGCAACTTCACAAGCTTGAGGCAGGTTGAAGCTGCTTTTGGATTGACACTTGATGAAGCCAATCGTTTATTTACTGAAATTATACCAATTGAACCGAGTGCTTATCTGAAAACGACACTTAACGAATATCTACCACTTGCCAACGCAGTTAATACAGAAAAAGCTCGTTCTGAATTGATTATTGCCCCTATTTTGTTAGAGATTCGTCGGTTGTTTAATTTTCGGATTGGTTTCTTTTCTGGGACAGAGTTTAATGTAGAGCCAGAAGCAGGTTTGAGTGGTTATTGTGACTATATTTTAACGGCTTCTAGTGAACTTTACGAAGTTCGCACTCCTGTGATTACATTAGTGGAAGCGAAGAATGAGAATATTAAAGGTGGTTTAGGACAATGTATTGCCGAAATGATAGCGGCTCAAAGATTTAATCAGCAGCAAAACAATGATACTAAGACAATTTATGGTGTAGTGACAACAGGTGTGATTTGGAAGTTTTTAAAATTGTCTAATCAGTTAGTTCATATTGATTTAGATGAATATTACATTAAAGAAATTGAGAAGATTTTAGGGATATTGGCAAGTCCTTTTCAGTCGATATTTACTGTTGGTCTGCAAAGTTAATTATTTATTTGTAAAAAGAGTGTTTTTGCTGAGATTTATTAAGCTACCTCAATCAATTCTTGTCGATAGCTAGTTAGTTCAAAGGTGATAGAACCGACATAATGCAGAGGGATAATTTTGTTTAGAGTAATCAGTTCTGGAATGATATCTCGCAGCTTTTGCGTCAGAATCTCTATGGTAGAAGCCTCTGTTATTAATCCAGGTACGTCATCACTAGTTGCTACCCAAACCTCTGCATCGGTATCCCAAAATGCTTGAACTTTAAATGTGATTTGTGTCATTATCAAGCGGTGATGATGTAATTTCGGCTAAAAAATGTAGGTTGGGTGGAGCAAAGCGTAACCCAACACTCTAATCCTACATCTAATATTTTACTTACTAAAAACCTCACTATTCAAATTCACCCCAGCAGCTAAAACACTTTGGCAATGGCTGATGACTTTACTAACTAAAAACCTGACTATTCGAGTTCAACGCTTGACAGTTTAGTATCTATGTTGGGTTGCGCTGCGCTTAACTCAACCTAACATTTAATACACTTGAGAAAAATGACACATCGCGTTAAGCTTCCTTAGCAGAACGCACGCTATGACATCAGGTAATGACAAATCAATCCTCTCCGCAAATTCCCGCTTGTACTTGGAGCCGTCCTATTGGTTTAGGTTGGGATAAACCTTATACTGTCCGCTATGCCAGTAATATTGATGATGGTGCTTGGCATGGTATGCCGTTGGGTGGCTTTGGTGCTGGTTGTATTGGTCGTTCTTCGCGGGGAGATTTTAATCTGTGGCATATTGACGGTGGGGAACATATCTTCAAAAGTTTTCCGGCTTGTCAATTTAGCGTCTTTGAATCTCACGGTACATCTTCACAAGCTTACGCTTTATCTACAGCAGCACCAGAAGATGAAAGTCTGGAAAATTGGCAATGGTATCCAGCATCGACGGCTACACAGGAAACAGGGACGTATCATGCGTTGTATCCCCGCAGTTGGTTTGTCTATGAGAATGTCTTGCAAGCAGAGTTAACTTGTGAGCAATTTTCCCCGATTTGGGCGGATAATTACCAAGAAACTAGTTACCCTGTGGCGGTGTTTGTTTGGCAGGCGCATAATCCTACAAATGCACCCATCACTCTGAGTATTATGCTGACTTGGCAAAATATGATTGGCTGGTTTACCAATGCGCTGAAGTCTCCAAATGTGCGGGTGCGTGATGATGGTAGTCCAGTTTATGAGTATCAGCCACGCTTGGGTGAAAGTCAGGGAAATTACAATTATTTAAATGAGAGTCCACAGTATTTTGGTGTCTGTTTAAGTCGGGTTGGTATGGCTGAACCTGTGCAGGAAGGTGAGGGGAGTTGGTGTATTGCGACGCTGAAACATCCCCAAGTAGAAGTGTTTCACCACACGCGATGGCATCCTGTCGGGACGGGTGAGGAAGTATGGCAGAGTTTTGCGAAGGATGGCTCTTTACCTAATTATATAGATGCAAGTCCGGCTGGAGATGATGAACAGATCGGTGTAGCGATCGCACTTCGTTTTACTCTCCTACCAGGAGAAACGCTAGAAATCCCTTTTACACTGGCTTGGGACTTACCAGTAACAGAATTTGCCGCCGGAGTGAATTACTACCGCAGATATACAAACTTTTTTGGTAATGGGGGAAATAATGCTTGGGCGATCGCAACTCTCGCTTTAGAACAGTATAAAATTTGGCAAGAACAAATCAATAGTTGGCAAGCACCTATCTTGAATCGGGAAGATTTACCGAATTGGTTCAAAATGGCTCTATTTAATGAGCTTTATGACCTCACAAGCGGTGGTACGCTGTGGAGTGCAGCTACAGAAATTGATCCTATCGGTCAGTTTGCAGTATTAGAGTGCTTAGATTACCGTTGGTATGAAAGTTTAGATGTGCGGTTGTATGGTTCTTTTGCACTGCTACAACTGTTTCCCGAACTAGAAAAATCGGTGATGCGCGCCTTTGCTAGAGCAATTCCTCAAAGTGATGATACTCCCCGTGTGATTGGTTATTACTATACTATTGGTGCAGAAAGTCCGATGGCTGTCCGCAAAATAGCAGGTGCAACACCCCACGATTTAGGCGCACCCAACGAACACGTCTGGGAGAAAACTAACTATACCAGTTATCAAGATTGTAATTTGTGGAAGGATTTAGGCAGTGATTTTGTCTTGCAAGTTTACCGAGATTTTCTCTTGACTGGTGCTGATGATGTGCAATTCTTAGCTGATTGTTGGGATGCGATTGTCGAAACTCTGAATTATCTAAAAACATTCGATTTAGATGGTGATGGAATTCCCGAAAATTCCGGTGCGCCAGATCAAACTTTTGATGATTGGCGATTACAAGGTGTCAGCGCCTATTGTGGTGGCTTGTGGTTAGCTGCTTTAGAAGCGGCGATCGCTATTAGTGAAATTTTACTCAAAAACTCCCCCGATTCAACCGAAAAGTTACTTGAACAAAAATCTATCTATGAAACTTGGTTAGCAAAATCTCTACCTATTTATCAAGAAAAACTCTGGAATGGTCAATACTATCGACTCGATAGTGAAAGCGGTTCTGATGTGGTGATGGCAGATCAATTGTGTGGGCAATTCTACGCTAAATTGCTGAATTTACCGGATATTGTACCAGGCGATCGCGCTATCTCTGCTCTCAAAACTGTTTATGATGCTTGTTTCCTCAAGTTCTTTAATGGTGAGTTTGGTGCAGCTAATGGTGTACGTCCCGACGGTTCACCAGAAAACCCCCAAGCCACACACCCATTAGAAGTTTGGACAGGAATTAACTTTGGGTTAGCCGCTTTTCTCGTCCAAATGGGCATGAAAGATGAAGCTTTCAGACTAACAAAAGCGGTAGTAGAGCAAATTTATCAAAATGGCTTACAATTCCGCACACCAGAAGCCATCACCGCCGTCGGAACTTTCCGCGCCAGCACCTATCTACGGGCGATGGCTATCTGGGGAATTTATTTGGTCAATAGTCAATAGTCAATAGTCATTAGTCATTAGTCATTAGTCATTAGCAATTTTTACTCCCTCACTCCCTCACTCTTACTCAGCACTCAGCACGGGCTAAACGCCCCGCTACCGCTAACAGCACTCTCTCACTCCCTCACTCCCTCACTCCCTCTTATAGGACTAGTATTTGATTATTGAAAAAAATCAGTACCAGTGGAGGAACTTCTTACCTATTGCCTATTGCCTATTGCCTATTCCCTATTCCCTACCTACGCAAACTATTTCAGTAATCAAATCGGATTCCTATATGATTGAATAAATCTAAAAATTTCCTTAAGATTTTAGGCTTGGTGTGGAAAAAACTGATTTCAGGTGTTAAAAAGTTGAGTTTTGAGAAAAATTTTTCATCCTTAGTAGCTTTCTAATTCTGGATTTCAGAAGTTTGGTGCATGGATGAGGGGTAATAACTATCTTGCCAAATTTATCGTTGTTGCTAGAGTGATATTAAGAAAAATCTGTAACCCAAGATACACAATAGGGGTTATGGATGCCTTAGTATCTGTCTCTTGGGTGAGGTTTTGTTGTGAATTGAGGAATCGATGTTAACAATTTTTGGGTTTATTTTCCGGGTGTTTACTAAACCAAAGGAAAATGTAACTAAGGTTAAGAAAAAATCTTGTGTTCTCTATTAATGACTACTTTTTGTGGATAACAATGTTACTAATTTTGCCTAAATGATGAATACAACAGGGAAGTTTAAATTTATGTTCATAGGTAACTTTTTAGTAATCTAAAAAATAATTTTTCTGTTTTTGAGGAATCAATGTTGCTGTTATAGCCTCAAAATTGTTGGATAAATATATACAGGCTGAGAAAAATTATTAAATTTTTACGGTAAGCGGATCTACTCATGAATAGTTATCATTCATTAAAAATGAAGTTCATAAATACTGGTTAAAGAAGTAGTTAAAGTTTGATAAAATTAGCAAATAGCTATTGATAAATATCTAAAGTTTATCAAGATACATTAGGAGTTAATTGTACCTCTAGTGCTAAATTAACTTGCCTATATAAATTTCATGGCACGTTGCAACTACTCACTTAAAACCAAGCTAAAAGTTTACACACCAAGCCGAAATTAAACTATGAATCCCTCTTCATCGTTAAGAGTTCAGGGAGAGCTGGAAAAAAATTCTCATAATCAGCTATCTCCCACTCCAGAAGCGGCTATCCTCAATCTTGTGAGGTTAGTTGGAGGGGATACAAGTCTAGTTTCAGAGTTTAGCCAAAGTTGGGTAATGCGTGAGTTAGAGCTAGGAGATGAACTGATAAATTATGTTGTGGATGCAGAAGTTTTAGATAATAACGATATTTTGTATTTAGTTTGTCAAGGTAGAGTCAGGTTATTGGGTTTTAATCAAACTCTGGGGCGAGAAATTTCGACTCAATTGGTATTAGCTGAACAAACTTTTGGTGCAGATCATTTATTTTATCAGCAAGTTTTACCATATCGAGCGATCGCCGCCAGTGCAGTTTCAGTTGCAGCGATCGCTATTGCTGATTTGCAGCGATGGTTACAGCGTCTTCCTCAATTAGAAAAGTATCTCCAACGCTGCACCAGTGAGAGACAAGCACTAATTTTCTTTAAAAGCTATACAGCATTACACACACTTACTAGTTCGCAATTAACAAAATTACTCCCTTATTTAGTGCCAACACACATCCCAAGTGGCACATCTTTATTAACAGCAACTCCCCCAGAAAAAGGGCATTTTTGGCTAGCGAGTGGTCAAGTACAATCAATATCTATTGCCAGTGTCACACCTTCAGTCGGTGATGGTTGGGGATATCCCGATATCACACCGCCAAATGGCACAGCGCAAACAGATTTGTTAGTTTACCAACTATCACCAAAAAATTGGGATTTAGCCAGTGCTATTGCACCAGATTTATTTACCCATCAGCAACAACCAATAACAGCAGCACCAGAGATTGTTGATAGTAAACCAGCAATTGTACTACCGCAACTAATTAATTTGTCAACTCGTGCATCTCACTCTGATGCTCCCACAGTCCTTGTCACATCAGAGATGGCAGAGATTGACTTTCCCCAAGTTACAAAGTCAGCTGCTAAACCAAGGCTGTGGTATTCCTATCCTTTTATCCAACAGCAGAGTTCCTCAGACTGCGGTGCGGCTTGTTTGGCAATGATTAGCCAATATTGGGGTAAGCGCTTGAGTCTTTATAGTCTGAGAAATTTAGCACAGGTAGATAGGACTGGCGCATCCCTAGAGGGTTTAGCTGTAGCGGCGCAAACCTTGGGTTATGATGTGCTGTCGGTGAGGGCGAGTTTGCATAAATTAGAGTTGCATCCTCATCCCTGGATTGCTCACTGGCAAGGAATGCACTATGTTGTAGTCTGGCAGATAAAAGGCGATCGCATTTTGATTTCTGACCCGGCTGTCGGTAGACGCTGGTTGTCTCGTTCTCAATTTAGCGCTAGTTGGACGGGCTACTCTTTACTACTCAACCCTACAGAAACTTTTAAAACCCTCAAAAGTGAAAAATTTTCTCTAGGGCGCTACGGGCAAACATTATGGCATTACCGTAAGTTACTCAGGCAGATTATATTAGCCTGCTTATTAGTACAAGTTTTTGGACTGGCAACACCGATATTTACACAGGTTGTTCTCGATCAAATTATGCCTGTCAAAGATTTGTCGAACTTGCATATCTTTGCCTTTAGCTTTTTATGTTTGGGTGTGTGGCGCACTGTCTTGACAGCACAACACCAACATTTATTAGATTATTTTGCCAGTCGCATCGATCTCAACTTAGTGGGCAATTTCATTAACTACACGTTGCAGTTACCGTTACACTTTTTTGCTTCCCGCCAAGTCGAAGATATTATCAGCCGTGTGCAAGAAAACCGCAAAATCCAGATGTTTATTAGCCGTCGGGCTATTGGTGCGGTGGTGGATGGGTTGATGATCCTCACGTATTTAGGGTTGATGGCTTATTACAGTTGGCAACTCACGCTGTTAGTCTTGGCTTGGATGATTCCCATCATGATTTTGACTTTTGTCGCCAGCCCCCATATTAAGCAAGCATCCAGAGAAGTGTTGCAGGAATCAGCTAGACAAAATTCGGCAATGGTAGAGATGATGACGGGAATTGCCACAGTCAAAACTACCACTTCTGAACGCGCTTTGCAGAAGTACTGGGAAGAACGTTTCCTCAAAATGTTGAAAGCGCGATTGCGAGGGCAAAAACTAGCCCATCGCTGGCAAATCGCCCGGAATTTAATCAAGCACATTGGCACTACTTTGATTTTATGGTTTGGTGCTAGTTTGGTGATAGGTAGACAAATGACTTTGGGAGAGTTTGTCGCTTTTAATCTACTGACTAGTAGTGTGACTCATCCTGTATTGGCGCTGGTGGGATTATGGGATGAGTTTCCAGAAATCTTGATTTCGGTGGAACGATTGAATGATGTTTATGCAGCAACACCAGAAGGAAGTTCGCAAACAACTTTACTCGTCATGCCACCAATTCGGGGTGAGGTGAGGTTTGAGAATGTATCGTTTCGCTATAATTCCTTTCAAGAACGCAACGCTTTACAAAATCTCTCGTTTGGAGTCAGACCACACCAAACTATTGGTATTATCGGTCAAAGCGGTTCCGGTAAAAGCACTTTAGCAAATTTACTGGCAGGTTTATATCATCCCGATAGTGGCAGAATTTTGATTGATGGCAATGATATCTCTGGAGTGTCTCCCCAATCATTGCGGAGTCAGTTGGCGTTGGTGACACAGGAGAGTTTTCTGTTTTCTGGGACGATTTTAGAAAACATTACGCTTCATGATATGGAGTTTAGTTTAGTCCAAGCGATCGCTGCTGCCAAGTTAGCAGGCGCACACGATTTTATCCAAGCCTTACCCCTGGGTTATGACACCCAAGTGGGGGAAAGGGGTTTCATGCTTTCTGGGGGACAAAAACAAAAAATTGCGATCGCTCGTGCTTTAATTAGAGATCCCAAAATTTTGATTTTAGATGAAGCTACCAGTGGTTTAGATGCCGAATCAGAACGACACCTGCAACAAAGTCTGGCTCAAATTAGTCAAAACCGCACCACCTTTATCATCTCCCATCGCCTGTCAACTCTGCGTCACGCCGACTATATCTTCGTTTTAGATCAAGGTGTTGTCGCTGAACATGGCACTCACCAGGAATTAATGGCGATCGCTGGTCTTTATCATCACCTCGCTCAACTACAATTAAATATCTAGTATTAACTTGATCAACTTCCTTCTCAGAAACGGCAACAGAAGCTCAAAAAATTAGCTTTTTACCCCATTGCTCATACAGACCTGAATTCGACAGACCTCACCATCCCAACCTATTTCTTCTTACAAGAGAAGGAGGAATAATATCATTTCACGTTCATCATCATACACATGAATTATGTAGAGACGTTGCATTGCAACGTCTCTACTGTTTCACATTTAAAGGAAATTGGTATAACAAAAAATCAGGTTTTTTGCTCCCCTCTCCTTGTAGGAAAGGGGCTGAGGGTGAGGTCTAAATCCTCTACATTGAATTTAAGTTTCATTATTTATATATCGTCTAAGAAACATATCATAAAACTGTAAATACGACAACATAAATTACAGACTTCATTGCTCAAAATATAATAAAATCATGACATTTACCCAAAGAATTTTCCGGAAACTTAAGTACACACGGAAAACCAACTTTAGAACTGTATGTTATGCAGATTATGTCACAAGCTTTTAACCTGAATTAAAGAATGTTTTGTATTTTCTACAAGGTGATATTTTCTATCTTGAATGATTGATTATCTATCTATTTAATGGTAAATTTCTTGAGTAGGTTAAAGTCTCAAATGCACAGTAGGCGAGGGGTATAACCCCTCATTACCTAGTTGAAAATGCTCAAAATACTCATTGACATAGTGAATAAAATAAGATTAAAAATATTCAGTAAAATTGACGAATATAATACTGATCAACGGGTGACATTCATGAAAAAAGATAGTATAAATACGAATAGGACTCTTGATAAAGTATGGATAAGTAATTGTCATAATTCAAACAAGAATAAATACATACAACTGAATACATATTCATACTAAAGAGCAAGAAATCACACATGAAATATATCAGGGATAAAGTTGGAAGTTTATAGACTTCAATAGTACAAAATTGTGTCTACCGATAGCTGAACAAAGACGTTTGTCTGCTGGTCACATTAAATGACAAGGGGTAGGTGAGAGATGAAACTATATGATTTGTATCCCTATAAAGATGTAGCTCTTGAAGTAGCATCAATTGCTAACAGTAATCTGACTTACTTAACAGCAACTTCCACAAAAATATCCAAAAGTATCAAAACAGTTTTAACCCACCTAGTTTGACTAAACTACGTGTTCTCAATTCATCACCAAACTGATCGATTTTAATTGCCGTATAAATCACCAGACAACCGAAATACTTTTATCCAAAGCAAAAACACCATGAATCAAGACATCACAAGCATTAGCAGCTACAACAAAGCCATCAACCCTCAACAATTTGATAAAGTAGTCGAGGCAATTCTTGCTGGTAAATATTCATGGGCGTGTGTTCTCATGCTACGCTTCGCCGGTTATAACCCCTTACACTACATCCCTTACCGCACTTATAACCGCTTACTCAAAGAAAACTCCAACCCCAGCAAAGTACAACAGCAGCATGACAATATCAAAATCGCTCCATCATCTGCCATTACCAGGTCTAACACCAATATGCCATCTAATTGCTTGAGTAAAATTAAAGACATTGCCTATTTGGAAGTAGTAGGTAAGCAAACAAAAGAAATTCGTGGTGGCAATTTAGATCAGTGGTTAACCGAGCAAATTCATGAATCAGAATATATAGATTTAGAGCCACAAATTTCTGTAACTCAAGAAATTTCTTTCAATTTCTCTGATTTAGATTTCATGAATAATTAGTTGTTAGGAAACCCAACATCCTGCTTGATGTTGGGTTCGCCGCACCCTTGTAATACCAATTCAAAATTCAAAATGACGCGACGCTCCTGCGTCGCTAACGCTGCGCTAACAAAATTCAAAATTAAGAAAGCCTTGTTCTACAAGGGTTTCCGTATTTGAATCTGTATCAGATTTTTAGTGAATTGGTATAAGTGGTCAGTAGTAACCAACAAATCGGCTCCATCTCTAGTGGCGGGTCAACTTCTGTGACTAAAATGGCCTGTAATGTTGTTTTACACAGTTTAACCTTACTCAATTTCTTCACAGCGTACCAAGAGCTTTTCCATGCCTTCTGCTAGAGAAATTAAATCACTCCAAGAGGAACCACTCACTAAACTTTGAGCATGAGCTAATCGGTTCCGCAACTGTTCGGCAGACTTTAAGAATTTCTCGCCGGAACGCTTAGATTTAAGTTCTAATTGTTGCAGCAGTTCTGGTTGATGTAAAACTAATTCTCGTTTGTCACAAAACTGGAGATAATCTAATAAATCTGTGGCTTCGTTTCTTTCTTGACTTTCTTTCCATAATCGGCGTGCAACTTCTAAGCGCTCAGGTTTGAGAAAATTCTGCCAAGAATCTTGAGGATAATAAAGTCTCACTAGCCTCAGTAAATTCATTTCTAATAAAGTCACTAAACCAAATAGCAACATTCGCACCGGTGCTTTTTGCAAGTCACCACAGGTAATAATTCCACTTACCTGATTGCAGTCGAGAACAAACAATCGAGGAGTTTGTTGCAAGATGGGTAATAACTTCATGAGTGGTGTAGAAATAGCTACCAGTTCTTTAGTATGGAACACTCGCTGATAATCACCACATTTACCAGACTGGATTGATATTAAACTAGAGCGTTCAACATAACCAGTAATTGTATCTCCCGTTTCCACACCAACGACATCAAAATCTTGCGATCGCATCCATTGCAAAACCTCTACTACTTCCGCTTGCGATGGCACTGCTTTGAGGGGTTCTGCCACATATTCGATCGTAATATTATTCTCAAACAAGCTCCGCAAGTCTTGGGAACGGGATTTTAGATGTTTCATCAACCCTTAGCCATCAGACATCAGCAGCATCAGTATTTCATGGAATCCCTGGTTTTGTCAGTGTCAGCTGTGAACTATATTTAAATATAGATGAGGCATTGGACATAGAGTAAAGACGTAGCAATGTACATGGTGTAGAGACGTAGCATTGCTACGTCTCTACGTCTCTACGTTAATTTTGAATTGCTTCTCGAATGGCTAATTTGGGAGTTCGTCCTTTTAACCCAATCATCAATTTGAGCATGAATATTTTCAGCATGGGTAGATGATGCAAACACCATAAACCCAAACGACGCACTAACACTACAGGTAAGAACTGATTAGAAAACATTCGATCTAGCATATCAGTGAACCCTAAAATCGTCAGGTTCTCTTTTTGTCGCCAGCGTTCGTAACGTTTTAGTACCTGAATTTTACCAATATCTTCACTTGCTTGGTGTGCTGCTTGGATGATCTGTGCTAAAGCTGCTACATCTCGAATTCCCAGATTTAACCCCTGTCCACCTACAGGATGACAATTGTGTGCTGCATCCCCAACCAATGCTAAACGAGGGAGGACATAACGATCGCTCTGCATGAGTTGGACTGGAAAAACAAAGCGATCGCCTAATAATTCTAGTTTACCCATGTGTTCGCCAAAGCGTTGAGTTAGTTCTTGTAAAAACTGCTCATCATCTAGGTTACACAAAGCTTTGGCTTCTTCATGGGGAGCTGTCCAAACGATGCGGCAACGGTTCTGTGGTAGCGGTAAGATGGCGAAGGGGCCACTAGGCCAAAATCGTTCGTAGGCTGTATCGTTGTGGGTTTTTTCTGGTTTGACAAAAGCAACGATGCAAGATTGCCAATACTTCCAGCCATGAGTTTTGATTCCTGCTGCTTGACGAATAGGCGATCGCGATCCATCGGCGGCTACCAATAATTTACTCCGGACTGTTTGTAACTGCTCGGCAATTTTGATGTCTATCTCGACTACATCTTGCTGATATTTTGTACGCACCACCTCAGCCGGACAAAGATAGGTGACATTTGGACAATTGTGGACAAACTCTTGCAAAGGTTCCAGTAATGCTTGGTGTTCTGCCACATAACCTAATTCTGCTGTGCCTAAATCAGTGGTGACAAACTCCACCACACCAGGATAATCGGCATCAGAAAGACGAACTTGCCGATATTTGGCAATCTGGGGTAGAATTTTGTCCCAAACGCCGATTCCTTGGTAAATTAGCGCTGAGAGCATATGAACTGCATAGGCTTGACCTTTGGCGACGGCGGCGGAGGCAACTTTAGCTTCAATTAGCAGTAGACTCAAGCCAGAATCTTTTAAGGCTGAAGCTAGAGTTAACCCAACAATGCCACCACCGACGATGACCAAATCATAATCGTATCCTCGCTCTTTGGCGGGTGTCAGTTGAGGGGATATAGTTTGAGTAAGCTGGGTTAGCGCCATTGTTAAGACAAGTTAAGGCATTCTCACTAATATTTTTACGCGATCGCCCCAATTAGAGCAAGTCGCGTGACAAATGAGAGCGTCAATGTCCGAACTAGATTACTAGACCCGAATTTCTCACAAAATTTATAAAACCTCCGTCCAGAGGCTGTAGGGGCGGGTTCACAAATATGCTTCAATCATTCACTAATATCTCGTTAACCCGCCCCTACCGTTTTGTGAGAAATGCAGTAATTGTAGGTTGAGTTGAGGCTTTGGGAAACCCAACACCAATATCCATACTGGATTTTTAAGATCCATGTTGGGTTGCGCTGCACTTAATCCAACCTACTTCTAGATTACTAGAGCATTAGGAATGTATTTAGTAAACAGTTAACGTTTATTAACTGGTAACTGATAACTGTTAACTGGTAACTGATTTAGTCCAGCAACCCGCCACAAAATTTTCCTAAAAACTGATAGAGATGCAACATTTAGCATCTCTATTTATAGTTTTTATGCTTATTTAAGTCGTACTGATTTATGATGTTTGCGAATGTGATGACGAGAAATTTTATGCTTTACTTTGTGATTCATTCGATGTTGCTTATGATGTCTAGAAACTGCCGTAGCTGCAGTTGCAGGAGAGGCTGGAATTAAGGTTGCAGAAATTGCTACAGGTGCAGTCAAGATTAAGGTTAAAACTAAAACTTTGGTGAACTTATTCATTCGTGTCTCCTTATTTGATTAATCCGTTTCTGGATGAGTTCATTATGTTAGCAACATATGACAAATGTTTGTTGTCTATGTGAATTTTTGATGTATATTTTTAGAGTATTTTTTACTTTTAAAAAGGTCAAAATATTTGTCGTTTTGTTAACAAATAAAAAAGTATATAAACAAGATTATTTTTTATTTACAGACTGTAATAACGTGAGTTCGACAACTTTTTTTGACCTCTCCCCCAGCCCCTCTCCGACGCGGAGAGGGGAGCCAAGAGCATCACAGATCAACGAAAAATCGAGCTTTTAAAGCCTCTCTCCTTTTAGGGGAGCCAGTGCGTTGCGGAGCCAGTTGCATGGGCGGGTCTCCCGACTTGTGCAAACTGGCATCGGGTTACCCCCGTTGTAGCAACTGGCGTGAGAGGTTTGGAGAGGGTTTTTTTCAGCCGTCGAACTCACGTTGTAATAGCTTCATCAAAAATGAAAAGCCCTACTGTTTGCCAGTAGGGCTGTAGAGCTAGATGGTGTGGTGTTTATATCAAATAAAAACCCCGCATTTGATGTTGTGCAGGGTTAAAGTATAGGGAGCGAAATTTAACCACTAGAACAAACTATAGTCTTGCGCTAGATGATGCCTGAAGAGAATATAGTATGACTTATTTCTGTGGGGTTTTGACAACAGTTTTATTCGGTGTAGATACTTTTGTTGTGGGTGCTTTAGCTAAAGATTTCCGAGTAATATGACGGCTAGATTGATGATGATGAACTTTATGTCTACGATGATGGTGTTTAATTTTTTTACCTGTTGATTTAATAGCTTTAGTCTTGACTGGGGAGGAAGTATTTTCAGTTTGGCTAGAAGCAGTTTTAGCTTGAACAACAGGAGCAAAAACGGCTACGGGAGCAGCAAATAAGAAACTGAGCAACAAGGCTTGAGCAAACTTATTCATAAGAAGTGTCTCCTCTTCTGGATTCGATGGTTAAACTATCCCATAGCCGTTTGTCATTTGTTTATATTTGATATGAAAATTTCGTGTCTATTTTTACAATAGTAAAATAGGACACTTTTAGGCAAATTCCTGACTAGACAAAACTTGTAGCGATTAAGTTTTCTGACATTTCAAAATTAGATGTAACATTTTGTACATCATCCAATCCTTCTAGAGTATCAATTAATTTGAGGAGCGATCGCGCTTGCTCAGATTCTGTGACTTCTACATGATTACTAGGAATCCAGCGCAACTCAGCATCACTCACCAGAAAACCTCTGTCTTTCAGTATCTGGTTGAGGGTTTCTAAATTACCGATATCTGTCAATACCTCTGTGGTTTCATCTTCCGTAATTTCGTAAGACTCAGCACCACCTTCTAAGGATGCTTCTAAAAGCTCGTTTTCATCAACTACTCCTTGCACGACACACACACCTTTTTGCTCAAACATCCAACTCACGCAACCAGTTTCGCCCAGATTACCGCCATTTTTACTAAAAGCTACCCGTAAGTCAGCAGCAGTCCGATTGCGATTATCTGTCAGCGCTGCAATTAAGATGGCTACACCACCAGGGCCATAACCTTCGTAGCGAATTTCTTCCAGACTGTTGTGATCACTATCAAAAGTTCCTGCACCTTTGGCGATCGCTCGTTCAATGTTATCGTTGGGAATACCTGCTGCTTTGGCCTTCTCGATAGCGGTGCGGAGTTGAAAATTTCCCGCCGGATCAGGTATACCGTTCCTCGCAGCGACAATAATTGCCCTCGATAACTGAGTAAACGTCTTACCCCTTTTGGCATCTACTGCTGCTTTTTGGCGTTTAATATTTGCCCATTTACTATGTCCTGCCATAACCCAAGCTAATAAATCTCTCTTCCAAGATTAAGATATACCTAGCTTCTAGTGATAGTCATTAGTCAATGGTCAATAGTCAATAGTCAATGGTCAATAGTCAATAGTCAATGGTCAATAGTCAATAGTCAATAGTCAATAGTCATTTGCCTTGTCCCCTTCCATTTTGAATTTTGAATTTTGAATTGATTTGTCTCCCTTACTCCCTCACTCCTGACTCAGCACTCTCTCACTATGATGATCAGCATCAAAACATTGCTTAATCTGTTTTACCAGCGCTGTTGGCAATTTTTTTTCTTCTCTGGTAGTTCTAGGGTGAGGGGAAAAAATTGGCGATTTCGTCTGAAGCGGTTACTGCTAGTGTTGCTGGCGGTAACGATGATTATGGGTGGATGTCAGATCATCCAGAGGGGAAGGGGAGAGCAGGTTATTCATTTGACTTTGTGGCATGGGGTGAACCCACCACCAAATCGGGATGTGTTGCAAAAGCTGGTGGATAAATTTAACCAAACTCACCCCAAAATTCAGCTAGAGGCGCTTTATGTGGGACAGCAAGATCAACAAATGCCTAAGATTTTGGCAGCCGTTGTCGGTAATGCGCCTCCGGATATTTTGTGGTACAACCCAGCAATGACGGGCCAATTGGCAGAAATAAATGCTTTGATGCCTTTGGATAAAATGTTGGAGAATTCCCCTATCAAAGATGAAATTGACCCTTCATTATTCCCGTCTCTAGAATATCAGGGCAAAATTTGGGCAGTCCCTTTTGCGACAAATAATGTTGGTGTTTTTTACCGTCCCAGTTTGTTTAAAGCGGCAGGAATTACAAAGTTACCCCGGACTTGGGAGGAGTTGCGCCAAGTTGCCAAGCAGTTAACTCGTGATACTGATGGGGATGGACGGATTGATCAACATGGGATGTTATTACCTTTGGGTAAAGGTGAGTTTACTGTATTTACTTGGCTACCATTTATGTGGAGTGGCGGCGGTGAGTTGGTAAGCGGAGATTCACAAAATGCAGCTGGGGTAACTTTACAAGATAATTCTGGGGCGATCGCTGCTTTGCAATTGTGGCGTGATTTAATTACAGATGGTTCTGCTGTTTTGTCTGCCCCGGAACGAGGTTATGAGACAAATGACTTGCTAGCTGGTAAGGTGGCCATGCAATTAACTGGCCCTTGGACTTTGGGAGAATTTCAAGCTAGTGGGATTGATTTTGATGTTTTTCCTATTCCCGTCCAGCAATTACCAGCCACTGTCATTGGCGGTGAAAATCTGTTTATGTTTAAGACTACGCCAGCCAAAGAAAAAGCTGCGTTTACATTTCTAGAGTATGCCGCCAGTGAAGAATTTCAAACAGAATTAGCTTTGGGGACTGGTTATTTACCAATTAATTTAAAGTCTCGTCAAAGCGCAAAGTATCAGGAATTTGTCCAGCAGTTACCGCAAATTAAGATATTTTTAGAACAAGCCAAATATGGGCGATCGCGTCCGACTTTCCCTGGATATAATCGCATTTCGGTAATTCTCGGTGGAGCAATTGAAACTGTATTGTTGGGTAAAAGTTCTCCAGCCGATGCGCTCAAGGCTGGCCAACAACGTTTAGATTTGATTTTCAAATAGCTGTGTAGTTTTCAGTCTGGCAAATGCCACAGTCATGATTAGGCGATCGCTCTGGATAATTTTTGGGAAAATCACCTATTTATTATGGTATAAAAAATAATTGCCAGGGCAAAACTACCACCAAAATGACCTCCCAAAATTTACCTGCTACTCTAGCTTTAGTTTCTTTAATTTCTTTCGCAGCTATAAATTTTAAATATACTAAACCTACAGTTCCTATTTTAGGCTTTCACGGTATTCTAGATGGTAAAAAGCAAAACATTCATGTGCCTGTAGATACAGAAGAAATGCACTATTCTCAACAAGAGATGGAAAAACTTTTAGAATATTTAATTATTAACAATTATTGGTTTTTAACAACACAAGATTTATATGATTTCTTTTTAACCAAAAACCAAGATATTCCCTATGAATATCGGACAAAAAAGCCAATCATGCTTTCATTTGATGATGGCTATAAATCAGTGCATACAAAATTATTACCTGTCTTACTAAAACTCGAAAAAAAATATGGAAAAAAAGTAAAAATAGTTTTATTTATTAACCCAGGCAATCTAGCAACAGCAAGGATTCGTCGTAGCACCCATCTGAGTTGTCAAGAATTAAGAGCAGGATTTAAAGCAGGCTTTTATGATATCCAATCTCATGGATTAAGTCATAAAGATTTAACATTATTAGCACGTCGAGAGCTTGTCAATGAAATTTTACAAGCTAGAACTATCCTGAGAAACTGTACAGAAGATTTAGACCCTGAGCAAACAGTAGCATCTCATTTTGCCTATCCCTATGGGACTCATAACAAACAAGTAGAATTGTATGTTTCTAAATATTATTTATCAGGGTATTTATATAATGATGAAATTTTAAATTATACTTGCCAAAATAATTATTATCAAATCTCTCGTTTGATCGTCAACTATCATAAAACTCCTCAACAAATCCTCAAAAATACAAAAGAAGCATCTTTAATAAATAATCAGCAATGTCAGTAGTCGTGCAAAATTATCTAGTTGAGAGAGGGAATAGGCAATAGGCGATAGTCATTGGTAATTGGTCATTAGTCCTGAGTCATTATTTTTGAATTTTGTTAGCGCAGCGTAAAGCCTTCTCTTTCAGAGACGCTAACGCGAACGGCATAGCTTCGCTTAGAGCGAGTCCGCGAGCGTCATTTTGAATTGATTTGTCCCCAATTCCCCTACATCTTGTTTATTTGTGAAGTGATCCACACAATATCAGCCAAAATACGTAAAACCGAATCAAAATCAGGCGTTCTGATACAGAAAATACTGTCTTTAAGGGTTTTCTCTATGTGTAACATCCGTAAAACCTCTTAAAGATTAAGTAAAATCTTACGTTACGCGAGTAAAAAAATATTCAGAAATAGTAATATCTGGTTAGTGAAAAAACTTAAGTGCGTAACTTCAACCCTATTGGGGAAACCCAACACAAAATTTATGGATACTGGACGTAACTCTTTAGCAAAAGGCTCTTTAGCAGCAAGTAGCTCCAAAAATCTAAGATACCATGTAGCAGCACTACGTCCAAGACAATGGACAAAAAACCTTGTGGTATTTGCCGCACCGTTATTTGCTTTTAGTATAAATTTACAGTCCCTACTAGGTAGTTTTTTAGCATTTGCTTTATTTTGTTGTACATCCAGTGGTTTTTATCTGATCAACGATATTGCAGATGTAGAATCTGACCGTCAGCATCCCGTCAAGTGTAAACGACCGATCGCAGCTGGATTCGTCAGTATCCCCGTAGCCATAGCTATGGCAGTAATCCTACTCGGTAGTGCAGTGAGTCTTAGCTGGTGGCGATCTTCAGAGTTGGGTTTAGCGATAACAGGTTACGCCATGTTGCAAGTTGCTTATAACCTGCGACTCAAACGGATGGTGATTTTAGATATTATTGCGATCGCCACGGGATTTGTACTCCGTGCTTTTGGTGGTGCGGCTGCTACCAATATCGCTTTGTCAGCTTGGTTTTTGCTGTGTACAGCCATGTTGGCTTTATTTCTCGGTATCGAAAAGCGTAAAGCTGAGTTGCGATTGGCACAAGTTCAAGGTACAAAACTCCGTGCTGTATTGAGACGCTACTCTTTACCCTTGTTAGGACGGATGGAAAGTGTAGTTACCACAGGTACAGTTGTCTCTTACACTCTTTGGAGTGCAGGCCCAGCGCTACATGGTGCATCGACATCTTGGATGTTATTAACACTCCCATTTGTTCTCTACGGCATTTTCCGCTACCAACTACTCAGTGATCCACAAGAGATTATTAGTGACAGTGAAGATCACGCAGAAAAAGGTGGACGTAGCGAAAGACCAGAAGAAGTCTTATTAAAAGACAAAGGAATCTTATTTACAGTTCTGGGTTGGATTTGTGTGTGTTTTGCGATTCTCTGGTTAAAAAATCAAGGAATTATTCAGTAATAAAAGGTAACAGGTAACAGGTAACAGGTCATAGGTAATAGCAGTTCTTGATCAGATGAGGTAGAGTCCAGTCTTTCATTTCTAGCCTTGTATCGTCTTTAAACTACATGAAAAATATCAAACCTGAGTTGGATAACTTAGATTTACAAACGCAGAAATTACCAACACGCATTACTCAACTAGCCCAAATTGAGATTGACTGGCTCAAAGCAGCCGGGATTAGAGGCATTATCCTCGACTTAGATAATACAATCATCTCGGAAGACGATCGCTACTTATCACCCTGGGCAGAAGATTGGATTTCCCAAGCAAAATTGGCTGGATTAAAATTATTTATTCTCTCCAATGGCAAACGTCGCTACCGCGTCAAATATTGGTCTCATCGCTTAGATATTGCCGCGATTAGTCCAGCTAAAAAACCTTTCCCACCTGCATTTCGTCAAGCAATGACACAGATGCGTTTGTCTCCGAAAAATGTAGTTGTGATTGGTGATAGCTTCCATACTGATGTTATGGGTGCAAAGCTTTCTGGTTGTCGCTGTATTCAAGTTGCCAGCTTACCTCATCCTCCACGATGGTGGGAAAAATTAGCTGGTAAATGGGTACAGATGCCCTATCCCCATACAGAAGAATTGTGGGAATTTGATGGGGCTTTTGGTTATAAGATTTTTGCATAGAAATTAACTAAATCATTCAGATGAATCATCCGATTGTCTTTGCCTTACTAATTTTGATTACAGTAGGTTTAAATACTCTAGCTCAAACTTTATTAAAACTAGGTGCAGGTCAAAATCCTCTAAATATATATCTTTTAGGAGGAATCTGTAGCTACGGCTTAAGTACAGTTTTTTATATCTTGGTTTTGGGGAAATTGAATTTATCTACAGCCTACCCCCTAGTTATAGGATTAACGATTGTAGCCACAACTATCATCGGGGCAGTCATTTTACGAGAAAAAGTTTTAGTTACCCAATGGATTGGTGTAGGTTTAATGCTAAGTGGAATTGGTGCGATCGCCTTAGCTAAATCTGCTTAAACTTTGATCGGCAAATATGGGAACACTATTGAATTATGACGATATGAGGTCAAAGTTACAAAGTCTATGCAGTTTTCTTTTGACAAATTGATTTTCAAGCTTCAAAACTTTTTTTCTGCAAGCAGTTATGACAAACTCCAAAAGCACTGGCTGGATATTTCTATCATCACTATCTTAGCAGGATTAGGAGGAATTCTTACTTATCAAGGCTCGCAGTTACTGCATCAAGGAATAGTAGATCCAGATGCTTATAATGTGTGGTTTGGGGCTGACTGTCCACGAGTATTTGACGATATGGTTCGTCCCGAAGCTGACCATTATCGCACGAAAGTCCATCCTCTGTTTGTCATACTCACTTTACCAGTAGTACTCGCTCTCAAACTGGCATTTGGCATTGAAGCTCTGACAGCTGTGAGGTTAGTGATTGCGACTGTCGCTGGCTTATGGTTGGGAACATTTTTTCTCATCCTCAGATTGATTAGCTGCCGACGATTTGATGCCACATTATTTAGCATCTTAGCAATGACAAGTGCCGCCGCTATTTTTTGGTTTGTTGTGCCAGAAACTTACTCATTTGGCTCTTTATCCATCTTAATTGGGCTGTGCTTCTTTGCCATAACCCTACATTACTCAGTCACCGATACCTGGTATGTCATTGTTAGCGCCCTGACTTTGAGTTTCACAATTACCAACTGGATGGTAGGCATTCTTGCTACCTTCATTAACTACCAATGGCGGCGTGCATTGCAAATTACGGTTAATGGCTTCTGTGTAGTAGTTTTACTCTGGTCTGTGCAGAAGGCTATATTCCCTACTGTACAATTTTTTCTAGGCGATCGCGAGGAAAAGAAATACATTAATATGGCAGCATCAGGAGGAGTATTAACATCTCTGAAATCTTTTATTTTTCATTCGCTGATCATGCCATCGTTTAATGTGCTACCTAACAATCGATTGCCTCACTGGCAAATCATGAGCGTTCAAGCATCAGCACCAGGATCAGGTAGTATTTGGGGTTATATTGCTGTTGGATTATGGGCTGGACTTTTAGGTTTAGGTATCTGGGCAATATTTTCTATTAAAAAACATCTCCAATTCCGCTTATTGCTCGGTTTCACAATACTAGGACAGTTGGCATTGCACTCCATATATGGCGATGAGACGTTTCTATTTTCCTTACATTTTGCACCTTTATTAGTTTTATTGGTGGCACTGAGTACATTAACTCGTGCGCGAACCATCGCTCTAGCATTAACAGGAATGTTAGTCATCACTGTCAGTATTAACAACAATCTGCAATTTAGTAAAGTCATAGATTTTTTTGACACTCAAGGCCCACAACGCCAGCAAGTTATCCAAAAAAACAACTTACCTTCAGTTTCCCCATAGAGATTCGAGATTAGAAGCTAAAAAATGTTTTTTATCTCGCAGTTGTGGGTTTTTACTTATGTAGGTTTGGTTAATTTCATATTTAATAGATGTAGCAGCAGAACCCAACCACGATGAGGATGTTGGGTTCTGCTGTATCACACCCAACCTACTAGCACACAAAACATTATTAATTATTAGGTAAAAAATGAGAGTTATTCTTTACTTAGGTTACATAGCGGCAATTTCAGTGATTTTTGCTGTTAATTTGGTTGCTAAAAAATATATAAAAAATAGCTGGCTAATTTGGTTAGGATATGGCATTCCATTTCTAGCAATAGCGATACTTCTAGCTACATTATCTAGCCCCTATGTTTTATTCAGTGATTTTGATAAAGCTTATTATCCTGCTGGTCGCCTAGTGATTGAAAATCCATCACTACTATATCAACCAGGAGGCGGTATACATAAGTTTGTGAATATCCCGATTGTGGCTTTTTTATTTACTCCTTTTTCTTACCTTAGCATTAATCAAGCGCATATTCTCCTGTCTGTTATTAGTATTGCCGCGATTATTGCAATTATTTATATTTTAATCAAATTTTCCCATATTTCTGGTCAGAGAAGGTTAGCATTGCTGGGTCTTTTTGTGATTAATGGCCCTCTTTACTACTGTTTTCGAGAAGGTAATACTTCCCATTTCGTTTTACTATTTTTACTATTAGGAGTTTTGTGCATTCGCTATCAGCGAGAGTTTTGGCTCGGTTGTTTGTTAGCTATAGGCACTGTGATTAAACCACCCATTTTACTTTTAGCTGTTTATCTTGCTCTCAGGAAACGATGGATGGCCTGTACAGGATTTGCTGTCAGTATGTTGATAATTGTCGGGTCATCACTGTTGGTATTTGGGCTAGATTTACACATAACTTGGTATCAAGAATGTATCCAGACTTATGCAGGTAAACCATTGGCTGCTTATAATGTCCAGTCAGTTGATGGTTTTTTAAGCCGTTTCATTGCCTCTAATCATCTGACTAATTGGTCTCCTTTGGAGGTTGATTGGCGTTATAAATTAGTTAGATATGCTTTGCTAGCATTACTCTTAGGTACAAGTATTTGGGTATGTTGGAAATCCAAAGTACCAAAAACTTTGGCACAAAAAAACCTAGAGTTTTCTATTGTGATCTGTTTATCTCTCCTGATTAGTCCAATTTCTTGGACACACTACTATGTATATTTGCTCTTACCTTTTGGGCTATATATTGGCAAGCAATTAGCCATTCCTCAAGGACGGTTATGGTCTAGGAGTATGTTGTCCAGTATCTTGTTAACGTCTTTACCAGTTAATACTATTGATTCTCAAAATTCTATGTTCGATTTTTGGTATTATTATTTTTTCGTTTCTCATTACTTTTTTGGCTGTCTTTTATTACTAGGAATCTTACTAGCAGCTCGTTGGTATGGTGCAAAACATCCATTAACAGAAGCATAGCAATTCCTCACTAGATGTAGGTTTAGAGGTTGTTTGAAAAGTGGTTAGCTGTGATTTTAATTAGGGCTTGCTGAAAAATTCCTTTCGTGAAAGTAGGGAACAGGTAATACCAGTTCACGTTAATCATGATACACATAAATTATGTACAGACGTTGCATTGCAACGTCTCTACTGTTCACATTTAAAGGAAATTGGTATTAGCTGACTATCTATATTAATCAACAACACAAATTTTAGAAATTCTGTTCTAAGAAGACGTTGGAAAAGTCTGTTTCTTTGTCATGTTGAATGCAGCGTAGCGGAATGAAACATCTCGGTATGTGCCACAAAACCTAGATTCTTCCTGACGCTCCGCTCCAGTCAGAATGACATTTTTATACCTACTGAAACTTTTCCAACACCCTCTAAAGCTTGCAAAACTTCATCTGCATTAACATCCCCATAACTCATATATCTTGCTGATACAATTGTAGTAAATTAGGAATATAATCATACCCATCTACACCAATAATTGAGATAATTTTAGTCCGATATTGTTGGAGGAAATTGAGAAAATTCTCTACCCCTATTTGCCCTTGTAAAATTGTCAGTAATTTGGCTGGTTGTCGCCATTCTTGGGAAGATATTTGTTCTAACAAATACATTCCTAGACAACCAGTGTAAATGGCTTTCTCAACATTTTGTAATTGAGAGTAGGCTTGTGCTAAGTATGCTAAATTTCTCCCTTGCAGGTACAAATCACCAGAAATTTGGGCTGTCTTAAAGCCTTCTTCCAAATATTTAATTGCCTCTTGTGGCTGACTAACAACTAAATAGGCAATACCCAAGCTACTGACACACAAGGCTTTACTTTGAATATCCCCGGATTTTTCCGCTAATTTTAATCCTTGTTCTAAATAATTAATTGGCATTTCATAGGTTTCTGGTTCTATTTGTTCTAGCTGTTGCGCTTGCATCACTTCGCTGTAACCGAGATTCACCAGCGCATTAGTCTCACCTGTCTTATCGCCTGCTTGCCGACTCAAAATTAACGCCCTTTGACTATAATTAATAGCCTCAGCATAATTTTCTGCTTGTACATAGGTACGGCTGAGGTGATTGAGATTGGCAATTTCACAAAAGCGATCGCCTGCATTTCTGGCAATTTCTAATGCTTGTTCATGAAACTGAATAGAACGTTGATATTGTCCCAAAGCACGCTGAGAATAGCCTAAAAGTGTTAAAATTCGCGCTTTTTCCTGGGTTCCCTCAACTGAGCGTAATGGTTCATCCAAATAATCTAAAGCATCTCGCAAATAGCTACCAGAAAAGGAAGCAAAAATCCCCCCATACATGGGAAAATAGGCACGTTGGGCAAAAGTGCGGAGAATTTGCAGCATGATTTGTGAGCAGCCATTGCTATAAACAGCTTGACTCTGAAAACCGCTAGCTAATTGACTCCAAATTACCGCAAAAGTCAAAAAAGTAGAAATGGATAATTTTGATCCTGCTTGAATATTGTATGGTTGTTGGTCAAACCAGTTAACTAAACCTCGTTGCAGATATTGCAAAATCAAGGCTATTTCTACCAAATCACTCAAGGTAATCTGGGGATGGTTTTGGGTAAAAGATATGGGAGATTGCTCAAGCGCTAGGCTACGAAATAAAGCTTGGGGTAACTCACTATTAACTTTTTTTGCCCAAGTGGCCCAAGGGCCAGTTTCCCCCGGTACACCACCAAATCCTAACGCCTGATTTTGTTCATACATCCAGCTAATCAAGTCGTCTTGTACTCTTTGCCAAGATGCTAAACCACGGGTAATGCCTTGGGAGATTTGCGAGATATCAGGATTAAACTGGGCAAATTGTTGTAGAGACTTGGCTAATTGCTGGAGTTGTGACAGATTCAGGGGGTTTTTGAGATTAGGGTCAATAATGCGTAAGAATATAGCTAGACGATCGCTCTCAGTAGCTGTGGTAATTTCTTGCACTGCACTAGCGATCGCTTCTATGGCTTGATTTTGCTGTGAATATCTTTGCCATTGACTTTGGATCGTCTTGATAGCGCGTAAACTCCGGCTAGCCTTGGCTTTTTTCAGTTCATCTGTTTCTCGATCTACCTGAGATTGGCTAGTATTTAAGCGATCGCTCAACACTAACTCAAACACCTCCCCCGTACCAACTGTGATCCCTTTTTGCAGCATTTGGTACACCATCTCCACTGAGCTAATTTTGCCCTGGAGAGTGAGTTGGACAATTTCGTCAATGAGAGCGAGATAGCGATCGCCTAATGGTAAAGAATCTGACACTTTAGCTATGGGAGAACATCACATCACTTTCCATTCTAGTAGTTTGTCAGTTTTTCACATGACTAGTATGTAATTTTTTCCTAAACTTCAGTACCAATGACTAATGACTATCCCCTATTCCCCATAACTACCACCAGTTACCTTACCCCGAAACACAATGTACTGATAAAGATTGTAAAACAACATGACGGGAATCAGGAAACCAATAAAAATAATCATGATCACCAGCGAACTAGGATCAGCAGCTGCCTCATAAATTGTAATTTGCGGTGGGATGATGTAAGGAAAAACAATTAATCCCAAGCCAAAAAACGATACTACAAACAAAAGAATTGTCCAAACAAAAGGCGCACGTTCTTCTTTGCGGTTAAGACTCTGTAATAATTGCCAAATCAACAGTACACCCAAGATAGGAATCACAGCAAAGATATAAACTAAGGGTTGCTGAAACAATTTTGTTCTGGCACTTTCGTAAATTATTGGTGTAGTAATCGTGATCAAAACTGCACCGATTAAAGTTGTCCAAGCGGCAAGTTTCGCCGTTTTATAGTGAGTTTCCTGCAACTCACCTGTAGTTTTCCACACCAGATAAGTTGAACCAATCAACACATAACCTTGAATTAAAGTTAACGCCACTAACACAGACGGTAAACTAAACCAGTCCCAAGTACTACCAATAAAGTGTCCCGTCTCATCAACTTTAATACCCTTGAGTACCGCACCCAAAGCAAATCCCTGCCCCAATGCAGCCGTAAAACTCCCTGCACCGAAGGCGAAATTCCAAAATAATTTTCGTCTTGATAATTCCCGAAACTCAAAAGCTACACCCCGAAAAATAAACCCAAATATCATCACCCAAATAGGAATATACAAGGCATTTAAAATCGTGGCATAAGCCAGAGGAAATGCACCAAATAAACCCCCTCCCATGAGAACTAACCAAGTTTCATTTGCATCCCAAATGTTACTTAAACTAGTCATCAAAATTCCCCGCCGTTCGTCATCAGAGGAGGTAAGCGATAAAATCCCCACCCCTAAATCAAATCCATCTAACATGACATACAGGAAGAGAAATAAGGCTAAAATCACAAACCAAACTTGTGGGAGAAAATACTGAAGCGTCTCCATATCATTTCCTTATTAGTCAATAGTCAATAGTCAATAGTCAATGGTCATTAGTCATTAGTCATTGGTTAATAGTAATTAATTTACTCTCCCCTTGTCCCCTTGTCCCCTTGTCCCTCCCTCCCGACTCAGCACGCGGCTCATCGCCCCGCTTCCGCTAACAGCACTCCCTCACTCACTGTTGTGCTTCCACTGGACGTTCATCGGGGACAAACTCACCAGGGGTTGTATCTACTGCAGGCTTGGTAATTTCTACGCCGGGGATTGGTAATTCTAGATTTGGGCCTGTGCGGATGATGCGGCTACCAAAGTACATCGCAGCAACAAATAACACTGTGTAAACTATGGCAAAGCTGCTGAGTGAGACGACAACATTACTGGCGGGAAGCTGGGAAGCTGCATCAACAGTGCGGATTTGTCCGTAAAGTGTCCAAGGTTGTCTACCAACACAACGTACAATCCAGCCTGATTCTACAGCAATGTATCCTAAAGGAGCTGCCAGTACCCAAGCTCGCATCAACCAACGTTGCTGGCTAATATTTGCCGATGAAAGTTTACCACGCAACCATTGCAGAGTACTCAACAGCATTAACCCAGCAAAGAAAAAGCCGATCGCAATCATTACCCGAAAAGCGTAGTAAATTAAACCTACCATGTGGGGGCGATCGCTTGGTTTCCACTCCTTCAAACCCCGTAATGGTTGAGAAAGATTCTGTTTAAATTCCAGAATGTATCCCAAAGCATTAGGGATAGTGATTTCCCAATCATTTTTCTCGGCTTTTTCGTTGGGTATGGCGACTAAACTCCAGTCAGCAGGCTTGCCTGCGGGTGAACTTTCCCACTGGGCTTCCATTGCTGCCAGTTTTGTGGGTTGATAGTGATAGACTTGTTCACCGCTTAAATGTCCGATGTATATTTGTAAGGGAGCGACTGCGATCGCAGCTGCTAAAGCAATCTTCAAAGACTTAGCAAAAAACGCTTCATGACGTTTTTGGAGAATATACCAAGCACTAATCCCACCAATCACAAACAACGAAGTCTCTAGTGTGGCAAAAAACATATGCAGCACACTATTGACCATAAAGGGATTTAAAACTGCTTGAAAATAATCATGGACAATAAATTTACCATTCACCAATTCCCCACCTGCGGGAGTCTGCATCCAAGAATTAGCAGTTAAAATCCACAAAGTAGAAAGGTTTGCACCAATAGCCACCAAAATAGTTGAGAGATAGTGAATAGCAGGATTCACCCGTTCCCAACCAAACAACATAATCCCTAAAAAAGCAGCTTCCAGCATAAATGCCCAAGAAGCCTCAAACCCAATAACACTACCAAAAAAATTTCCCACCGCTTCTGAGAAAGGGGCCCAATTCGTCCCAAATTGAAATTCCATTGGGATACCCGTTGCGACACCAATGCCAAAATTCAGCACGTAGAATTTAGCCCAAAAGCGAGCATGAAGATAATAATCTGGATTTTTAGTTTTCAGCCAGATTCCCTCAACAATGACTAAATATATACCCATCCCCGTAGTCAAGACAGGCCACAGCATATGAAATATCGCCGTCAAGGCAAACTGCATCCGTGATAGCACAACGGAATCAGATAAAAATTCCACTGAATATTCCCCATTAGCTAACCACCTTATTTAGGATAAACGTTTTAGCCTCAGAGCAAATCTTGTGACATACTTGCACCGCCCTCTAGAGGGATGGGGAAGGGAATGACGTGATTAGGTTAAACTGCCGTCAACACTCCCTCACGTAGTTGCTCAACCAAGTTATGTAAATTACCTGTATTGAGACGATAACTCAGAGGATGAGCAATCAACCTGGCTGTGCTTTCATACAAAGTAGTAATTTCAATCAAACCATTTTCGCGCAAAGTTCGCCCTGTAGATACTAAATCCACAATCGCCTCTGACATTCCGGTAATCGGGCCGAGTTCTACAGAACCATAAAGCGGGACTATTTCTACTGGTAAATCCAACCCTTGAAAATATTCACGGGCGCAGTTGACATACTTAGACGCTACCCTACTATCAGGCGGTAAATCTAGAGGCGATTTGTAAGCACTAGACGCTTTAACAGCCACCGACATCCGACAATAGCCAAACTGCAAATCTACTAGCTGGGCTACTTGCGGTTTCTTTTCTTGAAGGACATCGTACCCAATAATGCCCATTTGAGCCTGACCGTATTCTACATACACAGGCACATCTTGTCCTCTCACTAGTAATCCTTTTGCCTGTCCACTAGCATCAGTAATTTGAAGTTGACGATTACCTGAGTCTAAAAAAGCGCTAAAATCTAATCCTACAGATTGCAGCAAGCGGATGCTATTTTTAAGTAGTTCCCCTTTGGGTAGTGCAACAGTTAACATTTTTTGTATTGGTATCCTTATGAAAACTAGAAATCCCCACCTGAAATTCAAGTATGGGTGATGGACAGTTCACTATTGAGAATATCTCTATTGCTTACCACAAGCAGCATGAGAATTTTATTAGTTGATGATGAAGTAGAACTTACAGATCCTCTGAGTCACGTCTTAACTCGTGAGGGTTATGGTGTAGACGCAGCTTATGATGGAACTAGAGGAAGTGAAATGGCAGCAGCAGGTAGTTATGACCTGTTAATTTTAGATTGGATGCTGCCAGGAAAAACAGGGTTGGAGATTTGCCAAGAGTTACGCCACCAGGGCAAAGTTACTCCCGTATTATTCCTTACAGCCAAAGATACTCTAGATGACCGCGTACAGGGTTTAGATGCTGGCGCAGATGATTATTTAGTCAAACCCTTTGAATTACGAGAGTTACTAGCTAGAGTCCGGGCTTTATTGCGTCGTTCTGGTTCTCAAAATTATGACAGTGTAACTGGGAAACTAATTGTAGCTGACTTAGAACTTGATTGCGACAACCAAGTTGCTTATCGCCAAGGACGAGTCATTGAACTATCGCAAAAAGAAAGCCAGCTACTACAATACTTCATGGAAAACACTGGACAACTACTAACTCATGCCCAAATTCTCCAATATTTATGGGAAGATGGCGAATCACCCAGCAGTAATGTCATTGCGGCTTTAATTAGACTACTACGCCGTAAGGTTGAAGTCGGTAAGGAAACTCCCCTCATTCACACAGTCTATGGTAAAGGCTATCGCTTCGGTACTTCTGCTATAGACTAGTATTAGCGCACATCTGTGCGCTACGACTATAGGACTTACCCCGAATTTCTCACGAAATTTATGCAACCGAAGCCCAGAGGCTGTAGGGGCGGGTTCATGAGATATTCGTGAAAGATTGAAGCATATTTGTGAACCCGCCCCTACCGTTTTGTGAGAAATGTAGGTAATGACTAATGACTAATGACTAATGACTAATGACTAATGACAAAAAAGCCAGAAAATTTGGTGACACTGCGTAAGTCCTAGACTATTCTCTTTCAATAATCGGACAAATAGTTGTGTGAGGACTCTCAGGTTTGATTTCCCAACCAGAAAGCAGTCCTGTTAATTCTTGTCTGAGAATGAGTAATTGTTGGATTTGTTCATCAATGGCTGTGACTTTGTCTTCTAGCTTAGTTTTTATCTGTTCACAAGGTAATTCTCCAGCATCATGAACATTTAAAAACTCTTTAATTTCTGATAACGTCAACCCCAGACTTTGAGCGCGTTTGATAAAGTGTAACCGAGATAAAACATCGCTATTAAATAATCTAAAGCCACCCTCAGTTCTCCCTGATGATTTGAGTAGGCCAAGTTCTTCGTAGTAACGAATAGTTTTGATGGGTACACCGCTTGCTTTGGCAACTGAACCAATTTGTTTTGATTCTGCTTGGGCTAACATAGTCACCTGCCCCTGTTTGATACAAGTTTTCATATTATCCTAAACTCTCCAGTTAAATGGAGAATCAAGTAGATATGGTCATGGAATCAACACTGCTCTCATTTCTTATTTAAACTCTTGACTTAAATACCGCCTAGTGCTTGACTTATAAAGCGGATTGCCAGACAAAACTACGAATATAAATCTCTGCAAAATCTAACTTTTGTTTATTGTAATTTCTTGAAACTTAATCTATGGTTGCCCAGTTAGAAACCCCCAGTGCTAATCAATCTCATAGCTTACCTTACCCTCTAGAAGGACTGGTGCAAGTTTTCACTAGTTCACATCGTAACTTTTTTACCAGTGTTATGGGGCAAGCACTGAGAATTGCTGGTCAAGGTACACCAGTGTTAATTGTGCAGTTTCTCAAAGGTGGTATAAATCAAGGACAAGACAGACCAATTCAATTAGGACAACATTTAGATTGGATTCGCTGTGATTTGCCTCGTTGTATCGATACACCACATCTAGATGAGGTAGAAAATCAAGCCATCCAAAAGCTGTGGCTACACACACAACAGGTAGTGTACGCAGGTAAATATTCTCTGGTGGTGCTAGATGAGTTAAGTTTGGCAATTAACTTTGACTTAATTCCCGAAACTGATGTGATAACATTTCTGGCAAAACGTCCTGCTCATGTGGATATTATTTTGACTGGGACGGAAATGCCAAAATCTATTTTAGATGTGGCAGATCAAATTACAGAGATTCGTCGCAGTCATCGCCCCTAAACAAAATCCACAGTTCACGGTATCCTAGTATGTCGATTGGAATTACCCGTGAACTTGTGATTAAAAATGATATCTGGATTAAGGAAATGGCTCAACAAGGCATGATTGCCCCTTTTGAGCCAAGTTTAATCCGCAAAGTCCCAAAAGAACCATCTTCTACCCTGCAACCTGTCATTAGCTACGGTTTATCTTCTTATGGCTATGATATTAGGCTTTCGGCGGCTGAGTTCCGCATCTTTCGCCACATTCCGGGAACTGTAGTTGATCCGAAAAACTTTAATCCTCACAATTTGGAACCAACTTCACTACATACAGATGATGATGGCAGTTATTTTATTTTGCCGGCTCACTCTTATGGTTTGGGTGTGGCTTTAGAAAAACTAGAGGTTCCTGGTAATATTACGGTTATATGTATCGGAAAGTCTACGTATGCACGTTGCGGCATAATAGCCAACCTAACGCCTGCGGAGGCTGCTTGGCGTGGTCATTTGACACTGGAATTTTCTAATTCTTCTAGTGCTGATTGTCGTATTTATGCCAATGAAGGTGTGGTGCAATTATTATTTCTGGAGGGTGAACCCTGTGCTATTAGTTACGAAGCTCGTCAGGGTAAATATCAAGATCAGCTAGAGAAGGTGACTTTGGCAAAAGTTTAGAGGCGATCGCTCTTAACTTTATCTCTAAATGTCATTTTGGTCATAACTTGAGCAGGACTTTCTAAAAAGCTATTTGCCTGAAGAATGTTATATAAATTCACATCTTCTTCTAGCAAGCAAGCGTGTCCACTCTGAGGTAGAATTATAGCCTTGCTGTTAGGAATAATATCGCTTAACCGTGTCACTTCACTGACAGAAGGTAAAAGGCGATCGCTCGCACCAGCAATTAACAAAGTTGCTTGAGTTAAAGCACGCAACTGTTCATCACTCACATCGAATTTTCGCAACAAAGATAAGCGCCAAATTACTGTTTCTGGTGGTACAGAACGCATAGTTTTTAGCAGTTCTTGGCGAATATTCGGAGATATGCGTGGCAATGAAGCAAGAAATGGTAACAAACCCAAAGCACCCACATCATAAAGGCACTCTGGAACTAAGTAAATCAGTTGAGACATCCAATCTAACCAGGGACGCAGCTGAAACGCAGAAGCCGGGTTAATCAGAATCAGGCGTTTAAATAAATGTGGTGCTTGAATGGCTACTTTCATCGCCAAGCAACCCCCAAAGGACTCACCACACAAGTAAACTATTCTCTGGGAACTTTTCTCTAATTCTGCATGGATTAAATCTAAAACGTTACTAGTTAAGACTTCCCAACTAGTTAAATCTTGCCGAGGGATAGCCAAACACCGCACATCAAAGCCAGTTTCTAATCCCGCAGTTTGCGATCGCAATAACTGACCGGTTCCATCCATTCCTGGCAAATACACAAACAACGGGTACTCAGGTTGTACTCGTCGAGGAGCAAGGAAACACGGTTTTAGTTCAACTTCTGCCATTGCAAAATTTCAATTCAACTTCCTGATTCTCTAAACTCTACCCTATGGCTAACCCAAACTCTGTGTAAATTAGATAATCATCTCTAATAGATACAATCATAAAATTAAAGTTCCTATAAAGTCATTGGTCAATGGTCAATGGTCAATGGTCAATGGTCAATGGTCAATGGTCAATGGTCAATGGTCAATGGTCATTAGTCATTAGCAATTCTTATTCTCTCACTCCCTCACTCCCTCACTCCTGACTCAGCACTCAGCACTCAGCACTCAGCACTCAGCACTCAGCACGGGCTAAACGCCCCGCTTCCGCTAACAGCACTCTCTCACTCAGCACTCTTAATAACAACCTTGAACTAGCAAGCTGGCAATTTCGTTGTGACAATGTGTCGTGAGTTCAGTGACAACATTTTTTGCTTGTTTGCCGTGATATTGCTTGTGATGTTGGGGTGTAATCCAGTAGGGACGACCGATTAAGACGGCGACTCGCTGATAGATGACTAGAGGATGCCAACCGGATTGATTAAATAATGGTTCAGACGGATCGAATACACTCAAAAATTTTAAAGGAAAAGCTGTGGTGTTGACTTCTTCTAAGGAAGCGATCGCTACTGGTAAAACTGCCAAGTCTTTTACTTGAGAACGCAGCGCCAAATGAGCAAAGCCACGCCGAAAATCGCCTACCTGCTCAACTGGAGTTGATTTTACCATCGGATCAGCGCCTTCAGGAAACACTCCTACCATCTGCTTTGACTGCAATAATTGCTGTGAATGCACAAAAAAGCTTTGTTGACGCTGTTGATTTTCTGCTAGGGGAAAGCAACCTAGTTGACTTGTAACAATCTCTCGCAGGATAGGTACTTGTCCCATATAGTGATGGCAAGCAAAGCGAATGGGACTGGATAAAGCTGCCATTAAAACCAGTGCATCCATAAAACTGCGATGATTGCTCACTATTAACAAACTGGCATCTTGGGGAATGCGATCCTCGTAATAGGGGAACATTCTGGTTGAGAGTGCTGTTAAGAATGTGCGAGAAATATCTAAAGGACTATTGATACTCATAGCTCATCAATGTATTTTTTTGGCAAAATATCGCAGTTTATCTTGATATAATTTTTACATTTCTTTACCAATGCTATTACCGTCTTAAGATAGAAATGTCTTATGTGCAAAAGCAGCCACATCTAAGAGGTTGAGGATTTTGTATTCTTCGTTACCATAGACATCATCACTAGCATTTGCCAAAATTATGAGTAGTTAATTTCCATTTTTTCCTAAAAATTAGCCGGATTGATAGATATTACAAAATAATTCTTCAGCTAGGAAATTTGCTAATATTAAATTGTGGTTTGAAAAAAAGGTACTAATGTTATATAATTGCGTAGTTTTTCTCCATAAAAGTAAAATATAAAACGTTTTAATAATTTGATTTTTATTTTGCATGAATCTAGTGAATAAAACAAAAAATACATTTGCTCTGACAACTCCTCTGTATTATGTAAATGATGTTCCCCATGTTGGTAGTGCTTACACTACAATGGCAGCCGATGTCTTAGCACGGTTTCATCGGCTATTAGGACATGAGGTATTATTAATTACGGGTACAGATGAGCATGGACAAAAAATTCAGCGTTCAGCCGAGAGTTTAGGTAAAGCGCCGCAAGAGTTTTGTGATCAAATTTCTGCGGGTTTTTACTCCTTATGGGATTTGCTCAATATCAAATACGATCGCTTCATTCGGACAACATCACCACGTCATGAGGCGATCGTTAAAGAATTTTTTGAGCGCGTCTGGGCGGCTGGAGACATTTACCAAGGTCAGCAAAAAGGCTGGTATTGTGTATCCTGTGAAGAATTTAAAGAAGAAAGGGAACTCTTAGAAGGAAATCTTTGCCCGATTCATACCAATAAACAAGTCGAGTGGCGAGATGAACAAAACTATTTTTTTCGTCTCTCCAAATACCAAACTCAACTAGAAGATTTTTATCAATCCCAGCCAGACTTTATCCAACCAGAAAGTCGGCGTAACGAAGTCATGAACTTTGTTAACCAAGGTTTACAAGACTTTTCTATTTCACGGGTGAATGTAGATTGGGGTTTTCCTGTACCCGTTGATGCCAAACACACCTTGTATGTTTGGTTTGATGCACTCCTAGGTTACGTCACAGCACTCTTAGAACCAGAAGCAGAAACAACCCTAGAAAATGCTTTAGCAAAATGGTGGCCGATCAATTTGCACCTCATCGGCAAAGATATCTTGCGGTTCCATGCTGTTTATTGGCCAGCTATGCTAATGTCTGCTGACTTACCTTTACCCCAGCGCGTTTTCGGTCATGGTTTTTTGACCAAAGATGGACAGAAAATGGGTAAAAGTTTAGGGAATACAGTCGATCCTGTGGCACTCGTGCAACAGTATGGTAGTGATGCAGTTCGTTATTACTTCCTTAAGGAAATCGAATTTGGCAAAGATGGCGACTTTAATGAAGTTAGATTCATCAATGTTTTGAATGCAGATTTAGCAAATGATTTAGGTAATTTGCTTAACCGTACCTTAAACATGGTGAAAAAATACTGTGCTAATTATGCGCTATCAATTACCAATGAAAATATTACGGATGACAATCCATTGAAAGCCATCGGTGTAAATTTAGAGCAGAAAGTCCAAAAAAGTTACGAATCACTAGCTTTTAATCAAGCCTGTGAAGTAGTGCTTTCTTTGGTACAAGCCAGCAATAAGTTTATTGATGATCAAGCTCCTTGGACATTGTACAAACAAGGAAAACAACAGGAAGTAGAAAAAGTACTATATGCAGTTCTCGAATCTGTTAGACTAGCTGCTTATCTACTTTCACCAGTAATTCCCAACATCAGCAGTGATATTTATCGACAACTGGGCTGGGAAATTGATTTTAACCAGCAACCAGAAAGTGCAGTTACCGCCCCTTTTGCAACCCATTCACAATGGGGGTTACTATCTAATAAACAACAACTGGGGCAACCCCAACCAATTTTTAAACGTATAGAACCAGCAAAAAACAGTTAAATCCCTTTAAGTTATCATCAATTCAGTTCAATTTCTTTTGTCAAAAATCATCGGGGCTGGACTGAAAATTAGCCCCGGTACATTATCATAAACCGATCTCACAAATCACAATTGATAATTTTGTATCAAAACTAACAAAGATAAAATTGAGGTATGAGAATAATGTTGAATAATCTGGAAAATGATTCAATATTTACGCCAGAGCAAGTTTTAGAAAATAGGGGTCGTGTCGCCATATTTATCGACGGCTCGAACCTATTTTACGCGGCATTGCAATTAGGAATTGAAATTGATTACACCAAATTGTTATGTCGTTTAACTGGTGGTTCTCGCTTGTTACGAGCTTTTTTCTATACAGGTGTAGACAGAACCAACGAAAAGCAACAAGGGTTTTTGTTGTGGATGCGGCGTAACGGCTATCGTGTCATTGCTAAAGATTTAGTCCAATTGCCCGATGGCTCGAAAAAAGCCAATTTAGACGTAGAAATAGCCGTAGATATGATGGCTTTGGTAGACTCATATGATACAGCCGTGTTGGTCAGTGGGGATGGGGACTTGGCTTATGCAGTCAATTCCGTTAGCTACCGTGGGGTCAGGGTAGAGGTTGTGAGTTTACGCTCCATGACCAGTGATAGCTTAATTAATGTTAGCGATCGCTATATTGATTTAGAAGCCATCAAAGAAGACATTCAAAAAACCCCACGTCAAAGCTTTCCCTATCGACCATTATCCGCTATGGGCTTTTTGGACGATCCCAGAGAGACTGACGAACACATAGAACTTCAGGACTAATGACATATCTGCAAGATATGTAAAAAAAGAGCAAAAATTTAACAAAACAGGGGGGAACAAATCAAATTTCCCCCCGATTTTATGGGTTTACAGATTGGGTTTTTTTGAACTTGAAAACAAACTGGTGTTATTTACCTTTAACTATTTGCTTAATATTTGGATTAGTTGCTTGTAGTGGGAAAACGCCTAAACCTGCTCCCACAAATAATTCTGAGACAACTAATCAAGATAGTAATTTAACCTTCTTTGATGTCACCTTAGAACAAGCCGATGAAGCAGGACGACCAGTCTGGCGAGTTAAAGCTAAACAGGCACAATATACCAAAGAAAAACAAATTGGTGAAGCCGCTAATCCTTACGGGGAACTGTATCAAGATGGACAGATAGTCTATCAAGTCAAAGCCGAAAAAGCCGACATTGAACAGGATGGTAAACAACTATTTCTCAAAGGGAAAATAGTCGCCATAGACCCCAAAAACGGTGTTGTTCTGCAAGGTAATGAGTTGGAATGGCGACCCAAGGAAGATTTATTAATTGTCCGCGACAAAATCAATGGTACTCATAAACAACTCAAAGCAGTAGCCCAAGAAGCCAAAGTAAAAACCCGCGAACAACGCATGGAATTTTTCGGGGGAGTTGTGGCTAACTCAGTTGATCCCCAAATGCAAATGCGGACTGAACATTTGATTTGGCAAATTAAAGAAGAAAAATTAATTGGCGATCGCCCGATTCAAATCGACCGTTATAAAAACAATCAAATTAGCGATCGCGGTCGGGGAAACTCTGCCGAAGTCAATCTTAAAACCAAAATTGCCACAATTCAACAAAATGCCCAAATAGATTTACTAGACCCACCAGTCCAGATCACTAGTAACTCGATGAATTGGAATATGACCACAGAAATAGCCACCACAAATGCACCTGTGCGCATATTCCACCGGGCTGAAAACACAATTGTTACAGGCGATCGGGGTGAACTGAGAATACCCCAAAAAACCGCTTATTTAACAGGTAATGTGAATGCTGTCGGTAAACGTCGTCAGACTCTCAACGCCCAACAAATGACCTGGTATCTCGACAAAAAACTCCTAGAAGCCCAGAGAAACGTCACTTATCGACAAGTTGATCCACCTCTAAATTTCCAGGGGGAAACAGCCGTGGGTAATTTGGACACAGAAAATATTGTCGTCAGAGGCGGGAATAATGCTGGTAGTCGAGTTGTCACAGAGATTATTCCCCAAGAACCGAGGACTGGGAATTAAAGCGATCGCCTCACCAATTAGATCCCCGACTTCTGCAAACGGATATTCTGATAATCGGCATTCTTAGACATAAAAACATGGATTACACACTTCTACAACGTATCACGGTTAATCCTCATATCTGCCACGGCAAACCCTGTATCCGTGGACTGCGTTACCCAGTTGAGTTCATCTTAGAACTGCTCAGTTCTGGGATGACAAATGAGCAAATATTGGCTGATTATGATGACTTAGAATCTCAAGATATTTTAGCTGTCTTATTATTTGCTGCTCGACTCAGCCAAGTCAAAAGCATTCATAAAATTGCCTCATGAAATTTCTTGTTGATGCTCAATTACCAGTACGCCTTGCCCGTTTTCTCAGAGATTCAGGTTACGACACAATCCATACCAGAGATTTAGTAAAGCAAAATGCTACGCCAGATAACGAAATTAATACCATCTCAATCCGAGAAAATAGAATTTTAATTACCAAAGATGCCGATTTTGTCAACTCTTTTTTAACAATTAACCAACCCTATAAATTACTTTTAATCACGACGGGTAATATCAATAACTCAGAACTAGAAAATATTTTTTCCATTAATCTTCAGTCTCTAATTGAACTGTTGAAGCAGTATTCTTATATTGAAATGAGTCGGGAAAACATTATCGTGCATCAATAAAAATACGTTCTCCAATTTCCGAAGGATCTGCTACTTCAAAAAAGAGTTGCAATGCTTCAATCAAATTATTCCGTGCTTCCTCAATCGTGTCTCCCTGACTGGCAATATCGAGTTCAGGACAGAGTGATACATAACCGTTTCCTTCTCTTTCAATAATGCCAGTGAGTTGTTTTGTTTGCTTCATTATGTATTTTCAATAGAGATAGATTTATCAATTTTGATTGTAAGTCATCTAACAAGCGCTGATATTCCGCAAATTCTCAGACTACTTTGAGAACTTGACCTTGTTTATAGCATTTCCCGGTCTACTGAAGTACTAACTAGAAATCCTCCAAACTCCTCTGCGCTTTCCTCCGCGCTCCTCTGCGTTTAAAATTATTAAATCTGTTTATATCTTGAGCGATGTCTACTCATCTCCATTTATACTGAATTTCGTAAGGGGCGATCAGCTACATTCATGGTTGTTCGAGTTCCTCAAGAGCCTTAGTTCGGCTTAAAGGTGTTTCCCCCTTAACTGCTTCCATCGCTCGATAAAGTCCTTCGTCTTCAATCGCATCTAACAAGCGCTGATATTCCTCAAATTCTAGGACTACTTTGAGAACTTGACCTTGTTTATCTGTAATTAACTCCTGAACAAACGGATATTCTTCAGCTTTCATAAGTGATTGCACAAAGTAATTATCTTTACTATAGAGCGATGTCTACGACGAGCTACGCCTACGCCTGCCATCATACATTTATCATGAGTTTTACAGGAGGCGATCGCCTTCAAACCCAAACATTCAAGTTGAGAACGAGAAACTTCGAGCTTGGAACAAGAAACTTCGAGGTTTGAACATGAAACTTCGAGCTTGGAACAGAAAACCTCGACCTTTGAACGAGAAACTTCGAGCTTGGAACAAGAAACCTCGACCTTTGAACGAGAAACTTCGAGCTTGGAACATAAAACTTCAAGCTCTAAACGAGAATAATGGTGTTTATATCTTGAGCGATGTCTACGCCAGGCTACGCCTACACCTTCCACTCTCATTTAAACTGAATTTTGACACCAAACCCCGTCCCTCTCATCTCCCGCAAACCCTCGGCGCACTGGGATGACTAATCAAATAACCCTTCAGCCAACTGCAACCCTGCGCCAGTAAATCATCAAGATCCAAATTCCACAGTTTGATCGTATTGTCATAACTGGCGGAGGCTAAGGTTTTGCCGTCCGGGCTGAACACCACACTAGAGACTGCATCGCGATGACCTTCTAAAGTGGAGATGAGTTTACCTGTCTCCCGATTCCACAGTTTGATTGTCTTGTCACCACTGGCGGAGGCTAAGATTTTGCCATCTGGGCTGAACACCACACTAGAGACCACATCGCCATGACCGTCGAGGGTGGAAATGAGTTTACCTGTCTCTCGATCCCACAGTTTGATTGTCTTGTCATAACTGGCGGAGGCTAAGATTTTGCCGTCCGGGCTGAACACCACACTAATGACCAGAGCGCCATGACCTTCTAGAGTGGAAATGAGTTTACCTGTCTCCCGATTCCACAACTTGATTGTCTTGTCACCACTGGCGGAAGCTAAGGTTTTGCCGTCCGGGCTGAACACCACACTAATGACCGGAGCACCATGACGGTCGAGGGTGAAAATGAGTTTACCTGTCTCCTGATTCCACAACTTGATTGTCTTGTCACCACTGGCGGAAGCTAAGGTTTTGCCGTCCGGGCTGAACACCACACTAATGACCCCATCACTATGACCTACTAGGGTGGAAATGAGTTTACCTGTCTCCCGATTCCACAACTTGATTGTCTTGTCAAGATTGGCGGAGGCTAAGATTTTGCCGTCCGGGCTGAACACCACACTAATGACCCCATCACTATGACCTACTAGGGTGGAAATGAGTTTACCTGTCTCCCGATTCCACAACTTGATTGTCTTGTCACCACTGGCGGAGGCTAAGATTTTGCCGTCTGGGCTAAACACCACACTAGAGACCGGAGCGCCATTACCTTCTAGAGTGGAGATGAGTTTACCTGGGTTCCGATTCCACAATTTGATCGTCTTGTCATCACTAGCAGAGGCTAAGGTTTTGCCGTCCGGACTGAACACCACACTCCTGACCCAACTGCTATGACCATCTAAGGTGGAGATGAGTTTACCTGTCTCCCAATTCCACAGTCTGATTGTATTGTCATAACTGGCGGAGGCTAAGGTTTTGCCGTCCCGGCTGAACACCACACTAGAGACCGGAGCGCTATGACCTACTAAGGTAGAAATGAGTTTACCTGTCTCCAAATCCCACAGTTTGATCGTCTTGTCAAGACTGGCAGAGGCTAAGATTTTGCCGTCCCGGCTGAACACCACACTCCAGACTGATTCGCTATGATCTTTTAGGGTAGAGATGAGTTTACCTGTGTCCCAATTCCACAGTTTGATCGTCTTGTCACCATTGGCAGAAGCTAAGATTTTGCCGTCCGGGCTGAACACCACATTATAGACCCAATCGCCATGACCTTCTAGGGTGGAGATGAGTTTACCTGTGTCCCGATTCCACAGTTTGATTGTCTTGTCACGACTGGCGGAGGCTAAAGTTTTACCGTCCGGGCTGAACACCACACTATTGACCCCATCGCCATGACCTTCTAGGGTGGAGACGAGTTTACCTGTGTCTCGATTCCACAATTTGATCGTCTTGTCACGACTGGCGGAGGCTAAGGTTTTGCCGTCTGGGCTGAACACTACACTATATACCCCATCGCCGTGACCTTCCAGGGTAGAGATGAGTTTACCTGTGTCCCGATCCCACAGTTTGATCGTCTTGTCAAGACTGGCGGAGGCTAAGGTTTTGCCGTCTGGGCTGAACACCACACTATTAACCGCATCGCCATGACCTTCTAAGCGATTTATTTCCCGAATATTCAGTAGAATATTCTGCAAACTAAACAAAGGACTATAAGCGGGATAATCTGCTAAAGATTTTTTACCCTTGACTAAAGTTTTGAGTTTTTCCCCACTCTGCACAGCTAACAACAATGCCTCAATTTCTCTAGAAGGTCTAAATTCCCGCAAGGCATTTGTTCCCTCTTGTTCGAGTTGCGTAGCTGTGAGAGCATCTTTCCGGGCTAATTCTGCTTGTTGGAGTTCCTTTTTTGCTTGCTGTTGTGCTGTCTGAGCCAGTTTCAAGCCCACAATGGCATTTTGACGCTGCTTTTCTGCATTCTCACGCTGCTGTTGAGCTACTAGCGCCTGTTTTTGTGCCGTTTGCTTCTGGGAAATTGCTTGCTGTGCCTGTATCTGAGCTTTTTGGTATAGTACCTTAGCTGCTACTACTTGCTTATTTGCTTTATTTAAAGTTTTCTCTGCTTGTTGTACCTTGTCATCAGCTACTGTGCGTCTGTATTCAGCAATCTGTAAGTTCTTTTCTACTTGCAATTTATCTCGTCTAGTCGCTTCAGTCTCTTTCGTTGCCTGTATTAAATCTGCCTTAGCTGTTCGTGCTTCCCCCAATTGATATTGAGCAAATAATAAAGCTGCTACCGCCCCAATTACAGCCACACCCAGCACCAAAGAACCAATGCGAATCCGTTGATAAGCTTTGCGGTTCGCCTCTGCTAAAACTTCCCTTGCCTGTTTTTCGATGCGATTTTCTAATTCCTGACTAGCCCCCAAAAACTCATAGTCCACATCACTCAAACTTTTTCCCACCGCCCAGGCTTGAGCATCCTGCAAAGTCTTTCCCCGCAACAACAGCGACTCATCCTGTCGTTCAGACTTCACCCAAGCACTCAGCGCTACAGAATAAGGACGCAACTTAGCCAGAATCTTCTCACACCACTCTTGGTTAAATACTTCCTCATAGATGCGGTTATATATTCGCAATTTCCCATCCCGCCGCACCACCAACCCGGACAGCCGCAACTCTGTTTGTTCGGTACTATCATCAGCTACTATCTCCCCGTGCTGGACAATTTGCTGACACAACCCCAACAATCGCCCAGTGCGTTGTTCACCACTCCGCATGATTCTGTCTCGAATGGTTTTTAAATGTTCTGGCTCATCTTGTCCTTCCCAATTTTCGATAATTTTCTTGTTGACAATTGCTGCTACCAATTCTTGTGGAGACGCAATATATTCTGTCTCTTTGGCAATCAACAAATTACAAACTTTTTGTGTTAAAAATGGCTGTCCTCCTGTCCATGCTAAGACAGCTGTCATTAACTCTTGAGGATTTTTTAAAGTAGCTAAACCCTGTGCTAAAGGTTCGGCTTCTTCCAGTTCAAAGCCTGTTAAATCAATGGCTCTACCAATATTAAAAGGTGTACGTCCCTTATCTTGAATTAAATCTGAAGGTGTAGACACTCCCATCAAAGCAAAGGTAAGACGCTCATACTCAGCATTATCCGCCCGGCGGTTATAACAATCCCGAATCACCGCAAAAAAGTCATCCAGGTTAAAAGCCAGACTGAGAATGCTATCAATTTCATCGATAAAAATGACAATTCTTGCACTGATTTTTTTTAATAAAACTGTTTCAATAAATTTACTCAAACGCTGCAATGGTGAGAGTAAACCGTTCTCATTCCACCAAGTTTCTAAATCGAAATCAATATATAAATCAAAATATCCCACCAACGTATCTATTACCCCCGCATACCATTGTTCTGAGGTAATATCCGCCGTCCCAATCGCCGTAACATCCACCCCCGCACAAGCAAACCCCTCCGCCTGCAATCGCCGCATCACCTGCACCCGCAAGCTAGATTTCCCCATCTGGCGCGAGTTGAGAACATAACAAAAATCCCCAGCCTTCAAGCCTGCATACAAATCATCATCAGCTTTGCGTTTCACATAAGTCGGCGCATTTGCGGGTAGACTACCCCCGACTTGGTATTGATAATTAGTCATGTTTTGGGGTTTGGAGATAATAAAGTAGGGTGTGTTGTCGCGCAGCGCAACGCACCGTCAAGTCAACAATTCAAGGTGCGTTAGCCTACGGCATAACACACCCTACCTCTATCTGAAAAATCGGGATTAAAAGAAAGCATTGTTTGTTTATACACGCAATAATTATGAATTACGAATTACGAATTAAATGAGCTAGTTGCTTTAATACTTTGACAACAGTATAAAGGTCATCCCGGCTATCTAAAGCGAACAAATCAGATAGGGCGTATTGAGGAACTTCAGCTTCTATAAGTTTGATAAATCTAAATTCATTACCATTAGTGACAAAGCCAAAAACAGGTTTTACGGGAGTTACATCGGCTAGCATATAAGCCAAGGCTTGCGGAATTGCAACTGTTAAAGAGTATTGCGCTCGTTTTGCCTCAATAACTAAAACCCAAAATGGGGGATGAAACACTAATATATCAATCCGACCTCGGATAATTGTGCCTTCATCTTCAGAAGAAATTTCCACTTCTTGCTCTGAAGCAACGTAGAAAGGCGGTTGATAGAAGCCTGCTAAACGTAATAATGGAGATAGCACCACCATCTTGACTACAGGCTCTAAAATTGGGTAGCGTGATAAATGTTGATATTCTCCCTTGAGTTGGTCAAGAGTTTGCCGTTCTGAGTCATTGAGTTCTAATAAGTCTTGTCGCCACTCAGGAAAAAAGTTGGGATCATCAACACGTTGCAAACCAAATTCCTCAATTAACTGATTGAGGGTGACATCTTTTCCCTGGATAACTTGAACCATTTTTTTCTCCTTTTAGTTATTAGTCATTGGTCATTGGTTATTAGTCAATGGTCATTAGTTATTATCTTTATCCCTCAATTACGAATTACAAATTACGAATTAACCTTCAGGCGATCGCTAAAATATTGTCGATACAATTGACACAATGGCATAATCTTATTTCCCTGGAATTTGACTAAACCCATGCTACGGAGTTTGAAGGCTTCTATGGTTTCTATATCTACGGGTTGTGCTGACTTTACTACTGCTTTAATAGCTGCTAACAATTCACTGTCATTTTGTAAATTCAACAAATGGCGACGTAAATGATCACTGTAGGGGCCAGCCTCGGTTGGTGCGACTTGTTCTAGCTGTGCTAATGTCATCCTACCTCGTGCAATGTGATATAGTGCCACCCTGACTAAATAAGGGTGTCCACCCACTAACACCATTAACTGTTCCACCTGGGATTTAGACCAACTTAATCCGTGACGCTGCACTAAGTCTAATACCTGGGTTTGATTCAATTCCGGTAACTCAACAGGTAAACCCACATTAAAGGGTGACTGATTAATATTCAGAGGAATATATACTTCTTTGGAATGGACAATTACTAGTCTGAGTTTTTGCCAAATTGGATCATTTTTAGCTCGTTCATGCCAAGCACGGAGTAACCCAAAAAAATCCGTAGCAATTATGGGATGTTTAAATATCTCATCCACTTCATCCAAACCTAAAATAATTGGTGTATCAATCTGCTTTAATAAATACTTCTGGAAGTAATTGCTAGCCTTATTTTTGCTACCCAAAACACCTTTCCAGTAATCTTCTAACTGGTTTGGTAAATTCAATTCATCTGTAATGCTAGTACACAACCACTGCAAACACATATCTAAACTACTTAAGAATTCGCCATCCGCCTGTTCAAAGTTGAGATAAGCAGTTTGATAATCTTGTTGACGTGCATGGTAGATAATTCTTGACAATAATGAGCTTTTACCCATTTGTCGGGGTGCTTTGATGCGAACTAAAGCCCCAGGGTTGAGAATTGCTTCATAACAGTCGGTTTCAATTGGTGAACGTGTAACGTAGAAAGCCGAATTTAAGGCAACTTGTCCTTCGGGAATTTCTAAGGATAAGGCTGTTGTTGTCTGGGTTTGCTGATTTCTGAGATTTCTACTTTTCAGGACAGGAATTGCCGACTCTGGGATACTTTGTAAGTCAATGGCATTACAGCCAAACTCATAAGCATCCTCATAAGACCGATTAGCACCTAATGCGTCATAAAATGCGATCGCAAATTCTCTAGCGGCGACATCCCCAATTTCCTCATTCATCCCGACCACACAACCAATGTGTTGAGAAATTGCCTCCGCTTGTACCTCGCTGTAGCAAGCGTTTAAAAACACACACTCAATTGATGCTTGACATAATTTAAATAGCTGGGCTAGGGCTTGTGTACTGACTAACTGACCTTTTCCTGCTTCATCTTCTAAAACTAAACCTGCCTCACCCGCACCATGTCCTGAAAAATGGACAATCTCAGGTTTATAATCTAAAAGCGATCGCCGTAAATCTTGAGTCCGCACTGCCCATTTAGAGATAACCTGAAACTGATCTCGGTTTCTCGCACGTTCTAACCCAGCTTCAATGTCCCTGACTTCTTGATTTAAACGCAAAGGTTTACCGTTGATGGGATGAGCTGACAAAATCAGAATAGTTTTCACTGGGCTATTAATTACGTATATGCAAGCAGATTATCTAGATGTAGTTTACAACAGCTAGAAAACAAGAGGAAATGGAGAGTGGGGAGGAGTAACTGAAGAATTACCCGGCAAACTACAAGCCACGGAAGCAGCAAATACCGGACTATGAGGTGTGATGGTGGGTGAGTGAGCAACTAGAACAACCTTACCATTTTGGTCTACTATCCAACCTTGGGCTTCAATGATGGGAGAATAGCGATCGCTCTCCTGGATTTGTTGTGTATGCTGTTTTTGCATACTATCATGACGATTCCCTGTGGCTATTGGTAGTGATATCCACTCTGTCAGCACCGCATCACTAATCAATTTATCAGTAGGACTAGGTGCAATTCCTCCTCTGCCTGTAGCAATAAATGAGCTTTTGTCTTGGTTTCTCCGGGGATTACAACTAGAGGTGATTTGCCGAGAACCATCAACAGTATTTGTGGACAATTCAACTAAGCCCTTGCTGGGGTCAACATCAGGTGTGTTAATTTGCACAGTACCATTTAATGAAGCATTTGCCTGAGAAAAGGCTGTGATGTCATTAGTTGGTAGCTGACTTGGGTTTAAACTTTCGGGATTTTCCGTTCCTAACAAACTTACCAAATCATCACGAGTACGCGGTACAAATCCCAAAATACTACTAGCGTTGATGTTAATTTTGCCGCCATTACCAGAGAAAGCGTTGGCAGTGATATCACTATTTTCTCTGGAACGGGCAATGACAAAGCCATTAGCTGCATTAATCGTAATATTTCCTCCCTCTCCACCTCCTGATATTTTGCCTGCATTAGTAGAGATTTGACTTTCACCACCCATCAAGAAAAAATTCTTGATGTTTAGTGTAATATTTCCTCCACGACCTAAATCACTATTAGACGTGAGTTGTCCTCGATTATCTAGCACAATGGAGTTAGCAGTTACCACTAATTCACCTGCTTTTCCTAAAGTGCGTCCATTCAGGGGGTAAGTGTAATTTGGATCAAATAAGCTGCTGACATTGATTTTAGCTTCATCTTGGACAATCAATTTTTTTGTCGTAATTGTGACTTTTCCTGCATCTCCAGAAGTGTTAGTCAAAGCGACTAAACCACTGGATGTACCTTTGAGTTCTACAGATTCAGATGCGTTAATAGTTAAATCTCCCCCTGCACCTGTACCCGGTATAAGTCGAGAGTTGCGAAATAATGCGATGGAATCTGTTGCTATTTGTCCGCCATTTTGAATCAGCAAATTCTTGGTATTGATATTAATTTCACCAGCTTTTCCCGCCAACCCAGTAGAACTAAACAATCCACTACGGTTAACTACTCTTGTAATGGGATCTCTAAAACTACCAATTACTTCTACCGACTCAGAAGCGTTGACAGTCAATTTGCCTCCATGACCTTCTCCTCTAGTCACAGTAGATAATACCGCACCATCCCGAACAATTAATTTCTTGGCATTAACTGTTAAGTCACCACCATCTTTTGTACCTGTAGCTTGAGTTCTCAAGCGAACAAGATAACCTGCGAGTTCAACATTGTTACCTTGTACTTGAATGTTGCCTCCATTATCTTCTCTATTGCTAGCATCTACTTGGGATGGAACATGAACATTGTTCACGTTTATCGGTGTTAGGCGAATATTTTGAAAATTCTGGACATCTTGATATCCTAAAGTCCAACCTTGAAACGTAGGGTTAATACTAACTAGGCTATTTGGCGCAACACTTCCTAACTCTATTCTTCCCGAAGTTGCTGTTAAATTTCCCCCTTCCAACCAGATATCTCCACCTACAAGTGCTAAAGTTTTATTGGGTTGTACTTGTAGTCCCACATTACGTAAACCATTGGGATTTGCTTGGGATTTATTGTGGATTGGATTAGCCGTTTGGGCAAATTCTAAGCCAATAGGCACACTTACTTTTAGTAATGCGGGTATTTGGGGATTGGTAGCACTAAACTTAAACCCGTCAGCAAAATTTATACTACTAGCAGTACTCGCAACAAATGAACCTCTAATGTTTAGTGTTCCTTGAGAACCAAAAATAATTCCATTAGGATTAATGAGAAATAAATTAGCTGTACCTTGAGTTTTGAGAATGCCGTCAATATGAGAAATAGAATTACCTGTTACCCGGCTAATAATATTAATAACGTTATCTGTATTTTTAAATTCAGCTGTAGTTAAACTAGGTACTGAAAAATCTTTAAAACTGTGAAACAAATTGTTTCCTACTCTCGTACCACCTTCAATAATGATGACTTTATCCTGTAATGTAACCTGAGAATTATTAGGTAAAGTACTATCCTGCGTGATTTGGGCGATAACTGATTGTGTTGAGACAGCCATGACACCACTGACCGCCAATGCTAGACTTTTCGACCAGACCCAAAAATTACTTATAGCGGACATCGTACATTTCCCAGGAAGTACTTTACAAATAAGGCCGCTTAGACAGATTACCTAAAAAACAGTAATATCTTTCTAGCCTATTCAGAAAGTTTATAACATTCCTTGTATCCCATAATATGCAAAAGGAGTATAAAAAGTTATACTCCTTAAAAGTGCGTATATGGAAGTGAATTTAAAAAATTAACTAGTTAGGTCTACGTCATATTAAGGTAAGCATACCCTATTGCCGTCTTCATCAATCCAGCAAGTTTCTGGGGCTAGATCAGGTTGGCTTGATGCCATAAAGTTATCAACTGCTACCTTTTTTACACTATTGTTTGGTTCATTTGTATCAGCTTCTAAAGCATCAGCAACTACTTCCTCAACTTCAGAGTGATTGATACTTGAAGTTAACTCGTTTTGAATATCTGATTGTGATTGAGATTGCATAACTGTTTACCCACCTGTTGAATTAATCTGTTTAAGCGATTTTCAATGTCCTAATGAGTACTTCAGTTCGTCTCCCAAGGATTACGCAGTGCTTCACAAAACTTTATGCTTTTCTCCGAAAATTCCTCAAGGGAGTGAGGGAGACAAATCAATTCAAAATTCAAAATGAAAGAAGGGGACAAGGGGACAAGGGGACAGTGAGATAAGAATAATGACTAATGACTAATGACTATTGACCATTGACCATTGACCATTGACTATTCCCTAACTCTTTACCCCCGTGGTGGCGATACCTCGGATAAACTGGCGTTGACCAATGAGAAATAGCAGCATCACCGGTACGGTGGCAATTGTCACTGCTGCCATCATTAAAGGCCAGTTGTTGGTAAACTGTTCCTGAAACTCTGCCAAGGCTAGCTGGACTGTTCTTAATTCTGGTCTAGTGGTGAATACTAAAGGTTTGAATAAATCGTTCCATTCACCAATAAATGTAAACAAGAACAAAGTCACCAAAGCGGGACGAGCTAAGGGTAACATGACCTGCCACAAAATTTGTAGTCGGTTGGCTCCATCTATAGCGGCAGCTTCCTCCAACTCTACAGGAATTGTCTGGAAATATTGACGTAAGAGAAAAATTCCAAAGCCGTTAACCGCAGTCGGTAAAATTAACGCACCGTAAGTATTAATCAGGTGTCCCCATTTCAAAACTAGAAATATTGGTATCACTAACAACTGGAATGGTATTACCAAAGTAGCTAAGACGAATAATAGCAGTGCTTGCCTACCTCGAAACTTCAACCTAGCCAAGGCGTAACCCGCCAATGCCGAAGTTACAATTTGAAATGCCGTCACAGCGATCGCTACCAAGGTAGAATTAGCAAATGCCAGCAAAAATTTACCTCGTTGCCAAGCATCGCGGTAATTAGCTAGTGACCAATTATTTTTGGGCAAAACTTCTAAGTTTCCTGGAGGTGCAAAGGACGTGAGAAAGACCACAAACAGTGGCAACAGGACAATAAATGCCCCCAGGAGTAGTCCGGCTAAACTCCAAAAGTTAGTAGATTGCCAATTATGGTTGGATTTTGACATGAGTTAACCAATCCAGCAATTGTTTATCTATTACTCACATACTACAGTTGCACTCAATATACCATTTGGCTGAATTACCCAAGCCTGATTAATGTGTGCTTGTGAATTTGGCCCTGGGCATTTGCCGCAAATCTTGCACATCAAGTATGGAAATCTCTAATCTACAACATAGGCATTTGTTAAGTAAAATTAAACCACAGCGAGTATTACCCTGAATTCATAGGGTAAATTAAAGTCTGGTATCAAATAATTCAGGTTTACAGGAGTAAACACACCATGCAGCAGGTTGCAGCCGATTTGGAACTTGATTTCCACAGCGAACAATATAAAGATGCCTACAGTCGTATTAATGCGATCGTTATTGAAGGTGAACAAGAAGCTTATGAAAATTACATCAAACTAGCTGAACTGCTGCCAGATCATCAAGAAGAACTAATTCGGCTATCAAAAATGGAAAGTCGCCACAAAAAAGGCTTTGAGGCTTGTGGACGTAACTTGCAAGTCACTCCAGATATCCAGTTTGCTAAAGAGTTTTTTGCGGGATTGCACGAAAATTTCCAACAAGCCGCAGCTGAGGGTAAGGTGGTGACCTGCCTGTTGATTCAATCTTTGATTATCGAATGTTTTGCGATCGCTGCCTACAATATCTACATTCCTGTTGCCGATGATTTTGCGAGAAAAATCACTGAAGGTGTAGTCAAAGATGAGTATAGCCATCTCAACTTTGGTGAGGTTTGGTTACAAAAACATTTTGCTGAATCCAAAGCAGAACTAGAAGCAGCTAACCGCCAAAATCTACCTATCGTCTGGAAAATGCTCAACCAAGTTGACAAAGACGCAGCAACTTTAGCTATGGAAAAAGAAGCCCTAGTCGAAGATTTTATGATTCAGTATGGCGAAGCTTTAAGCAATATTGGTTTCACCACCAGAGATATTATGCGCCTTTCAGCTTACGGACTAGCAGCAGTTTAGTAGTGAGTGCTGAGTAGGGAGTGCTGAGTGCTGAGTGATGAGTGCTGAGTAGGGAGTGCTGAGTAGGAAGTACTGAGTAGGAAGTAGGGAGTGATAAATTAGTAAATCTAGGGGATGAATTCAAGAAAAAATTCTTTTTCTGCACTTATTAAACTTTTGGCACAAGCAAACCAAATAAAATATTAAGAATCCCCGCTTAAGCCAATACTCATTACTCCCCCACTCCCTCACTCCCCCACTCCTTCACTCCCCCACTCAGCACTCAGCACTCAGCACTCTTAACTCATCTGACACTTTGTATAGTATTTTTAAAAGTTAGGTATACTCTCTTACCCACTGATTCCACGCTTTCGACAAGGCACACGCTCAAGATATCACTACATGTTTGGTCTAATTGGACATCTCACAAGTTTAGAACACGCTCAAGCGGTAGCTCAAGAACTGGGATACCCAGAATACGCCGATCAAGGGCTAGATTTTTGGTGCAGCGCCCCACCGCAAATTGTCGATCATATTAAGGTGACTAGCGTCACAGGGGAGATCATCGAAGGCAAGTACGTAGAATCTTGCTTTTTGCCAGAAATGCTGGCTAATCGTCGGATTAAGGCGGCAACTCGCAAAATTCTCAATGCGATGGCTCATGCTCAAAAGCATGGCATTAACATCACGGCTTTGGGGGGATTTTCGTCAATTATTTTTGAAAACTTTAACTTGGAACAGTTTAGCCAAGTTCGCAATATTAAGCTGGAGTTTGAACGCTTTACTACAGGTAATACCCACACTGCTTATATTATTTGTCGGCAGGTGGAACAAGCATCAAAACAACTCGGTATTGAACTTTCGCAAGCAACAGTGGCTATCTGTGGGGCGACAGGGGATATTGGTAGTGCGGTAACTCGCTGGCTAGATGCTAGAACCGATGTAAAAGAATTGCTACTCATTGCTCGTAATCAAGACAGGTTGCAAGAATTACAAGCCGAACTGGGACGAGGTAAAATCATGTCCTTGGATGAAGCGTTACCCCAAGCTGATATTGTAGTTTGGGTGGCTAGTATGCCTAAAGGCGTGGAAATTGACCCCAAAGTCTTGAAGCAACCTTGTCTGTTGATTGATGGTGGTTATCCCAAAAATCTGGCTACCAAAGTTCAGTATCCTGGTGTTCATGTGCTAAACGGTGGTATCGTCGAGCATTCCCTCGATATTGACTGGAAAATCATGCAAATTGTCAATATGGATGTGCCAGCACGGCAGTTATTTGCTTGTTTTGCGGAATCTATGCTGCTGGAATTTGAGAAGTTGTACACGAACTTTTCTTGGGGACGTAATCAGATTACCGTAGACAAAATGGAGCAGATTGGTCGAGCATCAGTGAAACATGGGTTTAGACCACTGCTGGTTTAGTCATTAGTCAATAGTCCTTAGTCAATAGTCAATAGTCAATCATGTCTAGACTGGGGATTTTTGACTGTTGACTTCTAACTCAACCCTCAACCTTATAAATCTTACGATGGCTACAACTGAACGCAAACCACTACTGTTGGATTTTGAAAAGCCACTGGCAGAACTGGCAAACCGGATTGAGCAAATTCGCCAACTTGCAGAAGAAAATGGCGTTGATGTGTCTGGTGAAATTCGCAAACTGGAAGCACGGGCGACGCAGTTGCGTGAGGAGATTTTTAGTACTCTATCACCAGCGCAAAGATTGCAGGTGGCTCGTCATCCCCGCCGTCCCAGTACTTTAGATTACATCCAATCTATCACTGATGAATGGATGGAGTTACATGGCGATCGCTGTGGTGGTGATGATCCGGCTTTAATCGGTGGTGTGGCGCGTTTGGGTGGACAACCTGTAGTCATGTTGGGTCATCAAAAAGGACGAGATACTAAGGATAATATTGCCCGAAATTTTGGCATGGCGACCCCTGGCGGTTATCGCAAAGCTATGCGGTTGATGGAACACGCCAACAAGTTTAGTATGCCAATTTTGACTTTTATTGACACACCAGGGGCTTTACCTACGGTGGTGGCAGAACGGCAAGGGGCAGGGGAAGCGATCGCTTACAATCTTAGGGAAATGTTCTGTTTAGATGTACCAATTATTTGTACTGTCATTGGTGAAGGCGGTTCTGGTGGTGCTTTGGGGATTGGAGTTGGCGATCGCCTGTTAATGTTTGAACACGCAGTTTATACTGTGGCTACCCCCGAAGCCTGTGCCGCTATTCTCTGGAAAGATGCCAGCAAAGCCCCCCAAGCAGCCGTAGCCCTGAAAATCGTCTCCCATGACTTGAAAAATTTAGGTATTATTGACCAAATTCTTCCAGAACCCATCGGTGGCGCTCATGCCGATCCCTTAACGGCTGCCACCAACCTTAAACAAGCCCTGCTGGATAATTTAGAGCAGCTTAACCGTCTCACATCCCAAGAAAGACGGCAATTACGTTATGATAAATTCCGCAAAATCGGCGTTTTTACAGAAGTTGCCCATTAACAACTACTCTTAATTGATTCATCAGAGCAAAACCAGTGCTATAATTGCCTATGGCTACTTAAAGATTTTTAACAATCTTCTCAGCCATAAGTATTTATATCTAAACAAAACCACTCAAGTAGATGAGTGGCTTGTTAAGTATTGTTGAAGAAGAAGTCAGGAGCCAGAATCAATCAGTCGGGGATTCAGACCCGCGACTGATTGAAGACCACCAAATGTTCAATTTAGTGGGGGTCTTAAACCAGTTTATTCATCCGCCAGTCGTACAGAATTTATGCTGAATTCTGACTCCTGACTCCTGAATTCTGTTCGATAAGTTCGGTTTCATGTCATCAACTAGGTTCTCAAGCCACTGTTTGTTAACCTGTACAAAGCAGCAATTGAAGAGAACACTAATAATAACAAAGAATCATAGCATTTGTCAGCAAATATCATCGGAATTTAAGGTTAATTTAATCTATTTGTTCCGAAAGATTTTCATAATTGAGTGGCAAGGGCTTGCAAAACTGCCAAAAAATTGGGAGAAAGCATGAGTTTGGAGCAGAAAAAACGCGCTCTGATTACTGGGGCAAGTAGTGGAATCGGTAAAGCAACAGCCTTAGCTTTTGCCAAAGCAGGCATAGATGTTGCTCTAATCAGTCGTTCTCAAGAAAAATTGGCATCTGTAGTAGAAGCAGCAAAACAGACGGGAGTGACTGCCAAAGCCTATGCGGTAGATTTAGCAGAAGTATCGCAAGTAGAAGCGAATATTCAAGCGATCGCCGATGATTTTGGAGATATAGATATTCTAGTTAACAATGCGGGCATGGCATACACAGCTAGCATTAGCGCCACCCCCCTAGCAGACTGGCAACAAGTCATCAACTTGAACCTAACCAGCGTATTTGAGTGTATCAAAGTAATTTTGCCGAGAATGCGCGATCGCCATACAGGCACAATCATCAATGTATCTTCAATTGCAGCCAAACAAACTTTTCCTGACTGGGGAATCTACTGCGTCAGCAAAGCAGGTTTAATGGCCCTCTCGCAAACCTTGGCACAAGAAGAACGTAGCCACGGTATTCGAGTCACCGCCATCTGTCCTGGTGCTGTTAGTACCGCACTTTGGGATACAGAAACTGTTAACGCTGACTTTGACCGTACCAAAATGCTAACCCCAGAAATTGTGGCCGAGTCAATTCTCTACACTGCTTTATTACCACCACAGGCAGTCATTGAAGAATTGACAATCATGCCCAGTGCTGGCGCGTTCTAATTCGTAATTCGTAATTCGTAATACCCGCCTTCATGCGAGAAGCAAGCTACGTAATTTATAGAGAAGAACAAATCGTTTGTATATCTCTAACTTCCAAGTTTGTTACTAGGAATTACTTGCGAATTATCAATTAAGAATTGTTTTAACCGTCGCCAGACCAAAATTCAAAATTTGAGAAGCAAAATTTTTCATCTGTAAATAAATTTTGAATTTTGAATTTTGAATTTTCCTCTTCCCCCATAGGGGGTTAATCACCGAACACACCATAACCAAGACAGATATCATGACTATCGCTAGTTCCAACGGTTCCAACGGTTCCAATCGCGCTCAATCTCCCTTGATTACTGACTTGGCAGATGCCATCAATACCAGACCAGATCGCAATACTCACAATGGACGACAACCAGAATTGCATCCACCTTCACTAGAACAAATGGAGCAAATGCAAGATGCTGTCAGAGCAATATTAGTAGGAGTGGGAGAAGATCCTGAACGGGAAGGTTTGCTAAAAACACCCAAGCGTGTGGCAGAAGCTATGCAGTTTCTCACTAGTGGTTACAACCAATCTTTAGAAGAACTGGTTAACGGGGCGATCTTTGACGAAGGGCATAACGAGATGGTACTAGTCCGGGATATCAACTTCTTTAGCCTCTGTGAACACCATATGTTGCCTTTTATGGGCAGGGCGCACGTTGCTTATATTCCTAAGCAGAAAGTTGTCGGACTAAGTAAGTTAGCTCGAATTGTCGAGATGTATTCTCGTCGCTTGCAGGTGCAAGAGAGGTTAACTCGCCAAATTGCCGAAGCTGTGCAAACAATTTTAGAACCCCAGGGAGTAGCAGTAGTAATGGAAGCTAGCCATATGTGCATGGTGATGCGTGGTGTACAGAAACCCGGTTCTTGGACTGTTACTAGTGCCATGCTGGGTGTATTCCAAGAGGAACATAAAACCAGAGAAGAATTCTTTAACTTGATTCGCCATCAAGCAGCGTTTTTTTAAGTGATGAGTGCTGAGTGCTGAGTGCTAGTAGGTTGGGTTGACGCAAGGAAACCCAACATCAAAATCCATACTGGGTTTTTGAGATCCTACTGATGCGCTTTACTTATGGAAACTTGGAGACGTAGCAATGCTACGTCTCTACGTCATATTTAATGAAACTAAGAGCGAACTTCAATTACAGTCACTACTTTTTCATCGCGGTTGAGTTGGATAATGCTTTCGCCTTTGCCTTCTCTACTCAAGATGGGGATTGTTTCTGTAGGTATGCGGACTATTCGTTCTTTGTTCGTGACTAATGCCACTTCCGCAGAGGCGATCGCATTTACCATCCCAGCTAAATTGTCGGTTTTGTTGACAAATTTGAAAGACTGTGTACCTAAATCACCACGATTGACAGACTTTAACTGATTGATGGGTAAGCGTTTTCCATAACCCTCTTCTGTCACCAGCAATAAATGGTCTGCTTGAGATGAACTGACACAGCCAACCATTTGCTGATATTTGAGCAATCGGAATGCTTGCAAGCCCATAGCTGTTCTACCCATAATAGGTAGTTGTTCATCATTGATGGCGAATTTGAGCAAGCGTCCGCCAGAACTGGCTAAAATCAAGTGTTCTCCTGGCTTGGTGAATTGTGTCAACAACAATTCATCGTCATCTTTGAGTTTTAAAATCGTAATTCCTCGCCGGGTTAAGTTAGTCAATTCACCGAGAGATAAGCGCTTAATTCTGCCCTGCTTAGTTAAAAGAATCAGTTGCTGTGTGTCTAAGTTTTCTGGGAGTAAAAAGCGGCTAACTACAGGTTCCTGTGTACCTTGAGCTGTGCTAGTCAGCAAGGTAATCAACGGTGTTCCTCGTGGTGAACGTCCAGTAGTTTGGGGAATGTCGCCTACTTTTACAGGATAGAGTTTACCGCCACTGGTGAGGACTAACAACTCTTTGTGGGTATCAGTGAAATTGGTTTGGATGATGAAGTCGTGATCTGGCAGACCGTTTTCCGTCTTGAGTTTTTTTCCTGGCTGAAGTCGGCGTAAGTATCCCCGATGGGTAAATTCTAAAATTGCTGCTTCCGCAGGTTCTAAAGGCTGAATATTTTCTGCAAATTCTTCTGCTCCTTTGGTTTTCGGCTCCTCTGCTCCTCTACCTCTGGGTTTTTCTAACGCTTTGATACTCTGATCTAATGAAAGCTTTGTGCGTCGGGAGTCGCCATACTTCCGTTTGAGCGATCGCAAATCTTTTTTCAACGCCTTGAGTAACTCCCGGCGATCGCTTAATAATCTCTGCAACAAAGCTATTTGTTCGCTAAGTTCACTAAATTCTCGCTGTAGGTTCTGTTGTTCTAAACTAGTCAGGCGACGTAATGGCATAGCTAAAATCGCATCCGCCTGAACTTCGCTTAAATCTAGTCGGCTACACAAGCTAATTTTGGCTGTACTACCATCAGCTGATTGGCGCAAAATTTCAATCACTGCGTCTACATGAGATAAGGCTTTGAGTAACCCTTCTACGATATGTAATCTACTTTCTGCTTTCCCTAACTCATAACTGTAGCGACGGTTGAGTGTCTGTTCCCGAAAATTGAGAAACTCCAAGAGCAATTGCCGCAAACTTAACTGTCGGGGTTGTCCATCAACGATCGCTAAAAGAATTGCCCCAAAATTAGTTTGTAAAGCAGTTTGGTGATATAAATTTTGGAGAACTTCTTGGGGATTAGTATCGCGTTTCAGTTCAATGACTACTCGCATCCCTTCGCGATCGCTCTCATCCCGCAGATCAGAAATCCCTTGTAAGCGACCTTGATTAACTAATTCTGCTACTTTTTCAATCCAGCCAGCTTTATTTACTTGATATGGCAATTCAGTAACGATAATGGCTGTGCGTTTTTTGCTGCCTTTGCCACCAGGAATTTCTTCTACTGTAGAAACTCCCCGCAAGACAATACTACCTTTACCTGTGATGTAGGCTTCTCGAATCCCTGTATCACCAACTATTTCCCCACCCGTGGGAAAGTCTGGCCCTGGGATTAAATCTAGTAACTTCTCATCGGTTAAGTCTGGTTGGTCGATCAGCGCAATCAAACCATCAACGAGTTCCCCTAAATTGTGGGGGGGAATATTTGTTGCCATCCCCACAGCAATACCAGTACAGCCATTGAGCAACAAAAACGGTAACTGAGCAGGTAATACTGTTGGCTCTTGTTGGGAATTATCAAAGTTACCAATAAACTCTACTGTTTCTTCACCGATTTCTGTCAGCATTCCCTCATGACCAATCGGTGCGAGGCGCGTTTCCGTATAACGCATCGCCGCCGGTGGGTCATTATCAACGCTGCCAAAGTTACCATGTCCTCCCAGCAAAGGATAACGACTGGAAAAATCTTGCACCAGTCGTACCAAAGCATCATAAACAGCTTGATCGCCATGAGGGTGGTATTTACCCAACACATCCCCTACCACACGAGCGCATTTACGATATGGTCTGTCGGGTGTTAAACCGAGTTCGTGCATAGCATACAATATCCGCCGATGCACTGGCTTTAAGCCATCCCGCACATCTGGCAATGCTCTGCCGACAATCACACTCATGGCATATTCCAGGTAAGACCGTTGCATCTCGGTGTGGAGAGCCGTGGTGATTACCTGTCCCGTGGAGAGAAGGTTTAACTGTTTTGCCATGAGTTTTTTCCCTGAGATTGAATTACATAAAGGTCGCTGGCACTAAACACGGCAGCAAACACAGCATAACGGATGAAAAGGAATTCCAAAAACAATCTTGATGATTACCTGATAAAAAGCCGTAGTATTATCCTTGATGACGGGGAGGTACATAGACTATTAAAAAGAAGACGGAACAGTAATTTAACCGGGTAGTAATTTGCCCATGCTAATTTAGTTCGTCTACAGTTTCATAGCTAGGATACTTAACCATGATTTCATTTTGAATTCCTAGATCCCCTCACCTCTATAAATAAACTTCTCATGAAAACAGTTTTGATTGTCGAAGACGATCTGATTAATGCTCGTGTTTTTTCCAAGATTTTGACCAAGCGTGCTGGCTTGGATGTGAAACATACTGAAAATGTAGAAGAAGTCATCAAAATCGCTCAATCAGGAGAAGCAGACCTAATTTTAATGGATGTTTCTCTATCTAGAAGTGTTTACCAAGGTAAATCTGTTGATGGCATCAAGATTACACAAATGTTAAAGTCTGACCCGCAAACAGCAAATTTACCCGTCATTCTTGTCACGGCTCACGCGATGGAAGGCGATCGCGAAAACTTTCTCACCCTCAGTGGTGCGGATGGTTACATCTCCAAGCCTGTTGTAGACCATCAACAGTTTGTTGACCAAATCTTGGCACTGCTTCCTTAAGATCACCATTGAAACCTCAAATATTCCTCAAAAATTTTCGCCCAGTTGTATTGTGGGCGAAGAGTTTTAAATTTTATAGTATAAACGTACTATGAAATATTAGTATAAGCAAGTGGCAATTTTAAATCAGTTATCAGTTATCAGTTATCAGTTAACGCTGATTCAATTATCTCGATTGATAACTGTTTACTGATAACTGTTCACTGTTAAAAGTGCTGAGTACTCAGCACTCACTACTATTGTGGAACTTGTTGTCTAGCGGGCATATTTTCTCGCTGTTCTAATGCTGCCTGAATACGGGGTAATTCGAGGAATTTTTTGGTATCAGACAGTAGGCGATCGCCCCAGAGATTTTCTTTGAGGAAATCTAAATTGCCATAACGTTGATCGATGCGGAGTGCAGCTTCTCCCAGGGAGAGCGCTCGTTGGCGATCGCCTTTAGAGTACAGTGCTACGGCTAAAGCTAATAATGGTTCTGCGGCTTGTTTATCAAGGCTTACGGCTGTTTGCCATTGTTTAATTGCCTCTTCGACTTTACCCTGTTCGTAGTTAATTAAACCAATGTTGTTGATCGCTGGCCAGAATTTTTGATCCAAAGAGACGGCTTTATTGTACTGGGCAATAGCATCTGGCAGTCGTCCCACCATATAGTAAGCATTGCCTAAATCAAACAATCCTTCGGGATTGTTGGGTTTTAATTTTAACCCTGCTTGGTAATGCTCAATGGCTGCTGGATATTTTTGCTGTTGAAAATTAGCCGAACCCAATGCAAAAAAAACATCAGCATTCTTAGGATTGATAGTTCTGGCTTTGTTTAAGGCGGCGATCGCTCCATCATAATTTTTGGTTTGCAACTGCAAGCCACCCAACAAAAACCACACTTTATCATTCCCTGGAGCCAACTGACTAGCCAGTCTCGCTCTGGGTAAGGCTAACTCGTACTGCTGAAATTGCCCTAGTTGAGCTGCTTCTTGTGCCAGACTCAACCCCTGCTTCTCCAACTTTGCTGGATCTAGTTGCACTGTATGCGGAATTAGTGCCTGTGCGTGAGCTGCCTTGGGCATACTCCATAAACCACAGACAACCAGAAGAGAAATTAAACCAACGTTTCTAGGCACACTACCGCCTCTTAAACAATAAATCAAATAATCTTTCAGCTAGCTTAAACGATCTCTCCTCTAGTTGACAGGCAAATGTTACAGTCGTTAGCGCAAATTCAGCAACGCAGCAACGTAATTCAATCCGTATAGACGAATTTTGCCTATGTAGCTGCGACTTCCAGTCGCCTAGTGTAAGATATAAATCACTTGACAAAAACATTAATATATGATGCGCCACCTAACAATAAAATTAGAAACTTAGGTAATTTTCTAGTTAAATTTTTTGATGTCAATCTGTCATGCTGGCGATAGTACTTAAAGCCAATAGTACCCAAGATAATATCAACCAATATCCAGCAACTCACTACAAAAGTTAGAGGACGTTTGAAAAGTCTGTTTCTTTGTCATGTTGAATGCAGCGTAGCGGAATGAAACATCTCGGTATGTGCCACAAAACCTAGATTCTTCCTGACGCTCCGCGTCAGGAAGAATGACATTTTTATACCTACTAAAACTTTTCAAACACCCTCTTAGATTAAGAGAGTTAATCAGACTCAATATTTCTGTAATTATAGTGAGGATTAAACCCCAAAAAACAGATGCAGATAATATAGAACTTCGCCAACATTGATTTTGTTGATCAAAAAGAAAATATAATATTAGTAAAGCAATAACTGGTAAGATAATTAGTAACATATTTGATTTGTCATAATTTAAAAACTCAGATCCCCGACTTCTTTAAGAAGTCGGGGATCTTTTTGCTCATGGATAAATCTTACACTTTCCTTGCTGCTAGAGATAACCTCTCTGGTTGTTCTATTTCTCTATTCACTTCTTCTGCTGCTAATAATTCCCGAATCAAGCGAATTGTCGCTTTTTGCACTAATTGATTAGCAATTTGCTGTCCTAAACGTTGTACCCCTGGATTGAATAACAATTGAGCGATTTGCGGCGCAAGCTGTGTGGGGTCAAAACCACGAGTTTCGCGGAGAATATTTAGGATGTTCTGGATATGCTCTAAGGTTTGTTGTTGTTCAACTGTTGCGCCTGGAGTTTCGTTGATGGCTGTAATACCTACTCTTTCTCGTAACAAATAGGTAAAGTTATGTAGTACATTTCGACTTAAGGCATTGATGCCGTTGAGAAATTCATCTACCAATTTGTCACGAATAAAATCACCACGTTCTGATGATAGAAAATCTATCCCCTGATTTACTACTAAATTGAGGTCGTAGTCTTGATTTTTCCGGGCATTACGTAACAAGTTTTCTAGCCGATTCCACCGAAATCTACCATCTTTAAATAGCAAGTCTCGCAGTGATGTTCTTAACTGTGGTGCGGGGTCTGTTAATAAGCGTTTGGCAACATAAGGATAGGCTTCACTCAGCACTTTGAAGTTAGGATCTATATAGATGGCAATACCTTCTAAAGTCACTAAGGAACGAATGATTAAAGCGTAGTAAGGTGGAACACGGAAGGGATATTCGTACATCAAAGCTGATAGTTCATCAGTGATGCTTTTTATGTTAAATTCAGCTACGCTTGCGCCTTGAGCATTAGCAAAAACTTTACCGAAGGCGGGAATAATGGGGGTTAAATCTGTTTCTGGGGAGAGAAATTCTAAATTAACGTAGTCTTGAGCTAGACCTTCAAAGTCGCGGTTAACGACATGGACGATCGCCTCAATTAAACCATAACGTTGGGGTGGTTTAATCTCACTCATCATCCCAAAGTCCAGATAGGCTAATTTACCATCTGTTGTGGCTAATAAGTTGCCTGGATGGGGGTCAGCGTGGAAAAATCCATGTTCTAAAAGTTGTCTTAAAGAACACTGCACACCAACTTCAATTAAATAACGTGCATCTATACCTTGGGCGCTGATTTCGGCTGTCTGGGTGAGTTTTGTGCCGTTAATCCATTCCATCGTCAGCACACGACGGTTGGTATATTCCCAGTATATTTTCGGTACATATATGTCTTGAATATGACCATATAATTCAAAAAAACGTTCAGCATTTTGACCTTCGTGGATATAATCCATTTCTTCAAAAATGCGATCGCCTAATTCATCTAAAATCCCAACTAAGTCACTCCGCACCCGCTTGACTTTTCTTTGTACCAAACCTGCCAGTTTGCGGAGGATATATAAATCAATCGTAATTCGTTCTCTCAAGTCCGGACGTTGGACTTTCACCGCTACTTCTTCGCCAGTTTTCAGCTTACCTTTGTAAACTTGCCCCAAAGAAGCAGCTGCGATCGGCTTGGCTGAAAGTTCGATGTAAACTTCTTCTGGTGGCTGTCCTAATTCTTCTTGAATGAACTGATAAGCAATTTCGTTAGGAAAAGCTGGTAATTGGTCTTGTAACTTTGTCAGTTCTTCCAGGTATACAGGAGGAACGAGATCCGGTCTAGTAGATAAAGCTTGCCCAATTTTGATATAAGCCGGCCCCAACTGCGTCAGCAATTCTCTTAACTGACTTGCCCTACGGTGGTCATTTTTCACGACAATTCCCCGTTTACTGTCCCACCACAACCCCCAGACAAAGGAGAGAGTCGGGACTAAAACTGTGAAAATCCGCCGTAAAACTTGTAAAGGTCTGTTTTGATAATGAGCTGCTACCTCCAGAGGATCGTATGCTAATGTCTCAGGCTCAAGGTCTGTTGTCACATACACCTGCGATTTTCCTGGTTTGACGATTTCTGATGGGCTAACAATCAAGGTTTGTGTACCCTTTGCTGGTAGTTCGCCCTCAATCGGTCGGGTATTCGTGGGAACTGTCTTAACAATCATGAAAAAAGCCACCGGTGGGATTGAACTTGTTAAGTATTGTAACAATATCTTTAAATAATTTTTAGTCAATGGTCAATGGTCAATGGTCATTGGTCATTGGTCATTGGCAATTCTTATTCTCTCACTCCCTCACTCCTAACTCAGCACTCAGCACTCCCTCACTCCTGACTCAGCACTTTCTTCTCACTCCTCTTGTCTATTAACAGTTGCCTTTTTGCTACACTTAAATGTGCTTGCTAATTCAATAGTAGTAGATATTGCTGGTTGTCGAAAGACTATAGCTGAGGGCTTTTGAGAGTAGTGAGTAGTGAGTGCTGAGTAGTGAGTGCTGAGTGCTGAGTAAGGGAGTGAAGGAGAAAAAAAGAATCTGTTGACTAATGACCATTGACCATTGACCATTGACTCAGCACTAATCAAGGAGATTTAGCTTGATGTTGCTCTGCCTGCGAATTGAAAACTTTGCTCTGATTGATCAGCTAGAATTAGACTTTGGCGCAGGACTGAATGTGTTAACAGGTGAGACTGGCGCTGGGAAGTCGATTATTCTAGATGCTATTGATGCTGTTTTGGGTGGGAAAGTCTTTAGTCGTGTGATTCGGACGGGGACAAATAGAGCAATCGTAGAAGCAACTTTTGCGGCAAATCCGGCTTTTGCGGCGTGGTTAACTGAACAAGAAATTGATCTCATAGACGATCGCTCGATTATCATCAGCAGAGAAATTGCCGCTACTACAAATAATATCCGCAGTCGATCGCGGGTGAATGGTGTGTTAGTCAATCGTCAAATTATGACAGGATTGCGCGATCGCTTGGTAGAAATTACGGCACAAGGTCAAACAGTCCAAGTGGGACAATCATCTCAAGTACGTGATTGGTTAGATTTATATGGTGGTGACGCATTAATGCAGCAGCGTCAACTCATCGCTACAGCTTTTAATACCTATCAACAGGTGCATACCAGCTTAGAAAAACGCCGCACATCAGAACGAGATAGATTGCAACAACTAGATTTACTGACCTATCAAGTCCAGGAATTAACCACAGCTAATCTTAGTGATCCGCAAGAATTAGAACAATTGCAGCAGGAACGAGAACGCCTCAATCATGTCGTTGACTTGCAGCAAATGAGTTACAAAGTCTATCAAGCCTTGTATCAAAACGAAGATGAAACCCCAGCCGCCGCAGATTTGTTGGGTGATAGTGAAGCCACCTTAAACGACATGGTGGAATATGATAGCCAATTACAACCACTGTTAGATTTAATTAGAGATGCTCAAACAGCCTTAACAGAAGTTGCCAGGCAAATCAATACTTATGGCGAAAGTTTAGAAGCTGATCCCCAACGTTTAGAAGAAGTAGAAGAACGTATCCGGGAATTAAAACAAATCTGTCGCAAGTATGGCCCCAGTTTAACAGAAGCGATCGCCTATTATCAAAACATCCAAGCAGAACTAGCCGCACTCAACGATAGCGAACAATCCATCGAAAGCTTAGAACAGCAAGAACAAGCCAGCTTTGCCAAATTAAATCAAGCCTGTGCAAAACTCACCCATCTCCGCCAAAAAAGCGCAGCTCATCTGGAATCTAGATTGATAGCTGAACTCAAACCACTGGCGATGGAAAAAGTCAAGTTTCAGGTGGAGATTTTGCCAGCTATCCCCACGGCGGCGGGTGCAGACAAAATTACCTTTATGTTTAGTCCTAACCCCGGCGAACCGTTGCAGCCATTGACAGAAATCGCTTCTGGTGGAGAAATGAGTCGGTTTTTATTGGCTCTCAAAGCCTGTTTTACGCAAGCTGATGCCGTGGGAACCCTAGTTTTTGACGAAATCGATGTCGGAGTTTCCGGAAGAGTTGCCCAGGCGATCGCTGAAAAGTTACACCAGTTGAGTCAACACCAGCAAGTGTTATGTGTAACCCACCAGCCTTTGGTAGCGGCGATGGCTGATCAGCATTTCCGTGTAGATAAGCAAATTATTACCCAGGGCAAAGGTAAAAAAAGTAATAATGGCAACACAGAACAGCGTACCGTTGTGCGTGTGACTAGCTTAGATGATTTAACCACTCGCCGGGAAGAACTAGCACAACTAGCTGGTGGCAAATCTGCAAGTGATGCGATCGCTTTTGCCGAATCTTTGTTATTACAAGCCGCTAACCACCGTCGCCAGGGGACTTCCAACTAAAAAAATATACAATCGCTACTAATACTAAAGCTACAGAGGCTACCCGCATTTATCACAAGCAGTAGGGGCGGGTTAACAGATATGCTTCAATTATTCATCAATATCTCACTTAACCCGCCCCTACGACCTCTCAACTAGGCAGGTGTACTTCATCGGCATGAAAATCGCTATATTGTTAAATAGCAGAGAAAATATTGTCATGCTCTAAATTCCTCAAAAAAATTTATCCGCCTTCGGCGGAGATAGGAGAGAAGAGTTAAGAAGTGTAAAGAGCAAAAGGGCAAGAGTACAAAGGGCAAGGAGTCCTCACTCGGACACTAGAACGACGCGAAAACCGAGACCGTTGAAGCGGTTGTCGGCTGAATACCTGTCACGGTACGCACTGCGACAGCCTCCAGGGTTGAGGTTCCAAGAACCACCACGCAGCAGTCGATAATAATTATCATTTTCTTGACCTTCAACTAACCAAGGACTACCATCAGTAGGCGCATCTTGATAATTATCATGCCAGTAGTCAAGACACCATTCCCAAACCAGTCCGTGCATATCATATAATCCAAAGGTATTAGCTAAAGCAAAACTGCCTACATCCGTTGTTTCCCCACGCAAAACCCCTTTGGAAGCTTTACCATAAGAGCCTGAGTATACAGTTCTGTTATGCTCCCAATCTGTCCCTCGGTAATTTGCTAAATCGGTAGTGATTGTCTCACCAAAGTGAAATGGGGTAGTGGTTCCTGCACGACAAGCATATTCCCACTCAGCTTCACTGGGTAAACGAAACTCTTGACTCAGTTTTTGGCTAAGTCGCGCACAAAATTCAGTTGCATCTAACCAGGATACCCTCTCTACAGGACGATTTGCGCCTTTGAATCGAGATGGATCAGCTTCCAAGTCACGGCTAACTTTTGGTAAAGCTGCAACAGCACGCCATTGGGCTTGAGTTACAGGAAATTTCCCCATGAAGAAGGGTTGAACAGTGACTTTATGCTGTGGACTTTCATACTTTATTCGCTTTAGTTCACCATCTGGGGAACCCATCCAAAATTCACCACCGGGGATGGAAACCATATCTAAGGCGACACCATTTCCCAAGTCAGCAGTAAAGTACTCCGCCTGTCCTTTTTGACGGTTAGTTTCCTTTCCTTCGACGTTGACAGTTACTACATCAAATGCAAATTGACCTAACCCCCCCAGCCCCCCTTCCCTACGTTCGCGCAGCGTCTCGAAGAGAGGGAAGGGGGGAGTTGGACTCTCATCTTCTTGCAATAGGGGTTGAGCAGCAGTCTCTTGAGGTATATCAGGGAGAGGTATATCAAGGAAGGGAGAAGTTAAGCTCCCCTCTCCTTGCAGGGGAGGGGCTGGGGGAGGGGTTATTGGGAGGATACGTTGATGAATGGGTGCAATATTCTCATCCGTGAGTCCTAAATGTTGCTGGTAAGCTTGTAAATCATTCAGGGTAATTTCATTTAAGGGATACTCAGCTTTTACACACTCATCTAGCACTTCCTCATACTCTTGCAATTTGCGTTGAAATTCTAGATAAGGTTGCAAAACCTCTGCTTCAATTGCTTCGGCAATTTCTAAAGTAAGCTGTAACTGTGTTCGTAAAGAATTTAACAACCGACGAGCAGGGATAGAAAATTTACCTTGGTTGGCTCGTTTATTTACTTCCTGACGATACTTGAGTTGAGGATCACCAATGGGTGCTTTGGCTAATTTGATCCTGTACCCTTCCTTCACAGGATAAAACTGTGGTGTCATCGCTGGAGATGTTTCGATAACTTTACGACTGGCGTAGTTATGCAACTCATCCACGGAAATCCAGCCATCTTCGTCTAAGTCTGCTGCACCTTTTTCAATCCCTTCTACTAAATAACGAGTGTAAATAGAAAGTTCCGAGCCTTCCTGCTCAAAAGAATATTGTAGGGAAGTGGAAGATGTGAGAATTGCTCGTCCTTTAGCACCTAGTTGAGTTTCGATGTCTACAGAACTATCAGATTTAGGCATAAACCCATCGGGAAAAGCCCCACTAAAGCAACAATCTAAAATGATTACCTGTCGCTGAGATTTGCTATCATTCATCCTGTCATGGAGATACCTAGCAGATACAGCTGTGGGGATGATGAGTCTTTTATTTTCCAGGGTAGTTTCCCGGTTAGACAGATAAAGATGGCGATTTTCATCTTTAACCCCGTGACCGGAGAAGTAAAATAATACCAAATCATCTTTTTGGCGATTCGTAAACAAATTATAAATAGCCCGTTCCATCACCTGACGTGAGGGATTTATCAGCACTGTCACATCTGTGGGTGCAAATTCCCCCATATCAGGATGTATTAAAACTTGTTGGAAGGCTTCTACATCTTGAGAAGCAGAGGGAAGGGCATTTAAACCTGGTTCATACTCGCTCACCCCAATCAGCAGTGCAACTTTAGCCATCAGTCTTGTTGACTACACTGACTTTTACCTTTGATAGTCTTTCAATAGCACTTAAAGCATCATTTAACTGCTCTTTGCTGGTGTATTCGAGGCTATATTTTGCACCGTTATCTTCATAATCCAACTTCAACGTTTTACCATAGAAACGATTCCCCAAGGAATCAAGCAGTTCTTTAGCTTTCTTAGGATTAACGAAGGTTGTGAGCATTCCAGGGATAAATCCGGCTAAAGCTGGTTTACTGTTGTCGGGGATGTCAGACTCTCTCACTGGTTCTGCATCTTCAACTATGTCCCTAATTTCTTGGGCAACACTAGCGGTTAATGCTTCTAATTCTTCTGGCTCTAAATCGATGTCGGCATCACTTAAGTCAATTAAGACTTGAACATCACTCACTACTCTTTACCCTAATTATTTCAGTATATTTAACTAAATTATCGCAATTTTCGCTAAATTAGCAATTGCGAGGGGTTGGAGTTATCCCGATAGATGTAGAGACGTTGCATTGCAACGTCTCTACCAACCATTTTGTCGTTGAACGAGGGATTTTATCACCCATTCATGGCATCCTCAGATGGGTGTGTCGTTGTTCGCTAACAGGTATGATCAAAAGGAAGCCAAGTTATCGATAAAGGCAAATATGGTAATGGTAGTTGTGGGTATTAACACACTAATTTCATTGATACTGCTGTATGTAGCTTGGCGCATTTGGAAACTGAAACGGCTCATAGTATTTATAGGCGATCGCCTCACTGCCTACGAACGCTGTAGCCATGAGTTATTATATAAAGCACCGGAAAATATTTATCTTGGTCAACAGAACATCTATAATTTACGCCAGGGTAATCAGTCCTTACAAACGCAACTTCAGCAAGTCAGACAGATCCTCAGCCTTCTCTTACTCGGACAGCGAACTTGGCGACGTTATTCTCGCAAACCATATCCTACATCTGGGAAAAAGATGTCCAGAAAATCAGTTAAGCCATAAAAGCAACATTTATAGTTGAGATGTTGTCACGATAACTTAATGATCTAAAACCATTTAGGTTTTGCAAGGGGCGAAAACCCACCTAAAATGGGTGTATGGAGAGAAACAGTAAAAATGTCTAATAACCGTTCTGGAGTATTTATTGGCGGTGTGATGCTAGGGGCTACCATTGGTGCTTTAGCAGGGTTGCTTGCAGCTCCACGCCCAGGGCGCGAAACTCGTAAACTTTTGAGAAAATCTGCTGATGCTATCCCAGAATTAGCGGAAGATATTTCCACAAGTGTACAGATTCAAGCAGACCGTCTATCTAACAATGCCTTACGCAATTGGGATGAAACTTTAGATAGATTAAAAGAAGCGATCGCAGCTGGTGTAGATGCTACTCAGCGAGAAAATCAAGTTTTGAAACGGCAAAAACCTAACCAAGACTCAGATCCTCTACCCCAAGAATTAGAACGTTCATAATTTGCCTACAGCTAATGAGTGTGTTCTGATTGGGAATTTTTTGGTTTGTATTTCGTGGGTATTTTGAACTCTAATTACCGTGCTTGAACCCCTGTTTTGGTTGGGACTGTCTATTCTCTTAGTCGCTGCCAGCTTAACTGCTGTCTTGGTAGCGGCAATACCCGCTTTGCAGGAGTTAGCACGAGCAGCCCGCAGCGCTGAAAAGTTATTTGATACACTCTCACGCGAGTTACCACCTACCCTAGAAGCTATCCGCACCACTGGGTTAGAAATTACAGATTTGACTGATGATGTCAGCGAAGGTGTCAAAAGTGCCAGTCAAGTCGTCCAACAAGTTGACCAAAGCATAGATGGGGCAAAAAAGCAAGCTCAAAATCTCCAAGTAGGTACACGCAGCATTTTTGTGGGTGTGAAAACTGCTTGGAAAACTTTCACTCGCCAAAAACCCACACGGCGAACAGTCGAACGTCTACCGCCTACAGAACAATCTTCTCTCACGCTACGAGAAAGAGAAACAGCAAAACCAGAAAACCGTCGTCCCAAGGCAGAAGCATACAGTACCAATGATGGTTACAATGAGTCTTCCAACTGGGACAACGATATGGATGAGGAAGAGTTTTTTTAAACCCAGACTAAGTTAGAACTTACGCAGTGTAACTAAGTTTTCTGGCTTTTTTGTCAATGGTCAATGGTCAATAGTCAATAGTCAATAGTCAATAGTCAATGGTCAATGGTCAATGGTCAATGGTCAATGGTCAATGGTCAATGGTCAATGGTCAATGGTCAATGGTCAATGGTCAATGGTCAATGGTCAATGGTCAATGGTCAATGGTCAATGGTCAATGGTCAAAAGGAGCCAGCCGCTTGTGGGGGTTTCCTCCATTGTGCGGACTGGCGTTCAAAATCAAGAAGTAGGTTGGGTTAAGTGCAGCGCAACCCAACATGGATCTTAAAAATTTAGTATGGATACGGGTGTTGGGTTTCCCAAAACCTCAACCCAACCTAAATTTTTACTTGCTTGCGCGTAGCGGAATTACGAATTACGAATTATTATCATGTCTGAGGTGTGGGAACTTTAACTAGCACTTTATTGCTGAATGTCAGACCAGTTTCAGCTTGATCAATCAAGATTGTATCACCAGCAATGAACGTATTTTCTAATAACTTGGTGGCGAGGGGATTTTCGATTTCTCGCTGAATGGCTCGTTTGAGGGGACGTGCGCCGTAAATTGGATCATAACCTCGCTCTACTAAGAAATCACAGGCGGCTGGGGAGATTTCAAAGGAGATTTTTTGCTCTCGCAGTAGACTTTCCACCCGCTTGAGTTGGATGCGGATGATATGACGCATTTCGGAACGGCTGAGGGTGTGGAAGAGAATTGTATCATCAACCCGGTTGAGAAATTCGGGGCGGAAGTGCGATCGCAAAGCATCCATCACCCGATTTCGCATTACTTCATACTGGGAGTCATCACCGGAAACATCGAGAATATGTTCGCTACCGATGTTGCTTGTCATGACAATGACGGTGTTGCGGAAGTCTACTGTTCTCCCTTGCGAATCAGTAATCCTACCATCATCTAATACTTGCAACAAAATATTAAACACATCGGGGTGTGCCTTCTCGACTTCATCTAATAGCACCACAGAATAGGGATGACGACGCACCACCTCTGAAAGTTGACCACCTTCTTCGTAGCCTACATAACCTGGAGGCGCACCCACTAACCGAGAAACCGAGTGTTTTTCCATATACTCGGACATATCCAAGCGTACTAAAGCGTCTTCAGAGTCAAAGAGAAACTGGGCTAAAGCACGGGCGAGTTCAGTTTTACCCACCCCAGTCGGCCCCATGAATAAGAAGGAACCGATGGGGCGTGAGGGATCTTTCATCCCCGCACGGGCGCGACGAATGGCGGCGGCGACGGCGGCGACTGCTTCTTCTTGTCCGATGACTCGTTGGTGTAAATGGCTTTCGAGTTGCAATAATTTTTGCCGTTCTGATTCCAACAGGCGATTTACGGGGATACCTGTCCATTTGGCAACGATTTCGGCAATATCAGCTTCGGTGACTTGCTCTCGCAGTAGGGTAGAACCTTGGCTTTGTAATTCTAGCAGCTTGGCTTCTTTGGCTTCGCGATCGCGTTGCACTCCCTCCAATTTGCCATACTTAAGTTGAGCTGCTTTATTTAAATCATAAGCACGTTCTGCTTGCTCGATTTGCACTCTCAAAGCATCTTCTTCTTTCTTTAAAGCACTGATGGCTTCTAGAACTTGCTTTTCACCTTGCCACTGATTAGTTAAATCTTGCTGTTTTGCAGTTAAATTGGCGATTTCTAACTCTATGCGTTCCAAACGCTCTCTGGTTTGGGCTGGGACTTTCTCTTCCCCTGCTAATGACAGCTTTTCCATCTCTAGCTGCATTAACCGACGGTCAATA